>DBTQ01000027.1 GCA_002307135.1 Bacteroidetes bacterium UBA1312
TCCTTGCGTCCTTTTCCGAAGCGGTAGCTTGCAGTAGGGTTAAAACGGAATACCGTTTTACATGCATTGTCCTCAAAGGTTTGTCTGATAGCCGGACCTGTATAGAGAATCGTGTGTAACCTTTCACCCCAAATCTTTGCAATAGAAAAAAATGGATTATACACATTTCCTTCTATTATCGGCTTGCCAAATTGCACAAAAGGAGAACTTTCAAACTCATTAAAATAACCTACGGTAAGAGTAGTTTTAGCTTTCTTGAAAGAATGAATGGTGTAGTTAAATCCTAACCTCAATGCCATTGCACTTTGTACATTGCCTCCCTCTTCGGGAACTATTATATCTTGCCCTCCTAAAGGATTAGGGTTTTGATTATTTTTATAATGTACAAATATAAACGGCACTTCAATTTCAAACCCCAAATTATCCAAAGGAGAAAAATCAAACTCTGCCATAGTGCGAATGCCATTAAAATCTTTGAAACTCGCCATGCCATATCCAATATCAATTTCTTTGTAGCCCTTGCGAACGTTGAGTTCTGCGGGCATATCCAAATACATGGGCATATAATGTTTGAGCGGTTCTTCTTTTTTCTCTTCTTGACTGAATGCAGCAGTTGTAAAGAATATAAATGGTATTGCTACTAAAAGTTTATTCATTTTCTTTGTTTTAATTTTCATAATCTTCATCAGTATCTTTTGTTACAATAGCCCAAAAAATCCACATAAAAAAAGTAAGCGCTAATGCAATAAATGGTGAATAAAAAGCAATAATGGCGGCAATGGTATAAATTACAAGTCCAAGAATTTGCCCTTTCATCATATTTTTAAACCAAGGCAAATTTTTATCCGGATTGATGATCGTTCTTTTACTTCTAATTATTCCAATATTAAGTAGCAACATACTCAACACAATACAACCAGTAAACCCCGCATAAAATGCTACCGCTGTATTTATTGCATTTGTACCAATAAATGCACCAACTGTTTTGGTGGGGAATGGAAATAATACCACAAACAATAGTACCAGACCATTCAATAATATAATCCAATGATTTGCTTTCCAAATCCTATTTAATATTTTATGATGCCCCATCCATATCAATAGCACAGTGGCAAATGAGTTGAAATAAGTAAAATATTCAGGCCATCTTTCAATTATTTTTTGCCACAAATTTATATTCGTTGCACCTTCATATTCTTTAATGCCTATTTCGATTGCCAATAGCGTAATGGCCACTCCAAAAATGCCATCACTAAATGCTTCTAATCTTGCTGTTTGCTTTTCCATATTAATTATTTGACAAAGACGTATATTTAAAAATATTTGTCGGATTTTCTGCTTGTTTCACCATGTAGTCTGCTACATCAGCACGATTAATTGAGCCAATGTTCATTCCTTTAAAAAGTTGTGTTTCTACTCTATATCTTTCTGTAAAAGAATTATCTTTCAAAAGTCCGGGTCTTACTATTTCCCATTTCAGTTTTGAATTTGCAATAATTTCTTCCATTTTAGTTTTGTCGGCATAAACATCTTTCAAGAGAAATTTAAAAAACAGTTTCATAAAAAAACTATTAAATGCACCACTTTCTCCTGCCCCAAAACCAGTTAAAATAATAAATGGGAATTGAGTATTTGTTTCTTGTTGAACTTCTACTAGCAGTCTTGCAAAATCGGAATATAGAGTAGTTGGCTTCATACTTTTCCCAGTGCCTAATGCCACAATTACCGCATTAGCATTTTCAATTGATTTTTTCAAATCGGTTTTGTTTGTCGCACTACCAATAAGGGTGATCAAGTTTGGATTTTCGGGGAAATTAATTTCGGAACGAGAGAGGGTTGTAACTTTATGATTGCGTTGCAATGCTCTTTTTACGGTTTCTAGCCCAACACCTGCCGATGCTCCAATAATTGTCAAGTTCATATATTTCGTGTTTATTTCTTTTTACAAAGTTAGAAAAGCAGTATCCAAAATATACTATTTTAGGAAAAATTCAAGTATCTTTTGGTATACTAAATAAAAAATAAGGCAACACAAACGGTTGCCTTATTTACTCTCTTTTTAATCCAATTTTACTAATATTAATTCACAGCCTTTGTTGTGTTGCATTCCTTAGGTAAATGGCATTTTTCAAAATATTTTGGTTTGCCGACAACGGTCAATAATACACTGAAGGTAATAATAGCACTTACTAATCCGATTAAGAATCTTGGTTTTCTGTTCATTTTTTATTTTTTTTGATTAACAATTTTGATTACGGCAATTACCTCCAAAGCGGTTTTGCACTTTTTCTTTAAACGAAGTGAATTCTTCATCATTCATTCCTCTTATTTTTTCTGCAAATGCAACTGGAGGCATACCTCCATTTAGAAACGAAAATCGTCTCGCCATCATCATCCGCCCCATGCCAAATGGAGTAAAAATAAATTTCAACAATAGTACTGCAAATAATAACGGTCCGGTGAAGAATACAAATGCTCCTAACAATGCACCTCCAATAATTGGTTTGACAATTGATTTTTTCATTTTTTTTAAATTTTATACTGTATGTTTTAAAAATGCGAATTGATTTTTCATTTTTTTAATCTTATTCGCTAATTACATAAGTGAAGACGGATGAACGTAATTTTTACTTTACCCAAACAAAAAATATTCTCAGTTTTTTCTAAAGTTTATTTAAGCACTTTGCTAATTATTTCATGCATCGCTTTTTCAATTCTTCGGTCAATTTCAATCTTTCTTCATCGGTCATCTTCATCATTTTTTCATTCTGTCTAGTAGTGGAAAATGGAGGTTTTCTCTTTCCAATTCTAAAACTTCCAAACAAAATTCTACTTAAAGTAAATAAACCTATTGCCTGCCAATATGTAATTGCTTTTATCCCAAATAGGTCAGGAATTAGTATATTCCAAAGGGTCATTGTAAAAAATCCAATGGCAAAAAATAGTGCTATGGGTATTAACATCAATATCGGCTTTCTGTTTTTCATTTCTAATTATAGATTTAATTCATTGTAAAGTGGAAGCAATTTTTTTCTTAAATGCTTTATGGCATATCCTTTTCGGCTTATAATTGTTTTTAATTTTTCACCTTGAGCATCAGCTATTTCTTGCAAGGTTTTATCTTCTAATTCATTAAGCACAAACACTCGCTTTTGGTTTTCGGGCAGTTCTTCTAATGCGTTTAATAACGTTTCCCAAAATAATTCTTTGAAAATAACTAGTTCAGGATTTTGACTGTCGTCTAATAATAAAATATCTTTTATGGAAAATTCGCCTTCCTCGTTCTCGTAAGTATAATCTTCAAGGTTATCTGTTTTCTTCTTACGGTAAAAGTCTGTGATTTTATTTCTTGAAACGGCATACAACCAAGCACTAGCATTATCAAGCGCATCTATATTTGTTAATTTACTAAATTGAAACCAAACCTCCTGAAAAATATCTTCAGCGTCTTGGGCTAATTGCACTTTCTTTTTTATGAAAGTTAATAGCTGTTTCCCCAAATTATTAAAGGTTTGGGAAACAGTATTTATTTTCTGATGCTCTTTCATTGTTAATTTTACAACTGCATTCATTTTTTGTATGACGAATGAGCCTGAGTATTACTTTAAATTTATGGAACAAATAGATGAATTAATTTAGGTTGGGCTTTTAATTTTCTTAACTAAAAGGTACTACTTACTTTTTAAAATTCTAGTGTTAGCGGGTATTAAAAAATGTTTCCTTCTCTGTATTTTCAGAGATTCGCACTTTCGGTTACAAAACTACAATATCGGTATATACAATATACTACTTTTGTAAAAACACAACTATATTTTAGGATACTACTTTAAAAAGAATCGAATGAAAAATAAAGAAAAGCATTTTAATAACAGAGATGTTCAGGATGTAATTGAAATCATAGGTGGTCGATGGCGTGGGGCTATATTAGCAAGTCTTTGCGATAAAGAAAAGAGATTTAATGAATTAAAAAGAGATTTAGGGAGTATCACTCCTCGTACTTTGATTAAAGAATTAAAGTATTTAGAAATGAATCAATTGATTAGTCGTAAAGTTGAAGATACAAAAGCACTTTCTGTTATTTATAGCCTTACTAAGCATGGGAAGTCTTTAGAACCATTAATTGGTACTATTGTCTCGTGGGGACAATTGCATAGAAAAGTTATTTTGGGTTGATTGCTTAATTTTTGTAGGTATAGCGCTACGAATGCTGATAAAGAGATGCCAATGTGTGATGATGAGTGAATCAGTAACTATAGAGGATGTACAAATTAGAAGATAATTAAATTTCCAAAGTCCTTATTATAGAAATCTACAGCTTCGTGATATTGTTTGGAAACTAATATACAAAATGGTTTATCAAATGTAAATCAACCATAAAATAGTTCGACATTTTTCGTGCTTGCACTACACTAAAAACGGCGTAACGTATTGAATATCAATATTTTACGCCGTTTTCTATTTTGTTTGGGGGTTGGTTTTGGGGTTAAAATAATTCAATTGCTCACCTATAGGCTTGAAAATATCATTACGCTCAAAGTATTGTTATTGGTAACTGACCAACAAAAAAGCCATCCAATCGGACGGCTTTGTAAACTTTCGGCTTTAGCTTTATAAAATTTGTTGCTCCCATTCTATGACCTTTTCATATCCTTCTGTCTGCTTGCGATAGTCTATTGCTTGAAACCCTAAAATACTTTTTTCTCTGCTTGCCCTTCTGATGGCATCGCAAATTTCAGCGTTGAGCATTTCTATAATCCCGAATGAAGACCAGCCCTCTAATATGGGCTTTTCATTGCTGATACTTACCTGTATAGCGTGTTCTTGTCCTTTGTAGTCTAGTAAGCGGATAACCAATACTGGTTCCTTTGTTTTTTCGTACTTCATTTAGCCAATCAGAGATTCATATCCTTTCCATATAAGCAGAAAATCCGAAAAAACGTTGTACTAATTGTTCAAAATATTCAATTTCAGAGAAGTCTTCTAAATACTGCCATCTCGGAAAAAGGTATCTCCTCTTACTATAATATAGTTTATAGTTGATTTTTTGTTCTTCGACTTCATGCAATTCAAGCTTGAGGTAAAAGCATAAATTATTGATATTATTTACTTTATAGAATCGAATCTTACTTGTTTTCATAGCGCATCTATGTTAGTATTTTGTCGAATTTCTTTTCCCTCTTTTACAACCAAAACTTTAATGATTATTACAAGGGCATAAATATTTTTCAAACCCATAATAACCCCGGCAGAATAGAACAATATTTCATTTAGCGGTTTCATACTATTGTTGCATTTATTTTAATTATATCATTTAACCAATCCTGTGTTACATGCCATTGCAAGCATTCTAATAAAGAAGATCAGTACTTCAAAAAATCAAAAGAAAGCTGCCTCAAAAATGAGACAGCCTCTTTTCTATTTGACCCTATCAAAACAAACTATCTTTTACAGTTTTACTACTATTTAATTGTGTATTACGGCGATCTTTTCCACCACCCGTATTACATAACTAGCTGTAGATAGCTGACTGATGTCCAGCGACTCTATCCTTATTCACTGTACCGATCCCCTTTACCATTTGCCCATGTAAGTTGGTAATACGTATTGGTGTATTACCCCCCATTCATACCGGATATTGTTACCGTATTGGTCATTGGGTTAGGATATACGTTGATATTGTTTGTCGCTACCGACACTCCTGATATACCTGTTGTTGACGATCCTGTTTTAGTGCCTGTTTTGGTATAAAAAGCCTACATTTTGACCAGTTTCTCATTGAGCGTTATAGTACCATTCTCCACTACTTGTATCACATAGTTAGCAGTTGGTAGTTGACTAATGTCTAACGTCTCTGCTTTATTGAGCGTACTTATTGTTTGCGCTACTTGCCCATGTAGGTTCAGGATGCGTATTTGCGTATTGACACCACTCATTCCTGTTATGGTTATTTGAGTAGTTGCAGGATTGGGGTAAACGCTAACGCTGGTTACACCGCCACAGTCTGCCGATGCTGTTACAATGGCCGATACGGTATAGGTACCATCCAGATCTTCCATGATTAGGCGATAGTAGTTATTGCCCGATGTAGGGTGTTGGTGCAAGTAGCTGTATTCGCTGTTGTTGCCTTTAGGACTCAACGTAGCGATGGTACTAAAGTGGCTGCCATCTGTACTGTTTTCCAAACGATAATGTTTAATATTAGTTTCTACTCCGGTACTGAAGCTTACAAGTATATCGCATTGTTTGGCACTAGCCGTAAAGCTGATCAGATGTACAGGAAGTGGATTTATAATATCTGAAGATTTGGTAAAGTAGCTTTGATTGGCTGTGGCTGTTGTGGCTAATCCACTGCTGTAGGTGCGGCTGCGCATACTGCTGCCCGCTACGGAACCCGTGGTGCTCAATATGCCGGTAGCACCTGCTCCTAAAGTATTGCTCTGCCATGCTGAGGTACTAGAGGGGAAACTCATGTCACCGGTGGCATTGGGTGTAGTGCTACCCCATTGGTACTCATAGTGAAGCGTGTGAGGGGAGTATCGTATATGTAAGACAAGGGTTGCCTCAAAAATTTTGAGACAACCCTTGTATATTCAACATCTTGCGCTACAGATGGGTACGAAATTGTGGGTGCTTGAGCATTAACACCATTGACTATTCCTATCATTAACAGAAACAAATATGTCAACTGAATGATTAGTGTTGGGAAGGAGTAATTCTTTTTCATATTTTAATGTTTTAATTTTCTATTGAATCATTTTCTTTTACACGACTTACCTCTTTTTGCTTAGTAATCATTCAATATGTAGGCTGTACTTGGATAAATACTTTATTGGCTGGGAACAAAATTGGGATTACAGATTTGAGCTATTATGATGATGATCAGCTTATAAATTCATATAGCTTTTTACTGATCGTACCATCTATTTACCTCTATAAATAACATGCACCATTATATTGAAGGCTCGGTGGCCCTGCTTTTAAATGATGCATTTACACACAATACCTCTTTTATTGCATCGTCAAAATCTTGCTGATATTCCTTACGTACAGAACAAAGCACATGCTCTATAACGAATAGTTTATCTGTAAGAGAGAGGCTAAGAAATTTATTGAACATATTTTGTCGATCTTTTTCCATATCCTTACGCATTTAATTTAAAACAATATTTATTTTTCATTTACAAAAACTGATAGAATTAGCTAACAGATAAGACATTTCATTTTTTTTCTATAACTTTCATTATGCTGTATAAGTCTAGTTCCAGCCCACTTATCGCCTAATCGTTGTTCCCCTAATAGCAATCGGATAATATCAACAGGCAATATGAGCAAGGAGCTATTGCGCAATAGCCCAACTCGGAAGTCATACCTTAATGCCGTATTGTTTTTGTACACTACCTGATACATCATTATACGCTTGCCAATGCTTTGCATCATAAAAATGCTGTCACGTAACATAACAAAAGCAACAAATATGATGATGTCAACCAATCGCAAAACCGGCCAATGACCTAAAACTGCTATCAACCATAGATTGGCACAAGGCAACAGTGCTACAATAATGTCTATGATTAGTGCTAATCCTCTTTGCGATAATTGTACTTGGTTCATTATAACTTTATAATTTTGCGACGTTTAATCAGAATTAAATTTAAAAAATAAAAACAATATATTATACATATAAATTAACAATAAAAAATAAAATAATATTAAAGATATTCTTAAAAAACAAATTGGAGTAAAAAAATAACAGTTCGGAGAACAAATAATGCATTTTGAAAAATAAAACAAACTATAATGCAAATTTAATAGCATAACTATTAAATTACATACACTACTTTTGTAGTGTATATTCGATTCTTTTTAATTTACCTTACCAAAAACACTACTTTTATACTGTTTTTTAAAGTAAAGCTGCTAGGGCGTTAGACTGATTTCAATGTGAATTTTTCATTTTTATAATTGTACGACAAAAAAGTATGCACTATTTTAATCTGAAATAACACATCATATAGTAATTAATAATTTCGACATACATCAAAAGGTGACCACTCAATAGTGATCACCTTTCCAATTTGTTGATTTGCACTGAATGTAATTTTGGTTCTAGCCAATACTTTCGGCACTAAAATGCGTATATTTACTACAGCATATTGAAATTCATTGAAAGAAATATTATTTATACCGGCTCTTTTGTGCTTTTCGACTTTGGGCTTTTCTCAAAAAACCAATCAATTGTTACAAAAAGTATTCGAACCTGTTGCTTTTGCTAATATAGCAACCTCATTCAAAAACAAACAAGTACTGCCGTCTTCTTATTATGTTTCGCAATTGGGCTTTTTTTGTAAACAGGAAATAAAGTTCGAAAAAGTGACCAGCATTCCATTAAAAATCAGGGTTGGCAGTATTGAATATTGTGATTGGATGGAAGGGAAAAAAACTTCAACTTATCGACCCAATTATTAAACAATGCTATAAAAAAAACAAGAAACCCGCTGAAATATTTCAGCGGGTTTCTTGTTCACAAAAACATAGCGCTATGCGCAATTACCAAACTTTAGCACGGAGGTTTTCCGCTCTGTACATTTTGTCAGTTGGTTGAATGTTGAATGCTTTGTAGAATTCACCCATATTGCTTAACGGGCCATTACAACGCCATAAGTTTGGAGAATGCGGATCTGTTTTGATACGCGTAAACATTTCTTCGTCGCGAGTGCTGGCGCGCCATACTTGTGCCCAACTCAAAAAGAATCTTTGTTCACCAGTAAATCCATCAATTTTATCCTTGCTCTGTCCTTGTTTTGTCTTTTGGAATGCCTCGTATGCGATGGCTAGTCCACCAAGATCCGCAAGGTTTTCACCAATAGTTAAGCTACCATTTACATGTACTGTATCAAGCACAGTGTAAGCGTCAAATTGCTTAATAACAACTCCTGTTTTTTCTGCAAACTTCTTAGCATCTTCATCTGTCCACCAATTTTTCAAATTACCCTCTTCGTCATATTGGCTGCCTTGATCGTCAAAACCATGTGTCATTTCGTGACCAATTACAGCTCCAATTCCACCATAGTTTACTGCATCGTCGGCACTAAAGTCGAAGAAAGGATATTGCAAAATTCCAGCAGGGAAAACGATTTCATTAAAGCCCGGATTATAGTATGCATTTACTGTAGGAGGAGTCATTCCCCACTCCGTTCTATCAACTGGTTTACCCAATTTGCTGACGTTATAATTATATTCGAATGCAGATGATGCAATTATATTTTTTACATAGTCATTACCCACAACAGCAAGACTGCTATAGTCTTTCCATTTGTCGGGGTAGCCAATCTTTTTAATGAATGTATTGAGTTTGCCTAAAGCCTTTTTCTTAGTTACATCGCTCATCCAGTCTAAACGCTGAATGCGATCGCCGTAAGTTTTTTGTAAATTATTGACCAAATTCAACATACGTGTCTTGGCTTCTGGTTTGAATGTTTTATCAACATACATTTGACCCAGTAATTCGCCTATTGAACCATCTACAACATTCAACACTCTTTTCCATCTTTCCTTTTGCTCTTGCTGACCACGAATTGTTTTGCCATAAAAATCGAAATGCGCTAGATCGAATTTACTACTTAGGAAACCGGACATATCATTAACTAAATGAAATTTCAAATATTTCTTCCAAACACCAACAGATGTTGCTGTCAATTGTTTACCTACTTCAGCAAAAAACTTTGGTTGACCAATAATTAAACTATCTTGACCACTTACTTTCAATTGGGTCAATACAGTTGTCCAATCCATATTGGGTGTTTGAGCATTAAGGCCTGCAATATTAAATTTATTGTATAGTTTGTATGGGTCACGCATCTCTACTCTCGTCATAGATGCTTGTGCCAAAGCGCTTTCTAATACAAAAACCTCGCCAGCATCTTTTTTTGCACTCACGGCATCTTCACCCATCAAACCAAACATCGTTACCAAATAATTTTTATAGGCATTGCGTATTTTGGTGGTGCGGTCGTCTGTATTAAAATAATAATCGCGATCAGGCATTCCTAAACCACCTTGGTAAAATTGGCAAATTTGTTGTGTAACATTTTTATCGTCCGGCGATACAGAAAAGCCAAATACAGTACCTAGTCCTTCTGTATGCTCTAAATTGATTTCAGCTAGTATGTCGGATGGAGTCTGCGCTCCATCAATACGAGCCAAATGAGTATTAAGTGGTGTAATACCTGCCTTTTCGATAGCAGCGATGTCCATGCCACTTCTGTAGAAATCACCGACTTTTTGTTCTTTACTACCAAGTTTTGCATTCTTTTTAGCTGCTGCGGCATCCAATATTTCGTGCAATACTTTGTAGTTATTTTCTTGCAGTTCATTAAAACTGCCCCATCGGGTTTCACTTTTAGGAATTGGATTTTTTCTCAACCAAGTACCATTGGCATACATAAAGAAATTGTCGCCAGGACGAACTGCTAAGTCCATATTGGCCGGGTCAAGCAATTTGCGTGCCGCTGCGGTTGTGGGTTTTGCTTTGCTGGTCATTTTTTGTGCATCCACGTTTGTTGATAATGCCATTATACCTGCTAAGGCGAATAATGTAGGCTTAAAACTCATAGTTATTTTTTTAAAATCGCCACAAAAGTACTCGCTTTTGGGTAGAATCCTAACACCCAATTGGGGGGATTTTATTACACATACCGCCTTTTACGATGTGATTAAAAAATTGCAAAGCCACACCTTTAAAACAAAACGGTAATCAATTATGTAACAAGGCGTTTAAATGATGCGCAAAATAATCTTAGTTTTGACTTTTGCTCCTATTGAATATGTATAAAAACGACTCTGCCACAACTACCTCTAAAAAAGGTATTCTTCACTATTTGCCTTTTGTGGTAATAGCTTTAGGTATTGTATTTAGATTGGTCATGTATTTTCAAAACAGGAATTTGATCATTGATGAAGCAAATATTGTTCGTAATCTGGATGAACGCAATTTCATAGAATTGCTAAAACCATTAAAGTATGAGCAATTTGCACCACCAATTTTTCTTTGGTTCGAAAAGTTGTTTTCTTTGATATTTGGATATGGAGAAAAAGCTGCTCGATTATATCCTTTGCTTTGTGGTATTGCATCATTGTTTTTTATGGAGCGTATTTTGCGCAAAATTTTACCACTAAATATTGTTTGGTTTCCATTGGCCTTAATGTGCTGTGCTCCTATTCTCATCAAATATTCTGCAGAAGTAAAACAGTATGTACCTGATTCCTTTGTCGCCATAGTATTAATATGGCTTGCATTAAGAACAGATTTATTAGGAACATCAAAAAAACGTTTTTTGAGTACGTGGATTATTGCCGGAAGTATTGCCATTTGGGCATCTCAGCCATCCATATTTACTTTGGCTGCCGTGGGCTTATATTATTTCATACAATGTGCACAGCAAAAAAAATGGCAGTACTTGAAATATCTTGTGCTAATTGGATTGGTTTGGCTTGCACAATTTGGTTTGTATTTCGAACTAATCCTAAAAGCACAGATTAATTCTGACTATTTACAAAACTATCATCGCGATTATTTTCTTTATGCGTTCCCTAAAAATTTTCAGGAATGCCAGCACAATTGGATGCGGCTCAAGGAGTTATTATCCAATACAGGTGGCTGGGGTACTTATCCCCGGTATATCAATGGTGGTTTAATTATAATTGGATTTGTATCATTACTACTAAAGTCCGCCAAACATTTTGTGCTTATAGCAGTGCCTATTGTATTAACAATTTTCGCTGCGGCCTTACACCAATTTTCTTTAATAGATCGTGTTGCCATTTTCATACTTCCACTTAACATGACGTTGTTAGGGTTTGGCATGGCTCAATTGATGCAAATCAAAGTACCAGTATTAAAATGGTGTATAGCTGCCATTGGATGCTATGTATTGTACTACTACAATTTTTTATCCTTATTCAGAGAAAAATTTCAATTTCATGAACTAACGAAAGGCTTTGAATACATTATTGAACACAATGGGAGCGGTAATGAATTATATGTAGATTGTGCAAGTGGACCTACCTATATTTACTATACACAATTACATCCCAACAAAAATAAATGGGCAGCATTGCAAGGTGCACATGTATTTGGATGGTCAGAAGATAATTATCCGGAAGTAGCCAGTAAAATTACTACTTCAAAAGCTTATTTTATTTTTACAGGCGGCGATAGCAATATCAGAGATCGACATATCAACGAAGTAAAATCGTACATGCATCAAACCGATTTTTTTCAATATGCCTATTGCTTTGTATATACCTTTAACAAGTAGGTGTATGCCAATTAAAACGGCATACCTATTGCTACATTAAGTACAAGATTCTGTGCCCGCCAGCTACTGTTGCCAAGATCTACCTCTTTAAGCACCCAACCGGAATTAGCTGAGATGTACGGATTTTTTATAGGAAATGCGGCATCTAAACGAACTGTGAAAAAGCTGGCAATAATAATACGTAAACCTGCGCCGGTGCTTACTGCAATATCGTTTCCAAAACGACTAATATCCAATTCTCCATTTGGATAATTTACAGATTTTCGAGCTAACCAAGTATTGCCGGCATCTGCAAATAATGCACCATTAAGATTGATGGTACCGGAAAATAACTGAATCATATCAAAACGAAATTCAGCATTCATTTCCAACTTCATATCTCCGGTACGGTCAATGAGTGTATTATTTGAATCGGACACACTTACAGGACCTAATGTTCGAGGACGCCAACCTCTAATACTATATGGCCCCCCAACAAAATATTGTTTTACATACGGTAATGTAGAGGATCCTCCATAAGGATTTCCGATACCGGCTAAAAAACGGAAGGCTAACGATGAGTGTTTAGCATTGATATATTTTCGGGCATCAAGGTCTATTTTCAAATACTGATCGAAAATAAAATCCTTCGATTTGCTAATCGATTTGCTGATTTCATTGATACCTGCCATCACTAGACCCGCTTCTTCAAAACTCAAACGCAAATAATTATAATTTCTACCTTGTTTTTTGATTTGATCTGAGAAGGTAAATGAAATGTTTTCTCCTTCAATAAATGTCCGCCGATAAGAGTTGCGCAAAAAGTCATTTGAATCTAGCTTGTGCTGAAACGAATCACTAATATGACTTGGCAATACCACACTTGCAAATGCGGGAGATAGATCCCATGTATTGGAAATAGATTGTTTCCAATTGTACGAAAAATTTGCAGTAACGTTAGACAGTTTAAAATAATTAAGTCGATCTAACACGTTCACCCCAAGACCCAGTTGCGTGCGTGGCAAGTTTTTATTACTAAACTTAGTCTGCTTAAAGGGGAGCAAAAATTTAGGGAAAATAAGAGACGCATTTACGCCAATATTCGTGCTCTGAAGAAATAGATGCTCCTGAAATGTTTGCCCCTGCAATTCGTTATACCCAAACTCAACACCACCAGACAATGATATACTGAGTAAATTGGCGCCTTTAAAAAAATTTTTATCTCTAAAATTCAGACCTATCGACGTGCCTAATATATACGTTGTAGCATTAGCGACTTCATAATTCAATCCTGCATCCAATTTCTTAGCAGGAGATAGATAAATAGCACAATTCAATATCTTATCATTTCGATCCGTATCTTCTCTGAAATTGAGTCGTACATATTGGAATATACCCAAATCGTTGAGTTTATTGATGGTCAGATCATGATCGGCCTGCGAATACAAGTCACCCGGGCGAATAAAAATTTGTTTTTGCAATACATTTTCACGGACGTAATAATTGTGGTATTTATATCGCACACTATCTATCATTTTTTGGATCATGCTGGTATCTCTGAAATCAACATTATCTTCGAAATCAGGGAAGACGGTAATTTTACCAATATGGTATTGTTGATAGGCATCCGATTCGCCATTAGCCCTAATTATTATTTTAATATCAATTGCGTATTTTCTTTGTTGTTTTTGAAGTGTAATAAAATTGATCGCGCTTTCTACTAAGTTATCTGCATTTCTAAATTCAGACTTATTAACTGTATCGAGTTGAAAGGTTACATTGTCTAAAGTAAATTTATAAAAACCATTGTTGTGCAGCTGAGTTACTATTCGAGTTCGCTCCTCATCTGCCAATGCTTTTGAATATTCAGCTTCTCTTTTAAATATAGTATTGGACATACCACGTTTTACAATACTTGAGATAAGCGAGTCGTCAATGTCCAAATGCACATTGTCAATACGATAATTGATACCCGTATTGATTCGATAGGTAACATACGCTTTTTTGTTTTTGAATATTACAGTATCTGATATTTTGGAATTAAAATAGCCTTGATTAGCCAAAAAGTTCCTGATATTTACAATTGATCTTTTTTGTAGGATACTGTCATATATAACTGGTTTTTCCAATGATTTTGGCAAATCCAACGTCGGGTCTTCTACATATTTTTTATACCGTAGATTATACCTCCAAAGCTTAAGCGGAAATATGCCACTCCAATAAGTATTTGGTTTTTGTGCAACAATAAGTGCCAATTGATCGCTCAATTCTCCTTTATGTGTTATTGTTTTGTCCGATTTTATTTTAAGGGTATTTTTTCGCAGTAAATACTCGCCATCCTTTACTCTCCTTACACTATTACAACTAAATACTACAGTGCAAAATGCAACTATAGCAAGCAGAATAGTAAATTTGAAATAATATCTGTTACGCCCCATGTATATTGAATATAAGCAATTAATTAGCTTTGCAGTATATGCTATCAAAAACGCAAAGTAAATACATTCATTCATTAGAGCTACAAAAATTTCGCCACGAACTCAATCTGTTTCTTGCAGAAGGAGATAAGATAGCGAGAGAATGGTTAGAATCAGATACCGGCATACGGCTTATTATTGCCTTACCAGAATGGGCAAAAGCGAACGAAAAAATTATTGCAAAACACAGTGAGGCTGAATTGATAATAGTAAATGAGCAAGAACTCAAATCTATATCTACTTTGCAAAACCCTAATCAAGTGATGTTGGTGGTACATAAAACTACCGTCAAAGGAGTAAAGGATATTGATTCGTGGTGTCTGGCATTAGATGCCATTCGGGATCCTGGCAATATGGGAACGATTCTGCGTATCGCCGATTGGTTTGGAATAAAACATGTAGCCTGTTCTCCGGATTGTGTGGATATATATAATCCCAAAGTGGTGCAGGCCGGAATGGGTGCGCATTTACGGATTAACATATTCGAAACTGAACTTGCCGCATTTATACAACAGAGCTCATTACCAACTATTGCTGCCACCTTACATGGCGAAAATATCTATAATTTCAATAAACCCCAGCAAGGCATATTGATTATTGGTAATGAATCTAAAGGCGTAAACGAAGCATTACTAAAATTGGTACACCATCAGGTTACAATTCCACGAATCGGAGGAGCCGAGTCGCTCAATGCCGGTGTTTCTGCCGGTATATTATGCGCTTTACTTACCACACATTAAATTTGTCTAAAAATAGCATACCCATTAATCTTTATGGAAAAAAATCCGTCTTGATTAAACTAAAAAAGTATAACCATCTTTTTATGAAAAAAATAGCCACGCTTCTTGCCATTCTGCTCATTAGTACAGATGCCACTTTTGCACAAAACAAACGCTCTGCAATGAATATTCGCATGAGTGATAATAAACCACTAACGATAGTAGTGGATGGAAGACATTTTAAAAGATACGGTAATGCACTTACCATTGGCGACCTACCTGTGGGCATACATGACATCAGCGTTTATTATTATTATCCTACCAATAATACCGGATTCAGAGGTTACAGAGCACACACTCAATTAACCTATAAAGGAAGAATCAGTATAGAGCCCGGATCTATGTATTACTGCGTGGTGGACGGACTTTATAAGCGAATGAATATCCGAACCTCAAGAGTGGTTTCATTTGATGGGTCTGAGCGCAGCTACCCAATTGCTACAGATGATGATTTTGCTGACCATCAAGATAATCGTCGCTATAAATATGATGAAAGAGATCGGAATCGGCACAATACAAATAATGAAGACAATTTACTCTCTTATAATAACGACCAAAATAGTCTGAGTTTTAATGAGCTGAATATGCTTAAAATAAGTGTTAATGGAAAAACTGGAGATGCAGACAAGTTAAAGATAATGGAAGAGTACCTTTCTGATAAATCATTTACTACGGCTCAAGTTTCGGAAATGATGGATTGGTTAAACTTTGAAAGCACAAGACTCGACCTCGCTAAGTGGTGCTATGACAAAACAATTGACAATGAAAATTACCTTCACCTAAGTAGCAAATTCAGTTTTCAAAGCACAAAAAAAGATTTGGAAGATTTTATTTTCCAATCAGATAATAGTCATAGCAATAGCAGAACATACAACAATTCCAACAACCGAGGTAGTTATAATAACACAAGCGCATTCAATAACCCCAATCTGATTCAGCAAGCGCAAATGAATACATTAAAAGGCAGTGTTGAAGAGAAAATATCCGATAGTGACAAGCAAAAGCTAATACAACAATATCTCGCTGATAAAACTTTGACCACTGCACAGGTAGCGGATATAATGGATTGGCTAAGCTTTGAATCTACACGACTGGATGTTGCAAAATACTGCTATACTAAAGTAATTGATCCCGAAAATTATTTACAAGTCAGTAATAAATTTAGCTTCCAAAGTTCAAAATCAACCTTAGAGGATCTAATGTATAAAAGGTAGGCCTCGCCTAATAGATTAAAAAATAGCCAGTTGTATCGTTTACAACTGGCTATTTCATTGAAAAACTATGATAACAACAATAATCTATTCCTCCCTCAGTTCAAGCAATGCTACATTCTCAATATGATGCGTATGCGGGAACATATCAACGGCTTGTAGCTTTGTAATTTTATAAGCGATGTCCAGCAAGGCCAAATCACGTGCCTGCGTTGCCGGGTTACAACTAACGTAAACCACTTTGGGTGCTCGCATTTTCAACAATTGCTGAATTAACTTTTCGTGCATACCTGCCCTTGGCGGATCAGTAATGATAACATCAGGTCGTCCATGTTCTGCAAAAAAATCATCCGTACATATTTCTGCTACATCTCCAGCAAAAAATGAGCAATGTGCTATATTGTTTTGAGTTGCATTTTTCTTTGCATCTTCAATGGCTTGTTCTACAAGTTCTATCCCTATTACTTTTTTAGCTGCTTTGGAGCAAAAAATTCCAATACTGCCTGTACCACAATAAAGGTCGTAAAGTACCTCCTTTCCCGTCAAGCCGGCAAATTCACGTGTAACTCTGTATAAGTTTTCGGCCTGAATAGTATTTGTTTGAAAAAAGGATTTGGGTGATATATTAAATGTAAAGTCTTCCAATTTTTCGCGAATAAAACCATCACCCGTATAGGTAATAACATCCAGATCATAAATACTATCGTTGAATTTGGGATTGATGGTATAGCATAGTGTACTAATTCCTTTTACTTCCGCCAGAAGATGATCGAGCAAGGCAATTCGTTGTTCTTTTTCTTCAGAATTGAGTACCAAATTTACCAATACTTCACCTGTTGTTGCTACTCGAATGACCACATTACGCAACCAGCCTTGATGCGAACGAAAATCATAATAGGAAAGTTGATGCCGTTCCGTATAATCACGTAAAACCGTCAAAATTTGATTAGTGGGGGCTGCTTGCAAATAACATTGATTGACGGGTACCACCTTATCAAATAAACCCGGCGCATGAAAGCCTAATGCCTGTTCTTGCGGCAATAATTCATCGCCAGCTGCAATCAGCTCTTCGCGGGTATGATAGCGCTTATTAGAAAAAGTAAATTCCAATTTATTACGATAATAACGTTGCTCCGGGCTACCTAATATTGGATTCATTTCGGGCAAACTGATATGACCAATACGTTTAAGCTGATCATGAACCTGTTGTTGTTTAAATTCGAGCTGTTTTTCATAAGGCAACATTTGCCATTTACAACCACCACATACGCCAAAATGTTCGCAAAATGCATCAATGCGTAATGATGATGGCTCAATCATTTTGGTCATTTTAGCCTCTGCATAACTCTTTTTGCTTTTAGTTACATAGACATCGACAACATCACCAGGGATAACATTTTCTACAAAAACAATTTTCCCGTCGCTTAGTTGTCCAATACTCTTACCTTCGGCTGCATAATTAGTTATCGACAGCGATTCTACGTTGATTCTTTTTTTTCGTGACAAAAAATAAAGTTTTACCTTGGTTAATAAAATGCAAAATAATGGTTTAATATTGGTTTAAAGTCTTTAACACGAGTATTTTTGGCGCATAACCTTATTTACCTTGTTATTGAAAAACGCAACTTATTTGTTGGGTTTCGGTAACGAGCCCTTATTTCATAAAAACAAATTATTTATCTATGAAACGATTTTCACTTATTGCCCTAATGCTGACGGGCATGTCCTTAATGAGTTTTGCCAAAGATGGCTACCACATCCAAATCAAATTTAAAGATGTAAAAGATTCCACTTTTTATTTAGCCCATTATTTTGCGAAACCCCTCCCTACCATATATAAAACGGACTCTGCTAAACTTGATCATACCGGTAGTGCAACACTTAATAGTACGCAAAAAATAACCGGTGGCATGTATATGATTATGCTATCCGACAGGAAAACATATTTCGAGTTGCTATTGAACAATGGAGATGATATGGTTATTACAGTCAACTCTTCAAAAGATTTGCCTAACGGAGGTTTAAGTTTTAAAAATTCTTCTGAAAATACGGACTTCTTAAAATATGAAGACTTTGTAAAGTCAATGGGAGAACAACACCAGATGCTACAAGGAGATCTTTCTAAAGCTAAAAATAGTGTTGATAGTGCTGCAATAAAGGAAAAAATGAATGCTTCAATGAAGTCATTAATTACATTTAGAAATGATTTTTCAAAAAACAATCCAAACACACTCCTTGCGAAAATATTTAAAGCATTGGACTTACCCAGAGTTCCTGAGGGCCAGCACTTATTACCAAATGGTAAGATAGATTCCAACTTTGCTTACAATTATTATAAATCGCATTATTGGGAAAATTTTGATTTAAAAGACGGCAGGTTAATCAATGCACCTATATACGATGCTCGCTTGGAAGAATATTTTGAAAAATTAGTTATTCCGGTACCGGATTCTGTAATCAAAGAGGCTGACTGGATATTGGCACAAACACGTGGTACGGGCGACTTATTTAATTACACACTTTCGTGGCTTGCCAACTTTGGGCAAAATAGTAAAGTAATGGGTATGGATAAAGTTTACGTACACATTGTTGAGAATTACTACATGAAGGGGGACGCAACATGGTTAACCAATGACTTGTTAGAAAAGCACATCAAACGTGCAGGAGATGTTTCACCCAATTTATTGGGCAATATGGGATATGATATGACCTTAAAGGATACAAGTGGTAAAGAGGTAACTGTTTCTAAAATCAAAGCGAAATATAAACTGTTGGTTTTTTGGGAACCTACTTGTGGCCATTGCATGAAAGAGGTTCCTGAAATTGATTCTGTATATCGTGCTGAAAATCTCAAAGCAAAAGGGCTTAAAATTATAGGTGTTTGTACAGAGATAAACGAAAAAGTGTGGAAAGAGTTTATCATCAAAAACAAATTAGGTGATTGGGTACATCTTTATGACCCTGAACATAAATCAAATCATAAAGCCAAATATGATGTTTATAGCACACCAACCATTTATCTACTTGATGAAAAAGGTATTATTAGAGGAAAACGTTTAGACCATACAAATATTGCTACCCTGATTGATATATTGGACAAACAGGATGCAATGAAACAAAAAACAAGTTCCAAATAAAATTTCGTAATCTTGCAACTGCCAAAAATGGTATTAAAGCTGCAATGTATAAACTCATTAAATGTTGCAGTTGATTCATTTTAACTGCAACATTTATTTTATTAAGATAAAAACACAAACTAAAGCATACATGAGAAAATTACTTTTGTCAGCTATTTTAACGTCCGCCTTCTTTGCGCAAAGCAATGCACAAACTCTTTTCAGTTATGGCAATAACACTGTAACCGAAAATGAATTTTTGAACGTTTACAAAAAGAATAACGCCGCCAAAAATGTTGATTATTCCAGCAAGGCAGTAAATGAGTATATCGATTTGTATTCATTATTTAGGATGAAAGTGCAAGAAGCCAATGCACAACACTTGGATACTTCGGCTTCTGTATCGGCAGAACTAGACAACTATCGGAGACAATTATCTAAAAATTATCTTACTGATGATGAGGTGGCTTCCCGCTTAGTAAAAGAAGCTTATGACCGTTCAAAAGAAGAAATACATGTAGCCCATATCTTGGTGATTTGTTCCGTATCAGATACTACTGCAGCATTTAATAAAATAGATAGTTTGTATAAGGCAATTACGCAAAAGAAAGCCGATTTTAGTGAAATCGCCAAATTATATTCTGATGACAAAGGAACAAAAAATAATGGTGGAGATATCGGTTTTATGACATCTTTACAAACAGTTTATCCATTCGAAAACGTAGCTTATAATACTCCTGTTGGTAAAGTTTCAGCTCCTTTCCGTACACAATTTGGCTATCATATTCTCAAAGTAATTGAAAAACGGGCCGCTCGTGGTGAAGTAAAGGTTGCTCAAATATTACTTAGTACACCTAAATATTTAGGAGAAGCGGGTATTACAGCTGCGCGTATGCGTGTTGACTCTGTACAAAGTGCGCTAAAAAAAGGTGAGTCCTTTGAATCTTTGGTAAAAAAATATTCTCAGGATAAACTAACAGTAGATAAAGATGGGGAAATGCCTTTGTTAAGTGTTGGCAGTACTGTTGCGGCTATTGATCAAACTGTATTTGGACTTAAAAATGTAGGTGATATTTCCAAACCAGTACAAACTGATTACGGCTTCCATATATTTAAATTACTAGGGAAATACCCTGTAAAACCATTTGACAGCGTAAAGAGACAATTAAAAACCAAAGTCGATAATGATTCTCGCGCACAACAAGCACGCGATTTGTATTTTGAAAAAGTAAAACAAAACAACGGATTCAAAAATTATCCTCAGGCGTTTGAGTCATTAATGAAACAAACAAATGTTATTGCTGATACTGGAAAAAAAGCCGGTGTTTTCAATACAGAAATGTTTAATGGAGGTACCAATACCCTATTTGCAATGGGTGGTCATAGCTATAGCCAAAATGACTTTTTAAGCTTCGCAGTATCTACTACTCGTGGCAAACTAATGGGAGCGAAACAATCTCTTTTCAAAGAATTGTACGGCATGTACCAATCTAAAGTTGTAAACGATTTTCAAGAGCATAAATTAGTGGAAGAAAATCCTGAGTTCCGCTCACTAATGCAAGAGTACAAAGACGGTATCATGTTATTCGAGTTGATGGATCGCAATGTTTGGGGAAAAGCTTCAAAAGATAGTCTAGGTCTAAAAGCATTCTACGAATCGAAAAAAGACAAGTATATGTGGGAACCTGGATTTAAGGGATCAGTATATACTTTCAAAGACGAAGTATCAATGAAAGAAGGTTTAAAATTATTAGATCAAAAAGACATAACGAATGAAGAAGTAATGAAAGCCTTGAATAATGACAAAAAAAATGATGCAGTCTCTATTCAGCAAGGCAGATACGAATTCAGTAAATTTACTGATGTTGCTTCAAACAAAATCATTGCAGGAAAGCCTTCAGAACCTGTAATGAAAGCGGATAAAAAGTATGTTGTTGTAAAAGCAACTGATGTATATAATCAACCCATCAATAAAACATTTACAGAAGCTCGTGGGTATGTTATATCAGCGTATCAAGATTATTTAGAAAAACAATGGAATGATCAATTACGTGCCAAATATCCGGTAACAATAAATCAAGATGCACTAAAGAAAATAGTGAAATAATCTGATAATTATTCCCAATTAAAATGCCCTAAACATAGCTTGTTTAGGGCATTTTTAATCAAATACTTAATCGCACTCCACATCTATTGCCCACCAACATATTTCATTGCTTCCATTGCAAGTTCCGACCAATATATTTTGTGTTTGAAAGGCACTTGAACCCACTCTTTCATTGGTCTTCCCTTGTCTGAGGGATCAAACAAACGAGCACCATCCAGAGCTAATGCCTCATGGTGTGTGTTTCCACTCAGCTTAAAGACCATTTCATTTTGAAAAAAAGAAATAAAGGCTTTACCATTGATTTTAAAACAAGGTTTCCCAAACATCTGGCTTGCTACAGCTTCCCTAAGCTCGGTACCAACAAACATGTAAAATGTTTATTCTTTGGTCATCACTACTTATAATTATGCACCAAACTGGCTCAAATGATGGTCAAGGTGTTTATAGAACATATTGTTCCATTCATTTTGATTCAATGTACCAAACGAATGAGATTCTTTTCCTTCAAAATATTGAGCTCCTAATTCTTGTGTTTTTTTGACATAATTAACCAAGCGATTCTTTTCTGTATCAAAATCTTTATCCTCTTTGATTAAAAATGCAGGAGCAGTCTGTCCATTTCTTTTATAAGGTGTTTCATTAACTACTGTATTTTTTACTAATAGTTTCAATACCATCTTCATCAATGGATTAGGTTTAGGGTGCTTGTCTTCATAAGCCATTTCATAGGTAACATTACAATGTGCCAACATTTGTGCAGCATTCATTTTTCCCCAAAGTCGTTCTGTTGTTGGTCTTAATTTATTGACACGGTCTATAAGTTCAGCAGCGTCATTTTGATTAAATACACTTTTCATATTGTCAGTCAATTTTAAAAACTAATGCGAATATAGGGCTCATTACGGAGTGAATTTTGTTAATGGGATTTTATAATTATTAACTCTATACCTGAGCATATTCAGTTTGTAAATTAATAATCGAAAACAATGTTCAAATGCGAGCGTTCCCTCTTTTTTGACATCACATGCCAATTGCCAACATAGTCAATACTAGATGGCAATAAGCGTTTCCCATGCTGCTCTAGCCGCACTTTCATTTGTACCTCAAAATCATATAAAAGGGTATGATAAGACAAGGAATAATCGCGCGCAAGAATTGAATAGTCTGTCATACGAAACCATGTATCCAATCGATTAAAAACAACATCATTTTTATATTCCTCTTTGGGTATTGCCTGAAAATTATAGCACTCCTCTCCTTCGTAGGTGACGAAGCTGAGTTTAAAATCATACATCTTAGCCACATCATCATCAAATATGGAGGCTTTGTCACCAACAAAGGGAACTCCGGATATTTTACTCCCGGGATTAAATACTAATTGCTTCAGATGTTCTTTATGTCGCTCAAGTGTACCTTTCCCTTTGTTTCCTTTCGCAATGTTATCTGATATACTACACTCTGTTCCTACCCGAAAGAAAAGGTTTTGAAAAAGCTCGCCTGTATAATATCGTGGTGTTTTATCGCGATTGTAATAATTACCTGAAACCTTTTCATTAAGTATTGTTACAGTTCTACAATCTTTATTGATGGTTTGTTTCGTGTTGTTGTGCAACGAGGCGAGTTGTTGTTTATTTTCATCAAAAATTTGAATTTCATTATCCGATTCATAAGGCACTACATGTAAGCTCACAAAAGCTTTATAAAAAGTAGTGTCTGTCTTCATCCTACGGATAAATCCCTGAACGTCCCAGCCATTCTTGGCGGCCTTTACTACGACTTCGTCCATTTCAATATGCATACCATCAAAAAGGGTATCCTGAGCCCAAACCGCATTACTAAAAAAAAAGAGCAGTATCCAAAAGAAATTCTTCATACCAGTTTAATAAATATTGTTTTAACTTTTATCGGATAACTTTTCCAAATCGCGGCAGAAAGCATTGAGTTCAATGCTTATTTTATCCAAATAGATAGATTGCATTTCATTTAACGGATGATTAAGGATATTAGTTTCGTCAGCAAATCTGATGTTCAACTTATGCTCGGCTTCAAAACCTAAATTAATTATTTCGGTCATTATCTTGTTGAACATTTCTAAACATACTTTCATTTTTTGCTGTTGCTGGGCAATCGTATCCGGCGATATATTTTGTTCTGTAATTTCTTCCTCAATGTTACCATTATTCAACTCACGAGTGATGCGAATACAATGTGAAATCATTTGATAGTAACTAGAAAACGTTTTCCCTTTAGTAGTAGGTTCTTCCAGATACCTGTTGAAAGAATCAAATGCATTGCTATTACTAGACTCTGCAATACGCCGATAATACGTCCAAGAATGAGGACTGTTAGCCTGCGGATAAAATGAAAAAACAAAATAGTCGTAATTGGCTTTAATAGCTGTTGCCAAATGCCGCGGTAACCATTTTTTATCCCAATTAGGCAATAAGGCGAACTCTGCAATAACCGCAAGAGCAGCCCCTCCAATAGTACATAACGTTCGGATCAAAATAACATCAGTGCTCAAACCATCCTCAATGGCAAACAAGGACACCAAAAAAACGGTGATAAAGAATGTAGCTGTACTATATCTTGTTCTTAAAAAATAAACCATAAATATGGGGCAGATAATAATTAATACATCCTGAATATGTAGCTGCGCCGGCAACATCAATAATAAGCCGCCGATAATAACACCCAAGACAGTACCCCATACCCTATCCAAAGCTTTTCTAAGTGTTGCTCCAAAATAAGGTTGTATTACAATCATTACAGTAAATGGCAACCAATAACCATAATGAATATTTTGCCACTTGGCAATAAATAAGCCCAGCGTCCCGACAATGGCTGTGCGTAATGCATATCTGAACGAATGTGTATTAATATTGGCCAATCGACGAATGCTCCTAAACCAATGTTTATGATGCAGAATCAACAACGTCTTCATAGGAGAATACGATCTATACACCTTTTTATCTGTGCTTGTAGATGCAATATGCGCCATTGAAGTTTCAATTAATTTAATAATCCGCTCCGTAAAATGAATCAACCTCAATACAGCGCTTCTTTGACCAATTTCTATTTCCTCTTTACTTTCCTCCAAAAGTGCACACATATTTTGCAAGCGTATTATTCGCGATTGCAACAATACCTCTTCTTCAGTTTTAGAACTAACTGTATAAATAGTCAGTCGTTCACAGATCACTTCAATCGACTTCAGAATTGCATGAACAGATAATTTTTGCGCACGCGGTAAGGATTTTAGGTTAATACTTTCCAACTCTTCCGCAATAGCCATAATATTGGCCGCTACCAGCGATGCAGTTTTGCGCAATTGCGCCATGTGTAAGGCATTTGAATTGTCATGATTGTTCTGATGAGCCAACTTATCATACAGCTGAAGTGAACTCTCTATTGCGGTTCGCACTTCTTTTTCTTTAAGGTAAATAGCTCGGATACCAGCACGGGATTCTTGAGCATCCCAACCTTTATCAATAATAGCAGCCAATGATGCCGTCGACTTCCATATAAATGCAATAGAACGTTTATAAGGAGTTTGTTCGGATATAAAAAGGCTCGCTACCACCCCAACGACAATAGACCATAAGCCACCAATAAAAATAAATAAGCACCTAGCTAGTGTATCGTCCAAATCCTTAACCGGATAAGCATTAGCTACAATAAACATGACATAAACGCTTAATGAAAGTCCACTACCGCGCTCCCCAAGATTCTTGAACAAGCATGCAATGAATACGACAATCATCATGAGCAGCATACTCAACCAAAGGCTACCACTACTGATACAGCCTGCAAATCCAAATAATAATGCCAAAAATGCCCCTCCTGTAAGTACCCTTGTACGCTGTGCGAAAGAACCTTTTAATTCTACCCATGAAATACTCTCCGCACTAATGATCATCCACATTGCAGCATTGCCCTGCCCTGTAATAGTGCCATAAAATAATGGTACAACGACAGCAATAGTCATACGAATACCCCACGAGAGCATTGGTTCATAGCTTTCGTTTTCAATCAGCTTACTGAAGTATTTATATGTCGAAAATGGCTTGATTTTTATTATATTTAATTACTACAAAAGTAAATCCCTTACAGTTCTAAGTGTAAGGGATTGTAAAATTATATTTTTTCACTAACAGTCTATTTATTCGCCACCAAATGCACATTAATATTAACGATTGGGCTGATTAATTTATCTTTCAGCGTAGCAGCTTCACCAAGTCCCCATTGTTTGCGGTCAATATTAAAATTAGCATCGGCCGTAATTATTGCCTCCTGCATATTAATATGCGCAGGAAAAGAGATATTCTTCGAAATACCTTTCAAAATAAGATTACCAGTAACGGTATGCGTGGCATCTTGCAGGAGTATCTGCTTATCTACAAGCTTGACAACAGAGGTTATTTCAAATATCGCAGTATCAAATTGAGGTACGTCAAAGAAATCGGGACTCCTCAAATGACCACCTAGACGAGCATTACCCGAGCTGTCCTGATCGTCAGTTCTTAATGTATTCAAGTCTATAACAAAACGACCTACATTTATATCAGTTCCGGCAACAGTTAAACTACCTTCTTTAATACCAATTATACCATGGTGTTTTCCAGTAGGTTTTGTGCCAATAAATTCAATTTTTGTTTGTGCAATATCTGCTTTAAAATTGGTGCCGGTTGCAGCATTATACACGGTTTTAGCTTCAGTAGTATCCGCAGTTACCGCTTTTGGCGGATTTTGACAAGAACCCAATAATATGGTTACTCCTATTACAACAACGAATATTTTGCTCATATTACCAGCTTATTGGTTATATTATTTTGTTGAAACATTAAACGGTAGTAACATTAATGCCCGGCCATTCATTTTTTTCAGATTTTGAAGTCTTATTATTTCATCATAACCCATACCTATCTCTTCTTGTATAGCCTTACTTACTGCCACCGAAGCGGATGAATTCGACTTAATCATTTTCATGATCGTTTTCATTTTATCGACTGGTTCGGGATAAGTAGTGACTTGGTAATCACTCAATTTTGCCAGTGTAGCAGCACTGTGAATAGCTCTGTCCAAATTACCCATACCATCTACAAGACCTATCCGCATAGCATCCCTACCAGTCCATACACGACCTTGAGCAATACTATCTACATCTGTTTCACTTATTCTACGACCTACAGCTACCCTACGTTTAAAAACGGAATAAATAGTATCTACACCACGCTGCATCATTTTCGCTTCGTCTGCATTCATAATCCTTGAGCCATTGGGAAAATCTGCAAAAGGTGCATTTTTAACCTGATCACTTGTTATACCCAATTTATTTGACATCAATTTTTCGGTACTGAACATCATAGAAAATACCCCTATGCTTCCTGTAATGGTATTAGGCATAGCAAAAATACTATCCGCCTGACAAGCAATATAATAACCACCCGAAGCCGCCACATCTCCCATTGAGACAATAAGTGGTTTTTTCTTACGCAACAATTGCAACTCTCTTAAAATAATTTCGGAAGCACGAGCACTTCCTCCAGGTGAATTAATGCGCAAAACAACTGCTTTTATTTTATCATTTTCGCGGAGCTTGACGATAGTTTTTGCCATGTCTTCACTTGCTATTTCATAATCTTTGGATTGGGTACCATCAGCTATATCTCCTTCAGCAAAAAGGACTGCAATTCTTTGATCTTTTGTTTTATTAGTAATTGCATTCGAATTGCTGTAGTCGTCCATTGAGGTGTAACTTATATCTTTAGCATTTGACACGCCTAACTTATGCTGAATAATAGACTCTACTTCATCCCAATAACGAACTCCGTCAATCAATTTATTGTTTAATGCGTCTATAGGAAATTGAATACTGCCAGCCCTTGCCAATGCATTAATAGTTGAAGTATCGCTATGGCTATGTTGAGCAATTGCGGTTAGAAACTCTGACCAAATACCAGATTGCAAGGCTGCTATCTGCACGCGATTGGGTTCACTTATTTTATCAGCTCTAAATGGCTCTGTTGCACTTTTAAACTTACCTGCATAAAAAATTTCAGGTTCCACTTCTAATTTAGCTAATGCATTTTTATAAAAATAAACCTGAGACGAAAGTCCTTTCAGCTCAATATCTCCTGCCGGATTTAAGAAAATACTATCGGCAACAGATGCTATATAAAAGGCACCTTGTGTAATTGATTCACCATAAGCATAAATAAATTTCCCCGATTGTTTAAATTGAGTCAATGCCAAACGTAATTGTTGTAAAGTTGCCCAACTATTTGGGCTTGGCGCTAATTTAAGCAACACACCACTTATCTTACTATCGTTAGCCGCAGCAGATAAACAACGTGTCATTTCATAAAGACCAACAGAACTACTTTCCGAACCCAAAAAAGAAAATGAACTTTCTTCTCTTTGTTCATGGTATTTATCGCTCATGTCTATGACCAATACACTATTATTTTTTACATTAGTTAATTCTTTCTTGGAAGAAGTAGCCTTGGATATAGAGCCAACGATCATGGCAATGATCAACCCCGTAACAACTACTCCTGCTACAATCATAGCAAAAAAAGATGCGAAAAACATTTTGAGAAACTGCTTCATATATATTTTGTGTTTTTTAAAATTACAAGTAGCAAAGTTATCATTCTTTATACCTTAGCAAAAAAATTTAAGAGATACGTGCATATAATTTATCTATTACTTGGTGGTAATATTGGCGAACGGGAAAAAATGTTACAATCAGCGACTCTAGAATTGTCTGAACACGTAGGAAAGAAGCTTGCCAACTCTGCTATGTATGAAACTGCTGCTTGGGGCAAAGAAGCCCAACCCAAATTTTTGAACAGTGTATTGGCGATGGCAACAACACTGAGTGCTCATGATGTTTTAATAGAAATCCAAAAAATCGAAAATCTACTAGGAAGGCAACGTGACGAGCTTTGGGGTGCAAGAACGCTTGACATTGACATCCTTTTTTACGACCATGAAATAATACAAACAAGAGAGCTAACCATACCGCACCCATTCATCCAAGACCGACGATTTGTACTTGTCCCTCTTTCGGAAATAGCACCAGATTTACAACACCCCACGCTTAAAAAAACGATTGCGGAATTACTGGCATCCTGTCCAGACCAGCTTGAAGTAACGAAAATAAACTGATACAAATCATATATGTCACATTCCAACGTTTCCAATTAATTATTAATTTTGCACCATTAAAATTCTCAAAAAGAAAAGGAAGGTTCACTATGCGCGTGCTACACAACCGTATTTCGAACGAGGAACTAAAACGCAAATTGTTTGAAGAAACAGAACCGCGTACTACAGTATCGTTCTACAAATATTTTAAAATCGACAACCCACAATCATTCCGCGACGGGTTATTTCTACAATTTGAAGCACTAAAAGTCTTTGGCAGAATTTACATTGCTCAAGAAGGCATCAATGGACAAATGAGCGTACCTAAAAGCAATTATGACGCATTTGTTCAGTCCTTATACGGAGCCGACCCGGAATTGGATGGTATTCGAATCAATATTGCTGTAGATGATGATGGAAAATCATTTTGGGTACTGCGCATGAAAGTGCGAGAAAAGATCGTTGCTGATGGCATTGACGATCCGACGTTTGACATGGTAAATAAAGGCAAGTATCTAAAGGCGGCAGAAGTCAATGAGTTGATTTCGCGACCTGACACCATTGTAGTAGATATGCGTAATCATTACGAATATGAGGTGGGGCATTTTGAGCGGGCAATTGAAATACCTTCAGATACATTCCGTCAGCAATTGCCAATGGCTGCAGAAATGCTCGCAGATAAAAAAGACCAGACTATTGTGATGTATTGTACAGGTGGTATTCGCTGCGAAAAAGCGAGTGCCTATATGTTACATAACGGCTTCAAAAACGTATTTCATGTAGAAGGCGGCATTATTGAGTACAGCAATAAAGCCAAACAAGAAGGTTTACCTCTAAAATTTATCGGCAAAAACTTCGTTTTCGACGAACGACTAGGCGAACGCATTACAGAAGATGTAATAGCACATTGTCATCAATGCGGCCAACCGGCAGACACACATACCAATTGCAAAAATGAGGGCTGTCATCTATTATTTATACAATGCAGTTCATGCGCAGCGGAATTTGCAGGTTGCTGTAGCGAAACTTGTCACGATATAATACAATTACCACCAGAAGAGCAAGCAGCTATAAGAAAAGGTAAGGATAACGGTCAGATGATTTTTAGCAAATCAAAAAATCATCCATTACGTAAGCATCGGGATGAATGGGAAACCCACCGTAATCATCTCTAAATGTACTGTAGCATTGACCTCAAATACGCATAAAAAATATATTATAGTATCCAATACCAATTCATTACAATAGATTGGTAACAGACTTTTTATTTTTGACTTAAAAGCGTACCTTCGCCGCCGATTACAAAACTATAATTAACTTTCTATATGTCGGGACAATTAAAAGAGGTTCGTAACCGTATCAAATCCGTTACTTCTACCCAACAAATAACCAAAGCCATGAAGATGGTGAGTGCTGCAAAATTGCGTCGCGCTCAAGATGCAATTACACAAATGGCTCCTTATTCACGTAAGCTTCAGGAGATGTTGAGTAATATTGTAAGTAGCTCATCAGGGGAAATGGAAATGCCTCTAGCTAATGAACGTCCTGCAGATCGTGTTTTACTAATCGCTATTACAAGTGACAGAGGACTTTGCGGAGGTTACAATACAAATGTGATCAAACTGACACGTACCGTAATCGAAGAGAAATATGCTGCACAACATGCAAAAGGCAATGTGACTATTTTACCTTTAGGTAAAAAGGGTTATGAGTACTTCAGCAAAAACAATTTTAAAGTTATTGACAATTACTGGACCGTTTTTTCTAATTTGTCTTTTGAAAATGTTCGTGAGGCAGCTATTTATGCACAACAATCTTTTTTAGAGAAAAAATATGACCGCATAGAAATTATTTACAGCCAATTTAAAAATGCCGCTGTTCAGGAATTTGTGTGTGAACCATACTTACCTATTCCAAGAGTTACTAATGAAGCAGGAGCTAAAAATTCTGATTTCATATTTGAGCCCTCAAAAGAAATATTAGTTGAAGAGCTAATGCCAAAGATATTGAATACGCAAGTCTTTAAAGCCATATTGGATGCCAACGCTTCTGAACATGGTGCACGTATGACGGCTATGGATAAGGCAAGTGAAAATGCCAATGAAATTCTACGCGCACTCAAAATTAGCTATAACCGTGCTAGACAAGCTGCAATTACCACAGAACTTACTGAAATAGTAAGTGGCGCAGCTGCTCTTCAAGGCTAAATTAAACAAAATGAAGCACTATGCTAAATGCCGTAAGATAAATTATCTTACGGCATTTATATTTGAACTATATATTTAACTTCTGTAACTAATGTTGCACAAAAAGCTAATTTAGTTGCGCAACTTTGTCATCTAAAATTCATTAATGGAACTTGTTGGTTATTTTGTATCTGTATTGATTGGCATATCTCTTGGTTTAATAGGAGGAGGAGGCTCTATACTCACTATGCCTATATTGGTTTATTTATTCCAGATCAAACCGGATTTAGCGACTAGCTATTCACTGTTTGTTGTCGGCATTACATCTTTTTTTGGTGCTATACGTCATTATAAAATGGGCAATCTACACTTAGTAGCTGCACTTTATTTTGCGATCCCATCTCTTGCATCCTTACTATTTGTCCGGAAGTTTGTACTACCAGCCATCCCTACCCATATACTATATTTGGGTTCATTCGATTTGACTAAAAACATTCTACTTATGATCGTGTTTGGGCTATTGATGATTGCTGCTGCCAGTTCTATGATTAAACGATCAACAATAACAGAGGTAACAAGCCAAACAAATCTATTGCGTTTAGCATTCGTTGGATTCATGGTGGGTTTTATAACAGGATTCTTGGGTGCAGGTGGTGGTTTTCTAATTATACCCGCCCTAATATTTTTTGGCGATTTACCGATAAAACAAGCTATTGGTACCTCCCTACTCATTATTTTCATCAATTCTCTTATTGGTTTTACTGGCGATTTAATTAATGGAATACACCTCAATATCCAATTATTATTGACCATTTCCATTATCGCCATTGCAGGTATGTTTGTTGGTACTCAATTATCAAAGAAAATCGATGGCGCCAAATTAAAACCTATTTTCGGATGGGTAGTGTTAATCATGGGTTGCTATGTAATTGTCAAAGAACTCTTTTTAAACTAACATTTAATAATGTGACTTTAATCATATTTACTACCAAATAGGGCATCTAACTTTGTCTTTTCAAATATTTCATACAATTAAAAAGCCATAGCAATGGAAATTGAACAAATTTATACCGGATGTTTAGCTCATGGAGCATATTATATCACATCCAACGGTGAAGCAGCTATAATTGACCCTTTACGCGAGATACAACCTTATATACAACGATTGGAACGGGATGGTGTACAATTAAAATATATTTTTGAAACACATTTTCATGCAGATTTTGTCAGCGGCCATCTTGATTTAAGAAAAAAAACAGGAGCGGCTATTATTTATGGACCAACAGCACAACCGGCTTTTGATGCAATTGTAGCTACGGACAATCAAATTTTTGAGTTAGGGAATGTAAAAATAAAAGTACTACATACTCCTGGCCATACTTTAGAAAGCAGCACATTTTTACTTATTGATGAAAATGGGAAAGACTATGCTATTTTTTCTGGAGACACATTATTTTTAGGCGACGTAGGGCGTCCCGATTTAGCTCAGAAAGCAGCGAATATGAGTATGGAGGAGCTTGCTGGATTACTATATGAAAGTTTGAATACTAAAATATTACCTCTGGCAGACGATGTGATTGTATATCCTGCACATGGAGCTGGGAGTGCATGTGGCAAAAATATGATGCAGGAAACAGTAGATACTTTAGGCCATCAGAAAGCGATTAATTATGCACTCAATCAGCCCAATAAAGAAGCATTTATAAAAGCCGTGACTGATGGATTAACAACTCCTCCAGGTTACTTTGGTATGAATGTCGCGATGAATAAATCCGGCTATGAAACCTTTGAACATGTATTACAGCACGGAATGAAAGCATTGTCCGTAGAGGATTTTGAAGTAGCGGCAGAAGAAACTAACGCACTAATATTAGATACTAGAAACAATACCGTTTTTTACAAAGGCTTTATACCCAATTCTATTAATATAGGACTAAATGGAGATTTTGCTCCCTGGGTAGGAGCCTTAATTATCGATGTAAAACAACCCATTTTACTGATAACAGATTTTGGAAAAGAAGAAGAGACTATTACCCGTTTGAGTCGTGTCGGCTTCGATAATATACTCGGACATCTGAATGGGGGCTATATGGCATGGGTAAATGCAGGAAAAGAAAGTGATCAAATCAATAGAATCACTACCACGCAATTCGCCCAAGAAGTAAACATTAACTCAAGCAAAATAATTGATGTTCGAAAAGAATCGGAGTATGATGCAGCGCACATTAAAAATGCAGAGAGCAAGCCTTTAGCATATATCAACGATTGGATAAAAGATATTAGCCCGGAAGAACATTTCTATCTGCATTGTGCCGGAGGTTATCGCAGTATGATTGCGGCATCTATTCTACAAGCTCGTGGTTATAGAAATTTTTCGGAAGTGGAAGGCGGTTTCAATGAAATAGTTAAAACCAATATACCTACAACCGATTTTGTTTGTACTTCCAAAGCCTTGTAAATATGTGAAAGCAATAAGTGGCTGTAGCACTACAACCACTTATTGCTTTATATTAAAATACAAACATTGCTTAACCCTTACGAAGATATTTAGTAAGTATAACTATTGTTTGACCTTCTATTTTCCCCTCTATTTGGTCGGTATTGTCTGCCACCAATCGAATGTTGTGCACAACCGTTCCCAATCTAGCATTAACAGTAGAGCCTTTTACGTCAAGAGATTTAATCAAAACAACCTTATCGCCATTTTGCAAAACATGTCCATTGCTATCTCTGTGAAATAATACTTCAGTTGTATTTTCGTGTTCACCAGTTGCTTTTGCCCAAGCCAATGTTTCTTCATCAAAGTACATCATATCAATAGCATCCATTGCCCAGCTTTCCGCTTTTAGGCGGTTTAGCATTCTCCACGAAACAACTTGTACGGCAGGAACTTCGCTCCACATGCTTTCATTTAAACAAGCCCAATGCTTACTGTCTAATTCTTCTTTGTTGTTTAATTGTGCAGCACACTTTTCGCAAACAATGATGCTGTCTTCTTCTCTTTGTTGTGCGTTCGGAGGAACATCATAAATGCTCAAATTTCGTTCGGACTTGCATAATTCGCATTGATTGTTGCTTCGTATTTTGAGTCTTCGTTCTAATCCCATTTTTTATTTATTAGTTGGCAAAAATAAGCCTTATTAAGCTCACACGCCTAAATCAAAAGGTGATTTACAGCAGTTTTTTTAAGTACCATCAACGGTTATACTCCTAAAATGGTCACTTTTAAGCTGTCCTAATTATGGGAAGCTGACACAATTTATTTTCTGACTATTCATTATAATAAGTTGGAAAGCCTCCCTTATTTCATCATTAAGGATCCTTCAAAATTACCTTTTGATATTACCAAAACAATAATTATCAAGAAAAAAATGGCTTCAAGAAAAAACAATACATACATCAGCAACATCCGCCACGAAAAACCAGACACTTTATATTTTGGTCCAAAGGCCATATAGTAAACATAGACAGGGAATAGCAATAGAATAAAGAGAAGTGCTAATTCCAAATAAGCTAAAAAACCTTCCTGCCATGATACCGGTAAAAACTTTATCAAATTCATAAAAAGTCCAATCAAAGTGCAGCCAAGTAATACGAAACCGGACAAGATATGATGTTCTGCAAAATTGAGCTTTAATCGGCGGAAGATTATCCATCCATTAATAGCAAACAATGGAATAAAAGAAAGTATTAGGTATTTAATATTAGCCTTGAAAAAGTTGATTAGTTTCAATCCGTCCCTTTCTGCTTTTATTACTTCTTGGTGGTGGATCTCCTGCGCGTAATGCACCACCAAAATATTGAGTCCAATGAGTACCAACAAAAGATAAAAAATATTATAGTAGCTGATTCGCTTGCCCTGGATGTAATCCATCGCCGCCTTGCCTGGACGGGTAAACGTTTCCTTTATAGTAAACAATATCCCCTTTTCAATATGAAAAACTCCATGGAGCAAATCGTGCTCTACAAAATGACGAACGGTTATACGGTGTGTATCTGCTTTCTGGCCGCATTGCGAGCAAAATTTATTGTTCAACTCATTTCCGCAATTCAGGCAATTGTTAGACGACATAATACAATATATAATGAAGAAATATTACTGATGGAGCACACAAATATAATCAGTTTTACTTTGCCATTTCAGCGAAATCCCCAACCGGAACGAAAATAATTATGAACCAAACGGTTTCGGTAATGACTATTGGGAAAACTTCAAAATTGTAGAAAAAGACAATAAAAGAATACACCTACTATCCACCCTTAATTGTCAGAATACTTTGCTTCATTTTTTTCGATAATAGCGTTTTTTAGCTCTTGGGTAACGGATGCTTCCTTTGCGGACTTAAGATAATGTGCAATAGTTTTTTCACAATTTTCATTTTTTTACTTTTAATAAAACCGCCTAGTTGTTACTCATTTTAGTGTTGGTCACATAGGACACAATCAATATCACTAAAACGAATACTGGATAAATAGCGTGACCCATTGAATCGCCTGAAGCGATGTGTGCAATAAATGCGGAAACGAAACTGATGGTCAAACCGATATAAGCAGTTTCTTTCAATAAGCGAACAGGAATCCAAAGTGCAATAGCAGCTAGGAATTTAGCGATGGCCAGTTCCACCCTGAAATAACTAGGGAACCCCAAATGCTGAAATGCTTCCTTTAATTCCGGCTTTGTCAAATAAGCATAAGTTGAAAATAGCATTGCAAAAGACATAAGCCCTGTTGTTGCGTAATACGTAATTTTTGTAGGTTTCATTTTTTTATTTTTTGATGTTGCAAACCTATGTACATTCGTTAATTAAATATTAGTAGTAAACAAAAGGTTAGTAGTAATAAAAAAGTTACTACATCAAAAAATGGGCGAATTAATCGGTAAAAAAACAACGTTTTCTGAATTGCAATGCAGCAAGAACTTGGCTGCAACGGAAGATGCATTATATGTTGTTGGCGGAAAATGGACATTAAGGGTGATGATTGCGTTATTGAGCGGGCATACACGTTTCAACGATTTACAACGTACCATTAAAGGTATCTCCGCAAGAGTGCTTTCGGGCGAATTGAAAGACTTAGAAATAAATGACCTCCTAAAAAGAGTTGTTGACCCTAACCAAAAACCCGTGGCGGTAGAATATATACCGACTGAATACAGCCAGTCTTTGAAGGATATCATTTCTGCTTTGGCCGATTGGGGATTAAAACATAAAAAGAAAATTACGACACACGAATAATAATAATTTCATTGCCCACAGAATTTATATCCCAATGCTGTGCAGCATTGTCCTGTTACCATAGCAATATTGAGTTTTGTTAATTCCTATGTGGTCGTACAGACGATTTGCGGAAATGTAATTACCCCCAGCATGCTAGGTAGTTCGCCAGTTAGCATAAATGCGGTACAATTCTTTGACCAAATAAGAAAATAAAATCTGATTATTGTTGTCGAACATATTATATTTGCGACAACATAAATATATAAAATGCGAAAATTAGATTTTGCATCTCTTCAGGTAAGAGATTTAGAAGTATCAAAAGCCTTCTACACAGACAAATTAGGATTTGAATTATCAGAAATGAGCAATCCTTATGCCTGTGTTTTTAAGTTCAATAAAGGCGAAGCAAGTTTCGCTATAAGAACACCTATTGGGAACATAGACGGCAAAGAATTGGGTGTAGGTGCTTCACTTTGGTTTGCCATAGATGAAAAGATTGAAGAATTACAAAGCCGACTGTCTGAAAAAGGGGTAACACTTATAGGCTCAATCAACAATACACCTTTTGGTAAAACGTTGATGGCAAAAGACCCGGACGGTTACACTATTACATTTTTGGAAGCAAACTAAAACGACCAACAATGATTAATAGAGAAACAAAATATTGGGTAATCGTGGCATCAAAAGACCACGTAAAAACGGGTATTGCCGCAGGAATTGCTCAAGCATGTCACGGAAAATCTTCACCATTAAAGAGAATGAAGAAAGGAGATTTTGTAGTTTACTATTCAGGGAAGCAAACTATGGGTAAACCTGACAAATGCCAAGAGTTTACAGCATTAGGAAAGGTAATAGATGATGAAATATATCAGCATCAAGTTTCGGCGGATTTTTGCCCTTCAAGACGCAACATTGAGTTTTCTGAATGTGAAGACACTTCTATTTTTCCTTTAATTGACGATTTGGATTTTATTCAAAACAAAAAAAGTTGGGGCTATCCTTTCCGTTTTGGTTTCTTTGAAATTAACCAACACGACTTTGATTTAATTTCATCACAAATGCTGCAACATCATTATGCTTAAAGAAATTGAATTCCATTTTAAAAGCCCAAACGATAGCCCTGGTTATTTGCTCGGACAACTGACAATGCTATGGCAGCGTAAACTAAAAAAGGTTTTAGACCCATTAGACTTGACACAAACGCAATTTGTGTTGTTGGCTGCATTAGGTTGGCTTTCAAAAAACAACAACGCTGTAACGCAAGTTGACATTGCCAATCAAAGCAATTCAGACAGGATGATGGTATCAAAAGTATTGCGAACATTAGAAGAAAAAGGTTTCATAACTCGGCAAGAACACGAAAAAGACACAAGGGCAAAAACTATTCGCCTGACAACTAGCGGGGAAATTGTTTTGCAAAAGGCGATTATTGAAGTAGAAAATGCTGACTTAGATTTTTTTGCTACGTTAGACACTAAACTTTCATCATTTAATAAAAATATGGTGCAACTTATTGATAGGAATAGCGAGTAAAAGCACTATCGCTAACATGAAACTAAATAAAAAGGGCTGATGAATCATCAGCCCTTTTTATTTAGAACAGTTCTGGCACAATTGAAGCACAACGAGTCACATTGTCTATATTAAATATTAAGAGTATCTCCGCCATTCTTACTGGTAGCAGTTCTGGAGCTCTGGTTTATCTTAATCCCGTACAAGACCAGTTGCAAATAGTACTGTAAGGGCTTACAAACATTCATTAGCCTAATAAAATCCCAAAGCATATTTCCTTTTATACACAGGAAAAACTACCAGATGTTTTTTCTTATCCGGCTCGGTGAAGATTGCGTAATGCCGAGATAAGAGGCAAGGTAGAACAGCGGAATCAGGTGTTAAAAATTTTAAAAAGCATTGCAGATTTTGTGGGCAAATAAATTATTGTACATTTGCATTGACTGACTAAACAGTCACTAAATTATCAGATATGGGAACAAAAAAAATAGCAGAAAACTATTTCAATGCAATGGTGACCGGAAATTTCGATGAATTGAACAAATTAAAAACGCCTGATTGTGTTTATTGGCTAAGTGGTGAGCAGTCCTGGCCGTTTGGAGGTTACCAATCACCAGAAAATCAGGCAAAATTATGGGGCACCGTAGCAGAACGATTCCCGGAGGGAATGAAAATGACACTTCAATCTATCACGGCAGACGAAGAGCGGGCAGCACTTTATGTTCACATTCTGGGAACGCGAAAGGATGGTCGTATCTACGAAAACAATGTGATGCTGCTTTTAACCTTTAAGGATGGCTTAATTAGCGGGCTTTATGAATATTTGGATACCATTATGGTTAATGAATTATTCTGTGGCCCGATGAATGATGTAAAGTAATAGTTGATAATATTAGGAATGCGATAGAAGTGTATAAGTATTTTGTACTTCGATTGCCTTCAAAAATTAATCTTAATCTATGGATAAAAGGGAAAAACTACTTCAAACCGCATTGAAATTATTTGTATCACAAGGATTTAATGATACACCGACGAGTAAAATTGCAAAAGAGGCAGGTATAGCAACCGGGACTTTGTTTTATTTTTTTCCGACTAAAGATGAATTGATCATTTCACTTTACTTAAAACTAAAGGGGCAGGTAGCAGAAAGTATAAATGTTGCACTGGCAGAAGTTAAATCAACAAAGGACGTTATCAAGACTTATTATGAAGAATCGCTTAAATGGTCGCTCCGAAATCCAAACGAATTTTCATTTCTGGCGCAGTTTTCTAATTCCCCCTATCTGAAGAAAATCGGGGCTGATGAAATTTCGGCTCAAATAGCGCCCGTATTACAACATTTTCGTGTGGCTATCGAGGAGCAACAGATCGCTGATATTGATGTAAAGTTATTGTATGCTTTGATCAGTAATCAGGTATTTGGTGTAAATCAATACCTTTCTTCAAATAAATTCACCAAAAAAGAACAGCATAACATCATTGAGGATACATTCTTTATGTTTTGGAAAATGATTGAACGCTGATGAGCAAGGTAATAGAAATAAGAAAATGAAAATAATAATAACAGGAGCCACAGGAATGATTGGGGAAGGCGTTTTGCTGGCTTCTCTTGATCATCCCAATATTACCGAGGTATTGATGGTGAATAGAAGAGTTGCTCCGTTAAAGCATCCCAAACTTTCTGAACTGATCGTAAAAGATTTTACAGATTTAGCCGCATATAGCGCTCAATTGACTGGCTACGATGGCTGTTTTTATTGCGCAGGAATAAGTTCCTTTGGTATGGATGAGCAGAAATACAGCCACATCACTTTTTACACCACAATAATGTTTGCAAAGGAACTTGCCCGTTTCAATCCCAATATGGTTTTCTTTTACTTATCTGGAGTTTATGCAGATAGTTCGGAAAATGGAAAAATAATGTGGGCAAGGATAAAAGGCAAAACGGAGAACGCATTAAATGAGCTACATTTTAAAGCGGCTTACAGCTTCCGGCCTGGTTTTATTATTCCGTTGAAAGCACAGAAAAACGTGCGGTTGATTTATAAAGGACTTGAGCTTATCTATCCTTTTGTTTTTCCAAATAAAACCTTGACTTATGACGAAATCGGAACTGCATTAATGCAAATACTGACACTTGGATGCAACAAAAATATTTTAGAAATAAAAGATTTAAAATTAATTGCCAAACAGGCTGAGCTGGACAAATAAATTCGAAACGATAAAGTTTATTTGTAAAGAAAAGTCTGCCGGCTACCTTTTCGTTCAGCCTGTATATGATATGGTGCACGCTGATTGGGCAGAGTCACGTTGATTATATTAAAAGTATCATCAACATTCTTACACTTCGGGATGTATAGTGCAAGTGTACTTAGTAGCAGTTGTGTGTTTCTTTACCTTCTTACCATGACCATCATGTACGAACGATGGTGTTGCAATTGCAGCGGCCATAATAATGGCAATTCCTAATAGTGCCTTTTTCATTTGGTTGTTTTAACTGGTTGATAAAATGTTTATTAATACGTTATTGTTATCCCTAAACCCAATCCCATGTCACTGTCTTCATGTGTGGATACTGAAAAATATTTGGTAACGATATACCGAAGCCCAATCATGTATTCTTTATCTGTATTTATCATCATGCTAAAACGCAAACGGCTTGTAATCGGTACATCTTCTCTACTTAACTGAAAACGGAATTTACCATCGCCATCAACTCTTCCGTCTGCAACAAATAACAAGGGCAATGTGTAAGCAATACCTGCCACAACTGTTTTGCGATTACCCTTATTACTGCTCTGGCCAAACATATTTTTTGCGTCGTTACCAAAAAGGTTTTCAGGGCCACCTGCTACTTTGTAGTGATAATCAAAGCCAACATAAGGATACAGCCACTGATTTCTGCCTATATAGCGACCAAGCATCGTTTCGCTTTCATATCCGTGCATATCCTGATAGCCCAAATGCCAAAGCGTGCTCAATTTCCAGCGGGTTTGTGCCAACATAGCCATACCATCACTACCATTGCTTTCTATGCCAACTTTTGCCATAAAATGTGGCATACGGTCATCAGAAAATAACCTGCGTTGTGCCAGTTTTGGATCAGGTATTTCTGGATTAGGTGCCGAATTTTCATAACTAAAAACCCTCCCCATACCACTCATCATGTGGTAGAGTATATGGCAGTGAAAAAACCAATCGCCGCTTTCGGTTGCAGCAAATTCAATGGTATCCCTTTCCATCGGCATCATATCCAACACGTTTTTTAATGGTGCATAGTCACCTTGTCCGTTGAATATCCTAAAGTCATGGCCATGCAGGTGCATCGGATGCCGCATCATCGAGTTGTTGTATAAAATGATCTTTACATTTTCACTTTTCTTAATTAAAATCCTGTCGCTTTCAGAAACGGTTTTATTGTCCAGGCTCCAAACGTAGCGGTTCATGTTCCCCGTCAATTCAAAATTCAGTTCTTTTACCGGCCCCTTCGGTAAAGTTGTTTTTTCGGTAGCACGTAACATGCCATAATTAAGGGTAACTATGTTGGAATTATCACTTGGCATATCCATGCCAGCCATGCTGGCATTATCCGTCTTCGTCTGCACCTTATCATCCATCTTCATTCCAGGTATTTTATTCGCACTGTTACTATCTATCTCATGCTCAAAACCAGTTAACTCTGGATACATAACTGTATTCATATCCATCGTTTGATTTTGCATTTTCATGTCGTCCATTTCCACCATGTTTCCGTGCATATCCATCATGCTATTCATCATCTTCATCCCGGCAAAATATTTGAGCTTAGGCAGTTTTGCAGCAGGTACTTTTTCGCCACTACCCAACCATAGCGAAGCGGATTTAGTGCGGTCTTCAGGTGTCACCAAAAACTCGTAGCTTTTATTTTCGGGAATCGTTACAACAACATCGTAAGTCTCTGAAACAGCTATAATCAACCTGTCCACTTCTATAGGCACTACGTCGTTGCCGTCATTGGCAACCACTGTTATCTTGCCGCCTGAATAGGTGAGCCAAAAATAATCGGACGCGCCACCGTTTGAAATCCGCAACCTTACTTTATCGCCCGCTTTAAATTGTGATTGTACATTCTGATTCTTACCGTTGATTAAAAAATTGTCATAGTAAACATCACTCACATCCATTGCATTCATCCGCTTCCATTCATTAGTCAACTTGGTTTTGAGATGACCTGTTTTCAGCGCTTCGCCATAGCTTTGTGTTGTCCCTTTTTTGATCGCAAACCAATCTGTAGCATTCTTTAAGCTGCGGTGTATTTCGTTGGGTTTCATGTCAGCCCACTCGCTTATCAGGATAGGTATCGTAGGTATATCCCATTCTTTTCTCTTATTGATGATAAAAGAACCATACATGCCAATCTGTTCCTGCAACTGGGTATGGCTATGATACCAGTGCGTGCCATTCTGAATAATCGGAAATTTATACAAATAGGTGGTGTGTGGTTTAATAGGCATTTGCGTAAGGTTAGGCACACCATCATATCTATTGGGCAATTGTAACCCGTGCCAATGCAAGGAAGTTTCTTCATTCATTTCATTGTGAACATAAATTTCTGCTGTGTCGCCCTCGGTAAAAGTAAGCGTAGGCATAGGGATTTGCCCATTTACAGCAATAGCCCGCTTACGTTTTTTACCGAACATTACGATTGTGTCAGCTATGTATAAGTCGTAACGCACTGTGTGTGATAGTGTATTATTGACAATCGTTTTCATGAGTTCCTGATTTGCTTTGGGCATATCTATTCCAGACATATTGTTCATTGCCTTTGAACTGTCCTTTATCTGCATACCATCGTCTTGATGACCGAAAGCATCCTTGGTTTTTTCCTTAACCAGCTTCATCCCGCACTTGGGGCAGTTGCCGGGTTTTGTAGCATGGATTTCCGGGTGCATTGGGCATGTATATGTTACTGGCTGTTGCTTGATTTCTTTTTTATCCATGTCCTTCATGACTTGTGCATGTGCAAAGGAATAGGTCGCAAAAACTAATATTATGGCTGCTATTTTTTTCATTATTAAATTACTATTAAAATATTTCATTCCTACTTGAAAAGGAATAAAAATTGGCATGAACAATTCTAATAAAATTGCCCATGCCTTTCTCCTTATGATTTCTTTTTCATTGCCATTCCACATTTAGGGCATTTGCCAGGCTTAGCGCTTGTAACTTCTGGATGCATGGGACAGCTATACATGGCCGCTGGCATATCCTTCATTTTGTCGGTACACATTTTTCCGCTCATGTCCATGCAATCCCCTTCTTTCATCATCATCGTCTTGCCATCCTTCATTTTGCACTCACCATTTGTCATGCAAGTAGTACCATTTTTCATAGCCATATCCTTTTGCATAGGCATGGTTTTGCCGTCTTTCATTACCATCATTTTGCCATCCTTCATCATGCAACAATCTTTCATCATGCAACAATCTTTCATCATTGCGCCATGTTTCGTCTTAGATGAATGTTTGTGGGTCTGTGCATTAGCATTAAACGAAATGACCATTAAGAAAATGGCTAAGAGAGCAGCCATTTTTGGTAAAAACATTTTTTGAACTTTCATAATAATTATATTTTATTCCGTCAGTACCGCTGTTGCCCGGTTTTTCAGTTTCGCTGTTACCCGATTTATTTTTTTACTTTTAAAAAGCTTGCATTGATGGCAACAACAACGGTACTTACGGTCATTAAAACTGCACCTGCTGCTGGACTTAATAAAATGCCTTGTTTGTATAAAATGCCTGCTGCCAAAGGCAATGCAATAACATTGTAACCGGTAGCCCAAATTAAATTCTGGATCATTTTTCGGTAGGTGGCTTTGCCAAATAAAATGAGACTCACAATATCTTTTGGATTGCTGTTTACTAACACAATACCCGCGGTTTCAGCAGCAATGTCGCTACCACTACCTACTGCAATACCAATATCCGCAATAGCCAATGCCGGTGCATCATTTACCCCATCGCCAGTCATGGCAACAAACTCACCTTTGCTTTGTAGTTCTTTGATTTTCTCTAATTTCTGATGGGGCAATACTTCCGCTATAAAGCTATCCATGCCCAATGTTTCGCTTACGCTTTTTGCGACTTTGGCATTATCCCCCGTGAGCAAAATGGATTTAATATTGTTTTCCTTCAAGGTCTTGATGGCGCTGGCAGATTCCGGTCTTATTTCATCCGACAAAGCAATGTATCCCACCAATTGGTTATTGACAATTACAAATACAACCGTTTCTGTCTCATTGGCCGTAAAGCCTTCGGGGATCGGCAAGTTGTTTTCCTTTAAATAACCGGAACTAACAACCAATATCTTTTTGCCTTCCACCGTAGCTTCAACGCCTTTGCCTGTGATAGCCTTAAAGTTTTCTGTTGCCGGAATAGGAATGGACAAGTCTTTTACTTTTTGCAGAATGCCGGTTGCAATGGGATGCTCTGATTGCTGTTCCAATGCCGATGCCAAACGGATAACTTCATTTTCGCTTATTCCTTGTTGCAGCGATACGATTTTGGATACTTCAAATTTGCCTACCGTCAATGTGCCGGTTTTGTCAAAAACTATGGTGGTTATTTTTCGTGCATTTTCAAAAGCTGTTCTGTTCTTTATCAGCAACCCATTTTTTGCTGACAAAGCTGTTGACTTTGCAACTACCAATGGTACTGCCAAACCTAAAGCATGAGGACAACAGATAACAATGACTGTTACCATTCGTTCCATTGCGAAGGCCAGTGACTGACCTGTGAGATACCAATACAAAAAGGTCGCAACACCAGTAACCAATGCAATTATAGTAAGCCATTTTGCAGCAGTATCTGCCAATAATTGCGTGTTTGATTTTGATTTTTGCGCATCATCCACCAGCTTCACTACCTGCGACAAATAAGAATCCTTTGCTGCATGGGAAACGGTAATTTTTATAGAGCCATTGCCATTGATCGCACCCGCAATTACCTTGTCACCTTTTACTTTTTGTACCGGCTTTGATTCACCTGTAAGCATAGATTCATTCAGGTAACTTTCACCTTCCAGTATAATGCCATCTGCTGCTACTTTTTCGCCTGGCTTCACGAGAATGATGTCATTCTCTTTGAGTGTATCGGTTTTTACATCATGCACCATATCAGGCATCACCATGTGTGCATCAGCAGGCATCAACTGCACCAATAATTCCAGTTCTTTTGATGCCCCGGCAACAGACTTCATTTCTATCCAATGCCCTAAAAGCATGATGAGGATCAATGTAGTCAGTTCCCAAAAGAAGTCCATGCCTTTCAAGCCAAACACTATTGCGACACTATAAGCATAGGCAACTGTAATGGCAAAGCCAATAAGGAACATCATGCCTGGGTTCTTAGATTTTACTTCATCTACCAATCCTTTTAAGAATGGCCAACCGCCATAAAAAAAGACAATAGTAGATAGAGCAAAAAGGATATACTGTGATCCTGCAAACGGCCAGTGTACGCCCATGAAATGCTGTATCATGGTTGATAGAAGCATAATGGGAATTGTTAGTGTCAATACCACATAAAACCGCTTTTTAAAATCTGCAATCATCATGGCATGGTTATGTCCTTCATGCCCCATTGGTGGGTTTGAGCCGTGCTGCATGTTACTATGGTTCATTTCTGAATGATTCATGCTGTAAAGTTTTATGTTAAAACAGTTTCTTTATTAGTACAACTACAACGTACAAAGGTGATTTCTTTTAGAGCCGGAATTATTACACAAATCTTTATAGGAATTGCATTATTCACAGGTTAAGGGTATTGGCTTGTCAATTTATTTGCAGCAATCCTTTTTACGAATAAAAATTGCTTTGAAAATCCTGATTAATATTTGCTTCAATTTATACATACACGTCATTATTAGGAGAAAGGTAATCTGCTATTTTACTTGACAACATTGAATAATAAATGTTCTACGCGAACCAGCACTCCATTGGGTGCAGTCCGGAACATATTGGTGTACAATTCCCTTTTGTATCCCACATCCACTCGTGTCTGGCTATTGAAAATAAATTGTACAGATGCTGCCAGATCCATAAAAGATTTACCATTTCCAGGTAAGTATTGCCCCAACATTTCCACCATAACATTCAGGTTCGTTTGGCCATAATCTGTATAGGTCTTCGGCAGCAATAGCCGCCCTGTGGATAGTGCATAATTAATGGCTCTGTTTGCCTGAAATGTTGGAAACTCATTACCAGCTGCATTACCATAAGCCTGTTCATAGCTTACTGTTGCTGATATGGCTTGCTTGTGTAATAGCTGCGTAGCAATTAGCCCTAGTTCATAACCAGAATTATGCCCGTTGGTCTCAATCTCCTCCTCATGGATTGTACTATTATTTATCGCAATCCTTGCAAATGCAGCCATGCGCAAATGCCGATTGACTTTATCCTTGCTGAAAAACCTGTATTTGGCATATAGAGCGGCTCCTTCAACGGATAATCCTTTATCCCGGTTACTTGAAAAACCCTCGACATGTAGCATGAGGTTCTTGGTTACACCTATCATTACTTCCGGGATCAAATGGTAATTGATGCTGTTGCTTGTGTTATCCTGCATCAGCCAATTGCTCATTCGGATACCTACGGACTTTGCGGGCATATTACTTGCAGGCTCCGTATAGACAAACAGTTCCTGGCCTTCCGCATTCGTAATACCCATCCCTAAAAATCCAGCCAACAGAAATCTTCTTATAAAATATTTCATTTTGAACCAGGTTAAAGCAAAGTGACATGATAAATATTAGGTGCATCTGACTTCATTGCAATGTCTTTTGCATACTTCTTGTGTTCCGTTGATGACAGGTAATTTTTATCTACAACAAGGAATGTTTTTAATCCCCGAATTGTCTGCTTTGCGGTATTAAGGAAAAGGAATGTACTCCCTTGAAAGGATAGCTTAGTATCGGTTTCAACTTCTGTTTTTTCAACGTTGGCAGTTACTTTTAGGGTCGCTACAGAAAACCCTGCATCTTCAACAGCCTTTTTTATGGCTTCCAAAGAAACAGGTGCGCCGTCTTTAAAAGTGATGAGGTAACTGGAGCTATTGATGTTCACCTTGATGTCCTTAATAGCTGGAACTTTCACCAGAGACTTATAAATGGCCTTGCTGCACATACTGCATGTAAGGCCACTTGCTGTGAGGTTTACAGATTTTATTTGAGCAAAGGATGGCAAAGACAGTAGCATTGCCGTGATAAAAATGAACTGTTTCATTATTTGAATATTTGCTGTTTTAGAGAAAGAATTATTTTTTTACAACGTTGATTATGCCGCCGCATTCCAGCATCTCACTACCGTAATATGGATTTTTGATCTCTGTTTTATCACTCAACCAGGAAGCACCTTTTCCATTCAATGCCATCGGACAATGCGCCTGATAAATGGGCCGGTCATTTCCAAATGCTTTAACCAGTTCATAAACATGATCTGAAAAAGGGGCAAATGTTGTTCGCTGTATTTTAATATCCTGACTTTTACCAATACTCAATGCCAAATCCTGAATCTTTGTTACTTGGCTTTCATAAGCTTGTTTTTGATCGGCAGGAAGGTTCGCCGCGTCGAAAGCTTTTACGAGTTTACTAATGCTCATGGCCTGGATTGCAGCTTCAGCACTTTTATCGGTTGCCAGTGCAGACTGTACGCCTAAATAGGCTTTATAAATGTCCTGAACCTGGATATTCAGTTTTGCGTCTGTGGTTGCAAAAGCAGCTTTTACAATTTTAGCATCTGCTAATTCATCGGAATGTGTGCTACTTGTGTCCTCTGTTTTTGAGGTGTTTTCTTTGGTATTCGCAGTATTTCCACATGAAGCGAATGATAGTGTTATAATAACAGATAATGTGATGAATGTGATTTTCATTTTTATGGCTTTGATATTGAGAATAATTGGCGTGTGCTGTAGCAAAACGCCATAAAAAATGCAATAAAGAAGATGAAATGCAGCCATGAGCAGCACACACCTCCCTTATTGCAGGAGCAATAAAAAAGTATCAGACACGAAAATTACCTATCCGCAGGTAGATGGGGCATCCCGGAATTATGACGGGCGGTGGCGCATGGGCTTGCTCCGTCTTGTTAGCACAAGTAGCGGGAATGTCATTGGAATAAAAATTATAAGTGGGCAAAGGATGGGCATAGTCACTCAAATGAATTTTGGCGATAATGTCTTTTGCTAAAACCTGATCGGAAGTGCTTTTGATGATTTTGTGTTCATCCTTACAGCAACCTTTCTTAGATGCTTTTTTATCCATGCCACAACGGGGACAATGATGACTATCTTTTTGATCCCCAAAATTGACTGCTACCATTTTGCCCATGCAATAATGTACATGCACCGTAATACCTATGCTGATGCACAGATAAGATATGGCTAACATTATGACTAAAAAGCGTTTCATCGGGTATGTAAAATTAAAATTTTGAAACAACTGTCATGCTATAACTATCTTAAAAAGACATTGTGTTTAGTTGCTTTTTGACAACTAAATAGCTTATTCAACCGTTATTTTTTGAACGGTAGTACCCTCTTGATTAGAGATGGATACTGCATAAATACCTCTTGCCCAATGGGAAACGTCAATGGTCTGTTCTTTCGCATTAACGGTGGCTTTGTACACCTGCTTGCCAGTCATATCCATTGCCAGAATGGTCATAACAGAAGCAATAACACTTTTTGATTTTACCGTAAAACTTTGATGTGCCGGGTTGGGGAATAGTTGCAAGTCGTCCATTTTTCCGGCCACTTCATTTATTCCGGTAGTATTTGGTGTTACTACGAATTGTCCCATCATGCCATCATCTTCGTGCATTAAAATATGGCAGTGGTACATGTAGGGTGTAGTAGTATCAGCAAAGTCCTCAAACTTCATAATAATTCTAACTGTGTCATTCGGTTCAACTAAAACAACGTCTTTAGCACCGCCTTCTTTCGGGGAAGGCGATATGCCGTTTCTGTCCAGAATAAAAAAGTGAACATCATGGATATGAAAAGGGTGAGACACCATTGTCTGATTGGTGAAACGCCAGATCTCTGTACTATTCAGTGGTATCCGGTAATTAATGTGCATCATGTCAAATGAGCTGTCATTAAAGTAAAACGGGCCATCCATGACCAGTAAACTATCCGCAGAAAAGTTGATAGTTCTGGTAAGTGTAGCTGAACTTGCCGCATAGGGTGTTATAGATACTAATGAGGTTGGAATAGTTGTTACCGGACTTGCAGTAGCTGCGCCAATATTGAGTTTCAGAATATTGAAATCTATACCATTCAGAGAACTATTCATTGGTGGAGAACCGGGTGGCATGGGCATTGTAGGTCCACCTTGCACCCCCATTGGCATCTCCGAAGCATAACTCATCAAGTATATCGTTTGTCCGTTCATGCCGGTCAAATCCAACAATACTTCAGCACGTTCTCCCGGTGATAAACGAATACGTGTAGTGGCAACCGGAGCAGATAAAAGACCGTCATCATTGCCGATCACGTAAAACGTTTTATTGCCTGTAAAGCCAAAATTGAAATTTCGCTCACCTGCTGCATTTAACAAGCGTAAACGTACTATCTGCGCAGGGATATTGGTGTAGGGATTGAATGTACCATTTACCAGAATAATACTATCTACCATACCTCTTGGATTAATTTGGTTCAGCGTATCAAGCTGTTGGGATTGTACTATGATTGGCAAATCATCTACGCCATATTTACGGGGTAGGTTTAGTGTCGCTTCTATCGAATCTCGCACAATAATCATACCCGCCAGACCCAACATTGCCTGTTGAGTCGTCTTCATGTGGATGTGCGGATGATACCAATAGGTAGCGGCATTGTTCATTACCTTAAATGATGGATTCCAGGTTGTCGTTGGTAAGATTGCGGTATGCGGGCCCCCATCATTTGTAGGTGCAACATGTAAGCCATGCCAATGAACGGAACTTGTATCACCAATGCTGTTCAGAACGTGTATGTTTACGGTACTGTTCTTTTGTAAGATCAATGTCGGCCCTAAATACTTAAATGTATTGAAAGCCATTGTTTGGGTCTTCTTACCGGGCAGGATTTGTAAACTGTCTTTGTGCATGGAGAGATTAATCGTCGTACCGGACAATGTATCGGGAATCAATAAGGGTTGTTGGGCATTGGATAGCAACGGAACGCACAACAATACAATAGGCAATATCTTTTTCATAAACGGAAAATTTATAACGGGGAAAGCGCGTTACTTCCCCCGTAGTTATTATTGGACTATAAACTTCTGAACTGAACTTTGCGTTCCATCATTCAAGCTAAGAGAATAAGTACCCGATGGAAGCGTGGATACATCAAAAGAAAGTTGGTTACTGCCTTGAGTTGCATTTACCGTGCTTGTATTCACAACTTTACCTAAAATATTAATAATTTGTGCTGTGTAGTTTGTCGTAACCTTACTGCTAAAGGAAAGATTAATTTTATTTTTAGCAGGATTAGGATAAAGTGCCACGTTATTGATATTGCTTTCAATGGATGCAACAGCAGTAGTCGCTGTACCTGAAAAAGCAAGATTATCTACCCATAGATAACTACCATTTGCCGGAGTAAATCCACTACTTGATGACATGATAATTAAAGCAGAATCCGGTGTAAAACTCTTACTGTAGGCTAAGGGAATAGAAAATGGAGCCCAACTCATAGCCATTCCTGATAATGATTGTACGGCAGATGCTACGGTATCGCGTTTCATTGTACCTGTATTCCATTTGGTAAGGTAAACCGAAATATAACCTGCATCCGAAGTGGACATGGCCATATACTGCCAGGAACCAGTCAGGTTCAGAGCGCGCACCGTATATGGGAAACCTCCGGTTATAGCCATTGTCGTCGTATTTATGTTTCCTGTAGCAGCGATGCCGGTCATTACACCCATACCTGTAACTGTTTTCGACGTTAATTTTAGGTAAGAGGCTCCAACGCTTCCAGGCGTACCCTTCTCCGCTGTATATACAGACATTGGTGCTGTCATCGCATTAATAGTTCCCCAATTATCGGGGTTGGAATAAGATCCAATAGTCGTCCAGCTTTCAAAGCCTGCATTAGGAATTTGTGCTGATGTGCCCAATGCAGCCGCTAGGAAAGCGGACAGTAGAATTGATTTTTTCATTTGATTGTTTTTTAAAATGAGCATTGATAATTGTAGTGAAAGAAAATGAAGTTGTATAATTGGATAATTTGTGTTGATAAACGAACCCATTGTGAACTATGATAATTCAGAGGATGGTTCTGTCAATTTTTCAAATACTTTGAAAATCCAAAAATGAAAAATGTGATTTGCTGCAAGAAATCGTGCAACAGAAAAACTAACTCCATCTTCGATAGGAGTGTTTATTCTAATGACGATGCAGAAAATAGCAAAACCCACAAGTATGTAACACCTGTAGGCATAGAGAAAATGAAAAATCAGATTAAAAACTGCTGATGCAGTATATGAATGGCTACCGTTCGTATTAACGGAGGCGAATGCACAAGAGGAATTGCGTAGGGAATATTGACCAGCTTAAAATTCTGCTGAACAATTTGAATGGTTGCCGGGATAGCTGCCTCAACTACAAACTGCTTGTCGAAATTAAGCTGCTTTGCAAAGGACTGATTATTATCTACCTTGAATTTACAATGTTTGGTTTTGCAACAACCCTTCTTCTCTTGCGTGCCACCACAACAACATTTGCTTTTTTTCTTTTGACTGTTGAAAGCAAAATATTGAAATATCTTGCCACAATAATGATAGGAGATGCTTGCACCGCAAACATTTGCGGCAAGTAGCATTATCAATATTATGGAAGTAAATTTCTTCAACAAAAGAAAGATTTAGTAAACCAAAAGTATTTTTTAATTTTAATAAATCCAAAGAAACTTTCATTTAGGAGTTCCAAACGATTGATGACTCTAATATCTTACAAGCACAATCCAATCTCCTACAAGTCTTTAGGTTCATAGCCTTCGGTCAATTTGTCAAATAATAATAAAGCTGAATTTGTAATTTCATTGATTTTTTCGTCCAGTTAGAACCAGTGAAATCATTTACTGGAACCAACATACGGTAATTATATAATGCATTTAAAAATTAGTCCGGACGAAAAAACCCGCGACTAGCGCGGGTTTCATTTTTGAGTGAACCGGATTGGATTCGAACCAATGACTCTCAGCTTAGAAGAATACATACCCTACTCTATCATTATCTGAAACCCTTACTGGTAGCGGTTTATGAAAAATTAAATTTTATAAAGAACTAGGTTTGTAACGTAAAGTGTTACGGATTTTGTTACAAGAAAACTTCCTTTCTTGAGAGTAAAATTACACTATAAACCCGATTGCGTTAAACTATTTTTATTAGCTGTTGATTTATCCACTTCAAGTATTAGCTACATATTGCGCATGTTAAATCTTCAATGGCATCAATAGTCAACTGAAGCGCGACAATCACGTTGTCTATATTAAATATGAAGAGTCTCTCCGCCATTCTTACACAATGAGCACCAAAATATGCAGGAATTTGACTAGAATAGATTAAAGTTTACCATCATCATCAATATATAAAAGCCCGCGAAAAAAAATCACGGGCTTTTATATATTGAACATCTAATTCAGCTATCTTCTTATTTGTACTTGCTGTGTAGTTACAGATTCATCCATGATCACACGCAATACATATACGCCTTGACTTACATGGCTCACATCTACTTTGTTGTTCGCATTTGATTTTAAGCTGCCTTTCATTACTACTCTTCCCAAAGCATCTACTAATTCATAGTTGTCAGTCATACTTGATCCTTGCAGGACAATTTGTAGTTGGTCTTGCGCAGGATTAGGGTAGATGTTTACCGTATTACCAATACATTGGGTCGTTTGTGCTGCCAATGTTGGGCTGTAGGTATTCGTACCATCTATGTTTATGGCTTTGATGCGGTAGTACCAGCTGCCCGATTCAGGTGTCACATCTATGTAGGAGGTCGCTTTGGGGTCTAGTGTGGCGACTTCGTTATAAATCCGCGCATTGTTGCTGCGTTCTATTGCATAGTGTGCTACGGTATTGTTGCCATAGTTCCAGCTGATGTGTACAGCACAGGAGCTCGATTGCGCATTTACTGATACAAAGTCCAATGGAAGTGGAACTCCCGCCAACATCAGGCTCGATGGATTACATAAGCATTGGGCTGTGCCTGCACTTGTTGTGGTCTGTATTTTAGCCGTAACCAAATCGCCAACGGTACATGCAGTTTTGGGTATAAAGATCGAGTAAGTATCTGAGTCGTTAGCACTTATCGCTAAGTTCTTGGTCAACGGGCGAACGGCAAATGGTGTTGTACTACTGCCACAGAAAAATTCTACTGAGTCTGTATTGGCTGTGTATGCTTGTGCCCCATTGTTGTTGTTGTATTTGATATAGACATTTTGGTTCTGACCAGCTACCCAATGTGCACTATCTGTTGCTAAATTGGTCAATGTTAAGCTCGGCTTGTTCAATGTTATAGGGCCTGATGTTGCCGATCCAAAAACAGCACTGCTGCTGGTGCATGTAGTGCTACCGCACATTAAAGCAGGAATTGCACGTTGCGCGGTGGCAGATATAGTAACATTTCCACAACTACCAGCTATAGGAACTACATCAAAACTAAAGTTCATAGCAGAACCTGCAGCAACCCCTGTTTGTAGTTTTACTTTTACAAGTGTAGTTCCTATCGGCCCTGATAAGGAACTAGCACTGCATGATGCACAGTTGGTACCGCCTGCAAAACTACCCGCATAACCAAGGCCTTGCGGTAAAGTGTAGGTAATGGTATCGCCTGCTTGCGTGGGGGCTATGACAGGTGTAGAGGTTAAGCTAAGTGTTGTACCTGTACTACAATTTAATGAGGTACTGCCGAAGCTAAAGGTTAAACCCATACCTCCGGTAGTAGTAGCACCTGTTACATTTACGGCATTGCTCGAAATAGCATTACCATTTCCTATAGCGGTACCACCACAGGGAGTCCCAGCATTACTTACAACACCTATTAAGCTACCGCTTACAAACGAACAACCCGTAGTATAAGGTACACGTATTTTAGCTTGTCTGTTGGCACTGCTTGCGCTCAATATTGTTCCAGGCAGACCATAGGTTCCAATACCAGTATGGTCATTCAGGTTAACAATATAATTACCACCACTAAGCACCGTTGATGCATTTTGCCAGATACCGCTACCCAACGGGTATTCTATTTGCAAAGGTAAATCTACCGTTACACCGGTTGGCGGTACTATAGTTACCTGCGGATTAATCAAATTAGCTGACTGCGCACTGTTGACCACTACGGTTATGCTGTCTTGTGTACATAATGTTTTGCTCGGGACAGCAGGTTGATTAGCAATACTCAACTGTATTTGACTAGGTAAAGGATTTACTTTTAAGTATTGGCTCGTAACAAAACAGCTGTAAGCTGTAGGGTCGGGGCTTGGGTATCCGCTACAGTTCCAACCCGCTTTCATTTGTATGCTGTCTAGCGTACAGCTGTTGTATTTGAAATAAATTCTTGCCTGCTGGTTCGCACCACTGCCAATTCCTGCCGTACTTACCTGATACCATTTATTGCCGGTACCATAAGATGATGGGCTTAATATCACATTACTCGGTTTAAGGACTACACTGTCTATTGTAATACCGGAGCTTCCTTTTTCTACAGCCATCCAGATATAAGGTGCGGTGGTCAAACTAGGGTTGTTGATTTGTACATCCCAGTATTGTTGGGTTTGTACGCCTTGTACCACACCGGTATTGTTTTGTAGTGTAATGGAAGGCTTAGCCCCGGCATTGTAATAAAGAGTATTGGCAGATGAATCTACAAAATGTAATGGTGCAGTAGTATTCGGATAATCTGCATAATGTGCATATTCTTTTTGCCAATAGGTAGCAGTAGGTGGAGTGCTGCAAGAAGCACGCAAATTCGGATATATAAAATAAGCCATCGCTTCTGTACTCCAATGTGGTAAGGCGCCACTCGCAAGCGCTGCTTTGACATCATAGATCAGCCGGGTACCGCCAGCATAAGCACTTACGGCAGGAATTATGGAATAAAAAGGTGTTCCGAAACCACCCGGGCTTGTAGTGTAATAAAGAACACTTCCTGTTCCAGAAACAAATTCCCATCCTGCTGGTATATCAAAAATGATGGTATCTGCTATAACTACTGGTCTGTACTCGTAACTAAAGTAGCGGCCACCATTATTACTCGACAACTGTGTTGTATATACTCCTCCATAGGTTTGCAAATCCGCACAACCGCTAGCCCCGTTTGCATTAACTCCATTAAGGCCAACAGAATGATTCAATCCGATTAAGTTAGCATTGTATTGGGGAATAAAGCAAGTGAACCTGTCAGGACCGGTATAACCTGTAGTCGCTGATGGACTTGCCACCTGTGCAGCATATACTGTTTCTGTAAGTGCAGCAATACCTACAGCGCTAGAATTATAGCCAGCCTCATCAATAGTGGAATAGTTCGGGCCAGCATTAACATTACTGATCAATTTAAAATCTGTTTGTATAAAAAGGCTGTCGCCGGGTAAATAAGTAAATCCGCCAGGCAAAGAAGCACTGCCACTCCAGTCGGCTTGAAAAGCTTTACCCGCAGTAAGTGTATTAACCGTAATACCGGAAACGGTATATGTAGTTCCTGTACTGGAACGTTTGATGACTACTGTAGCGGTGCCGCTGGGTGTCCAAGTACCCATGGCAAAACTCCATTCGGCAAATACATAGTTCCAGCTGCTGTAGGGTACTATGGTATTGGCCAGTACCGTACCATAGTAACGGCTATGCAACACATCGCCCGGACGATAACGATCCCGGTCAATTTTTGTAGTATCCACTGTCCCTGTGGCATCAGGTAAACCGTCATTGTCATTGTCCGGTTGGCCATAGGTAATTCGGTTATACTTCCAGTCGTAAGGGATTACACCACCACTGGGACATGGGGCGATGCAAACGACATTAACCGTATTACTAAAACATTGTTTTATAACCATAGGTGTGGTACAACTGCTATCTATGGCTGAACTTACAGATGCGGATATGGAAGACATTCCACAAGCTCCCGCACTAGTGCATAAGTTGAACTTTACGGACTGGTTTCGACTTGGGCTTAACCGTAAGGTAACCTGACTGCCCACAACCTTAGGGTAACCCGGCAATGGGGTCATTCCGCTCAATTCCGTTACAGTATTGAAACTAATACCCGGCGGCAGGTTCAATACATAATCTTCATAACCGGTACTATAAGTACCATCTGTGTATATGGCTACATCAATTTTATAATCAAAACATTGGCCTACGGGTATTTGTGCCGGTATCTGTGGAACGACTGATTGAAACTGATAAACACCCCCATTTAAATTATCAGTAAACGGATAACTATAATTTGTACTGCCGCACTGATCTTTGTAACTGAGACCTGCAGAAAAAAATTGATCATTATAACCATTATCAGAACAACTACCTCCTGCACAATTCATTAAATTAAAGGTGATGGTATAAGACTGACTCACTCCCAGTACAAAACCGTCAGGAAGATTAAAATCAAGTGAGGCTACTTTGCCTGCAGCACAAGCAGGAATATAGGCCGGTGAATAACCAATGCCCAAGCTAGGATCCCCAACAGTACCATCTATATGCAAGCCACTGGGATGGTAGCTGGCTACTGAAGGAAGAGCAAGGATTATAGAAGAAGTGTCAATAAAATTAGCATTCCAATTTACAAGTATTGCATTGTAAACTTGCCCAAATATAGTACTTATGCTACTGGCAGGGGCAGAACCAGTATTGGTAACAGTAATGGTAACCGGCCGACTAATACGACAACCGGTAAGTGCGGGTGCAGAAAGAGACAGCGCCAAATTGGGCACGCCGGTATTCATATTAATAATAGCAGAGCCGCTTACACTTTGGCATGGATTGAGGTGGTCTCTGCCCCATGAGCCGATATAGGTTGTGATCAAACCTAAACAGTTGACCAATGTAAAATTTTCTGTAAAAGTTACGGTCTCCCCATTGCACATTTTACCGGCAGCTGTACCGCCTGGTAAGTTAGCGCCCGATATTTTATAAAAAGAAGTATCCCCACTTGTTGAAGATGGTGTGATGGTAGCAGCACCTACTTTTAAGGTAGCAGCAGAAACACTGCCGGAAGGACGTATAATACAAAGACGAAGGGTATCCAAACATCCGTTACCACCATTGGTAATGCTGAAAGTACGAGAATAGCTACTACCCAAATTGGCTCCGGTAATCGTTGTCGGTGCGGTAAGAGATATGGAAGGGGAGAAAACATTATAGTTATTTACAGACCCGACTGTTTCGGTAGTAGTGCCGCAAGAACCGGTAATATAAACGGAGTCTTTACCAGATGAAGCCGAACCGCAATTAGCAACTCGCTTCACTGTAAATGTAATATTATTGGATGTGGCTGCATCACTTATTGTAAAAGTAGGCTTACTGGTAGTGCCACCTAAATCTGTAATGGTAAGACCACCGGAACTGGCTGTGGCTGTAACACTACCCGGCACATAATCAACTCCTGACGGGAATCGTAACTCTGCCGTAATCCCTGTACAGGAACTGGCAAAATCTACCTTAACAGTCAGCAAGCTAGTATCCAACGCTCGAGTCAGGCTTTGTGCCGATATAGGATAGGAAATAATGGCCTGCGCTCGCAACTGCATTTTAGGCAATATACAAAGGAGTATAAATGCTCCTACTAAAAGCCCAAACCTTGAGTAGGGGATTTTTTTTTGTTTTGGGTACATTTGATTCATTATTTATTAATTATTGTTAAAGACTATTTTTTTGTTTCATTATTTTCTTATCCATCTCTTTATACAAGATATCATTAACGGCTTTATCTAATTCCTGTTGGTACTCCTCCCGAACCGAACTCAATACCCGCTCCACCACATAAAGCCTATCTGTAAGAGACAGGGAGAATAACTTGTTGAGTGTTGTTTGAAATTTGCTGCTCATAATCATCTTGTTGTGAGTATGTTTATCTAATTATTGATTACCAAAATACATATAATGAAGTAATTTTAATAAAAGAAAAGTAATATATGTAATAAATTTCCACATTTTCAGAATATCACTCTTAGCCTATATGATGACTCTTCCAAAGTCTTATACTACCCAAAAATAGGCAAAAACCATACCCTAAATTATTCAAAAAAGCTTGATTATGTGAACGTTTCATTACACTTGTGTAATCCTCATATTATTTGTGAAATGATGCTTTGATTTTGTATAAATATTATTTACACAAACAAAGAAAATAAACACGAATAGCTACGGAATGATATTTGAGGCTATATTTATAATTTATATTTACATACAGTGGGGTAAATAATTACCCAACAACTAGAATTTTTAGCCCAACGATAATGAGTCGAACATTAGTATTATTAACAACATTATTACTAACAAATATTTGTTTGGGGCAATTACCGATACCTAATCAACCTATTTACAAACATTTTACTTCTGAAAACACTGATCTTCCAACGAATAATATATACAAAGTAATTGTAGGTACAGATGGATATGTATGGCTAGCCACCGACAGAGGACTTATAAAATACAATGGTAAAGAGTTTGAAACCATCAATCTGGGGCAACAGGAAGATATTGTAATGGCATATAAAACTAATCAAAACATATTGCTATTACTTTGCTATAATGGGCATACTAAAGGTATAGATTTGACCACACACACGATAGTGAATACAGACAGCCTTTGGGGTTTGAATAAGTTAGAGAATAATGGTCGGCCTTTTCTAATGGCATTTGAAGAAGATGACCAAATAATATTAATCAAAAAGGAATACGAAGACAAACAGAAGCATTTATTATATAATGTAAAAATCAAGCATAATAAAGCTACTATTTCTAGTGACATCAGTGCAATTAAAAAATACTTGTCTCGGTATTATAATAACAATGTAGCTCTAAACGACAAATCAGTTCTCAATTTTTGTAGAAAATGGATTGAACAACAATTATTTGTACAGTGTGATGATAGTATTGTTATTGTTGACAATCAATTACACCATAGGTTCAATAATACAAAATCGTTTTTTGATGGACAATATTCATTACCCACGAAAACGAAGGTAACCAGCGGCATTATAGTAGGAACGGATCTATGGTTGGCTACTTTAGAAAAGGGGTTAGTTAATTTCAAAGACTATTTTATCGATAATAATAGCAAAAAGAATTTTACTCAAATTTTACCATACAGCATCAGTAGTATAGCAAAAGATAATACTAATGGCAATATTTGGGTAAGCACCTTGAATAATGGTCTGTTTTTATTTCATGGTAATGATATCGGAACAAGATTATACAACAAAGTGTCTTCCGGACTTATTAGCGACAATGTCGGTTTCGTTCATTCGTTTTCGCAGGGGATTACTGCTATTGGTGCTATTGGTTCATTGACCATGATTGGGAAAAAAGGTATTGGTTATAGGTACAATAATATTATGCGCATCTCAGATATTGCAGATGTAGGTAATAAGTGGTATTTTATAAAAAGTGATTTAATAAATGAAGCTTCTAAAAACTCGAAAGGTTTTCCTAATAAGCTATACCGATCCAAATTCAAAACACATAATTTCGGATGGAAAGACGGGCAACATTTGGGTAATAACTATTTTAAAATCAGCACTGAAGGAATAGTTCATTTTTCGAATAATAAAATACCTGAATTAATATCACTCGGCCTTATTAAAAATGCGACTACTTTTCTGCCTTTAGCAGACCGTAATTTTATTGTCGGCACAACTTGGGGTATTTATAATAAAGGCAGAAAGTTACCTTGGTTAACACAAGTAAAATTCAATAAAATTGGTCTTTTCAACAACAATCTTATATGCTGTACGAACAAAGGAATTTACAGTATTCCTATAGCGCAATTAGAAAATCCAAGTGCATTGCATCAAATAAATAGCAGAATTGCTTATGATGTACAACATGATGATAAGTATTTTTTCTTTCACACAGACAATGGTATATTGGTGTTGGACAAAAAATCGAAAAACATAGTTGTTAATTACTCTTTTTTATATCATACACTTCCTTTTGACATTAGAAATTTTTTTATAGATAGTCAATGGATTGTTGTTGCCAGCAACAGAGGAGTGTTTTATTTCCCGAAAAATGAATTCATTAATACAAAAAGCATTATACCCAAAATTCATATTCTTAATTCACTAAATGGCGATAAAGCTTCTGACAGTGAGTGCAGTTGCTATTACGACTCTAAATTAGTTGCTTCATTTAATATCGACATATTGGATTACAATAAAGAGCCAAAACAAATTATGTATAGGGTATTGAAAAATGGCTCCATATTTTATGATTGGAAAATCATAAAGCAGAATAATAGTTTTAGCCTAGAAAAATTAGAGCCAGGCGAATATATTATACAATATGACATCACAAATAATTATGCTAATTGGCATAAAACAATGTTGTATAACCTTACGATTATACCTCAATGGTGGCAGCTCTGGTGGATCAATGCAATTGAAATAATTGAATCCATCATGTTTGCGTCTTACTTAATTTACCTATACATTTCTTATATCAATCAGAAATCATTACAAAAAATAAAGGATAAACTACGTAATAAAGAATTGGAAGCTCAGGCACTGGCCGCACAGCTCAATCCTCATTTTGTGTTCAATGCACTTATTCCATTTCAAGATTATACAATACGGGGTGATACTGCTGGAGCATTAGCTTATGTCAATAAATTTTCAAAACTCATGCGAGGTATTTTGACTCACAGTAGACTGAAAACAATCAGCCTACAAAATGAACTATCATTTATAACCTATTATATAGAAGTACAGCAGTATCGTTTCAATAATAGCTTTGACTGGATTATTAATATAGATAAGGAATTAGACATTACACATATAGAAATACCCACCCTTCTATTACAACCATTGATAGAAAATGCCATTGAGCATGGTGTACATAAATTGAATTACAGGGGAAAAATAGAGTTAAATATAGCTGTACAGCAATCCATACTATATATCTATGTATGTGACAACGGCAATGGCTTCAACAAAGCCTCTAAAATCATAGACAACCATGCACTAAAAATCATAGAAGAACGACTTATATTGATAAAAAAAATAAATGGTGTAGGCAGCATGACATTGAATAATAACAGTGAAAATGGAGGAGCCATTGTTTTATTACAATTACCCTACACTTTAATGAATATGCAGAATACAGAACACAAAAAATAACAATTAATAAGCATACTTGGTACTGCAAACAATCCGACTAGAAAAAACATACAGGATACAAATTAAACACAATTAATATAAAACTTATGAGAGCATTCATTGTTGACGATGAAGACATCAGTCGTAACACACTGAAATATATGATTACACAATACTGTCCAGAAATCACTATAGTAGGAGAATCTGACGATTTTACAGATGCTGTATTACAAATCCAGAAAACAAAAACCAACATAATCTTTTTGGACATAAACTTAGGTGGAGGTAAAACAGGCTTTAATATCCTAGATACATTACGAGATTATAAAGGTGCTGTCATTTTTGTGACAGCCTATCAAGAATTTGCACTTAAAGCATTTCAATACGCTGCTGTACATTATATTATGAAACCTATCGATCCAATAGATTTAAGAAATGCAGTTAACAGAATCATTAAGGAAGAAAATACTTCCACAAGTGTCAGTGTTGACGTTTTTGATCAAAAAGTAGCACTGCCCTACAAAAACGGTTATGAAATAATATTGGCAGACGATATTTTGTATATAGAAGGAGACGGTAGCTATGCTAATGTAATTCTGATAGATGACAGAGTAATTAATGTATCACGAAACATGAAATTTGTCGCGGGTAAACTTACCACATATCCACAATTCATGCAAGTGCACAAATCATACATTATAAACAAAAAATACATAACGACATTCATTCGTGTCAATGGCAGAGCATTGGAATTAAACAACAAATATAAAATACCCGTATCTCTTACTTATAAAGACGATGTATTTAACCTATGCCCAGAGTAGCTGCTCTATTGGGAAACGAGCTCTGTTTATTTCCATTATATGGGCAATAACTATTAAAATGCTTCTTGTTGGAAGCCCTTATAGCTGCTATTTTGGTAGATTCTACAAACTCAAAATGACTGTTGAATCCTACTGTTTTTGTTTGGCAAATCCTCCAAAATAACATTATCGTTGTTTCTACCAATTTATAATAACAGTCAGTTTTTTTAATTTGGCTTGTATGAAGCGTGAATACTCATCATTAGAAGGGATACTCGCTACCACTCGGTACAACCGTATCTTTAAATTCACGATTCAATTCAGCAGCTTCCAAATTCTTTAGTTTTTCCTGCATTAACTTCAGAATAACTACCATTGCAACTACTGTTCCAAACACGCAAACACTTGTCCTTACAAGCACAATCCAATCTCCTACAAGTCTTTAGGTTCATAGCCTTCGGTCAATTTGTCAAATAATAATAAAGCTGAATTTGTAATTTCATTGATTTTTTTCGTCCAGTTGGAACCAGTGAAATCATTTACTGGAACCAACATACGGTAATTATATAATGCATTTAAAAATTAGTCCGGACGAAAAAAACCGCGACTAGCGCGGGTTTCATTTTTGAGTGAACCGGATTGGATTCGAACCAATGACCCTCAGCTTAGAAGAATACATACCCTACTCTATCATTATCTGAAACCCTTACTGGCAGCGGTTTATGAAAAATTAAATTTTGTAAAGAACTACATTTATAACACCAAGTGTTACGGATTTTGTTACAAGAAAATTTCCTTTCTTGAGAGTAAAATTACACTATAAACCCGATTGCGTTAAACTATTTTTATTAGCTGTTGATTTATCCACTTCAAGGATTAGCTACATATTGCGCATGTTAATCTTCAATGGCATCAATAGTCAACTGAAGCACAACGAGTCACATTGTCTATATTAAATATTAAGAGTATCTCCGCCATTCTTACATCGGTTACACACATTATTCATTATGTTTTAGATCCGAAGTATTTATTCAAAGCTTCTGTTCTATTGTCGGCATGTAGTTTTTTGTAGATATTGAAGATATGCCATTTCAATGTGCTGATGCTGATAAATAATTTGTCCGAAATCTCCTGATAGCTTTGACCTTTTGCCAAAAGATGGAGCACCTCCGCCTCTTTTACCGTGATTTTATAATCTGCTGCCGCTTCCAGCTCGGCTACGTGGTCGGGCAAGTGGTTTAAAATTTTTCTGGCAATACTGCTACTTATCGGAGCGTCACCCCTGTAGGTATCTTTTATGGCATCAATGATTTGGTAACCTTTACTTTTCTTGAGGATATAAGAGTTGGCTCCGGCTTTTATGGCTTCAAACACATTGCAGTCCTCCTCGTGCACGGTACATACCATAAATTTGACTTCCGGGCATATTGGTTTTAAAATCTTAATACATTCAATACCGCTTATATCCGGCAGGCCTATGTCTAACAATACAATATTGGGCTTTAGTGCTTGTATTGCATTGATGGCTTCGGTGCCATTGCTCACCACACCCATAAACTTTATTTCAGCATCGCTTTCTATTACAGCTTTCAAATAGATTTGGTGGTCTTGCAAATCTTCTACAACAAGTACACTGATCATGATTTTTTTATTGAATGGGTATATGAATAATTGTTTCCGTTCCTTTATCGTCTTTCCAATCTATAGTTCCTTTTAGTTGCTCAATGGTCTGCTTTATATTTTGTAGCCCATTGCCGCCTTGTCTTTTGCTACCAAGCGTCGCTTGGCTATGGTTAATACCAACTCCATCATCTTGTACCACAATCTGCAGCATCGAGCCATCTACATCCAATCTGATGACTACATTTTTTGCCTGAGCATATTTTACAATATTGTTCAGTAGCTCTTTAAGTGTTAGGTAAACACCTCTTCGCCATATACCGGATACAGGGTGGTCATTATGAAGTTTGGGAGCATCTATTTGCAAATGAATACCGACATTGCCCAAAAAATCTTTTGCGTACTTGCTGAAATAATCGAGCAAGCTGTATAAATGGTCATTTCGCACATTTAAGCTCCAGATTATTTCATTCATTTGGTTGCTCAGCGCTTCTGTAGCGCGGTCTATCATGCTCAGGTGATCCTTATTGGATGGCTCCTGTTCCAGAAGCGCTAAACCCATCTGCACGGTAGTCAGTGTCGAGCCCAGGTCGTCGTGCATTTCGTGAGCTATTCTGTTTCGTTCCTCTATTTGAAATTGAAGTAATGCTTGCTCCTTTTCTCGTTCTGCTGTTCGTTGTATTTGTTGTAGTCGAATAAGCTCTAAGTGTTTTCTCTTTCGTAAATACAAATAGATAAGTACAACAATGACTAGCGATAATATACTAATCAGCCCCATGACGATACTCAATAATTGTTGTTTGCGTATTTCAAGATTTTTCTGACTTATGGTGTTTTCTGCTGCTAATTGTTTGAGTTCTTTTTCGTGGTTCAGCAATTGTTTGGTCTTCGCTGCTGCAAAATTTTCTTTTTGCAGGGTGTTCAATTGCTCCAGCGTATTCAATGTTTCGGGAATTGAACCTACTTTTTTTGTAATTAAATATTCCTTTTCGAGCAGGCTTATCTTATCGTCTTTGAGCATGGAAGCTGTATCAATTTTTTTCTTAGCAGCTATCAGTTCTTGTTGGGCTTTTTTATAATCGCCCAGCACTATATAATTATCCAGCAACACCAGATATGCTTTTTCTATTCGGTCGAAAGGCTGTGGGGCTGTGTTGATTCTTGCTATTGCTTTGTAGGCATAGACATTGGAGCTATCCAGTTGTTTTTTCTTGCTATAGTATCCTGCCCAAAAGGTATAAAGGGCACCATTCAAACTGTTGTATTGAATACGTTGGGCAATAGCCGTAGCAGCAGATAAATAACTCAATGCTACAGCATCTTTGCCCGGTACTTCTATAGCATAAGCATAGCCGGCGGTATAAAACACTACACTATTGGGCGAATTAGGAGCATATTCTGCTCTCTGTATAAGTGGTTGGTAATAGTTTAATGCAGAAGTAAAATTTCCTTCCGATGCATAAATGTCTGCTAAATAGGAATGGATATGTTCATAAAAACTAGTGTCTCTTTTTTCGGGTTGGAGTAGTAATGCCGTCAGAAAATAGTGTATAGCACTATCGTTGTTTTCCTGAGCATAATAATAAACACCTTGGCTATAGTATGCTTTGTAGAGCAAGTACTCGTGCCCTTCTTGTTGGGCAAATAGCCAGGCACTGTCGGCATATTGCTTACCCGATTTTAGATCTTTTTTAATCAGGCAATTAATACTGCTTGCAGCATTGTAATAATTCATTACGCCGGGTGTGTAGCCATTACGCTCATCTATTCTTTTACGTGCCAGCTGTAGGATCAAAGCACTGTCCGGTTGTCCATATTGTATGCGGTCGCTCTCATCGCTTAGTCGTGCGGATTCTATAGAATCCTTTACTGACAATGCTTTGTTGGATTCCCGGTTATTGCTGCGACATGCGCTTAGCAATACAACTGTAATTAAGGCAACATAGCATTTTAATTTCATCGTGTGTTAATTGAAAGAATAAAAATTTAAGTCAAATGAGTAATGCAGTAAAACGGGGAAAGCTCTATCAGCCCGTTAAGAGTGGTGTTTCGTATGTAAAATACATTTTAAAAATCGTAAAATAAAACAAAGCTATGTGTTGCTTGGTGCTGTATAGGAATGGTAATTGGTGCATCATTAGTGTCTGTTTTACAAAATACAAAATAGATTTTACAAAATATGCTATTAAAAACAGTCGAACGAGATATTGCGAATAAATCGGCTCAAATGAGCTTATAAAACAGTTAGGAAAGTTTGATTTACCCGTTAAAAGTAGTGTCTCTTGGATAATATATATTTAAAAAAGGATAAAACAATACAAAAGTATGGGCTGTTTGGGGTTGTGCTGGATTGGTTTTTGAAGCTTTATAATTAGCTGTTTGACAAAATATTGAATTGATTTGACAAAATAGACCATTAAAATGACCAGACTGATTTTTGCGAGTAAAGGGGTTACCAATTTCATAGCGCCGGACGATATAGTGTATCTGAAGGCAGAGGGTGCTTATTGTATCGTTAGGCTAACGGACGGCAGAGAATTGAAGCTTGCCCGAAACCTTCAATTCGCTATGCAGCAATTAGACTCTTTTAGTTTTTTTACCAAGGTACATCGCTCATGGGTGGTCAATATCAATATGATTACCAGCATCGGGCGAATGAACAGCAGTACCAAGCCGGTACTTTGCTTAAAAGGGGGTTATTGTATCCCTATCGCCAAAACAATCAGGCATACGGTTGAGCAAATTATAAACGAAAATGTTGCATCATGAATCGGCAAACACCTAATAATAGAACCATACAATTATCGCAAAGAATTACAGCCTTGGCAATGGATATATTCAGGAGCACTGCTTTTCTATTAAAGTAACTCGAACGCATAAAAGCAAATAGTAACAACAATACAAATTTTATCAAGTGAAATACAGCATACACACACTCAACGGAATATTATTTAAGGTCAAGGCGGTTGTACCCGATGGAAACGCACGTCAATATGATTTGTGGTTTAAGAAAGATCGGTTTTGGTGTTCATGGGAATACTTTGAAACCTGTGTGGATAAAGCATTTATTGAGCAAACGATATACAATTTTTTCGGATACACAGCTACCCTAAGAAAGATTAAGTAACAGCTTAAAATAACCAGCAATATGGCACAAGTATATTTATCACAACGATGCGCTGCACTGGCGATAGACCTATTGGTAGCAGCTATACCTTCTTACAATTTGTGGTTATTAGCTCAGGCACAGCATTGGACTGTACTTCAGCCGATAGCCATATTGCTGTTTATCACATTGGTATTGCTTCGCGATAGCTTGTTTGTAGAACAGAGTATAGGCAAACGGATCATGATGTACCAGATTGTTCGTAAAGACCATACCGCCCTTAGACATAATTATCGTATTAGCCTGCTGCGTAACCTTTCTTTGTTTTTATTACCTCTAGATATAATAAGATTATGGAAAGGTCGGCAACGACTGGGCGACAAATGGGCGGGCACCAGGCTTGTTCAGCAAGCCGGACATGCAAACTTTAAGCGCATCACTTCCTAAACTTATACAACAAATCATCATCAATGGCAACAACAAAATAAATTAATGTATGAATGACCATATTCGGCTTTTGCTTCAACAATTGTTCAACTTACCACTTTCAGATAGGCTTTATGTTATTGAACAAGTGTTAAGCTCTATGCGCAAGGAGTTTCAAAAAGATCTTGAAGAAGCGATTAGAGCGGTTCAAAACCGTCATTTAGGGGTGCTTCCGGAGGAAATGTTACATAGAACACTAAAATAAAAAATAAGTTAACGCAGAAAAACAATACAAATCATGAAAAAATTATTACGTTACCATTTTATGCTGATCTGTTTTCTATCAGTAGGCGTAAATTTCGAAACCTTTGCAGCCAACTATTACTGGCGTGCAGTAGCAACCGACCTGCTCTTCACCAATATAAATAATTGGGAAACCAGCCCAGGCGGTGGGCTTAGTCCGGCAGTGGCGCCTGGCACAGGTGATGATGTGTATTTTCCTGTGGCTTCCAACAAAAATACCAATATCAACTTTAACGGGGGTAACTGCCGTGATTTTCATGTTACAGCAGGCAGCCCGGCTACCTTTAGTTTTACGGGCAGCTTGACTTGTTTAGGAAACTTTGACCTCAATGGGCGGGCTACTTTTAATGGTGTTACTATCAATTTTATGGGCGCAGGTAGCCAAACAATACAAACCGGTACCTCAGCCAGCATATTTTTAGGAGGTAGCGCTATGTATTTTAAGGGACTCTCTACAGGTACTTATACCTTGCTTGGCCCCTTAAATGGAGCGGGGTATTTTGGCATTAATTTTGGAGATGGAAGTAACCCTGCTTTGGGTCAGGGGTTTAATGCCAATGGATTTGATATTACTGGACAATATATCTCTACCACAGGTAATAGTACAAAAACGCTTAATTTTTCTAACAGCCGAATTAGTTTGAATTACCTAGTAAATGGCCCGGCTTGTGGCGTTGCTTTTGCTGCTCCCAGTGCCACCACTACCTATGCCATGACGGGTACTCGTATCATTATTTCTCAAAATATTGGTACAAATATATTGCCGTATATACAACTTTTGCCAAATGTTCAAGTAAGTTTTGATTCCTTAATATTTACCGCTACGTCGCCTGCCTTTGCGTATGGTGCAAATTTTGATATGCGCAACAATACACAACTTACCGTGAATGTACTCAAATTAGATGTACCGAGGGTCAGTGTGGGTAATCCAAGTGATTTCGGCCCTGATCCAAATATTTATAACATCACGGCAAGCCAATTAATTTATGCGCAGCCCAATATTATGCATGTATATGGTGTTCCAACCTTTAGCGTAGGAGCTATTACCGAGGCGCCCGGTTGCGCAGGGCAAAGTGCTATTTTGTATGAAGGCGGAACGGGTGCTACATCGCTTAATTTTAATACTACAGCAGCACTTACTACCGGTACCATTGGGTTTTATGGGGTAAATTTTGGCGGCTCCGGCCTTACCACAAGTACCAGCAACGATTTGGGGCTCAATAGCGGTTCGGTTACTTGGGGTAGTGCTATCACGGGTATTAGTTATTGGTGGGTAGGCGGCACCGGTAATTGGAATGACCCTACCAAATGGAGTATTATAGGCAGTGGTGGTGCCCCCCAACTCGCTACGGGTTGTTTGCCCTCCTTGCAGGATAATGTTTTTTTTGATGCCAACAGTTTTACGGGAAGCCAAACGGTAACGATACCTGCGGGTACGGATGCTTATTGTAAAAATATAGATTGGAGTGCCGGTTCCAATCAAGGCCTGCTGGCTTCTACTGCTACCGCCAGCAATTTGATGGTAAACGGAAATGCAGATTTCACGAAGGCTCGGGGAGTAAATACGCCATTAGTATTTATTGGCTCCGGTAGCCAAACGATTACTTCGGGAGGCTTTTTTACCTACGGTAGTACTTCTGTAAGACTTCGTGGCTTGGGTACTTATTCGCTGACGGATAATTTTGTGGGCAATGCAAGCAATACCGCCTTTTTACATCAAGCAGGCACCTTCAATACTGCGGGTTTTACCTTGGATGTAGCTGCTTTCCGTAGCCGTTCCTTACCTGCTTCTGCCGGCAATATGCGTACTTTAACCATCACAGGTTCTGAAGTGGATATACGCTATGATCAAGGTAGTAGCGCAGCTTCTTATACCATTGATGTGAGCTTTATGTCTGCCCTTAATGCTGTAAATAGCCATATAAAATTATATACGCCAGTAAGCCCACCGGCTCTAATTATTACAAAAACAGTTGTAGGAGCTCCTTCTATTTCTTCTGCAGATTTGTACAATGTGAGCTTTATGTCTAGTGTAAAAGGTGTACTGAGAAGTTATTATACTACTTCGTATAATGATGTAAGTTTTGCTAACAGTTGCGATGTACAAAGCAATGGATCGACAAATACGGTAAACAATTACAACCTAACCAGTGGTTACACCTATTCTTTTCAAGCGGGCAATACTTTTAATGTAACAACAGGGATTAATGTGCTGAGTACCCCTTGTGCCGATTTACCCATTATACAAAGTTTATCAGCCGGCACCAAGGCAAACATAAAAAAAGTAACTGCACCTTTTACGGTCAATAGTGCTTATGTAAAAGACATCAATGCTACGGGTGCTACTATGGTAGTAAGCAGTGGTGTAGATGGAGGCAATAATACCAATGTAACCATAGGAGCCAGTACAGGTCGTATTATGTATTGGGTAGGCAATGCAGGCAACTGGAGCGATGGGGCTAATCATTGGAGTATAGGCGTAAGCGGGGGCAATCCGGCCATCACCAACCCATCTGGCTGTGTACCACGTATCATTGATTCAGTAGTGTTTGATAATAATTCTTTTTCGCTCGCCAACCAAACAGTTACGCTGGATATAGATGGCAATTGCAAAGGCATGATGTGGACCAGTGCTGCCGGTGCCAATACACCCATATTTGCAGGGGCAAGCACCCGCTCATTGAATAATTATGGCTGTTTGGAATTAGGCAGCGGTATGGCTGCCAGCACTTATAATGGCGCCATCAACATGTGGGGCAGTGGCACTGGGGTTAATAATAACTATATTAAAATGAATGGAGTAGTCACCAATTCAAACATAGTGCTTCTAGGGGGAGGTAGGTATGATTTACTGGATTCTATTCATATTAATTATAACAACCCATCCGCATTTACAATTGTGCTTACAAAAGGGAATTTTATAACACACGGCAATAAAATTTATGCAGGTACTATGAATTTAAATGTGGCTAATGGTAATTCTGCCGATATTTCTAATTCTACATTTGACTTATTTGGAAGTACTGGTAATGTTGTATATAGTGCCTCGCATAATGCAACCGGAGGCTCTACATGGAATGCAAGCGGCAGTACTATCATTACGCACCTTAATCAAGTTTCTATAAATAATGCTATTCCTATAACCTATGGCAATCTTATTTATCAATCTTTGACTAACAGTTCTGTGCCTACTATTACAGGTAGCACTACCAATAGAATTACCTTTAAAAAAGTATATTGGCAAAATACTATTGCGGGTTTTGTTACGACAATGAATGGTGTGTTTACTATGGATACACTTCAGTTTAGCCCTTTTAATATCAATACCCTCGTTCCCGGAGGCAGTCGTGAATATGTAGTGAATGATACCCTCATTGCATACGGTACCCCTTGCAATCCAACCTACATTAGAAGTTATACTTTAGGTACCCCCGCCATTATCAAGCGCACTACCTGCAATACTGATTTGAATTTTGTAAATCTGCGGGATATCACCTTCGGCACCTGTACCGCAGCCCAAAACAAAGTAATTGGCAATGATGAGGGGGGCAACAGCAATGTAACCATCACCAGCATCGCTGGTCTTACTAGCTTGGGCAACGATACCGCCATACTTTGTAAGTACACCCCACTCACCATAGGAGCCACTGGTTTTGGCAACATTCCGGGCATGACCTACCTATGGGGTGATGGAGAGACAACTCAATTCATCAACGCGGATAGTACCAATAACTATTCTATACTGGTTACCTACGCAGCAGGTTGTACCGTAAGTGATAGTCGCACGGTAACCGTGAACCCACTACCACCAGTAGCTTTGGCCAGTGGTTACGAGCAGGTATCGCCCAGTAGTTGCCTCAAAAATGGCTACAACTACTATGAGGGTGCCTCGGCCACTCATAGCTTTGATACAGCCATCTTGGCCATCAATCCAAACGGCAACAGCATCAGTCCCACAATAGTAAAAGTGAATAACCAGGGAACGCTGGTGGATGCTGTTGGTGGCGGTACATTTAGTAACACAGGAACAGGTTATTACCAAAGTACCGACTTAGTGAATTCAATCCGAGTAACAAAGCGTTTACACACGGTAATGGCACCTGGTACTTATACTACAAATGGAGGGGTAAAAGTAAGAGTATATTATACCCCGGCAGATACTATGGCCATGCTTACTGATGCTTGGCCGGGAGCAGCAGCTATAGCAGTAAGCGGATGGTTTATACATGAAGATTATACTGCACAGGAAGTTGTAGATAGTATGCAACCTGGCTTTTTGAAAGGAGCAATTCCTATTACACCAATTGCCTATGGCACAGAATCGGGTGTGCGTTATGCCGAATTCTTAGTCAGCAGCTTGGGTACATTTGGCTTTATGGCTGCAACTACATTCGTTCCGTTACCCATCAAACTACTGTCATTTGGTGCTCAAAAGATAAGCAATGATGCAGCGGAACTGCGTTGGACTACAGGATCGGAGGCAAATGCAAAACAGTTTGATATAATGCGCAGCACAGATGGCAAAACATGGGCTAATATAGGCATCATATCCGCTAAAGGCAGTAATAGTCAATATAGCCTTATTGACCAGCAACCACTACCTGGCAATAACTTTTACCGGCTCCAGATGCAGGATATAGATGGCTCTGTGAGCTATAGTCAAGTACGTGTCTTGAATTTTGATGCATCAACTGTTAACAGTTTAACGCTTTACCCTAACCCGGCTCATGGCCAAGTGATGCTCCAATTTGGTGTAGCCTTAGCGGGCAATATCAGCATACAAATATTCAATAGCCTAGGGCAAATAGTGTTGAACCAAGAAGTAGCATTATCGGGAGTAACCCTTAATCTGTCTATAGATCATTTACCGAAGGGCGTATATACTGTGCGTGCAAACAATGAGGGCAACAGCTTTACAAGGTTATTGGCAGTGGAATAGCTTGTCTCTGGAGTACTTAGAATGAATTGAACAATTACAGAAAAGCATACGGATTTTATAGATTTATGGACATTAGTATCAGTTCCTGCTAATAGAATACCTATTAAACGATGTGGTGAATTACCAACCTTTTAATCTTTAATTTGACAGTAAGCAAATTTTGCTTACTGTCAAATTAATAAACCATAAAAATGAAAACTAAAATACAATTTCTCTTAATTTTCTTTGGCAACTCTATATTATAGAGTGTAAATGCCATTTGTAAGCCCAAATTTCAGAAGGAAAACCTTACCAGTACAAATTTGTAAAGCAGTAATTCAGTTAAGTTCAATCAGCATATTTTAAAAGGCGCATTACTCTAAAACTTGACAATCTCAGTCGTGATGGGAATGGTCATTGAAGTTCCCAAAAGGGGTCATCTATAATCGGAAAAGCAGAACATTTCGAACTACAAAAATAAATTCCATTTTTGAGCTGATTACACACTTGTAAGCGATACAGGACAAAAAAACAGGACAAACTAGGGGTAATTCTAGTTTGTCCTGTTCTGTGAACCGGATTGGATTCGAACCAATGACCCTCAGCTTAGAAGGCTGATGCTCTATCCAACTGAGCTACCGGTCCATCTTAGGGGCTGCAAATGTACAATTTTTTGAACAAAACCCAAGCCTTTTTATACCTGAAAAACACCAGAGCGCCATTCTTTCTCTATGGGCGCATGATTCGCGGCCTCAATTCCAACAGATATCAATCTACGAGTTTCAGCCGGATCAATTATTTCATCTACCCAAAGCCTTGCTGCTGCATAATAAGCCGTAGATTGAGCGGTGTATTTATCAGTGATATTTTTTAGCAATTCTTTTTCTTTGTCGCCGTCGATAATTTCCCCTTTTGCTTTTAAAGAGGCTACTTGAATTTGCAATAATGTTTTAGCTGCTTGGTCGCCACCCATTACAGCAATTTTAGCATTAGGCCACGCGTAAATAAATCGGGGATCATAAGCTTTACCACACATAGCGTAATTTCCGGCACCATACGAGTTCCCTATAATAAATGTAAACTTGGGGACTACTGAATTTGCAACCGCATTTACCAACTTAGCACCATCTTTGATAATACCCGAATGCTCTGAGCGACTACCCACCATAAAGCCGGTAACATCTTGTAAGAATACGAGCGGTATTTTCTTTTGGTTACAATTTTGTATAAAACGGGCGGCCTTATCTGCACTATCATTGTAAATAACGCCCCCCATCTGCATTTCACCTTTACCACTCTTCACAATCTTGCGCTGATTGGCAACAATACCTACTGCCCATCCATCTACGCGACCATAACCACAAACAATTGTTTTACCATAATCTTCTTTAAACTGATCGAATTCCGAATTGTCAACAATACATTTAATAACATCTACAACATCAAAATTCTTATTATTATCGACACTTATGATACCATAAACATCTTTAGTGTTGCTTATCGGCTCAACAGACTTTATACGATCAAAGCCTGCATTAGGCTTGGCACCAAGCTTATTCATAATCCGACGCACTTGATCCAGACATTCTTGTTCTGTATCAAATTTATAATCTGCAATACCGCTGATCTCGGTGTGGGTTTTGGCACCACCCAAGGTTTGCAAATCAACATCTTCGCCAATGGCTGCCTTCACTAAATATGGGCCTGCTAAAAAGATAGAACCGTTACCTTCCACCATCAATGTTTCGTCACTCATAATGGGTAGGTAAGCTCCGCCCGCAACACAACTACCCATTACTGCGGCTATTTGCGTAATACCCATTGCGCTCATTACTGCATTGTTGCGAAATATGCGGCCAAAATGTTCTTTATCGGGAAAAATTTCATCTTGCATCGGAAGGAATACTCCCGCACTATCCACAATATATATGACAGGCAAATGATTTTCCATTGCTATCTCTTGTAATCGAAGATTTTTCTTGCCACCTATCGGAAACCAAGCTCCTGCTTTCACTGTATTATCGTTGGCAACAATCATACACAAACGGCCACTTACATAACCAAGGCCTCCAACAGTGCCTCCTGCAGGACAGCCACCTTGCTCAGCATACATTTCATATCCTGCAAAACTGCCGATTTCAGTAAACTTTGTGTCTTTATCAATAAGATATTGAATGCGCTCACGAGGTGTCAATTTGCCCTTCTCTCTATTCTTATCAATTGTCTTTTTACCACCACCCAGGCTTATCTGATCGTGTCTATGTTTCATTTGGCCTATAGCCTGACGCATTGCATCGTCGTTTTTATTAAATGCTAAATCCATAATAGTAATGTTGCGCAAATATAGTGAGCAGATTTGCTATTTTATAATAAAGATTGTTGAATAATGCCTTCAAAATCTTGAAGCTGAAGCGCTTCGCTTTTTAACGTAAAATCGGCTTGTTCATAAACCTTTTTTCTATCCCTTAAAAGCCCACTCAACCTTTCCTCAAGATCACCTTCTTCCAGCAATGGTCTTTGTTGTTGCTCTTGTGCAATATTATTTTGTAAAAAATCAATGTCTGCTTCAAGATAAATTACCCTACCCGATTGTTGTATCAACGCCATATTATCAAAAAAACAAGGTGTTCCACCCCCGCAGGCAATGACACAATTGTGGGCAAAAACTTCTAAAACCTGAATCAGTGTAAGTCGTTCTAATTTACGAAACTCCTCTTCACCAAAGCGTTTAAAAAAGGCACTAATAGTCATCCCTGTGCGCACTTCAATAATATCATCCAGATCAATACATTGCAACTTATAATGCGCCGCAATTTGCTGTGCCCAATAGCTTTTGCCCGATCCGGACATTCCGATTAGAAAAATATTTTTACGTTGTAGCTTCACAGGTAATCAAAGACGCTAAGATAAGGTAGAATACAGATAGTTGCTCGCTAATCATTACTTTTGGGCATTAAAAAAATACTTTTCTTAAAACGGAAGTATTTGTAAAATAGAAACAATGGTAGGATCAGGAAAATATTATATGCTTAGCGTGGTAAAGTTTGTTGACTTTGGGGCTTACCTCGATGGCGGCGAAAGTGGCGAAATTCTATTGCCCAAACGCTATGTGCCTCAAGGTCTTGAGGTTGAAGATGAGCTCGAAGTATTTATTTACCATGACTCAGAGAATAGGCTTATTGCTACTACAGACAAGCCGCTGGGCGTGGTGGGAGACATTGTAACTTTAGAAGTAAAGGATATGATGCAACATGGTGCATTTCTGAATTGGGGCTTGGTAAAGGATCTTTTTTTGCCTCTATCGCAACAAACAACAGTATTGTATAAGGGGATGAAAATCCCTGTATTGATTTACATCGACGAAATGACAGGACGGGTAACCGCCACACAAAAATTTCAACATGGGCTCAATAAAGAGGAGCTTGTGCTTAAAGAAAATGATGAGGTTGATTTGTTGGTAACCCGAAAAACAGAATTGGGCTATGAAGTCATTATCAACAGCCAACATATTGGCCTGATTCATTTTAGCGATGTATTTACCGATATAAAAATCGGCGATAAGCTCAAAGGTTTTATCAAACGGATACACGATACGGACAAAATAGATGTAATGCCCGGTGAACGTGGTTATAAAAAGGTAGAAACAGAAATAGAAAAAATATTGCGTTTGCTACATGAAAACAACGGCTATCTACCCTACAATGACAAATCTGACCCGGAAGAAATTCGTGTATTCTTCGGCATGAGCAAAAAAACGTTTAAAATGAGTACTGGCGCACTATACAAGCAGCATAAGCTCGAATTTACTCAAACCGGAATACGCCAAATAACAGAGTAATTAATTGAAAATCAAAAAGCTTTTCTTTAAAAATTTTGTTTTTTGCTAAGAACTCTTATCTTTGCATTCCCTTAGACAAAAAGGGAGGTAGTAAAATACCTTTGGTGAGGTGGGTGAGTGGCCGATACCAGTAGTTTGCTAAACTGCCGAACGGGTCAAACTGTTCCGCGGGTTCGAATCCCGCCCTCACCGCTGAAAAGCTTTTTACCGGCGTAATCAACTTTTCAGCGTGAATCAAAAAAGAGTACAAAAAAATCGGGAAGTGGCGCAGGCCGGTAGCGCACCTGGTTTGGGACCAGGGGGTCGCAGGTTCGAATCCTGTCTTCCCGACCATTTAGAGAGCTCAGCAGCAATGCTGGGCTTTTTTTTGTGCCTGTTGGTTAGTAAAATCAAAGATTGGGGCGATATTTACTCTTATCAAAAATTATCACTCCAACAAAAAAGTAATTTCATAGTATTGTTGCTTAAAATGTACTGAGGGGAAATTATTATCAAATACATGAATTCATTTTGAATCATCCATTTGAGTCCGCTTATTAAATTTAGAAAGCACTGAATAGTTTCAAACCTATTTACATTTGCCTGCCTATAAAACTATCAAAACCCTAATTATAACTAATAAAATGAGTAATGCTAACCTAATTGAAAGTTTGTTTGAAGAACCAACAAGAGCATTCAATAAACATCTATTGATAGAAGACAATGAACGAATTATTTTCTCAGGAAGATTTGGTATCGGCAAAACAACATTTTTAAAAAAATGGTTTTTTACAGAAGCCCATAAGATAAATGATTCACCAGAGCCTTATAATGTATTTCATTTATTCCCCGTAAACTATTCCGTTGCTCAAAATGAGGACATTTTCAAGTATTTGAAATACGACATCCTACTTGAAATGCTACGTCAAGGAATACGTGTGGAAGAAATTGATTTATCCTATATTCAAACCCTACCGTTTTTTGCAAAAGAAAATTTGTTTGAAATTGGCGCTACACTATTGAGGATGGTTCCAAAAGTCGGAAAGGATTTGTCAGAAAATGCAGGAAAAGTAAAAGAACTTGTAGGTAAATATCTAAAGTTTCATGAAAGTCGAAAAAAGACTGCAAATATAGCAGGAGAATTTCTTGACTATATTCAGAAAATTGAACAGACAGAAGGTTCCATTTATGAAGAGGATATAATTACTCAATTAATTGTCCAAGAGCTCAAAAAACTTAAAGATACACCTGGTCCTAAGAAGGAAAACATTTTAATCATCGACGATTTAGATAGGATTGATCCAGAGCATATTTTTAGGATACTAAATGTTTTTGCAGCTCATTTTGACAGGCCGAACGCAGCAATGAAAAATAAATTCGGATTTGATAAGATTGTATTGGTTTGTGACATCAATAATATAAGGCAAATCTTCAAAGCTAAATTTGGTAGCGGGGTTGATTTTAACGGGTATATTGATAAGTTTTATTCGCAACGGGTTTTTGAATTTAATCCTTATAAGAAATTACCAGATATAGCCAAGAATTTCCTCTTTCATAAATTAAGGAGTTCTGACTCGCATAATAATGATGACGCATTATTATCTCATTTAGGGCATGGCAGTATTTTAACCCAGCTCATAGACCATCTTATTCTTAATCAAGAATTAGACCTACGAAATATAATTAAGCTTGAAGGTGCTTACATCAATCTAGTTGATAGTTTTATAGTTCATTCTACATTAACTGAAAAACCTAGGTATACGAAAATTGCATGGGCACTAAAAATTGCATGTCATATCAAAGGAGATTATTTAGGATTGATTGATGCTCTTGAGAAATCCAGTAATTGGGAAAGCTGGACTGCTGTTGGTAATGGTTCATTAGAACAACATTGCTCTAATCTTTTGTATATTTTATTGATACCTGAACATAAAGGAGGGTCTCAAATTCCTACGTTTGTAATAAATGGAGTAACATATATGTTGAAGCCAGAACCACAGTCTAGTGTTCTAATGATAATGCAAGTTAATGCTCAAACATTTACTCAAACATCAATACAACCAAATAATACAGAGCTTCTAAAATATCTCCTAGTGGAAGTGATAAAATTACTACAATCGCAACATGTCTTTCATAATTGAAATAAACAACCCTACCTTTTACTATTCCCAAGCAACCATAACTGGTTGCTTATTTCATTTCTTAAACTCAACTTTATGTCCAACAATTTAAACGACCAAAATTCGGAATGTATCACTTGGCATTCTTAATACCTATAAACAGCAATTCAACTACCATAAACAACACCAAATGTTAGACACAAAAATCAGGGGAAATTTATTACACTAGTCAGTGGGGCGATGCTTTAACACAATCAATTATCACTTGCCAACCATTCGGCATAAGAGCTTGGAGTCTCTTCCAGCCGCATCCCAGCAAGACTCATTTCGCCAGAAATAACTTGTTTTAATTGACTTACAAAATGCAGTAACAAATTTTCGCATGTAGGCTGAAAAGGCACCGATACTATTTTCTCAAATTCATTGAAAATAAGTGTTGACTGAGCATACGGCGCTCGATCATTGAGTACTAAAGCATGATCGTATTTATTTAATATATTCGATTGTACTATTTTCTTTAAATCACCAAAATCGACGACCATACCAACTTTTGCATCATTATTATCTTTGATAATGAAACCTATTAGCGTTACACTAAGATGATAGGTATGTCCATGAATATTTTTACATGGTCCATCGTAACCATATAGTGCATGTGCCATATCGAAGCTAAACTTTTTGGTAACTCGTATTCGTTGTCTATTCATCTATATTTATAAATTTTCTCCCCAATGACTAAGTTCGTCTGCACTCCATAGGTCGGGAAAGAAAATGCGACGTTGGTATTTTGGATGCATGTATTTACGCCAGTTGCTACCTCCGGTAGCTTCAGCTTCGCCCAAGTATTTTTCAGCAGCGTCATAATGTGCCATTACCCAAGTTACATTTATCGTGTGGTCATAGTGCCGCATAGCTTTAATTAATGCTTCGTCTTCACGAACCGCTACAGGCAATTGTTTAAATTTCGTCCAAAGGTTGGTAGAATTATAAGTCTCCATTTTAGTCAAGAACATAGCTTTGTACTTTTCTTCGAACAGACGAATCAAAGTATTTTTTTTGCCTGTTTCATGATCTTTACCTGCGGCTTGCCAATACAAATGCTCGTAGGCATGTTCGTAAGGGGTATCACGATTTATCGTAGCACGAAACCGATAATCAATAAGGTTAATTAATTCAGTAGATGCAAATTCAATAACACGATATTGCGCACTCTGAAAGCCGCTTGCAGGCGTTAGTGTATTGCGAAATTTGAAATACTGATCGGGCTCCATACCATCACCCATAATATCGAATGAGGTAGCGAGCATGTCGAAATAACGACTAATGCGGCGGAGTTTTTCAGTAAAAAATTCTGCTTCGACAGACTTACTATTGCTTACCTGATCTATTTCCCAAAGCACCATTTTGAATAAGAGTTCATTGATTTGGTGGTACATAATAAACACCATTTCGTCGGGTAGAGTTGTACGCTGTACTTGCAAACTCAGGAGTGCTTCCGGCATTATATAATCCCAATATGTAATCGGCTTCGCCCACACCAATCCTTCAAGATGCACTTCCGAATTTTGGTCAATTGCAAGATACTTTTCGTCGATACGCTTCAACAGCGCTTCTTTTACTGAATCCATTTTTTATATTTTTAAATATTGCGACTCATAAAATCATGTATGATGCCATCAATCATTTCTTCTGAAGTATGTTCAGCTATTTGATGCTCCGCAATTAATTGTTGAATCATTTTTTCTTGCTCATTTCCTTTGTTCAAAGCTGTTTCATAAGTTATATCTGTAAAAGAAACCATTGAATACAGGGGGAAATAAGATTGTGGGTAAAGCAAATTAATTCTACGTTCTATCTTTTGCAACAACAGAAAACCAGGGTCTGCTACCCTATCCCGCATCACAATATAGTTTTGCAAAGACAAGTCCTGTACTGCATCGCCATTGGGTTTACGTATAGTTTCATATTCTTTAAAAACTGCTGACCAATCTTCATGATGCTTCTGCATCAATTGCCACATAACAGTACAATCTTCAAAACCAGCATTCATACCTTGCCCAAAGAAAGGAACAGTAGCATGTGCCGCATCGCCCATCAATGCGAATTTACCCGATGTCCAAGGGAAGCAACGAATAATAGCTAATGACGAAAGTGGATGCTGCTCCCATTTGTCGGCGACATTGGGCATCATTGCATAAAAATCGGGGAATACCTCTTGAAAGAAATCGGTTACTTTTTCTCTTGAAGTAAGGTTATTGAAACAATATTTATCGCCATCGAATGGCATAAATAAAGTACAGGTAAAAGAGCCGTCGAAGTTGGGCAATGCGATGAGCATAAAACGACCACGCGGCCATATATGCAGCGTTTCAGAGTTCAATTTATACGAGCCGTCTTCATTAGCGGGTAATAATATTTCGCGGTAGCCATCCGGGATATAATTTTGCGAATAGCTAAAGCGATCTAACTTTTGAAATCCGTGGTATCGGGCTGCCGAAAATGCACCATCTGTAGCAAAAACTACATCGGCTTTTGCTTCTGTAATGATGCCCGTTAAACTGTTTTTAAAAATTGCCGTTCCATTGCCTAATTCAACATTGGTACATTCTTCATTGAAATGAATTTGTGCACTTGAATTTGTTGTTGCAATTGTCATCAATTGTGCATTGATAGCCCCTCGCGAAACCGAGTATATTGCTTGACCATCGTTGCCATAAGGTTGATATTTTTGTTCGCCATCAAGATGATGCAAGGTGCGCCCATACATGGGTATCGCTATTTTACGAATTTCATCGCCAACACCTACTGCATCCAAAGCTTTCCAGCCACGATATGATGTAGCCAAGTTGATAGACTTTCCCGCAGACATGTTTGCTTGACGCATGTCAGGCCTGCGTTCATAAACATTTACTTTGTAGCCAGCTTTATTGAGATAAATAGCCCAAAGTGAGCCCACTAATCCTGCACCAATTATGATTGCCGACTTTTCATTATTGCCATCTGAACTATGATTCATTATGCTTCTGAAATTGCTTTATGAAAAAACTGTTGCATTTATAGCGTTCCACGTCTTGCTTGTTCTGCTTCGATGCTTTCAAATAATGCTTGAAAATTTCCTTTACCAAAAGATTTGGCTCCTTTACGTTGGATGATTTCAAAAAATAAGGTCGGTCTATCTTCTACTGGTTTGGTGAATATTTGTAGCAAATAACCTTCCTCATCTCTATCCACCATTATACCCAAAGATTTAAGTGTAGCCATATCCTCAGCTATTGTTCCCACTCTATCCACTACAGTGTCGTAATAAGTACCCGGAACATGAAGAAATTCGACCCCGCGCTTTCTCATTTCGCTAATAGTAAATACAATATCATCGGTAGCTACTGCAATATGCTGGCAACCAGGACCTCCGTAAAAATCAAGGTATTCTTCAACTTGAGATTTTTTTAATCCCATAGCAGGTTCGTTGATCGGAAATTTAATCCGGCCATTACCATTGGTCATTACCTTACTCATTAAGGCTGTGTATTGGGTAGAAATGTCTTTGTCGTCGAAAGTAACCAGATTAGCAAATCCCATTACATTGGCGTAAAACTCAGCCCATTTATTCATTTCACCCAAGCGTACATTGCCCACCATGTGGTCGATGTATTTAAGTCCAGTAATTGGGGCTTCAAATTCAGAAGTCAATGCAACAAAGCCTGGAAGAAATATTCCTTTGTAGTTTTTACGTTCTATGAAATAGTGTACCGTATCGCCATAAGTTTGAATACCCGCTTTCACAATTTCGCCATGCTCATCGCTATATACAGTTGGTTCGAGGATAGATACTGCTCCCCTACTCGTTGTTTCTTGATAGGCTTTTCTAGCATCATCTACCCAAAGCGCGATTACCTTTACACCGTCGCCATGCCGACGTATATGATCTGAAATATCACTTTCAGGATTGAACGGAGAGGTAAGTATCAAACGTATTTTGTCTTGTACCAATACATAAGAACAAAATTCTTTATTGCCTGTCTCTAAGCCACTATAGGCAAGCGATTGAAAGCCAAATGCTGATTTATAATAGTGTGCCGCTTGTTTGGCATTACCAACATATAGCTCTACATAATCAGTACCATTTATGGGTAAAAAATCCTGAGCCTTATCGAAAATTTTTTCTATTCCGTAGTTAAAATTATCTACTTGAGTGAGATTTGCTGTGGACATATTGTTTAATTTTTATGACTACCTAAATAAGCTGCAATACCTTCTGCCGTTGCATTCAAACCTTCTTTGCTACTGTTCCAATTTGCAGGACAAACTTCTCCATTTGCCTCATGAAAGTTGAGTGCATCAACCATGCGTAATGCCTCATCAACACTTCTTCCTAAGGGCAAATCATTTATAACTTGATGGCGTATAATACCATTTTTGTCAATTAAAAAAAGACCGCGAAAGGCAACTGGATTTCCTTCAAATGAAATTTGACTATTGTCATTACATTTATATTCACCAGCCAATACGCCATAATTTATCGCAATCATTTTACTACAATCTGCAACCATTGGATAAGTGACGCCTTTAATGCCGCCCTTGTTACGTTCTGTATTGAGCCAAGCCCAATGCGAAAACTTTGAGTCGATTGAACAAGCCACAACAGCAGTATCTCTTTTTTCAAATTCTGCTAGCTGATTTTGAAAAGCGATCAGCTCTGTAGGACAAACAAATGTGAAGTCCAAAGGATAAAAAAAGAAAACAACATTTTTCTTTCCAAGATATTGCTCCAGTGAAAACCCTTCTACAAAATCGTTACCATTTATTACTGCTTCCTCCGAAAATTTCGGCGCATTTTTACCTATTAATGTTTCCATATCTCTAGTTTATTTTTAAAATTTATTTTGTTGTACGAATCTGTTTACAACTACTCCAACCAAGATTTGTAATAGTCTTTAACTTCAACTTTTAATGCTTCTTCAGTTATCATCATTGGCTGAAATGGGTCTATCATTACGGCCAATTCTTCTGTTTCTTTTTTCCCAATACTTCTTTCAATAGCTCCAGGATGTGGACCATGAGGAATACCGCCTGGATGTAAGGTTATTTGCCCCTTTTGAATATTGTTCCGGCTCATAAAATCGCCATCTACATAATACAATATTTCATCGCTATCGATATTACTGTGGTGGTATGGAGCTGGTATAGCCAAAGGATGATAATCGTATAAACGCGGGACAAATGAGCAAATAACAAAATTCTTACTCTCAAATGTTTGATGAATAGGAGGTGGCATGTGAATACGACCTGTCAATGGTTCGAAGTTGAAAATAGAAAATGTATAAGGATAAAGGTACCCGTCCCAACCAGCTACATCAAAAGGATGATTGGCATAAACATAAGGAAACATGAATCCTTTTTTCTTGATAAAAATATCGAACTCACCTTGTTCGTCATGCGTTTTGAGATTTTGCGGAACTTTAATATCGCGTTCGCAAAAAGGTGAATGCTCCAACAATTGTCCAAAATCATTTCTATATCGGCGTGGCGTAAAAATTGGGTCGAAAGACTCTACAAATAACAAACGATTGTCGGCAGTATCAAATTCTATTTTATAAACTGTACCACGAGGAATATTGATATAATCGCCATACTGGAATTTTAATTCACCAAACATGGTGTATAGCGTTCCGCTGCCTTTATGGATAAATAGCAATTCATCAGCGTCAGCATTTTTATAAAAATAGTCGGGAGAAGTGGTGGGTGCAGCAAGACCAATTTGCATGGCAGCATTAACCATCAATGTTTTTCTACTTTTAAGATAATCTGTTTCAGGCTGAATATTGAAACCTTGAAAACTCATCGCGTCAAGCCCATTTTCAACGGCAATCTTTGGCACTACAGAATAAGCCTTATCTTTTTGTTTGACACGAGTAGGCGGATAAAGGTGGTAAACCAACGATGATAAACCTGCAAAACCTTGCGTACCAACTAATTCTTCTTGGTATAAAGCACCATTAGCTTGACGATGAACAGTATGACGTTTTTCGGGAATTATACCCAATTTATGATAGAATGGCATTGACTATTAATTTGTTTGTGCGACAAAAATAATAGTAGGAAACACCCTAAAGTGTGACGAACATCACAGTATGACAAAAGTCAGTTTTTATTCATCCAAACAAACGCGCCCAGTCAGGAAAATTGACTGAGCGCTGGCTTGAAAAACATAGTTTCTATTTAAATCCTAATGGCACTTAAAATAATCAAAAGGTTCTTGACAATCGTTGCAGCTGTATAATGCTTTACAAGCTGTGGAGCCAAATTGAGCTACAATTTTTGTGTTTTTAGAACCACATTTTGGGCAGCTCACTTCAACATTCCTAGGCGATAACCAATTGACACAGGAAGAATGAACAGGTGCCGCAATACCAAATTGAACGAGCTTTTCTTTAGTCGATTCGCTCATCCAATCCGTAGTCCATGCAGGAGCAAATACCATGGTTACTTTGGCATTCGAAATACCAGCATCCTGCAAGGTGCTGAGGATGTCTTGTTCAATGATTCCCATAGCAGGGCAACCTGTATAAGTAGGCGTAAGTAAAACTTCATAGCCATTATTTGAAATAATTACATCACGCAACATGCCCATTTCTTCAATAGTCACCACAGGTATTTCGGGGTCTTTTATTTCGGACAATAAAGTCAGAATTTCTTTTTTATTAAAACTGGTGTTTACCATGTTGCATCGGGGTAAGCGCGTTGTAAATATTGCATTTCAGCAAGAATGTGACCCATATTTTCAGTGTGTACACCTTTTCTGCCTCCTGTTTGCATATAGCTTTCCGTTGGTATTTGAATGTTCGATGCTGTCAAAACAGTACTTACCATTTCTAGCCATTTGCTTTGCAATGCTTTATTATCAAATGCAATTCCCTCGGCAGATAACATTTCTTCTTCAGCTCCCATTTCAAATTGTTCGCCAGTGTACATCCACAGATCGTTCACCGCTTGTTGCAATTTATCATTACTAAAAGCTGTGCCTTTACCTAAACGATAACACCAATCGCGCGAATGTGTCCAATGATAACGTACTTCTTTAATAGCTTTACCGGCAATACCGGCAATGGCTTCGTCTTTTGAGTGGCACAACTCCGTGTACAATAAAAACTCGAAAGTTGAAATGAACAATTGCTTTACAATCGTGTAAGCAAAATCACCTCTAGGCATTTCTGTAATTAGATTGTTATAGTATTGATGCTCTGCCCTTCTGTAGGCTAAATGATCTGCACTATGACCTTTGCCTTCTATTGCTGCTGCATATTGCAAAAGGTTTTGAGCACGCCCGATATAGTCAAGCGCAATATTAGTGAGTGCCAAATCTTCTTCAAGAATCGGCCCCCTGCTACACCACTCCGACAAGCGATAGCTTTGGATTAGGGCATTGTCTCCCAAGCGCAAAAGATATTTATAAAGTGCTTCTTGCTGTGTCATTATTGTAGGTTTTAGATTTGTTTCGCGCCTTCGGGCATTTTATAAAAAGTAGGATGGCGATACATTTTATCGTTCGATGGATCAAAAAACATACCAGCGTCTTCAGGGTTAGATGCAGTTACATATTTTGCCGGAACTACCCAAATACTTGTACCTTCATTTCTGCGCGTATAAATATCGCGAGCATTTTGAAGCGCCATTTGATTGTCTGATGCATGTACGCTACCTGCGTGTGTATAGTGGCTTCCGGGGCGGCTTTGGATAAAAACTTCCCAAAGGTCTAATTGTGTATCTGTTGTTGACATAAGTATAGCTTTTTAGTTGAATTCGTTAATTTGTTTTTGATAAGCTGCTGCTGCCTCTCTCACCCAAGCACCTTCATTATGGTATTTGATATGGTGATCCATACGTTGTTTATTGCAAGGACCGTTGCCATTAATGACTCGATTGAATTCTTCCCAATCGATAGCTCCATGATCGTAGCATTGTTTTTCTTCATTCCATTTTAAGTCCTTATCGGGAACGGTTAATCCAATCAATTCAGCTTGTTGCACAGTTTTATCAATAAAACGCTGACGTAATACATCATTACTTTGTCGTTTAATTTTCCAAATAAATGCATTGCCAGAATTAGGAGAATCACTATCATGCGGACCAAACATCATTAAAGCTGGCCACCACCAACGGTTCATCGCATCTTGTGCCATTTCTTTTTGCTCGGTACTGCCTTTCATCATATTAGCCATAATTTCGTAGCCTTGACGTTGATGAAAACTTTCTTCTTTACAAATGCGAACCATAGCTCTAGCATAAGGACCATACGAGGTACGTTGTAAAGAAACTTGATTGACAATAGCAGCACCATCTACCAACCATCCTATAGCGCCAATATCAGCCCAATTGAGTGATGGATAGTTGAATATGTTAGCATATTTGGCTTTACCGCTATGTAATTGTTCAATCATTTCTTCGCGTGAAATCCCTAATGTTTCAGTAGCACTGTAGAGGTAAAGACCATGCCCACCTTCGTCTTGAATTTTCGCTAAGAGAATTTGTTTAGAACGTAAACTTGGCGCGCGTGTTATCCAATTGCCTTCGGGTTGCATTCCAATCACTTCAGAATGGGCATGTTGCGACATCTGACGAATCAAATGCAATCGATATTTTTCGGGCATTTGATCTTTAGGCTCTATGCACAGATCGCGGTCAATTTTTTCTTGAAAAGCATTTTCAATTATTATTGCATCCATCATCATTTATATTTTACAAAGTCAAAAGTAATTTTGACTGGGACTGTAAAATGTGATGTCGCTCACAATATGATAAAAGTCAGTTTTCGGTAGTAGAACATTTTTTTAATGTCCCAAATGAGCTAACTCAATCAATAAGGGTTCATTTTTTATTTTTATTTTCTTCCCAACCAGTTCAATCAGTTTTTGCTCCTGCAATTCATAAAGCACACGAGTGGCTGTTTCTCTGGAGGTGCCGGCAAGATTAGCGAGTTCTTCTCGTTTGATCGTAACATTAATCGTAATATTATCACTTTCCATCCCATAGTTTTGTTTCAAGGAAAGCAAGGATTGAACCAAACGATTTTTCACCGGTTGTTGTGCAGTGTGGGTAATCCTGCGTTCTGCTTCTCTCAGTTCGTCACTTAGCAGATGTACAATTTGTAGTGTAAGCCTCCCATTACGCTCTACCAAATGATTAAAATAATCTTTGGGAATAAAACAAACATTAGAATCTTCTAGTGCTAATGCGGAGCAAGAATAGGTATCCTCTCCCAATATAGCTCTATAGCCCATTACATTACCATCATGCGCGAGATGTACAATTTGCTCTTTACCGTCAACGCCTGTCTGTATAATCTTAATTTTGCCCGACTGAATACAATACAAACCACGAGGATAGGCTCCTTCTTGAAAAATAGTTGCACCCTTTTTATAAGACATGCAAGTTGTTGCATTGCTAATGCTCACCAATTCTTCCGCCGTCAAATTTTTAAAAATAGAAGTACAACGAGCATTGCAATTAGCACAATTGATATGTTCTTGTTCTTTCATTATGGGGATCCTACATTTATAATCAAAGTTATTAAATAAAATTGCTCTTATTGCACCAAATAATGACATGAACAGCATTAATATTTTTTCAAAAAACTCCATTTAATAGAGGCCTTTTCCCATAATCAACAATACATTTATACTGAAGGATACTGAATATCGGGAGATTATATTCACTCAAAACTATCTTATAGCTGAAATGAACTAAGGGCTTGCTTCCATTAAAAAAGTTTTATGTAGATCGCAAACGACAATAGCTTTCTCCAATATTTTTCACATCAAACACTCAAACTTTTTCAACAATTAATATTTACAGATTCATTGCAAAGGGCTATTTATTAATATTGTCAGATTTAGTGATTATATCTTTGATAATGGTATCGAGCTCTTTGGCAGAACTTGATAGATACTCTAAAATAAGAGCGTCATTTTTTTCATTACTGTGCTTTTCTTGAGTATTCAATAAATCAATTAATCCCATTATGCGTGCCAAAGGAGCACGAACCACATGTGATTGAATCCATGCAATTTCTTTCAATTGTTCATTTTGGATCTTGATTTTATACAAGCTTTCTTCAATTTGTGTAATGTCTCTAAATGAACTCAGTAATCTTATAGCCTCCCCAGTTTCGTCTCTTAAAAACAATGCTCTTTGTTGAACAATGGATATGGACCTATCTGCTTTCAGAAATTTATACTCCACAAAAAAATGATCTGCATTTTTATCTTCCATTGTTTCCTTCAACATATTCATTACCCATGTTCGATCATCAGGGTGTATATTATCAGATAAAAGAGTATTATTATAGACACTTAAATCATAACCAAAAATATCATGAAACCCTTGCCCCCAAATGGTATAATCGTTTTTAATATCCCAATCACATATAGCTTCATTAGTAGCCTTCAATATTAATTGATACTTGTCATTACTCAATTTTAATTCATTATTTTTAATAACAGATTCCGTTACGTCCATGGTATTAACAACAATGCCGCATACCGCGGGTTCATCTAGCAGATTTGTCAATAGTGTAGAAATCCAACGCCATTCTCCATTACCATTTTTGAAACGAAATGGTTCTATTTGAATTTGCTTGTTTTGAAGTAATTGTTCGAACTGAATGATTACCGACTTTTTATCATCCGGATGAATAAATTCAAAGGCATTTTTACCAACATAATATTCCGGTTCTGCATGAAGGATTGACCGGCAACTTTCGCTAACAAATGTATAATTGCCTGTAGTATCCATGATTGCGATCAAATCATAACCTTCTTGTACCAAAGCTTTGAAGCGCTTTTCACTATAAACAAGCTGTTCTTCTTGCCTTTTTCGTTCTGTAACATCAGTTATAACAGCAAGGTGTATACCCGAAAGAATGTTAGCTTGTATAGCACAATTGATCAATCTTATTGAACCATCTTTAGTAATAAGTTCAGACAGTTTTATATTCAAAATATGATTGATGATCTGCTCACTACAATTGGCATTATCAGTTGTCTGTATATTTTTGAAGATTTGTTCTATATTAAGCCCATTCAGTTCTCTTGCTGTATAGCCTAATAGCTGCACTGTTGCCTGATTAAAATCGACCAAGAGGCAATCGTCATCAAATAAGATAATTGAGTCTTTTGTCTGTTCAAAAATCGCTTTAAATTTATCATCAGATGCTTTTTTCTCTGAGATATCAAGTATTACACCATCAATCCATAAAAGCTTACCATTTTTATCGTAAGTGCCCATACCCCTGTCTTCAACCCAGATGATATCACCATCACGAGTTACTATGCGATACCTAACTTTAAAAATACTTAACCGATCTAAACATCCATATATCTTGTTGTTATTATTGACATCATCCGCATGTATAATGGAAGCAAAACTGCGTTGTTGATTATGAATAAATTGTTCTGGAGGATAACCCGTTAATCGTTCTACTTCATCACTTATAAATAGCATGGTCCAATTGTTATCTGCCAAACATCGATAGGTGATACCAGGTATATTGTTGATAACCGATTTCAGATGTTGCTTATTTTCTAAGGCAGCTTCATTGGCAACACATTTTTCTAGCGCTATTGTCAAGCTATTAATAATGGATTGCAGAAAGAACTGTTCATCCTCTGATCTGAATATATCGGACGAATTATCTTCGAATATGATCAGCCCATGAAAAACAGTGCTGACAAATATTGGAAGTGCTTGCAATGAAAATATGCCATACTCTATTAACTGTTCTTTAAATTGACCTTCAGGCAATATGTTAGCGCTTATTAGTACAAACTGATCACTTACCAAATTTGGCAGGTGATCAGTTAAAAATACAGACACTAAATATTCAAGGCTTTTTTTGAGCAATGGCATATAAGTATCTTGCTGTTTTGACCATTTAACATTTAGTGTAACTGATGAATTTTCTACTCTTTCAGCCCAAGAGTATCCTAGATAATAAATACTGTTTACACTAAGTACACTACCTAAAACACCAAAAGCATATTCTAGCACTTCGGTTTGATCAACATGCTTCAATAATGTTTTATTAAACTCACTGATAACCTCTAAAAGCCTAGACTTTGCCTCTAGGGCACTTTCATTTGCCTTCTGAATTGATATATCTTGCACAGTACCTCTAAGCATTTTCCTTTGTCCATGCTCATCTAATATCAAATCAATTTGCTGGGCAATGTATTTTATTTTTCCTGTTGGTGTTATTATCCGAAATTCGAAAGAGGGTAAATAATCGCCTTTCAAAACAGTTTTCTGATAAGCAATAAACGAAGGTCTGTCCTCTATGTGTAGTGTGTCCAAAAAATCATTTGGAGTAAGTGCCGGGAGTGTGGTATCGCGTTCCCAAATAGCATACATTTCTTCTCCCCAAAATACCTGATTGGTTTTCATGTTCAATTCCCAATAGCCTAGTTTAGCAATTTGTTGGGCAACATGCAATCGCTCATTATATAATCGAATGCTATTATTCGCTGCAATCTGAGCAGTAATATCATTCATTAATACAAGCTCACATTGTTTACCAAATGCATGAATAAGATTGCAAGACAAGTCCACATGAATAATTGAACCGTTCTTTTTTTTGTGGCGATAAAAACCTTGCGTAAACAATTCTTGATTTGTTCGTACAAAACCAACCGCATCTTCCAACAAGTTCAAATCTTCCGTTGGAGTAATATCTTTAATTGTCATCGAAAGAAACTCTGCTCGCGAATATCCATAGTAATTTATTGCAGCGTCATTCACATCCAAAAACCGATAATTATTTGTATCATACACCCACATTGGTTGTCGTATGAGCGAAAAGAGCTGATCATATTTTTGGTCTATTTCTTTATTAGGTATTACATTAGAAAACGGTACCGTCTCTTCTTGCTTATTTATTTGTTCAATAAGGAGAATAATATATTCCGTTTGTTTTTTTTCATTTATTATGGGCATATTATTTAGCTGCCATACTTCTGCAGGTTCAAATTGACATTGGATATGAATCTTATCTGACTGACCTGTCGATTTTACTTTAATAAGTGATTCAATAAGCGATGTAAGATTGCTAGTAAAGTCAAATGACCGGTTAATATCTGTGCCAATCAATAAATCAGTAGAAGAATTAATTGATTTTAGAAAGGCTTGGTTAGCAGAAATAATACAAAATCCTTTGGCTTGAATAATCAAGTAAGGCAAAGGATTTGCCTCCAAAATCGTCAAAATGTTCTTGTCTATCATCATTTTGATAAAGATAAACAAGTTGATTTAAAAGTTAGTGTTAAATTATATTAATAATAAATCTAATTAAAAGTAAACACAAAAATAACTATTTTAAATTTAACATTAGCTTATAATCAAAACCGAAATGAAAAAACAAGGACGAAAGCAACAACAGGAATTGTTTAATATATTAAACGACAATGAAAATATATGATGCTTAGAATAAATCATAGTTTTTATAATCGTCTAAAATGATGCCCGAATGCAAGCCTGCCCTTAACGGATAATAATCACCTTTATTGTATTGAAAAAATGTAATGGCATCAACTTGCTTGCTGCTTAATTTTTCGTGTTCAAAAAACAGAAAACATTCACCAACATAAGGGAAATAAGATTTATTGATCACTTCAACCATTATGATCAAACCTGTTTTTTCAGCAATATCCTGTTTGAGTGGCTTAATTCTGCTTTTATATAAATGATAAATCAATAAAAAGTAAATCGCGCCTATGAATAGGAAGAATAATACAAGACCTAGTGATTTCGTTTCAATAAAGATTTTGAAAAATACTCGAACAACTGCGATGATGACAAGTAATGGAAATTGCCACAACAATCCAAGAAATATTTTTGTCCTTTTCGATAACACATCATTTAGTATTTCTAATTCATGTTCATCCAAAGTTGTTTCATGCATAAAGATATTCAGGTTATTATAGCCGAAATAAATGTACAAATGGCATGGAATATTTTCATCACTTTTATCGGAAAAATAATTCTCACAAACTAAATTATTTTATGCAATGCTTATACAATCCAACAATAACAATTTTAATGCCCAGTATTCCAACACTTGATGTTGTAATACTGGGCAAGTATAATTATGAAATTTAAAGTCCGCTAACCTACTAGCTTAGCAATACCAAACGCAGCTGCCGCGGCTACAAGTCCAATCATTGTTACTTTCAACGCTCCTTTAATGGGTGGCTGACCGGTTACTTTACTTTTAAAATAACCAAAAACAAACAAACAAATAGTCGTTAACACCGCCGATACTAATAGTCCTTCATGAGGATTAGGCGTAAAGAAATAAGCAGACAGTGGTAATAAGCCACCGATGAAATATGCGATACCAATGGTAAGGGCTGAGTTACGCGCTCTATTGGGATTAGGTGCTTCCAAACCGAGCTCAAACTTCATCATAAAGTCAACCCATTTATCTTTGTCTTTAGCTAATTCATTAGCCAACATCGTTTGCCCTTCTTCACTAATACCATATTCAGCAAAAACATCTTTTACTTCTTGTATTTCTTTATGTGGAACTCTTTCGACCTCGTCATATTCGCGTTTTAATTCGCTTTCATAATGTTCCTGTTCCGTTTTCCCTGCAAGATAACCGCCCAAACCCATAGCAATACAACCTGCTACAATCTCAGCAATACCTGCTGTAATAACTATATTGTTACTACTAACAGCCCCACTCAAACCCGCAGCCAAAGCGAAGGGCACGGTCAAACCATCACTCATTCCAATGACGATGTCTGTAATAAAATCCGAACTTTTTAAATGATTTTCTGTGTGCGTCATAAATATGTTTTTTATAGGACTGATTATTCTTCTTTATTTTTCGATTTCATCAATAGTGTATAAGCACCGTCCAATACAATTTGCTTGTTCGCGAGGTCAACAGCATTTGTAATAGTTACAAAACCATTTTCTTTAGTACCTAACGACACTTCTTTCATAGCAAATTGTCGAATACCCACTACTTCAAATATATAACTTTTGCCTTCAAAATTTACAATGGCAGTTTCAGGTAGTGTATTAGCACTACTGTTATCTACTTCTATTTCGGCATTCATATACATGCCAGGCAAAAGTGTTTTATCATAGTTTTCGAAATGACAATGCACTTCTGAAATACCATCTGAAGAAATGTCTTTGCTGATCAGAATAATAGCACAAGGATATTTTTTATCAGGATTGGAATTACTATAGGCTAATAGTTTCTGTCCGATTGCAAGTTGGTTTACATCCTTTTCTCGCACTTTCAAATTCAAATGTATATCTGTGGGATTGACCAATTCAAAGAGCACGTCCGATGGGTTTACAAATTTTCCTATATTCACATTTACCTTGCTCACAAAGCCAGTGATGGTACTATAAATATTGATGCTTTTGGAGATAGTGCCTAGTGACAAATTATTAGGACTGATATTAATAAGCTTGAGTTTTTCAGCCAATGCATTCATCATTATTCGTTGTGCATTTAATTCTGCCTGCGCCTGTTGCGTCACTTTATCGCTGCTTGCCTGACTCTGATTCAGTTCTTTCTGACGCGCATATTCCAATTCTGCAAAATGCAATTTAGATTTAGCCAACAAATAATCCTGTTGCAATTGTACATATTGCTGATCTTCCATTTGAGCAATTACCTCGCCCTTAGCAATATGCATACCAGGCAATAATTTGGTACTTCTTAAATAGCCGCCCAAAGGAACGGATACAGAAACGAGATTTTGAGGAGGGACGTCAATTTTTCCATTTAATTTGATAACAGAAGCAATATTCCGCTGATCCATTTTCCCTACAACAATATGTGCATTGTTCATTTGCGCATCTGTCATGGTTACTATATTATTTTCTTTACCCGATGGATCCATATTTTGCACGGTCTGCTTTTTGCTTCCGCAAGCTCCCAACAAGAGTGTGATGATGACGATAACTATTATATTTTTCATGTTTAAAATTTAATGTGCAGTGAGGTAATTAAGTTGAATAACGCTTTCATTCCAAGTTTTTACAGCATCGATATAATCGTTTCTTAGAACGATACTTTGGTTGATGAGTTGAACAAATTCTAAATAATTGATCGCCCCATTAATAAATTGCTGATGGGCAATTGTCGTTATCAAATCGGCATTCTTTAATGTGGAAAGTTCAAATTCAGCCACCATTTTTTCATTTTGTTTATATTGTAATTGTGCCATTAGCAGCTTATTTTTCAATGCCTCGTGCTCGATGTTGTAATTATTGCCTGCTATTTTTTGATTAATTCTTCCAGCTTTAATTTTAGCTCTTTGTGCCTGAGTAAAAACCGGTATGCCCAACCCTATCTGAACCGCTTGAAAACGATGATTGCTGTTATAAAACTGTTCGTCTGCACCAAAGCCTCTTATTGTTCCATTATTGTATCCCAACATCAAGTCAGGTAATAATTTTGACTGTTCCAATTTTACATTGGCTTTCGCTATTGCATTTTGTTGTTCCCAATATTGCAATGTCGGATGCCTCTCAATAGATGTTGTATCAAATACATCCAATACGCTGGCTTTAAAACCGCCGGCAGCAGGTATATAGAGCGTATCTGAATGTAGTAATAATTGAAATTGCATTTGCAACATTGCAATGGATTGACGCGCGAGATTCAATTGTAACGCTATCGAATTTTGTTGTGTTTCAAAGGTTGCTTTTTCTAAAATATTACTTTCTCCTTTTTGCAATCGCAATATTGCCTTTTGTAATAAATGGGCATAAAGCGAATCACTTTTGTACAATAGCTGCTCTTTTTCTTTTACATACAAATAAGCGTAAAACAATTCCTGAACTGCACGCTTTAATTCTGCCTCTTTTAATACTTCATAACGCACATTTGCTTTCCACTCTTCCGTAAACAATTTCTTTTGTCGCGCATAAATTGTAGGAAAATTTAGGCTTTGAGTAATACCTATTTTATTATCAGTATAGGTACTGTTCATTTGTCCAAAGTCAGCGACAATGTTCGTATTGGGAATGGCAACAGATGAGGGTATCAATGCTTTCGTATAATCTGATTTTAACCGTTCGTTGATTAATCCGAGATTGTTTTTGGTAGCAATTGCAATGGCCCGATCCAATGATATTTCATTTTGCGCACTCACATTATTCCACAGTAAACAAAACAAAATAAATACGGGTATTGACTTTGATGTCAACGATATGGCTTTAATACCGCGCTCGAATAACACATACAAAACCGGCAAAACAAACAAGGTTAAAAAAGTAGCAATCATCAAACCGCCAATAACTACTGTAGCCAATGGCCGTTGTACTTCTGCTCCGGCACCATTGCTTATAGCCATAGGCAGAAAACCCAATGAAGCTACAAATGCAGTCATCAATACAGGCCGTAAACGAAGTTTTGTGCCTGTAACAACTATCTGTGCAATATTTTTCATACCATTTATTTTTAGACGATTAAATTCTGCAATTAATACAATACCATTTAATACGGCAACGCCAAACAGGGCAATAAAACCAACACCCGCGCTAATGCTAAATGGCATACCTCGTAAAGCCAAAAACAGAATACCACCAATGGCAGACAATGGAATGGCTGTGTAAATTAATAGCCCTTGCTTCACCGATTTAAAAGCAAAAAATAGCAACAAAAAGATGAGCAATAATGAAACAGGAACAGCGATCATTAAACGATCTTTGGCCTTATTCAGATTTTCAAAACTGCCGCCATAAGTTATATAGTAGCCGGTAGGAAATTTTAATTGACGATCGATTTTTTGTTGCAATTCTCTCACAATGCTTTGTACATCTCTTCCTCTAACATTGAAACCCACTACAATTCTTCTTTTAGCATCCTCTCGCTGTATTTGATTGGGTCCATCTTTTATAGCAACAGTGGCTAATTGCTGCAAGGGTATTTGAGTCCCGTTAGGCGTTGGGATTAATAGGTTTTGTACATCCTCCAGGGTTTTCTTTTGACTGGCATCTAAACGCACCACTAGGTCAAAACGTTTTTCTTCCTCAAAAACCAAACCGGTACTTTGTCCGGCAAATGCGGCATTCACTACTCTATTTATATCTGCAATTGACAAATTATATTGAGCAATTAGCGGACGGTTATATTCAATAATGATTTGAGGCATTCCGGTAACTGTTTCGACATAAAGATTTTGAGTGCCTTTCACTGTACTCACTATTTTACCCAGTTTATCCGCAGTTGCAGCAAGAGTATCTAAGTTTTCACCGAATATTTTACACACTACATCTTGCCTTGCACCTGTCATCAGTTCATTAAACCGCATTTGTACGGGAAACTGAAAACTGGCCGTAATACCTGGTACGTCTTCAAGTGCAGCACCCATTTTTTCAGACAGTTCATTGAAAGAGTGTGCTGATGTCCATTCCTTTTTATCTTTTAATGTAACAATCATATCACTTGCTTCCATTGGCATAGGGTCTGTGGGCACTTCGCCACTACCTATTTTAGTCACCACCTTTTCTACTTCCGGGAATCTGGTCTTTAATATGTGAGCCGCTTTTTGGGTATATTCAATAGTGGTATTCAAATTGCTGCCGGTCAACACTCTTGTATCTACAGCAAAGTCACCTTCTTCCAAAGCGGGGATAAATTCGCCACCTAATCTTGTTAGAATAAATATGGTCATGATAAACAGGGCGAATACAACACCTAACAATAATTTGGGAATACGTAATACTTTCAGCAAGGCGCGCTGATAGGCATTTTCGAGCATTAGCATAAGCTTGTCTGAAAAATTCTGCGTATGCTTTACCTTTTTGCTTAAGAAAAAAGAGCTCATCATTGGAATGTAGGTGAGCGAGAGTATAAAAGCGCCCAGCAAAGCAAATGCTACTGTTTGAGCCATCGGCTTGAACATTTTTCCTTCAATGCCTTGCAAGGTGAATATGGGCAGGTAAACGATGAGTATAATGATTTGTCCAAACACCGCACTATTCATCATTTTGCTGGCAGAGTTGGTTACTTCATGATCCATTTGAGTTACACTAAGTACTGTTTGCTTTTTAAATTTATGGTGATGTGCTAATTGGTGCATTACGGCTTCGACAATGATGACGGCACCATCTACAATGAGCCCAAAATCTAATGCACCCAAACTCATAAGGTTGCCACTGACACCAAATAAATTCATCATACAGATAGCAAATAGCATCGCTAAAGGAATAACAGAAGCCACTAGCAAACCCGCCCTGAAGTTGCCCAAAAAGAGCACTAACACAAATACAACAATCAATGCTCCTTCCAGCAAATTTTTCTCTACCGTACCTATCGCATTATTCACCATTTTAGTTCTGTCTAAAAATGGCTCAATCTCCACTCCTTCCGGTAATGTTTTTTGAATTTGAGCGATGCGTGCTTTTACATTTTTGATTACTTCACTGCTATTTGCTCCTTTAAGCATCATTACCACCGCTCCTGCCACTTCCCCCTGGTCATTGTAGCACATAGCACCATATCGTGTAGCAAAACCAATTTTTACTTCAGCTACGTCACGAACATATAAGGGTATGCCTCCGGGAGTAGATTTAATAGCTATATTTTCAATATCCTCTTTGTTCGTAATTAAACCCTCACTTCGTATAAACAAAACTGTTGGCCCCTTTTCGATATAGGCACCTCCGGTATTTTGATTATTGCTTTCTATGGCTTTAAATACGTCATTGATGGTGATGTTGTAAGCATTAAGTTTATTCGGGTTTATAGCTATTTCATATTGTTTAAGTTTGCCACCAAAGCTGCTTACTTCTGCAATTCCTTTCACACCCAACAATTGCCTACGTACAATCCAATCCTGAATAGTACGTAATGAGGTAGCATCGTATTTTTGTTCATAACCTTTTTTAGGTTTTACCACATATTGGTAAATTTCGCCTAGTCCGGTGCTGATTGGTCCCAATTCCGGAATACCTAAGCCTTGTGGAATTTGACTTTGTACTTTTTGCAATCTTTCGGACACCTGTTGTCTTGCCCAATAAATATCTGTTGCATCTTCAAAAACTATGGTCACTAAGGACAAACCGAAACGGGAAAAGCTGCGAATTTCTTTTAACCCGGAGATATTGCTATTGGCTTGTTCTATAGGGAAGGTGATGAGCCGCTCTATATCTGTAGCTCCCAAAGCCGGAACGACTGTGATCACTTGTACCTGATTGTTGGTAATATCCGGCACCGCATCAATGGGCAGTTGGGTAACCTGATAGGAGCCATACCCTATAAGGGCAATGATAAATAGCCCAATGATGAGTTTATTCCTCACGGAAAACTCAATTATTTTAGTCAGCATGTATGTTGTATTATTAATGAAATGGGAAAAACCAGCACAAATTGCAATAAGAAATCCATTTCCTTATTGAATTTTGAACAGTCACTTATTAACCAAAAACATTAAGATAATCTGGGAGGTTGCCAGATAAAAGATAGATAATCCGAAGCGTAGAATCGTTCGTCTTTAGGAAAAAAGGTTTTATTAACCACAACAGGATAGAGCCTTTCCGTAAACGAAAAAGTGTGATCGGTGGCAGGGGTACAAAAACTAATGGTATTGTTGATATTACTGTTGCATGATTTGAACGGCAATCTCATATCCTTATCATAGTCGGCATCTCTTACATTACCATGCGCATAGTGCATACAGAGAAATTCTAAAAAATTCATTTTAGGATCCTGTTGCTTGTGCTCTATAAAGTGTTCTACCAGCACGGGCAACTTCAACAGCTCGTGTAGCTGTGTAGTGGAGAGCAGGTATGCCGACAAAAAGAATATGGCAATATATTGTTTCAAATCGCCGCAAAGATAAGCAATACTTCCATTGCCATTTATATTTCTCTCTATACACCGATAAAATTAAAGTACTAATAATCCATGCGTCCTCAATTGTGTAATGGCATCAGTATTCCAAAAACGAGTAAAATCGCCTAAGCTCTGCAATTCATATTCAGCAGCAATCTCTCCATAGCTATAAACAAATTCGTTTGTTGCAGCAATTTTAGGCAATACATGCAATAGCCATTTCGCGGTCTTTTCGTCCAATGCAAGCTCCAGTGTTCCCTTCTTAGTTTGCAACTGCAATGCCGACATTGTTATGGTCTTTCCTTTTTTCTTTCTTGTAAAAGTTGCCAACGAAGGTATCCCTCCCAACCAAACAATTTTATTGGTCGATTGGATTTGTTTGTCCGAATATTTTGCGAGCGATTGGGTGATATAATCTTCAGGTATTTGTGTACTGGGCACAGGAAAGTCAAACCACTCTTGCAGTTCGAAATCGAAACATATACCATGCATATAATTGAACAACGATTTCTTCAATCCCTGGCTAAACAGCTCATGCTTGGCTCCAGTGGGATCTATATGTTCAATATCATTGTTGGCAAAGCTACCAATCACATCTGTCACTTTTTTGACTTTATACCGCTCAGGGTACATACCCACAGGGCTATGAGCCGTCATGGCAAATTGATGCCAAAAACCGGACTGTACTATATTGTTCATAAATAATTGACGCACCACTTCCAGCGAATCAATTGTTTCCTGAGCGGTTTGTGTAGGGAAGCCATACATCAGGTAAGCATGTACCATTATGCCCGCTTCTGTAAAGCTATCTGCAACTTTGGCCACTTGCGCTACCGTTACTCCTTTTTGTATCAAATCCAACAATCGGTCAGATGCCACCTCCAATCCTCCCGATACTGCTATACAGCCCGATGCCGCAAGCAATTGACAAAGGTCGTAAGTAAAACTTTTTTCAAAACGGATATTGGTCCACCACACTACGGTCAATCCTCTGCGAATAATTTCCAAAGCCAGCTCCCGCATCAATGCCGGTGGCGCAGCCTCGTCAACAAAATGAAAACCATTTTGACCTGTCTGCTGTATTAGTGTTTCAATCCTATCGACCAATAATTTCGCAGATGCAGACTCATAAGTTTTAATATAATCGAGTGAGATGTCGCAAAATGTACATTTGCCCCAATAGCAGCCATGAGCAAGCGTTAACTTATTCCAACGCCCATCGCTCCAAAGGCGGTGCATAGGATTCGCTATCTCTATTACAGACAAATATTTATCCAAGAGCAGATCAGAATAATCCGGTGTACCTACATCCTTTTGTTTAAAGTCTGGTACTAATGAACCATTAAAGTAGTTCACCTTTCCGTCCTGCAATGCAAATGTTCTTTTCAACAACTCTATCGGCAATTTAGCCTCCATATATTGGAGTAATTGCATAATCGGTGCTTCCCCATCATCCAACGTAATAAAGTCGATAAAATCAAACACCCGTACTTCAGTAAGCGAGCGTAATTCCGTATTGGCAAACCCACCTCCTAAACAAATCTTGATATTTGGGTAATGTGCTTTTATCCATTGCCCGCACTTAAATGCCGCATATAAATTGCCCGGAAAGGGTGCAGACAAAGCAACTAAAGTCGGTTGCTCCGCAGCAATGCGTTCCGACAATATGTCGAACAACAAAGTGTCTATATAAGTAGGTGCTTGTGTGAGCATTGCATGCAACTCATCAAATGTGGCCGCTGAGCGCCCCAGCCTTTCGGCATATCTGCTGAATCCAAAATGCGGATCAACAGCTTCAATGATTAAGTCAGAAATGTCTTCGAGATACAAAGTCGCCAAATGCCGTGCTTTATCGCGCATACCCATTGTACCAAATGCCCATTCGAGGTCGGCCACCTGCTCAAAACGACTCGCCTCAGGCAAATAGTTACCTGTACAAATAAGATGAGCCAAAGTAGGATTATTGTCTTGTAAAAAATCAATAACCCGATCTATTGTTTTGATGTACTCTTGTTGGAGTTTGACTATGCGGGTACAATTATCAGATAATTGTCGGTTCTTCTGTGCAATTGTAGCAAATAAATGTTGTAGCCCAGCAGTGGAAAATAGTTTTAAAATCACCTCTATACCCATATCGCTCTGATAGGAAGCAACCTGCTGTGTATTCAAAAAACCTTTGAGATATGCCGTAGCAGGATAAGGTGTATTGAGCTGTGTAAACGGAGGCGTTATTAAAAATACTTTCTGATTCAATGCTTAGCCACTTATGGTTTGGATGAATGCAAAGGTATTTCAAACATTAAAATTATGTAGAGAAGTTTTTTGCTACTCCATCATTTCACCAATAATGAAAAAGCTACCTGTTATCAGCAAAGCATCTTCATTGCCTAACTGGGCTTTAGCCGCAGCAACGGCTTCTTTAACAGAAGCGTAAGCCGTTCCTTTCAAGCCTACGGTTGAGGCTATTGCCGCGAGTTCATGAGCGGGCAATGCACGTGGGATATTGGCATTGCAAAAATGATATACAGCATCTTTGGGGAAGGCTAATAATGCTGTGGCTACGTCTTTGTCTTTCACAAAACCTACAACAATATGTTTCTTGCGCGCTTGTACCTGTTGCCATTGCTTCATCACCTCGGCTATACCTGCAGCGTTGTGTGCAACATCGGCAATAATGATGGGTTCTACACTGAGCCTGTCCCAACGGCCACGCAAGCCAGTTAGTTTTTTTACTTGTGCCAATGCTGCCAAAGTTGTATCCATATCTGTGCGGTAGCCCATACCCATCAATACTTCTGCGGCAGTCAATACCGTTTTAATATTGTGCAATTGGTAACTGCCTAAAAGATCGGTATGTAGTGAATACATTTTTTGCGCAGCAAGTTTTATGGCTTTCAAGTATTGGTAGTCGGCATCTTGGTCCGTTCGCACCAGCGCCCATTGGGCATCGGCATAAAAACTATTACATTGTTTTTGCACAGCATGTTCTAAAAATACAGTTTCCGTCTCTGCTTGCTGTTCGCCCAATATAAAAGGTATGCCCGGCTTTATAATTCCGGCTTTTTCGTTAGCTATTTCGCGGAGCGTAGTACCTAATATATCTGTATGGTCGTAACTGATATTGGTGATAATGGAAAGGATTGGTGTGATAACATTGGTACTATCCAAACGCCCGCCGAGTCCCGTTTCTATGACTGCAATGTCAACTCCCTCTTCTGCAAATGCCTGAAAAGCCATCGCTACAGTCGCTTCAAAAAAGGAAGGTTGCACCTCTTCCAACAGTCGTTTATGCCTGGCGACAAAATCAATGACCCATTCCTGCGAAATATTGTTCCCATTGATACGAATACGTTCTCTGAAATCACTGATATGTGGCGATGTGTACAGACCGGTTTTATAACCCGCTTTTTGCAATATAGCACTCAGCATGTGGCTTGTACTTCCTTTGCCATTTGTTCCGGCAATATGTATTGATTTGAATTTGGTATGTGGCTCACCCAATGCACTACATAGTGCGAGTGTATTGCTCAGGTCATTTTTAATCGCACCTTTTCCGTATTTTGAAAACATAGGCAATTGCTCGTATAAATAATCGAGCGTCTGCTGATAAATGTTTGCTGTATCTGTCATTATTGATGCGCACGTGTTTTGAACACAAAAGTAATATTGCCAAATTGTTCCGGTGGAGCCTGATCGTTTTTATTGAATTTAATTTTATCAATTTTTTGTAATGCTATTCGCCCCAATTCTGCATTGGCACTACTCACTATCCTTTTGTTGGTAACCACTCCTGCTCTGTTTACCGTCACCTTTATCACTACCCTGCCCCCTTCTTTAAAAACAGCTTCACGCTCGGGATAGGCTACAATATTTCGATCCACAAAAGAAGTACTTATACCTGATGTTCCATTACCCGGCACACCTGTATAATTGCCGGCTCCGGCTGTACCTCCTGGCACACCTTTATCCCCTTTCCCTTGCCCATTACCCTCACTTGTCCCCGCATGATTTTGACTAGCTGCATTGCCTCCGTTACCGGTATTGCCCGCATACAGGAGTTTGGGTTTGGGTTGTTTAATTTGCTTGTCTTTATTGTCCTCTGTTTGGTTAGGATGCTTATTGGTGGACTTATTGCTTCGAATACTTTCTGCATCATTGTCCGTATTGTCGGTGGTCAAATCATGACTGGCTACCGTAGTTGCATCATTCTTTTGCATGTGCATTTCTTCCGGTTGCTGAGCCGGTTTTTCGGTAGAAAAAGGTTGATCATCGCCACTTCCGTCATCACTATTACCGAGGTTTACCTCCATGCCCAACTCTTGCTGTGGTGCCGGTTGGGCAGGCAATGTATAACAGATAAAAAGGCACAGCAACAAGAGTAGCACATGTATGCCAATAGTAATTAATGCTGCAGGTTTATTAATCAATTTCTGTTTCATAAAAAATATAGAGGTATCTTATCGCTCCATTTTCTATAGCTAAAGGTAGGATTTTTGAAATTCTATACGGACCTATCTGTAATTTTTATTGAAGAATGTTACATAGTCCGCTATTTTTTTATCCTTCATCAATTTTGTATAATTACTTTCAGAAATAATAAATAGCTGGTAAGAACCGCTGGGGAAATCTCTAAATAATTTCGGTTCGTTTTTAACCGCATTCATAAAGACTTTGGCCTGTGCTGCATTAGCAAATTGCTTGGTCAGTATAATTGTATTATCGCCAGTCATTGATTGCATACTTGAAGTTAGCCCAAGCGTACTAAATTTAAACGATGCAAAGTCAACTAGACCGGATTTGAATCCGGCGATTTTCACGTCTGCTTTACCAAATACAAAAAGGCAGTAGTGTATTTCCGAAGCTTTATAAACATAATTATCAGGAGCTACTTTTGCAAGCAGAGTCGAATCAATTTTTGGCAGCTTATTAAGTGCATTAGAGTCTATTTTAGGTAGTTCTACTTTTACTGTATCTGCCGCTTTTTGTTCTTTCACATTTTTAGCGATTGCATCTATCCATGGTCTAAGCGAGTCGGATGGGTACTCAGCAATGTATTTTGTAATTGCAGTATCAGCTTTCTTGTATTGCCCGGTTCCAGCTAATGACAGGGCTTCCAGTACTCTGAATTTTCGGGCATAAGAGGCATCACCATATTGTTTTTTTGCCAATGCCACCCTTTGTAAAACTTCGTCATACTTACGTTCATGAGCCAGATCATAAGTTGCCTCATAATATTCTGCGACAGTAATTTTAGCCGCACTATCACTATTCGCGGTCGTGTCATTTTCATCAGGTCTTACTACTTTAGTAAAACTCGAATTTGGATATTGCTCAGCTAAGCGGTTGCTATATTTCTGAGCATCTTCCAGTTTGTTTTGTCTTAATGCGGCCAGATAACGCAATGACAATACCTGATCAGCATATTCATGATTGGGGAAGCGACTATCTAATGTATCTAATGTTCTTACACCCGATTTATAATCCTCTAGGTTTTTGATATAAGCCTCTGCCAAATTCACATAAGCACGTCGCAATTTTTTCCTTGTTTCTTCCAGCTGCTTTTCCGTTTTTGGAATGCCTGACAACAAACTTTTCTCACTCGGTAACCCATTCCCATCCTGTTCATCAATATGGTCATCCGACTCTGCTGTATTATTTGCTGTATCAGTACTGCCAAATGAAGAAGACGATGCTCTGCGCCAATTGTCAGACAGAGGACGGGTTCCCCATTTTCTTTTGAAATCATTGAATCCTTGCTGTATAGCTACCGGGCTTGAAAAATACCACGATGTTGAATTTGTCGGATCTCCCGGATTTCCGGGTGTGCCACCTGCCAATGTAGGGTTTTGAGCATTGACCAAACTGTCTTCTTTGAGTTGCTCCAAATATTTAATATACTTGCGAACGACAGAGCGTTGATCTTTATCACTCATTGCAGCAAGCTTTAGTAAGCTATCTTGAATCTGAATAGAATTATAAGGTTCTTCAACTTTGTCTAATGATTTCGCTCTTAGTAAAGCAATCTGCACATCTTTATTATCCGGAGCATGCTTCGCAAAATAGGAAGCACTATCGTATGCCTTGTTAGCAGCATTATAATTACCAACAGCATACTGAATATTACCAATTGTTGCAAAAGTGATCGCCTTTTGTTTTTTACTGGTCTTAGGTAAGGTCAAACTTTTAGCAAAATAAGTAAGTGCGTCAGTTATGTCATTATTATTGGCAGAAAGCTTACCCAGAATAAAATAAACCTGTTCATAATAAGGTGAATATTTCCCATCCTTCAGAATCCGCTTCAATGCTGCAATAGACTCACCTTGTTCGCCACCGTTAAGCATCAGACTATTTGCCCTGTTCTTACGTGCATAGAAATCCATTTCTATATTTGGGTGCAACTCATAGGTTTTCTTGAAATTTTCGGCAGCAGCAGCATAATTTCCCAAATCATTTAATATTTGTCCATTAAGATAAGCAGCCCTTTGTCGTATATACTTAGCAGTCACTTTGGATTGCACTACTATATCCAATTGTGCCGATGCTTGCTTATAAGAGGCTCTTCTCGTATATAGATTAGCTTTCTCCAATGCAATTTTCACCTTCATGCTTTCAGGCAGTTTTGTACTGGCATCCAACAAGTCTAAAATTGATTCTGCTTGCGCTTCATGGTGACTATCCGCAAAAGTGCGTGTAAGCCAAAGGACAGCATCATTATGTGCAGGCCGATGCTTAAATATTTTAGTTAATCGGCTTTGCTTTTCTGTTTGTACCAAAGCATTGCCATCACCAGTTTTCTTTTGTGCTACCGAATTATTTTTCTCTTTTTTCTTTTTGGGGAAACGGTTTTTCATACCGATAATGTATCGGAATGTAATATCTGCGTTTGTAAAATTGCCTTTATAATAATAAGCCCTTCCCATCAGCAAGTACAAGTCATCAGCCCATTTGGTACGCGGGTCATGTATTTGAATACCGACTGAAGCCTTTCGTATAATACTATCCATATCTGAAGAGAATACAGTGGAATCTATATTAGGATCAAAAGGGAAGAGTGTTATCAATTCATCATAATTATCCTTCTTTCGCCGCTGCATATTGAGCATGGCTTCATTCATCTTCCGCCGGGCATTGAAGAAATAATTATAGTGTGTATAGGTATTTTGAAATCCTTGCCTTACCAATGTCCACTTCTTCTTAAGCATGGTTTCATTGGTATAGGCTTTATGCTTTTTTGCTATCTTCAGTTCAAAAGACAATTTCATTTTGTCTTCTCGCTTTTTCAGCTGTGCTTTCTGCTCTTTTAGTTTTCGTTCTTTTACTTTTGCCAAACTATCTGTGCGAATCTGGTGTACAGCCTTTAGACTATCAACAGTTTTTTTCCTAGTTGCTGTCAATGCATCCATGATTACTTTACGGGCAGCTTTAGCACTATCCAAGGATTGTTTCCGCGCTGCAATTATTTTGTCGCTAGCTATTTTACGCACTGCACGCAAACTATCCAAATGCTCCTGCCGCACCACCTTCACACTGTCAGAATATCTTTTGCTTTCTTTATACTTCCTTATAATGGTAAGGCTATCTGCCCGAGCTTTTTGTTTTTGATGCAAGGCATCGCTAATTTTTTTTCGTGCAGCCAGCGAACTGTCCAGCATTTGTTTGCGTTCCGCCTTTACAGAATCAAAATATTTTATACGCACATTACGCATACTGTCTATCTGCGCATTCCGAGCACGAGCAATGCTATCTTTATATTTTTTACTTTCTTTTATTTTACGGATACTGTTGAGACTATCCGACTTAATTTTAAGCTTGTTTTTTATACTATCGCTTATGTGAGCTCTTTGTTCAATTGAGGAGTCCAACAAACGCTTACGCTCTGCCTTTACAGAATCGAAATATTGAGTACGCGTTTCGCGTAAATTATTGATAACAGTCGTTCTCGCTTCTTTTACGCTGTCGTTATATTGTTTACTCTCTCTATGTTTTTTTATTGCATTAAGACTATCTGATTTCTGTTGTAGTACTTTTTTATTACTATCAATAGTTTTTTGCCTGAGTAAACGCAGACTATCCGTTTGCCGTTTCATGGCATTACGGCTGCTATCCTGCAGTTGTTGACGAGCTAATTGGAGGCTATCACTGTTTTTCTGCTGCGCGAATACAGCATTACTCGGACAAAGCCAAGCAAGGATTAAAAAAAATAATACTAAATATCTACCTAATCTCAAAGTCGTAATAGGGGGGTTCCGTGTTACAATATCTTCTATAACTCCTAAATCACAAAATTATTATTCATTTCGTGCTGCAAAATAGCAATAAAGATAGACTATCAGGATTTAAGGTCTTAAAAATAGTAAAAAAATGAACTCATCAACTTTATTGATTTTATAAAACGTTATCAATAAAAAACTTTGTTTTTAATTCTTAACACTTACATTTGCGTCAAATCAATAATAAAAATAAAATAACTTAATATGTTTTGGACCTTAGAATTAGCCTCTCACCTTGAAGATGCTCCATGGCCTGCCACCAAAGATGAATTGATTGATTACGCCATCCGTTCGGGCGCTCCGCTAGAAGTGGTGGAGAACTTGCAAGAGCTTGACGACGAAGGTGAAGTATATGAGGGCGTGGAAGACATCTGGCCAGACTATCCTACTCAAGACGATTTCTTCTTCAACGAAGACGAATATTAAACAATCTATCAAATTATAAGCAATAATCCACTTTGGCAATTCTATGCCTTGGTGGATTATTGCTTTAGAAAAAGCAACGCTTTGTTTGTTGCAATAATTTTAAGTATGCAACACAATGTTGCGACTGCTTTTTCGTTATTAACCAGTAGCCGCTTATATTAGCAGCATAGTAGCAATCAGCGTGAAGAAAATTTCTATAATAATTGTCAATTACAATGTAAAATACTTTTTAGAAGTATGCTTACACTCTGTACAAAGAGCTACTCTTGGCTTCGATGCCGAGATTATTGTAGTGGATAATAATTCGAGCGATGGCAGCTGTGAAATGGTTAAAAAAACATTTCAAGATGTATTGCTGATTGAAAACAAAGATAATAGAGGATTTTCAAAAGCTAATAATCAGGCCGTAGCAATTGCCCAAGGAGCGTATATCCTGTTTTTGAATCCGGATACGGTAATGCCAGAAGATTTTTTCAGGAAAACAATTAATTATTTAGATGCGCACCCTGAAGTCGGCGCATTAGGACCAAGGCTTATCGACGGAAAAGGTGTTTTTGCCCCGGATGCTAAAAAGTCATTCCCCACACTTTCTGTTGCTATTTTCAAAACCACCGGACTCAATAAAATTTTCAGTCGCTCGGCGTACATCAATAAATATTATGCAGTACATATTGGAGAGCACGAAACGGCCGAAGTAGAGGTACTATCCGGTTGTTGTATGTTCCTACGAACCAGTTTACTCGACAAGATTGGCATCGCATTTGATGAAGATTATTTTATGTATTGCGAAGATGTGGACTTGTCTTATCGCGTACAACTAGCTGGTTATAAAAACATTTATTTTCCGGAAGCCACACTGATACATTACAAAGGAGAGAGTACACGTAAAGCATCCTTATCTTATATCCGGATTTTCAACGAAGCCTTGTCCACTTTTGTACGTAAACATTACAGCAAGGGCAATGCGGCTTTATTTATCGCACTTATCAATATTGGCATTGTACTGCGCGCCGTTTGGTCTTTCGTCAAAAACATATTCAAATTCCTCAAAACCCCGCTATTCGATGCGCTTACATTGTTGGCGCTGCTGCTGTTTATGAATCATTTTTGGGTTGAAGGATTTAAAAATTTAAAACCCGTCGATAACATTACGCTATATGCTACATTTCCTGTTTATATATTATTGTGGATAGCTAGCATGTACCTTAATGGGGCTTACGACCAACCCTACAGAGCATTGCGTTCAGTAAGGGGCATGGTTATTGGTACTATTATTATATTGGCCTATTTCGGTATGTTGGCTGCCGAATACCGATATTCCCGTGCCGTAATTTTATTTACAGGTGCACTAGGATCTATAGCATTAGTAAGCCTACACGAAGTACTTAACTGGTTAGGCATTGCCAAATTTGTGCGTTACAATCAGGTACCCAAACGCGCAGTTATTGTTGCCGACGAAAACAACTACCTGCTGACCGCTCAAACATTAGAACAAGTACACTATGCTCCTGATATTATTGGCAGGATAAGCGTAAACAATGAGACCTCCAACGTTTTAAGCAATGTACAGGATATGCAGCCCCTGCTACATGCGCTTAATATTAATGAAGTGGTCTTCTGTATTAATGGCTTACAATATGAAACAGTACTGCATCAAATGGAATTGTGTGGTGCGCAATACGATTATAAAATACATTTACCGGGTAGTCTGAGCTTTGTAGGTAGTAATTCCAGTCATTCTTCCGGCGATTTATATACAATAGACAAGCGTTACAATATTGCCACTTTTATTTCACTGCGCAACAAAAGAGTATTTGATATTGTTGCAGCACTGACCTTACTGCTACTCTCTCCTTTTCTACTTTTTATTGTACAACAACCGATTGGTTTATTGCCCAATATATGCAACGTTTTATTGGGCAGAAAAACATGGATTGGATATGGATCAGACCACAAACAACTACCTAAACTTAAACCTGGCATATTACCCGCTTATAGCCTTCAGCAAGGGTTTGAGCCCAAAAATGAAGTACAATTATTGGCTGCTACTGAGTATGCCGAACATTATGTAGTAGGTATCGACTTTGCATTATTGCTCAAAAATTTAAAATTTATTGGAAAAAATTAAAAAAAAGTTTTGCAAAAAGAGAAAAGCTATTATCTTTGCAATCCCAAATCGCAATAAACGATTGAGCATTAGCTCATTAATATTGCAAAAAGGGTAGATTCTTCCTTAGCTCAGTTGGTTAGAGCATCTGACTGTTAATCAGAGGGTCTCTGGTTCAAGTCCAGAAGGGAGAGCAAGAGTGAAAACCACCACCACAATGGTTTTCACTCTTTTTTTTATCCCCTACTTAGTAGCAGTTTGTGAAAAACGTAACAAAAAACGTAACACACAAACAAAGCTATGATACAGTTACCCAATGGTTGCTCTTGCAGCGACATCAAAATCCACCCGACCAATTGGAAAAAGGGTGGCAAGGCATTACTTAATGAAGATTGGTATGCTTATTATCGATTCTATGACCCTGCTTATAAAGATGATCCTAAACTCAAAAAGGGAAAGCTCGTCATTTATAGGGGGCTTAAAAAATTCTCCGACCTAGAGGAACGAAGGGAAGCCGCCAGTATTTTACTGGACGAGATTACAGACATGCTCAAAAAGCAAGGGTACAATCCAATTAGCTCTTTGTGCCAGACTTCCATTTCAAATAAAAATTATATTATTAACCCTGATACCCCAATGCTACAAGCATTAAATGAATGTATCAAACGACTACAGGTAGTCGATAGTATGATTATTGACTTTCGTAGTGTGGTTAAATATTTCAGTATTGCCGCAACGGATATTAGATTAGCCCACATACCTATCAAAGATGTCCGCAGAATGAATATTGTTGCAATTCTTGACAGATGTGGCGAAATCAAAACTACTTGGTCTGCAAATACCTACAATTATTATATTGCCCATCTCCGCATATTATTCAAAGAATTGGTAGAGATTGAAGCGATAGAAAGCAATCCATTGATTGAAATTTCCAAGAAAAAGAAAACCATTCAACTACGAAGTATCCTAACAGCGGAACAATGTATCGAAGTGGATGCCTTTGCTAAAAAATGTGATTACAAATTTTGGCGGTTGATTCACATTTTCTTTCATAGTGGGTCAAGGACTACCGAAATCGTACAGGTACAAGGCAAGCATGTAGATTTGAATCGCCAACAAGTCAAATATCTCGTAAAAAAAGGGCGGCAATATACTTGGGTAGAACGACCCATTAAAGACATTGCACTTCCATTATGGCAAGAAGCCATGCAAAATTGTGGCGCAGAAGATTATGTATTCAGTGCAGGTCTAGCTCCAAGTAGCGTTCCCATACGCCCCGAACAACTAACAAGAAGATGGAAGCGGCACATCAAAGACAAACTAGGTATTGATTGTGATTGGTATTCACTAAAGCATTTGAACACCGACCAGACTTCAGAACAACAAGGTATTCATGCCGCTTCACAAATGAACAGCCATAAATCTACCGACATAACACTTAAACATTATGCAGTAGGTGAAACCAATAGAAGCAATGAACGTTTAAAGAAAATGAACAACCAATTTGGACAAAGCAATTGACGCATTAAGCCCATCCCCTATAAATACCCAGTCAATAGCCCTTGCCAATAACATACTGGCAAGGGCTATTGACTGATGATTACTCCCCAAACTGAAAAGGGATTGCCCTCCTTTACAATAACAACGCCATGAGCCAACATAATACGACCACGCAAACGATATATTACCACACTGATATTGCATTGCGCTATTTCCCTGATTCGCCCAATAAAAAAAGTGCAGGCAGAAAATTAAGTAATTGGATAAAAAAGGACTTGGCATTAAAAGAACAACTCCTTGCAGTAGGCTATTTCGGGAAACAAAGAATTTTTACACCTAAACAAATGCAGATTTTGTACGAACATTTGGGAGAACCCTAATATTCCTACCTAAACAGGTATGAAACTATAATTTTCATCAACACCCGTTTCCCAAATCGGTAAGATTCCCTACTATTTATGTAATGCAGCATCCTAAAATTGTATGTTTTATTCATTTTTCATAATAAAACTGCGTTTTACCCTACTTGATTGTATCCCTACAATATAATCCACGTATAAAAAGAGCCAGTACGCTACATTATTTCGCTACCGCACTAACAAAATTGAAGGGCGTTTTTAGGACATTCGCGTTTATCTAATGAAAGCACAGGAAAATAATAATGCTGTCATCCCATTAATTTATTCAAACTATTTGAAAGAGTCCGTTCAAAAGATGGCATCCCATTATTATCACATCTTCGCTAACCATATATCATTCATGATAAATACTCAACCATCGGTGCAAAATTTCAATGATACAGTTGCGCTAAAGTCTTGGTAGTATTAATCCATATTTTGTCCGTTTTCAAAAATTCCCTTCCACATAAAAGCAGCAGCAACCGCACCGATCACAGGCGCAATCATGAACAACCATAATTGTTGCAACGCTTTACCCTGTGCAAACATTGCAGGGCCAAAAGAACGCGCAGGATTAACCGATGTGCCCGTTATTGGAATAGACAACATGTGTATCAACACAAGAGTAATGCCAATTGCCAAACCAGCCATATTGCTATTACCTTGTTTGGATGTGGTGGTAAAAATCACCATTAAAAAAATAAAACTCAATACTGATTCTGCTACAAAAGCAGAAGTCGTATTATAAGCGCCCAAATAACCCTCCCCCCAACCATTAGCACCTAATGCCCACTCCTTCATTTCAAAACCAGGCATCCCTTTTTGAATAAGGAACAAAATACCCGAAGCGACTAAAGCCCCTGTCATTTGAGCTACGATATAACCAACGGCATCTTGTGATGAAATTTTCTTGGCAACCACCATCGCAATAGTGATAGCAGGATTGATATGACAACCAGAAATTGGGGCTATGGCATAAGCCATTACCACAACAGCAAAACCAAACGCCAAAGAAATACCTAGTAAACCAAGCCCGGCAGGAATAGCAAAAACACCTGATATTACAGCTGCTCCGCAACCAAATAATACGAGTACAAATGTCCCAAAACATTCAGCAAAATACTTTTTCCTAATTGTATTTTTAAGTGTGTATTAAAATAATGCAAATCGCTATTAACCCCCAGATCAAAATATTTTAGTGGCAAACTTTTGTTCAAAATTTCTTTTCTGAAAACACGATATCTCTATCAAACAAGATTTATTGGAGCTCATTCGAATAGTGTCTTTGTTATATTTCTAATTGAGCTACGCAAATCATTTTATTGCAATTGCATTAAGCATACTAATGCGTAATACTGATAAACAACATGCTCAATAAGGTAATTGCTAAGAGTATAACCAAAATAGAAATGCTCATAAAGTATATTCTTTGTTCTTTATCCACGATCATTTTTATGTGTACTTTTCAATTCAATATTTCAACACGAGCACAAAATCCAAAAAACCATTGTACCAATTCCAGGAAATAGACCATTTCAAGGAAGTACTCTAAATACCGCCATCTCCGAAAAAAAAATCGCCTTTTACTATAATATAGCTTATAGTTGATCCTTTGATCTTCTGTGTTATACGATTCAAGTTTGAGATAAAAGCAAAAATTGCTGGCATTTTTTACTTTATAGTATTGAACCTTCTTTTTTTCATAGCGCATCTATGTCAGTATTTTGTCGAATCTCTTTCCCTTCTTTTACAACCAACACTTTAATAATTATTACAAGGGCATAAATATTTTTCAACCCCATAACCATACCAATAGAATAGAACAATATTTCATTTAGATACTTCATACAATTGTTGCGTGTACTTTAATCATTTAATCAATTCGGTGTAACATTACTTTGTAGCTATTCCAATAAAGAACAATGCACCACAAAAAAATCAAAAGAATGCCACCTCAAAAAATGAGGCAGCCTCTTTTCTATTTAACCCTATCAAAACAATCATTAATATTATTCAGTGAATAAGTCGCCCTATTGACGGACAATGCTAATTCTGTCAACAAGAAGAGTTGTTCCATCTTTACTTTTGATCTGAACTAAATAAATGCCATTAGGAAAATTTCCTAAATCAACCTCACCTTGTATATTTTCTATTTTCCCTGATTCTATTTTTTTTCCATCTAAATTGAATATTTCATACGTTTCATTTATCAAAGATCTATTAGAACACTCGATATAGAATTTGCCCGACGATGGATTAGGATAGATAATCATTGATGAGATCGCATTGCTTTCGCTAATTGCACTTGTTGGGAAACAACTAGATCCAGCCGTAATTGGTGCATTAGGTTTAAGATTATATTGATATTCCAAAAGAGTAACTCCTGTTGATGTCACACGAATTTTCATCCAACCGTAATAAAAGTCATTTTGAGCTTGCATCCGGAAACCGACATAACCAACTTGCCCGTCAAGTGCAGTATATGTTGGCGCATATAAAACACCTTGGCTACCACCTACTCTCCAAGTACTTAAAGAACTAATTGTAGTACCAATTGGCAAAAAAGCAATATTATCACTTGTAGGACTTGTAGTAATTATACCTCTACCATAATTTTCTAAATAGAAGCTACCCGAATTATACCAAAGACCATAATATCTAGGTATTGAACCGATTGTTTCAAACCGTTTCCAAGAACTCGATGGGGAAACGATTACACCCACAGGATTATCACAAATATTACTCCAAGGATCATAAAAATTAACTTTGAATGTGTCCCTATAATTTATGATTGTGGAAATTCCTCCACCAAGAATAGCAGCGTTAGTAAATTCAAATTGGACATTATCTACTGAATTAATTTTTGCATGTAATAATGCATTTCCACTAACTGTAAATATCGCAATTTTCCCTGTCACATCTGTCACTAGAGAAGCAGTTAAGCCTACAGGCAAACCAGACAAAAGATAATCAATGCCCGCAGTTAATGTGGTATTCAATTTTGCAAACTTTATACCTGCACATGCATAAATCTTTATAGGAGGTGCTTCAATAGAACCATCATTTTTCTGATCCTCCGATAACTCCTTTTTGGACAAAGCAAAAAATGGTTTGGCATTAACACAGGTATTAGTGCTTGTTGGACTTATCACTCCTGTCGCTACAAGGTTGTCGTATTGCCATAATGTAGCTCTGGCCGGATGGGTTAATGCTATTTCCATTCTTGTGTTTTGGTCTATAGTGAAATTCTTGTAACATGTGGAATTATAATCCATATAGTTTTCACCATTTATCAATCCTCCACAACGCACAGCGTTACAACCTGCTGCAGCCATATCTGTGGGTGGAGTATCGGCACAATAATCTCCCACACCAGAACAACTATTACCATCAAATGTGTGTAAGAGATTTAAATAATGTCCTGCCTCGTGAGTAAATGTTTGATTAAACTCCAAATTATTAAAAGAAGATCCGCCTTTACCTAAGTATGAATAATTATAGACCATTCTGGCAGTGTATGTGTCACTCATTGCAGAAAATGGATACCAGCATACTCCCGAATTGTTAGTAACATTATCTGCGTACAAGTCATTCATTATGTATATATTGAAATACTTGTAATTATCCCATGCCATTGTTTTAATTTCACTATCCCAACCTGTTCCATTGCCTAATCCAGATTGCTTGTCCTGATAATAAATAATTCCAGTAGTCGGATTGCCCTTTGGATCAATACTCGCTAATGCAAATCGAATTTTAGTATATGATTTTATCGCAGAAAAATTAGTATTTACAGTCCCATAGTCTAAATCTTTACCTGCAAAAGTGATGTTTAAATCATTGATGGCATAATCAATCTGACTCTTGGGAACTCCTAAACTACCCGCAGGGTGAAAAACATGAAAAACAATGGGGATAGTAACAACACAAGAGGTGTCAGGTAAGGCTCCAGTAATTTTAGTTATGCTTTTAGATACATTGCTTTTCCGTTCAAAAGAGTCAAATTCCATAGCATATTTTTGCCTCAGCATATCCAATTCTGCTATTTCTCTGGAGATTCCATTATCCTCTGATAGTAGTGGAGTATGATTAGGTTCAAAATTTTCATTTTGAGCTTTACAGTTAATGCTAAGTATAATAGCTATTATTAATAATGATATTTTTTTACTACATTTCAAAAAATCAATTTGTACATTTGTAAAGTTCATAACCATCTATTGATTTAAATTCCAAGAAAACAAAAGAATATTAATTAGTCTAGTATAAAAATATTGGGATTAACTCGTGAAGAACTAATCCCAATATTTTATCAATTCGCAATATCTTTCAAAATATTTAGTTCTTTGTGAATTTTTGTACTTTGACATCTCCATTTTTGAGAGCCACCTTCATAATGTACATTCCGGAAGGATAATTACTAATATCAATTGTAGTGATATTGCCAGTAGCGATATATTGTTGCATTAATCTCCCTTGCACATCAAAAATTTGACCTGATACAATTAAATCAAATGACGGAGCTGAAACTAAAATCTTATCAATAGCTGGTACTGGAAAAACCACAACAGAACTAAGCAACTCTTCAATATTACCTTCTTCTGTTTGTTTCATTGTTGCTCCAGTAGAAGAGTTTCCAAATATGTGCATCTCTGAAATATTACCATATCCTCCATTAGGGGACAAATATCTAAAATAGCGAGCATTAACCCCAATAAAGTTATTTGCAGTAAGGATATATGTAGTCCAATTCAAACTATTAGGTATTGTGTATAAAGTAACCGGATTTGAAAAAGTAGCATCTGCACTTATTTGAAATTTACCGCCTTGCATTCTACTCCCCCAACCGTTTCTTGGTGTAAAATTGACACATGTAATTTTCTTTGTTGAGCCGAAATCCAAACCTACCCATTGACCATCAGCAGACTGTCCCTCAAAATAATCGTTTATATTATAATTAAATACTACTCCTGCATTATTTGATGGATCATTTGAATAAGTACCTATAATAGTACCCATTAATTCTACATTGGTATTTACACATGTAGAAGCTATATTAAAAACAGTTGATGTTGTTGTGAAAAGACTTATTCCCGCTACATTACACCATCCTCCATCAGGAGATAGATACCTAAAGTATCGGGCAGAAACACCATTCATTGAATCACTTGTAATATAATAATCAACAAAACTAAGGTTTGCATCGGCAGGAATTGTATATATAGTAATTGGATTAGTAAAATTAGAATCGCTACTTATTTGAAATTTACCCCCTTGCATTCTATTTGCCCAACCATATCTGGGTCTATATTTAATACAACTTATTTGAATAGGAGACCCAAAATCTAATCCGGCCCATTGACCATTAGCTTCTTTTGCATCAAAAAAAGTATTTGAATCATTATCAAAGACTTTATCTTTTGTAGATTGTAAATAATTATTGAAATCGCCCATTGACCCGATTATATGCCCTCCAGAAACTTGAACTGATGAACTATTGTTACAAGATGATCTAGCACTAAATTTGGTAGAACCAGAAATATTAAAATCAATATAAATAGGTCTTGCAGCATTATATTGATCATTTCCAATTTGAATTAAAGCAACTCTAGCACTACCCAGTGCACCTGTAAATGTTACTTTTCCCGTTTGTATATCAACATCAATAGGTCCATCATTAATTTTGGTATAAGCTATATTTAATCCTGACGAGGCAGAAGCTTGTAACTGATAAAATAGTTGATTGGAAAGGTCAATATTTACAATCGGATTTGTTAAGCTTGGTGTTGCAATAATTGGATTTGACACTGCAATCATTTGGTTCATTAAATTATTACATGTCTGATATATTGGCTTTGATATTTTTGTAACAGCTCCATTTTCATCTGTAACTTCTAAATTAACCTCTATCCAATATATACTGCCTGTGTTACAACCTCCTTCTGGTACAATTTGTGTATTTATATTTGAACCATTCATTTTTGAGCCATAATGAATGTGATTATTATGATGAAAATCAATAGTCCAAGAATATGTTAAATTAGTTGCATTGGTATGATCATCAGTTGCGGCTGCATTTAATGTAATATTTACTGATGGTATCGTTGAAGAACTATCAAAAGTAATACTCTCTAATTCATTTGTAGAACCTGTTTTTTTAATAGATATAGTATTAATAACAGGTGGATTGTTATTAATCTGAATTTTTGCAGTAGTAGAATCTTTTTGGGATTTAGAATTTGTTACTACTAGTGACACATTTCTATAATCAACATTAGAATTTGCTATTATATATGTGTGTATTGGATTTATTAAAGTTGATGTTGTACCATCTCCAAAATTCCAAAGATACGATAAGGATAGATTATCAGGATCATAAGATTGGTTTCCGTAAAAATTCACTGTATTATTAGTATTACTTAAGTAACTAGTATTACTTTTAATCGAAGCGACTGGATTTTTATCCTGACTTAAAACTAATTTGCTTATAGCTCCATCACTATAAGAAACTGCATATATATAACCATCATTAACATTAGTATATAAACAAATCGCTTGAGAAAGTTGTGCAGCCTGAAAAACCGATTTAGGTTGATCGAACATAGTATGTCCATTATTATCTTCCTGAAAAGAAATACCTATAACAGCTTGTTTGGTATAATCCGCAACTAATACTATATTATCTAGTATATGTTGGTATTTATCAGGTACTTCTCCTTCAGGATAAAATGTATTCCCTGTAGACGCATTCCCAACTGTTACGTCACTAACACCAGTCGGAAAACTAACAGATGTTTTAATGTTATTAATTTTCAATTTACTTATTTTATCTACATTAGTGGCGTGTCCCCATGAAAATATTGGAAAATTGAATATAGTTGTATTATTTGCTGGAAGTGGGTATTGAATTATATTGTTAATATATGCTAATTCAAAAGCTTCATAATAAGGCCAACCTCCATTATTCCCTGATTCGTATAATGAGACTTTCTCCCACCGATTTTCACCTGTTTCACTTGTCAAAAATTTACCCGGACTATTTACAGGAACACCTTGAGTAACACATGTTACTCTAAATGGATTTCTTAATCCTTTTACAAAAGTTCTTGACTTAGCACTTCTCGGGAAATTGACATCATAGAAGGGATTTGAACTTATCCCGTTCCCAGTACTCTTATTAATTCTTAATATTTTACCAGAAAGAGAGCTATCTAACTGTGCTCTAAACTGCATTGCAGATTTTTCTGTTGCAGTAATAAATCCCCTACTTTGAGCAAGAGCCCCCCCATAAGAATCTCCTAATGAGCCATCCCCTACAGACAGAATCAAAGTTCCGTCAGCACCAAACAAACAAGAACCCACACCATGTGTCGAGCCAACAATCGCTGGACCATCTCCGATTATCCCTCCTAAAAGAATTGTTCTTGAGTTTGCCACAACTGATCCATTAGATAAGGTATATCTAGTGCATCTTGCTTGAGTAGGTGAAGCCATGTCATAAGAAGTAATATCAGAGGGGAAAAATTCTTTTGGATCTACAACATACCATAGATAGATATATCCATTACTTGAGAAATCTGGGTCTAATGCAAACCCAAGCAGTCCATGATCATCTCCTCCGACAGGACTTAGAACTTCTTGAGAAATATCTAATAATGTACTCACATTTTTTGTTGTTGCATCTATTTTTTTAACAACTCCGTCTTTCTCCCATACGTAAGCGTTACCCTGTACATCAAAAACAATTCCTACAGGATGATAAAACCCCGTCTTATAGGGTTGGAAAACTAAATTGGTAATAGGAGCAGCTCCTAAATTTTGTTGCGCTTTTGATGACAAACATAAAAAGAATAAAATTGGGAATATAATTATATTTTTCATAAATATACTATTTAATTATTAAATTAATACTATTAGTGTTGATGATCTCGTTTTCAAGACAATACTTAATTGTAAATAAGTAAACCTTATCATTGCCCTCCATAGAGCTTGCGCATTTGCGCACGATACCAAATATTGGGATGAGCTCGTGAAACACCATCCCAATATTTAACAATCCACATTACCTTCCCAAACACTTAGTTTTTTGTGAATTTTTGTACTTTGATATCTCCATTTTTGAGAGCCACCTTCATAATGTACATTCCTGAAGGATAATTACTAATATCAATTGTAGTGATATTGCCAGTAGCCGGATATTGTTGCATTAATCTCCCTTGCATATCAAAAATTTGGCCTGACACAATTAAATCTGATATCGGTTCTGAAACTGAAATCTTATCAGTAGCTGATGTTGGGAATACCAAAACAGAACTAAGTGGTTCTTCAATATTACCACCTTGAGCTTGTTTCATTGTTGACCCAGTAGAACCGTCTTTAAAATACCACTTCTGATTGTTATTGCCATTGTAAGTCCATTGTATCACTTTTGCTCCCGCCGATGTTGAGCCACCATTAACGTCTAAGAAAAGACCTGAATTCACGTTCTCGATAAAATAACTATTATCGCCATCTCCAGTTGGTATCAAACGAAATCTTTGATTTTTATCATTCGGGTAAGTTCTTCCTGCATAAGTTTTAACATCAGCTCCTGCTGAAGTTGATGCATCTGGTATTTCCATTAAAAAACCATCCATTTGATGTGTGAATTTATAAAATCCATACTCATCAACACTTAAATACCAACGATTAGTACTCCTCATATTATCTTCTGAATGAGGGGTACAATTGGTACAATTAAATTCATAACCAGGATCTCTATCTATATTTTGTTGAACAACATTACACCAACATCCGCCATTACCAATATTGTAATTACTGTTTTTAGACACAATATACTTTGCTCCATTAGTTAAACGTTTAAACTCGCCGTATTCCATCCCATTCATATATTTCATACTAGTGTTGTTAGAATCCAATATATTCTGTATTTTATTGCCATCTACACCATTATTCCAACCAGAAGAAAACTTAGAAACAACTTCTACAGGATTAAGTCCATCTGCCAATACAGGATAATCAGAAGTAGCATAACCCGAAATTATTGTTCCCACCACTCTATGATTTTGATCAAATAAAGGAGACCCTGATGAACCTCCAGTCACACCTTGATAACCATTAGCTGTTCTCGACATAAGAACATGCATATTCAAATCCGTAGATGAAAAAACTATTGGGGGGATTGTGTAGGTGGCTATTTTAGTTGGTCGAAGTCCGGGATGAGCAATATTAACTCCAGATAATGGTGCCACATCAACAGCATTCCAACCCGAAAGATATACCCCACCTCCAATACTTGACAAATCTGATTGAACTTCTGCTAACGAATAATCAAGATTGGATGTAGACATCGATTTTGCTACCATTTTTAATTTCACTGAAATGGTAGTATCTCTCGGATTATCAACACCACCTCCACAAGTTGTATTCTCATGATTAAACCTCAAACTACTATTGAACACCGTACCGATGGTCTCTGTTTCGAGACAATGTCTAGCAGTAAATAGGTAAGCCTTACCATTACCTCCATAGAGCAAACTTGCCGAACCATAGCCTCCTATATCTATGACTGATCGTTTTTCTTTTTGCCAATTTGCTCCTTCTGAACAATTGATATCAACTTCTTGCGCTTGCACATTTGTGCACAACACTAATAAGCCACCCATTAAAATGTACTTTTTCATTGAACTTATTTGTTTTTTATTATGAATGAATAAATTATCTCAACTAATGCTTAATTAACTTTACGGTAGTGATTACCACATTATCATCCAGAACCTGTACAACATATACGCCTACAGGTAGCGTAGTGATATTGATAGACTGTGCCACATTGAGTATTTTTTCTTCCGCAACTGTTTGTCCATAAAGATTACAAATACGAACCACTTCTCCTTGCTCCACACCCAATATTGTTATGTCTGTTTTAGCAGGATTAGGAATAAGACTAATATCTCTTACCTCGGTACAATTTGCTTTTACCCTAATAGTTTGACTGTAGTTAATACTACTATTGCTATTGACCATTTTAAGTCGGTAATATGCAGTTACTTGGTTAGGGATGTTAATGCTGTATGCACTGTTACTTCCTTTTATAGGTTGCTGGGCTACAGAGTTGTAGTTACGAGCATCTGAGCTTTTTTCCAACTCATAATGATCCATGTTGCTTTCAACTCCTGATGTCCAATTAATGTTGGCAATACATCCATTACTATAGCCACTGAAACTAAGTAATTCAACTGGCAGTACTGAGCAATCGACAAATGGACCAGATTTAGCAATAAGAGTATCTGTACAACCCGTTACATTACTAATAAGAGTAACTGTATATACACCTAAGTCTGTCGTTACTACAGGGTTTAACGTAAGTGTATCTCCAGTATAGGTACTACCATCGGGTTTTGTCCATATATATGTATAAAAAGGATTAGGGTAAGCATAGAATTTAGTAACGCTACCTATGCAACCCGACCCTTGAGTGTTAAGTGGAGGCATGAGTAATTTATCCAATGATACGCTGCGCGTACTACTATTGCCACAACTATCCGAAATACGATAAGTATAAGTGCCAATCGTTGGTACTGTAAAATATGGACTATACTGTATTGCTGCTGTATAACCACCCGGCCCAGACGTGATTTCGTATTTATAAGGAGGGATACCTTGGTTTGGATTCGGTATTGCAACGGTATGTATATCAGTACCACAACGGCTCATCAACACATTGTCGAGCAAGGGGAAGCTGTAAGGGGGGATAACAATAGTATCATTGAAATAGGTGCATTGACCATTGAGAGTTGCACTATTGTTCCAATCAGCAATACCGGTTAGAGTTCCGCTCGAATTTTTATCAAATGCAACAATGTATGTACCACTTGGAACATTAAAGAGCGTATCGGTAGTTTCTCTTAATGTACCATAAAGACTTCCCGAACTAGTATAAACATTATTATAAGTAAATAGATTAGACGCTACCGGACTTTGATGATTTCTCCATATCTTGTTTGCATTAATACATCCTTTGGTAAATTGTGCTCTATCTGTATAAGATGCAACATCTGCAGGAGTAATAATTACTGTTGAAGTATCTGTATGTCCACAAGAATCAATATGTGCAATGCGATAAGTTCCTACAGCAAGATTGGTAATAAAATTACGCTGTAAAACACCAACAGTGCCACTTGCTACATTTGGTAGCACAAATGGATAGGTATAAGTTCCTGCAGTTACATTCCACTTCCCCTTATTCGTAATTGCAGCCCAACCCGCAGGACCAGATATGACAGTGCTCGTTATTGTTGCCCCCCAGGTAGAGCTGAAATCAAATGCTACACCTGCTGTAGAATCTTGACAAGAATATGGTCCTTTATATACATTAACTGTAGGAGTGGGAACATTCCAAGTAAAGGCATAATCATAAGTAGTTCCGCAAGAATCCACCGTATGTATGGTATAGTTTCCGGGAGGGAAACTACAGAACTTAGGATTGGCATTAGTAGTTGAATCAATGATAACACCTAAAGAGTTTTTGAGGTAGTATTTGGGAGCAATAAAGTTTAAGGGTGGGCTTGAAGGAGGGCTTGTATTAGGATCCTGAATAAGATAACATTCATTGCAACTTAATATAGCAGCATGAGTAGTAATAGAATCTACCGCAGTATGATTAGTAACATTTAATGTTTGACCACACCCATCAACAACATTAACATTAAAAGAAGTATTATATCCTTTTATTAGGTGCAAGTTTGAAGTATAGAATGTAGATCTACTGCCACCTAATGTACCCAAAGTATCGTAGGAAGTATCTCCATATGACGTAGTTTGTTTTACCCAAATTGGAGGTACTCCAGAAAAGTTCCACGGCACTCCATTGATCGTAAATGAATCACAAGCCACTTTTGTATGGGGTATAAAACCACTACCAACGTATGCCTGCAATGTATAAGGGCTTGCATCGGGTATGGTAAATGTTCTTGTTTGAAAATTGCTACAAGAATCATATACCCGCATAGTGTAAGTGCCCGGCAATACATTATTAAATGTATCACTAGCCTGCAAACCTCTTATTGTCGGTGATGGGGCAATCAGCTCGCACGAATAAGGAAGTCTACCTCCTGTAATATGACCAATAATTTGAGCAGTAGCCGCACCTGGACAAATAGGAGATGTAAATGTAGGTGTAAAGCTATGAGTTGCATAACTGCCTGCTATGGTAAAAGTACTGGTGGTCAATGTCGCAGCCATATCTTTGACACGCAGTGTGTAGGTACCTGGTGGTAAAGCCGAAAAGAGGCTATCTGTCTGATCGGCACGAGTTATTGGACCAGCTGTGAGTGCATAAATATAAGGGCTCGTACCAGCTGTAGCATGTCCAATAGCTGTTCCAGAACTGGAACAACGACTCTCTGTAACATCGACACTACTAATAGCGACTTGTGCCAAAGCCTTTATACTCCCAAGAGTGAGTAATACGCAAATTGGTAAAAATTTCGAGTATTTCATTTTTTTCATTTTTTTCATTTTAAAATTTTAGAACTTCATTATTATTAACCTTCAAAAAAGTGTTCATTAGTTGGTTATTATTGTCTTATTCTGTTTCATTATTTACTCATTTAGCACGGGGAATGTCAATTTTTCTGCTATTGAAGGTAAATCTGTCAATGAAGCATTTTTACATAAAACTTCGTTGATAGCTATATCCAATTCCTGTTGGTACTCATCTCGCACAGAACGTAATACATGCTCCACTACATAAAGTCTATCAGAAAGCGGCAGTGTAAATAACTTTTTCAATGTTATTTGTAATTCACTTTTCATTTTATTAATTTATAATCATTTATATTTAATAAAGTGTGTCTTTCTTTGATAACTATGGGTATTTCTGCTCCGGATTGAAGTAATACAACGTTTTTATTCAGTCCATTTTGATTAATAATGCTGTTGAGGGATTTGATATACTTAACATTAATAACCCAAGAACGATGGACTTTTATTAAAAAATCGTAACAAGCCAATCGAGTCATCATTAATTTCAAATTCTGAGAAACTTTAATTTCTTCATCATTATCGCATACGATAAGGACATAAGAACCAACCGCCCTAATACTCACAATTTTGAAAGGATCAATAAAATAAATTTTACGTCTTGTTCTAAAAATAACTTTGTCTAAATTCATATCAAATAATATTTAATAAAAACTATAGTAAATTGGCGTAAAATATTATACCATTCAGAAAATGAAAACAATATTTCAAACAACCATTGAATACTTATGCAAAGTTGATACCATATTAGCAACTTTTATACACTACTTAAATAGTGTATTTATGCCGAAAATGAAATTATTATCTCAAATACCCATATTTTTATGCTGTATTTTGCATAGTCGACTACTGAATATGTATAACAGGTTATTCGATTTGTGAAAATTAATTTATCAATTGTCATGACCATTCATTCTAACCTTCGGATATTTATATTGGTGATTTTATTAATTACTAGTTGTAAACCAAAGCAACCTCCAGTTAATCGACTTCCTAAGATCGACTCCTTAAATATAGTAAAGCTCTATTCTAAGATGTCTAAAGCACAAATTGCCAATCCAGATAGCGCACTGTTGTTTTGTGAAAAAATGAGGGTCATTTGGGCAAAATATAATTACACACCAGGTCTCATGGATTATTATAGGTATGTTACTACTATATATTCCAATTTAAAACTGGAGACACAACGCGGGAAGCTATATGCAGATAGTGCTTGGCAACTGGCCAAGGAGCATGAAGAGTTGCTATACAAGGCGCATCATATATATGGGATATATAACATGGCTATAAGTGATTATACAAGTGCTACCACACATTTTTTATCCGCTTTAAAATTGCAACCCAAACCTATTGATTCTATTTTTGTCACTGCTATTGATGATTATCTGGCGGATATATTTTCGTTTCAAGGAAATTATAAAAATGCAGTTCATTATTACGAACCTGTTTTACAGTTAGCTCAAAAAAGTGGTGATACCCTGAGGATAATGTTTGCATATCTGAGTATGTATCAATATTGCATAGAAGCAGATAGCACTAACGCTGCTTATTATTTATTTAGTGCAAAAGCGTTGGGTAAACAAATCAAAGATAAATCTGTCAATGCTACTTTGAATTACTATTTGGGGCGCTATTATTACAATATACACATGACAGATAGTGCTCTATACTATTTGAAGGAGTCCATACAGAATATTCGATCTAATTCCAAAAGTTTTGATCGGTTGGAACGACCTTATTTATTACTTATTAGGTTATATAATGACACTAAACAGTTTACTCGATCCAAAATTGCAATAAAAGAATTGCAACACCTAATAAGGGTTGAGCACATGGTTGATGATAATAAAGAGGTGTACTATAAATGCATTTATACACTAGACAAACAAGAACATAATATTGAAGGTGCGTTAAGTGCATTGGAACAGATTATTGAGGTGAGAAAAACTATTGAAAGAGATTTAAATGACAAACAGTTATTGAATTATGAAAAAGAGTTGAAAAGGCTAATTGCAGAAAGGACGATTATAGACAAGGATAATCAACTCAAAAAGCAGCATTTACTTACAAAAATTGCCACATTAACCGCAATTTTATTCCTTATTAATGGTGTTTTAATTTATTTCTATTGGAAGAGAAGAAAAAAATTGGAAGGAGCCCAATGGCGGGAAAAAGAAATAACTGCAAAATTAAAAACTGAAAAGGCGTTACTTCAATTGCAGATTGATGAGCGTAACCGTATAGGGCAGGAACTACATGACGATATTGGCACTACTACGACTTCTTTAGCTATGGCTGTTGAAACCTTAAACAAAAACCCATTTGATAAAGATGCCTTAGACAAAATCAATAAATTGGCAAGGGTAATTAACAAACAAATAAACGTAATTGTTTGGAGTATGAATATGCGTAATGATGATTTAGAAAGTCTTATTAATTATATGCGCACTTTTGCACACTCCTTTTTGAAAGAGGCAAATATTGACTTAGACTGGAAAGGAAGTGGTTATAATAATGTGGTTATACTTGGATATAAGCGACGGATCATTTACCTTGTAGTAAAAGAATTGTTGAACAACATAGTAAAACATGCAAAAGCATCGAAAGTCATTGTGACTATTAGATATACCAATAATTTTTTAAATATTGAAATTGCAGACAATGGCACAGGATTTGTAGATAATAGGATAAAGACTTCGGGAAATGGCATATTGAACATACAGCAAAATATAAAAAAGCTGAATGGATCTATTAGCTGGAATGAATGCAGTGGCACCCAGATAAATTTATTAATCCCAATTTAAAAGCAAACGATAATGATAACAGTATTTATAATCGAGGATTTATTAGATCATCTTAACTATTTCAAAACTGTAATTAATACAGATCATGAATTGCAATATGTAGGGGATGCAAAAACAGGACATGAGGCGATCCGTGCTATTGCTCAGCTTCAGCCTAATATTGTACTGATAGATATCGGACTGCCAGACATAAGTGGTATTGAGTGCATTTTGAGATTAAAACCGACATGTCCTAATATAAAATTTATGGTCTGCACAATACATGAAGAAAATGAACTTGTATTTGAAGCCTTAAAAGCTGGTGCCAATAGTTATATATTAAAGGATAGTAAACCCTATCAGATTATTGATGCGATCAAAGAGCTACATAATGGTGGAGCTCCATTAAGTAGTACTATTGCCCGAAAAATTTTGATTGAATTATCCCAAAACACGAAAGAGCTGCATTCAACAGATTATAATATCACTTCTAAAGAACATGATATTTTGAAACTATTAGGAAGAGGTCATTCATATCAAGAGGCTTCCGACTTGCTGTTTATTAGTATCAATACTTTCCGTTGGCACATTCATAATATTTATAAAAAACTGCATGTTGACAATAGAACAGAAGCGCTGAACAAGTATTATAACAAAGAAAATATTAGCTGAATTTATTTTTGGTTATTGTTTTACAATTGAAAACTTTATGGCAAAAATTTTAATACTCAAATAATAAAAGTAATTTAAGTGACTAGATGAGGAAATAAAGGTTCATATTGAAGATTGGAGCAAAGCCAGGCATTGTTCAAGCGTCTTCATTGGAGAGTGGATTGCATTTTAGAAAACTAGATTATTGAGTAATCCCTTTTTATTACTTATTTAGAAGAAAACTGTTAACTCAATTCAATTAATTATTGCGTTAGGGCTAATGTTTGCCAATAAGCAACAGTCAAACCAATCATGCAAAACATGGTCAATAGCATCGCTAGACCAAGGATGCTAATCCGTAGTATAAATACCTTTTTCTCTTTGTCCAAAACTTACTTTTTTATGGGAATGGATTTAAGTGCTTCCATAAATTCTTTAGATGGCTTGAAATATGGAATATAATGTGCGGGGATAGGAATTTCGATATTTTGCATCACATTCCGTCCTATTTTAGCCGCTCTCTTTTTAAGCATAAACGTCCCGAATGTACTCACACTAACGGCTTCGCCTGTTAAAACAGTTTCTTTTACTTCTATAAAATAAGTTTCCAAAATGACCAATACATCAACTTTGGCTATGCCTGTTTTATCCGAAATTATTTGGACTATATCAGCCTTTCTCATAAAATTATGTTTTGGGTGTTAGTGAATGATTATCCGTTCCCTGCTTATATTGCCTTCGCTGTCTTGCAACTCAATAATATATATGCCCGTCGGTACATCAATTTTCAAACTGCTTTGATTGTTGGTAAACAATAAAGGTTGTTGCTGTAAAACACGTCCTAACAAGTCAAATACCTTTACAGAGATTACTTTATCATTTGCTTCGCTCTTTGTAATAACGATATTTCCATCACTCGGGTTGGGATAAACCCTCACCCCGTCCCTCTCCTTTGGAGAGGGAGATGTAATTCCTAAACCTACTGTCCATACAGTTACCGTATCTGTTGTTACGATACCACATATCGTTTGCACGACCACATAAGTATCAACAATACCCTTTGTAGCTGCTGCATGTACACTAATTATTGCACCACTATCAATCAACACGCCTTTATGATACCATTTACAATCTAAGCCTTTGGCGGTAGTATCACCTACACGACCAACTTGTACTGTCTTAGACATTTCTACCCATCTATTTGCTCCTGCATCCGCTTTTAAATCAATCGGAATAACGCTTACATCGTCTATCAGGTAATAGGAATATTGTGTTGACGTGGATCTATAATTCGTCACAACTGTTTTTACAGAATCAATAGGTGCAAAGCAACCAATAGTAATATAGGTTTCGTTTCCTTTAGCTACAAAAGAACCTTCTATCTTCACCCAATTCATGGTATCTGCTAATACCGAATCTGTATAGACCTGAGGGATTACCGTTGTAATTTTACTTCCCGCTGTACTCACTATATGATTCACCGCGCCATTGTCCAAGTAAGCCCCTATTTTATTTTGTGCAACGCCAGATGCTTCTGCCAGATTGACCCAAAAACTCACACAATAAGTTTTACCTGCGGTTAACGGTTTCGATAAATGACCTTGCAAGTAATCCCGATAATCATTAGGCAAAGGGCTTGGTGAGGGACTAGTTTCATCATTAAAAAAATGAGCACCTGCCATGCCATTGCCTGAATGGGGATATTGATAAAAGCCACCGTTGTCAGGAACATGAAGAACTTTGTCCAATGCAGCATTCCCACATACGTTATAGTATTCCATGCCATATACCATATTTGAATCCGTAGCATTACGCCAGTTGTTGGCATAGTAAATCTCGTTCCAATCATCGGGACATTTGGAGTATTGTTCCAAGTCAGGATTACGGACAAAATTTACTTGTGCATGGGAGTAAACCCATGCACAAGTAAAAGATAAGATCATCATTATTTTTTTCATAGCGCTATTTGATGATAAAGCGTAAACAAGTAGTGCGTTCTTTACTATCGCCGATACAGACCAAGTATAAGCCCGATGCTTTCTGTCCTAAGTTTACTTGGATACTTCCATTCGTAAAGTTAGCATTAGTTTGGTACACCAATGCACCAATGGCATTATAGACTTTTAGCGTTATAGCTTTATTGTCGGCTACAGCCTGATGAATGACAAAACTGCCCTCGTTCGGATTGGGGAATAAGGAATAGTTCTGTGCTTTCGTATCATTTAAGCCTTTGGCAATCCGATAGAGCCTGCTGCTGTCTGTGATATTACAGCTATCATCATCATAACCTACGGTTTGACCTGTGATCAGGTCATACAAGGAACGTGCCTGATAGACCACTGCGCCATTGGTGGCAGGGCATAGTAATGTTAAAGCATTGAGTGAACTACTATCCCCACTGCTCATTGTACCATTGAGGTAGTTAATATAGAGGTTAAAGTAGTTACTGTAATTAGCCACTACATAATCCGCATCAGAGTAATCAGTAATTACCACTTCGCTGTCCACTACATCCCTACCCATTGCAGGTGGTGCTGCACCCAATAATGCCGTTGCAGTAATGACATCGCCACTAGCCAATGCACTTTGCATATCAGTAATCCAACCAAAACGGCTCGGTGCTGCATGGAGCATAAAACGGTTGAAGATCGCAAAGCTGTCGCTTAAACTGGAGTCTGACAAGCCCAGTTGGTACAAGGATAATTGGTTCATCCATTGGTTGGGTCGGTAAGTGGCATCATAGCCCAAGCTATCTGCAATAATGAGCATACCTAAGGTTTTGATCGTCCCTGTCCCTGTGCTAACACCAGTGAAACGGTCATTGTATTTACCGCCATCACAATTAGCCACTGTTTGTGCAGGGAAAATAGCACTCATATAGATGTAACGATTAGCAAATGGAACTGCAAAATTATTCAAAGGTAATTCTATTGCAGGGCCAGAAGGAATATTACGTACATATAGAATCGAGCCTGTTGCTGTTGTCACTGGTCCTGTTACAAACGTTTGGTAACCGCTAGAAAATCCAGACCATTTGTTCCCTGTTGCTGCGACGTAGGGTCTGGGTCTAATGCCAGTATAGTCTGTCATTGTTGCTTGCACCCCAATATCAGATCCTAAGTTCATTCCTTTTGTTCCATTATACATACTATCCAGTATCCAGCGAGTGCCGACCTGTCCTGTAATCATATCAAAGTTAACACTACGTCCAATGTTGTACGTTTGGTTGCTGCATACTTTAAGGTTGGTATTGAAGGCTGCATATACCCCGTTTATTTTATCGGCTGTGGATTTAAGCGAAGATGAACCGATGGTATTGGTGGTAATCGCTGCATTGGTACAATTGGTTACTTTGATACCGAATTGCGCTGCTCCTGTACTGCTCACCACATCTTTCATGATAATGGTATTGATGTCTGCTGTTGCAGGCGAGGTAAATAGCCCGTTCAGATAGATACCATTATACACACTGTCCATAGCATTGATCTTGACGAGTATGTTGCCTTTATAACTGCCTTTTACGTAACTAGGTACAGTATTGCTAACGGTAATACCTTGTCGTACATATCTCCTGTTGTCATAGACTACTGGTGGTGGTATCAGGTCTTTGATATAGTTGGATGCCACACTGATTGCCCCATGAAAGTAACCTGGTATATTACTGGTGTTGGTTAGGGTTACCGTTACACCATTTGCCACATTGTACATTTTGTTGAAATTGACATTAACGCTGTCAAAGTAAGGAGAAGTAATATTTGCACCGTAAGCTGTGGTAAGGCTGTTGTAAGCGGACACATTACTGGTCTGGAAGTAGTTGCCGATACAGTTGGTACGCCAGTAAGCATTGGAAGATACACCTACCCTACAATCGTAGAAACGGTTTTCCACACTGCTGTTGATTAAGGGTACAGAACGAAGGACTTGCAGTCTGTTCTTATAACCTGATGTTGGAGGTATCATGGCATATATCCCCGTTCCTGATGGTAAGGGTAATGCACCTGCTATGGCATAGATAGGAGCCCTGCTCATACGCATAAACCAGTTGTATACCGAGGTTAGGTTTGCATGGTTTGCATAGATACCATCACCTGTATTGTCAAAGAGGTTATAGTTTTGGTACAGGGTCGTATCACCGATAAGTATTTCGGAGAAAATTGTGCCTGTGCTGTTGGTATAGCCTACGTTGTTCAGGCGGATACCTGTGTAGGGTATATCACCGTCTTTACAGTTACCCATTGAGTAGGTTTCAATCAAGAATGGTGGTGTGGCTACGGTGAAACCGCTGTTGTAGTGTTTTAGGGTGTCTGCCGTTGGCCAAAGTATCGGGTACATCGGGAACGCTGCACTGGAGAATGTCCTTGAAGTAAAGACGGTTCTTACAATCGAGAAGGGGTAAGCAACACTTGAGGTTGCGGTATAGTTCTCGATGTCGATGGCTGTCCTGTTTCTGTTGAAGATGGCTTTGTTGGTTTTGATGATATTGCCTGTTGTAAAGGCTGCCGCTCCGTTAGAAGTAATGGCCGTATAGGCATCTTCAACCATACTGTTGTTTTTTAGTTCGATTTGTGCTGATTGGTTCGTTCCTGTGCCTGCACTGAGTACAATGCCTTTCCACATTTTGGTATCAGTAGGGCAGGTGAACAGATGGGCGGAGTCAAGGGTGAGTTTGACATTAGGTGATACGGTTATGGTCACATTTGGTGCAATGAGTACGTTCGCATTTTGTATCGTCAAATTGGCATTGATGGTGGTATTAGCAGATACATAGTAGTAAGACATAGCGGGAAGTGATGTTATTGTTCCGCTGATGTTGTAGAAGGCTACTGTGTCACCAAATACTGCACCAACACTGCAAGGGCAACTAGAGCCAGTGATACTGATGGTATCATAAGCGGTCTGGCAACCGTTGTTGGCACTGACGATATATTTGGTCGTCGTGGACGGCGTTACATAGATGCTTGCCGTAGTGCCCAGTATTTTACCGCTTAGGGTTGTCCATTTGTAGGTTGTGCCTGAGCAGGCATTGATGGTGGTCACCTTAGCGGTGAGTTGGTGTACACAAGGGCTGATAGTGGTGTCTTTTATTTTTACGGCATAGGGGATTTCTTTAAGGACTACATTATCCAAGACTACATAAGCATAGTTGTTAATGGGTTCTACATAGTTGAGGACATTGAAGCGTCTATTGGAATAGTTGCTTCCTGATACTTTGATGTAGAGTACATTGGATGGGGTGTCGCTGCAATAGCCTAATGGTATGCTGAAGTGTGTCCAGTTCGGCGCATGGAGTATGGTGAGTATCGAATCGTAGCGTTGGTTCATTTTGGCATCTATGGCCATTGTTTTGATTAAATGGCTGCCATCGGTAAAGCCGATGTAGATGGTATCAAATATAGTAGTCAGAAAGGAGGATATGGTGTCTGTTTTCGCTATGTCGAAGTCCAATTGGTAGTTATGGCATTTGCGTACGCTGTCACCGAGGTTGAAGAGGTCGGGGAAGTACATGCCCTGATAGCGGTTACCCTGACCGAGATAAGCATCGGGATAGTGTTGTGTAAATCGATAACCCCATGTCCAAGGGAAGGAGGAAGAGGCTGCACCGAAGGCATGTTTTAACCTGCTGCTATTGTAGCATTCCACATAGCTGTTGCGGATGACCACATCATTGGAGTAAGGGTGGCAGTCTGAAAAGTGAGTGCCTTTTTTGATTCTTCCTGATATGCCCCATTCGGGGTTGTAAGCCGCATCATGGGCACTGTTGTTGACGTATTCTGCGGTATCTTTGAGTTTGACTTCTGTGCCTTCTTCAAAGTCGCCGTTGAGGACAAGGTTAGCTCCTGCGGCTACGCTGACGTTGTTGCCCTTGGCAACATCTATAGTATATAAAAGGAAAGCTCCTTTTTCTTTGCCGTCCGTGATATTTACACCGAGCTGGGCTCTCCCGTAGAAGTTGGGTCTTGGGGTGTAGGTGATGGTTATGTTACCATTGGATAGGGTAAGCAGGTTATGGTTGTTGCCGCCTTGTCCGCAACCCCTGAAGTTGACGAGGGATTCTGGGATATATCGGATGGTATCGCCGTCTGCATCGTGCAGGCTGGTGTCTGCGCTTAGGTTGATGGTCAGGGTGCTACCTACATTATTGATTACGGTGAAATCACTTTTTACGGTATCGAAGTAAAAGTATTGGTCGTAGTAGCCGTTGTTGTAGTCTAATGAGTAGTTTTTGCTGCAATAGGGTCTGTGGTTATTCAGGTAGAATGCTGTGGGGCTACTGGCTGCAAAGGCACTAGTCGGGTTATAGGCATAGCCTATTACGTTGTGTCCCGTTTGCAATTCATTTTTACTGTAATAGCGAGTCATGAGTCCTTCTATAAAGTTTAGTCTAACGGCATGGAGTTGTATGTCGCCCATGCTGTATCTGCCTGAAAAGTAGTTGTTGAAGTAATGGTCGATTTCCAAATGGGTGGAGTTATCGAGCATGGATCTGTTCGGGTTGGGGCTACCATCTGTCCAGATGTAATAGCCTGGGCCGCCTGATGGATGGACGTAGGATAGTGAGTAGACACCAAAGGGGTCGCCTACTCTTTGGGAAGTATCCCAACTGCTCAGGGCTGGTGTAGCACCTAGACTTAGATAGCCGATGCCATGACTGATTAAATGTAACCCGACCGTAAATAAATCATACTGGCAGGCATTTGCGCTGTCTAAACTGCTTTGGAAATTGACTGCGCTAACAGAGCGGTAGTACCAACCTGTTGAGCTGTGATAGAATACATCGGTGGAATAGTGTTCGTATTCAGGTGTCCGTATGGAATCGAAGTTAATGCGCAGGTCGGCATGGAAAGAGCCTGCTGCGGGGTCTGTGCCACTTTTTACATAGTCATAGACAAAGCCATTGACTACTGTTCCTGCTGATAGTGGTGTTTTGTAATAGGGTGCGCCCCAACCTAGTATTTGTTGGTCAATGGTATGGTAGCTGTGGGTATAGGAGCTGTCCACATGCAGGCGTATGGCACCGGCAGGTAACCCACTAAAGTCATAGACTGATTCTATATAGTTGAGTACGGCGCATATTGTGTTGCGGCGGGTGGCTCCGTACGTTCCATCGTTAAAGCCTCCGCCTGTGCTGTACGCAACATCATCGTAATAAATCGTCCACTTGCCGCAACTAAATATGCCACTGCTCGGATAGCCTGAGGGGATGGTGGTGGCACCTGTTGCTACACCGAGTTTGGCAAGGTAGCTGGAACTCAAACCACATCTTGCGTGTGTGGTGTCTGTCTTGTTACTGAAACTGGTATCGGGGAATTGGGCTTGCGCTTGGTAATGGATTAATGCGAATAGCGCGATTAACCAAATGCATATTTTTTTGTACATAATTTGGAGTGAGTTTTAACTGATAAATAATTGTGTTGTGTCAGGATAAAGTTTGGCCTTTGTTGGTGTAGTTGATTGTGCCAAAAGATATTGTGGGGGCTAAGCTACGGTGCGGTACAGGGTTAAGCGTAGGGTGTTTATTGATGTAAATCTAATATCCATTTAGGAAAATGTCAATAGGCAAAACAATAAGTTCATTTACACCTGGGCTACATTAGTGTTGTTTAATCCTTTTTTGTTCCAGTACTTGGATGATGTCTATGAGGTCTTTGATTAATGCCTGCTCCAACGTTTCAGGGGTATCACATGTCCATTGTTTGTTTGAGGTCAAATAATGGAAACTGTAACCTTGTTTTTTGTTGTTGCGGGTTTCTACATTGACATGATAAACTCCTTGTTGCTTGTCTTCTTCTGCTGTGTAGTAGAAGTCGCACAAAAAGTACGTGTTCGATGATTCTACATAAATGCTTTTGAATGCTTTAATATGGGCTCGGTTGGTGTATAGCGTACTGTCCGTCATGGGGTTATGGCATTGTGCTTAATGTAGCATGTGGAATTAATGCGGTAAATGTCAAATCTGAACGGATGGTTCAGCGGATAGGTACTAAGGTGGGATGAGTTTCATATACGTTGGTTTTATTCGTGAATAATACCCAACTACTCTTAAATTCAAAAGTAGCGTGGGGTTCGCTTGTTACTTGCAAATTCAAGGTGTTCGAAGACCTACGAGAACAAGTAAGGCAAACACCCACACTACTTAGTGCGGGTGTTATGCTTTTATACTTGCTGCTCTCTTATTTTTCGAACGTTTTGAATTTACAGCGACGTATATAGCGTAACACTATAATATTTTATCTATTTTTCTTTTTCTAGTCTTCTATTTGTGCTTAATATTTTGCTGCTAATGTACAGCTTTTGTGCTATTCATTATTGGCTGTTGTTGTTTTTCTGTTTATCGATTTTTGTGTTTAATTATCATCAATACTTCAAAATGGGTGCAAACATAGTTATTCAAAGAACAGCGATCAAGAGTGAAAACACCCTTTTTTAAAGCGTGTTTTCACTCAATCTCATTCGCTCTTTAGCCTACCAAACAAACAGCGATTACAACAACTTGGCTCAAACATAATGCACCCAAAAACAAAAAAGCGGGGAAATTTCCACGTTTTTAAAAAACAGTTGATTCAATTATATTTTTTGATTTGTTGTATATTGAAGTGGTATTAATTGGATTACTGGATTATTGTAGAGAGTCCTCCAGTAATTTGTAATGAATGGATAAGTCGAGCGTAGGAGTACTGCTCGGCTTATTTTTTTGTTTATATCACTTTTGTTCGCTTTTCTTGGATTCGTGTATTATCATTGTTTCCAACACATTTCGTCTATGTGCTTTTTTAGTTCCATAATGCCGAGTAAATAAATTGCTCGGCATTATTATTTTGATATACTTGGGTCAATAGTCAATGTCTGTAAATATCTGTTGAATGGCTGTTGTCCATAATAAATCAAAGAATTTGAAGTAAATAATCCTACGTGTTTGCGCTACAAGCAAGCGGTGTTCTTTGATCGGGATTAATCCACTTGTTTGTATCTGTTTGTACAATTGTTCCCGTTCTTTGTTTTGTACGGTTGAGGGCAGTTGTTCCTTTGCCCTGTATTGCATCGCAAGGTTGTAATTGCGGTTCCAACTTGCTTTGGAACTTAATTGGATCAATAGCTTTTTGCGTAGAAATATATATTTGGGTTGGATATTGAAAATAAAACGATCATTGGCTGCTTTATGTTTTTCATAGTCTTCCTGTATCATAGCTTTGAGCAATTCTTCAGTTAGCAAAGGTTTTTCGTTCATTGCTTTGGGATAAAGCAATGAACGGATTGGGACTTGGGAGCGTGATAGGAACTCCTTCTTGAATTTCAAATAAGCCAGTAGCACATCGCCAATAAATTCAGCATTGAGTTCCCGATTAAAGTGTCGATAGATGGTTGGGTATTCGCCAAAGTTATTGAGGTAAAACGCATGTCTGATTTCATTGATGGTAAAGTTTTTTATTTTGGGGTGTGTGGTTAAAAATTGCCTTAACACATCAATTTGTATTTTGAGTTCATAGTCGCTGTACATCAGTGCTCCCGTGAATATTTTTACTTCTGAAAGCACATCTACCAATTGATTGTATTGCTCAAGCTCACTCAAGTTTTTGAGCATAGGGGCATTGAATTGGTTGCGCAATACCTGTAACTCATTTTCGTTTAAGAGCTTGCATGTCAGCAATCGTTCCGCCCCTGCTTCGATAAGTTGGAGCAGGGTAGGTTGTTCCGTAGCGTTGGGCAGAATAGGGCTGGGTTTCATGGTTCAAAATGGTGTCAAATTGTTGTTCGAGATTGGAGAGCAGGAAGTGTCTGCTTAGCCAAATGTCTGCATGTGCTTTGGCAAGGAAGGTGTTGAAGGTTTGGCTAGCATCGGCTTCCGTCCATTCAGGGTAAATCAATATCAATCTTTGTTCCAAAGCGAGCAGGATGCGGTTAAGGCTTGCGCCCTGTATCGCGGAAAATGTGGGTTTGAATTTATAGTTTCGTTCGTAGAAGTTAAACCAAATTTCGACAAGGGCACTCCTGTGTGAGACGGTTTTCTTTTTCGGGTTTGTAGGATTGATGGGGTTGGTTTGAAATTGGGATTGATGAGGTTGGTTTTCGCTTTGGTCGAAATGTGTCGTATCGCTTTCTTCTTTCTTTTTTTGGGCGGAACCTTTTTTTCTTTCTTCCCTTCCTTCCTTTTCTAAACTGAAATTTTCTGCTGCTCCTTTTTCGGCGTTTTTAGCGAATGATTTTTCTTCATTCGGTAAAAAGAAGAGCATTTTATTTAGTTTATGTTTCTGTTTATGTTTAAAGGGGCTTAAATTTGTATTGTAAATACCTTCACTAATATTGTCATAAACACCTTCACTAATACTTTCATTTGCACCCTTCTTGTGGGGGTATTTAATAGCATAACTTACAAATCCACTTCTCCCAATTTCTGCTTTAAATTCGATTAATCCTCGCTCCATTAAAATCTTTCTTGCTCGTGAAAACGAGGATTGTGACATACATAGTTTGGAACAAAAACGTCCATTGGTTTCGTTAAAGGGATTTTTCCACCTTAGCATATTGCAATTATCCAATATGCCAAAATAGACTGCGGTTTGGTTAGGGGTAAATGAATCTTCTTTATTCAGATTCCAAAAATGGTTGATAAGTGCTATGTAATTCATATTTTTAAAATTTGTTAGTAATTGGTAAATAGATACTGTTATGCTTTTGGTATATCAGGCATAAGCATACCATACTCCTATGCTCAATCGTAGTATCCAAATGGATCTATCAACGTTCTGATAGGACGTGTAGAGTAAGGGATAACCAGTTAAGGTTATCCCTGCCTGAAATAGCTATTGCTCTTTGGTTATGCGGCTGATTGATAACAATCAATTGCTTGTTGTAATGATGCACAAAACAAGGCGTTAGTCTTATCGTCTATAAATTTGCCCTGTTCTGATAATAATTGAATACTTGTTAGTAATTGTTGGATAAGGCAGATATGCAGTATTGTTTGCTTGTTCTGGCTAGGGTCTAGCGGATTGACGAGCATATTGGGCAGGTACATTACTTTTAGCGATGCCACTGCATTGGAAAAGGTATAAGCAGCCCTCAAATGCTGGATTTGCAGTTCTGGGTTAAAGGCGGTAAGTGAAGCGTCTTCTAATGCTAGTTGTTGAAATTCGGTCAAAAGGTCTAATACGTCTTTAATTTCGGTCGGAAAGTTCATCTAAAATCATGGGTTTATGAGGGCTGATTCTATTTTCATATAGGGTTATCAACCGTCTGGTAAGCAATATAACAGGGTATTTAAAATTCACTTTTAGGTTTTTTCAACATCTTGGATTGAACCATGTTACGTAACCTTAAACGTTCTTCACTCGATAATAATTGTTTCTTTTTTGCTATTCCATTTGGATTGACTACCACGCCGTCCAATTGGGTTCCTACTTCGTAGCACATTTGTACAACAGCCTCCGCTTGAAGGCCTAACATTTCGATTTGTTCTTTTAAGCTTTTAGGGTTCATGAATAACAATTTGGTTTTAGGAGTTCAACTCTTCCACCATTTGTTCCTTTTTTTTGATAAAAAGTTTTCATTACTTTCGCTAAGCTCAGGGCAGCGACTTTTGTAACTTTTAAACTGCGGATAATGTTCGATAGTGGATAAGTGCTTAATGCAGCTATTCTGGAATAATCACCATCAACATATAAGCTGTCATATCTTTTTAGCGTTTGTTCATCAATTTTAACGAGTACATCCTTTTCGTTTTTCTTCATGGGGAATAATTTATTTGTTTTATATGCTTTGCAATATTAGTTTTGTTTTGCAAAGCGCAAAAATGAAATAAAGTTTTCAAAAAAGCAAAATAAATAAAATTTATTTCCAAATTAATAAATATGCCAAAAAGCTTGGTTGCCAAAAAAATACAAGAAATCCGCATCCATAAAGGGTTGAACAAATCTCAAATGGCTAAAGCGATTGGTGTTTCTAGTCAATTGTATGGCAAGTATGAAGAGGGCGACATTCTCCCGAAGATTGATTTTTATCTGAAATTTGAAAAAAAGTTTGACATTAATTTGTTGAGCGATGACAAACTTAATTTAAGGCGTTGCGAGCAATGCGTGGAAAAAGAAAGAACTATTTTCGCACTCCAGTTGGCTATTGATGCCATGCAAATTAATATGCAGTTACTCCTTGAAAAGAATAAAACAATAGCTAACAAAAATAGTTCAATGCAATCGGGTTTATAGTGTAGTTTTACACTTAGGAAAGGAAATTTCCTTGTAACAAAATCCGTAACACTTTACGTTACAAACCTAGTTCTTTATAAAATTTAATTTTTCACAATCCGCTACTGGTAAGGGTTTCAGATGATGACAGAATAGGGTATGTATTCTGTTAATCAGAGGGTCTCTGGTTCAAGTCCAGAAGGGAGAGCAAAAGCAGCAAAGGGTTTCAGACTTTTAAATCTGAAACCCTTTTTTTGTATTTGCACAAAACGAATGCTTATTTTTAAGAGATTCGTTTTAATAGCCATCTGCCATTTATAGCATATTCTGCAAGCTAACTACCCAAAATTCTTTGTCCGTTCAAAAGAAAAAACGCTATCGTAGCGGCTTTTCTTTATTCTCGGTGTTATTTATTCAGAAATTCTGTTCAACAGCTTTTAAATACGCTTCATTTCCTGTTTTTGTCACTATTTTGATGGCCATATTTTTAATCTCTTCCGCCTTTACTTTATTGTTCTTGTTATAATAATCAAAAATGGTCTTGAGCATGTTTATATACGTTAGGTTATGGGCGTCAACTATCGCCTGTTTTTTGTCTATAAGTATCGGAGTTTTTATATAGTCCAGCAAAAACTTTTCCTCATAAAGCGTTTTATTCAGTTGCCCAGGATCTTCTTTTCCGGCAGTATATTTCAAAGCCAATCCTGAAGTGATCAATTTATCTTCGAATCCTTTATAAAGATGCTCATCAACCATCATACCAATATATAGTGGACGTTTTAACGGGCAATTAGAAAGAATATATTTGATTATACTGCTCCAATTGTCTCCATATTTATTAATATCTTTTTCATGCTCCTTGATTTCAAAAGGTTGCACGCCCATCAGTTTCAGATTAGCATTTCGATAATTATCAATAAGCATAAAATCTACGTTTACAATTTCAACATCGGTTCGTATATTCAATGCATCCTGCAGCATCCATAACGGATAGGTATCATTATCATTACATGTAATCAGCACTGCATTTGTATCCAATGACATCAACACATTATAAGCGTATAGCAGGAGCTGCGGAGACAAATAATTGGTTTTATACCATATTTTATTAACTGACTTACGGAGTTCCTTATTCAGGTCGCTAACGGCATAAGATATAACACTGGAATGTATGCCTTCAAAATCAGGCCTCATCTTATACGCTTTAAGTAAATTGTCGCCATTTGCAGTACCAATGCCATTGTGCAGATAGGATACGTAGTAATAAGTGAAACTACCGGGTATATGCTGCTTCATTAAAGCCACGATCTCATTCCCCAATTTTAAACTGGAAGATTCGTTGACAAAATCAGTTTTCCAATCTGCACTACCCTGGGCATTTCGGCAAGCTCTGAAGTAGTTGTACCAACTGTCTTCGTTGGTATTGTCCTTGTCAAGTTCTTTCAACCAAAGTCCTGCTTGCTCGACATAATATGAATGAGGCTTAGATTCCTGCGCGAAAGAAATTTGCCGCTCAGGTTTTTGCGCAATGGCTGTAAAGGCTGAAAATAAGAGTGCCGCTGTGATTTTGTAATTGCTAAACATATAGGTTGATATTTTTTGGGTTAAAGAGAAACGAACTCATGATGCTGAACCAAATGGTCGTCTTTAATACTATTGCTTTTATAGGAGTTTAACTTGTTCCCATAATCTTCCATTGTTACAATATTCAGATCATCAGATAATTGGTCTATGTTCCTTAAAGGTTTCGGAGGGTCCATCTCATGAGTATTTGATGCCAAGTGTTTTACAGCCTGCAATGTCTTGACAAAAACCGTATCGTGGACACTTACTGGTGCGGGCTGTGTATATTTCGCAATAAACACTGTATCCCTGTATTTAGTTCCTTTTGCGACAGTATATTTTTCGTTCGGAAAGAAATAGATCGACAAGCCTACCGAAATCAGTAAAAGTATTATTGCTGCAGCCCGCCAAAAGACCTCTGCATTTATTGTAAACCTATTTGCATGGTGCTTTTCATTAAATCGGTCCAATAAATACTTCTTTCGTTCGTCGGGATAATACGGTTTATGGACATCACGAATCGAGGTCATGGTTGCATGCAATGATCGGTATTCCTCCTCCGAAAAATGGCAAAGAACAAGTTCTTTTTGACCTTGTTGCAGCATATTAAAATCAAGCTCTGTAAGCCAATCAAATATTTCGTCCGGGATGTTATCTATATGCTCGCTCATAAGTTGAAATCTTTTAACCTTCGTTCAAATTTTTTTAGCATGTAGTAAATACAGGACTTAACAGAGCCTTTTGGTATGTTTGCTATCGCAGCAATATCCAGCAGACTGAGTTCCTGTTCAAAACGCAAGAGATACACCAGTCGCTCTTTTTCACTTAGTTCTTCCAAAACCGCTTTTATAGTTTCACTAAGCAATTGCTTGTCCTTTCCGAACATATCAGGCAGCCATTCATGATCTTTACTGTCGGTTAACTGTTCACGGATTTTGCTTCGGTTGCGCTCATTTCTTAATACATTTTTGCAAGCATTTGCAGTTACTGTATAAACCCAGGTGGTGAATTTTTTATTGATGTCAAACTTTTCCGGTCGCTCTATTATTTTTATAAAAACATCGTGTATTATATCTACAGCTTGTTCCCTGTCTCGCATGTAACCGGTAGCAAAAAAAAGCAGCTTAGCATAATAGCGTTCATATAACGTCTCAAAGGCTTTATGGTTGCCCTTGGTTACAAGTTGCATCAAATGCTCATCGCTCGCTGTATTTATATTTGTAAAACCAAACAAGTTATCGCCGGGCTATATGTTTTTTGACTTCTTCCTCATACTGCGTCTTTTTACTTACCGACAACAATTTTTCTTCTATCCACTTCATCTTCTGCAACTCTCCTGATGCTTTGTAATGATCATATAGTTTTATCATAGGCACAATATAATTGCCGTTAATGCGTGTTGTCAATGCTGCAGCAATATCGCTGTAGAAGGCATTGTTCAAATAATCCAAAGCATATAATTGTTCAAAATTCTTCTTTAGTAAGGCCATATTGTCTAAGGGGTCACTGCTATAACGATAGGTTAGTCCGACTAAATACAGTTTATCCTGTATATTTGGTACAGCAACTTCAGAAATATGAGCTGCAGTGAGCCCAATATAAAAAGAAAGCCCTTTTTTGTTGCTTGCCAACAGTCGTGGAACTACCTTGTAAAATGCCGATTCCACCTCGTCAGAATTATTCGGAACACTCCAATCCACCTTTATATTGGATACGCCAAGATCTTCAAAAACCCTTTTTCGGTAATCATCCTGAAGCAACATACTTAAATTCAGAATATGCACATCTCGTCTCACGCCAAGTGCCTGTAGTACCCATGCAGGATAGGTGTCATTATCTCCAATCGTTACCAATATTGCATTGCTGTCCAATCCTGCCAGCACATTATAATTATAATAGAGCATCCCTGCAGATACTTGACCCGCGTCATATTTCCGTTTGGCATACTCATATTTATCAGAAATATTTCCCTGTATTTCAGCTACATTCATCATGTGATCCAAATGCTCGGTTCTGTTGGCACCTAGCTCGTCCGCCTTTTTTAAATAGTTAAGCTGATTCAGATTTAATCCTCCGGCAAGCCATTTGACAAGATTCAATTCATAAGTTCCCGGAATAGCCCTTTCCATATCCTTAATAAGCGCGTTTGTTTCTTCCTGTTTTTGGGTTCCACTACGCTTATCTTGTTCGTCATGAAATGACAATAACCGTTTTGCATAGTATAAATTATACCACGCAATCGCATTGCCGGAGTCCCTATTGATTTCATTCTTCCAAAGGATTGATTGCTCTTTATACCAGGTAGCCGGATGCTGTTCTCTACTATATGGATATACCGGCTGCGGCTTCTGGCAGTAAGCAGTTGTTATATTAAATAACAGTATTATGGTTAATAGTGCTTTCAATGTAATATTCTTGTCTCTATTATACCCGTATCTTTCAATTAGGTTCAACGAAGCAAAACAGATTTCCACTAAAGTAACCTCCTAATGGCATCAAATGAGTAATTTTCTTTAATGCTATTGTAAAAAGGGTAGATTCTTCCTTAGTTCAGTTGATTAGAGCATCCGACTGCTAATCAGATGCTCTCTAGTTCAAGTCTAGAAGGGAGAGCAAGTACAATAAAGGGTTTCAATTGCTCGAAACCCTTTTTTACTTTTACTCCACGGCCATCATCATGATCGTCTTTAGTGCTTATATCGCCTGTATAATAATGCTAACTTTTATTAAATGATGGATACGGAACAAACTCTGCGTCATCGCCTTTTATTTTATCAAATGTTTGAGCCATCCATTTTTGCTTCGCTTCATGAATCAGCTCTTTGGAAGAGGCAACAAAATTCCAATCGATAAAACGTTCCTCAGCAAAGGGCTCTCCACCAAATAGATAAACGGTACTGTTGGCCTCCATAATAAACGCACATAAACTACTTTCATTGGCCACTAACAATTGCTTTGGTTCATAAATATTACCCTCACTTTCAATACTTCCCTCCAATATATACAAGCCTGCTTCACCATACAATTCAGCACCAATATTTACAGTTTGCCTGCTGCCGCTTTTGATCTCTATCATAAAAAGCTTACTGTACACAGGAACCGAAGACTTATGACCTAAGGCCTCGCCCGCCACCAATTTAAAACGTAGATCTCCTTGCGTCCACGCAGGTATTTTCGCTTCGTCAATATGAAAAAATTCGGGATCCATTTGTTCCAGTTCTTTTGGCAATGCCACCCAAATTTGTAAACCATGCATACTTTTATCCGAATGCCGCAAGTACTCTGGTGTTCGTTCGGAATGGACAATCCCTTTTCCTGCAGTCATCCAATTCACAGCACCGGGTTTTATTTCCACAGCATTGCCCAAAGTATCGCGGTGCATAATACTCCCTTCAAACAAAAAGGTAAGTGTAGAGAGTCCTATATGCGGATGTGGCATGACATCAAAGTTTTCACGCTCATTCAATTTTACCGGCCCCATGTGATCAATAAAAATGAAAGGACCAACCATCCTCTTTTGCTTGAATGGCAGCAAGCGACCAACCATAAATTTACCAATACTGGCAGCTCTTTCTTCTATAACAAGATTAATGTTTGACATGATGAATTATATTGAGTTATTATGATACGGCAAAGTTCAACGTTTCGCTTGTTCAACTTTTATACAATTAAATCGTTTGTCCTCCAAGATTTACAAGCGTTTGGGTATCGGTATCGAGTAATATATTGCTGATTTCGGCAGATAGTTCCTTTTTCGTTTTCAAACCCAAGTCTTTGAGCTTAGTGGCTTGGAGTACAAGGTTATCATTGCCGGTAGTCAGCTGCTTGTAAGCATCTTCGTAGCTGCTTTGTGCACGGTCGAGCTGCGTTCCTATACCTTGCAGATTGGCCACGAAGCCTACAAATTTATCATACAACTTTGCACCTCGTTCAGCAATCTCCTGTGCATTCTGATTTTGGTATTCTCTTTTCCAAAGGTCGGCAATGAGCTTAAGCGAAGTAATGAGGTTGGTAGGGCTTAACAATAAAATTCTTCTATCGTAAGCAAAATTCCACAAATCGGCATCGCCCTGCAATGCTGCAATATAGGCAGGCTCGCTGGGTACAAAGAGCATTACAAAATCAAGGGCTTTGTCATAGTCGTCATAACCTTTGGCGCTCAGCGCAATAATATGATTTTTAATGGCAGCAACGTGTGCCGTCAATTCCTTGGTCTGCTCCTCCACATCTGTTGCCGCCAGCAATCGGGTAAAGGCATTGAGCGACACTTTCGAATCAATAATAACACTCCTATTGTCGGGGTATTTGATGACCGCATCAGGTCGCATCTTTTTGCCTTCGGCATCGGATCGCATACTGTTGCCGGACGCATCCAGCAGCTCGTGCTCCATAAAGTATTCGCGGTTTTTGACCAATCCCGATTTTTCTAAGATACTTTCCAATATCATTTCACCCCAACGCCCCTGTGTTTTAGCCTCGCCTTTGAGCGCTTTAGTAAGGTTCCGGGCTTCTTCACTGATGATCTGATTGAGTTGTGCCAGTTCTTTTACCTTTTCGCCGAGCGAAAAGCGTTCTTTCGATTCTGTTTTATACACTTCATCTACCTGCTTCTTAAACTCATCAATATTTTTCCCCAAGGGCTCTAGTATCGTCTTCAGGTTATTTTTATTGAGCTCCGTAAATTTTTCTGTTTTAGTATCAAGTATTTTATTGGCAATATGCTCAAACTCCATGTTGAATTTCTTACCCAGTTCATCCATGTCTTTGTACTGTTGCTGCAACTTATCTTTCAGTGCATTATTGTTAGCTGTTGCGGTAGCCAATAATTGATTGCACTGTGCCCATTCTCCTTTCAGCTGCCTCATTTCTTCCTGCAATTGCTGTATTCCGTTATCTTTTTCAACAATAGTTTGCCGGGTAGCCAAGAGCTGCGCCTGAGCCACATACCATTGATTATTGACCTCCAGTAAGTCTTTGGCATGTATTGCAGCAGTTTCCTGCAACGCTTTATGCTCTTTTTGCTGCACGGTCAGTATATCCTGAAGTGCCCGATATTGTGCCGAGGATGTTGCCTGTTGCACTACCAACTCCTGTTCTGACTGATGAAGTTTTTGTTGTGCAATTCCCTGAATTTCCCGATTCGCCGCACTTACTTTGGCAGTAGCAACGAACCAACCTGTAATGGCGCCTAAAAGAATGCCGATGATAAGGTATAGTATAAAGGACATAATGATGTTGTGTTTGGGTAAATATAAAAGTGCTGTAATGATTTATAAATCCGGCTATAGAACATAGAAAAGGTTTCAATTGCTTGAAACCTTTTTCGCTAAATATCCAAAAGTCCTTCAGGCAAATTCATTCGGATGTATTTATTGCGCAGGTTCACCTCTACAATCATTTGGGGTATTAATGGAATCAATACTTCTTTCCCATCATGTACAATTGTGCCAAGCCATTGATGCCCTGTCTGTACAACATCTGTCAGACTGCCCAGACTGCCCTTTTCTGCATCAACAATATTAAAGCCTATCCATAGTAAAGGTGTATCTGTACTCGCCTTTCCTAATATGTCTTCTTCTACAAATACATGCTTGCCTACCATTTTCTTAGCTGCTTCCACAGTATCAATATCTTCTACTATAATGTGGTATTCCGAATCACTTATTCGTTTGGCCTGACTTACAAAATAAGGGATATTACTGTCCTTATGTATCGCAATAAAAAGAACATGGTCCTGCTTGAGCCAATTGCTTTTACCAGCCACATGGCTCAATACCATGGTACCTTGCAACCCATGTGTAGCCACTATTTTACCAACTCGTATCATGGCGGCAAAGTTAACAGGAAATTTGTTGTTCTCTGATCGAACATTTGTTCCGGCAACAAAACTATAACTTGTCACCCAATACGATTTCGGTAATTTCGCAGTATGCAACCAGAACAGCAAACACCCATAATATTAGTAACAAATGATGATGGTATTACGGCTCCAGGCATCCGTAATTTGATAGAAGCGATCAAAGATTTAGGCACCGTGTTGGTAGTAGCTCCGGATAGTCCCCAGTCGGGAATGGGGCACGCCATTACATTAGGCAAACCTTTACGTATGAATAAGGTAGATATTTTTGAAGGAATCGAAGCGTACCAATGTAGCGGCACACCGGTAGATTGTGTAAAATTAGCGACCAATCAGATACTACACCGTAAACCGGATATATGTGTCAGTGGTATCAATCACGGATCAAACTGCTCTATCAACATCTTATATTCAGGCACTATGAGCGCAGCTACCGAAGCCGCAATTGAAGGTATTCCATCAGCCGGGTTCTCTCTGCTGGATTTTAGTTTTGATGCAGACTTTGAGGTGGCCAAAAAAGTTGCTAATACTGTAGTTCGGCAGATGTTGCTTCAAAAGATGCCGCAACATTTTCTACTTAATGTCAATATCCCCAAAGTAAGCGAAACTGATTTTAAAGGAATTAAATTTTGCCGTCAGGCAAATGCCAAATGGGGCGAAAGTTTTGAACACAGGGTAGATCCGTATGGCAAAGATTACTACTGGATGGTAGGTAATTTTATTTGCAAAGATGAAGGAACCGATACGGACGTTTATGCATTGGACAACGGTTATGCTTCTATTGTGCCTGTACAATACGACCTCACCGACCTAAAAATAAAGAATATGCTTGAAACAGAATGGGGTGATTTTGGTATTTAATTTTCATAAAAAAGTGTTGAACATAACTATATGTTCAACACTTTTTTATTGGGGGATTTTTGGCTACTCGTACTTCTAACCTAAAACAAAGTTAATCCTATTTTACCGCTTTTTTTATTGCTTTTTTAACCACTACGCTCTTCGCTGTTTTTTTTGCCGGCACAGCTTTCTTGGGTGTTGCAACCTTTTTAGGAGCAGTTACTTTTTTTGCAACCGTTTTTTTGTTTGTTACTACTTTTTTAGGCACTACTGCTTTGGGCTTACTTGTTGCGGCAACTTCTTCTTCCGTATTTTTTTCTTCAAGACCTGCGGTCAATACTTTCACCGCTTTTTTTATCCGGTTATGAAATTTTTTATCACCCAATATGTCTTTCAATTCCAGCAATACAATTTCTAATTTATCGCTCAGCTGTTTGCGAATTTCTTTTTTATTTATTGGTGTGGATATTTCCTTAGTCATAATTATATTTTACGGTAAATTGATAACACAAAATTAATCTAAGGTTGGAAATTCCAATGTTAAGTTTTGTAACTAGGCAAAAAATTAATAAGCAAAGCGCATAAATCTATACTAATGTGCATTCGATAAATCTACACTTCCGGCTCCTTTATTTTTGCGCAACACGATTAATACTACCGGTACAAAAATTAAAAACATTAAACCTAAATAAAGGAAGACATCCATATAAGACAATAGCGAAGCCTGCTTAGTTACGGAAAGATCCATTAGTTTGTAACTGCTTTTTAATGCTGCATCGGGCGACATTCCTTTCGCGATAAAGGATTGTTGCGTTTGTTGTATTCGTTGCATTACACCTTGTTTGTCTGTAGAGAGATGTGCCATTAAAGTAGATCTATGTCCGGCACTCTGCCTAGACATAAATGTGTTGATTAGTGCAATACCAAATGAACCTCCCAGCTGTCGCATAAGTCCGGTAAAAGAAGCCCCCTGACCAATTTCCTGACCTTTAAGCGTGGATAAAGAAACCGATGTAATAGGTATAAACAATAGTGATAGTCCTACACCTCGAACGAGTAGCATACCAAAGAAGGCTTCTTTACCGGTATCAGGAGTGAGCAACACATAACCACAATAACAGAAGATAAAGAATAAGGTCATGCCTATAGCTAACAAATACTGTTGCGGAGCTCCTTTCTTGAGCATATTGCCTACAATGGGCATCATTACTGCGGTGGCCAATGCGGCAGGCACCATAAGCATACCCGCTTGTAATGCCGTCCAGCCTAATAGTTGTTGGGTATATAATGGTATAATATAAGTGGAGCCATACAAACCAAAGCCCAGTACAAAGGACAATATCGTTCCTACCCGGAGGTTTCTGTTTTTGAGTACTTTGAAGGCTACAATCGGATTTTTATAAGTTAGCTCACGCCATACAAAGAAGAAGAACCCAAGCACTGCGGCAATACTGAGAATTAAAATAGTTTGATTACTAAACCAGTCATCTTCCTGCCCACGTTCCAATACATATTGCAAAGAACCAACACCAACAGCTAATAAAATGATACCGATCCAATCGACATCTGACGCGGCAGTTTTTTCTGCATATTTAGGACTACGTACAAATTGCATGGTAAGGATAGCCGCAATAATACCAATAGGAATATTGATATAGAAAATATAAGGCCATGAAAAATTGTCCACAATATAACCGCCTAATGGTGGACCTAATGTAGGCCCAACAATAACACCCAAGCCATAAATAGCGGTAGCTTTCGCTCTATCTTCAGGAGGGTAGCTTTCTGTAATAATTGTTTGCGATGTAACGAGCAATGCTCCCCCACCCATACCTTGTAGTAAGCGATAAATAATCAGTTCGCCAATACTAGATGCATTTCCGCAAAGGAAAGAGCAGACTGTAAATATAATAATGGATACTGCAAAGTAGTTACGACGACCAAATTGTTGCGCCAACCAAGATGTCATAGGCATGACAATAACATTACCAATGGCATAGGCCGTAATCACCCAACTTATTTCAGAGAGTGTACAACCAAGGTTGCCACTCATGGTATTGATAGCGACATTGACAATAGTCGTGTCCACTATTTCCAGTAAAGCGCAGAATATGACTGTAATAGTAATGATCGTCCGCCGACTACCATATTCTACCAACGAGTCTGCTTGAGACATGGACATAATAATGATGTTGAATTTTGTTGATTAATTGTTGTCTGTAATCACAAACAGAATAAAAATTTGCTTATAACTACGTCAAACATTTTAACTGAAGCCTAATTAAAATGCACTTCTACCAAAGCATTCATACCCGGACGCAATAGTTTCAACAGCTGATCATCTTTTTGGCTGAACACTATTTTAACAGGAACACGTTGTACTACTTTTACAAAGTTGCCACTGGAATTGTCCGGAGGTAATAGCGCAAAACGAGAGCCGGTTGCAGGAGAAAAAGACTGTACTGTTCCTTCAAATTTATGGCCTCCGAAAGCATCAACTGATATAGTAGCTTTATCTCCTTCTTTCATTTTGGTCAATTGGGTTTCCTTAAAATTAGCAGTTACCCATATTGCATCATCCAATACAATAGAGAACAATTGTTGTCCTGCCTGTACAGTTTGTCCTGGCTGTAAGCTTATAGTAGATACACGTCCGTCTGCTTGTGCAGTAATAACAGTATAAGACAAGTTCAATTGAGCATTTGCCAAGTCAGCTTCTCTTTGTTTAATAGTTGCATTGGCCACTCCAGATTGTTGTCCTGTAGCTTTACTTTGAGATAAAACTGCATTTGCCTGACTACTCGCTGCATTCTTTTGTTCAGTCAATACATTGAGCTGGCGTTCTGCTCTTTGTTTGGCTGCAAGTGCTTCATCATATTGTTGTTGTGTGATCGAATGATCTTTGATCAAATTAGCATAACGGTCATAATCTTGTTTAGCGCGCCACACATTTACTTTTGCAGCTTCAATATTCGCATTTGCAGTTTGTACATTAGCCATAGATGAGCTCGCACTTGCCTGAGCTGCAACTGTATTTGCTAAGGTTACAGACAATGAGCTTTTTGCATTTTCAAGTGCTGCTTCGGACTGCAATACTTTATTGTACATCTCCCGGTTGTCTAATATTACAAGTGTATCACCCTTTTTTACGATCTGATTGTCCTTCACTCTTACTTCAGCTACAAAACCTTGTATCCTAGGGATAACAGGGCTGATATTCGAATTTATTTGAGCATCGTCTGTATCTTCATTGTGTTGTGCATGGATATATTTTGAGATACCATAAGTACCACCAACTAACACGAGTGCTATCAAAATAATTAAGAATTTTTTGTTGGTTTTCTTTTCAGGAGCTTTCGCCGTTTGATTTTGTGGTTCCATTTAATTATATTTTTTAATGTTGGAATTTGAAAGGTTGTCTTATTATTGTTTACTAACTCTTATGGCTATTTAGCGATTACTCCCGCCGTTTGTAATAGTTTATTATAAGCCACTATTGCATCTGCCTTTGAGTATGCGTAGTTCAATTTGGCCTGTAATTGTTGTACATCGGCATCCAATAAATCTGTAGTGGTCGCCAAACTATTGTCATACTTATTTTTAAGTATTTTATAATTCTCATTAGCCTGTTCTACAGCCTGTGCATAAACATCTATTTTCTTTAAGCTTAAAAAATAAGCTTCGTAAGCCTGATTTATTTGGACTTTAATATTATCGTTGAGCATCTCTTGGGATGCTTGTACTTGTTGCAATTGGGCTTTTGCCGACGAAACTGAAGCACCCGTTTTCCATAATGAAGATACATTATAACTCAATCCAACACCCGCATTCCATGCATCGGAAACTTGAATTGCATTAGGGACATTAAGTGCAAGGTAACCACCGGTCAACCGGATTGTAGGATAATAAGCGGAACGCGCTGATTGAATCCCTGCTTTAGCCGATTTTTCATGATAAGCCAACGATTGAAAATCAGTTCTGTTGTCAAATGCAAGTGACTCCCAATGTGATAATGTTTGAGGATCGTTTGAAGACGAAAAACTGCTGCTATCCAATTGTAAGGAAGTCATTTCGGGCAAACCTAACATTAGATCCATATTGATATTAGCTACGCGCAGATTACTTTCTGCATCGAGTAATGAAAGCTGAATATTAGATTCTTGCAATTGCGCTTTTAATAAATCATTGCGCGCCAATAATCCGTTTTGCTCTAGGTTACTAAAATCAGTGCTGCGCTGATGTGATTGTTTCAAATTCTCTTTAACAAGGTTAACAGCAGCATTAGCTTTGTATAAATTACTGTAGGCAGCTACAATATTTTGCACCACTTGCTGGCGGTCCGTTTCTGCATCCAATGTCACCGCTTTTTGAAGGTACTTCGCGGATTCAATTGCAGCATGGTTTTTAAAACCATCAAACAATGGAATAGAGGCATTTGCCATTCCGTACATTGCTTGATCTACAGATGGAGTAGAGCCTGATGAGCCTGAACCACTACTTAAATTAATGAGCAAATTAATAGTGGGTTTAGCCACTCTCAAATAAGACCCCGAAACAGAAAGATCTGGCAAGCGTCTGTCTTTACTCTCTTGCAGTGAAGATATAGCAGCATCAATTTTTGCTTTGCTGATTTTCAATTGCTTACTGTTTTGTACGCCCAAGTTTATCGCTTCATTCAAACTAAGGCTACGTTCTCCCTGTGCATGTGCACTAGTAGAAAGTACAGCCAAAGAAAAGACAAACGAAGCGTTTTTTAATATTCGCATTTTATAATTCATGTGTCAGTATTGCTTTAAACATATTTTTTAAATGAAGTCGGAGTCTTTTTTTCAACAATATTTGAAATTCATCCTCAGGCATTGATTCTAATCCGTTGATTCTTCGATAAAAGGGTTGATTAAAAAACACCTGATTAGACGCCCCGAAAAGAGTACTCATCATCAAACTCACATCTATTTTTTTCCTAAATTGGCCCTTAGCCTGACCTTCAGAAATAAGATTTGAAATAAGGTCTAGGTTTTTCTTTTTACTCTTATAAATGATTTCCAACAAATCAGCATTTTCCATCTGCTTCAATTGTTCGCGCAACATCAGCTTATAAAAACATTGGTTGTTGAATAATTTATCGGTGTAATGATCTATTAAACTGTAGATTTTATGTATCGGGGTAATTTTATCATTAGCCACAATATTTTCCAACTGTATTGCCGTACCTAATATGCGGTATTCAAACACAGCCTCCAACAATTTTTCCTTAGAACCGAAGTAATAAGAAATCATCGCCACATTCACTTTTGCCTCTTGAGCAATATCTCTCACCGACGTTCCAGAAAAACCACCCTCAGAAAAAAGCTTTTCTGCGGATATGATTATTTGCTCCTGTTTCTCATTGTAATGCACTTTAAATACTTTTATTTCGGGCACAAAGTTAAACGTTTGTTTGAAAATTCAAACAAACGTTTAATTAATTTTTGAAAACTTTTAGAAATGAAGGCTAAAATTGGGTTTAACTGATCTTATTCCATTGCGATTTGTCGCCTTTAGCTGATAAAGCTGCTCTTAAATTGTAATATTGTGCACCTTGTAAAGTTGGATTTACGGCAATAAGTTCCTGTGCAGCTGTACGGCACTGCTCCAAAATAGCCGCATCTTTGACCAAGTCAGCGATTTTAAATTTCAAAACACCGCTTTGTTGTGTACCATAAATATCTCCAGCACCACGCATTTCCAAATCCTTCTCTGCAATAATAAATCCATCAGACGTGCTTGCCATTATCTTCATTCGCTCATAGCTATCATTGGAAATATTGCTCCCGGTAAGTAAAATACAATAAGATTGATCGGCACCACGGCCTACCCTGCCCCTTAACTGATGCAGTTGAGATAAACCAAAACGTTCTGCACTTTCGATCAACATTACCGAAGCATTAGGCACATTTACACCCACTTCTATGACTGTTGTAGCTACGAGTATATCCGCTTCACCACTCACAAAACGAGCCATATTCCGGCTTCTCTCCCCGGCTTCCTGACGACCATGTACCATTGCAATCTTATACTTATGCTCCGGAAACCAGGATTTCACTTGCTCGTAGCCTGCTAATAGACTTTCATAATCCAATTTTTCTGACTCATCTATAAGTGGATAAACGATATAAACCTGGCGACCTTTACCTATTTCATTTTTTAAAAAGTCCATCACCTTTGCCCGATGATGATCGGATCTATGAATTGTTTTAATCACCTGCCTGCCTGGTGGTAGTTCGTCAATTACAGAAATATCCAAATCGCCATAGAGTGTCATCGCCAAAGTACGTGGGATAGGTGTCGCTGTCATGACCAGTACATGCGGTGCTTTTGTATTTTTAGCCCAAAGACGAGCACGTTGCCCTACACCAAATTTATGCTGTTCATCAATAGCCGCAAGACCTAGGTTTTTGAATACTACACTGTCTTCTATTAGTGCATGTGTACCAACTACTATAGGTATGGCTCCACTTGCCAATCCTTCTAAAATCGCTTTACGTTCTTTACCCTTCACTGTGCCTGTTAGAATGGCAACCGGAATTTGTAATGGGTCTAATAGTTCTTTAATCCCCTGATAATGTTGTCGGGCAAGAATTTCAGTAGGCGCCATCATACAAGCCTGAAAGCCATTGTCGAGCGCCAACAACATAGACATCGTAGCCACAATCGTTTTTCCGCTACCCACATCTCCTTGCACCAATCGGTTCATTTGCTTGCCTATGGCGGTATCTGTCCTTATTTCCCGAAGTACTCGCTTTTGAGCATTGGTCAATTCAAAAGGTAAACATTCTTTATAAAATCGGTTGAAATAATTTCCAACTTTATCAAACACGTATCCAGGCTGTACGGTATGCTGTAAGCGAAGATTGGCAATTTGTAATTGTAGTAGAAAAAATTCTTCCCATTTAAGCCGAAATCGTGCTTGCGCCGCATATTCTTCTTTTTCAGGAAAATGTATTTGACGCAAGGAATGATAACGATTCATCAATCGGTATTGTTGCAATATTTCCACGGGTAATATTTCTACAATATCCGATGGCTTTATTTTTTCAAAAAGTGCTTGAGTCAACTTAGCGAAAGATCGATTAGTAATACCTCTTGCATTCAGTTTATTAGTAGTAGAATATACCGGTTGCATACCTCCCAGAGCCGTAGCCTGTGATAATGGTTCTATTTCAGGATGTGAAATGCTCACCTCTCCACCAAAAAAATTCACTTTACCAAACACAACATACTGTCCGTATTCTTCCAAGAATTTCTTTGCCCAAGTGAGGCTTTGAAACCATACTAACTGCAATCTTCCTGTATCATCGTATAAAGTTGCAGTCAACCTCCTCTTCCTTCCCTCTCCTTCTTCTGCAATATTGACCACTTTGCCCGCCAGTTGCACATACTCTGTAGTCATATTTATCTCTGCTATTTTCGTTATCCGGGTACGGTCGAAATAGCGAAATGGATAATGATACAATAAGTCTTCGTAAGTACTTATCTCCAGTTCTTTACGCAACAACTCACCACGTTGTGGCCCGACACCTTTAAGGTATTCAATAGGACTATTCAATATGTTTTCAGAGTTGTTGATTGCTAATATGTAGTTGTGCAAACAAAAATAGGTCAATTGATGAAATTAGGCGAATAGATAAATTGGATTAAACAAACAATACAGTCATGAATTAGGCCGTACGCTTAACGTTATTGCAATGAGGAATCGATACGTATTGAATTATCAAGACCAATATATGATTGTTTTATTGTGATAAAAACGGTTAATCGCATCAGTTTATTTTTATCCCTACCTTTGAAAGTATGGAATTAGCGGAATTAAATGAGTTTAAATCATTACCTGAAATACGCGAAAGGCTGATGGAATATGGCTTTCTAAAAACATTTTCCGAAGGCGAAATAATACTGAATGAGCATGCCTACATAAGAGCCATACCTATTGTGCTCAGTGGTAGCATTGGTGTTATGCGATCAGAAGACGACGGGAGAGAAATATTATTGTACTATATAAAAGCTGGAGAAAGTTGTATCATGTCTTTTTTAGGAGGGATACACCAAGACACAAGTAAGGTAAAAGCTATAGCGGAAGAACCAACTGAGATTCTTTTTATTCCAATCGACAAAGTAAATCTGCTGATCAAAGAATTTCCACAATGGCTGGATTACATTTTCAGACTTTACCACAAACGCTTTGAAGAGTTACTGGAGGTAGTGAATGATGTCGCTTTCAAAAAGATGGATGAACGTTTGCTCAATTTCTTAAAAAAGAAAAGTGAAATTACTGCTCATAAATCTATTCATATTACCCACGAACAATTAGCCAATGAGTTAGGAACTGCGCGAGTAGTGGTTTCACGCCTGCTCAAGCAAATGGAAGACGAGGGACTAGTGCAACTAGGCAGAAATAAAATTATCCTTATGTAACAAAAGTTACCGTGCAGTAATTTGTATTGTTGGACTTTTGTGTTATCAAAATATTTTCACTAAAAACAAGGAAAAATATGAAAGCAAATATGGGTACAGCAGACAAGGTGATACGGATCCTTATCGCTATCGTTATTGCAGGGCTTTATTTCAGTAATCAAATTACAGGTACAACTGCGATTATTCTTTTGGTTATTGCAGGAATATTTATCCTAACAAGTTTCATGAGTTTTTGTCCGTTATATCTGCCATTTGGCATTTCTACACGCAAAAAAGAAAATTAGAAACACAATTAACTAATCCAATTTATAATTGGTATAACTAAGTGGTTAGCTTGGTATCATAGAAGTTTTGTCCATTCACAATTACCCACAACAATAAAAATTTAACCGTGATAAGAAGTTTTATTAAAAAACACATACTAAGTCTTACAGGTACATTGATTGGAGCAATAGGAGGTTATCTGTATTACTATTATGTTGGCTGTTCAAGTGGCAATTGTGCCATCACATCAAAGCCTATTAATAGTACATTATATGGCGCTGTTATGGGGAGTTTATTATTCAATATTTTTAAAAAATCAAAATAAATCAACAATGCTTATCGCACAAATAATCAAAGAAAACAAAGGAACAATACTTGATGTACGTAGCCCGGAAGAGTTTATGGGCGGGCATGTGGCAGGATCCGTAAACATTCCATTACAAGAAATCGCTCAACGAATAGAAGAGGTAAGAAAACTAAAAACACCACTTATCCTCTGTTGCGCATCGGGTAATAGAAGCGGACAAGCGCACCGGTTTTTATCACAGCATGCTATTGACTGTATCAATGGAGGTTCTTGGTTAGACGTAAATTATTATCAATCTCAAAACGCAATTTCCTAATGATCAACACAATAAAAAAACTATTTGGCATAAATCGAAATCCAGTTGACTTCTCTATACTTGTTCAACAAGGAGCCACCATACTTGATGTAAGAAGTAAGGGGGAGTATGCAGGTGGCCATATCAAAGGCGCCATCAATATTTCATTGAATGAGTTGCACCAAAGCTTGTCGCAATTAAAAGATAAAAATAAACCGATCATTACTTGCTGTGCATCGGGTATGCGTAGTGCTTCGGCAAAAAGTATTTTGAAATCGAATGGCTATACTCAAGTGTACAATGGCGGCGGCTGGAGTAGTTTACAAAACAAATTAAAATAATGAAAGAAACTTTGTTAACAGGCTGGAATGCCATGCGATGGATACGCTTGGCAATGGGAATAATGTGTACCGTACAAGCAATACAATTGCATGATAAATTTTTAGGCGCAATTGCCATAATATTATTGTACCAATCGCTTGCCAACAAAGGTTGCTGCGGGGCAAATATTTGTACCACGCAGAGCTCTTCAAAACAAAATAAATCAATAGAAGAAATCAAATTCCAAGAAATTAAGTAACCAGTAAAAAAAATAGAACATGGATGCACATTATTATAATGTTGACCTCAATTGGGTTGCCGACAGAAAAGGCATTATTTCATCGCCGGAATTGGCACAAAAAATCGAAGTGGCAACACCTCCTCAATTTACAAATGGTATAGAAGGTATATGGTCACCAGAGCACCTACTTACCGCAGCCGTTAATAGTTGTTTCATGACTACATTTTTGGCAATTGCCGACAATTCAAAGTTGCAATACAAAAATTTCGCATGTCACGCAAAGGGGAAATTGGAACAAATTGAAGGAAAGTTTTTAATGACAGAAGTATTGCTCGAAGCCGAGTTGACTGTGAATACAGCTTTGGATACAGAAAAAGCAGAACGAATTTTACAAAAATCGGAAGCGGCATGTCTCATCTCTAATTCTATCAAATCTAAAGTAACTTTACAAACTGATATTAAATACTAAATCGAAATGGCTGCAAAATTTGCTGAAATAATCGGAAATGAGAAGCCTACTTTGGTGGACTTTTTTGCGGAATGGTGTGGCCCTTGTAAAATGATGAAACCCATTTTAGAAGAACTTAAAAGACATATTGGCGACAATGCTACCATTTTAAAAATAGATGTGGACAAAAATCCTAAAATAGCCCAGGACTTGCAAATACAAGGCGTACCAACACTTATTTTATTTAAAAATGGCCAAATAAAATGGCGTCAATCAGGTGTTGTTTCTGCCAAACAATTAGAACAAATCATTAATCAACATCAAGCATAAATGAAACGAATTCTGAATTACACTTTACTGGCCCTAATGCTTCTGTTGGGCAGTTGCAGCAATGCGCAAACACCCAATAATCACTTATCAGCAACCGATTTTGCAGCTAAAATAAAAGAGCTACCATCTGCGCCTTTATTGGATGTACGAACTGCGGAGGAGTTTTCAAAAGGTCACTTGCAAAATGCCAAAAACATAGATTGGAACGGTGGTCATTTTGATCAGCAAATTGCGAATATGGATAAATCAAAACCAGTGTTTGTTTATTGCCTCAGTGGAGGCAGGAGTGGTGCCGCAGCCAATAAAATGCGTTCAGAAGGTTTCAAAGAAGTGTATGAATTGAATGGAGGTATTATGAAATGGCGTGGCGCTAATTTACCAGAAACAATTGACAGTGCACCTATTGCTACCGCAGGAATGACAATGCAACAGTTTGAGTCATTATTAGTATCAGATAAATTGGTATTAATTGATTTTTATGCAGACTGGTGTGCTCCCTGCAAAATGATGAAGCCTTATTTAGACGAGATCAAAAGAGAGATGGTAAATAAAGTAATAGTTATTCGCATCAATGCAGACAACAACAAGGATTTATGTAAAGCACTAAAAGTCGATGCTCTTCCATTCTTATACCTTTATAAGAATAAAAAATTGAGCTGGGTCAATGAAGGTTATATTGAAAAGGCTGAAATTATTCGACACTTGCAATAAAAATGCGTTGATTGCAAATTGTTTACCGGAAGAACATTAGTCTAAATTCTTAATATCCTCGACTTCCGGTTCATGCAGCTCTACGGGGTTTGATTTCTTTCGCATGCGCATATTGATTAGCTCTACACCAAACGAAAATGCCATTGCAAAATAAACGTAATTTTTGAGTTGCATTTCATGTGCTTTTACAGGATCCCAACCTTCTATCACCAGCACCAATCCCACCATTACAAGGAAAGATAATGCAAGCATTTTGAGGGTGGGATGTTTGTTGATAAAATTGGCTATGCCTTCGCTAAAAAAGAACATGATAATCATAGCAATAACAACAGCCGTGATCATGATGGGCAATAACTTAGCAATACCCGAAGCTGTAATAACACTATCAAAAGAAAAGACCATATCAACTAATACGATTTGAAACATCGCCTTAGCAAAACTATTTGATTTTTTCTTTACTTCATCCTGGCGTTCTTCCTCATCTCCTTCCAGTTTGTGGTGAATTTCAGACACTGTTTTGATAATTAAGAAGAGACCTCCTCCAATCATTACCAAACTAGCCAAATCAATACCATTACCGAAAACGCTAAAAAGAGGATGCCCTTTTTGTTTCAACAACCAACCCAATGCCATCAAAAGCAATACACGCGTACAGATACCGAATACCATCCAATAAGTACGCGCTTTCTTGCGTTCTACTGATGGCATACGCCCCATAATAATGGACACAAAAATTACATTATCGATTCCAAGAATAATTTCTAAGAATGTCAGTGTCAATAAACTAATAAGTGATTCTGCACTAAAAAATTGTTCCATTCTATTTATAGAGCATGTAAAAATGAAGTATAAAAAGCGGAGGCTTATTTCTTCCCAAATGGCAATCCCATTCCACCCGGTAAATTCATGCCACCAGGCATACCCATTCCGCCACCCATGCCTTTGAACTTATTCATCTGCCCCATCATTTGACGCATTTGGTCAAATTGTTTCATAAAAGCATTTACTTCCGAAATGTCTTTGCCACAGCCACCGGCAATGCGTTTACGGCGACTGCCATCTATACTATCCGGATTATTTCGTTCAAATGCAGTCATTGAATTAATCATTGCTTCAATACCTTTAAACGCGTCGTCGCTGATATCAATATCTTTTATTGCTTTTCCTACACCCGGTATCATCGCTAACAAATCTTTGATGTTACCCATCTTTTTGATTTGTTGTAATTGATCTTTAAAATCTTCAAAGTCAAATTTGTTAGCACGAATTTTCTTTTCAATTTTTTTAGCTTGTACCTCGTCAAACTGTGCCTGAGCGCGTTCTACCAAGGTAGTAATATCACCCATACCCAAGATACGTTGTGCCATACGTTCCGGATAAAATGCATCGAGGGTATCGAGCTTTTCACCCATACTCACAAACTTAATTGGTTTATTGACGGTGTAGCGAATCGTTAACGCCGCCCCCCCACGTGTATCGCCGTCAAGTTTTGTTAGTACGACTCCCGTAAAATCAAGACGATCGTTAAATGCTTTAGCCGTATTGACTGCATCTTGCCCAGTCATTGAATCCACTACAAACAATATTTCATGCGGGTTCACTGCATTTTTGATATTGGCTACTTCAGCCATCATCACCTCATCTACGGCAAGTCTTCCTGCTGTATCAATAATAATAACATTGTTACCATCACGTTTGGCTTGCGCAATAGCATTTTGAGCAATCTCTACTGCACTTTTATTTTCCAATTCTATATACACAGGAACCTTCACTTGTTCACCCAGTACACGCAACTGTTCCATTGCAGCCGGACGATAAATATCTGCTGCTACCAACAATGGATTCTTTCCTTTCTTCGATTTGAGGTAAAGCGCGAGTTTACCGGATAAAGTGGTTTTACCAGAACCTTGCAAACCTGCAATCAATATGATTGTTGGTTTATTGCTGATATCGAGTTCTACTTCGGTACCGCCCATGAGTTCAGTTAATTCATCCTTTACAATCTTCACCATCAACTGACCCGGAGATATGGCAGTCAATACTTTTTCACCCAATGCTTTTTCCTTTACTCGATCAGTAAATTCCTTTGCTATTTTGAAATTGACATCGGCATCTATCAATGCTCGACGAATATCTTTGATGGTACTTGCTACATTTATTTCAGAAACTCTGCCTTCACCTTTCAGTTGCTTAAATGCAGATTCGAGGCGTTCACTTAAATTATCGAACATATTATTTCAGTATTGTAAATTGGATTGCAAAAATATAAAAAAACAAAGCTAATCTGCCCTGATTTTTATAATTTGTTATTTGAGTACCTAAATGGCGTATTATCTTGAAATTCTTAAAATATTGTCTTTACAAGTGCATGTTGGCTTTAAAGATTTTAACCGCAATTGCCAAAAGTACTACTCCAAAAAATTTACGAACCACGGCTATACCTGAAGGGCCTAAGAGCTTTTCCATAAAATCAATAGATTGCAAGAGTATAAACACAATAATTAAATTAATGAGAATGCCAATAAGAATATTGTATTGGTTGTAAGCAGCTTTAAGTGAGACTATAGTGGTAAGTGTACCCGATCCCGCAATAATAGGAAAGGCAATAGGAACGATATTACCTGATTTACTGTCTTTTTCCGCTTTGAAAAAATCGTGCCCCAATATCATTTCTATTGCCAAAATAAATAAAACAATAGAACCCGCAATAGCAAATGAACTCACATCAAGCCCCATAAATTTCAACGCTTTTTCACCTGCGAAAAAAAATAATAGCATCAACCCTCCTGACACTAAAGTGGCTTGAACAGAGCTGATTCCTCCCATTTTCTTTTTGAGGGAAATCAGTATGGGTATAGATCCGAGAATATCTATTACAGCAAAAAGTGTAAGGCTGACTGTGATAATTTCAGAGAGTTGTATATCGCTAAAGGAATCCATCTTGTAAAAATATATGAATAGAAGTTACAAAAGTAGCGCTAATTATACTGAAGTAGCATATTGGTAAATAACACAAAACAATCATTAAAGTTAAATATCCATCACAAATTGCCGCAAGGCCAGCAATCTGTACTATTGCATATACCATAGTTAATCTTGAACAAAACTTCTTTATTGTAAATGATAAAACGTCCGTTATATTCTACTCAGCACATTAAATTCAATAAGAATTAATGATAGGGTATGAATTACCGGACGTTTATTGATTGAGGAACAAAGAAAATTGCTTAAAGTCCTCAACTATCTTTCAGTCAATATTAAATTACATTTTAAGTATTTGAAATTCAGTACGTCTATTCGCTTGATATTGGTTTTCAGTACATTTCTTACAATCTGCGCATTGCTCCACTGGCATAGATTCGCCATAACCTTTTGACCTCATTCTACTTGCCTCTACTCCTCTTTCAATCAGATATTTTACAACGGAAGCCGCACGTGCATCAGAAAGTCTCATATTATATGCATCTGATCCACGGCAATCTGTGTGAGAATTAATTTGAATACTGATATTCGGATTTTGTTGCATTAAATCAAACAATCTGTTCAAGGATGGTTTTGCATCTTCACGGATATTGGCTTTATTATAATCGTAATATATGTTTTCAATTTTGATAATAGCACCCACTTCCAATTTTTTCATAAAGATGGTATCTCGTATAGCATCATTAGATCCGGGAATAATTCCTTTAGTGGATATTAATTTTTCATCACTGTAATAGTTAGGCTTTACGGCATATACCTGATACTCTGAATTGGTTTGCATTACACCGGCAAAACTTCCTCCCTGAGGAACCATTATAGAGTCCGGTTTTTTGTCACCTCCTATCTTGGTCATCACAACCAAAGGCTCATCTATAGGCTGTTTGGTAACTTTATCTAATATCAGCGCATTATATGCTATTTGTGTATTAGGTTTTAGTTTTACAAACTTACTGATGGTATCATTACTACGTTTTGAAATAGTAGAAAAATCAAGTGTTTGAGTTTCATATCCTAAGCGGCTCAATTTGACAATATAATTTGACTGCGGATATACTCTAGCCAATAAAGTTCCAGATGTACCAGTTGTAAGACTACGCTTATCCGGAACACTTTCCAATGTTACATTACAGCCGCTTACTGGAGCTTCAGAATACTCATCAACAACAGCAAGTGAAAAATAAACTTCTTGGCGTAGGAACATATAAATATTATCTCCGCTTTTAGCTCCCACACGATTGGATGCAAAATACCCGCTATTGCCATCTGCCAATAGTGTTAATGACATATCATCCGACGCAGAATTTAATGGTACACCTAAATGTTCGGGTGTCGAAAATACTTGGCTGTAAGAATTCCAGATAGATTTATAAATATCCAATCCACCTAAACCAGGCCAACCATCAGAAGAAAAATAAAGTGTATTGTCATCAAATAAGTATGGAAACATTTCTTCCCCTTCTGTATTGATTGTCTTTCCTAGATTTTGAGGTGAAGTCCAATTTCCTCGCTCATCTTTTTTACAGATATACAAATCAGTTCCTCCTTCAGATCCTGGCATATCAGATGAGAATACAAGTGTATTGCCACTAGGGCTTATCGTTGGGTGCGCAGTAGAGTAATTTTTATTATTGAAGGGAAAAGGTTTAATTTTTGCAAATTTGTTCGAAACATTGTCATAACCACTGGCAACCATTATTTGAAGATGTACTACATCTTGCACATCCTTACGAGCATGATCAACAAGTAAACTATGAAGAAAATTTGTTCTTGTAAAATAAGCATCCTTGCCATCTCCAGTAAAAGTGGCAGGACCATCATGAAATTTAGTATTCAGGTTTGTACCAAGTTTTCTAAACTCACCAGAGCAATTACCTGTACTATCACATTTGAGCGCATACATATTGAAGAAAGGGCTACCTGTCCACATATCCGTTTTCTTTCTTCCACCAATTATCGTATCTGCAGTGATCAGTAAATCTCCTTGTCTTATTACAGGACCAAACTCATTGCCATCCGTATTAAAACTCATAAATTTAGTAGAACCTTCAGGTATAAGTGCATAAATACCACGAGCCTGCTCAGCTCCTTTTATAAGATTGGCTACACGTCTTTCTTCCGGGTGTTCTCTTTGATACTGTTGCAACCAAGGTATTGCATCATCATACTTTTGTAAAGAAAGCAGGGTTTGGGCATAATGAAGTTTAGTAATAGCCTGAGCACCACTCATGTTCACGGCCTTGGCATAATATACCACAGCCTGTTGTGGATTTTTGACCAGTCTATAACAATCGCCCAATTGTGCGTATATTTCGGGGTCATTAACTGTGGCAGCTATTTTTTCATAATAAGGTATTGCCTCATTAAATGCCAAGTGTGTATAAAGATATTTTGCCTTGAGCAAATCCATATTGTCTGGTGCTGCATAGGCGGACATATTGGAAAGCGTGGCGATTAATAGTGCAGTAGATATTCCTGTATAAAAACGTTTCATCCGAATAAACTTTTGATGTGAATAAATAGATTAGAACAACTTGATAAAACGAGGATTGATATACTTGTTGTTGTCTCTTACGAAATCAAAACCCAACGTTACTTCATGCGAACCTCCAGTGAAACCGTTTAATACTTTTGTTACATAATCATACGAATAGCCTAAGTTTATATTATTTGTTACCTGCAAATGAACAATACCAGAAATAGATTGATCTGTCCGATAAGTCACCCCTAACATTAAACGATCATAAAATATACCAGACAAATTAAAGTCCGCACTGGCTGGTATTTGATAATCAGCATTACCAGCATAACGGAATAATACTTGTGGTTCAAGTTTGAAATTATCGCTTAATGTAAATACATAACCACCACTTAAATAATAAGCTCTAACTTGTCTGCTAGACTGATTATTAACCGATTTATTGTCCTTATCGTAATAGTTTTGCAATAAATTGGGAACAGAGGCTCCAAGGTAAAAGTTATCTCCTCTCCAATAAATACCTGCCCCAAAATTGGGTAACATAGCATTCTTTACATCCTTAGTCAATGTATTATCTCCCGACTGATATGGATTTAGCTCACTGTATCTGGCTGTAAGCATAGATGTACCGGCTTGTAAACCAAAAGACAGCAATGTCTTTTTTACTGCTATTCGGTAGGCATAATAAGCCATAACATTGGTATTATTAATGACACCTGCAGATTCATTACTTACACTAATGCCGAGTGCAACATGACGAAATGGTTTCATATAGCTACCTACAGGTCCATCAATACTTACATTAAAACTTTTTGGAGCTCCATCTATACCCACCCATTGCGTACGATACAGTGCATTGACACTTGTTACATCTCTACTACCTGCATAACCAGGATTGTAGATAAGCTTGTTAAACATAAACATGGAATAGTGAGGTGTAATCGTAGTCTGAGCTATTGAATTTGTTGCAGCCAAAAGGCTTATCGCTATTGTTGTATATCCTAATATTTTTTTCATTGTTATTACTTTTTAAGAAAGACTGAAAAAGAATTTGATTAACGTTGTATCAATAATGCACCTTTAAATGTATCTGCCCCACCTGCTTTATTTGGCTCATTTAGTCTGAGTATATAATAGTAGGTTCCAGAAGGTAATACTGCTCCAGTTTTAGAATTAACACCATTGAAAGTATTATCATAGTGTCTTCTTTCATATACTAAATCACCCCATTTATCCACAACTTGCAGCATACTGTTAGCATAATATTCTATACCTTCAATGACCCAAGCATCATTTTTGCCATCGCCATTTGGAGTAATAACATCATGTATGTTCAATCTGAAGTCGCAATCCGTTTCACCAACGGTATAAGCTTTCATCATTGTACATCCTTTAGTATCAGTCACAGTTACTGTATAATTCTGAGGTGCTAGGTTTATTATTTGATCACCATTTGCACCGTTGCTCCATGAATAAGTATAAGGACTTACACCACCCGTAACAGATAAACTAATCTTACCATCATAGCCAGGTAGGCAAGTATCCTTAATTACTGTTGCATCGATTTTCAACGAATCTGCCTGTGTAACAGAATAGGTATTGGTATCAGCGCATCCTGAAATTATATCCGTCACTTTTATTGCATAGCTACCGGCAGCAAGACCAGTTCTTGTTGTACTTGTAAGACCATCAACCCATTTATAAGCATAATGTCCACTTCCACCAGTTGCGGTAACAGTAATACTTCCATCAGAACCACCATTACATGTAACGCTATTCACATCCGCAGATGCTACTACAGGAGTAGCTAAACCGACATTTGCATTAAGGTTATTTGTACATCCGGCATCGTCAGTAACATTTAGCAAGTATGCACCTTTGGCCACACCTATAATGTCTTGTGTGATTGCACCATTAGTCCACAAATAACTATATGGGCTACTTCCTCCGCTAACACTAACATATACTGCTCCTGACAAAGTATCTAAACAACCTACCGCTCTAACAGAATCAAGCTTAACTAATACAGGATTCGAATTATTTATTCCTATATTTAAACTCAACTGTGCCGTACAACCAATAGCATCTGTGACATTCAATAAATAACTACCCGCAGGTACAAAAGATAAATCTTTAGTTAATGCTCCATTAGACCAAGAGTAAGTATAAGGTGGAACTCCTCTTGTAACATTAACCGTTACACTACCAGAACTACTTCCTTTACATTGGGCATCTGTTATTGATGTCGCAACTATTTTAATGGCATTAGATGTATCAATTTTTACATTTGCATTATATGTTTCACTACAGCCTACACCATCTTTTACGGTTAATGTATAACTGCCCGGTACAATACCTGTAATATCGCGTGTTGTTGCACCATTAGACCACATATAATTATAAGGAGCGACACCGCCAGATACTGCAACATTAATTACTCCTGAAGGGCTTCCTGTACAACCAGCATCTTTTATTGACACTCCGTTTATCTTAATTGCTCTTGCAGTATCTACACCAATTGTTGCACTCAACGCTCCAGAACAACCATTGGCATCTAATACTGTAAGTGTATAAAAACCAGGGATCACATTCATCAAACTGGCAGTAGTTGCACCGTTAGACCAAGAATAAACATAAGGTGCTTTTCCTCCTTTAAGATGAACGAATATTGATCCATTTGCACCAAGTGAGCAGCTCGCTCCCTTTACTGAATCAACATTGATAACTATTTTTTTAGCAGTATCGACTCCAACACTAGAAATCAACGTTTGAGAACAACCAGCAGCATCTGATATAATCACAGAATAGACTCCAGGAGCTGCATCCAAAATATCCTCAGTAGTTTCACCATTAGACCATGAATAGGAATAAGGAGCTACACCGCGAGAGGTAGATACGAATATTTTACCCGACTTACTTCCAATGCAACCTGCTCCTTGCACTGAATCTATTATACCTTTTATTGAACGTGCTGTATCTATTCCTACCAATCCGGCAATATTAGCTTTACATCCTCTTGAATCAGTAACAACTACTGAATATGTACCTGGAGTAACACTTATAAGATCACTCATAATAGAACCATTTGACCATAAATAGGTATATGGTGTAGTTCCTTTAGAGGCGGTAATAAATAATGCACCACTTCTGCCAACTGCACAGCCAGCTCCTGTTGTGGAATCTGCAATCACCACCAAAGTTTTAGATGTGTCGTAAGTTAAATTTACAATCAACTGACCTGGACATCCGTTAGCGTCAGTTGCTGTAAGGATCAACGTTCCCGGGTTTGCATTAATCAAATCTTCTGTTATTGCACCAGTTGACCAAGAATAAGTATATGGAGCTAAGCCACCAGAAACCGATGCATAAACTTTACCATCAGCACTTACATTACAAGTCGGTCGGGTTACAGAGTCCAATACAACTACAACGCCTGTACTTAGTACGGGCACTGTAGCATTAAGTACTAAAGTACAGCCGTTATTATCTGTAACAGTCAATGTGTAACTTCCTGCTGCTACTGAAGAAATATTTTTAGTGCTTGCAATTACAGTTGTTCCTTTTTTCCATTGGTAAGTATATGGAACAGCACCTCCTGTTAGACTAACAAATACTGCACCTGTAGCACTGCTTGCACAACCCGATGCTTTTGTAGAGTCAATTCTTCCACTTAGTGCAACAGAAGAATCGATGGTAATGTTAGCATTTACTTGCTTAGAGCAGCCAACTGCGTCTGTTACAGTCAATATATATGAACCATATACTACATTAACCAAATCTTTAGTAACAGCACCGCTTGGAGACCATGAATAATTATATGGCGTTTTACCACCTCCAACTGTTACATAAGCACTACCATTAGCCGCAGTGTTACATGTTGCCTTTACAATAGAAGATATTGCAGCATTTAATAATTTAGTAGAATCCGTTTTGACCGGTACAGAAATGGCAGCGACACAACCATTGGCATCCGTTATTGTAAGATTATAAGTTCCTGCATTTTTAGTCAAAAGATCTTTTGCAGTTTCTCCGCTTGACCATGAATAGGTAAAAGGCGTAGTTCCACCGAATACTGAAACACTTACTGCACCATCTGGAGCCGTTGTGCATGAAGTATTGTTTGCAGGACTTGCTACAATTACCATTTGGTTATTAATAGTTAATGTTGCTTGATATACCGAACTGCAACCTGTTGACGTATCGGCAACTGTAAGTGTATAAGTACCCGGCTTAAGACTCGTAATACTTTTAGTATTAGCGCCATTTGACCAGCTATAAACATTATTGGTTCCTGTTGCTGTTACTGTTATAGCACCATTACTATTAGCTCCACAATCAGGTTGAGTAATAGCTAAGCTTGCTGAAGGGCCAGTACTGTCAGCAAGTGTATATACCTGTTGTTTAGTACAACCACTACCGGCATCCGAAACGGTAAGAATATAAGTCCCCGCTTGCAGACCAGAAATTGAGGTTGTTGTCAATCCTGTATTCCACGAATAACTATAAGGACCGGTTCCTCCTGACACAGACGATACGGTTATTGAACCATTTTGTTTTTTACACCCAGGTTTTACAACAGCAGCATTAATAGTCATTGAACCATTATTATTAACCGTAAGTATAGATGCTTTACTACAAGATGCAGTAACATCTTTTACTACTACATAATAAGTTCCTGCTTTTAACCCTGTTATTGATGATGAAGTTGCACCTGTACTCCATGCATAGGTATATATACCACTTCCTCCGCTAACAGCTAATGAAATAGCACCATTTGGAGTTGAACATGAAGATGAATTAGTAATTGACGGAGTCAATACCAAATTATTACCACCATCTCCCACGGCAACAGTATCATCTAGTTTACAACCAGAACTACCATCAGTAATAGTAACTTTATATATGCCCGCACCTACAGTAGAAAGTCCCGACGATGTAGCACCATTAGACCATAAATAGCTATAAGTACCGCTTCCTCCTACTACGGTTAGATTAACACTTCCATCAGTTTTAGCACATGCTGAAGTGTTTACTACCGCAAGCTTAGCTGACAACGTATTTGACGAAGTGATGCTAAATGATTTATTATAAGAACATCCATAAATGTTGTCTTTTACAATACAAGTGTACAATCCTTCTTTTTGTGCGGTTATAGACGATGATGTACTACCATTAGACCAAACATAAGAATAACTTCCACTACCACCTGAAACGGTAAGGCTTATTGCCCCTGTTGAAGTATTACTACAGGTAGATGGTGTTATAGATGCAACAACATTAAGTTTGTTCTGTATCACATTTATTGTATCGGATCCACTACAGGCATTTGCATCTGTAACACGTACATAATATTTTCCAGTGCCGACAGAAGAAATACCAGTTGTAGTTGCTCCGGTATTCCATACTTGCGAAACGAATGAGCCACCACTAATATTAAGTGCACCTGAAAGTCCTAAACAAAGCACAGAATCTCCGTAAATAGTAGGAACCGGGTTAGCATTAACCTGAACACCTACAGGAATAGATCTTCTTACACATGAAAAAGAATCAATAACTTCGACATAGTAAGTACCACTCGTATTAACCGTAATTGCAGCAGTAGTTGCTCCTGTGCTCCAAGTATAATTAGTCGCACCTAAAGAATCAAATGCAGTTAAGGTTACACTTCCTCCCGCACAAAATGTAGTAGGCCCACTTGTAGTTACAGTAACAGGAGGTCTATTAATTGAATAATAGAACGCATTATAAACCTTAATACTGCTCAGAAGTCCTACCACAGCATTCTTCACTATTCGTAACTTAGAAATTCTATATGTACCGGAACTCGTTACAAAACCTGCAGAATAGCGGTCAGTTGTACCAGATAATAAAGCTAAATTGAGTAACGAAGAACCCGATTTTGTTTCCTTTACTGCACCAGTCTCGTCATAAGTTATGATTGTCAATCCACCTAACACATCAGTGGACAAAAGGCCAGAAGTATTTGCAACAGTAAACCCAACATAATTGCCCGCTTTAGCATAACGAGGGAAAGTAACATCTATATAGGAACTACCAAGTCCCAGGATACTAATGAGCGTATTCATTGTTGCATAATTATCTGGATTTGCATCTACTACCCGACCAGCATTATCTACGGAACCCAAGGACAGAATTCCCATACTTCCTGAAGCTAATACATTATCAGCATACACCGGAGGACATGGACGTTGAAAATAAGCACCATAAACTCTGAAATCAGTAAGACTTACAGAAACAACACCACTGAGTTCTATTGATGCCTCTTTAAACTTTATACCAGATGATGGATTGGTAATAAACTGAACATTATATATATTAGTACCCGGAGTTAACAAAGACAACTTCAGCGTACTTGACCCTGTAAGAGTTGCTACTGGTGTTGTGCCTGCAGAATCATACAATTTAATTGTTATATCATCGAGCAGGCTCAATCCCAGCAAACCATTGGAACCTTGAACAGTAAAATTAACGACATCTCCTGCATTACCCCACTCTGGGAAACGAACACGAAGACGAGAAGTAGCGAGAACTCCTAAAGTATTAGAAATATACGCGTAGTTCGTTTGATTGGCATCTACAGCTCTCGACGCATTATGAAAATCAGTAGTGCTATCAATAAGCTGATTGGCATATACTTCATACTGAGCATACGACCTCACTGTGAGTGAAGCAAAAACAATCAAAAAAAATAAAAAATTTCTCAGTTGTAAACGTTTTGTATCCATAAAACAAATTTTGAATGTAATAAAATATGGTGTTGATATACTTTAAATCACAAGATAAAAGTAGGGGCAACACTTGAAAATATCATATTTATTTATCAGTAATTAAATTACTGTATAAAGCAAATTTATTGAACCAGTTACAAATTTTTTATGAATAGCTGCAATAAAAATAATTTTGTTGTAACTAAATATAGGTTATAAAAAGTCCTATCTAATTCATGAATTATCATTATAGCGTAAATAGCTTTATAATTGTAAAATATAAGATTTATGTCCGATGAATTGTCCTAGCTGCCACAGTACTTTTTATATCAAAAATGGGATTGTTAAGAGCCTGCAGCGCTTTAAATGCAAGTCATGTGGCTATAATTATACAGTCGAGAAAAAATCTTCTTCAATCGAAGCTTGCAAAAAGAGAATCGCTATCATTTTATATTTAGAGGGGATGAAAGTAACTACAATAGCACAAAAGCTTGACGTCAGCCATGTATCCGTAATAAAATGGATAAAGAAGTATGGCAACAATTTAGTGCAACTTAGAGCACAAATCAATGAATATGATAATAAACTAGACAATTCTTCAGATTCAGAACAATTATCCAATCTAATGAATCAATAATAAAGGTTTAGCCTAGCCGCTCTTACGAATACAGCAATACAACCGATCCGCCATTATTTTTTTATTGAAAATATTTTGTGCTTCATGCAATAGTATTTGCATATCTATTTAGAATTAATTCTAGATGATTTTTGGGTATAAAAAACAAGCCGTTTTATAACAAAAAGTCAATGTATCTATTCTTTGATACGATTAAATAAATTTTACTTTTATTTTAAAATAATAAAATTTATTTAACAAACAAAAACAATCTACTAAACATAATAAATAATAAATATATAAAATACACTTTTAAAAACTAAAACATCAGCACATTAAATTAATTTAGCTATTTAACAATAAGGCAATGACAGTATAAATAAAAGATATAAAGAAGAGGGATACAATATCGAGTAATTTCTAAAAGCACGATTTATATATGACATCTACAGAAATCGAGGCATTCCCTTCAAACTTAATCAATAAAGCACATTGCAACTGTTATTCGATATGATTCAAAAATAAAATAGGTCTTATCAAAGAATGATAAGACCTATTAGTGTCGGGATGACAAGATTTGAACTTGCGACCCCACGCCCCCCAGACGTGTGCGCTACCGGGCTGCGCTACATCCCGAAATTATTCCCGTTTTAAATGGGCGGCAAAGATAATAGCTTTTACGAAAAAACCTAGTGTAAATCTGCGGCAATCAATCGAAGAAATTCGCTGCGCGTTTCATTGCGCTCAAACGCCCCACTAAAAGCAGACGTTGTTGTTACGCTATTTTGTTTTTGTACTCCACGCATCATCATACATAAATGCTTGGCTTCTATTACTACCGCCACACCTAATGGGTCGAGTGTTTCTTGTATTGCATCTAATATTTGATGTGTCATACGCTCTTGCACTTGAAGTCTGCGGGCATAGCAATCGACCACACGAGCAATTTTACTCAAACCCGTAATAGTGCCATTGGGAATATAAGCTACATGTGCCTTACCAAAAAACGGCAACATGTGGTGCTCACATAGTGAATACAATTCAATATCTTTTACAATAACCATCTCATTATATGGTTCCTGAAATTTAGCAGAATTCAATATTTCCCGGGCATCCATTTGATATCCTTGGGTAATGTATTGCATTGCCTTTGCTACTCGTTCCGGAGTCTTTTGGAGTCCTTCACGTGTAATGTCTTCACCTAAAAGTTGCATTGATGCCGCATAATGCTGTATCAGTCCATCAGTGACATCCTTGTCGTATTCATCTATTTTTTTGTAAGCCAATTTGTTTAATTTAGAACAACAAAAGTTCAACAAGTTTTCAAGAAACGCATAAATAATATTTTATAGTTGTATCAATATTAACTATCCATAATATTCGACATAAATATTGGGCGTTTCATTTAATTTCATTTTATGAAGTTGAGCGCCCCTTGCTTCTACATGAGGTTGTAGTTCATTCCAAATACCAACAATTAAATTTTCAGCACTGGTAAATTTCCCCTTCATAAACGCAACATCCATATTAAGATTTCGATGATCTACTTGTTCAATAATGATTTCTTTGATAAGTACACCCAATTCTTTGGCATTGAATATAAAACCAGTATCCACACTTGGCACGCCCTTTACGGTCACATGCAACTCATAATTATGCCCATGCCAATTGGTATTCGCACATTTACCAAATACCTCTTTGTTTTGCTCTTCTGTCCAATGCTCGTTGTACAATTTGTGCGCAGCATTAAAGTGCTCGACACGTGTTAAATAGACCATCATTAAATATTATGCAGCAAAATTAGTGTTACAATCCCGTTTCACAAAAATGTCTTTACTTGCAGTCATGAAACATTTATTGATAGCAGCTGCCACTCAGGCAGAAATACAAGCGCTTATCAACCATTTACAACACAACTGGAGTTCTGATGACGCTTATATATTTGAACTCGACAATCGTAAAATTACCATTTGCATAACAGGTGTTGGGCTTATGGCTAGCTCTTTTGCTCTTGCTCGTCTCTTTGCGACAGCACAATATGACTTTGCAATGCAAGTGGGTATTGCTGGGTCATTTGATCAAAACATACCCTTGGGTAGTATTGTATCTGTGAGTACGGAGCGTTTAGGAGACCTAGGAGCTGAAGATCATGATACTTATATGGACATTTTCGAATTGGGTTTTGTTGACCCCAATATCTTTCCATACAATAATGGAGCACTACATAACAACACTAGTATTGCACTTAATATAAAGTTGCCTGAAGTAAAAAGTCTTAGTGTAAATATGGTTAGTGGCAATAGCACAACAATTGATAGACGCAAAAAATTATTTGATTGTGCTATTGAAAGCATGGAGGGAGCCGCTTTTCATTATGCCTGTTTGCAGAACCAGATTCCTTTTTTACAAATTCGTAGCATCTCCAATTATGTAATACCACGTGATAAAAGTACGTGGAAAATAAAAGTGGCTATAGATAATTTAAATAACTGGCTAATAAACAATGTCGTTAATTTTGCTGTCTTCAATCAAATACAATGAAACTAACGCTTGGCTTCAGCCCTTGTCCTAATGACACTTTTATATTTGATGCCATGGTCAATGGTAAAATTGATACACAAGGACTTGAGTTCGATTATATAATGGAAGACGTGGAGACACTGAACCAATATGCGCAGGAAGGGCGTTTAGATATAACAAAGCTGAGTTATGGCACCTTTTTGCAACTCGCTAATAACTATGCTCTACTACATAGCGGAAGTGCTTTAGGTAAAGGTGTAGGACCGTTGTTGATAAGTAACAAACAGATAGCACTATCTGAACTAGAGCATTGCTCCATTGCTATACCTGGCATCAATACTACAGCCAATTTATTATTATCCCTAGCATTCCCCAAAACAAAAAACAAAACTGAACTCGTCTTCAATCTGATTGAGGATGCTGTTTTAGAAAATAAATATGATGCAGGACTCATTATTCACGAAAGTCGCTTTACTTATGCTCAAAAAGGGCTCACTAAATTAATCGACCTTGGTGATTGGTGGGAAAATACTATGAATGCAGCGATTCCGCTAGGAGGTATTGTAATGAAACGAACTTACGATACTAAACTCATTGCAATGGTTGATCATATTATCCGAGCAAGTGTTGATTATTCTTGGAAGCAATATCCTACCTTATCTGATTTCATTACCAGCAATGCTCAAGAAATGGAAGAAAAAGTAATGCGGCAGCATATTGATTTATATGTCAATGAATTCACAACAGACCTCGGTGTTGTAGGTACTAAATCCATCCAAACTCTTTTCGATAAAGCTAAAGAGGGAGGATTATTAGATCATAGCCAACTTCCAGAAAGTATTTTTTACTAGCCGATAAAAAATTATTTTCTTTTTACTAATAGCAACCAGTCGCCCTCAAGAGGAAGGTATCCGTATTCATAACAAAAATTATACACATTCCCTTTCTGGTTTTGATATTGATGGGTGAGATATTTAAAATCAAAACCTTTTTCTTGTAACTTTTGTCGTGTTATTTTAGTTGTACCATCACTATCCGGAATGATTGCTTCCAATATTCGACGATTTTTGCGCAGGGCATTATTGATATTGCGTACAAAGTTGTTTCGATCACTATTTTGCAAATTATTATACGCATTTCTACAGTAATCATCACAAAATTTCTTATCCAGCCTGCCTTTCAGCACTTTTTGGCAAGATAAACAAAGCCGTTCATTATTTTCCATAAAGCTAAAGTTACTAAAAAATATCCGTTTACAAGTACTTGTAAGTAGTTATATCCGTAAGTAAATGACTAATCTCCGACTCTAGTTTTACGCCCATTGCATCTTTGCATCGTGATTGATTCACAACAAAAACTTAAACCAATTTTTCATTTTTAAAATTTACAGTTATGAACACAAGTATGATGAAGAACAAAGTACAATTGATCGGCAACTTAGGACAAGCGCCCGAAATCAAAACGATGGAGAAAGGTAATAAGATGGCTCGAATGAGCATCGCTACCAACGAAAGTTACAAAAATGCTCAGGGAGAGTATGTGCAGGAAACACAATGGCATAAGGTAGTCGCCTGGGGTAAAACAGCAGAACTAGCAGAAAAATACCTGCAAAAAGGTAGTGAAGTTCTTGTAGAAGGAAAATTGCAACACCGTGAATATGTGGACAAAGATGGTGTAAAACGTAACGTTACAGAAGTACAACTACACAGCATTTTACTACTTGACAAAAAGAAAGAAGCCAGCATCTTTTAATCACATTATAAAAACGCGAACCCACTCCATGCGGATTCGCGTTTTTATAATATCCAATTGAAATTGAAAATGATTAAAATTCATTTCAAAACTATTATTTCATTAGTTTTGTTTATTCACATTTGAATCAAATCAACACAAAAAATCAATACAATGAAAAGAAGTATAATTATTGCCAGCACAATATTGCTCTTTGTTGCTGCTTGCAAAAGCAGCAAATCTGTTACAACTCCGTTATCAGAAACCGAAGCAGATGTCGCTAGAATGAGCAGCAAATTTGAAGGTTATACTTTAGCACAATTAAAAGATGGGAAAATGCATTATCAACAAAAGTGTGCAAGCTGCCATGGCTTGAAAAATCCGACATCAAGGAACGAAGCTCAGTGGCAATCTATTGTACCCGAAATGACTGCTAAAGCTAATAGAAAAGCAGGGAAAGTAGTGATCGATAATAAATCTCAGGATCTGATTCTAAAATACCTTATAACGATGAGTACGGCACCTAAAAAAGTAAATTAATCGTAAACATAAGGTATTGCAAAATTATCACTATATAATTCGTTTCAGTAGTCAATAAAATGTCGATCTGTATTATAAAATCCCCGCGTTGGTCAATTCAACGCGGGGATTTTATAATCGAATAAATCAAGTCACAAATATTTATTTGATCACAATCCTGTACAGACTAAATAAATCATTAAACCTGCCTTTCTGAAGACAACAACCCAAAATGAATAGAGTTTCTAAAATTATTGTTGTAGTAAAAGTCTTCTCGAAAAAAAGCTTCCTGCTTAAAACCTACATTCAGCAACAATGCCCCGGATGCAGTGTTTTCAGCATCAATGATAGCCTCTATAGAATGTAATCCCATTTCTTCAAAACCAAATTGAATTATACGTTTCAAAGCCTCACGAGTAATTCCTTGCCTTTGATAAGCAGCGGTAAGGCTATACCCCACTTCTGCACGATAATGTTCCGGTAGTATTTTCACATACCCTATCATTCCTATAATCTTGTCTGTTTCTTTGAGCGCAATACCCCAATTAATCTTTTCTCCTTTTGTCCAAAAATCGTCGAATATTTCTATCAATGGATACACATCCGCTATTTCGTTAGCCAATGGACGAGGTATATATTTCATTACCTCTGGGTCTGAGCGAAATACAAAAAGATCTGCTGCGTCGGCTTTTGTAATATGCCTCAGTATTAGTCGTTCAGTATGTAGTGTAGGGAATGGTTGAAAATTCATAGAGATAAAGATAAGAATAACCGGGAGCTGAACAAAACAATCTAAAATCCTGCCTTAATAAAATAAAAGTCACACAATCGAATGTGTGACCTTTATTATTGACGATAAACTTTACAACAATTATTTGCTCATTTCTGCAAAATACTTGTGGAAATAAGGAATTGTTTCAATGCCTTTGTAATAATTCGCTACATCGTATTTTTCATTAGGGGAATGTATGTTATCATTATCCAACCCAAAGCCCATTAATACAGTCTTCAAACCCAATGTACTTTCAAACAAAGCGACAATAGGGATACTACCGCCACCACGGGTAGGGATAGGATCTTTTCCAAACGATGTTTGGATCGCTTTAGCGGCTGCTTTGTATGCAATGGAATCTGTAGGTGTTACAACAGGTTCACCGCCATGATGAGCAGTTACTTTTACTGTTACTCCAGCAGGAGCAATACTTTCAAAATGTTTTTGGAACAATGCAGAAATCTCATCAGAAGTTTGATGTGGTACTAGGCGCATAGATATCTTAGCGCTAGCTTTTGAAGGAAGTACCGTTTTAGCTCCTTCACCTGTATAGCCGCCCCAAATGCCATTTACATCAAGAGTAGGTCGTGTACCCGTGCGCTCCAATGTTGTGTACCCTTTTTCGCCCCACACTTCTTTAATGCCCAACTCGTCTTGGTATTCTTTCAAATCAAAAGGAGCAGTATTCAAAGCTGTACGTTCTGCTGTAGTAAGCTCATCAACTTTATCATAAAAAGTTGGTATCGTAATGTGATTGTTTTCATCGTGAAGAGAAGCGATCATTTTACAAAGAATGTTAATCGGGTTAGCAACTGCTCCTCCATATACACCACTGTGCAAATCGCGATTAGGGCCTACTACCTCCACTTCCATATAGGCCAATCCACGCAAACCTGTTTCCAAACTTGGGTGTTCCATACTAATCATAGATGTATCAGATACCAATACGATGTCTGCCTTCAATCTGCCTTTATTTTTTTCGAGAAAAATACCCAAGTTAGAAGAACCAACTTCTTCTTCCCCTTCTATCATAAACTTAACATTACAAGCTAATGAGTCGGTCTTTGCCATTAATTCGAATGCCTTAACATGCATAAACATTTGGCCTTTGTCATCGCAAGCTCCTCTCGCAAATATTTTACCATCTTTGATAACAGGCTCAAAAGGACCGCTGTGCCATAATTCCAATGGGTCTGCCGGTTGTACGTCGTAATGACCATATACTAATACCGTAGGTAGTGATGGATCTACTATTTTTTCGCCATATACAATTGGATGTCCATCTGTAGGGCAAATTTCAGCTTTATCAACACCAGCTTTTAATAAATTTTCTTTTACAGCATCAGCGCAGCGGGCTACATCAGCTTTGTAAGCACTATCTGCACTTACAGAAGGAATACGCAAAAGATCTAATAATTCATCTAAAAAACGTTCTTTGTTTTGCAACATATAGTCATTCCAAACTTGCATATTATTTATTTTTTTGTATTTGGCGGTTTTATTTTTTACTTCAATTAAACTCTTGATGATTTGACTTCCATACTTTTATATTCTTTACCATTATAGTCCATATATACTTCAAGCAACATTTCTATAGGGCTTATGATTTTAAGTACCTGACGTACTTTGATCGGTGCATCTCCAAATGGATTGGAAGCATAACCAACAAATTCAATAGTTTGTTTGGCTTCATCCCAAGTTCCTTCCATCGTTAATATTCCGGTACCCATATTATCAAACCATGTTTTGACAAATTTTTTCTTGGCGTTGTCCCAACCTAAAACAGATTGTGCCTCATACTGGGCTTTATTCATTTCCCCTCTGTGCATAGAAACGATAAAACGTCCTTCCATAACTACTTTACTTTCACAAATAGCTTCTGATTTTACAGGCTCCGCTTGAGGTGTTGCCCAAACCTTTGTTTCTTCTCTCCAATTTCCACCCCATTCTAACATCTTATGGTGCATTCTACTCGGCATTCTGTATTCATGCATCACTCTTTTCAGTTCAATTGATTCTTTAGACGTTGACTCTTGTATTGGGGTAGTTTGTTCCTGTGGCTGACTATTTTTGGTCTGCTTTTTATTTTTTTGTGCAGAAGTAGATAATGCAATGCCTGCAACAAAACACATTAAAATGACTTTTTTCATAAATATGGCGTTGAATTTGTGTTGAAGTAAAGGTCAAATGTACATATTATGCGACATTAAGTCCGAAGTCGCCATTGAAATATTTTTTATCAAGGAAATTTAACTTTGAAAATTGCCATTTCAATTTTGCGTGTTAATTTCGCCCTTTCTAATTTTCATACATGATAGACGTATTACTTGGCCTTCAATGGGGCGACGAGGGCAAAGGAAAGATTGTAGATTATCTTGCTGCCAAATATGATATAATTGCCCGATTCCAGGGTGGGCCTAATGCCGGGCACACACTTTATGTCGATGGGCAAAAAGTAGTACTGCGAACTATACCTTCGGGGGTATTCCAATCTCATTGCCTCAATCTTATTGGCAATGGTGTTGTGATTGATCCTGTTTCATTGCAAGCAGAACTTACACAATTGGTATCGATACGTCCAGATGTATTGGAGCGTTTATTTGTGTCACAAAAAGCACATTTGATTTTACCCACCCACCGTGCGTTAGATGCCGCATCTGAAGCGGCAAAAGGTGTTGATAAAATTGGCTCTACGCTGAAAGGAATTGGCCCAGCATATATGGACAAAACCGGGCGCAACGGGCTACGCGTAGGCGATGTATTGAATAAAGATTTTGACAAAAAATACGAACAACTCAAACAAAAGCATGTTCAAATGCTTCGCCAATACAACTACGAAGTAAATTGGCAGGAATGGGAAGCCGAGTTTTTTGAATCCATCAAATATTTACGCAGTTTACAAATAGTAAATGCAGAATATTGGTTGGATGCCCATATAAAAAATGGCAAAAAAATACTTGCCGAAGGAGCTCAGGGAAGTATGCTAGATATTGATTATGGCACTTATCCATTTGTAACGTCTTCTAATACTATTGCATCAGGGGTATGTAATGGCTTAGGGGTTGCACCATCTCGAATCGGTGAGGTTTACGGCATTTCTAAAGCGTATTGCACAAGAGTAGGAAGTGGTCCGTTCCCTACAGAACTAGATAATGAGGTAGGTGAGGCACTACGTAAAGCAGGCAATGAATTCGGTGCTGTTACTGGTCGTTCACGCCGCTGTGGCTGGATAGATTTAGTTGCACTACGCTATACCGTAATGTTAAGTGGCGTAACTCAAATCATTTTGACAAAAGCTGATGTATTAGATGGTTTCAAAGAATTATATGCAGGTGTAGCTTATACAATTGAAGGTCAGGAAACGAACGAATTCCCATTCGATATTTGTGGTACTGATCTAAGCCCTGTCTATAAACAATTTGATGGTTGGGAACAACCGATCAGTGAATGTAACAGTTACGAAACACTTCCAGAATCATTCAAAAAATATTGCAACTTTGTAGAAAATTATTTAGGTACTAGGATCGCTTACATATCAAATGGAACAGGTCGGGATCAACTACTAATAACTCCGCAATAAAAAAAATAAAAAAAATTATGACAAAATATTTGGCAATATCGACAAAGAATTAAAATTTTACGACAACAAGAAATAGTGCTATGAAATCGACCCCAATTAAAAAGACAACGGAAAAAAAAGACGCTGCAGAAAAAGTAAAAAAAACTGCAACAAAAACCAGCAGCAAGAAAAAATCTGATGAGGATGATGATTTGGAAGATGATGATTTGGACATAGATGAAACCAAAGCAAAAAAATCTACTAAAAAAACCACTTCGACCAAAGCAAAAAAATCGAATGATGACGATGACGATGACGATATAGACGAGGATGATATCGATGAGAAAGATGAATTTGAAGAAGATGAATTTGACATTGATAAAGAATTCGAAGAATTTGATTTACCAAAATCAAAAACCAAATCAGGTGGTTCAAAAAAGTCAACTAAAGATGACGACATTGATGATGAATTCAAAGATTTAGGATTCTTCTCTGAGGATAATTTTGATGATGATGATGATGATGATTTTTAATCAGCTGATGTATTGAAAAGACAAAAACAGCGTTTTAATTTCGCTCCAGAACAATTAAACGATATAAAGAGAAGAATACGGTGTTGGGCCAACCAATACAGTATTCTTCTCTTTTTGGATAGCAACGAATATAACCATACACAAAGCAAATACGAATGCATTTGTGCAACTGAAGACATAGCACAAATAATAGGCTCCAAAGGGGATTGTCTCAAAAACGTCAGCCATTACCATCAACAACATAATGATTGGTTGTTTGGGCATATTAACTACGATTATAAAAACCACCAACAAGGGTATCATCTTTCTTCTAAACACCATATTAGAGTTGGCTTTCCAGACATTTATTTTTTTCGTCCTAAAGTTGTCTGTTACATACCTAGCGGATTAGCTGCACTTACAATTGAGAGCTATGATGTATCGCCAGAAGATGTATGGAACGAAATACATACAATTATCCTTCCTGAAGAGAAGACACAACAAGGTGTTTCGTTTCAAAAAAGGATACAGCAACAAGAATATTTAAATATTCTTCAACAGCTTAGGAAACATATTATTGAAGGCGATTGCTATGAAATAAATTTCTGCAATGAAGCGTTTTGTGAAGCAATAACGATTGATCCCTTGTTGTCGTTCGAGAACCTGAATCAGATTTCGCCTGCACCTTTCGCTGCTTACTATAAATTAAACGATAAATATTTGCTCTGTGCGTCTCCTGAAAGGTATTTATTGAAACAAAAGAATACAATAATTGCTCAACCAATAAAAGGAACGGCTAAAAGGAGTACTGATAAAGCACAGGATTATTTAAATAAGATCGCTTTGCAACAAAGTATAAAAGAACGAGCAGAGAATGTAATGATAGTAGATTTGATGCGGAATGATTTAGCCAGATTCTGTGAAGTAGGGAGCGTAAACGTAGAGGAATTATTTGGTATTTATTCTTTTCCTCAGGTACATCACCTAATTTCAACTATTAGCGGTACTTTAAGAAAAGAACTTAATTTTAGTGATGCAATTAATTACTCCTTCCCAATGGGGAGTATGACCGGTGCGCCTAAATTAATTGTTATGCAATTGATAGAACAATACGAAAAAGCACGCAGGGAGCTGTTTTCTGGTAGTGTAGGTTATATATCACCGGAAGCCAATTTTGACTTTAATGTAGTCATTCGTAGCCTGTTTTATAATTCATCAAATAAATACCTTTCTTATCAAACTGGCGGGGCGATTACTTTTGAAAGTGACGCAGAACAAGAATGGGAGGAAACGCTTCTTAAAGCCTCTGCGATGGAACGAATATTTAGCAATAATGCATAAAAAATGCCTCAAATAAATTTGAGGCATTTTTATTAATATACTAACGCAAAAGTTATTTTTTAGCCTTTGCTTCTGTGTTCTCTGCTTGTTTCAACGCACGTGTCATTACGATAGATGCAATTGGAATACGTGGAGAATTCATAATTTCCATGTTTTCTGCAACGATATCTTGTACACGCATATTTTCGTTCAATTGCAATTGTGCAATATTTACTTCGATAGATGCTGTAAGATGTTTAGGTAAAGTACGCACTTTTACCGTTTTCATTTTAATTTCCAAACGTCCACCTGCTTTTACTCCTTCCGGTTGTCCAGCGTATTTCAATGGCAAGTTAGCCACTACTTTTTTATCATCTACCAATTCCAAGAAATCGATATGATTTAAAGTATCTGTAACTACATCAAACTGCATATCTTTAATGATGCATTTGTATGTTTTACCAGCAACATTAATTTCAGCAAGTTGAAATTCAGGAGTATACACCAAAGTGCGGAATGCAGCTGTTGGAGCACTAAATTGAATCGTTTCAGCACCACCGTATATTACACATGGTACTTTGTCTTCAGAACGAAGTTGGCGTGTAGCTTTTTTACCAAAATCGCTTCTTGTTTGTCCTTCTACTTTTACGCTATTCATAGCTTTTGTTTCTTTTTTCTTTCAAATCCGATCGCATTACCCGTCGAACATTCGGTCTTTGAAAAATGATTATTAATTTTTTAAGGATTTCACGGCTTGTACCGGACAGGTTTTTTTGTTTAGACAGTCGTTTTATTATAAAAAATTCTAACTTTTTCTCTTGTTGTGTACAAACAATGAACTGATTGATTTGTTTTCAAACGTATTACGTATTGCTATCGCAAAAAGCTCTGCTGTTGGTAACACTTCTATCTTGGAGCATGGCTTGCGTAATGGGATTGTATCGCATACCACTAATTTTTCCAAAACCGAATTTTCAATATTTTCATAAGCCTTACCACTCAATACAGGATGCGTACAAAATGCGGTAACACTTAATGCTCCTCTATCTTTCAACATTGCAGCCGACTTAGTCAAAGTGCCCGCTGTATCACAGATGTCATCAACCAAAACCACATTTCTACCCGTCACATCACCAATCAATGTCATTGATGCTACTTCATTAGCGCGCTTACGCTCTTTATCACAAATCACCATTTCTGCGCCAAAATATTGTGCGACTTCACGCACTCTATTTGTACTTCCTACATCAGGGGACGCGAAGGTAAGGTTTTTTATATTAAGTTGTTCAATATATGGAATAAATATTGCAGAACTATCCAAATGGTCAACAGGGATATCAAAAAAACCTTGAATCTGAGGTGCATGCAAATCCATTGTCATAACACGATCAGCGCCTGCTGTTGTGAGCAAATTTGCCACCAGTTTAGAAGCAATAGAGACACGAGGCTTGTCTTTTCTATCCTGACGAGCAAATCCAAAATATGGAATTACAGCGGTAATATAGCCTGCCGAAGCGCGTCTTGCGGCATCGATCATCAGTAATAACTCCATTAAATTGTCGCTGGGTGCAAATGTAGATTGTACCAAAAAAACATAATCACCGCGAACACTTTCCTGAAAAACCGGTTGAAACTCTCCGTCGCTAAACTTAGGGATTTCAACTTTGCCGAGAGGCTCTCCAAAAGTCTTGGCAATCTGTTCGGCAAGATAATGAGATTCTGTACCTGAGAATATTTTTACTGAAGGATTCATTACTTAATTTGGAATGGAGTGCAAAAGTATAAAAACGGGCTTCAATATCCTATTCCTTTTTAAAAAAAATTGAATAAATCTCGTTCAATATAATTTAGCGGCTTGCTATCCACAATCTTCAGACGAGTGTTTTTTAGTAAAAAAGTGCGGAATCACACTTTATTTAAGCTATAAAAATTATCTTCGCCCCAAATTATTTACAAAATAAACACTAGAAATGATGAATACATTTTTCGGATTCCGCACTTTAGCTATAACTGGTTTTATTGCAATTGTAGGATTTTCTGCTTGCAACAACAAACCTGCAACTACCACTGCGAGTTCTTCTACCATTCCAGGCACTGTATCTGGAAGGTTTGCATACGTAAATCTAGATTCTCTTGAAGAGCATTATACATTTTGGAAAACAAAGAAACAAGAAATGATGGCGCAACAAGCCAGTATCGAATCTGAATTGCAACGCTCTGCACAACAATTACAAAGCGATTATGCCGCTATGCAACAGAAAGCAAAAGCAGGTACTCTTTCTCAAGCCGAAGGAGAAGCAGCGCAACAAAGATTGGCGCAAATGCAACAAAGCCTTGAATCGAGAAGAGCAACTCTTAGCGAAAAATTACAAAAAGATCAAATGGAATTCAGTCAAACATTGCAAAAAAGTTTGGACGATTACCTTGCAACCTACAATAAAGACAACAAATTTGATTTCATTTTTTCTTATACTAAAGCTGGAGCTATTTTGTATGCCAACAAAGCTTTAGACATTACCAATGATGTAATAAAAGGGTTGAATGCCACTACACCAAGTGCAACAACTACAGATGCCGCAAAAACTAAATAATTAACTATAAGTCGTAAGAGTTCTATTATACCTAATAATTGGGCTTTGAATTATTTGAGCAATCTTTAGTGCCGAACAAGGCTGGTAAAGACATTTCAGTACCCTTTAATCATCCTATATATTGGAAAACAACAAGCACTCGTTTCTTCGATCACTTACTTTGTTTGATGGCACTCTTTTGGTCATCGGTTCAATGATAGGCTCAGGTATATTTATTGTAAGTGCCGACATCACACGTCATGTAGGAAGTGCAGGATGGCTCATTGCTGTTTGGCTCATTACTGGTCTCATGACCATGACTGCTGCTATTAGTTATGGCGAGCTGAGTGGCATGTATCCGAAAGCTGGCGGTCAATATGTCTATTTAAAGGAGGCTTACAATAAATTAATTGCTTTTTTGTACGGTTGGAGTTTTTTTGCGGTAATACAAACGGGTACTATTGCAGCAGTAGGTGTTGCCTTTTCTAAATTTGCGGCAGCCGCCTTTAAGCAATTTAGTTTTGGTTTTATTTTTAGTGAAGACAATAAAATACTGGAATTTTCAAATGGGTTCGCCATTTCTGCAGCCCAATTAGTTTCGATTGGAATCATTACACTACTTACTTACTCAAACACTAGGGGTGTAAAAGGTGGCAAATTGATACAAAATGTATTTACATCAGCCAAATTATTATCACTATTTGGATTAATTATTGCAGGTTTCATAGTGTTTAAACCCGAAATCTGGCATACAAATTGGACAAATGCATTTACTGCCACCAAAGAAATGCCTGATGGTACTTGGACAGGTATTAGCGGCACTGCACTCCTGGGCGGGATAGCGGCAGCAATGGTAGGGTCTGTATTTAGTAGTGATGCCTGGAACAATGTCACTTTTATTGCAGGGGAAATGAAAAACCCGCAACGAAACATTGGACTTAGTCTATTTTTAGGCACTTTAGTTGTTACTATCATATACGTTTCTGCAAACCTCGTTTACCTAGCAGTATTGCCGATGGATGAAATTGCTCATGCAGCCAAAGACAGGGTGGCTGTAGCTGCATCAACAGTTATCTTTGGTTCAATAGGCAGCATTATAATGGCCGTGATGATTATGGTTTCAACATTTGGCTGTAATAATGGTCTGATACTAGCAGGTTCAAGGGTTTATTACACTATGGCGCAAGATGGTTTATTCTTTAAAAAGGCAGGAACACTTAACAAAAATGGCGTACCCGAATGGGCACTTTGGGCACAATGCGTGGTAGCTGCCATTCTTTGCCTGAGTGGTAAATACGGAGATCTGCTCGATATGATTTCTTTTGTGGTCGTTATATTTTACGTATTGACTATTGCAGGTATTTTTATTCTGCGGAAGAAACAACCTGACACAGAAAGACCATACAAAGCTTTTGCATATCCATTTTTACCTGCGCTATATATACTATTGGGGCTTGGCTTTTGCTCCCTGCTCATTTGGTTCAAACCCCAATACACTTGGCCCGGATTAGTGATTGTTTTAGCCGGTATTCCTATTTATTATATTATTCAAAGAAGAGTTGTAAATACAGATGAATCCAGCAGCAATTAAACAGTTATTTGAGCAAATGTCATCATTACATGTAGTAGTGGTCGGCGATGTCATGCTCGATAATTATTGGTGGGGCGATGTAGAACGAATTTCACCTGAAGGACCTGTACCTATTGTCAATATTAAAAATAGAGAAAGCAGATTGGGTGGTGCTGCAAATGTTGCACTCAACTGTCGTAGCCTTGGCGCGAAAGTAAGTCTGGCATCTATTGTTGGGGAGGATGCCGATGGTACATTATTGACTGCGTTATGTAAAGACGCCGGCATTAATACGGATATGATTATGCCCAGCAAGCTACGCATGACAACAACTAAAACCCGGGTGCTGAGCCGACATCAGCAAATGATACGACTCGATGATGAGCATACTACTGATCTTTATACGGAAGAAGAACATCCTTTTATTGACAAAGTACTGCGCATGTTACAACGAGAGAAACCACAGTTACTGATATTCGAGGACTATAACAAAGGTGTACTTAAAGAAAATGTGATTGCGAGAATCATTGCTCATTGTCAGGAAGTAGGTATCATAACAATGGTAGATCCAAAAAAGAAAAATTTTCTCGCATACAAAAATGTGACCATATTCAAACCCAATCTTAAAGAGGTTCGTGAAGGATTACATCTACCATTACCCCTTGTTTCAGAAGCAGAATTGAAAGAGGCGCATCAAAAAATATTTGAACAACTTCATCATCAGATAACCTTTATTACACTTTCTGAAAAAGGTGTGTTTTCTACTGATGGTATTACTGACTTTATAACACCATCGCACATCCGAAATATAGCCGATGTATCCGGTGCAGGAGATACAGTAATCGCGACTGCAGGTTTAGTTTACGCATTAACACAAGACATGCAATTGATGGCAGCGATCGCTAATATTGCAGGCGGTTTGGTTTGTGAAAAAATTGGTGTATTACCGATCGATAAAAATGAACTGGAGCAAGAATGCCTGTTGTTGTTATAGGAGCTTATTTGGGTTTTAGAGGGAGATCCTGCATATTGCTATTATCTTTTACAAATTGTTCAATTACCATTTTGTGATGCTCAAACCATTCTTTTCTTGTCTTTGAATTCATTTTACAATACCCGTAATAATCGTTGTATTCATTGATAATAGAATGATAAGTGTACCAATCTATCATCTCTTGTTTAGAAGGGCAGCGCGAACCGTAGTCTATTGTCAAATACTTCATCATGTTGTAGGTCTTTTTTTCAATCAGCCAAAACATAAAATTGAAAAAAGATATTGTCAATGAATCTGCTCGCAACATATAAGTGTACCTGTAATCAAATAGCAGAGCTGCATTAAAAACGGTGGTATCCGGATAGCAATCATAATCGAGGAATGTCATTACAGATAAAAAAGAAGAATCAAATTCTTCTTTGGCTTCTACTTTTGATACTGGTATGCCGCTAGCTTTTTCGGCTTTATTCAACTTCGCTTTGAAGTTTTTAGGTTGTGGAGGGTGGGTTACAGCCTTGTCATTCACCAATTCAAACCTCGGTTTGGCAGCTGCGCTACACACTTGAACTTTATAAGGTAGAAATGGAATAGAATCATTTTTTATTCTACTGTCATAACAGGGAATGGCCGCAAAAATTGTCCGCACTTTTTTTTCCGCATCGCTTTCAGCAATAGCAGGGTTACGTTGAAAAAAATATTCATTGTAAGGAAAATAAGTAATCAGCTGATAATCGGTACTATTGGAAATAGGACGATACATGGGTAATTGAAATGATTGGCCATAATCGTACAAAAACAATTTCATATAAGTAGCGATATGTTTCGTTTCCTCGTCCTTTCTCGTATCAAACTGGTAATTAAAAACAGTATAGTTGAGTCTATTTTTATTTTGAAACAAATCAAAGCCGGCTTCTATCGAATAGCTGAGTTTTGAAAATTTGTTGTGGACACTATCTGCAAGAGAAACAAAAGGAATGTGCGTTGCATTGTTCGCTGTCAATATGATTTTCTCTACTCTTTCCTGCTCTGCGAAATAATACAGCTCGCCGGAAAAAGTGTTCACCGAATCGCGAGCTGTAAATCGAAAATGAATAAGCGTATCCTTTTCTGTAGGTATCTTATCCATGATTGAAATGGAATAATAACGTTTGAGTTGTCGCCACTTAGTGATGATAAAAGGTGTATAAGGAAATAAAAATTGGTTGTTATAGCTAAAAGGTTGAAACAACTCCATCAACTTTAGCGAGCTAAGATTCAGGAATGAAGATTGTCTAGGTAATAAAAATCTACCTGCTTTTAGTTGTTTATCTTTTATACTTATGGCAGTAGATTTAAGATTATAATAGGCCTCAAATAATTCTGCAGGATGCACTTCATCAACAGTGGTGTATGACTTGAAATAGGCTTTTGAATCAATTGTTTTTTTTGAATCTACAGCTAACGATTGTATAGCATCAACAAATAATTGATAGGGTTCATTGTCTTCTTTTGCGGAAACGACCACTCCTTTTAATGCAGTAGATATTTGCTCCAAGTATATAGACAAATCATCCGAATTATCTGGTAATAACACACTATCCTCTTCATAACCCAAATATTTTACCCTTAGCCATTTCGAAGTATCTTCCTTTTTCAATAAGAATAAACCGTTTTCATTGGTAATTGTTGTTACACTACCACACTGTACGCTTGCATAAGCCAATGATTTCTTGCTTATTTTATCCAGTACTCTGCCTTTTATATCTTGCTGAGCATACAGATCAGATGCACATAAAAGGCAGCAGCTTAGAATGAAAATGAAATAAAAGAATCTATAGACCTGGTGTATCATTCATGTATCAATTCTGGCTTATGACAAAATCAAAGTATTGTTTCCACTACCCTACTCAGATTAATTTAGCGACACTAAGTTAATATTAAAATAGACCTAGTCCTATTTTTCATATACAAACATAGGTTTAGCTTCTTAGCTTTCAAAATTCTACCTTTGCAAACTGTGGCTTGGCCCTTGTTATTAATTATTCGACATGAAATTTGAGCAATACAATATATCACCCCTTATCAAACAAAGCTTGGACGAATTGGGTTTCAAAAAACCAACCGATATCCAATACAAAGCCATTCCATCTATTTTGAAAGGCGATGATGTTCTTGCTATTGCTCAAACAGGTACAGGTAAGACCGCGGCCTTTGCCATCCCGGTATTACATATATTACACCAGCGCGATCGCTACAATACACGTCATCAGGTAAAATGCCTAGTGATGGTACCGACACGCGAACTAGCCATTCAAATAGCCGAAGTATTCGTAAAACTGAGTAAACATACCAACTTAACGATTCTCGGGCTTTACGGTGGTGTTGAACAAGCACCACAAATAAAGAAATTGGAGAAAGGTGTTGACGTACTTATTGCTACGCCAGGCAGGATGTTTGACTTGGTGAGCCAAAGGCATATAGATCTTACTCGTGTAGATATTCTTGTACTTGACGAAGCAGACCACATGTTGGATCTGGGATTTATCAAAGACATTCGCGATGTCATGCGCTATTTGCCGAGCAGGCATCAGACCTTGTTCTTCTCCGCAACCATTAACGAAGAGATTAAAGACCTAGCTTACTCTATTGTCAAAAATCCCATACGGATACAGATCTCGCCCAAGGATCCCGTGTCCAAAAATGTAAGCCATGCTGTGGCTTATGTAGAAATGGACGATAAGCGTTTCTTTCTCGAACGATTGATCAAAGAGTTCCCCGAGAAAAAAATATTGGTATTTGTACGCACCAAAGTACGGGCGGAGCGTGTATTTGCAGCTATGGAGCGTGTAGGCATACAAACGCTTACCATGCATGGAGGCAAAGAACAAGACGACCGCCTTAAAGTGATGAACGAATTTAAAAAAGGGAATACTAAAATACTGATTGCTACTGATGTGAGTGCCCGAGGTATTGACATCGAAGGTATTGACTACGTGGTCAATTATGACTTACCGGATGTACCCGAGAATTATGTACATCGCATAGGACGTACCGGACGTGGTGTTCAGAAAGGACAAGCTATTTCTTTTTGCAGCACAGAAGAAAAACCGCTACTCGATCAGATACAACAATATATGGATAAGGATATTCGGGTAATGACTATTGACAAAACAGCCTATATCGAAACTATTACTTTTACAGAGGAAACACCGAATGATAACTGGCAATTACTCTTGGACGAAGCGGAGCAAGAGGACGCAAAACGTAAAAAGAAAAAAAAGAAATGATACAATTTAAAAAGCGGTCAGATAATCTAACCGCTTTTTAAATTGTATCTATTCCAGCTCTACCACCACATCATTCTGATCTACCATTGTACCGGATGGGATATGAATTTTCTTTATCTTACCCTCTTTAGCTGCACTTACTGTACTTTCCATCTTCATGGCTTCTATAACAAATAAGGGAGTACCTGCATGTACATCTTCCCCTTCGTTTACTAATACCGTACTCAGTTTTCCCTGAAGTGGCGCACCTGTTTCTTTTTCAGAGTTGCTTACTTTTCGGTGCTGAGGTTTCAACGATTTTACAGAATTATCCTTTACTCTAATGCTACGATTATATCCGTTTAGCTCAAATGAAACGGTACGCATTCCTGTATCATCAGCATCAGAAACGTAGATTAAGCGTATGTGTATCGTTTTCCCTTTCCCCAGTTCGATCAGCAATTCTTCTTCATTTTTCATCGGGTAGAAAAATGCCGGGGTAGGTATATTACTTACCTCTCCAAATTCATTATGATGCGTATAATATTCATCATACACTTTAGGAAACATTTGATAAGACAAGAAGTCTAAAAAAGTACTCCCAGGATATTTATCATGGAATGCTTGCACTGCTGCATCGAGGTCTATGTCCGGCAACAGCTGGGCATTTGAGCTTGTTTCTGTCGTTTCATTCTTCAAAATAATCTTGCTCAGCTTTTCGGGGAAACCACCATAAGGAATACCCAATTCCCCCTTAAAAAAGCCAATTACAGATGCGGGGAATGAATGATTTTTAGTTTCGTCCAACACATCGGCTGCAGTAAGGCTATTGGCTGTCATAAACAAAGCCATATCGCCTACAACTTTAGAACTGGGTGTAACTTTGACAATGTCGCCAAAAAGCTGGTTAACGACAGCATAGTTCGTTTTGATGGTTGCTAATTGATCGCCCAAGCCTACCCCATCTGCTTGTTGTCTCAGATTAGAATATTGACCACCGGGTATTTCATTATCATATACCTCTGCGGTTGCCGATTTTAAATCAGATTCGAAGGGATAATAATATTCTCGAACCGATTCCCAGTAATTGCTATAAGCATTGAGGCTATGGAGATTGGTTTTAGTTTCTCTTTCGTGTCCCTGTAGCAAGGCTACCAAAGAGTTGAGGTTGGGTTGTGCGGTAGTGCCACTGAATGATGCTAATGAACAATCTATAGTATCTATACCCGCATCTATAGCGTGGAGGTAAGTAGCTATTTGCGTGCCTGCAGTATCGTGTGTATGCAATGCTATAGGCATGGAAACATTTTCTTTCAATGCTGCAATCAATACACTCGCGGCATTAGGCTTCAATAAGCCCGCCATATCTTTAATAGCAAGCATGTGCGCACCGGTATCTTCAAGCCTTTTAGCCATATCTATATAATACTGCAAGTTGTACTTGTTATTGTCCTTACGCAGCACATCGCCTGTGTAGCAAATAGAGGGTTGTGCGATACCACGGGTATGTTTAACCACATGTTCGATACTGGGCAACATTGATTCTATGTTGTTCAGCGAATCGAAAATCCGGAAAATATCAACTCCATTTTCCCAAGACTTTTCAATAAACTGATGAATAACGTTGCGAGGATATGCTGAATAACCAACAGCATTATAGCCTCTAAAGAGCATTTGCAATAAGACGTTAGGCATCGCCTTTCTTATATCTTGTAAACGCGCCCAAGGGTCTTCATGTAAAAAACGAAGCGCTACATCGAAAGTTGCGCCGCCCCATACTTCCATAGAGAAGAACTCGGGATGATTGTGCGCATAACCTTCAGCTACAGCTAGTATATCACGACTGCGCATCCTTGTTGCCACCAACGATTGATGAGCATCTCGATAGGTAGTATCTGTAAAGAGCACTGGTTGCTCCGCTTTCAACCATTGCATAAATCCTTGTGGCCCAAGCTCCGTTAGTTTATCTTTTGTACCTTTTGGAAAGTCCACGAATGAATTGAATGCCGGAACCTCCGCTGCACGAAATTTCTTTGATGGATCAATATGTTTCACATCAGGATGGCCGTTAATTTTGACATCAGCCAAATACTTAAGAATACGTGTGGCTCTATCTTTCGGACGATCGAATGCAAATAACTCAGGGTGTGTATCAATAAAATTAACAGTACACAATCCTTTACGAAATTGTTCGTGCGAAATAACATTTTCAAGAAAACGAATATTCGTAGTCACACCCCTTACTCTGAATTCACGCAACGAACGATTGAGCCTTTGAGCAGCACCAGCGAGCGTACGCCCCGTGGCAGTTACCTTTACGATCATTGAATCAAAAAAAGGTGAAATTTTCATCCCTGAATAGGCGCTACCTTCATCCAACCGAATACCAAAACCTCCGGCATTGCGATAAGTGATTAATGTACCATAGTCTGGTTTGAAATTATTTTCCGGATCTTCCGTAGTTATACGACATTGAATGGCAAAGCCATTAACATGTACGTCTTCCTGGCTCTGTATAAATATATTGGGATGTGCTAATGGTACACCCTGAGCTATTAATATTTGACTACGTACAATGTCAATCCCCGTTACTTCCTCTGTAACAGTATGCTCGACCTGTATTCGTGGATTTACTTCTATAAAATAAACCTTATCATCTCTATCCACCAAAAATTCTACTGTACCTGCGTTGTTGTAATTGACCGCACGCGCAATTTTCAACGCATAATCATATACTTCCTGCTTTACTTTTAGCGATAAGTTAGGTGCAGGCGCTATCTCTACTACCTTCTGGAAGCGACGTTGCACTGAGCAGTCTCTTTCATAAAGATGGACAATATTACCATGGTTATCCGCCAGTAATTGTACTTCTATATGTTTAGGCTGATCAATAAATTTTTCAATGAAAATAGTTCCATCACCAAATGCTTTTTCAGCTTCGTTATGCGCTTCGATAAATGAATTAATTAAATCCTCTTTTTTACGAACGACACGCATACCTCTGCCACCTCCGCCCGCAGCGGCTTTCAATATTATCGGCAACCCTATTCTTTCTGCTTCAGTTATTACTTTGGCTGTATCGACAAGGTCTATAAGGCTATCTTCTATAACGGGGACATTAATTGAACGTGCTATTTTCTTAGCTGCAATTTTATCGCCAAGTTGCTCCATCACTTCGGGCGATGGACCGATAAAAATAATACCCTCTTCTCGGCAACGGCGCGCAAATTGTACATTTTCGCTTAAAAAACCATAACCGGGATGTATTGCATCAATTCGATTATTCTTGGCTGTTTTTACAATAGCTTCAATATCCAAATAAGGTTTTAACGGCTCATCTTCACTCCCAATAATATAGGCTTCATCGGCTTTGTAACGATGCAATGAATAACGATCCTCATAAGTATAAATGGCAACAGTTCGGATACGCATTTCAGATGCGGCACGTAAAATACGTATCGCTATTTCGCCCCGGTTTGCCACCATTAACCTTTTGATGGTGTGTTGTTGTTCGCCAAAAGTGTTTAATTCGTCAGTGTGCATTTTTGTATAATTGGGAGTGATTAAATTAATACCTTTTACAAAAGGCATTGCAAATTACGAGATTGAATTAGTATTGAAAAAAGAATTGTGCTAATGGTATAGATTAGCCTTGATGGTCATAAAAACGGCCACCACAAAATGTTGCAGCAGCCGTTTTGAATATAAGCATTAATACATGAACTATTTGATCACATTGCCTTCTTTGTCCAGCTCTACCAGTTCGTAGCCAAATGTCTTGAGGTTTTCCCAAAGCTTAGCTTTGTCGCCAACTAACAAGATATTGACTCTTTCCGGATTTGGAATATTTTTGAGTGCCAGTTTTTTCATGTCATCTACTGTAAGTATTTGCAGCAATTCGTTTTGAGTGGTCGGATAATTAGCAGATAGGTTATAGTCAACCATACGAGAAAGATATTTGGCTTTCTGCACACCTGTTTCATATTTACACGCCTCACTTTGTCCTATAGACTTTTTAGTAAATGCCAATTCATCAGCCGTCATACCTCCTTCACGATATCGTTTTGTCAATCGTAAAATTTCGCGCAATGCACTATCTGTTGCCTGAGCTTTAATACCTGCACTAAATTGAAATTCACCTGTAATTTTATCGCCACTAAATACAGAGCGTGCACCATAAGTCCATCCTTTATCTTCGCGAAGGAGTAAATTGAGTCTGCTATTGAAAGAACCACCAAATGGATAATTCATCACAGTGGATTTATAAAATTCACCAGCCACATCATACTTGATATTGGTTACATAGCCTATTCTGAATTCTGTCTGAGCAGCATTGGGCACGTTCACAAAGTATATTTTAGTCTTTTCTACCTTAGGTACTTCCACCCATTTATATACCGGTGTCAAATTGAAAGGCATTTTTTGTAAAAATGAGAGTTTATTGATAATTTCCTTACTACCGATATTACCGACAATCACGATATGCCCGTCTTTGAAAGAACAATAATTTTTGTAATAATTCTGAATGTCGCTCAATTGAATATTAGCAACAGTAGCTTCAGTACCATTGATCGACCAACCCAATACATTATCGGCTCCGTAGTTAATTTTATTAAACACTTGAGACGCCACATAAGAAGGTTGGTTTTTAGCATTCTTTATACCCTCTATCATTCTGTTTTTGCGCGACTTGAAGGTTTCTTCTTTAAACACGGTATTCAACAAGCGTTCCTCTAAAAGTGCAAGCGTAGCATCTAAATTACGTTTAAGGCAATGTACATTTACACCTACGGCATCTGAGCTTGCATATACACTAATAGTGCTTCCCAATTTTTGCAGTTCTGTAGTAAATGCTTCTGCACTATACTTCTTAGTATCCTCATTCATCATTGTTGCAAAAAGGTTGGTCAATCCTGCTTTTGATGGGTTAAGCGCATCAAGCAATTGTCCTCCTTTAAATTCAATAGTAATATTGACTGCCGGAACTTCAGTAGCCATTGTACCTATCACAACATTTCTATCCATTACTCTTTGCATCCATATAGGCGGCGCAGTCACTATTGGGCTCGCACCACTTACAGGGACTTTACTCCTGTCGAAAGTATCTTTTGCTTTATTGTACTTCAAAGTTGTATAGCCATAGTTAGGCGCTTTATACCCCGTAGTATCAACTGTATAATTATCTGCTGCCGCTTTATTGTCTTCTTGGCCTTTAGTAAGCACACTCACAATAACTGCATGTTTACCTTTTATATATTGATTGAATACACGCATTACATCTTCTTTAGTGACTGCTGCGTAGCGTTTGATTTCATCTTCAATATAATTAGCATTGCCAGTATAAGTTTGGTAAGCGGCTAATTTAGATACCTTTTGGGCTACACTTTCGAGGCTATAAATTGTCTCTGATTCCTGTTGATTTCTAAATTTTAATATCTCATCATCAGTAGCTCCACGTTTTTCAAACTCATCAAATGATGCCCGAACAATTTTCTCTAAATCTGCAAGTTTTTGACCAGGGAAAGGTGTAACTGAAATTGTAAATTCTCCTGCAAGCTCGGCTGTATTGTTGTAAGATGCCGCACTAACAGCTTTCTGCACTTTTACTAAGTTTTTATACAGCAATGAATTATTTCCTTTACCCAATATTTCTGCTAAGCAATCCAATGCCGCTTCATCTTTACTAAACTGTGGTACTGAAGGAAAAACAATTCGCAGCATTGGCACTTTCGCATAATTGTCGGTCATAGACACATAGCGATCTTGAGTAAGTACCGGTGCAGGAAGCTTTACAGGTTGCACATCCGGTCCTTTGGGTATTGAACCGAAATATTTTTCCACAAGCTTTATTACATCTGCAGCATGTATATCACCACCTACTGTAAGTACTGCATTGTTTGGTCCATACCAACGTAAGAAAAAGTTTTTGAGGTCTTCTACACCCACTCTATTCAAATCTTCGATATAGCCAATAGTAAGCCAGGAGTAAGGGTGCCCGTAAGGATATAAAGCTTTGGCAGCCACCTCTCCGACTAAGCCGTAGGGTCTATTATCATAGTTTTGACCACGCTCATTTTTCACAGTGGCACGCTGCACTTCAAACTTTTGTTGGGTAACGGCATCTATCAAAAAGCCCATCCGATCTGCTTCCAACCACAACATTTTTTCCAATTGGTTATTGGGTACAGTTTCGAAATAATTGGTGCGGTCGCGGTTAGTGGTACCATTGAGTGTACCTCCAGCTTCTGTGATCAGTTTAAAATGCTGTTCGTCGGCAACATTATCGGATCCTTGAAACATCATGTGTTCAAAAAAATGCGCGAAACCGGATTTGCCGATTTGCTCTCGAGCCGACCCTACATGATAAGTAACATCTACATGCACCAAAGGGTCGGAATGATCTTCATGAATGATGAGCGTAAGGCCATTGGGTAATTTATATTTTTCGTAAGGGATAAGCACTTCGTCACCAAATTTTGCCACACGCTCTACAAACTGAGCCTGAGCCCAAATAGCAGATGGTAACAGTGTTGCCGCCGATAATGAAAAAAGTAAAAAGATTCGCTTCATTGAGTATATGTATTTAGGATAACGGTAAAATTAATAGATAATCAGCAGGGGACAATAAAAAAGTAAAAACAGTAAATAAAGGACTACTAATTGTAACAACAAAAATAAAAAAGCTCCAAACTAAATGTTTGGAGCTTCCTTTTTAACTAGGTATGTGCAGGCTTATTGGTTAAGCGTTCACCAAAGCTTTAGGCGCAGCAGATTTAATGGCATCGCTTGCTTTATCGGCATATTTTTCAAAATTATTATTGAATAGACCCGCTAGTTCAGATGCTTTTTTGTCATAAGCTTCTTTGTCTGCCCAAGTTTCACGTGGGTTCAGTATTTCACTCGGTACATTAGGGCAAGATTGTGGTTGCAATACACCAAATACATTGTGCGGGATATATGCAACATCGTTCAATTCTCCTTTCATTGCAGCTGTAATCATAGAACGGGTAAAGCTCAGTTTCATTCGGCTACCTGTACCATAAGCGCCACCGCTCCATCCTGTATTGATAAGCCATACATTAATATTTGGGTGTGCTTCTAGTTTTTGACCTAAAAGTTCAGCATATTTTGCGGGGTGCAACGGTAAGAATACACGACCAAAACAAGCAGAGAAAGTTGTTTGAGGTTCTGTAACACCAACTTCTGTTCCTGCTACTTTAGCAGTATAACCAGAGATAAAGTGGTACATAGCTTGTTCTTTCGTCAATTTAGAAATTGGAGGAAGGATACCGAATGCATCGCAAGTTAGGAAGAAGATATTTTGTGGTTCACCACCATAAGATGGCTCTTTCGCATTCTGAATATGATCAATAGGATATGCAGCACGTGTATTTTCTGTAATACTGCCATCTGCATAATTTACAGTTTTAGTACCAGGAAGGAAAGTGATATTTTCCAACAACGCACCAGGTTTCACAGCAGCAAAAATTTCAGGTTCCTTTTCTGCGCTAAGGTCTATACATTTTGCATAGCAACCACCTTCGAAGTTAAATACTGAACCATCAGCCCATCCATGTTCGTCGTCACCTATCAACGCACGGTTAGCATCAGCACTTAAAGTAGTTTTACCAGTACCAGAAAGACCAAAGAATAAAGCCACGTCACCATCTTTACCTTCGTTGGCAGAACAGTGCATAGACAAGACTTTATGATCGTGTGGCAATACAAAGTTCAATACACCAAAGATACCTTTCTTCATTTCACCTGTGTAGGCAGAACCACCAATCAATATTACTTTTCGGGTAAAGTTTACAATAGTAAAATTGCCCTGACGTGTACCATCTATTGCTGGATCAGCTTGAAAACTTGGCGCCTGAATAATATGCCAATCTGGAGTTTGAGTCTCAATTTCAGTAGCAGAAGGACGCAAGAAAAGGTCGTTGCAGAACAGATTTGCCCAAGGCGTTTCATTAATTACGCGTACGTTTAAACGGTATTTTGGATCTGCACATGCATAAGAATCGCGTACCCATACTTCTTTACCTTCTAAATGTTGGCAAACACGATCATACAATTTGTCGAATGCTTCAGGAGTAAATGGGATATTTACATCTCCCCAATCTACAGAATGTTCTGTGATAGCATCCTTAACCGTAAATTTGTCTTTGGGCGATCTACCAGTGAATTTGCCCGTACTCACACACAATGCACCTGTATCGTTTAATTCACCTTGTCCGAGCTCAATCGTTTTATTCGTTAGCTCTTCAGAAGAAAGATTCCAGTTAGCCACCGCTACATTCAACCCAATAGTCGCCAAATTGGCTGATGGGTTCTTTTTTCCATTTTCCTGCATAGATTTTTTTGTTTGAATTTGGGCGGCTAAGGTACGACACAATTTAATAATCGCACATCTAACAATAATATTTTTAATAAGATGTGGAAAACTTGTGCGTATTATTTTTGCGTCAATTGTTGCATCATTGCTTGTGCCTGCTGGGCATGTGCCCTATCTCCCATGGCATTATATATTTGCGCTTGCAAATTATATACTGCCGGATTGCTACTGTCTATTTTCATTGCCTTATCCAATGCTACAAGCGCTTCCCTTAACATACCCTTTGATGCTAATACAGTTGCATATTTTACAAATACCATATCATTACTGGCATCGTCCTGCACACTTTGCTGATAAAGGCTCAAGGCGAGATCCAACTGTTGTTTTTCGAGCGCAGTGTTGGCTTCAAAGTCTTTTTTTGATTTGCGCTCCAATACAGCGCTAATAGGTATATCGTCAACTTTAATGGTATGAACTGCATTTGTAGGAGGCCAAGTATTGTTTTCCAACTGCGCTATGGGTATAAATCTTGAATAAGTGACGTAATAATCCCAATCCTTCGCATCTCTATCGTTATATCGGGCATAAATTACAGCGTACTTATTTGTATCGAGAAAGTATTTACTATACCCCGAAAGGTTAGATGCAATAATTATTTTTCCGGATTTAGGTTTAGCATTTGCCAAAATCCATTGTGCATCCTGTTTGCCACTATTTTGGTAATAATCAAAGTCATAAACCCCATAGGCTTTTTTTGCACCACCCTCCATTTCATTGAAATAAACATATTCGTTGGGGAAACTGCGTAATATCCACATCAAAGGGAGCGCCATTCCTACCACCATAAAAGCTATAATACCATATTGATAGCTTTTTTTATCCGCAAATTTTTCAATAAAATATTCAAACAATAAGGCAGCAAGGATAACCATACTTGGGTAAATAAAGAAAAAGTGTCGCCAAGTGTCGTAGATCGTGGAATTTTTATAAACTGCATAAACTACTGGGAATACTAAGGTAAATAATAGAAGAAACAGAGTTGTTTTACCAAAGCGCTTAGCCAATGGCACTATTAAAACCACACTTCCAAAAAAGCCAATCAATATCAAGATTGGGCTCGACATAAATATCCATTTCGTTGTATAATACCAAGGCACTTCGTTGTTCATAATAAACTGACCTTCAAAGAGCATCCGCAAAAATATTTGCCTATTGGTCATCGCATTCAGGGCTTCCAGCGGTCTCGATAATGGAGCCTCTAATGCCCAAGGCCAAAACATAATTCCAATGATATAACCTATTACAAGGCTTACGGTAAGGTTTGCTAAGATTATTTTTAATGCTTTGGATGTATTCGCTTTTATTTTTTCTTGAAATGATTTATCCCACCAATAATAAACGGCTAAAAATAGAACCGTGTAAGGAATCATAAGAATGCCTCCAATACGGAACCCCATGGCAAGGCCAAAACCCAAACCCATTAAAATAGCATATTTCCATTGTTCTTTAGCAATACCAAATGTCGCAATGTAACGAAGCAAATAATACAGGAAGAATACATTGGCAAATGCAAATGGAATGTCTTTAGGGTTGTTCATTGACTCTCCTAATATCCGAGGGCTCAAAGCAATAAATATCAGCGCAAAGAAACCAGCTCGCCACCCAGCAAAATGCTTGGCGATAAGCCCAGTGTACAAAAACAATAAGGCTCCAATTATTGAGTTGATTATATGCCTAAAAGTTAACTCATCTGTAGTAGCAAACATTTTTTTATGCAAAAATGTAACAGTGAAATCATATAAGCCACCGTAGTAATGTAGCCCCTCTACCTGCAGCGATTGACCATCATAGTTGAGTGCTTTGGTACTATGATTAAAAAAGTAATCATAGATATCATTACCATAGATAATGAGTGTCCATTCATCGCCAGTTTGACCATGCGAAACGCTGAAGAAAGGCATTAAAACAATGAATACCGCACTTAAACCCATAAAACACCACTGCCATACTTTGTTTGATTGCTGACTATTTATGATCGTTCCCATATTTCAATAGAAGTCTTTTGCTGATTAATATTTTTATATAAAAGGTAAATGTACAAATCCAGAAGCAAAATGAAAATTGATCATATACTCTTTTGAGAGGAGGTGCTGCCTACCCAAGTTCCAGCTTTAAGTATTTCCCTGTGTGACTTTCCTTTTTAGCGGCTATTTTTTCAGGAGTTCCTGCCGCTACAACATACCCTCCTCCACTACCACCTTCCGGTCCCATATCAATAACATAGTCAGCCACTTTTATAATATCCAAATTATGTTCAATAACCATCACAGTATTTCCTTTTTCTACTAGTCGGTTGAGCACAACTAACAAATGTTTAATATCCTGAAAATGCAACCCTGTTGTCGGCTCATCAAGCAAGTAAATAGTTTGTCCGGTATCTTTCTTGGAAAGTTCAGTGGCCAATTTTACTCGCTGGGCTTCGCCTCCACTTAATGTTACCGCATTTTGCCCAAGGGAGATATAACCCAATCCCACATCTTGCAAAGTTTTTGATTTTCTATAGAGCTGCGGAACATTTACAAAAAAATCAACTGCATCATCAACAGTCATATTAAGGACATCTGATATTGACTTTCCTTTGTATCGTATTTCCAGCGTTTCACGGTTATAACGCTGTCCATTACACGTTTCACAATGCACATAAACGTCAGGTAAAAAATTCATTTCAATGGTACGCATACCACTACCTTGGCACGTTTCACATCGCCCTCCTTTTACATTAAAAGAAAATCGACCGGCATTATATCCTCGTATTTTGGCTTCTGGTACTTGAGCAAATATCTGACGAATATCATTGAAGAAACCACAATAGGTAGCAGGGTTACTTCGAGGGGTTCGGCCTATTGGGCTCTGGTCTATTTCTATTACTTTGTCCACATACTCCAATCCTTCAATACTCCTGTATGGCATTGGTATTTGCTTATAAGCCGGATAGCAATGTTTAGCAAGAATCGGATAAAGCGTTTCATTAATTAATGTGCTTTTACCACTTCCACTTACGCCACTAATAGCAATGAAAGTACCCAGAGGTAGGGTTATATTTACATTGTGCAAATTGTTGCCCGATGCACCCTTTAGTGTAATTGATTTTCCATTCCCTTTTTTCCTTTCTGTAGGAACTTCTATCCGAATTGTATTGTTAAGATATGCTGCAGTAGTGGTATTGCTTTTTATCACCTCAGCCGGAGTGCCCTGACTTACAACTTTACCTCCGTGAATACCGGCTGCGGGACCAATATCTATAAGGTAATCTGCTGCCAGCATAATGTCTTTGTCATGTTCTACAACTAGTACAGAATTACCTGTATCTCTTAAATCTTGTAAGGCATTGATAAGGCGAGCATTATCGCGCTGATGTAAACCAATACTAGGCTCATCTAATATGTAAGTAATTCCTGTTAATTGCGAACCAATTTGTGTAGCAAGCCGTATCCGCTGAGACTCTCCACCACTAAGCGTTCTGGTAGGTCTGTCTATGCTTAGATAATGTAATCCTACATTTAATAAGAATAAAAGCCGATCCCTAATTTCTTTCAGTATATCTTTTGCAATAGTGTTCTGCTTCTTACTTAATTGTTGTTCAATATCTGCAAACCATTCCGATAGTTCTTGCAATGAAAAATGTGCCAGCTCGGCAATGTTTTTATCATTTATTTTAAACCAAAGACTTTCTTTCCTTAATCTCGCACCACTGCAGTCAGGGCAGGTATCCAGCTCCATAAATTTTTCAGCCCAACCTCTGATCGCATCAGAGGTTGTTTCATTGAACCACCGTAAAATCATGTTAACGATACCTTCGTAATCATCACTTGGTAAAGGAGTTTCTGCCTCGCTTGCATAGGTGACAATACCATCTTCATTACCAAAAAGAATAATATTCAACAAGTTTTGAGGAATATCTTTTATAGCCTTAGTAGTAGATATTTTATACTTTTTTGCAACTGCCATAGCCTGTGTAAAAGACCAAGCATCACGCTCCTCTCCAAGAGGTGCAATACCCCCATCTGCAATACTTAGCGCAAGATCGGGGATAACCTCTTTCATGTTTATTCGAAAGATATTACCCATTCCTTTACAAGTAGGACAGTATCCGTACGGAGAGTTAAAAGAAAATGTATTAGGTGACGGCTCTTCGTAAGAAATACCAGTATCAATACACATCAATTGTTTACTGAATTGATGCACAATATTTTTATCTACATCCAGTACAAACATCAAATCCTTGCCGATTTGCAAACTTTTCTGAACGCTTTGGCTCATTCGACTTTGCGACTCCTTGTCCACCAACAATCTATCAATGACCAATTCAATATCATGAATTTTATAACGGTCGAGCTGCATTTTTTCTTTAAGATCAAGAATCTCTCCGTCCACACGAACCTTTAAATAACCTTGCTTACGTAGTTGTTCAAACAATTCCCTATAATGTCCCTTACGGCCGCGTACAACAGGAGCGAGCAGGATAATTTTTTTCCCAGACAACGATTCACTCAAATGTGTTACTATTTCATCTTCGCTAAATCGCGCCATTAATTTACCGGTATTGTATGAAAACGCTTCACCTATTCGCGCAAACAAGAGCCGCATAAAATCATAAACTTCCGTAACGGTACCAACTGTAGAACGAGGATTGCGGTTGGTCGTTTTTTGTTCAATAGAAATCACTGGAGAAAGCCCTGAAATTTTATCAACATCGGGGCGTTCTAAATCACCCATAAATTGACGTGCGTATGCGGAAAAGCTTTCCATATAACGCCTTTGTCCTTCCGCAAATATAGTGTCGAATGCAAGTGAAGATTTGCCGCTTCCACTAATACCTGTAATAACGACAAGTTCATTTTTAGGGATGGATAAACTTAAATTTTTAAGATTATGAACTCTTGCTCCTATTATTTCAATATTGTTATTATTGTCCATTTTTTGTTATTACACTCATTTTTATTTGGTGTAACTATTGTGCAAATATGCTACTTAATGAGCTCGCATAATTGTAAAATTTACTAATTCCTCCATCGCGTCTCTGGCCGAATTTTTGGGCAATTGATACAGTAATTCCAAGGCATCATTTTTATATTGCTCCATCACATGTTTTGCATAATCCAAACCACCGTATTGATTCACATATTTCAAAACCTCATCTACTTTTTTCTTATTTGTATTTTGATTCTTAATTATGTAAATTATTTTTCTTTTATCTATTTCAGAAACTTTTAATAATGTGTATATAAGCGGCAGTGTCATTTTCTTTTCTTTAATATCTATACCTGTTGGCTTTCCAATATTTTCGTGACCATAATCAAGTAAATCGTCCTTAATTTGAAACGCAATGCCAATTTTTTCTCCAAAAGCTCTAAATCGTTCCGTTACTTCTTTATCATTAGAGGTAGAAAATGCGCCCGCAGAGCAGGCCGAAGCTAGTAATGAAGCCGTTTTAGATCTTATTATTTCAAAATATACTTCTTCCGTAATATCCAATTTCCTCGCCTTTTCAATCTGTAAAAGTTCCCCTTCGCTCATCTCTTTTACAGCATTAGAAGTAATTCTTAATAATTCAAAATCTTCATTTTCTACAGAAATGAGTAAACCTTTGGCCAATAGATAATCTCCAACAAGAACTGCTATCTTATTTTTCCAAATAGCATTTATAGAAAAAAAATTTCGACGCATCATAGCATCATCAACAACGTCATCATGCACAAGCGTTGCTGTATGTAATAACTCAATCATGGAAGCAGCCCTATAGGTAGATTCATTTATTTCGCCTACAATTTTTGCAGATAAAAAAACGAACATCGGGCGCATTTGCTTTCCTTTCCTTTTTATAATAAATTTTAATACTTGTTGTAATAATTTGTTATTACCATTTAAATTTTTTGTGAACTTTTTTTCAAAAATGAGTAAATTATCTCCAATTATTTGGCTTACTTGTTTCATTTTATAATTATAATTAATTAATTTTAAAAAAATAAACTAAAAAAAGTTCTATTTTTTCTCATTATCAGGTACTATTTACGGCACTTTTTATTATTTTGCGAAGGTCGGCTATCGGAATGAAAAATAAAAGAAATAAATTGTGGCATGAGTTTTGTTATTAGAAAGAAGATTTAAAAACTGAAAGGATATTTTTTTGTTTTTCAATAAATACATTACCTTTGCAGTGGATTTTTTCAAATAGGTTACTAATACTTTTTAAATACACACATTATGATTAACAAGAAGTACGTATTATTAGCAGGCGCTATAGCAGCTATTGCCGTACAACCGGCTTTTGCACAAGAGTCAAGCTCTACAACTACAAGTGGTTGGAGCGGGCGCGACATGACTTATCGTGGTTACAACTATGACTACCTAGATACAGCTTATGTACCCAAAAACCGTATGCCGCAAGAGAAAAAATTCTTAGCGAACCAATACAGTTTTCCTTCAAAACCACGCAACATGTGGGAAGTAGGTGTAGGCTTCGGTCTATTTAACGTTTCTGGAGACGTTCCAACAACCATGTTATGGAATAAAGGTGGTTGGGGAATAGACTTACATGTGCGTAAAGCATTAGGATATGTAATGTCAGTTCGTATGGACTACACTTATGGTATAGCTAAAGGTCTTCAATGGCAACCTGCTTATGGATATGGTAATAATCCAGCTTGGATGAATAAAGGATACACTCCTCAATCAGGTAATGGTTCTGCTTTAGATCCTGTATTCTACAACTATCGTACAGAAGTTCATCAATTAAATCTTGATTTGATTGCATCAACTAATAATATTCGTTTCCACAGAGCTAAAACAGGTGTTTCATTCTATGGTTTTGTTGGGTTAAGCGGTATAGCTTATCAAAACTGGATCAATGCATTAGACGGGAACTACGTTTCTTACAGAACTCAGTTTGAGACAATATATGAAAAATATAAAAACGCTAATGGTCAAATTGACTACGCAGATAGAAAAAAAGTAAAAAAAGATTTACGTTCAATCCTAGATGGTTCATATGAAACTGACGGAGAGAGCACTGCAAAAAATCGTCGTCCAGGTATTTTCGATAAGAAAACTTTGATGTTTTATGCTTCAATCGGTATGGGTGTTCAAATTCGTCTTTCTCAACGCTTCAACCTTTCTATCGAAGATCGTTTGACTATACCAATGGGTAATGGCGATGATTTATTAGATGGTCAACGTTGGGCAGAACAAACAACAAAAGAACCAGTTCTTACTCAAAGCACAGACGGTCTTAACTATTTCTCTGTTGGTTTGAACTACAACATCGGAAGAAAAAGCAAAAATGTTGAGCCATTGTATTGGATGAATCCATTGGATTATGCATATACAGAATTAAACGCTCCTCGTCACATGAAACTTCCTGATGCTACTCTTGCTGATTCAGATGGTGATGGTGTTCCTGATCAACTAGACAAATGCCCAGGAACTCCTGCTAATGTTAAGGTTGACGCTCATGGTTGTCCATTAGATACAGATGGTGACGGTGTTCCTGATTACATGGATAAACAATTAATCACACCGACAGAATGTCAACCAGTTGATGCTGATGGTGTTGGTAAATGTCCAGATCCAGAATGCTGCAAAAATCGTCAAGTTGTTTCTTGCAGCAACATACCAGCAGCAAGCATTACTTTCGATGCAAATTCAAGCAAAATCAAACCAGCTGCTCAAACACAATTAGCTGTAATGGCTGCTCAAATGCAAGCGAATCCAACTTGTAAAGTAGTTGTAATAGGTAACGGTAACGGTAGTAAAGTACAACAACAACGTTCATGGGATCGCGTAAATGCAATCATTGAATACATGAGCGAGAAAAACGGAATTGATCGCGGTCGCTTCATATTCCAATATGGTAAAGAAGGTGATGCAAACTCTGTAATGCTACGCGCAGCAGCTACAGACGAAGAAGGTCCAACTAACGTTGCTCCTCCATTCCCAAATTTGAAAAAATAAATTTTAGTAACATAATAATCAAAAAAGACCTCGTCGAAAGATGAGGTCTTTTTTGATTATTATAACTTTAAGAGATTATCTATTACTATGCCCAATACATCATTCATTAATATGTATTGAACGGAATATAGCACGACCGTATTAGACGAATAAAATGATTAGGCATCTAAAAAATACATTATTATAAAAATGGAGAATGGTATTTACCTCGACCTTTCCATAAGCGCAGACCATTTGTGACGTGTTATAAAAAGCCCTTATTTATAAACCCAAAACATTCGAGGACTTTCTCCCCAACACAGTAGTAACAAACACTCGAAAGCTTAGCTCCCCTTTGTAACTATTAAGAAATGAGAGATCGGTTTTAGAAGCCCGTGATGCTATCTAAATTTGAATGACAAGAGTCCAGAATACTAAGAGAAAATAGCTTCTACAGAAGAACCTAATATTGATATGCTAGAATAGAATGCTTAATAGTTTTATCAGAAGAGAAATTCCATTGGAATGTGGAATGAATTTTATTTTACAGACTCTACTTGGTATCCTTCTTTGCGTAACAATTCAATTAATCCATACAAATGGCCTGCACCAACCGCAAAAAAAGTGGATTGTTGCCTCATTATTTCCCCCATTCTGGGAATCCATTTTTCATTACGTTTATCCAATAAATCACTTGTACTAATACTCATATTATCTGCTACATTCATCATTTGATGTAGCGCATTAAGATCTTGTTTTTTATAAGCGTCAGTTAACTGAGTCAATTGATTTTTATCTTCTGGATTTCCTTTTGCAATGCTCAACATTTGGTTAATGATAGAATCTGTCGGAATATTTTCTAAAAGACTCAATTGCTCATCTAGGCTTTCCAAGCCGCTAATTTTTTTCTGCACACTGTGCGCTAATTCTACTAGTTTAAGCTCATAAGATACAGATTCTTTACATACAGCAGATTTACCCAAATCTAATGAAAACATAAGGTATAGTGCTATGGGTTTCAATTGTTGCAATAGATTCATATTCTGATGTAATGAATCTTCGACATAATGCTTAAATAATGTATAATCGTTTTCATTTTTGAAATAATCTTTAATGACCTTACCACTCAAATCAATCATTTTTAATCCAGCTGACGACATAAGATCCGGTTCGTCAAGGTTCATCTCAAGACAAAGAGCCTGAGTTTGTAAAAAATGTTCATTCATGGTATTAGTCCAAAAATAATCATCTGCACAAATTAAATGCATTGTACCAAAAAGATAAGATGTATTATTTGTACCTTTTTGTGTAATACGCCAGAGTAATGAATTGTCTAATTTCCCCTTATTGGGCACCTTGGCTGTAACCGGAAATGTGTAGATTAAACTAAAGACAAAGGTTAGTAGAATTTTAAATGTTTTTTTCATGTCTATTTCGAAATGATTAATGAGCCAATAAAGTCGCAGCACCTAAAGCTACGCCAGTCAAAATAGCAACTGTCTTTTGCCAAGTAAGCGCATGCTGCTTGGTACCACTTTCAAAAAATATGGTAGTAGCAATGTGAATAAATGCTCCAGCAACAATAGGAATCAATATACCCACAACTTGTGATATGGCATGGTATCGAGTACCCAAAAAAGATGCAATTATACTTGCCGCAGGTGTGAATAGAGCAAACAATACCAACATCCCTAATGCTGTTAATGAAGTACCTTTCGCTGTACGAATGATTGTTGCTACTAACATGGCTTCAGGCAATTTATGGGCAGCTACAGCTAAGTATAGTGCAGTATCAGTATTGGGTAATCGGTAATTAAATCCTAATGGCAGCCCTTCCATAAAGGAGTGAACACCTAATCCGGCCAATATTGATAGCAGTGGTATATTCTGCCCATGTCCTGGATGTATATGTGCATGACCATGCTCTACTCCATGTGTCAGTTTCTGTATTACTAATTGCAGAAAGAATCCTGCTAATATATAAACACCGGCACTTTTACCTAATTCTTCAAATGTTTCGGGTAAAAGGTGTAAAAAGGTAATACTCAACAAAAAGGATCCTGAAAACGCCAACAACAAATTCATGTTTTTGTCTTCAATGATTTTTAAACGAAAAGCAATAATCCCAGCAACGAATGTGAGTAAAAATAATAACGTATTGGGAATAAGGTGTAGATAGTTTAACAAAATTGTCTTCTTTTAAGGAACAACAAAGTTAGGGTGAAACAATAGTTCAGATACTATTTGTTTTTCAAATTGTAGTATTGTAATACACTTGGCTTAACGTATCTATTTATACTCTTTTATTAAATTAATGCATCCAAAAAATAAACGCTGCCATAGTCGATTGACTATGGCAGCGTTTTACTAAAAGAATGATGATTTATGCGTTCACCAATGTATCTAATACAGCGTTCATACTGCGTACTGCATCTGCAGATTTATTGAATTCTGCTTGTTCCGCCTCATTCAATTTGTAATCAATTATTTTTTCCCACCCTTTACTGCCTATTACTACAGGTACACCAAGACAAATATCTTTTTGACCATATTCACCATCAAGGGCTACACAGCAAGGGAATACTTTCTTTTGATTACGAACAATACTTTCTACCAAAGCTGCTCCTGCTGCTCCTGGCGCATACCAAGCCGATGTACCTAACAATTTAGTTAAAGTAGCACCACCTACCATTGTATCTGCAGCAACCTGCTTCAATTGTTCTTCACTCAAAAAGTTAGATACCGGATTGCTGTTTAATGTAGCCAAACGAGTCAAAGGAATCATTGTTGTATCACCATGACCGCCAATAACTGTAGCATGAAGATCAGCTTGTGAACAATCCAATGCTTTTTGTAAGTATGTTTTAAAACGAGCACTATCCAAAATACCACCCATACCAATTACGCGGTTTTTAGGCAATCCGGTAGCTTTTAGTGCTAAATAAGTCATTGTATCCATTGGATTAGATATAACGACAATAATAGTATCAGGAGAATATTTCAATAAATTTTTAGCAACATCTTCAACAATCTTCGCATTAGTGCCAATAAGCTCTTCACGTGTCATGCCGGGTTTACGTGGGATACCTGAAGTAATCACACATACCGCTGATCCAGCTGTTTTACTGTAATCATTAGTACTACCAGATACACGTGTATTGAAGCCCAATAAAGATGCTGTCTGTGTAATATCAAGTGCCTTGCCTTCAGCAAAACCTTCTTTAATATCCACTAATACCACTTCTTCAGCAAGTTCTCTTCTTACGATATTGTCTGCACAAGTTGCGCCTACTGCTCCGGCGCCTACTACGGTAATTTTCATTTGGTTTGTTTTTTGTTTTTTGAAAATGGTTTTGCGCTGCAAAGATAGGAGAATTAGCTAACTAGTCCATTCTCAGATTTGCTAAATTGGTATTTTTTTGTCCATCCAATTTTAGCGATGCTGCACCTTTCTTTATTCTTTTAAGCGTCAGTTAATTGATCATTTCCTATTATCGAAAAAATGAATTGGTTTTCGACTCATCGGATTAAATATGAGTGGCTCCAATGCCGCTTTGGTCGTGAATTCAATTTTAGGTGTCACCCGTAATTTTGCTCTAAAGTGGTCTTTTATTTGTTGTAAAAAATCTTCTGATTGCTGTTTCACTGCTATTTTAATGAGAATTTCATCTGTACCTAGATCATTAGTAGATATTTCAATCACATGACTTTCGATATTTTCAAAATTATTTAAAACATCGTTCATTGCCGGTGGATATAAAGTCGTGCCTTTGTACTTAATCATTTGTTGCTTACGTCCAATAATGGGACCTACCCGCAATGTATTTCTTCCACAAGGGCATGGATCTGTATGCAATTGTACAATATCTCCTGTTTTGAAGCGTATTAATGGCATCGCTTCTATACCTAGCGTAGTGAATGTCAGTTCTCCAATGCCGCCATTTTCAACAGGCATATCATTATCATCCAATAGTTCTACAATAATGAGCTCCGGATGATGATGACTACCTTGTGCATGGATACATTCCGTAAATGCGGTACTCATTTCAGTAGATGCATAGGTAGAGAATAGTTTAATTGCCCACTTATCCGTAATTTTTTTAGAAAGTGTATTGAGCGCAAATTCCTGATCTCGCACAGATTCTCCAATACAAATTGCCCCTTTGACACTTGACTGATTGTAATCAATATTATTTGCCTCCGCATATTCTATCATCTTTAATAAAAATGAAGGAACTGTAATAAGATAATTGGGTTGGTATTTGAGAATAGAGTCCCACTGAAGCTCCGGAATACCCGCCCCTACCCTAATGACACCAACACCTAGTTTGCGTAGTCCAAGCAAGTAAGCTAAACCAGCCATAAACCGTCTGTCAATGGTAACCATAAGCTGTACCAGATCACCTTCCTGAATACCAGCGCAGTCAAATGAAATAGCTTCATTGTAAGCTAGCCTATCCAAATCTTTATCTGTCAACCCAAAAGTTACGGGTGCTCCTAATGTGCCAGAGGTAGAAGCATAATCAAGAATTTTATTGTTTGGGACACAAATAAAGTCGTCATTAAATTTTTGCAAATCCTCCTTTGTAGTAAGTGGCAGCAGCTGTAAATCTTCTAACGTTTTAATGTTTTCAATAAGGATACCTTGTCTTTTAAAAACTGTTTGGTAGTAAGGTGAGTGTTCATTTACATACTGCAAGAGTTCCACTAGCTTTAGCTCCTGAAATTTCTTAATCGCTTGTAAAGATTCTTTTTCTATATCTGGAATCATTTTTCTAATGCAGCTTTTTTTGAACTTTTCTAAAATATTTTTCTACAATCAGTTTTTGGGGCTCTGTTGTTATCTCTTTACCAAGCGCTTTCTTAAAATTCACTTTTGCTATCTTATACTGTTTGTTTTTATAAAAAAACAAACCGGTTTTATAATAGACGAGCCAATATTCAGGATTCAAAGATTGGTATTTTTGAACAAAATTATCAGGCAGTACCTTTTTATTTTTCAAAATTGAATCCATAAGCTTATCAGCTATTTTGAATTGTTCATAATCAGTATAGGATTGAGTATTGACAAAGGGATCCTGGGGGATATTTAAGCTCGTATCCGCCAAAGAAATAATTGAGTCTTGGGAATTTCTGTTTTGAAATATTTTGTTCAAATCATAACATACAAATTCGCCCAACTGATAGGGATTAGACGATACCCACACCAAGCGTTGTTCCGGTTTAAAAATAACCGAATGATGCGCAATTAGCTGATTGATTGCTTTCTCATTGCCATACCCTAACAGCTTATTTTTTAGCCCCTCTTTATCTCTTAAGATACCCGCTGTTGTAACAGGATTTAATTTCTTTTCACGAGCAAGTAATTCCGTCAATCTATCGTACCGATATTGGGAATGACTGTTCAAGATATGTTTTTTATTTCTTTTATCGTTCTTAAATGTTTTGCTCTGAAAATGGTTCGTAGCAATCAATTGTTGGCTATTAGGTAAATCGTATATCCCTATCTTAGTTGGCGAAACTTCTATAAGTATTGCTTTCCTATCTGATGCACTACCCACCATTATTGACTCTGATACAAATACTTTTCTTTTTCGGGCAATTGCAATCGCTTCATCAATATTTTTGGCATACTGTAGTATTTCTCTTGTCAATATAGAAATAGGCGTACGAGCCACTAAAGGTATTTTAGATTTCCCAGCGTTGATCGTTACTGTCAGCCCTTCTTTATTCATACCGGATACTGCACCTATCATGCCAGGCCAGGTAACCATCATAAATGGATGTCCCTTTTGAGGAGTAACAAAAGCTACAATTTTATTTTCAGCAAAAGCATCTCCAACGTAAAAATCAAAGTTTCTGCCCAGTAGCAAAGCGCCATCATCCGTTTTATTTCCCCAAGCTGCAAATGAAGAGCACCCAACCAAAGCCAAGTCTTGTAGTGCATGGCCAATATCATGTGCGGCATGTAAATAAAGGCTTCTAAGATAGGGTGACGCTATATTGTCGAAATTATGTGTACTGTATTGCGACAATCCGTATATCTCAGTTTGGTATTCGTCCGGAACATTTCTGTACAATTTTCTATTGTACCATTTAAGAAAATGACGAAGAAGATTGAGCCTGAATTTTGAGGGAACTAGATCATAAATTTTAGAAAAGAAGGCACGCTCCTGACGATGAAGTAATGAGTCTGTCAAACTCCCAGTGGCCATCCCTATTTGTAACGGATCTCCAGTTACATAAAGTTCCCATTGTTTTTGTTTGTTTTGGAACAAAGAGTTCTTACCGGATGTTCGGTAATTGTAGGGATGTTCGGTAACTTTAGGGGTTGTAGTATCGTAAGTGGTTAATGAGGGACGATGCTTCAGCGATTGGGAAATACCACAAGAGATACATACAAATAGTAGGCAGTATAAGAGCACATATTGAAGTATTCTGTTCAGCACAAAAACGTTATTTATACCAATTCGGTATTGATTTTATTGAGTAAGTATTCTTTTCCTAATATTTCGGAACAGGTAGTTACCGCGCCAATAGTGACACCCAGTACTCCGTGCATATTGATGCTTTGCCCGGTAAAAAACAGGTTCTTTAATTTCGTTTTTGGCGAAATAAATGTTTTCATCGGATTATTCGAGTCTTTGACATAACCATACATATTCCCGTTATGCCCGCCAATATAGTCTCTATAAGAAAGCGGGGTGGAGGAATGAACAGATCTAATACAAGCGCTGATTCCAGGAAATTTACGTTCAATTTCAATAAGAAATTTTTCCGCTTTCCTTTCTTTGAACTGTTCATAGCTTTCGCCGCGTTCATTTTTTTGTACGACTGTGTTTACCGTATCTTCCCATTCTTTCACTTCATCAAACTTCATGTAAGTAATGAACGTCATGCCATCAGCCCAAATTTCTGATTTCTTGGACACATTCATTGATGCCATATAGGCTTTAGGCCATGTAGTGTCGTCATATTCATGTGCATGCCAAACTTCGTTGCTATTCTTGTAATGATAGAAATTATGATTAATATACTTGAACGTTTCCGGTTTAAAAACAATGTATAGGCTAAATGCAGAAAGGACATCTTCCAAGCTTTGAATCCGATTGTAAAAAGGTTTTCTGAATTTATCTGCTCCTACCAAGTCGAGGGTGGTCTTGAGTTCAATATTGGAAATAAAATGATCGCCAAAAACTTCTGAACCATCCTTAATTTTTGCAGATGTCAACGCATCATTTTCAAAACCAAATCCGTTGACCTCTTTATATTTATAGATTTCACCGCCGTGCTTTTTAAGCTGTTTAATAAGCTGTTTAGTTATCTGACTTCCTCCATTAATACATCTCCAAGAACTCTGAATGTAAGAATTGACAGAAAGCGCATGTACATAAAATGGAGATTTATCTTCGATACCTGCATACAAAAAATTAGTACCGGCCAAAACAGCTCTGAGTTTTTCATTTTGTGTCAATTCGTCTATATGGCGCTTGGCATTAATTGAGAGGACATGACTTTCATAACCACCTTCAGCGCTTAAGTTGTATAAAGGGAAAGAATCGCAAGTAGTAACGATTTCCTCACAATAACTCCGAAGTGCAGATTCCTCATCTGGGAAGTGTTGAAGCAATTGCTGTATAAAATTTTCGTAACCCTGAGCATGTGGGTATTCCTGAATATCGTCGTCAAAGGAAATGATATCAAATCCGTCTTCATCCATCTTTTTTAGGTTCAGGTGATCCATAATACCAATGTACTTAAAGTACTTGTACAGATTTTGATCTTTGTCTAAACCTCCGATGTAATGTATGCCGGTATCAAAAATGGTTTTATCTCTTACGAATGTCTGGAGATTGCCTCCGAACTGATTATTCTTTTCGAGCACACATACACTATAGCCTTCTTTGGCCAGAATAATACCCGAGACCAAACCTCCTAAACCACTACCTACTATTACTATATCGTATTTTTCTTTCACTACCCTGCCTTCTTTAAAATAATCATTTGGTTATGTTCTTCTAGTGTCACTTCAAATCCGAGATTCAGCACTGCATCTTTAAAGCTTAAATCATCTATGAGCACAACTGTATTGATATCGGCTAAAAATGAGGCTGTAATTACAGCCGGCATTGATGCAGACAATATGAGCACACTATATTTTTGCTGAAATATTTCATCTGTTTTATTCAGATACTTAATATTTCTTTTCCGGACACTGTAGTTTGTTTGTGCCACACACTGTTTACTATTGTCGTCTATAAAGCAAGTGATTTTTCTTTGCGCTTCCTGTAAACTCAACAATATATCAAGCACTCCGTAATCGTTAGCAATACGCAAGATATTTGCTTTTGTATCAATATGCTCATTTAACAGGTGATAAAGCTCAAATTTTTGATTTACTTCCTGCTTTACCGCATCAACAACTATCGCATCTTTGTATAAAAAATTATTCAAGACAATTCTTTTAAAATAATCAGGAGTTTCTATTTCTGCCCTCATGTTCCTGAAGCTGTCTTTGAAAAAACGTGCAATCAATTTATTTCTTTCCGTATAGTTGCTACCAAATAAATGGTCATCGGGCTTAATGCGCTCTAATATTTTTACTGTAATTTTTCCATCCTCTATTATAAAGTCGCCTTTAGGCAATACCTCCGAGTTGCCATGAATCATTACCGGAACAATATCTAAATTAAATTGCTCTGCAAGATAAAAGGCTCCTTTATGAAAACGATGTATCACATTTGTTTCTGAACGCGTGCCTTCCGGAAAAACCATTAAAGAGAATCCTTGATTTACTTTTTCTCTTAAGTGCTCTACCCCACCTTCCAAGCCTTGCGACACGGGATAAAAACCAGCCAATTTCACTCCTTTACCAAAAACAGGAGAATTATAAACCCAATCGCTTACTAAAAAAACGATCTTAGGGCTAAGCATACCAACAGCTAATATGTCTAAAAAGGAAGTGTGATTAGCAATAATAACTGATGGTTGTTCAAATTTTTCTCCGGAAAGATTAATCACTTTTTTAGTCGCAAAGGGATTAGTGTATAATACCGATTTCATAAATTGAGACATCACATAATGAAATGCCCGAAGTTTTTTGAGCCTCGGAAATGGAAGAATTTTCATCAGTACAACACTTATAATGGAAAGCAGAAAACCTCCAAGGCCATAATAAATAAACGAAAGAATAGAATGAATAAGCGTTCTTAACCGAAAGGGTGCTGTTCCATTTTTTGCTCTATTACTGATAAGAAAATTAAAGATTAAAGGCTGTATAATGAATGTGATCAGTAGGGCAGAAATAATACCAACTATTGATATAATAGAGATCGATTTTAGTGCCGGGTGCTTAGCAAAGACCAACACTCCGATTCCTAGTATTGTAGTACAAACAGATAAAAGTATGGAGGCTTTATACGTTGGGAGTTCTTTCTTACCAAAAGTATATTCCTTTTGTAAAGCCGTAGTCATAAAGATAGAGTAATCAACTCCTATACCGAATATAAGCGTGCAGACAATGATATTGATAATATTGAATTGCAAGCCCATCATGCCCATGAGTCCAGTTGTAAAAATCCAGCTCATCAAAACAGGAATACTGCTGACAACGACAAGTTCAATCTTTCTGAAATATAACAACAAGACCAGCACAACTGCTATAAATGAATAATCAACCAGCTTCCCAAAGTCATTTTTAAGAGAACCTAAAAATGATTCATTCATTTGCTTACGGTCAATAACCAAAATACCCGAATTATTTTTTAATCCATTAACAAACGCATCTCGCTTATCTGCTGGCACTTTAACCAAAGTAGTAATTGTATAAAAGCCTTTTTTTTCTGCCACAAATTCATCCAGAAAAAGCGATTTTATGTTTGCATATTCTTTAATGCTCAAAGTATTAAATTGCTGATCGAGCATAGAATAAAAATCTTGAAACGATGTAGATTTAAACCCGAATTTATTGCCATTAAAAATTAGTTTGTTCTTTAGTTCTGTCTTTTTTTCAGTCGACCAGAAGTCATTCCACGCCGCAATTTTTTCCCGCTGGGACTCCTGCGAAAATACAATACCACCAATAGAGCTGAAATCAACTATTTCACCCGACATCTCTTCATGTTTCAGTCTATTGAATAAGGTCGTATTCGTTTTCAAAACAGCATCATAGTTGTCGCCATAGACAGCGACGTAAACCGACGTTGAAGATATGTTCGCAATACTTTCCAGATCATGTTCTGCCTTTTGAATATCAGCCGGTACAAAATTTAACGCAGAAAGATCATTATTAAAGCCTACGTTGTGTCTTGTAAACAGACTTAAAACGAAAAATACAAGTACAACAATTACTAAGTATTTATTTTTATGATAGCAGTAAGCCGCAAGCTTATCAATTATATTCTGTTTAGGGGCAACAGTGGGTGTTCCTTTGGGTTTATATAAAAGCGGAATTAACAATAACGAAAAAAGTGTAGTTGAAAAAACACTTATGGAAGCAAAGATGGCCAGGTCTTTTAAGGATTCCGATTTGACAAAAAACAAACACAAAAATGTAATTGCTGTTGTAATGCCACACATGATGAGTGGCTTAGAAATGTCCTTATACAACAGTTTCACATCCTTATTGTTCCGATAATGTGTCAATACATAAATAGAATAGTCAGTAGTTTCGCCTAATAAGATGGAGCTAATGCCTAAGGATATTGCAGAGATACTGCCTTTGAAAAAATAGAGCAAGCCTAAAGAAAATACAGCTCCGAATAGAGAGGGTATAAAAATAATTATCGGTGTAAGAAGGCTTCTATAAAAGAAAGTAAGAATAATAATTAAAGCCACCACTGCGAATATAGAAGTATGTTTTACATCCGCTTTTATTTGTGTGGCATTGGCTACAGCTACAGGCGTTGAACCAAAATAGCTTAACGATGCACGATGTAGATACTGGGTATTCAGTGCATTTTTAATATTATTAAGGCGTGCAATAAAAAGAGTATTTTTATCTGTTTCATTTGCGGGGAGCTTGGATGTAATAAAAAGGAGGAGCTTCTTTTTGTCTTTTGTAACCACAAAACCGTTTTGCAAATCAAAATCATTCCCGACACTCATTTGCTGCAATTTTTTCAGGGCAATGAATGAAATACCAAGCGGATCTTTTAATATAAAGTCTTTGGTAACTATACCTGTAGGGCTTATTAAAGATTTGTAATCGGCAGCGACACTACTCGCTACACTATCATTCTGAATTTTGTTTTGTATTTGCCGATAGTCAGCACTGTCTAAAAAAAGTGGTAAATTCTGATAAACAAAATCATAAGTTTCCTGAATATTGTTGTCTTCAATTTTACCCTGAATTTTACTAATATATGGTGAGCAGCTTGTTGTAAGGCTATCTAAAAAAGTAGTTGCAAATTGGGTTACATCATCAGGACCGGCATCTTTTTCTGCACTGATAACAATGGTTATCTTGTCTGCAAAGTTGAGCTGACTCAATACTTTAGCAGATATATTGGATTGATCATTTTTGGGTATCAGATTTGTAATATTTTCTTCAAATGATATTTTGGAAGAAAAGAAACCAAAGACAATAAGTATGCTCAGAAAAATGCCGGTAGCAGTCCATCTATTCTTGGTGGCAAATGAGTATATCGATAAAAAAAAACTATTCATAATTTTTACTTTTCATTGTCTTAGCTCCAAGCATTAAGACATATCCTACAACACCAAATAGAAGACCCATTAGTGTTGCTAAAAGGAAACTTCCGACAATATACTGTGCTAAACTATCTCCGATAGCGCCAAATGTAATTGAATTATTTAAAAATAGTGGTTTATCAGAATGAATAAAACAACGTCCCAATAACAATGAACCGTAAATAATCAATGGAATAAATGGAGGAATACTTACATTGGAAAAAGCAAATGCTATGGCCTTATTAAGTTTTAAAACATGAGCCAAAAATAATACTAGCACAGATTGGAATCCCCAAAATGGAGCGATGCCCACAAATACGCCTAAAGCGATGGAACACGCCTTTTTGAAATCAGCATCTTCACTTCTTAAAACGTTCTCTAAAAAAAAAGCCCTAAGACCTTTTTTTTTTATTTGTAATAATATATCTCTCGGTTTGATATACAATAGTGCAATAAATACAAGCACCGTATTTAAAATGCTTATTCTGGTAAAATCAATGAATGGCCTAAAATGCGAAACTCTTTCGGCAGGATCATATAAAACCTTTATGGGTATATTTTTTACGAGTATTCCACGCCAAGCTGATCGAACAATTACTTCGATTTCAAACTCAAATTTGTTAGTGAAATATTTTTTAGGAATTAATTGTAATGGGTACAATCTATAACCCGATTGGGTATCTTCAAGTCTTTTACCGGTTTCAAACCAAAACCAAAAATTCGAAAATTTATTACCAAAGCTACTCTTTTTAGGCACTCCTTCTTGTGTCATGTTACGACTCCCAATAAATAAAGAAGACCCTTCTTCTTGCAATGATTGAATAAATGAAGGGATGTCACTGGCAAAATGTTGCCCATCGGAATCGATAGTAATAGCATAATGATACCCCATTTCAATTGCTTTTTTAAAACCATTGCGCAATGCTAAACCCTTACCACTATTTTGGGGATGATGAATTTGAACGAGTCTAGGGTAATTCTTTAAGATAGTAGGCGTATCATCTGTAGATCCATCATTGACAATTATAATAGCCGAAGAGTATTGTAAAACGGCATCTATAACCCGCCGCAAAGTTTTACTATTATTATAAGTAGGAATAATAATACAAACCTTCAATCGAATTAGGTCTTCCATGGTACGCACAGCAATGTCCATCTCAATAATTTAGTTTTTAATTATTAAATAGTTTTGCCTTTTCCGTTTCTGAAAAAACTTTCGATTGCACGATGTAACTTTTAATATATTCTTTTAAAGCACTGTTTTGAGCGCGGTAATTTTGGAGGATAAAATCTTTGTCTTCGTTGATATTGGCTTTATACTTTACAATTTTAGGCGTGTTCTCCTGAATACATAATCTTATCACCCGGATTTCAATATTTTTAGGTTCGCTGTTAATCGCAAACTCTATAAGTTGCACTCCTTCAGTAAAGTATTTCTTTTTTTCTGCCTGTTTGGTTACAAATTTCCCCATTATTGCTTTAGAAGCACCTTTATATGCGACCAAAGTTTTGCTATTTTCTTTAGATATATCGGTCATTTTTGTATGAAAATCATCCGCTGCTGTTTTTGATGTTGCCGCCTTTACAAATTGTTTTCTAAGATCCGGTAAATCTTGATTGCTCAAAAAACTAATTAATAAACATAGTGATAATATTATTTTCATCAGGATACAATTTTATAAACACAGTTCAATTTCAACGCCACAGTATCATTAAAACAAGTGACATTTTTTAATTTAACTCGGTCATCGTCTGTTACAACAATATCCAGCTCTAACCTTAATTCTGGCGTTATTTCCGGATTGATCAATGCCATGAATTTAACGTTCGACAAACGCTCCATTATAAGCGTTTTACCTGTTATTTGTGCTGCAAGCTCTTTAATAATTTGCATCATACAAACACCAGGTGTTATTGGATTACCGGGAAAATGACCTTTAAATATTTCATGATGCTCATTAATTAAAATGATCGCCAAATATTTTTGGTCTCCTTCTTTATCCAAGGATATTATTTTATAAAAATCTTTTAGTAGCATTTCTTTTTAAATCAAATACAAGGGTCATTCCTATTTTCCGTTAGCCATGCACATTAATTGTTCATATAGTTAAGCACAATATCCAACTTAATATTCTTATGTTCAATAGTTAAAGACTCCGCTAATTGGTTGTTCACATTACTGTAGCTCACCACCACTTTTTCTTTATACCGCGAAGCACGTACCAATTTATACAAATTATCAGATTGTTTTTTTATAAAGAGCAAATTATATCGGTTCCCATCTTTCGATTTATATACTTTATCTGTTGCGTTTTCATACTGTGCTTGCACATGGTAACTATTGGCCAATACTAATCTGAAATCATTTTTCAACGTTTTAATAATCATTTTTTTATCCAAATCTGCCACTATCGAATTGATCTTAAATGTATGCTCACCTATTTCAAAATCCAATAAACTATTACCAAATTCTGTAGTAAAAACGATTCGATGACATGAATCGTTTATTTGCTTTGCAATAAACAACCCACTCAGTTTTTTCCCGTAAATACTAATGTTCGCTTTATAAACATAATCGGTACCCGTATTTGAAAAATAGGGCGCTTTATAAATTGGTTGCTCAACTATAGTTTTGGAAAAACCTTTGAGTGTATGCGAGGCACATGATACCAACAGCAGCATTAAGGTGCAATTAATTATTAAAAGCCGAATCGTCGATTTTAGCATTTATAATTTTATTTTTAAAATTAATTTTGGTGAAATCATTAGACGATTCAATCAGTTTTACCTGCTTCACAATCCCTTCTTCTTTATCAAATACTAATTCAATTTGTTTGATGTATTTCTTGAGCGTCGCATCTTTGGGTAACAATCTAGTAATATAACCATCCTTAGATTTGAAATAAGTAATCACAAATGCTCCATCGTCAAACATATCGCCGCTAACGCTTCCTACAATCAACTTGTTGATCTTTTCAAACATCTTATTGTTGCCCATATCCACCGAACTTTTACTACCCTCATTATTGATAAAAATCTTATTGTTTTTGAAAACAATGCTGTAATTATATGGCTTTATATATTTCCAGTTCAACAAGTTAGGTTGCTTAAAAAACATTTTACCAGAAGTTTCAATGTCTTTCGACAAAAAATCTAAGTGTTTGTACTGAACAAAATCTGTAGTTAATGTTTTAATTTTTTTAGAAACAGAATTGACTGTTTGTTTGAACGTCGCAATTTCACTTTCTGCCATTTTTTGTTCCTGTGCAAATGTGCCTGTACCACTCAAACAAAAAAGCAATATCAACCAATAGGCTTTAATCTTCATAAGGTGTTATATTTAAAAGTTGCGCCAATGAAACAACTGTATATTCATTCTCTTGCAAAAATAGCAATAATTGTTCCAAAACATTTATGGTATGATGAGATGTATCATGCATCAGAATGATGCCTCCGGGAACAATTCTATGCTTAATCCTGTTTAATAACTTGTGTTCATTTTTTATTACAGTATCGAATGAACGAATATTCCAGCCAATTACCTTGTGTTGCGTCACTGCAAGTGCTCTGCGTATAGAAGGATTGGTAACACCGTATGGTGGGCGAAAGAACTGAACTTTTTTACCAGAGATTTTTTGAATTAGCGCATCTGTTGTTTGTATTTCTCTTTGAATACGTTCTTGTCGGTAAAAATCAAATAAGGGAGCGTGGCTGTAAGAATGATTGCCTACAATATGACCTTCCGAAACAATTCGCTTAAAAGTATTGGGATACTGTTCAATATGCTTACCAATACAAAAAAAAGCCGCTTTTACATCGTGTTGTTTTAAAACATCCAATACAGATTCAGTAAAAGCATTAGGCCCGTCATCAAAAGTAATCGCAATACGTTTCTTCGTTTCTGAAGGATTACCGGAATAAGCCTTTACATGATAGTTTAAAGAAATAATAGAAGAGCCAATAAATGCAGTGGCAAACCACATAAAAGCAATTAGGACAAAATACCAGCCATTAATGGTTACCCAGCAACTCAGCAGAGTTAATAGTAACAAAACAGAAATAAAAAAAACAGCAACTATTCTGTGTTTTGACATGTTGATATTAATGTAAAGCTATGGTCCTTACCCTTGTATTGGTTGTATAAAAGTATAGTTTTGTAACTTTCCTTTTCCACCCTATTTACTTTGATAATGGCAGGTATTTCTTGCGTTCTGATAATCTTCGCAGCAACCCACAATCCAAAGGCAGAAGCCGTATTGTATTCACCGCTTAAATGTTTGTAGTACACTTGTGTTGTATTCGCCAAACAATTTTCGGCGATATTTTGATAATAGACATCATATTCTATATCGCCATTGTAGCCCAATACAACCGCATCTATATCCGATATTTGAAAACCATTTGCAGCTAAGAAATGATTCAATTTAATTTCAACTTCATGCACTTCCAATGAGTTCAATAGCTCTATAGCTAATACTTGAGCATAGCTCGAACTTTGTGGCCGATCTGCTACAATAAAAAAAGTAGCTCCTTCACCATACACAACCCCTTTGCTCGTTGCAGGCAATACCTTAAATGGCTTGTCCGACTCATTTTTGATATACCCAGCCAATTTAAAAAGTGACATGGTATATTCAACTGTTTCGTCAATGCCTCCGATTAAAATGGTTGCTGCATCGCCCGACTCTATTTGCATCATGGCATCCAGCAATGACGATTCAAAGGAAACAGCACTATGTACATACGTAAAATTGTAGCCATTACATTTAATACCTAAGGCTATTTGAGCAGCTACTGTGTTGTGCGTAGATTGAATAAAAGAAGTTGGCGTAAGAAAAGACTCATTATTGTCGATAATTGCTTTCAGAAATTTTTCAGAATCTTCCATACAGCCCATTCCGGTACCGGTAATAATAGCATCCACATTTTCTACTCCTGCTTCCTGCATGGCTAAAGCCGAGGCTACAATGCCTGCTTTTACTCCTTTACCCATTCTACGAATGGCAGCTGGAGCTATGTAATTTTTATAAACGGGATCTTGGATTGTAAGTACATTATCCTGATCATTGACAATACTATCTTCTAAAAAAACAGTGTCAAATGTTCCTTGTGCCGAAATACATCCTACGCCATTGATATAACACTTTCTCATTCGCTTTTCGAAAATATAAGGGTCGAGCAATTTCCACCAAATCCAAAAGAATTAGATAGTACGTGCTGAATTGGTTTGTGCTTCAATACTGCTTGCGGCACTAAATCAAATTCAGACATAGGTGTTTTAAAATTCAAATTGGGGAATACAATATTATTTTGAAGTGCCAAAATACTATACACCGCTTCTATAGCCGCCGCAGCTGCCAAAGTATGACCAGTAAAAGGTTTTGTAGAACTAAAGTCAGGAACATGTTTTCCAAAGATTCTAAGCATAGCTCTGCCTTCCGATAAATCATTATTAGGAGTGGCCGTACCATGGGCATTGATATAGTCAATTTGAGCGGGTTCTAATCCCGCAACTTTCATCGCTTTTTGCATGGCTAAAAAAGCACCTTCGCCATTTTCTGAAGAAGCCGTTTGATGAAATGCATCATTCGCATTGCCGTATCCAGAAACATAAGCCAATACTCGCTTATGTTCTTTTTGTACCAACTCATCCGATTCCAAAACCAAATATGCAGCTGCTTCTCCAAGATTCAATCCTTTTCTATCATTGTCAAAAGGTGTGTTGTCTGTGTCCGACAATATCATCAGGGTTTTAAAACCATTAATCGTAAATTTAGCGAGGGCATCAGTACCTCCAACAATCACTCTATCCAGCTTTTTAGCTTTAATAAGGCGCGCACCAAACATAATTGCATTGGCAGCAGAAGAACATGCTGTGCTGATGGTTGTTACCATTCCTTTTAAGCCTAATTCATCTGCAATCGTTTGTGCGGTAGCTCCTCCGTCATGACTACTAACGTATTTTAAACAAGATTCGTCTTTAAAATACTCATAATAATATCGTTCAGTCATATCCATTCCTCCCACACTTGTGGACGAAACAATACCTGTTCTATATTCGTTTATGTCTGTAATTCCAGCGTCTGCCATTGCTTGTTTCGCAGCTATAGCACCCAACATTGCAGTTCGGGAATAGTTGTTTTCTTCAGGGAGTTGCAGTTCATTGACCAATTCTTGGTTGGTCTTTTTTATTTCAGCAACTTTAATGCTATCCTTATGAATAGTAGAAATATTGTCAATAGTAGAAATAGCCACCTTATTATTCAATAACGAAATAAGATTCTCCTCCACAGTGTTACCGATAGCAGAAATAATGCCCATTCCAGTAATGGCAACTCCTTTATTCATGGTAGTTATTTAGTTCTTTTTTCAGAGATATATTTTGCCATTGTAGCAACTGATTCAAAAATAGCTTTACCTTCTTTTGGATCTACTAATTTGATACCATAATCCTTATCAAGCATTACAATAAGCTCCAAAGCGTCTATAGAGTCTAATCCTAGTCCGGCACCAAACAAAGGATCGTTATCATTGATATCCTCAACGCTTATATCCTCCAAGTTCAATATTTTGATTATTTTCTCTTTTAATTCTTGTTGTAAGGCTTCCATATTTTATTTATTGAATAATGTTTGAATTGTAGTTGCATCGTGCGGTATTCCAAATGTGGTGGTTACTATGTAAAGAAATGCACGATAAGTATCTTTATAGTATTCGACCCAACCACACAATACTTCTTCAGCTCTATTAGTACACAAAAGTACGTTAGTATAGTTGCTCATAAATCCAGGGTTGAATTCTTCAAAAATAAAGAAAGTATTTTCACTTTTCAAGTTGTGTCTAATACTTATCTCACCCATGCAAATATTGGGCAATGTATAGACAAAAACTGCAGGGCTAGGAAAATAATTTTCCTGATTGTTTATGGATTCTTGAAATTTAATATCTGTATCTAAGCTTGAGGATTTATTGGATAACAATAAAGCAATATCACGATCAGTTTCCAATTCGTTTTTGAGCAACAGTTCTGCAGCTAAAAAAGCGAGCTTACTCAAATTATCCATTTTAAAAAACTTTGGATAGTTCAGTTCAAAATTTCGGTAAGCCGCCTTTGCAAAATCTACAAACAGGCATTCGCCCGTTTTAAAAACAGAAGTACCGTTCAAATCAATTTTATTGTTTTGAATACTGCAATAAGCTTTTATATAAGTTGCCTGTTTTATCACGATGTCATTTTCTGAAATACGACTGCTGTATTACAACCACCAAAACCTGAAGCCGTTTTAAGCCAATAATTTATCTCCTTTTGTTCATTTTTACCAATAATATTAAGCGGTTGACTAAGTCCCATTTCATCGAAACCTAAAGACGGGAATAATTTATTTTCTAAGACAGATTGAATCCCAATTACAGTTTCCAATAATCCGGAAGCACCAAGCGTATGTCCATAATAACCTTTAAGGCTATTCAACGGAACATGCGCTATTCCTAATCTGTTGAATGCGACAGCTTCCATTTCATCATTATAGGAAGTGGCCGTACCATGCGCATTGATATAATCAAGTTCATTTCTATCTATTGCCGATTCAAGCAATGCCCGCTCAACACTTCTATACAATCCTTCTCCTGTTCTGGATGGCCCCGATATATGATTAGCGTCATTAATAGCCCCATCACCAATAATTCTCATTGTGGCATTTGTAGCATCTGCTGTAATACAAACTGCCGCTGAAGCCTCTCCCAAACTAACTCCTTTTCGATGGATAGAATAAGGTTGACAGGGTGAATCGCTCATGGCTTGAAAAGAATTAAACCCAGACAAAACAAATTTAGAGACTTCATCTCCACCGACTACAAATACCTGATCATAACATTCGCTTTGTATCAATCTCTTTGCAATGCCAACCGCCAAAATACCGGACACACAAGCATTCGAAACAATTATCGGCACCGTTGAAAATCCAAAAAAAGTAGCGATTACCCGACCCAATTGATTTAAATCCGTCTTTTGTAAATGTTGCTCCCGCAGCTTTTCTAATGCACTTATATTTCCTTTCGTTGTTGAAATAATTAATGCCGTCTTTTGATTAAATATCGGTTTCAATTTTTCTATAACAGGAAGCAACGCCAATATCATCATTTGCTCCAACTTGGTATAATTTGCAGAATCCGCATACTTCTGAAACGCAGTTTTAACTATTGCATCATCAATCATTGCAGCATAAAATGGAGTCACCATCAACAGCTTGTTTTGATGCAATCGAATACCTGATTGGCCATTGGCAATGTTTTGAATATTCGTTGCAACATCAAAACCAATGGGTGTAATACAGTTCTGCTCAGTTATAAAAACGTCTCTTAACTTCATTAGCTTATAAGCCCTACTTTTAGCTTCCACTCTTCATAAAAAAGTGGATTAGTGAGTAATAGCTCACCCTCACGGTTCAAAAAAACCTGAACCGTCTCTCCTGTACAAGCAAGATTATTATTGGCATCAAATATCTTGTATCTAAAAATCATTTTTGCCGCCGGAGAATCCACAATTGTAGTTTCAATACGTGCTACATCACCATAGCGCAGCGGTAATTTATGTTCGCAAGATGATTGCACAATTGGTGTAGTGTAATTGAATTTATGAATATCCAAATAAGAGATACCATGCTTTCTTCCAAACGCTTCACGCCCATCTTCAAAATAAGTAATGTAATACCCATGCCATACAATACCCAATGGATCTGTTTCATTAAAACGTACCCTTATTTCTTGTGTCACAGTCAATTCATCTGCTGATCTATACTGTTCTTTTCTTTTTTTCATACATCAATGCGATAGAAATGGTGATTACAAAAAACAAAAACAATAATCCTAATTTAGGTAAAATATCAAGTATTCCTACATTCCTCAAAAACACGTCATAGAATGCATTTAAGCCCCAATTCATAGGCGAAATGCGTGCAAAAAATTGCATTACTTTAGGCATGGCAAACACAGGAACCCAAACACCTCCTAATGCTGCTAATATAATAACAGATGTTGCGCCAAATGGAGCAGATTGTTCCTGAGTTTTCGCAACAGTACCTAATAATATCCCGAAGCCTATAGCGGCAAAGCCTGCAAAAAGTGCGACAATACTCAACAAAAATATATTACCATCTACATTTAATGCAGGTAAACCTAAGTGTGGGAAAAGGAAAATAGCCACGGCTATCATCATATAAAACTGAATCATACAAATGATTAAATAGCTAATCGTTTTACCACCTAATACAATTGCATTAGAAACAGGATTGGTACGCAAACGAACAAATGTTCCCTGTGTTTTTTCTTTTACAATATTGATGGATAATGGGATTACGATAAAGAATATGGCAAATAATGACCATGCAGGTACATTATGTTGTACCGAATTAGGTACAATATCTTTATCGTTTGCTCTTGGCATTATTTCTTTAAATGTGATAAAGCTCTTCTGCTCAAAAGAGCTGGATGCTTCATCTCCCAACTGATCTTGAAATGCAGTATAAATAGATTTTGATTCTATCTGCGCTATCATTTTATCAATTGAGCTCATTACTGCATTCTTGAAGGACGGTTGAACTGCAGGATCAAAATAGAGCTTTACTTCTTTCTGCGTAATTGGGTCTTTTAACACACCTTTCTTCAAGGTATCAGAAAGTCCGAAGCTACCCAATATTTTCTCAACATTATGTTCAATTTTTACTTGCAAATCAGCACTCAAATGTGAAGGAATAATAATAGCCATTTGATATTGGCCTTTAAAAACTGCTTCCTGAGCAATAGCCTCTGTTATTGGCTTGCCGTCCATTTTTGTGAGCACGGAGAAGTAGTTACTTTTTTCCAAATTTTCTAAAACGGAAGCAGCCACCTTTCCCTGATCTTCATCTACAAATAAAATAGGAATTTTAGCATCGCTTACTTTCCGGAATGTACTGTCTTGTATTAATGTAACTGTAATAATTAATACCAATGGCATCACAAACAGAATAACAAGCCCGCCTATATCGCGGCGCAGCAAAAGAAATTCTTTATATACAGACATCAGTAGTTTATATATCATCTCTCAATTCTTTTCCGGTTAATGATATAAACACGTCTTCGAGATTACGTGCATCAGGAACCTCGCTAATTAAACGGGAAGGCGTTCCTTGCGCATAAATTTGCCCTCTGTCGAGAATAGCAATATTGCTACAAAAGTCTTGCGCCTCTGACAAATGATGTGAAGTATAAATGATAGTAGTTCCTTTAGTATTCAATAGTTTCAAATAATCAATGATAGCATTCTTCGATTGCACATCCACTCCAACTGTTGGTTCATCAAGAAAAAGAACTTTAGGTTGATGTAGAATACCGGCAATCAGATTTACCCTTCGTTTCATTCCCCCAGAAAAGGTCTCAATTTTTTTGTCCGCAAACTTCATTAGTCCCAGCAGCTTTAAACTATCAGTAACTGCATCTTTTAAATTTTTACTTTTCAAACCATACATACTTCCGAAATACAAAAGATTTTCTCTAGCAGTCAGTGTTGGATAAAGCGCATATTCTTGGGGTACAACACCAATTATTTTTTTTATTTCAAAAGCATTGCTCGCATAAGAAAGCTGATGAATAGTAAATGAGCCTGATGTTGGTTTAATCAATCCACAAAGCATTGAAATCAATGTAGTTTTCCCGGCACCATTGGGTCCTAACAACCCGTATATTTCGCCTTCATTTATAGACAAAGTAAGGTTTTGCAAAGAGTACATTTCTGCATCTTTGTATTTTTTACTTAACGCTGTTATTTCAATAATCGGATACAAATATGTAGGTTTTAACTAACCGCCTTTTTAAGCTTTTTAAAAAATATTTTTTCCCGGTCTGCAATATTTAATAATTGACCTGAAACCATGTTATAAGCATCAGATTGTGTACTTCTGTTTTTATAAATCCTTGATGCTTCAACCGCAAAATCACGCCACAAATCACCAATAGTCGTCATTTCGCTTGACAATTCATTAAGTCGATCATTATTGAGTATAGCTGCCGCCTCTTGTAAAAATGCTGCATAAATAAATCGGAAACCTCCTCCTCCCGTTCCTATCTCCTCTTGCATCCTTACCATCTGTGCCAAATAATGATTTGCCTTCTTAGTACCATATTTAGTAGGCCATTTTTTAATCTGTTGCGCAACATATTTTATTCCATTGACACCAACAATGGGCATTGGCGCTAACATGTCGCGGCAAGTACTTTTGATTCCTTTTAATATTGCGGTCTTAAAATCTATATGTTCAGGCACTTGTATTGGATAATACATCTGACCCTTTGGTGCAAATGCTCCTTTAGCAAATCGCACTTTATTCAATTCATTATGCGTGAGTGTAGTTACCGTCTCCATTACAGGATCACTGATTAAGTAATCTGTAGCAGTTTTACCATACACTACCAAATTATGCGCGTTGAAATGAAATCGATATTCATCAGGAAAATAGCTGAGGTTATAAACGCCAACTTGAAGTCCTGTCGGTACATTCCTCCGAATATTTTCATCTAAGGCCACTTGGGCACTCGCTTCGTTCGAAAATTTTTGTCTTTTAATTTTCAGCCCAAGACGTTTGGCTAACCTATTAAAAATTTGACCGGGTAATGGACGGTAACTAATAGCCGGTGCATGATTGACTTTTATAAATGGTAAGTAAATAAAAAAAAGACCTGAGCCAATACCAAATACCATTGGCTCGCTTATATTCAGACCATTATGTTTCAGCAGATTTGAAGCAACTCCGTTTTCGCAATGAGCAGATTGATGATGCGTAAAATTTGTATTCATTAATCTGGTTTAAAATTTTTCAATTCATTAATGCTTATTTCAAATGCACGTGCGTATTTTAATAAAATGGCGTCAGTCAATTTATTAAAAACACCGGGTTTGAAATGTCTTTTTACACGCCATTGCCACATGCCTACATAACTAGATAAAATTCCCACATCCATTCTATTTAATTCCATAAAATAGGCAATTGAACTTACTTCCCCTTTTTGGTATTGAAGTTTGGCCATTTCAATTCTTTCCTGAATATCATCCATCGAATTACTCAATGCAATAGACTTAGGCTCCCAACCACTACTTAATTCTGTAGTGTAGTTTCCATTTTCGTCCACTGCATAACAAAGCTCTTTCACATTGCTCTTAGATAAATTGCTATTATCCTGCGGCACTTCATTCTTTTTCATCCTTACGTTCTTGAATAAACAAATTAATCTCACCATCCAAAAGCAACTCATCCTTGGAGTAAGTTTTACAATACATGGTAGAGATGCTGTAATCCTCTGAGACAAACTTTGATGTTAATGTCGCAATAGTATTAATTGTCGTACCCACTTTAGGTAAAACATGAATATTCATTGTCTTTATTGCACTAATAAATCCAATAATCTTTACATCCTGTTTTGCCTCATTATTTTCATCAACAAAATATTGTTTTCCAACAATAGCAGAGCAGGTTTGTGCAGCATTTTCGATTAAACCAGACTCACTAAATAATTCATTTTGCAGAAAAACATTTCCCTCGCCAATAGTAAAAACAGACTCCACACGTTCATCATTCATCTCCAAAATCCAATCAACCATAAGCATAGGAGCACGATGTGGCAAAAAATTATTAATATCTATTGGTATTCCCATTTCAAATGATCGATAATTATTTAGCCAAAACAGTTTTCATTTGCCCTTTAGCAATTTCAATTTTATTCAATTTTGTAGAGATATCGACTAAAGTAATACCCATAAATTCCTGAATGATATTAACTGTTGTCTCCAATTCATCATTAAGCTTTGGCAACGCTATTATTTCGATTTCTTTTATAGAACCGATATAACCCATTGGCGCCTGCTCTTGTTTCAAAAAAAATTGATAACCGGTATGCAATGCTACAGACTGTGCCATGTGCTCTATCAATCCAGATTCTACAAAACAACCATTCTGTACAAAAATATTTTCTAACTTAATTTTTAGTCCAGCTACAATTGTCGTATTTGTAAATGCATACATTTTATCTACCATCACAAAAGGGAATTTTTGCGGTAATAGCACAGCCACCGCTTCATCTTCCAACATGATGTTACATAACTCAATACTCATACTAGCAAACAGTTAAATAGGCCAATGCAAAAGTAAACCGACCACTCTCAGGTACCGATAAAAGTATCTTATCTCCTTTTTTAAGTACTTGTGCATGCATCAACTCTTCCACCATTAAGTATATAGATGCCGAACCAACATTACCCACTTTATTCAGATTCATAAACCATTTTTCGTCAGGGATGGTAATTGCTCTTTCAGCAAGTGATTTTTTTATACCATCAACAAAGTAGTAAGACGATACATGTGGCAACAAATAATCAATTTCGTCTGCATTAACCTCATTTTTTGTCAATGCCAGAACCAAACTATCGGCAGCTTTTTCACAAATATTTTTATCTAATAATTTGACATCTTGCTTAATCGAAAACAGCGAATTTTTCAACCATTGATCTGGATGATAATCGCTCCATGGTTTTATCGAACCGTCCTCCAATTTGTCTCCTCCGGCATACATACAGGCCTCTAATTCAAACGCGTATGAATAAGCTTCCATCCATTCTATTTTCAAAGAAATATCACCTCTAGGCTTATTTTCTAATAAAAATGCGCCGGCACCATCAGAAAGCATCCAACGCAAAAAATCCTTTTTAAATGCAATAATGGGTTGCTCTTCTAATTTTTTCAGATTAACTACTTCCGGTTCAAACTTGTCTGCTTGCATCCATGTAGATACTCTTTCTGAACCCGTACAAATAGCATTTTTTGTATTACCGGCTTTTACAGAAAGATAGCCAAATTTCAAAGAATTCATACCTGCACAACAAACTCCTGTGGAAGAATTCAACTCAACGGACTTATTTTTTAGTAACCCATGTACCATTGCAGCATGTGATGGTAAAAAATTATCTGGCGTTGATGTACCACATGACAACAATTCCATATCCTGAGCAGTGAAACTCTCATCAAACAGATCCTGAATCGCATTATTGGTCAATGTAGCATTGTCATGGGTAGGAATGCCATCTTTATTTATTGCATAATAACGACTTTTGATACCATTATTCCTCAATATTATCCTTCTTGCTTTTGATGTTGCTTCATTAATTAAGCCCAAATAGTTTTCCATTTCATCGTTTGAAATAGGTTCATTAGGTAAATATTTTGAAGCTCTTGTTATATATACGTCAAACATAATCTATCTCCTATATTCCTTTGTAATATCTTGATTCTCTTTGAAATTTATTTATACTAAACACATACATAAGTATATGTATAACATAAATTATCGGCGAAATTAACCAAATTACCAAGAACAAGTAAACATTAAAAGCCTTCAACCAATTTGCTCTTGACGTTGTTTTTTTATGGATAAAAGTGGCCCATTTCCCAAAAACAATATTTGCTTTTTTATCTATTGATACCAAATAAGGGCTAATCTTTACTGCACCATTTCCAACCAGTTGTTCCTGAAGATGATCTAAATCATTGTTCCGCAAGCAATTTAAAATTATTTCGCCAAATTGAGTAGATTCTTTAATATCTTTTTCAGAAACACCTGGTAATGGAAAAATGCCTAAATATTTCCGCTTAATACCCGAAAACATCCAATCGACAATAGTAACTACGCTGATTAAATTACCGACTCGATCAACTAATGCAATATTACCTTTCAGTATTGCTTGATTCGATTTCAATAACGTTTTTATCTTTTCTTGAGCCATTACCCACATATTTCTGCACCCAATCACTGTAACAACTGGCGTGTTTGCCAAAATCAGTTTTGCCTCAGGGCTTTTCAGAAAGGAGTTGATAGGAATAGACGGTGATAAAAACCATACCTGATAACCCAATATCACTAAATCATATTTTTGCTGAAGAACTTCTTCTGGTAAAGAATTTAAAGGACAGGGTATCTGCAAAAAAGATTCAGGGAATGCACCAAAAAAAGTATCCTTCTTCCATGGAAACGGAAATGGTTGCAGAGGCTTTATTTCATAAAATGTAATATCAGCGTCTGAAGAATTAATGAAAGCAGCGCCAATATTCTTCGCTATTTCATCCAATTGTCCGGACTGAGTATAATAAATAAATAAAATTCTTTTCATTGTGGAACTGTTTGGGAGGTCAATCGAAGATAGTTTAATATTTGTTGAATTTATACAACAGGATTTTTGAATCTTCTTTTCTTATCCGAGCGTTTTGTATTGACCCAATCGGGCCAGCTTTCAGCATCTTCAGCGTCATAAATTCTGAGTTTTTGACGATCATCTTTTATCAATAAATCATCCGCTTTGCAACCCAAAATAGCCGCTGCTGCCGCAATACCAGAATGTGTAGCCCCACCTACTCCATGAGAAAGCGTGCTTGCCCCACATAAAAATAGCTGTTCAATTTCCGATTTATTTTTATAGGAAAACGGACCTACTTGATTTAATGTTTTTTCTGTACCATATATGTTGCCATTGGTAGAATTGATATAGTATTCGTTGGTTTTAGGAGTTCCCAAAGCTACTTGAACAATATGCTGCTTGGCTCCCGGAATAACCTGCTCAATATTGTTCATAAACTTATTAATAATCTTTTCTTTGAAGATTTGATAGGCCACTCCATGATGATCTTCCATTTGATTAAAATCTTTCAAATTGGCATAATTTGCATAGGTGACCACCTCAAAATTATGATATCGTCCATTAAAGCTTGAAGGATCTTTCAATGTTGTACAACTCATAAATAAAGCAGGAAATTCAGCTCCCTCCGCACTATCTTGAGTCATCAACTCATTAAAATGAAGATCCAAATCCTCATCTCTCATCATCCATATATTTCCAGAATCTATACCAGCCTGAGTAACGTCCATATCCAAAGTCAAAAATAGAATGAGTGTTGTAATGGAATATTTTGTTTGTGCTAACTTTTTATTCAGCTTTTTACTCAAATGCTCCGCACCCACCATTTTTAAATATGTAGTAGATGGATCAGCATTAGACACAATATTTTTGGCAAAGATCTGCTGCCCATCTAATAATGTTACTCCTACTGCTTTTTTATTTTCAATTATAATTTGTTGCACACTTTGTTTCACACGCAATGTCCCACCATTCCTTTTTAGCGCATTTGTCATTGCTTTAATAATACCCGAACCTCCACCCATTGGATAAAACCCACCATCAAAATAGTGAGCCATTACGGAACAATGTACCGGAAAACAGGCTTGACCGGGTGCAAGTCCATGATCACCACATTGAATATTCAGAATAGCTTTAAGCAAAGGGTCTTTAATATGCCAATCAACGACTCTTTTCAAAGAAAACAGTGCAAATTTTCCAAAATGCTTGGTACGAAACGGAACAGTTATTTTTTGCCAAAGACCTCTAAGCTTGGGTATCAATTGTAGTTCTAAATTTACATTTCGAACTAGCAACAAATATTTCTTTATATTCTTCGTTTCTTTGGGAAATCTAATGGAAAGGCTTTTTTCTAGGCGATCTATACCTATGGGCAGGTCAATTGTTTCATGGTTAATTGTACAATGTTCATAGCCGTCTTTATTCATCCTAAAGAACACCAGATCATTAGCAATACCCAAGCCTTTATAGAGTTCATTTGTTGATTGCCCTTCGTCGAGCAGACCTACATAATGTACGCCCGGACTAAAGCGTTGTCCACCCAAAGTAAAACTATGCCCCCAGCCACCAGGTACATAATGTTGTTCTAAGACCAATACACTTTGACCAGCTCTGGCCAAGCATATAGCAGTTGCCAATCCTCCAACCCCAGAGCCTATAACGATTGTGTCAAATTGTTCCATAATTTATTTTGAGGCTTTGAGTAAATATAAATGGGATTGAGTGATTAATCACCCGAACTGCTAATCCTTAATTTCTATTTTATCCCAAAAATCAAAATAATTGAACCATTGCAATGGATATTTGCGCACCATAGATTCCACACTTCGAATATAGGCTTTCAATAATGCTTGTGCATCTCTAAACTTTACTTCCGCTTCTCGGGCATATAAATGATAATGTAAATTGGCTTCTTTCATGACATATACAAATACAACAGGAACTTTTAATCTTGAAGCAATTAAAAATGGGCCTGCAGGGAAATTTGCCACCTCACCCAACAAATTGTCTGACAAACATTTTACACCTTCAAAATACCTGTCGCCAGTAAAACAAACCAACTCATTATTAGAAAGTGCATTGTTAATCTCGAAGATATGCGACATATCCTCCTTGACCATTATAAATTTGACACTTGGTTTTTTTGAAATTTGCTCCAAATAATTTTTAATCGCAGTATGTTCCAAATCAGTAGTGATCAAATTAATCTGAAAATTCAAATCTATTTCACCAAAGAAATGCTCTGCAATTTCAAAATTACCAATATGAGCACTAATCAATACACCACCTTTGCCTTCTGCCAAAAGCTTTTTCAATATATCTACCCCATCAAATTCATAGGTAAACCGATCTCTTAACCCCGCAGAAATAGATGTTTTATCAATAAGTGTTTGACCAAAAGTATAATAACTCTTGAACACCATTAACTTCGACCTGAAGAAAGAGAAACCCAGTCTTTTATTGAAATAATAGAAAATAGCGCGATTGCTTTTCTTTAAAAATAAAAAGTAATAAAATGCTACAAAATAGAGGATGAGATATGCCGAACGAACACCTATGTTTTTTATAAAAAAAACAAATATTTGATACCCTAAAACCGTTCCTTTAGACTTTCCATCCCACCGACCCATTAATTAATTTTTAGCTTTTAGCTTATTATCTATCAAATCATAAAAGCTTTGAAAAGTATCAATACCCACAAAATCTGCTTCCACCAATTTTACTTTAAAATTTGACTCTACTGTCACAACTAAATCTACATAATCAAGACTGTCTAATCCAAGCGTATCTTTTAGTATAGCATCAGGAGCTATTGTATCCTCATCTACTTCAAACTCATCTACCAAAAAACGATTTGTCTTTTCTATAATCTCTGCTTTATTCATCGTTTAATTTGATTTTTTTAACAACTAATGCCGAATTAGTTCCTCCGAAGCCGAAGGAGTTGGACAAAAATATATCAACTTTTTTATTTAATGTACTAGTAACTAAATTTAATTTTCGGGAATCTTCATCCGTATTTTCTAGGTTGATATTGGGCGCAATAAAAGAATGTTGCATCATCAGGATCGAATAAATAACCTCACTGGCACCGGCCATCCAGCATTCATGTCCTGTCATTGACTTTGTTGAACTTACATAAGGATTACTTGTCCCGAAAACTTCAAAAATTGCTTTTGCCTCATTGCTATCGCCTACAGGAGTGGACGTTGCATGTGCATTGATGTAATCCACATCAGCGGGCTTGATTCCGGCTTCGTCCAAAGCCCGCTTCATAGCCATTGACGGGCCATCGACATTGGGTGTTGAAATATGACCACCATTAGAAGAAAAACCGTATCCAATAACCTCCGCTATAATATTTGCACCTCTTTTGATTGCCGACTCGTAACTCTCCAATATCAATGTTGCAGCCCCACCACTGGGCACCAAACCATCACGTGCGGCATCAAAAGGTCTTGAAGCTTTTGCCGGCTCATGCTCTCTAGGCGAAAAAACGCCCAAACCATCGAAACTACTCATGGCATATTTATTAATTTCCTGAGCCCCACCACAAATTATAATATCCTGAAAACCATTTTTGATTAAAAAATAACCCAAGCCTATAGAATGTGAACCACTCGCGCAAGCAGCGCTAACGGTCAAGTTAATTCCTCTCAATTTAAAAATGGTGGACAAATTCATGGTTACGGTAGAATTCATTGATTTGAATATCGCACCTGAACCGATCAATGTTGTATCCTTCTTTTCCCTAATAATATCCGTAGCTTCAATTATTGCTTTTGAAACACTATCGTTACCATATAGAATACCCACTTCGTTGTCATCAAAAAATGCTTCATCAATATGGGCATCTTTTAACGCATCTATAGTAGCCATATAAGCATACTCAGTCTCTTCTCCTATACTAATTCGTTGTCTTCTACTCAACAAATTTTTCAAATCAGGTTTAGGTACCATGCCCGTTAACGCAGATCTAAAACCAAATTCTTTCCTTTCCGGATCAATTACAATACCGGATTTACCTTGATATAAAGACTCTTTTACTTCATTTAATGAAGTTCCAATACAAGAATAAATACCCATTCCTGTAATCACTACTCTTCTATTCATGTTCTATTAAGTATAGCTTTAAGAATAAATACCTCCATTAATATTTACGACTTCACCTGTAATATAACTTGCTTTTTTGGATACTAAAAAGCTGACTAAATCCGCCACTTCTTCAGCTTCCCCAAAACGATTAGCAGGAACTAATTTTATTAGTTCTTTTTCATCCAACTGACTGGTCATATCCGTTTTAATAAACCCAGGAGCAACTGCATTGACTGTGATATTTCGTTTTCCTACTTCTTGAGCCAAGGCTTTCGTTGCAGCTACCAGAGCTCCTTTGGCCGCAGAATAATTAGTTTGTCCAGGTGTACCCTTTACTCCGGAAACAGAAACAATATTTACGATTCGACCATATTTGTTGCGTAACATTTTTTGGATAAAAAAGTTAGTCACATTAAAAAAGCCATTCAAACTGGTATTGATAACACTCGACCAATCTTCAGGTGTCATCCACATAAATAATCCGTCTTTAGTAATTCCTGCATTATTGACAATTGTTTCAACAATAGCGTCAGGATTTTGATCTTGCCACTGACCAAGTACCGATTTCACCTCTTCAAAATCCGCAACATTAAATTTTAAAAGCTCTCCTGTGCCCCCTAACTTTCTTACCATTTCCAATGTCTGTTCTGCGGCATCTTTATTTGACTGATAATTGATCAAAAGATGGTAGTCTGTATCTGCTGCTAATTTTTGACAAATAGCGCTGCCGATACCTCTCGAGCCCCCAGTTATTATTGCACACTTCATATAAATAAAATTAATTACTCATCAAATAATCTTTCACCTTTTGTACAAAGGGATACATTGTTTGATCTTCTTTAAATGTTGGTATTATTGCTCTTAGCTCATCATACATCTTTCTGCTGACTGACGAGATTTCATCTTTTTGGGTCAAAGCGTCAATAGCCTGAACTATAGTTATCAGCTCTATACTCAGTACTTCAAATGCATTTTCAATTACCTTAGCTGTTATTACAGCAGCATTAGTACCCATACTTACGATATCTTGGTTATCGTTATTATTTGGGATGCTATGAATATACATCGGATTAGATAACATTTGGTTTTCGGCCGTAGTAGAGGTTGCTGTAAACTGTACACCTTGCATACCAAAATTGAACCCCAATATACCTAAATTCACAAATGGGGGAAGCATTTCATTTATTTTAGAATTCAACAGATAGTTTAATTGCCGCTCTGCCAACATCGTGAGTTTAGTGATAACAATTTTTAATTTATCCATCTCCAATGCCACGTAATCGCCATGAAAATTGCCACCATGATAAACATGTTTATTAGCCACATCTATAATCGGATTATCATTCGCCGAATTAAATTCGTCTTCGAGTATAGATGCTACATTATTAATCGTTTCCAAAACAGGGCCTAATATTTGAGGTACACACCTGAGTGAGTAATATTCTTGCACCTTTTCTTTGAAAATATCTTCTGTATTTTCACCTGTGTATAAATGTTCTTCCCTTTTTCTAATCAATTGGCTATCGGCAAGATGCTCCCGCATTCTTTGGGCAACTTCTTGCTGCCCTATATGACGCTTTGTACTATTTAATTCAGCCGAAAAATGATCATCATAAGCACTTACAATCTCATTGATCGCACAAGAGCATTTCAAGGACCAATCCAATAATTTTTTAGCGTAATATACATTCACAACCCCAATTCCTGTCATTACAGAAGTTCCGTTCATCAAAGCTAAACCTTCTCTTATTTCAACTTTTATTGGAGTTAGGTTTTCTATTTCAAAAACCTCCCTTGTACTTTTTCTTGCTCCTTTGTAAAAGACTTCTCCTTCTCCAATCAAGACTAGAGCCAAATGCGCTAGTTGCACTAAATCGCCACTTGCCCCTACACCACCATGTTCAAAAATCAAAGGTGTAATATCTCTGTTGATCAATTCCTTCATCAAATTAATGACAGATGGGTGAACACCCGAATACCCCAAAGCAAGTGTATTAAGCCTCGCCAAAATAGCCGATTTAACACATAAAGCATTGAGCGGCTTACCCGTACCTGATGAATGGCTTCTTATTAAATTGTATTGTAACTGAATACGATCTTGGTCTTTAATTCTATATTGAGCCATGGGTCCAAAACCCGTGTTTACACCATATATTACCTTATTAACCGAAAAGCTTTTTAAAAAATCAAAACTATTGTTTACTCTATCTATTACCAATTTATCAATATCTATTTTATTGCTTCCAAATACAATAGATTCAAATTCTTGTAAACTTAAATATTCGTTTATAGTACTCATTAACCCACTTTGTTTAATAAATTAAGTAGCCAAAATTGTTTTAACTTTGAAATAATTATACTTACTTTGAAGGGTCAAAAGTAGCATAAAAAACAGGAAAAACTTAAACGTATGTTAAAAGAATTTGTTGACGTATTAATTATAGGTGCCGGCCCTTCTGGCTGTGTTTCAGCTTCATATCTGCATAAAAATAACGTGAAAATAAAAATAGTAGAAAAAACAAAGTTCCCAAGATTGGTGGTGGGAGAAAGCTTGATTCCAAGAGTTATGGATCATTTTGACGAAGCGGGTTTATTTGAGTGCCTTGATGCGATGAATTTTGAGAAAAAACTCGGGGCTCGGTTTATTAGGGGAAATGAAATATGTGTATTTGACTTTAGTGATAAATTTTCTAAGGGTTGGGATTGGACCTGGCAGGTACCTAGAGCCGATTTTGACAATACGATGGCACAGGAAGTTGTTCGTAAAGGCATTGATTTGGAATTTGAATCAGAAGTCGTATCCATTTCTTTTGAAGGAAAAAACTCTACCACCATTGTCAAAGACAAAGACGGAAATCTTAAAGAAATTCATGCCAAATTCGTCATTGATTCCAGCGGTTATGGAAGAGTTCTCCCCCGATTACTTGACCTTGATACGCCATCGAAGTTAGACCCACACTCCTCTATATTCACCCATGTAAAAGATATTAACAGACCGGAAGGCGAAGAAGGGACGCTTATTTCATTTGACATTCTCGAAACAGAGGTTTGGCTTTGGGTTATCCCATTTTCAAATGGCAATACAAGTCTGGGCGTAGTTGGCCCTACCTCATTCATCAACTCACTTTCTACAAATAATGACAATGCTACTGCACTTAAAAATGCTATTCAGCTATCCGATTATTATATCAAACGTTTTGGTGGTGTAGATTTTTTGTTTGAACCTGTAAAATTGGAAAATTATTCCCGCTCTGTAAAAAGAATGTACGGCGATGGTTTTGCATTAACCGGCAATAGCTCTGAATTTTTAGATCCTGTCTTTTCTTCAGGTGTCGCATTTGCTACCGAATCAGGCATGCTTGCGGCAAAATTATACCTTAAAGAGGCACAGGGTATTGAAGTTGACTGGGAAGAAGAGTTTACTAATTATATGCGCCGCGGTATTGGGGTATTTACTACTTATGTAAAAGAATGGTACACCGGTAACCTACAAACCCTGTTCTTTCATCACCCGGAAAATATGGATGTAAAAAGAAAAATCTGTGCCGTGCTCGCAGGTTATGTATGGGACGAAGAAAACCCGTTTGTCAAAAAGCATGATAATGTAATTAAAAATATGGCGACCATTATCAATAACGAAAAGGCAGCCCAAGAAAAAGACCTTAGCAATTAGCTAAGGTCTTTTTTCATGAAGATGTAATGGTTTAAAACGCATTTTTGACGAGCAATTTTGCCAACGATTTACCTGTTTTAGCATAGCCTTCGCCAATACGACTTTCGTTACTAAAGTTGTTGCCAAATTGAGTGCCCGGAGCTTCATTACTGGTTATTTCCAGTAAAACATTTTGTTTATTAGCTGTTTCCACAAATTTTAATACAGTAGAAACCTTTGCTTTTTCCTTCATTACATATGCATCCCATCCCGGGTAAATCCATACCGTTTCAACGATGAGGGTATATTTCGCTTTTTCTGAATTTTGCTGAAATACTACACCCACTCTCTTTTTGGAAAATATGGTATTCACCAATTCCATAAATTTAGGCTCCCAGATCATTTCTTTGCTTGATGCCCATTTTTTACTCCAGCTATCGCCAACACCCGGAGTTTTTTTATTCAAGTCGTTACGCCTTTCTGTTACATACGCTTCTTCTGTTTTATTGTCTTTCATCAGCTTCATGTTGCTGTAATCAAAGCGGACATTGACCTCTTTCTGGTCTTTCAGAAAGCCGAAATCACCCTTGGTAACATTCATATCCTGAGCAGTAACCATACCTGAAGCAAACAGGCATAGCAATACGAGTATCCTTCTCATTTTAGTTTATTTTAAAATCAAGTCCAAAGATATTATTTTTCTATGGAACAAAAGAAAGGCTGCCCGAAAACGAACAGCCTTATCAATTTAGAGGTCGAGAGCGGATTCGAACCGCTGTACGAGCTTTTGCAGAGCTCTGCCTAGCCACTCGGCCACCCGACCACTTTTATTTGTGGATTGCAAATGTAAGGAAAAAGTTTTTACAGCAACAAGATTTTTTAAGTAAAACAGAAAAACAATTTTATAGCTCATGTGCAGTATCTCATCACCAACCTAATAGTGATTTCAATCGTGCCATACCTGTCTGGCTAACGGCAATCTTCATTCCACAATGCAGTAAAGCAATATGACTATTTTTTTCATAAGGTTCTATGCGCAACAATTGTTTGACCGGCATCAAATAAGAGCGATGAATACGAACAAAAAGACTTGGATCCAGTGTTTGTTCGATATGCCCCAAAGTGCTTTTTTTCAAGAAGCTGGCATCTTTAGTTACGATCTTTACATAATCGTCATTCGCTTCTATATAGTGTATATCATCGGAAGGGATGATGCGAATATTACCTTTATCTTTCACTACTATGCGGTGCTGGTAACCTTCATATACTTGTTCTTGCAGCATGTTCTGCACGGATGCTACATTGCTATAAAGTGCTTGGTGCATACACTTCTGAATAGCTTTATCAAATCTTTCACGTGTAATTGGCTTGAGCAAATAATCTACCGCATGAGCTTCAAAAGCCTTTAAAGCATAATCATCGAAAGCAGTCGTAAAGATGACTGCGGGTGGCTTATCCAACATTTCAAGCAATTCAAAACCATTGATCTTAGGCATTTGAATATCCAAAAAAATCAAATCAGGATTATGTTGTTGAATGCTCTTAAAAGCATCAAACCCGTCGGCACAAGCATCGACAATTTCAAAATCCGGATAATTTTTAAGCAATGATTTGATCAATTCCCTTGCTAAAGGCTCATCGTCTATCACTATTACCTTGTACATATTATTTATTGGGGTATTTGTATGATGGTAGTAAATGTATTTTCTGTCTTTTGTATTTCGAGCAAATCGGCTCGCGCATATAATAATTGTAATCGACGTCGAATTCCTTCTAAACCAAAGCCTGTGCCTCTGGGTGTCTGTACAGTACTATCAAAAGGGTTTTCAATCGTTATGTGCAGTAATTGATCCTTAAGCTGAATTTGAATTTTAATGAGCACCTTCCCTACATTGCCATATAACCCAAATTTAATTGCATTTTCTAAAATTGGTTGTAGTATAAATGCCGGAAGTGCAGCAGCATCAACATCATCACCCGCTTTATCAATAACTACATTGAGCCTATCGCCAAATCTTAATGACTCAATACATAAGTAAGATTCGATATAGGTCAATTCATCCAACACATTGGTTTGCTCCTGCGTTTCTCTCCTGACCGACAATCGTAAAAAATCAGAAAGCCGCCCCACCATTTCTTGTGCCCGCTCAGCATCTATCAATATTAAGGCGTTAATAGAGTTGAGGCTGTTGTATAAAAAATGCGGTTGAAGTTGTTGTCGAAGTCTAAACAATTCGGCCTCCCGAAGACTTATTGTCGCATTTTGATGCAATTCAATATCCCTTTTAAAATCAGCCTGTCTTTTAACTAATACGGTTGTATGAGCCAGCCATCCAAGGCTCAACCAGGAAGATAAAAAGCGGATATACTTTGTCTGATCAATATATACTTGATAACTAAGGTCCTTTTTAAGCAAAATGTGATTGAGTAAAAATTCGCTGAGCCCAAACAAAATAATCACTGCAAAAAATGCCAGAAAATTAGCATGTAATATGGATAATACTTTGGTAGGATACAAACGTATGCGCCAAGCCAATAGCCGACTAAGTATTGCTGCTAAGCATAAGTTTGTAACAACATCAATAGTTATTATTCTGACATCCAAATGCTCAGCAGCATGTACACCAAGTACAAGCAAACTAGTACCAAAAAGCAATAATGGCAATAACAGGAAGCGTATATGTTTGTTTATAAAATCCAAAAGAAATTACCCGTTTTTAAAAATTCAAATAGCCATTTTTTTTTAGCTAGTAAGATTTTATTTCGATACCTCCGAAGGTAACAGAACCACGTAACAGCAGTGTTTTCGGATGAGCTGCATCAGATACGGTACGCAATACCCGTTTATCCTCAAATGCACCAAACATTACTTCCACTTCATTAATAACTTCCCAATGAGATGGTATAATTATTTCTACGCCACCAAACAATACTTTAAGATCAAGTACCATTGGCTGGGTAGTACTATCTGCCTGCATTAGGTTAATTTCTAAACCGCCACAAATAGTTGATGCGTTAACTCCTTTAAATTGCTTGGATGTTATTATTTCTTTTCTGCCGCCAAATGTTGCATCTATATTCAAATAATCTGTATTACTAATGGTAGCATCATCAATGTTTGCTTCAAACCCGGACGTTTTTTGCCAGGCCTTACTACTCAAATCAGCAAAACGTTTTTTGGGTCTCAAAGCAATAAATAAGCCACCTCCAATAAGCATTAATGGCCAAAATAAATTAGTGGATGGTTGTCCAAAAATCATAAATTCAGGAACAATATTTGCCAGTCCGATTGCGATCAATATATATGCACCCGGCTTGCGAAATTGGTGTTTAACCCCACTCATTATCCCTATAAGGATTAAAAAGAGCGGCCAAATCTGAAAACCAAAATGAATGACATTAAATTGTCTAAGAAGAAATAAAATACCGGCAGCTGCAAGCAATATTCCAATAAATACATTTCCATTACGTCTTTTGTGATAATAATTATCCATTGTTTTTATTTTTAAAATTTTAATTGATAACCCAAAAGTAATATCCTAATATAATGTAGGAAAACTGTATTAGGCTATAGGTATTGCAATATCGGTAAACACCGTGAATGTATCGGTAAAATTTGAAGTTACTTATAAATGAGCGATACACCATATTTTCAATTCTCCATTAAAGATTACATTTGTGTTCCAAAATTTCAAAAACAAATCGGTATATGGCTAATAAATTAGAAAATTATATTCTGGGTAATTGGATAACAGGCGACGGAGATGGTCAGGCACTATATAATGCCGTTAATGGCGACACGGTCGCTTATGCATCAACTAAAGGAATTGACTTTGCCGGCATATTGGATTATGGACGAAAAGTAGGCAACCCTGCATTACGAAAAATGACATTTCAAGAACGCGGATTAATGCTAAAAGCCTTAGCCATGTATCTGCGCGAACATCTGGATGAGTTCTACAGCATCAGTTATCAAACAGGTGCAACTAAAGCCGATAGTTGGGTGGATATAGAAGGCGGTATTGGCAACCTTTTTGCCAATGCATCTTTGCGTCGCAAATTTCCGGACACTTCTTTTTGCTTGGATGGTGAAGCTCATTTGTTAGGTAAAAATGGCACTTTTATGGGACACCACTTATTGATTCCCAAAGAAGGCGTTGCAGTCCATATCAATGCTTTCAATTTTCCTGTTTGGGGGATGTTGGAAAAAATTGCGGTCAATCTTTTGGCGGGCGTACCTGCTATTGTCAAACCGGCTTCTGTTACCTCATTTCTTACTGAAGCTGTTGTAAAGAAAATCGCGCAGTCAAAAATTCTTCCCGATGGTGCATTACAATTAATTTGCGGTTCGGCAGGTGATATTCTTGATCATGTTAATGCTCAGGATGTAGTCACATTTACAGGTTCCGCATCCACAGGTTTAATGTTGAAATCAAACAAAAGAATACTAGAAGAGAGTGTGCCATTCAATATGGAGGCAGACTCGCTCAACTGTATGGTACTAGGTGCAGATGTAACACCTGATATGCCGGAATGGGATATTTTCATCAAGGAGGTACGTAAAGAAATGACCACGAAATGTGGGCAGAAATGTACAGCTGTACGCAGAATATTTGTACCTGAAAATAAAATTGAAGATGTTCAAATAGCCTTATCAAAAGCTCTTGCACAAACCACTATTGGTAATCCATTGAATGAAAAAGTTCGTATGGGTGCACTGGCAGGCATGTCTCAAAAAGAAGAAGTAATGGCTCAAGTGCAAAAATTACTTGCCGCCTCTCAAATAATCTACGGCTCAATGGAAAGTGTTGCAGGACTAATAGATGCCGATGCCAGCAAAGGCGCATTTATGAATCCGCTGTTATTACTGAACGAACATCCATTCGAGGCTATTGCTACGCATGAAGTGGAAGCTTTTGGTCCTGTATCTACCTTAATGCCCTATAAAACAATTGACGACGCGATTGCGTTAGCAAAACTAGGAAAAGGTTCTTTATGCAGTTCTATCATTACTGCCGATAATAATATTGCCACACAATACGTATTGGGTGCAGGCATGTATCATGGCCGGATATTGGTATTAAATAATGATTGTGCAAAAGAAAGCACAGGACATGGATCTCCACTGCCTTTGTTGGTACATGGTGGTCCTGGTCGTGCAGGCGGAGGAGAGGAAATGGGCGGTCTTCGTGGTGTAAAGCACTATATGCAAAGGGTTGCCATCCAAGGTTCTCCCAGCATGTTAACTGCAATTTCACAGCAGTACCAACAAGGAGCCAAAGGCAATGTTGATGGTGTACATCCATTCAAAAAAATGTTTGAAGACTTAAAAATCGGTGATCAAATCGTTACTGATCGACGTGTGATTACCAGTGAAGACATTGATAAATTTGCAGACCTGAGCGGCGATCATTTTTATGCGCACATGAAGGATACTAATTTCGAAGGAACAATGTTTACGCATCAGGTAGCTCATGGTTATTTCATCATGAGCGTAGCTGCGGGATTGTTTGTTGATAGTTATGAAATGAATCCTGTACTCTTGAATTATGGTATTGACGAATTGAGGTTTACTAAACCTGTTTATCCTGGCACCAGCGTTTATGTTCGCTTCTCCTGTAAAGAAAAAATCCAACAAGAGCGTAAAGATGAACTTGATATTCCAAAAGGTATCGTTAAATGGCTGGTAGAAATTTTTGATGAAACAGATGAACCACTAGTAGGGATTGCTACAATTTTGACAATGGTAAAAATGAAAGGCTAGGTTACTTATAGTTTACTTTATAAAATAAGGCGCACGACTTGTTTGCGCCTTATTTTATAAACCACCTTTTCCAAATTAGTAAGGCATAATGATGGTTTTAGAACCACCACCAACTCCTGTCCATACAACTTTGAAATAATAAGTACCGGTTGTTCCTGGGCATGATGTTGCAGCTCCTGTCGCATCAAGTCCATAAGTAGTTTCGGCAGTAAACAATGGATTAGTATGCAGTGTAACACCACTCACCAATCTGTAATCACAATCCTGACGAACAACTAATGGTGTTGTAATTTCACACGTAAATACACGACCTTTTCTATTAGTACCCCATTCTGAAATATCTGTCTTAGCACCATCTGTATGTGTACCTCTGGTAGAGATGATTACACCGCCGCTATAAGTAAATTCTCTTCTTTTTGCTACTTGCCAAGAACGAACTGTTCCGTCATCAAAAGTTATGGTCATACCACTGCTCTCAATAGTGTGTACAATAGATGTACCTAATGTAGCCAAATCTCTCAAAAGACCGCCTTTTACATTAGTTACAGTATGTGAGCCATTAATCAACATTGACTTACCATCGCGAGTTCTTGTGATTTTCAAACTGTCATACGTTACTGTAATCCTAGCACCAAGATCTTTCCAATATACCCCGGCAGGGATAGATACCACCACTACCCCTGTACGTGAAAAGGCAGGATGACAAGATGTAGTACCATCATAAGTAATAGTAATGGTGCGTGGGCTACTTGTTGAATCAACAACTATTGTTGCATCACAAATCGTACCCGTTGTCTTTCCAGTTATTAATGAGCCACTCGCCTCTAAACTCGAGTTGACATCATCCGCCACAGCATCTACCTGCGACGAAAAACGGGACTGGTCATCTGACTGCGTCGATGCTTCGGCTGCAGTAGTAGTGTCGTCGGTGCCGGATTTGTCTTTTTTGCAAGAGACAAAAACCGCCGACAAAGAAAAGGCAACAAAGAGTAAGCTTACAATTTTCTTTTTCATAAGATTGTTGTTTAGAAATTAGTGAATGAACTGCATTGACTTCAACTTTATTCCAAAGTTTAAAGATCCGTTAAAAAAAGGAGCGACATTCATTCAAATAACAACTGGTTAGCATTTCAGATTGTAAATGATGCGCTGACAGGAACGGAACAACAAGGAATATAAAATATATGCACAAATAGTGATAGACACTAATACTTCGTAAGCGTTTTTATATACTTTTCATTATTGCCGTCGGCAACTTGCAATATATATTGGCCACTGCCAAATTGTTGTGCAGGAATAGAAATAAATTCCTTGCCGTTGTACAAACTTCTGTCTAAAGAATACACCAACCGGCCTACTGCATCATATAGTCGTATTGCGACATTGGGGCCAACAAAATTATTGATTAGAAGATTAAATGCATCTTTAGCAGGATTGGGGTAAACTATAAGCCTTTCACTGGAAGTCACTATACTATCCACTTTCGAGCTCTTATTGCCTTTACTGATTAACCAATAATCGGGATCAATAAATACAGAATCTGCCATAAACCCAATATCCCGAATAAAAATTTCGTGGTTCTTTTTATTGTCTAACACAACAGTTTTTTCTTGTGTTGCATTTTTGAATTTTAGGGCTAAAGGCAAATCAAAAAAACTTACAGAGGGATGCGAAGTGGTTTGATCAACCAATATTTTCACTGATGTAAATCCTATTTGCGACCAGGTAATATTATAACTCGGATAACCTTGACCTACAAACCATTTTGCAAAAAACGAATCCAAACTTTGCCCATAAGCAGCCTCTAAATGCTGTTGCAAATCGATCGTCTTCGCAAAACCATAAGCAAGTTTAGGATCTTTTTGATAAGCACGAATGGCATTAAAAAACGCCTCATCACCTAGTTTCCAACGCAGCATATAAAGTAAGTGCGAGCCTTTGGTGTAAGTTAATCTGCTATCGAAAATTCTAGAAATAGTGGTTGTATCATCGACTTTTACAGACCCGCCAACGGTAGCGGTTATTTTTGCAATTTCAGATTTCCTTGTAGCCACCACACTTCCCGGGTATTTGAGCTCCATATAAAAGCTCGATAGAAAAGTAGCAAAGCCTTCATTGAGCCAAATATCCACCCAGCTCGCACAGGTTATCTTATCGCCAAACCATTGATGCCCTAGTTCATGTGATGTAAGTGCTTCTCCGGCATTGACAACAAAAGAGTTGGTTTGATGCTCTTCTCCTCCACCCCAACTAAATTGTGTGTGGCCGTATTTTTCTTTTATAAATGGATAATCGCCAAAAGTGATGTGATAAAGCTGCAATGCATCTAAAGTATAAGGTGTATTCGTTTGAAAATCTGTCAAATTTTCCGGGTAGCAAAATGTTTGCATAGGTAAGGTAACCGCACCTAATTGCACACTGTTGTTGAATTCTGTATAGTTAGAAACAGCTAAACAAACCAAGTAAGTCGTTATCGGATAGCGGTGTTTCCAATGAGTGGTAACGCTCAATCCATCAGAAGATACCAGTTCACTTTGTCTTATTCCATTTGATATTCCTTTGTTTCCAATTGGATTGGTAATAAACACATCCATTGAATCGACCTTATCATCCAGCCCGTTTTTGCATGGCCACCAATCGCGTGCGCCATAAGGTTCGCTCAAAGTCCAAATAACAGGCGCTCCGGAATGTGTTGCTTGTGTAAAAGATCCCAAACCGGTATTGGGTGGAACACCATGGTATTGAATCGTCAAAGAATCAATTTGCAGTGCATTTAAAGTTGAAGCCAAATTGATGGATACCGTATTGTTTTGATGCACAAATGTGAGCGTATTTCCAAAATGGGTAACCCGATCAACAATCAGACTATCCGACAGATCAAAAATTACAGTCGAGGCAGCCGATGTAAGCGTATAATATGCAGTCACCTTTCCCGAAATATACCGAACAGTGGGTTTAACAGTCCACTCACAACGATAATAATTTACATCCAGATTAGCAGAAGCAGTATTCTTTAAATAGCGCTGCATCACTTTACTTTCCTGAGCACATTGCTCCATCATAGCTATGCCATCTATTTGCTTACAAAGACTATCACGCGATTGGGCAAATATTTGCAAAGGAACAATAAGGCAACAAAGGAATAGGTAACGCATAATAATTATTGAATGAAGATACTAAGTTTCTGCTTTTAAATTAAGCACCAAGGCCCAACAATTCTTCTGCCAAATCCTTTTCTATCACCAGATTCTCAATAATAAATACTTGACGTTGCGGCGTATTTTTCCCCATATAATATTCCAACAGTTTTTGTATTTGCGCGTCCTTACTGAGGATTACGGGGACTTTACGAATGTCTTCCCCGATAAATTTGCCAAATTCTTCGGGCGATATTTCACCCAACCCTTTAAACCTGGTTATCTCCGGCTTGTTACCCAATTCATGAATGGCTCGCTGGCGTTCTTCATCACTATAACAGTAAATTGTTTTTTGTTTATTACGAACCCGAAATAGTGGTGTTTCAAGAATATAAACATGTCCATTCTTCACCAAGTCGGGGAAAAATTGCAAAAAGAATGTCATAATCAACAAGCGGATGTGCATACCATCCACATCAGCATCGGTGGCTATTACTATATTGTTGTAGCGCAGGCCATCAAGTCCTTCTTCAATATTGAGTGCATGTTGCAACAGATTGAACTCTTCGTTTTCATAAACGATTTTTTTGGTAAGTCCATAGCAGTTAAGTGGTTTCCCGCGCAAGCTAAATACAGCCTGACTTTCCACATTTCTACTTTTGGTAATAGATCCACTTGCCGAATCTCCTTCTGTAATAAATACAGTAGAATTTCTTTGTTTTTCTACAAACTCCTCTCTGTTTTTTGCCGGTGGCTCTGCATTAAAATGGATACGGCAGTCGCGTAATTTTTTATTGTGCAGATTAGCTTTTTTAGCGCGCTCATTGGCGAGCTTGCGTATGCCCGACAATTCTTTCCGCTCCCGTTCACTTTGCTCTATACGTTTTTTAATCGCATCGGCGGTAGCCGTATTTTTATGCAAAAAGTTATCTAGCTCCTTTGCCAAAAAGTCGAGCACAAAAGCCTTCATACTTTGCCCTCCTTCCGATACGGTTTGCGAGCCCAGCTTTGTTTTTGTTTGGCTCTCAAATACAGGTTCTTGCACCCGCACTGCTATTGCAGCACAAATACTTTGGCGTACATCGGCAGCATCGTAATCTTTCTTATAAAAGTCACGAATTACTTTTACAAAAGCCTCTCGAAATGCCCCCTGATGCGTACCTCCTTGTGTGGTGTGCTGTCCGTTTACAAATGAATACAAATCCTCGCCATAGTCGCCGGTATGCGTTATGGCTACTTCAATATCATTACCCTTTAAGTGAATAATCGGATAACGCATAGCCTCTGGATTCGCTTTGCGTTGCAACAGATCGAGCAACCCATTTTTTGAAATAAAATTGCGCCCGTTAAAATTGATTTGCAACCCGGCATTCAGGAAACAGTAATTCCAAATCTGATTTTCGACATATTCGAAAATGTATTTATAATGTTTGAAAATGGTATCGTCCGGCGTAAAAACAACATAAGTACCATTTGCTTCATCTGTTGCCAACTCCTTATGCTCTTTTACCAATACTCCACGTTCGAATTCTGCTGTTTTCTTGCGCCCTTCACGGAAGGCAGTAACACTGAATGTCTGACTCAGTGCATTCACAGCCTTCGTACCCACTCCATTAAGTCCTACAGATTTTTGGAATGCTTTACTATCATATTTCGCCCCCGTATTGATTTTACTCACTACATCCACTACTTTACCCAATGGAATACCTCTTCCATAATCGCGTATAGAAGCCACCCCATTATCCAGTTTTATTTCGATGCGCTTGCCATAGCCCATCATATACTCATCTATACAGTTGTCCAACACCTCTTTGAGCAATACATAGATACCATCGTCCATACTACTACCATCGCCCAACTTACCTATGTACATACCGGGGCGCAAGCGTATGTGCTCCCGCCAGTCGAGCGACTTAATACTGTCTTCGTTATAAATAATTTCTTGATCCGCCATTTGCTAATTTATTCTTTTCAGATGCTGCAAAATAAACAAATAAGGAGGAAACCTCGCATAGTTGTTTATTACATACTTAATACCAACAAAGCCGAATTACCTAGCACCGGACTAAGTGCTATTTAGAAGTATATAGCCAGATACCACTGTACCTATTGAGCTCAATTACACCGTCATCGAAAACAATGCTGTTTGGGGCGCTTTTCGTTTAAGCAGCAGATCAAATGCCATACAAATATTACGCACAAATGGCTTTCCCTTTTCAGTAATAGTCAGTGTTTGTTCATGTATATAAAGTAGCCCGTCTTCTTCCAGCTCTCCCAATCCGGCTAATACATCAGGCAGACCCGGGAAATAGAGGGCATCGTCGAGCCAACTAGTGCTCCACTGGCACATCATATTAAGAATATGCCGGCGGATAATTAAATCTTCTGTGGTCAGTAAATGCCCTTTTACCAATGGAATTTTGTTTTGATAGAGCAATGCAAAATATTCATCTATCGATTTTTCATTTTGTGCAAAACCATACCAGCTATCACTGATAGCAGATACACCGAGTCCTATCATCAATTGCGTTTTGGACGAAGTATAGCCCATAAAATTGCGATGCAATTTACCCGTCTTTGCTGCTTGAAAAAGGCCGTCTTCCTGAAGTGAAAAGTGATCCATACCTATTTCGTAATACCCATTTTGAGCAAGCAAATTTTTACCGGTTTCATACAGTTGTCGTTTTTCTTCGTCGCGGGGCAGGTCTTCGTCCCGAAATCCACGTTGTCCGTTTCCCTTTATCCAGGGTACATGTGCATAACTGTAAAATGCAAGTCTATCCGGCTTTAGCAAGCTCGTTTTGTTGATCGTATCCGCCACATCTGCTAAGGTCTGAAAGGGTAAACCAAAAATCAAATCGTGCGATATAGAGGTATAGCCTATAGCCCGAGCCCAGGTTGTAACCTTAGCTACCTGTTCGTACGACTGAAAACGGTGTATCGCTTTTTGTACTTTTTCGCTATAATCCTGTACGCCAAAGCTCACCCTTCTAAAGCCCAAATCGAAGAGCGTTTGCAAATGCTCCTGTGTCGTATTGTTGGGATGCCCTTCAAAACTAAATTCGTAATCAGGAGCCTTTTCTGCACGAGCTAAAATGCCGCCAATTAAATGTTCCAGCTGCTGCGGAGCAAAGAATGTGGGTGTACCGCCTCCCAAGTGTATTTCTTTAATAATGGGTTTTTGAGCAAACAGATTGCAATACAAAGACCATTCTTTCAGTACCGCACTTATGTATGGGTGCTCCACTTCGTGTCGCTTGGTAATGTATTTGTGACAACCGCAAAAGGTACACAGGCTTTCGCAATAAGGTAAATGAATGTACACACTGATACCTTCTCCGATATTACTTTCTTCAAAAGATTGCAACATCGTATTTTGCCATATTTCAGGGCTAAAATGCACGGTATCCCAATAAGGGACTGTCGGATAACTGGTGTATCGGGGACCGGGCACATTGTATTTTTGAATCAGCGACATGTAAGGTGTGTTTGCTATCGCAAAATTACATGCACTACTACTCCTAGAAAATGATTTACATCATACTAAACGACCGATACAACTAAGTTCTATAATCAGCGTTTGACCCAATATTTACCAAGCTTAGGATAAAGTGCTAAAGCCATAAAGAGCAAATAAATCAGTACGACTATAGTGCTAAATCCGGCCAATGAAAATCGAATGAGTACAGCTATTGATAGCAGGTAAGGAATGATGGTACTCAGGTTTTCTTTCAATGGAACATGCAAACTATCGGCACTCAATTGGTGCTGCACCAAGAGTGGCAATGCAATGAGGCTCGTTATCACTTCGGCAATGAGCAATACCCAAGCTACCGGAACAACGGATCTGCTTACCATTGAAAATCCCACAATAATGATAGCGCTTTTGAGCAACATAAGCAGCAGCATTTTATTCATGGCATTGATGCCTTTCAATATAAAATGATAACTCAAACCGAACAAATTAAGAACGGTAAGTAACAGCATCAAATCCATAAATTGATTATTGTAATCCAATTGATGCTTCGTCCAATAAAGAAACAATGGCTGGTATAACGGGTAGCAACAAACAATGCCTATAAGCAATACAGAACCTAAACCAAGCCGAATAAATTGCAATAATTGTTGAAGCCCCTTGCTATCGCTTAGCGAGTACTTTTTTTGCAATTCGGGTGTATAAGTATTGAGCAATAGATTGTTGGCCAATAATGGCGTATTGACTATCGTTCTAATAGTAGAGAACAATGCAATAATTGCTTTATCGTATTTAAAAAACGACAACAATAATACCAATCCGTCGGAACTCAATTTTTCAAAAAAATTGCTGGCATATAATTTACCTGCTTTACCAAACATTATAGTTCCGGCTTTGAGCGAAGCCTTACTCCACGAACCGGGTAAAGGATAACGAAATCGCAAATGAAGAAGATAAACCACGGCTGCTACCATAATGAGGATACTATCTGCCGCTACACATAGTCCGAAACTAAAATCTTGTGCAATCAATAGTGCCAGCATTACTATTTCGGTCAGCAGCAACATCGTTTCCATCAACAGATTTTGCCATATCAATCCAACAGGTTCTTTAACGGCGCCATACATGCGTTGTACATTTTGCACGCAGGCAGCCAGTATATACAGTGCGGTGCTTGTGGCAAGTGCAAAATTTGCTGCATTGCTGATAGGTGTATCAAATACAAAACCGGCAACTGCACCAAACCCACAAAAAAGTAACGCCACCAAACTACACAACAACACAGAAAAGACAATGAGAAAGGATAAGCCAACACGCATGGTATGTTGTGCCTGCCTAGGATCTTTATGAAAGTGCAGATTGTAGCTATTAGCTATGTAACGAATAAAGCTATCGGGTAGAAAACAAAGCAATGCACGAACAGAAAGGAGCAAAGCCCAAAAACAAAAAACATCTTTTCCCCAATGCGTAAGCATAAGCGGCGTAAGAATAATCGTTTTGGCAAAAGAGGATATAAAAAAGAGGATCGTAATTGCCGAACCGAGACGTATGCTTTTGTTGGAAAAACTCATTCTGTTTTTAAGCTGCTCAAACCTACATCAAAAATGGATTTGTTTATAGCGGATGTAAATAATTATTGCTCAAGAGCAGATTATCAATAGACAAATAACCCTACAATTCCGTTAAGGATAAATATTTTGTACGACCTATTGTAATATAGTAACCGATCAGTAAAAACGCCGGGATGACTAGAACTAAACCGAAGTTCACATCCATAGTAGCTTTAAGAATAAAATGCACGGCAATCAGTCCACCGGCAATACGCATAATCCAGCTGCTATTTTTAAATCCACCAACGGACATTTCTTTTGTTTCGCCTTCCTTGATTACCAGCAGTCGCTCCGGGCTTTTACACCAATCTATTTTAGCCACCACGGTATGCTCCCCTGCTGTGGTTTCAAATTGCTTGAGCTCACCGTTGGCAATGGTACCCACTTTTTGACCATCAATATAGATTTTATAATCCCTTGCCCCATTGATATATTGATTCGTTCTTTGAATTTTTATTGTAGGCATGGTATTGTGAGTTTTAAGCATTAAGCAAACAAATTGCAGAAGAGCATTTTAAAAGAACTTCAATGTTTCAGTTAACCTTTACGCTGCTTATTAATCAATTAATATAAATCACGTGTTGGTTTATAAATAACAAAAGGAAACTCATTCCGTATTTTATCTGAAAGTACATCATTGAGCCATAACATCTTCACAATTTTTTCTCGGCACATGCCACAATTAATTTCATCGTACAAAAGAATTAAAGGTTGTGCACAATATTTTGTAGCGTTCGTTTGATAAATATCCAATAAGTCGAGCGTTATTCGATGCAAGTTATCAAGATTATTGTGTTGGTTTGCAATGTAAACAAATAGTTTTGTGTCTAATGTAAAAATCCTATAAAATAATACCTCTAAACTGAAACGATAGAATTATCAATCATACTAGACACCTTTTCCCAACGTTTTACTTTTGGAGTTTGAACATTTTCAACAGCAGACAAATCGCTTAAAATTTTATTCGCCAAGACATTCGCCATTCGAACAGGAACTGCATTACCAATCATTTTATAACCATCGGCAATGTTTTTATAATAGAATTTGAATGTGTCAGGAAAAGTTTGGACTCTTGCACACTCTCTGACACTTAATCTTCGATATAAATCTTCTTTGCCAGGGACAAATATTCTTAAATTCTGTTCGACAAATTGAAACTTTGGAGCTTGTGGGTGGCAAGGAGCGTGACGACCACCTGCTTGAATTGTAAAAGAAACTTCATCCCAAGACCGAACACGATTTCTTGACATATAAATTGTAGAAAAGCCACCAGTCATATATTCGTGGTTTGACACTAAACAATCTTCGCCATTCGTTATATTTCCTTTTTGTGCAGGAAGGACATTACCTTTTAAATCGCCAATTGCTTTTGACAACGGAATTTTATTTTCTAAAGTTGTGGGTATTGGAAATTCAAATTCAATTCCTAAATCTGTACGATAACCAACAAAGAAAACTCGTTTTCTATCTTGTGGAACACCATAATCTGAAACATTCAACATTTGAAAAGACAAATTATAACCACATTCTCGAAACATACTTTTTATGTTTTCCAAAGCATTGCCGTGAGCTGACAAAAGCATTCCGGATACATTTTCAGCAAGAAAGAATTTAGGTTGTTTGTCAGCAAGAATTCTAATAAAGTCATAAAAAAGCTGTCCTCTTTTGTCGCCAATTCCTCTCATTGCACCAGCTTCAGACCAACTTTGACAAGGCGGTCCACCAATAATTCCATCACATTCAGGAACTTCACTTGTGGGAACATCTGTAATACTTCGTTTGTCTAAATAAACGCCATTATGATTTTTTTCGTAAGTCTCCCAAATAGATTTATCGTATTCATTTGCCCAAATAACATCAAATCCAGCTTTTGAAAAGCCTAAATCTAAACCACCTGCACCAGCGAAAAATGTTACTAATTTCATGTTAATTGACTTTATAGGTTATTAATTTACAATCCAACAGTTGAGCAGGGTTATTTGGATTTTTGATTTTAGTATCTTCAAAAGAATAGTTAGCTTTTGTAAGATTTTGAAGTGCCGTTTTATCAGCATTTGGAAAGGAATTAAACTTTTCAGTTTTCATCAAACAAAGAACTTGAAACGTTGCATTAGCATCAACTTTGTTTAAATACGAGAAGATTTTATGTGGGTTTTCAATATGCCACATTCCACGAATACGCAAATCAGTTACACCCAAAGGGTCAACTTTTTTGACTTTGCCTAATTCGTTTGTTTCAGTAAATTCAACATCTGGTATTTCTGTTATTCCTGAAGAAATAGTTTTTTTTATTTTTTCGTAAACCTCTTTATCAGCAGAAAAGCAGTCGCCATATACAAACCACAAATATTTAATATCAGTATCGTTTGTATGACCAACTATGTAAACAATATCTTTTTCAGTCCAATCTTCACAATTTTTACAAGCCTGTGTAAGCATTGGACTATCTGCAAAAAGTTTAGATTTAGGATAAGAACTATTTAAAGCTAAAGCACTTGTTGGATTTTGGACTTTTTTAGTTTCAATTGCATCGCCATTACGTAGAATTATATCAGGTGGGTTATTTTGATTACCCAAATATGAAAAAACTTCATTAAATTTTTGCAATCTATCAACTTCAGACAAGTCAAAAGAGTTTGCGAAAATATCTTTCACATAATTTTCTAAGGCTTCACCGACAGAGTTTGCTCTGTTTCGACCAGTATAATAATCTTTAACCTTTATAATCGGATTTTCGACAATTAATTTTATTGCTTGTAGTAAGTTTGACATATTCAGGATTTACGGCTAATATTTTGCAACAAATTTACTAAATCTGTTTAAAACTAACTTAATGCAATAAATTACCATATAGATTCAAACTGCAAAATACTTTTATTGTTTTGCCGAATGAAGCCTAAGTTCTAAGTTTGCAATCTGAAAAACAGATTTATTATGCAAGGATTACAAATGGTGGACCTCAAACGTCAGTATCAAAACATTAAAGCAGAAGTCGATGAAGCTATCTTGAATGTGGTAGCCAGCAGTGCTTTTATCAATGGGCCGGATGTCAAACATTTCAGTAGTGAACTCGCTACATATTTGGGCGTAAAACACGTTATCCCTTGCGCTAATGGAACTGATGCATTGCAGATAGCACTTATGGCACTTGGTTTAGAACCTGGCGACGAGGTGATCACACCTTCATTTACATACATTGCTACGGTAGAAGTGGTAGCCTTGCTACGCCTGAAACCTGTATTTGTTGATGTAGATGCGGATACCTTCACTATGAATATTGATGCCGTACGTAAAGCTATTACAGCAAAAACGAAAGCCATTATTCCGGTACACCTTTATGGACAAAGTGTGGATATGGCACCTCTTTTGGAATTAGCCAAAGAATTTAATCTACCTATAATAGAAGACAACGCTCAAGCTATTGGTGGTACTTATACCTTCCCCGACGGTACCCAAAAGAAAACCGGTGCTATGGGCACTATTGGTTGTACTTCATTTTTCCCTTCTAAGAATCTGGGTTGCTATGGTGATGGCGGTGCCATGTTTACCAATGACGATGCGCTTGCAGAAAAATTAGCGATGATTGCCAATCACGGTCAAAAAGTTCGTTACTACCATGAAATGGTAGGATGCAATAGCCGCTTAGATACGATACAAGCAGCGGTACTACGTATCAAATTGCGTAAGCTGGATGAGTATTGTAGTGCACGCCGTGAAGCTGCAGACTATTACGATAATGCTTTTGCCAATAACCCCAACATTATTACACCATTCCGCCCTGCATATAGCTACCATGTATTCCATCAATATACTTTGCAACTCAAAAATGTTGACAGAGACAAAGTGGTGGATCTGCTTGCTGAAAAAGGTATTCCATCGATGATTTATTATCCTGTACCTTCTCACAAACAAAATATGTTGAAAGATTTTGGCGGTGCAGATTACAACTTACCTGTCACAGATTATCTCAACACATGTGTGATGTCCTTGCCGATACATACTGAACTCACCGAAGAAGAGTTGAAATACATCAGTGACAATATGAACGAAATCGTAAACCAACTGAGCAAATAATGAATGTTATCCAAACAGGCTTTGAAGGGCTGCTCATTATAGAGCCACGCGTATTCAGCGATGATAGAGGTTATTTTTTTGAAAGCTTTAATGAAGCTTTGTTTGAAAAATCAACCGGTTTTACCAACAAATTTGTACAAGACAATCAGGCACGTTCTTCTATGAATGTATTGCGTGGTCTGCATTATCAAAATGAACCAATCGCTCAAACAAAATTACTTCGTGTACTTAGTGGTGCAATATGGGATGTAGTAGTGGACTTACGTAAAAATAGTCCTACATACAAACAATGGTATGGTATTGAGTTGTCTGCCGACAATAAAAAGCAATTCCTTGTTCCCAGAGGCTTTGCTCATGGCTACTCTGTATTGACCGAAACTGCTGAAGTATTTTACAAATGCGATAACTTCTACAGCAAAGAGCACGAAGGCGGTGTTTTTTACAATGATCCGTCATTGAATATTGATTGGAAAATAGACCTTACTAACGCTATTGTATCGGATAAAGACAAAGTCCAACCTATGCTGGCCAATTGTAACAGCACTTTTTAAACAACCTACTCTTTAGCTAAATAAAAATCCGATACTAAAACGCAGTATCGGATTTTTAGTTTTAGAAAACACAGAAAAACAACTACTTCAATTCTGTTATAAATTGCTCTTTAGGAGTACGTACTTTTTTCAAATTAACCAACCAGTCATTAGCGGTATCTCTATAACCTAGAGTCATAATAACAGCACTTTTCAAACCCTTCGCGTTTAATCCCAACAGCTCGTCTAAAGCATCGTTATTAAAACCTTCCATAGGTGTTGCATCCACTTGCTGATCAGCAGCGGCTATTAATGCCACACCTAAAGAAATGTAAGCTTGTCTCGCCGCATGATTAAAATTTTCTGATGCAGGTCGTTGCGTATAAATGCCGATCAACATATTACGATAGTCGTCTGTTGCGGCATCAGGCAATCCTCTTTCTGCATTCATACGGGTGAATACTTCATTAATCCGTTCTGTAGTATAATTATCCCAAGCTGCAAAAACAAGCAAATGAGATGCCTCAGTTATCTGAGGTTGGTTCATAGCTGCAGGTTTTACTTTTTCCAATAATTCTTTGTCTGAAATTACAATAATTTCAAAAGGTTGCAAACCAGAAGATGATGGTGCTAAACGTGCAGCATCTAATACATAGTCCACCTTTTCCTGTGGAACGATATTACCGTTCATTCTTTTTGTAGCATAGCGCCATTGAAGCGCATTGAATAAGTCCATTGTATGTTTTTATTTTGAGAAGACAAAGTTGGGACAAATACTTTACTTTTGATACCATTATACTAAAAGAAAGTAGTTTCCTTTTATATACCATGTCAAAAACAGGGCAAAACAATAGCTACCAAAGCCATTCGGACGGTATAGCTAAGCTCCTGTTATAAAAGATACGCCTGATTTGTTGCGTACGAACTAACTGATTATGGCAGCTCCTTGCAAGATGCAATGGGTAATAGGATGACGTGGGAGTGCAACCCAGCGCAATAATTATCACACAATAAAAATAGTCGTACAACACATTTTGGGGCTTCCTCACCCTCACCAAAAATTTTACACGCCAATGATAGGATGTCTTTTGAATTCCAGGCTCCGATCAAACAGATAACGATAGGTAATCAGTTTTCGGGTTGGGTGTGCACCCAAATTTTCCGCTATATTCATCATTTTAGGATTAAAGTCGCCAATCCATTGCATCTCGTAATCTTCATATTTAACCTTCTTCTGAATAACTTTTGCCGCCTCTACTATTAAATAAGAATCAACACCCTTACCTTGGTGTTCAGGAACCACACCAAATACCAAACCTACACAACGACGGCATTTTCCAAATTTTTGCCGGATCACAAATTGGATTTTTTGAAGCCAGCCGAACCGCCCATTTAAGTATTTAAAATATTGATTAATGTCCGGCAAATTAACAAACATAGCTATAGGATCTGTATGATAATAGGCAAACCAGATAAGGGTTTCGTCCATTACAGATTTCATTTGCTCAAACATTTTCACTACCGTTCTTTCATCAATTTGTTTGTTATCGCCATGACTGGCCCAGGCTTTATTATACACGATAGCAAAGTCTTTTGCAAACTGATCCAAGCGATTTTTATCTATCATTTTAGCACTAAATGCTGCATCATGAGCTACTTCATTATGCCTGATAAAAAATTTTTCCTGCAAGCTATCCTTCGTCTTCATGCCATAGCAAATCTGATTGAAAAACAATTCAAAGCCATACGACTCCATGAGCGTCTTGTAATAAGGTGGATTGTAATTCATGCAATATAATGGCTCGTCAAAACCCTCTGAAAGCAATCCCCACCAACGATCCCGCTCTCCAAAATTAATTGGGCCATCCATTGCCTCCATACCCCTTTGTAACAACCACTGTTTGCAATGATCAAATATAAAGTGGGCAGCTTGCTGATTGTTGATACACTCAAAGAATCCAATACCTCCCGTTGGCTGGCTTTGTTTATATTTTTTATTAATAAAAGCAGCTACACGACCTACGATTTGATTGTTGTTATCAAATAGTATCCAGCGACTACATTCACCATGCTTAAAAAATTTATTTTTTGCTGTGTCAAAAACATCCTCAATATCTTTATCCAAAGGTCTGATCCAATTGCTATCGTTCTTATAAATAGCTATTGGCATTTCAAGAAACAAACGATTATCCTCCTTTGTTTTCACTTCGTGCATCCTCATTATTTGCTCGGTTTGAGGTCACAAAATAAAGTAATTTTAAAATTGCCGAACAACCCTAGCATTTTTTTCTTTAGTTTGCAAGATAGATGTTGTGGTTATCCCTTTTTATCGCCCTGATTGTATCCTTTTTTGTTGGTTGGCTCATGTACAAAGCCGACAAAAAACGTGTTGTACCCTACCCTTGGCTTACCGCTACTTTAAGGGCATTGCTGGTGTTACTCACACTTTTACTCCTGCTTGCGCCACAAATCAACAAGCACAATATCAATACACAAAAACCAATTGTGCTCTTCCTGCAAGACCATTCACAATCCATAGCAAATGCGCTCGGCAAAGACAGCAGTAAGTATAAAAGTGATGTAACAGCACTTGCCAATAAACTATCGGAGCGATTCAAATTGATTACTTGGAATTTGGATGGCCATATATCCAAAGACAGTCTATTTGGCTACAATGCAACAACCACAGATATTTCAACAGCGCTCAGCAACGCTACTGAAATGTATGGACAGCAAAATTTAGGTGCTATCATACTGGCTTCCGATGGTCAATACAATCAGGGAGCGAATCCAATATTTACACAATTGCCCATCAATGGTGCACTATATTCCTTAGCTATTGGCGATACAAGTGTTCCCAAAGATTTGCGTATAACAAAAATATACGCCAATAAAACAGCATCTCTTAATAGCCAATTTGAAATAAGGGCTGATATAGTAGCTCTGCGATGCAATGGATATAAAAACAATATTGTACTGCTCGATGCTTCGGGCAATACTATAGCAGAAGCACCTGTAAATATTAACAACGATAGATTTGACGGGAGTAGCTCCTTTTCTGTAAAACTGAGTAAGCCGGGGCTTCAACACTATATACTATCCGCACCCAATGCCGGCGGCGAGCAAAATGTGGCCAACAATAAGCAAAACATCTTTGTAGATGTCATTGAGGAAAAGAAAAAAATATTAATCCTTGCTGCTGCTCCTCATCCCGACATTAAAGCGATCAACGATGCGCTCAAAGGCTTGGAACAATACGAGGTGACCACTAAAACAGTGGACCAAATACCGGACAACCTGAGCGAATACCAGTGTATCATCCTACACCAGCTGCCCGCTATCAACAATACAATTAGCAACCAATTAAGCGCACAAAAGAAAAGCATCTGGTACATAGCCGGTGCGCAAAGCAATTATCCGCAACTCAACCAATGGCAACAGGCCGTCAGCTTCAATGTGAGCAATGCCATGAGGGATGCAGAACCCAGCTTCAATACATCGTTCAATACATTTTCACTACCACAAAACATTCGCGCAGTGTGCGATAAGTTGCCACCATTGAATGTTCCATTTGGTACTATCAATGCCTCGGCAGCAAGCAATATACTATTTAACCAATCGACCGGACAGCCGCTCTGGGTACTATACCCCGGCACTGCACCTTGTGCCGTACTCTGTGGCGAGGGACTTTGGCGTTGGCGCTTATACGAATACAAAAATTTCAACAGGCACGAAGTAGTCGATGAATGTATTCGACAAACAGTAAGCTTCCTTACGGCCAATAATAAGGACAAGCCTTTTCGTACCGAGCTACCCAAATATGTATGGAACAATCCGGAGCATATTCAGCTCAATGCATACCTGTACAATAGTAACAACGAGCCGATCAATCAGCCCGACGCTACGCTTAGCATCAGCGATAGTACAGGACACAGCAAAAATTACACATTTGAGCGCAATGGCAATACTTATAGAATAGACATAGGCACCATGCCTGCCGGCACTTATAGCTACAAAGCTCAAACCACTTTCAATGGCAAAACATATACAGATGCCGGACGTTTTGTAATGGACGCTACATCGCTCGAAGCTCAGGAGAGTGGCTGCAATTATCCGCTCATGTATGCATTAGCTCAAAAAAACAATGGCAGTACATTCAATACCAATCAAATAAATGCACTCTACGATTCCATTGTCAAAAACAACAACATCCGCCCACTCATAAGCGAAACTACCGAGCAAGTGCCGCTCATAGATTGGAAATGGTATTTCTTATTGCTCCTGTTGGTTGCTACAGCCGAATGGCTGCTCAGAAAGTATTGGATGGCCATGTAACTGCAACCAGCTGTATCCACTACATATCGAGCTTGTATCTGCAACAACAACACATGTAAGATACCTGTACATTATCGAAAAAAGATGTAATTTACACGGGTCAAAAAAATTACATTTGCGCTATGATGCACAATACGAACACGCCAAATCATAAAATACACGAAGGCCGCAACGTAAAACGATTTCGCGAAATGTTGGGTATAAAACAAGATGCACTGGCTGCCGACTTGGGCGACGACTGGAACCAACAAAAGATATCGCTACTGGAGCAAAAAGAAACCATAGATGCTCCCCTACTGGCGCAAATATCGGCTGTGCTCAAAATTCCTGTAGAAGCTATTCAGAATTTTGATGAAGAACAAGCGGTGAATATTATAGCGAATACGTTTGATAATGGTTCTATCTTAAATGGTATTAATCACAACCCAACTTTTCACCCAATTGATAAACTAATTCAACTGCACGAAGAAAAGATTGCACTCTATGAGCGTATGCTCAAGGAAAAGGATGAAATGATGGGAAGGTTGGAGCAATTGATAGCAAATAAGTAATAACTGACGCAAAAAATGAACAAGGCATCTCAAAAATAAAATGGATAGACATCTAAAATGGTTCTTCTCGACTTCCGATGACGATAAAATCTTCCAAAAAAAGATTAGTACCCTTCTGTTGGTAGAATTAATTTAAACCGCTAAGCTGAAGAACTATTTTTTAAAAACGTGGAAATTTCCCTGCTTTTTATCAAATCTAGGTGTTATGTTTGCGCGATAACAAAAGTTAATACTCTCAAAAGGTAATATTAACTTTTAAAATGAACTAATTATTATAATTTTAATTATGGTACAAGTTTAATGAAAAAGATAATGTACCACACCCAAGAAAAATGGAAAGAAAAATTAAGCTCTCCTATAAAATGCATAAGAGATGATGCTTGGTTTGGTTCTGGTTATTACTTTTGGTATTATGAACAAGATGCAGTTCACTGGGGTAATAGATCAAAAAGAAATACAAAATATTACGAAATATACAAGTCTGACATTAATCTTGATAATGTTTTAGACACAGTATTTAATGAAGAAGAATATATTTTTTGGGTAAAGCAAATAGAGAAGTTTGGTAAATTGATTTTTAAAGAAATTGGTGAGAAACCAACACTATCGATGCTAAATAATTATTTTTTCGAACGTGGTATATGGTCTAAGTTTGATGGAATTCTATTCCAGGACATTACTAAAAACCCAGACTTTTCAATAATTCAAGAGTTCCAATATAAAAAACGAATACAATTGGCTGTTTATAATTTGGATATTGTTACTAACTTTGCGCTGCATTATGAAGGGCAATGCGTATAAACTAAAGATAAAATGATAGATTTAAAAGAATTAGAAAAAGAGATAGACGCTCTTTTATCTAGAGAAACACCAGAGTCTCTTCGAAAATGGTTCGAAACAAACAAGCCTAAAATGCCATGCGTTGAAGCTTATTTTGGTGACGGTAAGTATGGAGAATTAGAAACTATAAAGTCGAGTTTTAGCCCAAATTCAAGAACATCTATAAATCGAATATCTATAAATGATATCGCTGATTGCAATGATAGTATTGAATCTGTATATCAATTTGCTGCATAATGGAAAGCAAAGAACAAGTAAAATTAAAATTTAAAGGTGTTGATTTTCCTTTCGTAAAGGTAAAATCAAAATCTATTTATAACGATTCTGATGAGATGGATATTGATGTAAATATCCATCCTCAGTATTTTTTACCTAAAGGTTCTTTAAATAAGTTTCATATAGTTATGAATGTAACTATTAATGTGGCAGATTGTTTGGATATTGAAATATCTGCAATTGGCACCTTTATTTTGTCAGGGGTAGAAGGTGATGAAGATATAAGAAAACAATTTATTAATGCAAATGCTCCCGCAATAATGTTCCCATATGTTAGAGCATTTGTTTCAACACTAACATCAAACCTTGGCAAGATAACTTCTTCGATAACTCTGCCAACTAGATTTTTTAAAGGTGAACTAGAAGAGATGCAAACAGACGAGCGAAACCTTATTGAGCATCCCTCTAGCCCGACTAACGATGATTAAAAGCTGCCAATTTGGTAGCTTTTTTTATATCCACCTTAATAAGTTACTTGACTTCCCCAACAGACAACACTCTTCTGTCCAAACTTACTTTAGCATCTTCATCCCCTAATACTAAAACACCGAAAGCATTCTTAGCAGTTGGGTAATGCAATGCCAACACGTTAGGGAACGTAACGACGATACGTGGGGTAACGTAACGACGATACGTTGGGAGACTTAATGACACCCCTTAAAAGGTTGACACCAATTGAGGGGATAAATATGATAACGTGGAGCTACTCAAGCCATTTTTTGCAGGATATAGCAATCGGGCTTAGCCTATCAATAACTCTGCTACAATTAAATCTTCGGGAGTGGTGATTTTAAGATTATTTTTTTCGCCGGCAATAAGCGTGACCGCTTGGCCATAAGACTCTACCACAGTAGCTTCGTCGGTAAAGTCAATTGAATATTCCTGCTCAAATGCGGGCAATAATATAGCAGCCTGAAAGGTCTGCGGTGTTTGAATAATACGCAAAGCATTCCGATCAATGGGCATTGAACCCATTTCATTTACAATACGCATACTGTCCTGTACCGGTATGGCTGGTATGGCTGAGCCTTTATCAATAGCAGTTTCGATACAATTTGTGATGAGCGTACCGCTAATAAATGGACGAACACCATCGTGTACCATCACAATAGCGTTGGCAGGAATGTCTTTCAAACCATTTTTCACACTATGAAAACGTGTTTCGCCACCGGCTACAATGGTCAGATCAATACGTTCGGGGAAATGTTGCAAAACAATTTGTGCCAAACTGATTTGATGTGGTGGCAATACCAATACCAAATGAATATCAGGAACTGTATCCAGAAATTGTCTGATACAATAATACAAAACAGGTTTGGCTTTTATATCCAGAAATTGCTTGGGCAGCGCACTGCCCATCCGGCTACCCTGGCCACCTGCCACTATTACAGCATATATTGGTGTAGATAAATGATTTTTAGGTATATCCATCGTTCAAAAATAGTCAAACGTTGATTAATTTAACGACCTATTTTTCAAAACAAAAAGGTCGTTTGTTCCGGTTAGAACAAACAACCCTTTCAATAAATGAAATACGCTTAAGCGCTTTTTTATTAAGCGAGTTTGCTAATATGAACAGCGATACCAGATTTTAGGTTAGCTGCTTTATTTTTATGAATAACATTGCGTTTAGCCAATTTGTCAATCATGGAAACTACGTTTGGCAATTCTGTACTTGCTTCGCTTTTATCTGTCAATGCTAGTAGTTTACGGATTGCATTACGGGTAGTTTTACCGTAATAACGATTGCGATCGCGACGTTTTTCACTTTGTCTAACGTCTTTTTTGGTTGCTTTATGATTAGCCATTACTATTTAATCTTTTAGTAGTGTTTTTATTTTCGGACTGCAAATGTACAATTAATTCTTTTCTCCACAAACTTTTTTCATTTGGATACCTAATTTTTATCCCGTTCTTATAAATATGACCTATTTCCCTCCAGATGGTGCTTCACCATCTTTTAGATTCAACACAGGAATAAGATCCTGCACTACCCTCCATTTATCCTGCATCCAACGCAAGCCATTGTACTGTCCTGTGGGTATATAAGTATATTTTCTATTGGGGTCATTTATTTGCGATACCAGCTCGTCAAATAAAATGGCACCTAGGCTTTCGTCCCAATTGAGACCAACCTGTACTCCTTTTTTATATTCTAAAATAAAACGGTTGACACCTGCCGAAGGATTTTTTTCAGAATTGATGGCAAAGATTGGTGCGCCAAACATAGGGCCCTTATCCGTAAAATACATCGGATCTATAATCTTTTTGGTACTAATTGGGTTACCATCATTCAACCCAAACATGCAATAGATATTTTCGCCCTCTACCTTTTTAGTAATAATATTATAGAACAAACAACCCATCCATTGCCTTGCATTCAATACACTATCTTCATTGGCTTTGCTGAGCAAATCAGAATTATCGTAAAGTGGATATAATTTCAACTCTTCTCCCTGCATTTGTATAGCAGCATAGTAGCGTAGTCGAACGTCTGAATAGGCAATAGCCCAGTTGAATATTCTAAATGAATTGTCTTCAGGAGCTATAATATTTATTTTTTTGCGCAAACTATCAAAAGGATATGTGTAAGAACCGGGAATCTTCAGTGTACGCACCAATGTTTTTACAAACTGCTCACAATACCCCGTTCTGAAATCCGGTATTGGAGCCTGCGACATGGAATCGGCCAAGCTTATCAGTGAGTCTTCCAACACTTTTAATTGCGGCGTGTTTGTAGTAGCATCGGGCATGGCCAATACTCTATCCGGCTTAACTAGCACAAAGAAAAAGCCCAAAATAATGATATAAATAAAGCTACGAAGCGACATGTCTTTGTTCATTTTGACCAAATATAGTGAGAAAAATAAAAACAGAAAATAGAATGTCTTAAAAAATAGGCGTCCTAAAATGCCCAATGCAAGCACAATTTTGCGATTTTTGCCAAAAAATACTACTTTCGTTAATAAACCTTTCAGTTATTGAAAATGGTCATTTTTTGGCAGGAGCAAATCAAATTCAAAACGCGCAATACATGCAAATAATTCAACAAATTCTTTTCATACTACTAGCCGGGGCAGCATCTTTCCTTTTTATACGCAAAGTCCGCGAAATCAGAAGAAACATTAACCTGGGCAAAAACAAAAGTATCAATGATAATCCATCTGCACGTTGGAAGAATGTATTGTTGCTGGCATTTGGGCAAAAAAAGATGTTTAAAAAAATGACACCTGCGGTGTTGCACTTTTTCGTTTATGCAGGCTTTGTTATTATCAATATTGAAATGCTGGAGATCATACTCGATGGTATATTGGGCACACATCGGCTTTTTGCACCATTCTTGGGCAGCTTCTACAATATATTAATTGGTTGTTTTGAAATTTTAGCCGCACTTGTTTTAATTGCCTGCGTTGTATTTTTGATCCGTCGTAATATCCTTAAAATAAAACGCCTGAATATGGGCGAATTGAACGGCTGGCCCAAAACAGATGCTAACCTTATATTGGCTACTGAAATTGTATTGATGAGTTTACTCCTTATCTTAAATTCGGTGGACACTGAGCTACAAGCCTTACATGCACACCACTATACTGTAACAGGTCAATTTTGGATATCAGGAATGATAGCTCCTCTGTTCAATGGGTTAAACGAAACCACGTTAATAGCCATAGAGCGTAGCGCATGGTGGCTACATATTATAGGCGTGCTGGCGTTCTTAAACTATCTACCTTACTCAAAGCATTTACACATCGTATTAGCATTCCCTAATGCTTATTATGCATCGCTGGAGCCTGCTGGCGAAATAAATAATATGAAGTCGGTACAAAATGAAGTGTTGTACATGATGCAACCCGAATTGGCACCCGCTGCTACTGAAGGCGACCCTACCACACCTCATCGTTTTGGTGCAAAAGATGTAATGGACTTGAGTTGGAAAAACCTGATGGATGCCTACTCCTGCACGGAGTGCGGCAGATGTACAGACGCCTGTCCTGCTAATATTACAGGAAAGATACTATCGCCCCGAAAAATAATGATGGATACCCGCGATAGACTCGAGGCGGTTGGTAAAAATATTGATGCCAATAAAACATTTGTGGACGATGGCAAAACTTTGATACATGATTATATCAGTGTCGAAGAGTTGCGCGCATGTACTACTTGCAATGCTTGCGTAGAGGCTTGCCCCGTAAGTATTAGCCCATTGGACATCATCGTTGAACTCCGTCGCTATCTGGTAATGGAAGAAAGTAACAGCCCTCAGGAATGGAACATGATGTTCAGCAATATTGAAAACAATATGGCACCCTGGAAATTCAGCCCGGACGAAAGAGATAAATGGGCGGAGGAAATGGCTTAGTAATTCAGTGAACATCTCTTACACAATTAGAAAAAACAATTATGCATATAAAATCAATGGCTGAATATACAGCCGAAGGAGCAGCACCGGAAGTATTATTTTGGGTAGGTTGTGCTGGTAGTTTCGACCAGCGTGCACAAAAAATAACCAAAGCATTTGCTACTATTTTAGACAAAGTAGGTGTAAAATTTGCAATACTTGGTAAAGAAGAAATGTGTACAGGAGATCCTGCACGCCGCTCCGGAAACGAGTTTTTGTTTCAGATGATGGCGTACAATAATATTCAGGTATTGAATGGTTATGAAATCAAAAAAATTGTAACCGCATGTCCGCACTGTTTTAATGTATTTAAAAATGAATACCCCGCATTAGGTGGCAATTACGAAGTCATACACCATACTACTTATTTACAATCGCTCATCAATGATGGCCGTGTAGTATTGAAAGAAGGCGGCGCTTTTAAAGGCAAGAAAATCACTTACCACGACAGCTGCTACCTGGGTCGCGCAAACGGCGTGTATGAGGCGCCAAGAGCTGTATTAGAAGCATTGGATGTAGAACTAATAGAAATGAAGCGCTGCAAAACCAATGGTCTTTGCTGTGGTGCGGGTGGCGCCCAAATGTTTAAAGAAGACGAACCGGGCAAAACACGCATTAACTTAGAACGCTCGGAGGAAGCCTTAAATACAGGTGCTTCGGTAATCGCTGCCAATTGTCCGTTTTGTACCACCATGCTTATGGATGGCGTAAAAAATAAGGAACAGGAAGACCACGTGCAGGTACTTGATATTGCCGAAATGGTACTCCAATCATTGGCTTAAGAATTTTAAATACATGAATCCTAAAATAACAATTTGGCACAATAAGGCTTGCTCTACCAGTCGAAAAGTACTCGACTTGCTGCAACAGCAATCATCTGATGTTACCATCCGAGATTATATTTCAAATCCTCCATCCGTTGTAGAACTGGAAGCTGTATTGAAAAAGATGAAAGAAAGTCCAAGTTATATTTTACGAAAAAAGGACAAGGTTTTTCAGGAATTGTTTGCAGATAAAAAATTGACCGATACGGAATGGCTGCAAGCCATGAATGAGCATCCATCAATTATTGAGCGACCAATTGTTATCATCGGGAAGAAAGCTTTTCTTGGTCGTCCGGTGGACGTATTTGAAGCACAATTAGCCCTTGAAATGAAAGCTTAATTATAGGCATCATATATTATTATTGCAGCAAATCACTGAATAATAATGAAGGGGTCGAAACTTGCCGCTTCATTATTTTATTGCTAAGGCTCATTAATCAAAAGCAATAATACCCATTTTGAAGGCATATATAACCAAACCGGTTCTGGATTTAATATTCAATTTTTGAAAAAGATGATCGCGGTAGCCGTCGATGGTACGATGGCTAATACCCATTATTACTGCGATCTCTTTATAGGTCATTTCGCTGCAGCATAATTTAAGAAATTGAGTTTCATTTTCGCTTAATTCAATTGCAGCAACTTCTTTTGGTTTGGAAATAATCTGGTGCATTATTTTCCCAGATACCATCTCTGAATGATAGAAGCCTTTTTGATAGATAGTCTCAATTGCTTTTCGTAAAATATCGGGTTGCGCATCTTTGAGCAAATAGCCTCCGGCTCCTGCACGCAGCATTCCTAAAATATTAAATTGGGAATCGTACACAGAAACAGCCAATATTTTTATATCCGGCCATGTTTCCTTTATTTGTTTGGCTGTTTCAAAACCATTCAATTCCGGCATATTAATATCGAGGATACATACGTCCGGTAACACTTTCGCTGCTGATAAAAGATTAATCAATTCTTTTCCGTTAGCTACGCTATACAATACCTGCATATTATCAAAATCTCCGATCAATTCCTCTACTCCTTTACGAAATAGATTATGATCATCCGCTAATGCTAATTTTATTTTATCGCTCATTGGTATTAATATTTAGCACTATAGATGTACCCTTACCCTCGTCAGAAATTATTTCTATTGTACCCAACAACTTTGCTCTAACAAAGATATTGTGTAAACCCAATCCTTTACTATTCTCTGCTTTACTTACATCAAAGCCCTTTCCATTGTCAACAATTTGTACACTAAATATGCTTAGCTTGTAGGATAGGCTAACATTGATTTCAGTAGCTTTTCCATGCTTTATCGCATTACTAACAGCCTCCTGTACAATACGAAATATTAATAATTTTTTCTCAGAATTCGGTTCATAATAAGTACCGGATATCGTTAATTGAGCTTGGATATTATTGACATCGTGTACATAATTCAACTCCTTTTCGATACTCTCTCTTAATGATAGCTTAGACACTAGTCCCCCATTGAGTATATGACTTAGGTTACGCAAATCTTCGAGTGTAGCTCCAAGCAGTTCATTACTACTTTCAATTTCAGTTTGCAAAACTTCGTCTTTTGTTTTATTGGCTGTTCTATATAGTTTCAATTTTACAAGACTGAGTGTTTGAGCTATATTATCATGTATCTCTTCCGATACATATTTGAACGATTGCTCCTGCACTTCAAGCTTAGTCTGTAGCACCTCATTCTGATAATGATGCTTCAGCTGTAGTTTCTCCGTTATATGACGCGATTGCCTTTTCCGATACTCAATAACAATAAGTATCAGAAAAAAAACAAACACCAATAAGGTCAACGACCCCATGATGAATATAATAGCAACTTCAGCTGTCTTCAATAACTCTTATTTTTTTAGGGTAAAAGAATAATACGAATCCTATGCCTGAATAAACAATGATGTTTATTATACCTTGTAAGCATAGTACGATATTCATATAAGTCCAATGGTTTTTGTAGAGTATTTTTATAAAAGCCCAAAAGAAAAAAGTGCTGCTAAACAGCACCAACCATAATACCGCTATCCAAAAATGAGCATTTACAAATATGGCCTCTTCTTTATCATTTTTAATCATCCAATAAACAGAATATAACGACATCGTAATGACACTAAAGCATTCAAGCATCAACATATTTGTATTGAGGACATTGAGCGGTTGTAACAAAACAATATTTAAACCGCCTGCAAACAGCCATAAAAAAACATTAATAACGATGAGTCTAGTACCTCCGGATGGTTTTAAAAGTTTAATAAAATAAGCAGTAACGAGCATTATCCGAAAGACACAAGAGAAATGATATACAACCGGCCTATACGAATAATGCTGCGTTTTATAAAGCACAAAGGCTATGAGTTCACAAATAGTAATAGTAATCAACAGCAGCACTAATAAGCGCATCGCACTATCTAAGTCTTTATAACGCATAACGCCTATTATTACATTCAGTAATAAGCAGCTATAATAAACGACAAAAAGAGACTCCTGCATATTTCTATTCTGTATGTAATTATGGCCTTCCCTTTGGCGGGGTATATGCACTAATTCTTTTTTCACAAACCGGGCAAGGCATTACCTGATCCATAAAGTAGGATTGCTTCTGATCTCCGGGTTTTGTATAAACCTTTTCAACATCATAACCAGCAGAATCAATGCCCCCAATATATACCAAGCTCATAGAAGTGTCTGTCATACCACAAGTATCCTTTTTAGCCAAATACACATCTAAATTTACTATATCCGGATTGCTATTTAAATATTCTCTTAAAGCATTAGCGTTAAGTATAAATGACGAATAACCCATAGGTTCTTTCAACACCTTTGTTTTGTATTGATGATAATTATAAATCAAAACATCTGCACTTTCTAGTGGTATTAAAACGGAGTCTATACATGATGCAGGATTATCTCCTTTCCCTTTCTGCGTATTTGAATGATGAATATTCTTATTGCTTTCACTGCAAGATGTAAATGTAGCAATTACTGCCAGGACAATTGAAATTTTTTTCATAACCTTTTTTTTGTTTGTTTATACAAATGTATAGTTATAAAACGTGCTATTACAGGGTTATAATACTGCACCAATAGGGTGTTTTCACTCTTTCATTTTATCAATAGTATTTAAAAAGTGTTTTAACGGTATAATCAATAGGTGATAATACACAGAACATTGGGTTGTATCACTGCTAAAGACAGCTCATAGACATTGCACCTTTGTGTTATCAAAATGAAACAATAAAAGAAGGGAAAATTACCTACTACAACAAGTAAACTCAAAAGTAAAATTATAATTGAATAGTCAAGAAGGTCAAATCATAGGACAAATGCAAAAGTGCTTCACTTAATACGAGAAATGTGTCCGAAGTTTTTATTGATTGAAGATTCACTTATAAAATTAAAAATGTGGAGCTTGAAACCACTTTAAAAAACGAACCTGCCCGCACAGGGACTTAAAGCGGAGGCGTAATCTGAAAAGCCTTGACAGAGTAAGAACCTCAATATAATCTATTATGAGTCATTTAAAAATGAATTTTGCCGATGCTGCAGCCAATGCAACAACCTATAGTTTGGTGTGTCAAAATAATTCGACTGTACCTTGGGTATTTTATGTTTATCAAACAATGCCTGTGCAACCATCTGATGTGTTTTCACTCGCTTGGTTTGCTTCTCCGTACAAAATATCTCCAGGTTCTAAAATAACATTTACTTGGGGAATAGACTATTCTTTTGTTTGGGGAAATTCAGGCACAGTAACACCTGGAGTTAATTACAATGCCGGCGGAAGCAAACCATGTAGTCTTACTGGTGCAAATATGACTACCTTTAGCTTAGACGATAATGCTCCTCAATTGAGCACCCCAGTTACGGGCGGACAAGCAGGAAGCCTAACTGTAAATCAATCTGCTAATGTACCTAATGGTGTTTTCAGTACAGGAATTGGAATGTCAGGTCAAGGTTCTTTCGTACAACAAGCATTGGCAAATTCGCCTCAAGTATATACTCCAACACCTAAGTATTGGATTGCAGCTGCAACTCAAATGCAAATGGGTGTAGTATTGGCTCAAACCATTACTCAAAATGCACAAATAACATTTCCTTCAAGCGTATATACCATGTATGCAACCTTGAGCGATCAACAAATATGGACAGTTAGTCAAACGAGTAACTAGAATTATTTTTAAAATCCTCTAATTAGCTTTAGAACAGCTATTAACTAGGTGCATTATGCTTTCAATATTATGTGAGGCGGGTTTTACAAAACTCGCCTCAATAATACGATAATTATGGTTTTAGATTTTTCAGAAAACGCAGATGTAAAATATTCATTAAAATGTATAAATAGTTCGACACAGAATTGGACCTTTTATATCTATCAAAGAATGGCAGAGCAATCGAATAATGGCATTTATTCTTTGGTTTGGATGATCAGTCCGTATAAAGTTGGTCCTTCTGCTTTCATAACATTCGTTTGGTCTTTGGACTACTCATTTTTTTGGTTTGATACTGGATCGCTACAACAGGGAATTGTTCCCTTAATGGGAGGCAGCATATCGGCCACTCTGAACTCAAATAACAGCACAACTTTTAATATTACAAACAATACACCAGGGTTTTCAATTCCAACAGCGGGTTCGCCATCTAATCAGTTTTTAATTATGGGAGGCAATAGTATTCCTAATTCAACCTTCTCTACAGGGATAGGCATTTCCAACAGTGCCACGTTTCTGATGCAAACTTATGTAAATACACCACAAACATTTAATGCTAATCAAAGCATTTATGTTGCTGCAACAACTACTCAAATACAAGTAACAGAAACACTTAATCAAAACACTATTAATAATACAACAATGGTTACGTTCCCTATAAACACGTATAACTTAACGGCCACTCTGGGTGAGGATAATTTATGGACTATTTCCTAATTCCATTTTTTGAACAGTACTATTTGCTACACATAATTTTCTAAAAAATAAAAATATGAATGTCACTGAACCACTAAATAATGATGATCTTTTGTTTGCAATGCAACAAAGAAATCTGGTATATAACTATAATTTTTTAAACTATAGCAATAAAACGGTAAATACAATTGTCACCTATAATCATCCGGATGGATGGGTGTATAATGATTCCGGAACAGATGGTGTTATTGGTTTTGATCCAACTACAAATTCGTGTATGATCAAAAAGAGTACAGGTAATAGTGCAATGACCTTTACGCAAACGATTAATGAATTTCCCCGTTGGAACGATTTATTATTAGGAAAAAGGGTGAGTGCCTGTGCAACCATAACGGTTCCAGGAACATTAAGTAGCGAAGTTACATTTTCAATATCTGATGGAAAGAGTATAAGTAGTAAGTCTATATATTTTAATCCCGGCGAGCAAAAAGATATTTATATAAGCCTTGATGTAAGTACACTTGCCAACACGCTAAATGTATCAGTTGGGTGTAATACAAGCGGTGTAGTACTATATATTGCCAAAGTCTATGCCAATCTTGGCAATACACCACTTGAAAGCTTACCCTGTATCGTTGAGGGAACTATTGGTGAGCGCAAGCAATATATGTCAACGGCAGTACCTCCCGCTGTTGAATTATCACTTTGCAACGCAAGTACAGAACTGTCTGCTTCTTATACCAGATTAAACTCTTTTTTGAATGGGAAATTTGGCTTGGGACCGAATGGCAATTCTTTACTCCCCGACATGAGAGGTTATTTTAGTCGTGCTTGGGATAATGGGGCTACAACGGATCCTGATGCAGCCAATAGAACCGCATTAGGCCAAGGATCAGTAGTGGGAGATAATGTAGGGACTGTCGAACAAGATCAATTCAAAGAACATGTGCATCAATTACAATTTGATCTTAGTGGACAAATACCGGCAGGACCATCCGCCGCATTACCGAGTATCAACAAAGCCCTTACATCCAATACAGGTAAAATAGGAGGATCGGAAACCCGAGGTAAAAACATCTCAGAACTTTACACCATGAAATGGGCTTAAATAATATTATTCACCCAATAATTAAACTATAATGAAAAAAATAGACATTTCATTTACGTTGTCTCCAGAGTATAAAAATCAATTTGTAGCTATTCAAAAAACTGAATTTAGTTTAAGCTTCGAATTACAAAATGGAAAGCATAGAATAGAAACCACTCCAATTGATATTGGCAGGCTTATGTATTTTAATAATTCGGTTCTACAAGCTCAACTTTCCTTTTCTTATGAATTTGACGCAGAGCATAAAATTCTTACCGTAGGTGGGACAGGTTATGCTACTAAAGATTCTATGCATTTAACGACCTTCCCAAAAGGAACTGTTGAATATTGCCATCAAGACTATTTACATTGTACAATCGATGATGAGGGTAGCAAGTATAATGCTAATTGGAATTATACTACTCAGATGACTCCTAACCTTGAAGAGCTTTTCATAGCGATAATAAAGAACGCTAATGATACTTTAATTGAAACAATTAAACAACAAGAGGGGTTAACTATCCGAGTTAAAACCGATCCTCCCAAATTGTCTCCAGAAGATTATTCAAATATGCTGACTGTTTACAAAGAGAATAAATTTGTAAGCATGTATGACCCCAATACAGATTATGGAGATTCGTATTCCATAATATCAATAGAGTCCATTTGGGGAGGGATTGTGACCTTTACTTATGGAGAGAACTTCGCAAATGTAATAGGAAGTACTCCAGATCCCCATATAGCAGGAAAGTCGTGGATTAGATTGTGGGAGGATCAATATGGTATAGCCACAACTTGTACTTCTCTAAACTACAACAACTTTGTATGTAATGTTAGTTCTGGTCTAGTAGGCGGTCATATTATTTTAGGAACGGTTGCAAAAGTAATGCCCGCAGGATCGGATGTTTATATAATGCCAATTTGCACAGCCCACAACAACAATGACAATGTATATATGGCAGCACTACAATATCTTGGAGGAATTTGGCTGAAGAATTATTTGAACTAATAGTTAAATATGATCAGTTAATAATAAACTAGGATAATCCGATTTCTATTCATAACGAGGTGACATAAACCTTATCCTGAAAGAGATTTATCTGAAAATCGGGCTTAATGATTGTATAATAACTACATTTCTATGGCGACAAATCGCTGCTATCCAAACATATTTTACCATTGAATGCTATAAAGACAATAAATCAATACAGGGAAGCCGAAAACTGTTGAGAGTAGGCAATTTAACCAATAAAAAAATATAATTATGCCTAACATTAGTTTAATTACACTAGTCGGAATACCAGGAGTCAATCAGGCTGCAATGACACAAAATAATCCTAATGCTTGTGGTGCCTATGCAATAATAGGCGCTGCAGGTGCATTCGGCATTTTCCCAAGAATAGCCAACCTTGCGTATGCCAATGCAGGACCACAGGTAGTGAACAATAATGCGATGACCGCGTTGCCTAATACGTATCATCAATTAAGTGCAGCAGCCTACACTATTACAGGGATCCTAAACGATAATATGGCTGCAATTCCAGTCGTTCCTGAACTACTTGCCGCAGGCAATGTGTATAATTCGCCGGCAGCCATGGCTCAAGTAGCAATAGATTTGGGCAGACCAGCGCCACACATCAATGCACAACCATTTGGCTTTGCAAACTTGAATGCATTATACCCTGGCGAACGAGCGAGGTGTGTTGGTGTAGTTGGTGCAGGGAATGTTAATGTGGCTGCAGGAGCTTATGCGGCTCCAGGTCTTAACCAAACTCATGTAGTTTGTGTACAGGTAGTTGGTGGTGGTTTGCATTGGGTAGCACAAGGGAGCAACGGTCTATTCTACGATCCAGCCGACGGAAGCTTAAATAATAATTGGGCACCCGTAAATACAGGAGATCCAATGGGTCCAAATTATGCTTTTGCAGGATTATGGGTGGTGATCAGTTAATACCGCTAACACACTGCTCAATATAAAAAAGTAGCATCCTAAGCATTATGCCCAGGATGCTACTTTTTACATCTCTAAATAGGAATGTCAAAAATTATTGTACCAACATTTTAAATGTAATATTGCCCTGTGTAGCCGAGCTAACCTTTGTAAAATAAAGTCCTTTAGGCATAGTGCTAATATCCAGGACTGTAGTATTACTCCCCATGTTCACCTTCCAATATTGAACGAATATTTGCTTACCTGTCATATCCAATATTTCAAGTTGAAGCATTTCATTTTGTTTGCTTATAAAATCAATGGTACATATTCCAGTATTAGGATTGGGAGATAAACGGCAGTCAATAGGAGCTATACCTCCGGAACTAGTAATACCCAAAGAAGTAATCGCTTTATTTACTGCAGCGAAAGCATTAATCTTCCCATATCCCCAGAGATTGCTACCAGTAGGAGTTGCAGCACCTGTATAAGTATCGTGAATGGCTGTTGTTTTTAAAATGTCCATAACCTTTGCCGGATCAAGATTCGGATTAGCTTCCAGCATCAATGCCACTATACCAGCAGTAACCGGCGATGCCATTGAAGTTCCTGTTAGCATTGCGTAATAATAATCTTTCGTATCAACAGGATTGTGATAAACTGCCACAGAGCTGCTGTAATTACTGCCGGTTGGTGTATAAGAAGAATCGAAAGAGCTAACTGCCGAACCAACCATTAAACCTGGAGCAGCAATATCAGGTTTTGTGCGATTATCTGCTGTCGGGCCTTTACTTGAATATGGCGCTCTTCTTGCCAATGCGACATACGAAGTATAACTAACACCCGCACCCGCCAGATTAGTAAAATTAACTTTCGACGCAAATGAAGCTACAGCTATAGCGGACTTTGTTGCAGCAATATCGCTAGCGGTCATATCGGAATTTCCATTCAATGCATAAGGTAGTCCAGATGCAAAACTACCATAATAACCTATAGTTTTCTGCACGTAGCCAGTCCACATATTGACATTACCATCCGTTGCTTTCACTGTTAACAGAATACCATTTTTGGATTTTTGTTCAAACCGAAAAAACATCCTAGGCTTATTGTTGAAAGTCGCCGAATCAGGAACAACGTCCACAAAACAAGTATCTCCATCCGAACCCACAAGCGAAAAATTATGTACCGTATTATCAAGGCAAATAAATCCGGTACTAGTTCCGGCAGTCAAACCATTATAGAGGGTTACACTTATACAAAACTTCTTTGAGCTATCACCCCACACATCCACCCATGTTTTATTGAGTCCTGTTGACATGGTTAGTGCCGTTTTAACGACGGTATCCGTAGCTGTAAAACTTTTATTGAAATGAATAATATCCGTACCATTATTGCCTGCTGCACAAACAAATATTTTACCTTTACCTGTAAGTGCATCACAAGCTTCACTAAATAATGAAGTACCATCATGTGATCCAACAGCACTACCCCAACTCAAATTTACGACTGAAGGTTTGCTCACACTTGCTGCATAAGTATATACATAACTCATTCCATCAATAATATCTGAAATACCGGTATTGATCCACTCTGTTGAATCCGGCGTTATTCCTACCAATACTAAATCACTCTCAAAAGCGATCCCTCTGTAAAGTCTATTGTCAACACTACCAAATCCACTACCTGCAGCTATTCCGGCCACATGTGTTGCATGAGAAAATTGGCTCAAATCTGTTCCTTTAGATTTTATACTTGTGGAATCAATCATTTCATTGCCAAATGCAAAACCCGCAGGTGGGGTACCCATTGTCTTTTGTTCCCAAACCTTTTTGATACGCCATTTACTTCCCAGTGTATCGCGCAATGTGGGATGATTATAATCAAAACCTGCATCAATAATACCGACCACTACATTTTTACCAGTATAAGCCATGGGCAACGGTGCACTGCCATTGTGTACAGAATCCGTACGCGTAACAGTCCTTACCGCGTCCAGATTTTTTATTATTGGTTCATCCAGTTCAATATAATTCAGGCTAGGTAATTTAATAAAGTTATCCAACTGTGCAACAGGAATAGCAACCGTCCATACCCTACCCGCTTTTGTACCAATTTTCACACCTATATTTTCGAAATCAGCCACTACCGCTGTAGGTTTGACCCTCACCATGGCACTCAAATAATAATTTCCGGCAGCGTCTCTTTTATAAACATATTGTTTGGGTAATTCATTATTATTCGTTTTTTGACGATCGGCAAGGAACAGTCTTGTAAGAGGAGATAGCTTAGCCTGTTGTGCGGTCGTATTTGACTGAGCAAAACTGTAAGTACTCGCAACAACAAAGAGGAATGTAAAAAAGTTCAACTTCATAACAAAAAATTTGAATACCAATTTCGGTAATACAAGTTTAATCATTTTATGGGAGAAAGAAAATTATCAAGACATTGTGTGACATATTAATTATACTATTACCCATGCAAGGTTTGCCTAGCTCAAAGATAAAACACAAAAAGGCGACATTTCTTTGATTCAATAATTTTCCTACCTTTGAGAGCGTATGGACACACACCTGATACTTTACATTGTCGGATGTATATTAATGATAGCATTTTTTGCAGGCACCGAAATAGCATTTGTTTCGGCGAATAAGCTAAATATTGAACTTAAGAAAAAACAAGGCACACTTACTGGAAAAATATTAGGTCGTTTCTCCAACAATCCTGAAGAATTTATCGGAACCAGTCTTATTGGTGTCAACATTCTGCTCGTTATTTACGGGTTGAAGATGACACAACTAACGGAGCCATTTCTCAATCAATTACTGGAACCATTAGGGCATTATTTTGGTCACAATGCATTTGAGTACGTGCGTTTGTTCGCGGATACGGTCATTGCAACAATCATCATTTTAATTTTAGCGGAGTTTTTACCCAAGGTCATTTTCAAAACAAAAGCGGAAACTTTATTGACTGTTTTTGCTTTGCCCATGCAGCTGACTTATTATTTGCTGTACCCGCTTGCTAAAATATTTGTAGCGATTTCAGAATTTATCCTAAAATATCTGTTCAATGTTTCTATAAAAAATACAAAAGACGTTTTTAGTCGGATAGATCTGGAACATTTTGTAAAACAAAGCCTTCATGGTCACGAAAGTGATAGCAATGAAGTAAACACCGAACTATTTGAAAATGCACTTTACCTCGTAAATGTAAAAGTGCGTAAGTGTATGATCCCCCGAAATGAAGTTGAGTCTGTAGAGCTACACACTTCTATTGCTGAGGTTCGTCAAAAATTCATTGACACCAAACTATCTAAAATCCTTGTTTACGAAGGAAATATTGATAATATCCTAGGCTACTTACACCACCTAGATCTGAATAGAAAACCCGCAGATATTCAATCGGTATTACATAGTATCACCCCTGTTCCCGAAGCTATGAGTGCTGTAGATTTGATGAATAAATTTACGCGCGACAGAAAAAGTATTGCCTGGGTAATAGATGAATTTGGTGGCACAGCAGGAATCGTAACTATGGAAGATGTATTAGAACAAATCTTCGGCGATATCAATGATGAGTATGACGAGGCCGAGTATGTGGAACAACAATTATCTGAAAATGAATATATATTTTCAGGACGCCTAGAGATTGATTATCTCAACGAGAAATATGATTTAAATTTACCGGCTGATCAATCAGAAACCCTATCCGGTTTTATCATCGCCATGCATGAAACCATACCAAAACTTAATGATCAAATCATTATCGACAATTATCAATTCAACATTTTGATGGTAGGTGACACTCGAATTGAAACTGTGAAAATGGTCGTAATGAGTTAGGTTTGGATTAAAATATTTAAACAATACCAATTGAACAGGCCAATAAAATAAACGAATTATAGCCTGGTTTTGTAACTAGATAAAATTAAAAACAATGGCAGTATTAGCACCACTCAATCTCCACAAATGGATAGAAGATAATCGTCACCTGCTTAAGCCTCCGGTTGGCAACGCTACAATATATCACCATGCAAAAGACTTTATAGTAATGATTGTTGGAGGCCCCAACAATAGAAAAGATTTTCATTTTAATGAAAGCGAAGAATTATTCTATCAATTAGAAGGAGATATAGTTGTCCGTATTCACGACGAAGGCGTGATAAAAGATATTGAAATTAAAGAAGGGGAAATGTTTTTATTACCCGGCAAGGTGCCACACTCTCCGCAACGCGGCCCCAATACAGTAGGATTGGTTGTAGAAAAAGTAAGAGCATCAACCGAACAGGATGCATTTCTATGGTTTTGCGAAAATTGCCACGAAAAACTATATGAAGAATTTTTAAACATGACCGACATTGTAACACAATTACCACCAATAATGGCTGGATTCTATTCGGATGAACACAAAAGGACTTGCAAAAAATGTGGTACAATAATGGAAATTCCTGTACCAAAAAAATAGTTCGGTTATCAAAAATATAAGAATTATTCAAAGCCTTCTAATTTTTCAAAACAAACATTTATCTTCGCACATCCTTAAAATATAACACAAAATGTCGCACGATACGCACAACCACCACCAATCACACAATGACAAACCTGTCTTAGAGTTCAAAACAGGTATTTTTTTCGTATTGATACTTGCAGGTCTTTTTTTAGCAGGTATTGCATTTGCAAAAGCAATGGGCGGAGATGAAGAAAACGGTCATGGTGGTGCACACCATACCGAAGCGGCGGCACACGAAGCTGGTGCTACTACTCATGAAGCAAACAAACACGAAGAGCAGAGTACAGCTCCAGCTGAAGAAGGACATGCACATGATGCAGCTCCAGCCGAACAACATCATTAATCTGTGTTAATCACAAAAAATATTGATAAAAAACTTCAACAAGCAATGCCTCAAAAGCATTGCTTTCTTTTCATCGGTATATAAGAACAGGAGTATTTTGGATTATGGAACAAAAGAACACTATTGTTGTAACAGGTGCCGCAGGTTTTATCGGCAGCTGTTTGGTAGCAAAGCTTAATGAACAAGGCTACAATAATCTCATTTTAGTCGATCATTTTTCGGACGAAAAAAAATTAGCCAATCTTCAACATAAAAAATATGCCCAAAAAATACACCGCGACCAATTTTTCGAATGGCTGAATAAACATCCCAATACAGTCGATTATATTTTCCATCTTGGAGCACGAACTGATACTACAGAAATGGACTATGAAGTTCACCGAAAATGGAATCTCGATTATTCCAAAAATCTTTGGGAAATGTCTGTGGAGCAGCACATACCCTTAGTATATGCATCTTCTGCCGCTACTTATGGTAATGGTGAATGGGGCTATAAAGACGATAATGAATTGTCTGAAAAATTGGTTCCACTCAATCCTTATGGACGCTCCAAAAATGAATTTGACATTTGGGCATTACAGCAAAAAAAGAAGCCTCCATTTTGGGCAGGTGCAAAGTTTTTTAATGTTTATGGTCCAAATGAATTTCATAAAGGAAGAATGGCATCGGTTATTTTTCATGCCTATTATCAAATAAAAAAAACAGGTTCAGTAAAATTATTCCGCTCACATCATCCCGATTATAAAGATGGGGAACAACTTCGTGATTTTATCTATGTTCAGGATATCATTAATATCTGTACTTGGCTCATGCAAAAACAACCGGAAAATGGATTGTATAATGCCGGTACTGGAAAAGCGCGTTCATTCAACGATTTGGTAACAGCTATTTTCAATACACTTTCCTTGCCAGTAAAAATTGAATATATTGATACTCCTCTCGACATCCGGGATAAATACCAATATTTTACAGAAGCCGATATGTCCAAAATCAAAAAGGCCGGCTTTGATATTCCATTTGTGTCTTTAGAGGCTGGTGTGCAAGAATATGTAAGTAAATATTTACAACACGATCTGTATATTTAATACAAGACAAAAAGTTTATTGAACAGACCATTAAACTTTTGAACAAACATTTTGTCGAAGCCAAAGCTTATAAATCAGGCATCTTCCGTTCCTCCCAATAATGACCTCAACCACTATGAAACGCGTACTAATCATACCAGTAGCCTTAGTTTTTTTAATGTCTTGCAATAGCGCTAAAAAATCAGTGAGTAATAAAAATGCTTATGCCGATACGGCCATAGTAGTAGATGGTGATAACAGTGAATGGCCAACTCCATACCCTTATTATGATGAAAAAGCTGGTATTGGCTACGACCTTTCGAACGATAAAGACAATCTTTATATCACAGTTAAAACAGCAGATGAAAAAGTTCAGGTAAAAATGTTACGTGGCGGATTAAACGTCTGGGTTGATGTAAAAGGCGAAAAAAATCTAACTACTGTGATCAATTATCCAATTGAAAATAACAACTCGTCACCTAAAACCGAATCACCTGTAAAACAATCTCCGCAACAAAGAAGAATGGAAGCCATTGAAAATGCAAGAGATTATACCCTATCTGGATTTAAAAAATGTAATGGAGGTTTATTAATAAATCAAGCTAATAGTTGTGGCATAAAGGTAAAAATGGGCGTTAATGAATTTAATGAATTGGTATGGGAAGCGGCAATACCTTTTACTGCTTTATATGGTCGTAAAATAACTGTTGTTGATACCCATAAACCCATTAGTGTTTGTTTTGACATCAAAGGGCTTAAACAAGCAGCAGGCAGCAATAGTGCACGAGGCGGTGGTATGGGAGGTGGCATGAGAGGTGGAGGAATGGGTGGCGGCATGAGAGGCGGTGGAGGAAGGATGGGTGGCGGCGGAAATAGCGGCACCAATAATCCGGGGGGAGCGGCAGACCGGCAAAAATTATTTGAACCAACTAAAACCTGGGTAAAAACAACACTTGCATTTAAGCCATAACGCTTGATCTAGTTGGCACATCTAAATCTCGCAGATATAGAATAATCAACACCTGCGGGCAGTACAGCGTCACAAAAGCTAATTTCGAAATGAGTAGCATCAATTGACCTCACATACAGTTTTGTTCCAGAATTCAGATAAGTATCAAATGTCAATGGACTACTAACATTAATGCGAACATATGGGCTATAATCCGGCGACAAATTAGTAATCAGGTAAGTACCCTGAGTTGGATAGTCATGAAAATAAAGTATCATTCCATACTCATAAGCATTCACATTAATTACCCATCCATCTGCTGTAGAATAAACTGGTGATGTTGCAGAATAGATTTTCATGGAATCTTCACGATGATTCCCAACTATTTTCATGGAATCAAGTGCAGGTTTACAATCAATAGTATTAGAATCAATTTGTACATTGCCTACCGCTATTACATCTCCATAACTATAACCATTTCTATTGGCAGCAAATGTTCTGAAATAATATTTTTTGAATGCTTTAAGGTTAGGATAACTGGCTGTAAAAGTGTTGCTATAAATAGTATCAACTAATTTTTGATTACTAGCCATATCTGGTACGGGTAAAGTATCCATACAGAATCCAACAAAGGACAATGGGTCTGCTCCTTCACTCAAAATAGTACCTTTAACCAACACACTTCCATCAGCTTGTACTACTGCAGAGGTTGTGGCTACTTGAGGGTAATAATCATGTACATTCTTTTGCACTTTACTACAACCTGAGCATAATACAAGCAATACGAATAGAAACAGTAAAGTATTTATTATTGCCTTCATGCTTAATCTTCTTCTTTTTCTTGTTTCATAATATTATAAACTAACCCAATACCAATATTCTTAGTAGGGTATTTGCTGCTCCAATCTGTGAGTGTTTCCTGTTGATATAAAATATTTGCCAAAACAGAAAAATGCGCATTAATATCATAGGAAACACTGGCTCGTACTCTTAAGCCTGCTATATAGTCTTCATTATTTACGCTTTGAGTAAGAATTGGTGTATAATCAGCTTTATAAACATTCTTTACTATCCCAACAACTGCACCACCACCTATAAAAAAATCAACTTTTTTATAGCGCCAGATTCTAAAATTATATTCTATAAAAAAGCTCGTTTCCTTATGATTGGAATAAACGAGACTACCCGGATATATTTTATAACCGTTATCGTATTGCACTAAAAAAACGGGGAAAGTATCTAATCTTGGTTTGTATTCTGCATGAAAGAAACCAACCCTACCAATAATTTTACCATCGTCAGATGTTTGGGTATAAAACAATTCGAAAGACGCAGCTTTTCCGAAAGATGCACCAAAGTCACCCAATGGTTTGGAATAAGATGTATTAAAACCTATTTGAGCTATAGTATTCTGTACACAACCGAGAAGAAATACAAACAATAGAATGTGCCTGAAAGAATTTTTAATTGATAGTGTCTGGTTCAATTGATGTAAGTTACCTTTAAGATTCTTAATATTATAATCAACAAAAGAAATGAATAGACTGGTGCTATACCTGTTTTAATTCACTTACCAAATCTTGCAAAACCTTTTTGGCATCGCCAAACAACATAGATGTTTTAGGTTTGAAAAATAATTCATTTTCGATACCTGCATAACCCGGTTTCATGCTACGTTTATTTACAATTACATGATCCGCTTTTTGGACTTCCAAGATAGGCATTCCATATATGGGGCTTGAAGGATCTTCTTTAGCAGCAGGATTCACTACATCATTTGCACCTAAAATCAACACCACATTAGTACTACTCATTTGATCATTGGCATCTTCCATTTCCAACAATTTTTCATAAGGCACATCAGCTTCTGCAAGCAATACATTCATGTGTCCCGGCATACGACCAGCAACAGGATGGATACCATAAGTTACTTCCACACCTTTTTCTTCCAATAATTTCTCGAGCTCATGGCAAGCATGTTGTGCTTGTGCAACGGCTAATCCATAACCGGGAATGATACACACTTTTTGTGCATAAGCCATAAGAGTAGCGGTATCATTGAGTGAAATTTCTTTATAATTACCTTGCTCCTTCACCACTCCTGCAACTCCGACTTTTGCCGCCCCAAAAGAACCAATCAATACGTTTTTGAGCGACCGATTCATGGCTTTACACATAAGCATCGTAAGAATTGTGCCGGCCGACCCCACCAAAATACCACCCGTTAGCATTACTGGATTATTGTATAAAAATCCGCCGAAGGCAGCCGCTACTCCGGTAAATGAATTGAGCAACGAAATGACAACCGGCATATCGGCACCACCAATAGGCATCACAAATAATACACCATAAACGGCAGCAAGTATAAGTATGGTATAAAATACCCAAGATTCTGTAGTATAGCCGCCAATGAGCATTACAGACAATGATAGTAAAGCTGCCCAGAGGATAAAATTGATGACTTGTGCACCGGATATGGATTTATCCTTTATTTTCCCGTTCAACTTACCCCAAGCAATAATACTACCAGCAAATGAGACTGTTCCGATAATCATTCCCAATACGATAACAAGCAATATACCTGTTGAAGGAGTCGGATTATGATGATACTCTATGAGCGAGATAAGCATTGCACAAGCCCCCCCCATACCGTTAAAGAGACTTACCATTTCAGGCATCGCTGTCATTTGAACTCTTTTTGCAGCTAGCGTACCCACAACAGAACCTATGATTAACGCCGCAAAAATCCAAGGATAGTTACCCAAAGGATTTCCTTCATGATCTTTATATAAAAAAATAGTAGCAAAAATAGCAATACCCATACCTGTTGCAGCTACCAGATTTCCTCTGCGAGCCGAGTCAGGATGCGATAACATTTTAAGCCCAAGAATAAAAGTTATCGAACCAATAAGATAACTAAGTTGTAAAATAGTTTGCTCCATGATTTATTTTTTTGCTTTTTTCTTAGAAAACATTTCCAACATTCTATCGGTTACCACAAAGCCTCCTACTACATTGAGTGTACCTAATATTACCGCCCAAAAACCTAAGGTCAATGCTAAATAATCATCAGCACGGGCTTGCCCCATAACAATGATAGCACCAATAATAACAACACCATGTATGGCATTCGCACCACTCATCAATGGCGTATGCAAAACAGAAGGTACGCGTCCTATTACTTCTATACCTAAGAATATAGAAAGAATAACGATCGTGAGCAATCTATAAATTGCCGGATCTGTAAACAGATTTTGAATGGTTTCCATTTTAAAATAAACGTTTATGTTGGAAGAAATATTTCAAATAATTATTGCCAAATAACCAGAATTACTATAATAAAGCAGTTACTCTTTCATTAACAACATTGCCACCATGCGCAATACAAGTTCCCTTCACAATATCATCTTCAAAATTGAGCTTCATGTTCCCTTCAGCATCAATAATCAATTTCAGGAAATTGAACACATTTTTAGCATATAATTTACTGGCATCAGCCGGCATAGAGGCTGCAAGTGCTGAATTACCAATAATCGTTACCCCATTGTGAAGTACCGTCTCTTTATCTTTTGTAAAATCTGTATTACCACCCGTTGCTGAAGCTAAGTCTATAATTACAGAACCAGAACGCATGTCTTCCATCATTTCTTTGGTGATCAGAATAGGTGCTTTTCTACCAGGGATTTGGGCCGTAGTAATTACAATATCACTCTTCCGAATATGTTCGTGTATTTTGGCTTTTTGTTTTTGTTGAAAATCTTCAGACTGCTCTACAGCATAACCACCGGCTTTTGAAGCATCGGCCGCACCTTCTACTTCTATAAATTTTGCGCCCAAACTGCCTACTTCTTCTTTAACGGCTGGGCGTGTATCAAATACTTCCACTACAGCCCCCAACCTACGTGCAGTAGCTATTGCCTGCAGACCAGCCACTCCAGCCCCAAGTATCATTACTTTAGCCGGCGGAATACTACCGGCAGCAGTCATAAACATGGGAAGATATCGGCTGTACTGCATCGCTGCCAATAATACAGCTTTATATCCGGCAATATTTGCCTGAGAACTGAGCACATCCATACTCTGTGCACGGGTTGTTCGTGGAATTGTATCTAGACTAAAAACCGTTTGACCCGCTGTTGCTAATTGTTGCATCAGGGGAACGTTAAAAAGCGGTTGGTAAACACCCATCAACACCGTATCCGGTTTCGAAGACATTGCGATTAGTGTCGGGTTAATCGCCAAGATTAAATCTGCTGCAGACGAAATTTCAGATGCCGATTTAATTACTGCACCTGCATCCGTATATGCTTTATCAGAGAAAAAAGCCGATTTGCCTGCTTCAGACTCCACCCAAACAGTTACTTTCATTTTAGCCAATGCCAATACAACCTCAGGGACAAGAGAAACGCGCGTTTCAGGCAATTGCTCTTTTAAAACACCTATTATCATAAATGGTTTGTGTTTCGTTTAAGAAGGGTAAGATATAGCCGAATCAGCACAACTCCAAATTTTAACGATACAAAAACGTAGAGGATCAGAAGTTTGTGTAATTTTCAATACTTTTACCGTCCTTAAACGAAAAACTAAAAATGAAAAAAGTATTTGCGTCCTTATTACTGTGTGCCGCTGTGAGCCTTTCAGCAAAAGCTCAATACAGCAACGAAAAAATGAAAATTGGCGATAAAGCTCCCGAATTAGCTTACGAAAACCCTCAAGGCAAAAAAATAAGCCTTGCAGAGATCAACAAAGGTCGCATCGTTTTATTAGATTTTTGGGCTTCGTGGTGCGGTCCCTGTCGTCGTTCCAACCCAAGTTTAGTAAGTCTATACAACCATTACAAATCAAAAACTTTTAAAAATGCAAAGAATGGATTTACAGTTGTAAGTGTATCTTTAGACAAAGCGAAAGATGCATGGCTAAACGCTATTGAGTCCGATAAGCTTGCATGGCCATATCACATGTGCGATTTTGGAGCTTGGCAATCACAAGCCGCGGCAGCCTATGGCGTTCAATTTATTCCTCAGGCATTCCTAATCGGTACTGATGGTAAAATAATAGGAAAATACAATTCTGCAGAAGAAGCTGAAAGTGATTTAAAAAAGCTGACAAAATAATATTTTGTCAAATCTGATATTTCGTTACCTTTGCAACCTTATTGTAATAACCTGCATGGCAAAATCCATGCCCAAAACATAAAATAAATAAAATGAAAAAAGGTATCCACCCAACTACTTACCGTACTGTAGTTTTCAAAGACATGTCTAATGAGACATCTTTCCTTACACGCTCTACAGCTGCATCAAAGGAAACAATTCTATGGGAAGACGGTAATGAATATCCACTGATCAAAGTGGAAATTTCAAATACTTCTCACCCATTCTATACTGGTAAATCTATGTTTGTAGATACAGCAGGTCGTATCGAAAAATTCAAAAATCGTTACGCGAAAAAAGCATAATAAATCCAAAAAACATTTAGTGAATAAAAAAATCCCGACATTCGTTGGGATTTTTTATTAAACACTACTTAGTTAAGCATTTTATATAAAACCCATGCATTATATACTTTTTGACGATGCAACACGGCTTCAGTTATTACCATTTACACATACACGGCCTATTGCCGATATTCGTTGTGGCATTATGACAATGAGAGAGCGCTGGGCATTACTGTTGAGTTCAAGCACTATATCAACGCTCACCGAACCCTATTTGCAAGCAGTATTTCCAATTGATCGTACAAAACTGGATTCTATAGTTATCAATGGGGGCATATTTGCTACAAAAGAATTAGTAGATGCCATTATTCATTTACCAATCAATACTCAATTGTTATGGAAAGGCATTCTTATTGCGGCACATTTAAGTGATTCAACTACACTTTCTTTCGATAATTTATCTGCCACAACCTCCAATCTTTTGCCATTAGAGTTTTCAGGAACAATAAATAAACTTGAGCATATCTGGGATATTTTTTCGCAAAATGAACGAGCAATAACTGATGATTTTAATCTACTTACTCTAGGTCGTGTGTCTCAAAATTTACCAGACCATGTAATGGCAATGGGGAGCGAAAACATTTTCATTGAAGAAGGTGCAGTAATTAACCCATGTATCATCAATGCTACGAAAGGCCCTGTATATATTGCCACAGAATCTGAAATAATGGAAGGCTGCATGCTCCGAGGCCCATTGGCTATAGGAGCACATAGCGTGGTAAAAATGGGTGCAAAAATATATGGGGCAACAACCATTGGAGAAGGCTGTAAAGTGGGGGGAGAAATAAGCAATGTCGTATTTTTTGCAAATAGCAATAAAGGACATGATGGGTTTATTGGGAATGCCGTCATTGGTGAATGGTGTAATCTTGGAGCAGACACAAACTGTAGCAATCTCAAAAATAATTATGATACTATAAAAATATGGGACGAGTACACGAATAAGCTAGTGAGCACACATTTGCAATTTTGTGGTCTAATGATGGGAGACCATTCCAAGTGCGGCATCAATACAATGTTTAATACAGGTACAGTGGTAGGCGTAAGCTGTAACATATTCGGAAGTGATTTTCCCGATAAATTTGTTCCTTCTTTTAGCTGGGGAGGGAATGAAAGCAAGACTACTTACTCTTTTGAAAAAGCAATAGAAACAGCGAACAGAATGATGATTCGTCGGCATAAAAAGCTTAGTAAGGAAGAAGAAGCAATGTATCATTATCTATTTGAACATACAAAAAGTCAACGAGGTAATTAACTTTAGTATTCGAATAATGCATCAATAATTAAAATTACATTTCACAATCTAAATATTTCTTATGCGTAAAAAGATAGTAGCAGGTAACTGGAAAATGAATTTGAACATGGTACAAGGCGTAAGCTTAGTAGGCGCTATTCTTAAAAACCTACCAGACCTAAACGAACTAAAACAAGTAGTGTTAGCTCCTTCATTTTTGAATATCGGGGTAACTTACCAACAAATAATGAATACTCCTTTCTTATCAATAGGGGCACAAAACTGCCATCAGGAAGAATTTGGCGCATTTACTGGAGAAGTATCTGCTTCGATGATTAAAGGTGCAGGAGCAAGCCATGTAATACTCGGACATTCTGAACGCAGAGAATACTTCAATGAGACAAGTTCACTCCTGAAGAAAAAAGTTGACGCTGCACTTGCACAAGAATTAACCGTAATTTTTTGCTGTGGAGAACCTCTATCTATACGCGATGCAGCTACTGAAAATGATTATGTGGCACAACAAATCCAAGAGGGCCTTTTCCATCTTGAGGCAGCGCAAATGAAACATATTGTTATCGCCTACGAACCCATTTGGGCAATAGGTACAGGACGTACAGCTACAGCGCCACAAGCACAAGATATGCACCACAATATTCGCAATGTAATTGCTACAAAATATGGTAGTGAACTAGCTGGCAATACCACTATTTTATATGGAGGAAGTTGCAAACCATCTAACGCAGAAGAGCTATTTGCTTGCCCAGATGTAGATGGAGGTTTGATAGGAGGAGCAGCACTTAATGCAGAAGATTTCGTAGGCATAATTACAGCAATGATGAATAGTAAATAATTTTTCAAAGAAAATTTGGCAAAAAGAAAAACCTTCTTATCTTTGCACTCCCAAACAGGGAAATGGCGCGTTGGTCAAGCGGTTAAGACGCCTCCCTTTCACGGAGGAATGACGGGTTCGATTCCCGTACGTGCTACAAAGAAAGCCGCTCTACGAGCGGCTTTCAGCATCTAAATAGCCCATCCGGACAACCCGACGGACTAGAAAAAGAATCACCACGGTTTATTTTACTTGAATTGATGAAAGCTCACACGCAAGTCGCCCCATACAAACTTGCCAAAGTGTATATTGGACCAAATGAATGGCATCTAGAATTTTACTACTATTCTCTTGACAAAGAAAAGTACATTAGAGATAAGGTTCGCCTCAAGGAAAGGGGGTTATCTATTGAGGAAAAAAAAGCAAAACTCGAACATTGGTGCATTGAGTTCAACAAAATACTTAAGGAACGAAATAAGCTAGGCTTATATCATGAAGCGTTTGTCAAAAAGAAAACAAAATTCGATCCACGCATTACTATACCAGAGGCTTTAGTCTATGTAAAAAACAGTAAAGACGATGCTATCAGCGAAGACCGTGCATCGTGTCTTCAAGAAACGGCTGGAATTTTCAACGTATTCTATAAAGCTCATGATAATTTCTCGTCATTGAGAATTACTGCATTAAATGAAGATTTTATTAAATTCTTTGTAAAATGGTGTAAACAAGAAAAAAAGGCTGGCAAAACGATCAATAAATATTTATCTACAATCCAATACGCTACAGAATGGCTTAAGAAAAAGAAGCACATTGCAGAATCTTTCGATACTGTATCATTTCGAGTTGCACAACCCAAAAACGAAACTGGACGCTTCCCTCCCCTAACCCACGAAGAAAAGGTAAGAGCATTTGATTATTTCCAAGTTAAAGACCCCAATTATTATTTATTTCTATTTTGGATATATTATACTTGTGTTCGCGGCTCAGAAATATATAGGATTCAAAGAGAGCAATTGAATTTCAAAAACAGAACGATCCATCTACCTTTTTTAGACACGAAAAATGGTAACTCCAATTACGTTCAAATGCTTGAACCATTATATCTATTGATGCTCGAAATGAACATAGACAAATTAAAACCACATGTTTATCTTTTTGGCAATAATTTTCTACCTAGTGAAATCGAATATGAAGGCCCTCAATCTTCTAACAAATGGTTTAATCATAGGGACAATATGAACATGCCAAAGAAAAAACAGGCATACGGATTAAAGCATACATTCAACGTTGATTACGTGGAAAACAATAAATACAACCTTGATTGGGAGTGGCTACGGCGCCATAATCGTCATGCTACAATACAACAAACACAAGATTATATTTCGGAACTAACTGCATACTTTTTAGACGAAACAAAGAATATTATTATAGATTATCGTAGTAAAAAATAAATAGGATACACTCTCCGTATCCTCACCGCCGTTTTTGTTTTACTTTTTTCGGTGGCAGACAAAAAAGTAAAAGCTTACGCCCCGCCAGGGGCGCAATTTTTTTGCCTTAAAACAGTGCCAGCTGGTTGCCTGTTGGCTGGTGTTCCACGTCCCGAAATACAGCCTTCCCCGCTGTTTTTGGTTCTGTTTCTTGCTGTTTCATGGTATTTTTCAAACGGCTTATAAAAGTTGTTTCTCCTGCTCCTGTTGTATAGTAGTAAGGCAGCCAAAAACCTTTGTCGTTTTGCACTTTTGAAATGTGCCAGCTCTTGAAATGCTCCATTGATAAAGCGTCCATGTGTGCAATTTCTCCGCATAGCGTATTTGTAACCATATTCAGCACCGCCATTTTGCAGCAAGTCACATCTAAATCAGAACCGTAAAAAAGTGCGTTTCTGTTCCTCTTTCCTGCTGATAACAACATTCTCCCGCTACCACAAGCAGGGTCGCAAACCTTCTGCCCGTCCTTCAATTCATCTACTGCAACAATTGCCGCCATAAAATCGGTAATCGGATCAGGTGTAAAATATTGCCCGTTCTTGCCATGACTTACGCAAGTCATAAAAATATCGCCTAGCGCATCGTAAAAACCTACTCCGTCATTGTCTGCGGCATAGCTCCAATATTTCAACATATCAGCCATTAAAGGGGCTTCTTTTTCTTTGTATTCTTTGTCGAGGTGCTTTACCTCATCGTATGCTTTTTGGTCTTTATTTATGTTTAAACTCCACAAAGCGAAGTCTAAAAAATCATTGAAAACACTTCCATAACTACGTGTGTAGCTTAGGCGTTCAAAACTAGTTTTGAACGCCTTTAATGCCTCTTCTCTCCTCATGATTACAGCCCTCCTTCGTTTGCGAAACTGTAATAGTCCCAATCAGTTAAAATAAGATGGTCTAGTAATGTAATGTCTAGGAGTTTTGCACCTTCTTTTAATCTAGCGGTTAATTGTTTATCCGATTCACTAGCGTTTAAATTTCCGCTGGGGTGGTTGTGTGCGACAATGAGATTAACAGCAAGGCAATTAATAGCGGCGCAAAGTATTAATCTAATGTCTGCAACGGTCATACAAATACCGCCTGAACTTACTTTATATACTGCGATCACTTCACTTGCATTGTTCATTAAGAGGCATAAAAATTGCTCTTTGGTCTGCATCTCCTGCTCAAAATAAGGCTTCAAAAAGTAGTATGAATCCGAGGCACAATTTATTTTGGTTCGGATTTCGGGGTGCTGGTTGTTCTTGTAATTGATTGCAACCTCTGTATAGTCGCAAATTGCTTTAAGTCCTGTTTCTTCTAATTGTTGCTTGCTCATCTTTAAGTCTGTTTTTTATTAATAATTTGTAAATACTTTATGTAATTGCGTTAATTGAACATTATTCTGTATCTGCCTTTTTTAAGCTGTATTTCAATACGTGGCACTTCTCCTTTACTATTACTTACGATACCCTCAACAACTTTGAACGTCGTTGAATAAAACATTTTATTCAACATGTTTTCAACTCCTTCGATACCTAACGATTCGGGGGTACTTGCTAAAAGTTTACCTTTTGTACTTGTTTTTTCTTTGCTCATCTTTAAGTCTGTTATTTATGTTATGGTTTATTTAATATAATTGCCTTTCGATTTTAAAATGGTACTTCCGTACTTCGTCCGTATGTCGTCCATTGAAACGGACTTTGTACTTTTTGTTTTGTTTTCCTCGCTTCTGAAATACCATTTGACTTTATTTTTTGCATAGTAAAAACCCGATGCTTTCAAAGCTTCTTTGCGTTCGCGAGTATTGCCACTAACCCAAATCCATGACCCGCAAACCTCAATAATCAAATCATCAAAAGATATAATACCGTCGATTGCTTTTTTGTAGGCTTCGGAGGATAACAAATCTTCATTAATTTCATTGTCTGTTTTGCCTTCCTTCTTTCCCATCGTAAAAACCCGTTGGGAATACTGCACATTAATAATTTTCATTATCTCTACATCACCCCCCAAATCAGGATGATATTTTTTAGCGAGTTCTTTATATTTCGCTTTTAACTCCTCCATCGTGTTACATTCATCAAAATAAAATACTTGGCTCATCTTTAAGTTCTTTAACTATTATAAACGTTTGATTTTCAATATAAAAGTACGAAAAAAAGAGCAAAAATATGTACTTTTACTTCTGTTTTCACATAGTATTAACTAAAGTTTATAGCGAAAATTCGTATGTCAGATTAAAATAATTAAATGTTTGATTATCAATTAATTGAGGTGTTTTTTATCAAAAAATACTCTCAATTAATGCGCCACACCAACGCACGCCCTGTGGAAAAAAGGCAATTTCCCTAGACATATAGTAGATATGTGATATGGGTCTGCGGCGGCACTTGCCCTTACTCCCAGCAAGCACCCTTAGTGCTTGCTCTTCCTATAGACTACATGACTTAAAGCATGGTCTTGCATAGTCGATGCTTAGGCATGTACTACAAACGACAACGACTACAGGTCTGTAAGACTTGTAGTCGTTGTACTTCCATTGATGCGTGAAGGATAGTAACGGATACCCCGCACATCGTGTGTGTAATAGTGGATAGCCTGCCCCCATCAGGGCACGCCCCCATTACCTAAACCCAACCGTAGTAATAGATTCTGTAAGCATTGGATATAAATTGAGTTCTAATACTGCCCATATTACCATATCAAAACAATCACTGAAATGCGTTGCTTGTTCTTGTGGAAACTTAATATCTGTTTCACTGCTCTTGTCCTTCTTCGTTCCCTTGTCTGTTTCTTTTGTTCCTGTCTGATCCATAGATAATACCATTATAGCGCAACGATGTTGGTGTATGCGTACTTGTAAAGGATATGCTTGTACATTCTGCAAATAAAATTGAACCCTCCTGTATTTGGTGTCTTGTAATGGTGCTTGCCCCATATACACATAAGTAATCGTCCAGCCGTTGTTCTCAAAGTGTTGTACGACTTCCTCCGCAAAGGATACCTGACCGTTTCGTTTGCCGACTGCAGTATGGTCATAGAAATAGTAAACGTGCTTACAGATACGCCCCTTATGAAAATCGCAAAACTGGTCAATGACATTCTTTAAACCCAGGGGATGCTTCACATAGAAATCACCCAAAAAATTAAGCGAATTACAACCCGTAACCCGATCATTAATTTGGAAGCTGACCAATGGCGACAAAGAAGCCTGATAATCCAATACTACGCCAATTGGTTTGCTGGTATCGTCGTCGTAATCTTCTGTGTGCAAGTGGTGTTCTTTCCTATCGGGATAGAAACTATTTTCTACACGGGTGGGGTCTATGTTCTCAATGGCAACGGCATATTCATATGCCGTAAGACTTCGACGCATATTGTCGAAGAAATCGGGGCTAAGATTCTCTACATTGTCCATTGCCGATGCTTCGACTACATAGACCAAATTTTTGCGTAAGCCCGCTAAAACCATTTCGATTTTTCCAATGCGCTTCAATATTTTGGCAACTGTACCGTTGCTGATATTATCTTCAGCTAACCGTTGCCGCAATCCATTAATGGTGCATTGGTAATAGATTACTGCGTTAATAGCATCCTTGTCCATCAATTTTCGCTTGGCTAAGAGCCAGTGCATGGATGGACTTAATTTGTCCGTAACGAACAATTTAGCACCATACCAGGGCGAACTACCAAAGTGTTTCACATGACCCCGCAAAATGGGGAACACCTCAGCTCGGAGCTGTACCTCGTTCAATAATTTTGCCTCATCGCAAACAATCCATTGTAAGGACTTACCATTGGCACTGCCTTTTAAATGCAAAGAAATCAATTCCAGTGTAGTGCCATTCGGGAACGATATAACGTGCTTGTAATCGATGACGGGCGTTAATGGTTTATCCCAACCCTCGGGCGGCTTCTTACCATACACATAATGCCCGCCCTTGCTCGGTTCATACTCATAATAGCCCAGCTGTTCAAATGCCAAAAAAAGCGGCTGCAATATCTTCGTTTCGATGTCCGTAAATGTCTTGCCCACAAGACCGCCACTACTGCGGGGCATCATCACCATTTTATGGAGTATCCAAGGTGCAATGATGCCCACCGTTTTACCCCCGCCACGACCAATAAAGGCGTACATTTCATTTGGCATTACCGTGTAAGCTTTCGCTTGCGGTACATTCAATACGAACTTGACGACGTTCTCATATTCCAACTCTGCGAGTGCCTTATTCATCGTCGTCCTCCTCTTCAAAATCTGCATCGAGGATAATACCCCGCTGTGCCAATCGTTCACGGGCAATGGCAGATGCTTGCAGCTCCGTTAAAGGTGTTTCTGTCAGCTGTGCAATGTTGTTTTGCGTAATATTTAAGATGATGGCCGTAGGTAAGGAATGCTGCTCTTTGTCTTCCGGCAAAGCCATACAAGCTTTGGTATAGGCATCAAACAATTTAGCTAGTAAATCCAGCCTTCCCCTGCTCTGGGCAAAAATGATAGCGGCTTCAATCCTATCGGTATGAATGGCCAGTAAGTATTTTTTGTTGCTCTTACGTGTAGAGCCCAGCACGGTTCTTGCATCGTCAATATCACGCCAGGACGTAGAAAGGCTTTGGTCAAATTGTTTGCTGACAATGTTGGCCACTTCTTTACTGGTGTACTTGCCCGTCCGGAATAATTCATCAACCTTTTCGATTCGCTCCAGTAATTTTAATTGCAGCTCCGTTAATATCACTGAACCTGGTTCGGCAATCAGGTAATCGGTAATAACTTCCACATTGCTTTTCTTCTTACCCGCATCGAGCATACGCATCACGTTGGTGGGTATCTTATCGCTACTCATAAAAACGCTTCACCTCCCTAAGCTCATTCATTTTCGTTACCATGACCTGTGCAGGGCTACTGCCCGCAATTGCCAGTTTTATAATGGAGTTCCGAAACTTAATGTCTGTTTCAAAATAGGCAGACCAATAGCATTTATAAAAATCGCAATCAACATCTAGCATGTATCCGGCAATCAGTTCGGAGCTAATGCCGAGGGCAATACCGATTTCTTCCGGAGCGTATAATAGTTTAGCAAAGGCGCGTACTTCGTCCATTAATTCTTTATCCATTTTCCGCTAAAATTTTACAAATCCATTCCTTGTGAAATCGGCTTACCGATTCACTTTTCGTAATAACACCCACCTCCATACGTTTGTTCTCGGTATAGTTGGCCGAGCCTAAGATCACTAGGTCTAAATGTTCGCCTTCGATGATGGTTACTTTGGCGTGGCAAGCCCGCAAGACAATGCGATTAGAGATGCTTTTAAGCAGCTGTAAGCTGCCCGCCGAACGGGTTTCGACACGGTTGTCAATAACGCAATGCAAAGACTTTATCAAGCCGACATCTTGTAAGCCGAGCAAAGCTCTTACTGCGGTTTCGCTCATAGCAAAGCTGCTCAGGTACACATCGCTTTTACCAGCGATACCGATTAAACCAATTAAGAGTTGGTGCATATTCCAAGCGCCATCCGTATAAAAATGCGTATGCTCATGGAGTTGTACCGATTCAACCAGCTGCATGACGTTATCACCGCTGGACATTGTGCCCTTACCGCCGTCAATGGCAGCCCAGGACACCTCGCCAACGGCTTCATCTTGTTTGTCCTGTTCGGCGATTAATTGCGACGCACTAATTAATTTCCGCATGGCTCAACCGTTTTTCAAGTGATAACTTTTCTTCACTGTAGGCGTTTAGCCTGGCTAAAGCTTTTTCATCTTCTGGATTATCGGCAAGAATGTTTTTAGCTTTAGTGATATAGCAACGAAGGTTGTTGAGGCGTTTTTGCAGTTTGTTGGTATCGGTAACCACATCGGCTTTGGTTTCTTCTTCGGGGATATGCCGACCATTGGTCAGGAAGTAATCCCGTTTTTCCCATAGCGCCATACATTGCCTTTCGAGGGTTAATATTTTGTGCGCCATTGCTCCACGTACCAGGTCATTAGGGGCATCGCTCAAACGAGCACCTAAATTTTTCATTTCATTGAATAGCGGAATCCATTGCGCACGATACGGGTCTTTGTTTTCTTCGACCTTTAGCTCGGGCATCAGGAATTTGCCAAACGAAACAATGGCCGCTTTAGGCTGTTCGATTATTGGAATGGAAATTGTGTTGGGTTCTTTGATGGCCGCTAACGCTTGTACCAGTCGCTCTTGCCGATATTCGGAATACCCTTGCTCGAACATTTTCTTCATGGCCTCATTGTCGCCATAGGTATTATACAGGGCTACACCCAGCTGGTACTCCCTGCCGCTGCATAGCCATTGCTTTATTGATTTGCTCATGCTGCGAAAATGGCAATTGCCATGCACAGGGGAAAGGACACGTATCAGCACAAAAAACCGCCCTAATTAGGCGGCTATAAAGTCAATAATTGTAGCGTTTGTAAAGAGATTGAAAGTATTAACACTAATATTTACATTAATCTAAATCCCTTAACAACCAAACGAGCCGCAAGTCGCCAATACTGTCGTAATGATAGCCATGCGCACTTAACCATAGCGATACGGATTGCGGCGTAATACTGCTGTCGCCTGTATGATTAAAGAGTTCTTCGGTTATCTCTAAAGTAGTTAATGTAGTAGTCGCTTCTTTAAAATTTGAAGCGGCGGCGTAACGTTGAAATAGGTAGTCGAAGACTGGATGAGTTTTTTGTTCCATAAAATATGAGTGGTGCGCCCACAAACAGTAATATACCATTCGAACCCGATTTGACGGATTGCACCACTCAATATTGGATAAAACTCAATATCGGGCGGCATTCTAATGTATTACTATTTGTGGGCACGGCAAAAATAGCCATCTAATTTCGCTCTAACAAAAAATCCTACGTCCTTACCAGCGTAAGCGTACTTTCATTCGGGAACGGCATTACGATTTTAGCAGCTTTGCAGACCCAGCGTAAACCATCGATCATAAAAGTGGTTGTGTTTAAATCAATGTTATTGTAAGTAACGGCATCCAGCTGCACCAGCCAATCCACCGAAATTGTAGCGGCGACATACTTTACAAAATCCAGCCACCAATCTTCATACAAGCCCATATTGTCGGGCGTATGCCAGCAACCGGAATACACACTAACAGCGTTGCCCCTACAATCATAAGGAGCACTGCTCGCCATTGGATAAGTATAAGTACTCGGCAATAAATAAGACCTAAAGCCCAGGCTCGTTACTATATGCGGCAAAGCTGGTGTGGTTAAATTTTGAGTAACGGTATAAGCATAAGCCAGCAGCTTACTTTGGGCAACGGTAACACCGCCAGGATATTTGCCGTTATCGTTCGTAACGTCAATATAACTGTAGCCGTACAGCTCCATGCCCATTTTAGAAAACGGAAATACCTGGTACTCGTTCATGTACTTTGTCCAATCCGGATAAGTAGGGCCAATGCGGTTGATGTATTGGATATTTATACCTTTCATCGGAGGGCTAACAATCTTTGTCGATACTGTTTGTAGGCCATCCTGTGTAGAAGTTTTAAATTTACTGAGGTTATGGCTGTAAAATGCCCAGCTATCTACGCCGTACTGATACCAGGCGTTTTCGTTGCGTACATAAACCACATCGTTAATGGCCGGACTGGCTACAGCTGCGACAATATCCACACTGGTATTGACGCTGCCACGATTAGTAAATGTACCAATATCGTCCTTTACATCTTCGGTAATGGCGCTATCTGCATTGTCCGATTCGAATGAAAATTCATAGCCCTTTTGGAAGCTATCGGAATCCTCAAAATTGGCAATTGGTTTGGGGTTCGCCTTAGTGCTTAGGTCAACGACTTTTTGCGGGCTGGTAATCAATAAGCGGTTGTCCAATATTCGGACTGTGCGGGATAAGGGGTCGTAACTGTACTGCCAGTTATAACGCTTGGCAATCTCGCTGGTGAACTCAATAATGCTCATCTTAGGCACATGGTCTTTGGGCGAGAAATAAGCCATCTGACGGCCTACGGTAACTGTAACCTTATCCGTACTGCCGATTACTAAATTGCCCACACGATAACCCTCGTTGATGGCTTTGGTATTGAACAAAGTCAGGTCATTAAATTTGGCATCAGAAAACACGTTACCTGTAACCGTTATCCCCAGCTCCTCAAAGCACTTGCGCAATACAAATTTCAAGCGAAAGAACGGCACCCAAAAATGCCGTTGTTCATTAACGAAAATACTTTTTTTTCCTCCCAAAGCACTAAAGTCCGCTCCCGCCAAAAAATTATACAAATCAGCATCAACGTATTTCCTGTCGATGGCATCCCAAATATTGATCAGGTTCTCGCCACCGTCCATTAGTCCAGCAACGTTGCTATTCAAATCTGCTGCAGAAGGGAAAAGGTAATCGTCCACGATTGTACCGTTCGCAATTTTTGTCATGTAATTAATAACGCTATCGTTGCACTCGACATAGACTGCACCCGAGCTGTATGTACCGCCCAGCGTATCTACTTTCAGGGAATAAGACGGTAAAATATCCACATCACCTGGTATGATCCGATAACCGCCTAATTCCAGTTCGTTTACTTTCTTCGTACCAAAAACTTGTGCTAGGTCGGCGTATTGGCCAAATAATGAAATCCTGCAAGTCTGCGCATTCAAATCGACATTCAAGACCTTAACCGTAACAGGAGAAACGTATAAACCGTCGATTATCAATTCACCCTGGTAAACACGTTTTACATCGGGGTTCGCTAAAGAATTGGGGTAGCCCAATGCCCTTACTGCTTCACTCGTTAGGGGTACATCAATTGGGTACGTAAAATCGAACACGTCATTTTCTTTATTAAATAAGGTCGTTTCCATATCACGGGTGAGTGTATGGTTAACTGGCAAAGGAATAGTAACACTATTAACACGTATATCTAACATAAATTATCTGAGTTCGGGAAAGCGTGCATATAATAACATCATTTGTTTGGGTACATTTTGGAAACTGCCCGCTGTTTCCAGTTCTACCAATTCATTGTGCAAGCCATTGGCCGAATCTTCCCATTTAAAAGAAGTGCTGGTACAACGGACATTCAGCCATTGCCCTTCGATTAGAATACGTACATCGGTGCTGCGCAATAAATCATTCAAAGCAATCATCTGTTGCCTGCTGATATAGCCTGTGTTCGCTTTCCATTTAAAACGTAAGCCCGTATTATAGTAGGGATTATTACCTAAGGCATCGTTGGAGCTGCGCTCATATTCTTTGCGTGTAACATCAGAGCTGCATTCGACTTGACCTTTAAAACGGAAGTTGTCCCAGCCGCCAACGCTGTTGCGGTAATGCACATCGAGCCATGCGTAAAAAGGGCGGTAATCATACTCTATCCTAAAGCCAGGGCTGGTGTATAAAGAGCCGCTGCTGTCCGTCGCATAAACATCAATATACCTCACTCCTTTATTGGTGGGGTCAACACTGATTTGGCTAAGGCCAGTAGCGATATACCACATCGTATTGGCCGCTGAACCTGCTATTGCCGGAAATGCTTTGTTGAATAAAATAACACTACCATCGAGATAGGTTACCACGTATAAAGCTTTGGCAGGGGTGGTAGCCTCTACATGGTAATAGGTCAACCAGCCCACTTCGTTAGCGTCCATTATCCGGCCAGTCGGCATCCAGGTTAAAAAGCGGCTGCCGTTCGGGAAAAATTTAGCTGCACTAAATGTGGTGTATTGGTTGATGTCCGGCTCATTGGCAAAAGACATATTGTCGATGCCGCCGAGTATCGCTGTCCGGTTAACTGGAGTGCCAATTGATAATATGCTTGTATTGGCACGGTAATTAATAGAATAATTCACAACAGCGCCTACATATTGTTGCGGTGTACCTACACCATAAGCATAAACTGGTGCTGCAGTGCTGAACATCGTTTCGATAATCTTGTTCAGCCGTACCGTAATAAATGGGTTACTGCTGGTAATGGGATAAACCAAAGTCGTTAGTTTAGCCGCTCCCTGGTACACGTCAATAATCAAAGAGGTAGCCGATACGCCTGTGGTATCCCATTGAAAGGCAATGGTATTTTTCGCCCATTGCAAAGTTCCGTTGCCGGGTAATAAAGAAGGTGCTATTGGCATGTTTTATTCAAGTTCTGTTAAGTATTGTCCGTCAAAATCCACCAGCTCTTCGCCGTCAAAGTCTATTAAATGCGCATAATGTTCATCAATAAACAAATCGTCTAAGTGGATGGTGTAAGGGTTATAAGCGGTATTGCTGAATGGAAACCTAAACTGGCAGCCGTATTCGTTTTGGTTGATCGGACCCGTGAACTCCCATTGCACCTGGTCCATGTCAAAATCGTGGATAGGGCCACAATAACCCATATCGTCGAAGATGTCATCTATCAGGGCAATGATTTGGAAACCTATTTCCTTGCATTGTTCCCGTAGGGCTTCGATGCCGTCAAAATCGTTGGGTTCAATATGCCCCCTGATTTCAAAAACGGCGACCATATTGTCCTGAATATCGCCCGCCCGTTTCAATGAGCCGGACACGTCCTGCACCAGCAAACAAGGAAAAGAAACGAGGCTATTTAAAGCCAGTATCATTTCGCTTTCTTTGTTCATCCGGAAGAAAGCAAACCGCCCGCCGCTACCGTGTTTGATGGCTATATGCTGCCTTGCGAACCGCTCGAATAAGCCGATGAAGTTTAAGTGTTTCATGATGCGTTCGATTTAAGATTTTCTAATTCCGCTTCTGCGGCTTCCCGTTCGTCAATGGTAGCGTCGATCTCTTCGAGTACCGTGTAGAGGTACATTTGCTCTACCTGTTCAAAATTGCCGTAGATGCCCTCTTTGGCTATCATGCGCATTAACCCAAAATAAGCGGGCATCGCCGGAGCTTCGACTAGTTCCGCATCACCGGAATTAAAGATGCGGGGGTACAAATCATTGATGTGCTGGCGGCATCCTTTGTACCACAATAAAACGGCGTATGCTTCGGGCAAACTCATGATGCGTTGCAATTTTTTTGCATAACGCTCCGTAAGGTTTTGGTCGAATGCTTCCCTTAAATCACTTTCATCGGCTTTGCCTTTTTTCTTTGGTCGGTACAGGCAAGCGATAAAGCGGAACAATTGCCTTTCGTTTGTCGTATCCTGATACCATTCGTAGAGTTCCCGCTCTGCGCAATCAAATTCAAAAAAGCGCAAGTTGTGTAACGACGTAGCTGCACCGTAAAAGCGTTTGCCCCATCTGTTTTTTACCGAGGGTAACAGCTGTACAGTTAAATCACAGGAAGCCAAAACCCATTGCACTAAAGGAATCAATTGCTCCTGTATTACTTCGGGCAGGATGGCTTTAAAATCTGCTAAGGGCATATCTGTAAGAATGGCAACCAGTCTTACTTCTAAGTCCGCTTTGCTCATCGGGGTAAATAAGGCTTTGGCTATCGCAATCATCTGTTGCCTGTTCAGCTCATCCCATTGCCCGGGCATTGCTTTTTGTGTTGCGCCACGTTCGTTGTATATGGTTAGGTCTATCATAAGCACACCATCCCTTTTCTATCGGTGATTACTTTAGGACTAACCTCATGCGGGTTCGTGTATTTGCCGCTGTTGAAATACTCAGGGAATAGTTCAGCACTGGCCGTTTCGTCCAGCAGTTGGCTTATTTTTTCCATCAGGGCGGCGGCATCTTTTTTCATCAAGGATGCAAACTTTTGGAGTTCCGTATCACGGGCATTTTTGCGCCCTGCGTCCGGTTCATCTTTTAAGCTGTCCACTACTGTAAAACCGTTGCCCGAATTAAAACGGATATTCAGCTCTGTACTGGCTTGCTCCATGACCAAACGTGCGCTGGTCATGCGGATCAATTTCAGCAATTGTAGTTCTGCAGCACTGCTGATCGTACCCGCAAATATTTTAGCCGACAAAGCATTATAGAAGGCTGTACCGAGTAGTTCCTGTATCGTTAATTCGCCAACTACTGCGAACAAAGGCCGCAACATCATAAAGCTGCGGTGGGGCTGTGTAATAGTGATCGCTTTGCCCAGCTCTGCACCATTCCGGATAAATGCAAAATCGCTGCTGTCATTATAGGGGCTTTCGCTCCATGTGGGGAATTTTGCTTTGTTCGTTTGTAAATAGAGGATAAGCATTTCCTGTGCAGCATAACCCTGATTGGTCAATGCTTCTTCTATGCCCCTGTATTCCCATTGGAAGGCTTTTCGCTGACCCTCTGCAGTCATGGCAATAAGGCCATTGTCGGTAATGGTGGTTTGGATAAAGGGCAGCTGTAATAGATAAGCGAAGGGCGCAACAACTGCCCTGCATTTTTCCAGTAATTGCACTGCATCACTATTGGGCGTTTGCAGCGCATCGTATAAAGATGCGCCGATAATGGGCAATAAATAACGTTCTTCCGCAACACTGAAATTGGGTAAAGATTTAATACTGTTGGCTGCACCAACGGGTAAGTGGTTGCGTAATTGTTCTACGCTGTTAATAATGCTCATTAAGAAATAGGTTTTGAATTTGCGCCTGTGTTGAGCGTCGTTAATAATTGATTCGGGAAACGGAGCACATAATCCCTGTTCCAACCGTTGTATAGTTTAGCGAGGTTAAAGCGTTTGCCAATGAGCTTGCGCTCGATCTCTGCCATAATTACCTGGGACAAAAAGGCTTCACGGATATTGCTGCCGCTACCAGCTCCACCGCTATACGGGCCGCCTGGCGTATCCGCACCAATCAGGGCGGGGTTCATGAGCATAGCAAACAGGATTTCACTATTGCCCGCTGCTCCGTCCACCAACAAATTGCCTTCTTTAAGCTTATCGTCGATGGTGGTAATTTTAATACCTTCATAAGACTTGCCGTCTATGCCGACAATGGTCGTTGAGAACAAAGATTTATACGCATTCTCCGCACCGGAAAGCGAAGCTTCGATCTTGTCGTAAAACTCGTCCACTATTTGCTTTTTGGCTTTCTGGTCTGCAGTCTTATAACGGACGTCGTAAGCTTCCCAAAACAGGGGATGGATTTCAACAATATATTTAATGGAAATCTGGTTGCGCATCATGGCCGCCTTAATGCTCGGGATTGCTTGGGTAGCTTTCACCCATTGGCGGGCGGGATACCACAAAGGCATGGCGTAGTACTTGCGCCCAAACAAAGGATATTGGGCAGAAAGCATAAAGTTGTGCCCCTTGCTCCTGCTCTGCAAGTCGTATAACGGAAATGATTTATCCAATAATTCGACTTGCCCCATGTGCTCATCTTTTTTGGCATTACCTGTGCTGGCATATTGCGACCAATCGCTGCTCAGGTACACCAATTCGCTGCGTCGGGTACTTTTGTTCATGGTGCTAAATCGGCATTCTGCCGCATCATGGCGTTTGAACCCTACGATTTGTTTGCGATCTTTGCTCAACAGCAATTGGTCAAAGCCATTGCCCAAGCCCAGCAAGTCTTTGCAGAGCGCAAAGCTGTCTTCAAACATATTGCTCATTTCCAGCCAATCGTTGATCATGGGGTCAATGACGAACTCCAATTCTTCCTGCCCGTCTTTGCTGATACCAACGACTTTAGCCAATAACGGACCTTTGCCGATGGCGATGCGTGCTTTGGTTTCAATGGTGGCACTCAACACGCCTGTATTCTCCACGTCCTGCCACATTTCCGAAGGCAGCAAATTGTTTTCGCCCCATATCGCCACGTCATTTTGGGATAGGTTCGGACTGGCTACCGTTGTTTCTAATGTTGTATTGGGGTACAGCCAGTTTTGGGCGGAAGCATTGTCAATAATCATGACATTGCTTTTCGTGCCGATGGCCGTACCGTTGCTATTTCTAATAATCATATAACTCGCTTGCCGTTAAAGAAGGTGATTAACCTCAGGTGCACTTTTTTGATTTCCCTCGTGTTCAGTAGGTAGAGGTTTCGGGTGCTGTTTTGGTAATGGTTCGGCGCAACGCTTTTGCTCGCTTCATCCAGTTTTTTTTGGTTCGTAGCCGTCAATTGCTGCCGTCTGTGTTTGGTAACATTTTTATAGGCTTTCAGCTGGCCGCCCGTACCCCTTGCCACATCAGCTGTGCAATATTCGATGTCGAACACGTCGCCTTTGTCTATTGCAGTGATAACGGCTTGTAGTGTGATTGTTCCTTCCATGTGTCCAAAAGTAGCCGGACGGCCTAGCACGGGAAAGGACAGCCTTATCCGTATGGATTTGCGGAGCTGGCTTTGCGCAAAGAAGTGATTTCATTGTTGGTTTTATCCCACTCGTTGTAATAGATGGATGCCTTTACGCCTTTCTTCATATCCGCTGAAAATGTTTGCAGTGCGGCTAACGTTGTCGCATCAAAACCAACGGAAGCTGTGCCACTGTTGTTGCTGTGGTAAGTAGTAGCCATTCTGCCCGCCATTGCAGCACTGCTGTACATTCTGTTGAATTGTATGTTTTCAGTCGCTTGCGCATAATTGAGTGGCGCACTGTTTTGGTAGAGCCAGGGAGCTTGTATCCTTTTACCCCCGTTGTACATGCTGCTGTTAATGAGTGCATGAGCCAGCTCCGGATTGTTCGCTACCGTGTCCCTCGATATAATGCCTTCGCCGCCTTCCATATTGCCCACGATTTTACCCGTAACGCTATCGACCAGGTTAATGCCCCCTTCGCTGTGCCTTGCACCTTGCGGGATACCGCCGTTACCTAAGGGCATACGTCCGTATTCATATTTCGGGGCTTCCTCTCCGACAATCATCGCCATAGCTGCGGCATTGGCGGCAATATCAATGGCTGCGATGGCTGCGGCTGCAACGGGCATACCGCCCCAATCAGCCCAAGCTTTGGAAATAGATAAGGCCAAGTTGATCGCACCCTGTACCAATGCCATTGCTTTATTGCGGTTGAACTCTTTTACTTTAAGGTCATGTTCTCTTTTGGCTTTTTCATCATCCAGTTTTTCAATTTCCTTGTTGTAATGTGCCTGGCTGATTTTCTTGGCATCGAGCTGCTTTTGCAGGTTCTCTTTTTTCTTTTGGTTAAGGGCGTTGTCTTCCTCCAGTTGCGCACGGTCTTTGGTAGATGCTGCACTCAAAAAGGTGTTTAAGATGTTGGCCATGCCCTGGGCAATGCCGAGATAATTGTTGATTTTGCTTAACGTATAATCTTTGTCCAGTTTGGCCAGCTCTTTGTTCAGCTCTGTTTGTTTGAGCTTATAAAGCGCACTTGTTTTATCCAGGGCTTTGCTTTCCAGTTCAAACTTGGTTTGCAGCAATACTTTTTTTGCTTCCAGTTCTAAGTCGCTGCCTTTTTTAGCAATGGCAACATTTAATTCGGCTGTGGATAGTTTAGTGGTATCGCTGATCTCATCGCTTTTGCTCTTTTGTTGTACACGGCGTTTACTCGCTCCTTCTTTGAATTTTTCAGCGTCGGTTTCTGCTTTCTTTACGGTAGCGGCATAATCTTCGGCGACCAATGCCCGGGCATCGTATTCCTGCTCATCCAATGCCAATATCTTTTGGCCGTGTGCTTCTTTGCTGATTTCATTGTTGAGGTAGGCATCGTCAATGAGTTTATGCTCCTTATCGAAATGGGCTTTCACCTTCAGGAGCGTATCGTCATATTCTTTGGCACTTCGTGCGTCGGCTTGTTTTTTGTATAAAGTTTCTAATTCCTGTTGCTCGCTTTTATTGAGGTTCAACAGATTTTTAGAAAAGCGTTTTTTGTCGGAAAATAGTTTTTCGGCTTCCGCAACTAATGTGGCGTATTTGTTTTTTACGGACTGGATTTCCTTCTGATCGTTACTCTCTGCAGCCGCTTCCGTTTCTGCCATCAGGGCAAGTATTTTACGCTCAAATTCCTTGCGTCTGGCTTCCAGTTCTTCCAGCCGCTTTTGGTCTGCTTCGCTCAATCCTGGTTCTTTGTAAGCTATACGGGTAGCGGTTGCACCTTTCGTCAGGGTATCACCCAAAGCCTCGTAGCGTTCTTTGACGACTTGGTTGGTGGCATCTATTTCGTTGGCCAGTTTCGCCCGTTGCGCTTTGACCATTGTAATTGCTTCCAAAGCTGCGGAGCTGTTATTAGAGCCGAGCAGTGCATCGGCTACAGAAGCGGTAAAAGGGGCTTTTTTTCTTGCGCCGCCTAAGTATTTTTTTTCTTCATCGCTGAGGTCTTCAATGGACGTTTGTTTGTTCGATATTTTTTGCTGCAAATTGTACTCCGCTTCCTGTAGCTCTAAATCTTTTTTCAGCTTGTCGCTTTGGATGCCCTGAGCGGCTTCCAGTGCTGCTTTTTTAAACAGTTGTTGGTTGAAGGCTTCCAGTAAACTTTTACCCTCTGCGTATTTGATGTTTTCTAAAGTCAGATTGCTCAGGTGTTCCGGCGCAAGGGCTTTCAATTCATTCAATGCTTTTAGTCTGTTCTCTTGGCTGGCGTTGTTGTCATTGATCACCGCCGTGAGCAGCCCGACTTTGGCTTTCATGTCGCTAATACTTTTCTGTGCTATTTTATCCACTTCGATATTGACCAATTGCGCTTTGGTGTATTCTTTAATGGCTGCCGTATGTTGGGTAACGACTCCATACACGACGGTTACTGCAGCAGCAGTAAAACCGAGCAGGGTAATGAGCATACCCAGCGGCGAAGATTTTACAGCTAGGTTAAATAATTCAATAGCGGGCGTGGCGACATTGAATGTCCTCGTCATAATGGAAAGCCCTAAAGTATAGGCCGCTTGTGCAGCTGTGGCGATATTCAGTAAAGCCGTATTAATGCCAATCCTAATGTTATAGTAGAGCAGCTGTGCATTCTGAATAATCATTTCTTTATTGGCCGCTGCCCAACCTAAAGCATACAAAGTGAGTAAGCCGAATATGGGTGAAAGGTTGTTGATGAGCACGGACAATATGCCCACGAATGCAGTAGCAAATGTTACCGCTCCGGCAAGGAAATTATTTACGCCCGGCGAAGTCAATAATTTATTGAATACTTTTTCGAGTTTCTCTACTTTGGCAGCGAGGTTGGTATTTTTTAAACCAAATTCCGCCAATATAGAATCGGATTGCTGTAAGGCTTCTGTACTGCGGTCTATCTTTTCTTTAACCAGCTCTTGGCTCTTACCTAGTTTGGCCAATACCTCCGCTACCCGAACGCCTGTTTCTCCGGCATCGCCTAAGCTGGTCGCAAAGGCACTGTTGCTGTCGCCTGTTTTGGCGAAGGCATCAGCGACCATCAATAATGCGCCCAACATATCGTTTTGCACTAAGTCTTTGAATGCTTTGGCATTGCCACCCGCTTTGACGATGATGTCGGCAAATTGCTGCGTCTTGCCCGCAATGTCGGTCATGAGCTTATTTACTGCAGTAGAGCCGACCTCCGAAGTGATGCCCAGCTCTTGCATGGCGGCCGATATGCCGAGGATACCGCCCGAGGTTACTTTATAGGTTCGGGCAATCCCCGCCATGCGTGTAGCAAATTCAGTGATCACAGGAGCTGTGGCGATGCCTTCCGCTCCCAATACATTCAGGGCATTACCGATGTGCAGCACATCATCGCCGTAATTGCCTGTTTTAATGTCGTCGAGGTTATTGCGCAATACACCTAGCTTGGTGGTGATCTCTCGTGCGCCACCGCCGAACTCATCGCCGAGCGCAACGACTATTTTATCTAAGTTCTCCACATTGGCTTTGTTGGCCGCTTCGCCGATCTGCCCTAAGCCGATGGCCATTTCCCGCAACTCGGCGGTTTTGGTTCGGGTGTCCAGCTGTCCCAGCTCTTTGTTGAGCTTTTGTACTTCACTGGCCGTTAAGTTGGTTGTTTTCTGTATGTCCGTAAAGCTGTCCGATATTTTGGCATTGCCGGAAATGATGCCGGAGAAATAGCCCGCTACAGAGAGGAGTATTTGCTGTACGACATTGCCAATGAACGTACCAACGGCAACGGTTTTTACTTCCCGCCAAAACTCGGACATCTTGCTTTTTGCCGTGTCCATTGATTTGCTGACGTTGGTAATCTCGGAACGCATTTGGTTAAAGCGTTGCGTTACCTGTTCAAATTCTTTGAACTTGGCGGCATAGCCTGGTGCGTCTTGGCTCATTTTCTGCAACTCGTTGCGTAGTTCCGTTGCACGGTTCTTGACCATTTGCAAGCTCGGGGCCATGTTGCCCGCAATGATCTGGTCTAATTCGATGATTTTGTTTTTGAGGTTGCCGAGTGTGTCTATGGCTTTGCCCATATCCTTTCCGGCGGCTTCGCCTTTTCTAATGGAATCGGTGAGCTTATCGGCTCTTGCCTGTAAGTCAATGAGTGTTTTCTGTGCGGACGGTGCATTGATGTAGATGTTGACCGTTTTATTGGTGGGGCTTGTTCCTGACATGGTGGTTGGGGTTTGTCAGGCTGCAAGGTGTTGGGAAAAGGGCAGGGGGGAAAGGACACGAAAAAGAAATGGTATTATTGCATCTTCAAATTATCACAGAATGAAAAACCTAAGGCTAATTATCAATTGGACAGCAATATTGACATTATTTTATTTCACACCTACACATGCCATTGATACAGTATATCATGGTAATCCAAATAATCTTTTGCGTAGCGCAATCGTTAACTGTGATTGTTATGTATCTGAAACCGTTAATGAAAACTGTATGGTGAATTATGACAAAAAATTAAACCATTCGTTTGTATTGATAAGCGGTATTGAAAAATGCCTCGGCAATAATCCACATTATTTTTATGAAATACAATACAACAAAAAGCCCTATTATGTTGAGATCGCACATTTAACTACAAAAGATAGCACTTTTGAAAAAATAGATCAAATGTCAGATTCTGAAAAACAGGATTTCAAAAAGATGTCAATAATGGTGTCCGAGGCGCTATACAATAAAGACGCTACAGAATTAAAAAAGATGCTCAATAAGGGTGCTAAAGCAGGTCTTTCAATAATAGATTGGGAAGTTACCGATGAAAGTGAATATACACAAGGAACAGGTTTCAGTATTAGAGTTTTAAACTCTTCTTCTAAGGTGATAAAATATGTATGGATTAATGTTAGCGCAACAAATAGAGTAGGTGATAAAATAGTAACTAAAGGAAGTTCTATAATTACAGTAAAAGGAATGGGGCCGATGAATCCTGGCAGCGTTTATACATTAAGTAAAGAGTATGCTTGGTTTACTGACTTAGTTGAACGTGCAAATATTGTATCTATAAAAGTTCAGTATATGGACGGCTCAATTAAAAATATTGCTAAGCCTAAAGATGTTATTATTCCCAAAAATTATATGGAACTATTATTTGACAGCAATTAAATAATGTCCTTTCTCCATTTTATTTAAGAAAACTATTGACTCAATACTTTTCTTATTTTTAATTATGTAACTGGTATATGGTTGCACAAAAAAGCCCTTCAATTAGAAGGGCTTTTATAGTTTAAGAACTGGCGGAGCTGCTCGACATCTGTCTGTTTCATGAGCCGTGCCAAGAGCACAATTTCTTTGGATACTTTTTTTTGTTGTATGGAAAAAACGTAGAAATTGACCCC
>DBTQ01000021.1 GCA_002307135.1 Bacteroidetes bacterium UBA1312
TGTCAAGTTTTTTTAGGAGGGGACAACACCTGTAGTTGGGTTAGGGTATATCCTCCTGATGGTGGTGCTGGTTAATGGTTGATCCCAAGGGTTAGTTTGTGGTGGGCAGTCATAAAACCTTTTGGTACGATTACCTGCTAAATCGTAGTTATAAAAGATTTTGCAGCTTTGTGCTTTTGCAGAAAAGTTTGTACCACATAATGCGACGATGATTGCTGCTAATAGGTATAATTTTGATTTCATGTTCTTAATGTTTGTTTTTATGTTTTAGAAAGTATGCTACGCTAAGGCTGGCATAAGCCTGATTTTTGATTTGTGTAAATAAGTACCCTCCGGGATTAACCGCCATATCATTAAATTGATGCTGTATTATTAAACGACATATCAATCCACTTTTCATTACTAACCCAGCTTGCAAAACACCACCCCATTCAAAATGTTTAATATCATCGGTAAAAGGATCTTTTCCCCATGATGCATCTCGTTTTTTATAGATTCCAAGTGTATTGTCATAATATCTAACGCTACCCAATAAACCATAACCAAAATATACCCCTACTCCTATAAAAAACGTATTTCTATGTAATTTCTTTTTTACATAATTAAAGCATAATGGCAGCTCTAAGGTAGAGTATGCGATTCGTTCTGTAGAGTATTGGACTGGAGGGTATTTATCAATTCCTTTCATTGTCCAATAGATACCTGAATTTATCTCAAATTGCTCACTGAGTACACAAGCTATCGGTAATCCGAATCTGCCTCCATATCTCAATTGATTACTAATATTTTTAGAACCTGTATAAGGATTTTCAAATTTTTCTAATGTTACAGATCCACTTAGTCCTGCTTCTGCCCCAATTTTTAGCGATTGCGCATGTAGCTGCAATGCTACTAATAAAGTTATTATAAATGCTATGCCTTTTTTATTCATTTTGTATTTTTACTTATAGCTAATATATTTTACTTATGCTCACAACATTATATAGTCATTCGTGATTTTTACAAAGCAAAATATTTTTATTTCCATTTATCGTCATCACACTTTAAACCATTAGAGACTTTTAATTCGATTCTCTTCTGTAAATACTCACTTTCGGTTAATGGATCATACATTAAATCACTACTATTGACAATAATCCAAAAATTATATTTATGTGCAAATAGGCGCTTATACTTACCTTGAGTAAAAACAAAAGAATCTATCAATTTTTGTATTTGAATCCCATCTGCTTCATGCCCCTGCGTACTTACATGTTGTGATCTCAATTTTTGATACAAAAAATGATCATCAGGTGTATCTATAAAATAATGATTACCTCGATATATGCTTGTATCTACTGGTCTAGTTTTGCTTACACTATCATTATAATAATGTGTAATAATATCGTTCTCTAAATAAATTTTAATTGTTTCTACATTTGGTTTCTGCTTAATAACTAAAAACGAATCATCATATTCAAAATCCACAATGTTCGCACTAATCTCATTTTTACCCAACAACGAATTATTACCGCCTCCCATGTGCCTTATCTGATACCTTCCCCATACCTCATCCGTAGTGTCAATGGGAGGAATGTCGCAAGAGTACTGAACAATTAGAATAATCACAGCGAATAATATTGATGATTTTTTCATAACGAACTTATTATTATTTATTTTATATTGGCATTACCTTCAAATTTTATCAAAAATGATTTACCTGACCAAGGCTCTCCTAAAAAGGTAGCTACATTTCTGACTACTTCTCTAACAGAAGTCCACGTATGCATTTCATAATCTTGTTTATCGGGTGCAATGCCATAAGTACCATCTGTATGTTGAATTATAGTAATAGATCCATAAACTTTTCCCGTTTCACACATGTTGCAGGCAAAAAACATATTTATACCAGCTGCTCCATTGACAAATTTTAAATCAGACAAAGATATACTGGAAAAATCAAGCCCAGAAGCAGGAACTGTTAGCGCCCCCCCATCCCCATGCATATACCATTCAATTACTTCATCACGGGTTAGCACTCCATCACTTAATATCTTATCTTTTAAAAGTTCTCTTTGATTCCTTGAATCAAGCATATGCATATTTTGATTCACTAAATGCACTGTAGCTCCGATAGCTGCACCTTCCCAAAAATCACCACCGCCAATAGAAGAGGCAGCACCACCTGTTACAGCAGCAAAGGCTGTGCCACCAACAGTAGTATTAAGCCCTAAGTCTTCCCCAAGCTCACTTCCACCAAAAGACCCTGCCGCTGATCCAAAAAATCCAGCTAAAAATGCACTATTACTTCCTTGAGATAAAACATAGCTCAGCGTACCATGTGCAGCTGCTCTTGCTACTTCATTCAATACAATACTTCCACCCAATTGAGTCCCAACTGCCCCAAATGCAGAACCTACACCATAACCCATGCCTCCATATACACCTCCTTGAATACCGTAATATGTAGCGGCCATCCAGTTCCAGTTCTTTAAATTACCGTCATTTTGGTACACACGATAGGTATATGTTGCAATAGAAATAGCTGCTGCGATTGCCACCGCAATTATCGCTTCAGCCTCATTACCACTTGGATCCACATATTTCATCGGATTGTTCAGGCAATACGAATACCGGTTATAGCTCTGTGTATTATCAGCTGCCTGTACATAATTATCCGGTCGCATCATACGCCCGTTGATGGGGTCATACATACGCCCATTCATGTTGATGAGGTCAAACTCCGGTAGCATTTCATGGCCAGTATAGCCTCTGTAGAGCCAGTCAGGTTTGGTCAAACCAGCAGTGGTATAATCCCAGGTATCGGGATTACGTTCCCTGCCCCAAGCATCATAGCTTTGGCGGGCTACTATGGTGGTTGCCGATTCATTGGTAACGGCTACGATAGAACCTAAATGGTCGGTATAGAACGTGCAGCGCCTTGTGCGTGGCGTATATCAGGTGTCTCTTTTTTTATTTTTGGTTTTGAAGGTGAGCAAATACAAAAAAGGACACGTGATGCCCTTTCCTGTCCATTTTTATTTAGCAACCACCAATCGAATTAGCTACTGAACTATAGTTTCGTTATCGGATAGCTTTCCACATTATCAGGGGTCATTACAGTGAGTAAATAAGTACCCGGCATTTGTGCAGAGATATCGAATGTAACAATAGTGCTTAGTTGGGTCAGGTTGTATTGCAATACCAGTCCTCCATTCATTGCACTGATTGTAAATGATGCAGTGGCCGTTGGGTTATAAAACTCTACATTGATGACACCTGTAGTTGGGTTAGGGTATATCCTCCTGATGGTGGTGCTGGTTAATGGTTGATCCCAAGGGTTAGTTTGTGGTGGGCAGTCATAAAACCTTTTGGTACGATTACCTGCTAAATCGTAGTTATAAAAGATTTTGCAGCTTTGTGCAGCAGCAGAAAAATTTGTACCACATAACGCGACGATGATGGCTGCTAATAAGTATAATTTCGATTTCATGTTCTTAATGTTTGCTTTTATGTTTTAGAAAGTATGCTACGCTGAGGCTTGCGTAAACCTGGTTTTTGATTTGTGTAAAATAACTCCCAGGTATATTATTGATATGAGCAAGGTATTCATTAGTACTGGTAGACATATCATTAAAACTTCTTTGAAGCACAAGTTTACAAAGAAGACCATTTTTCAATACCAATCCTGTTTGTATTTGGAAACCCAAATCTAAATGTCTGAATAAATCTTTAGCGTCTGTATTACCCCAGAAAAAATTTCTCGTTTCCTTATGTCCATTTTCATTGTAGTACCTCAGTTTACCATATAGAACATTCCCAATGTATGGACCAGCTCCAATAAAAAACGTATTTTTTTGAGGGATTGGCTTTGTATAATATGTAATACAAAGAGGTATTTCTAATGTTGAATATGCGATGGATATATATTGATATGCATATTCTGAACGATTTATTGGATATTGTGTAGTCCCTTTCATAGTATAAAAAAGTCCTGAGTTTAATTTGAATTGATTGCTTACCTGATATGTTATAGGCAAACCTAAACGTGCTCCAATTCTAGTTTTGTCATCTTTAATTTTTCCGCCTACTGATACTACATAGGAATTTTCTTTAGTCAATGCTGCACTGACTCCTGCCTCTACTCCTATTTGTAGCTTTTGCCCGTAAGTTTGATTGATCAGTAGTAAGGCTGTAAAAAATAGTATACAATACTTCATCTTTGATTTCATGCTTTATATTTTTAGTTAATCATCTCGTGTGCTAATTGTTTCATTATCTCCTGACTTAGAAACAAATACTTAATTGAGTATTATGTGTATCACATACAACTATCCGAATATCTCACAACTTCTCTCCGCTACCTTTGCGTGCTGAATAATTATATCATCTAGCTACTCATTTAAATAGTTATCAAACGCGTTTGTAATTATTTTACCAAGCTCATGATCTTGGGTAAGCTCATACCTATTATCATAAAGCCAATATTCATTTTTAATATTTGAATCACGTTTAAGGGTTATGATTATAGAATCATTAAGATTTACAATTTTTACATCAAAACGTTGCATAGGACTTGAATGATGATAATTGTTATTATCAATATTTCTGAATGCATCCAATTTATTTAAAGGGTCATTTACGAGCTCATTATTCACATATATTCTACTCTTATCCATCTTAAAGGAATGAATTGACGCTAGAATTTCTTGCTTTATAGTATAAATAAAAAACATTTTTCCACCTACTCCAATAATTAAGAGAAGTATTGATGCCAAAGTATTAACGACGAGTAACCTAGCTATCTTACTATAAAGTCGAAATGAAACGTTCCCAATTTCATTTGTTCTGGTAGAACGGTAAATATAGAGTAGCACTATATTTATAAGCATAGATACTCCAAAAATCGGAAATATCCTGACGATTATATAGCTAATTATATGCATGCTTTAAATATTGTTTTTAATAAATCAAGGTAATTAGAAAGTGTTTTAAATCCTATTTATAATATCTTAATGAAATTACGTTAAACGACAATACAATGCTGATTTAATTGTTATGGATTTTACCAAAGCGGTATGCTGTATGTCTTAGAATAATTTGCCGAGTTTCCTGGTAGCATATTATTAGTACTTAAAGTGCGATTTATTTGATATGTCCGCCACATTAGATTACCATTATCATCCAATGATTGAGAATAATTAAATGAGCCTATTGTGGGAATAGGAATACTCACATTATCACTCCATCCCATATAGCTTTCGAAAGTCGGTTTTTCACTACCTAGATAATACCCAGCAAACAGACCTAAGCCTATACTTGCTTCAGGAGTACCAACACTATAACCTGGAGTAAACCATCCATGAAATTGATTGTTTACTATACCTACATTAAAGCTGAAAGTAAAACCAGTTATTCCATTTACTACAACTGGAATCGACAATCCATAAGCCGCTGGAATATGATAATATGCTTCCGGTATATATGGAACATATGGTGCATAATTACCTGCATCTACGCCATATTGCCATCGATGCAATACAATCTCGGCATTATCCAAAATCCAACCTTCTTGGGGATCAAAATAAGGCGGTTTGCTACCATTACTAGCCACTAATGGTCCTCCATTAAGTCTAACTGTGCTATATGCAACCGCATAACTATAACTAAAACTACCATCAACGGATACTTCGCCATTCTCATTAACTACCATACCTAGGGCATAGGTATAAGCGCCTCCATTTTGAGTCCAGCCTACACCAGCACCAGTTATATTTGAATTAATACCAGACCCATCAAAACCTAAACCCACTCCTACGTTTGCAGTATAACCAGTTTGAGTACCCCATCCTACTGTAGCGGTTACCCCGCTCGCCGTTCCTCCAACTCCAACATAGGTATTGCCAGAACCAAAATCGTGCCCTACGGTTACTTGCGCACTCAGTATACCAGGCAGACCTACACCACCTGTTGCACTAACATTTACCCCTCCTCTTGAATCCCCTCCAATTGAAAAGGTCGCCCAAAGAAGAATATCTCCACTCGGATCCGTATATTTCATCGGGTTATTCCAGCAATAGGAATATCGATTATAACTTTGAGCATTCAATGGTGCTTGGACATAGTTATCCGGTCTCATCATACGCCCATTGATGGGATCATACATACGTCCATTCATGTTAATCAGGTCAAACTCCGGTAGCATTTCGTGCCCAGTATAACCTCTGTATAACCAGTCAGGTTTGGTGGTTAGGGGCATTGCATAATCCCAAGTATCGGGGTTGCGTTCGCGTCCCCATGCATCATAGCTTTGGCGAGCCACTATGGTTGCCGATTGATTGGTAACGGCTACGATAGAGCCTAAATGGTCGGTATAGGTCGCATAATAGCTAAAGCCTGTGCCTGCATTGCCCACCACGATACCACAGAGCCCGGCAGGACCGGAGATGTAATGCACGTCTTTCATTCCTGAAGTTGCATTATAGGCACGCTCGTAGTCACCCATATACCAGCGTTTAATGGCTGTTGTTCCTCCCTGTATTTGTTGGCTATAGGCACGGTCTTCGTTGGCGTCATACACAAAGGTTTGGGTGTATGGTGTAGCCGGCGACCCAACATTTTCTGTGATGCTATTCGCTTTATGGAAAGCGGTATAGGTAATGTTTTGATCTGCATGACTAATGAGTGTCATTGGATCTGTCACGGATAGTACGGCATTGCGTGCTACCGGTGTGGTCATTCCACCATAGTTGTAGGTTCCTGCATCTGTTTTTGCTAATATCCTGCCCAAACTACCCCAAAAGTTATTGTCGTAAGTGATATTGATGGGGATATAAGTTGCCGTTGGGGATGTGTATTTCTGAGGGGCAGATTGGGTGAGCCGGTCAATGGCATCGTAGGTAAAGGTTTCATTGGTACCTGCAATATGGTCATTGCGTTCCATTATATTACCATTGGTATAGTCATAGGTTATGGTCAGGTCTTGAATACCCGGGGTATGGTAGCCGGTAACAATGCCATTGTAATAGTCGGTCGTTGCTGGTTGACCATCTACACGGGTATAGGCGGTTGTTTGCCCGTTGCCGTTCATGGATGTGGCCTGGTAGAGTGTTTTGGGTGTACCGGATGCATTGCTGCTTATTGTTTGCAGGTAACTATTAGCATCATAAGTATGGAGTGTCGAAAAATTCGATGGCCAATAGGTGGTGGTGGTTAAGTTGTTGTAGGTATCATAAGCAAAGTGCTTCGCCATTACTGCACCATTGATGGTTTTGGTTGCGTCTTTTAATGTACCACCTATATTATAGTCATAAGCATCTGTTACGGTTCCCTCGGGTCCTGTCACTTGGGTTTGTTGGATTTGATAGCCTTTGGTGGCTCCATAGTAGGTGTAATTGGTAGTATAACCATCGAGTGTTTTTTGGATAGCTCTACCCATTACATCACGGGTCACAAAGGTAAATTTACCTTTAGGGTCTGTCTGGCCTTTGAGTTGCCCAAAGGCATCGTAAGCATAAGTTGTTGTGCCCGCATCCGGGTCTTTCATGCTGGTCAGTCTGCCCCAGTCGTCATATTGTTTAGTAATCAGTGATTGGATGGGACCGGATGTAGTGCCTATTGCGGTACTGGTTTCGTTGCCTCTGCTGTCGTAAGTAAAGTGAACGGTACCTGCTATACCATTACTGCTTTTGAGCACTTTACCCAATGCGTCTGTTGTTGTAATTTTAATTTTACCATCCGGTTCTGTAACAGTAGTGGTAGCCATTCCACTTCCCAAACTGTAGGCATAGCTGGTAGTACCGAATACATTGGTACTGCTGCTGATGCGGTTGAGGGCATCGTAGCTGTTGGTCGTTGTTACAGGTGTTTCTGTGGCTAAATAGTTATTGGTGCTTGTAGCTACATTGCCTTTTGCATCGTAGGTGGTGACTGCGGTGGTCCATGCTGAACCAAAGGTTTCTTTCTGGATTTTTATACCCCTACCCAATTGGTCATACCAGGTTTTGATATCGGGTGCTCCGGGGTGCTGTACTAAAGTATAATACAGTTGGTTGCCGGATATATCCCAGCCATCAGAATAGTTGATGGTGTACCCTCCAGTACTTGACGTAGGTGTATAAGAAGAAGTTAGCTTACCCCAGTTATCATAAGTAAAGGTAGCGATTAACCCATCTACGCCTGTTGCAGAGAGTGGATTACCCCAGAATTTATGGTAGGTTTTATAGCTAATGTCTCCTAAGGGATTGGTTTCTTTTATAGGGAACCTGCCTTTTGTATCGTATTCGTAAGCAGTGCTGGGGCATAGACTTGGGTCAATTAATGAGGGATTGGCTGTTTTGCTGCTGCTAAGCACATTGCCATAGGCATCATAGGTATAGTTTTGAACGATGGCATAGAGTGCTGTTTTTGTACCAGGATAGCTGGCGGAACTGATTACACGACCAAGGGCATCATAAGAGATGTCCATTTTGTTGGAAACACTGGATTGGCTGCCTCTTTGGCTTGTAACGGTGGATGAGGATGGCTTGTTGGGGATGGCTGATCCTGCGGTGGCCGTAAAGGTAGTTGCTGTAGATGACGAAAACGCTTCCGGACCGCCTGTGCTGGTACTGGAGGTATTGGTTACATTCCCATTAGCATCGTAACTACTATTACTTACTGTAGTGATTCCTTTTAAAAGGTCTTGTGCTGTAGTGGATGTTGCTTGTTGTGTAAAGCAATAACCGGTACCTATTCGGTTAAAGCTAACGGTATTATCTGTTTGTGATAATTGTGTACCTGTGCTATTTAAAAAAGTCTTAGTCGTTTTTGGATAGGATACATAAAAATCAGTATTGAGGTCATAGGTATTTTCTGTGCGAATACCGGCATTGAGTGCATTCGTAGTTACTTTTTGAAAGCCCAATAAGCCACGTCCTGTACGGTGCAGAAGCATGTTTTCGTAAGTAAAATTAGCGGTATTGGTACCTCCTATACCATCAGGAGATTTCATTGAAGTCACCACATAACTGGGGTATTGCCCGTTGGTTATGGGATAGGTAGCGCCGGTACCTTTGGTATAAAAAGATGCAGATCCTGTTCCTGCTGTAAGCGGCTTGTATTGAAATTCAGTGGTACGGTTAAAACCATCCGTTACTTTTTGCAGCAAATGGGATTGACCACCTTTATTGAAATAGGTATTCTGTAAATAGTAGGATGAACCTTTCGCAAACGAAAATTCTCGTTTGCCATCTCCATCAACATCAGTGATTAACGTGTTTACATTAGGAGAGAGTCTTCCTGTGGATAATAAATAGGGTTGAAAATCATACTGAATACTAGTTCCAACACCAAATCCCCTTAAATAATAAACATTAAAATCATCTTTATCATTGTAATCGTCAAAATTTGAACAATATGATCTTTCATGTAAAATATCAGCTTTACCATCACCATTAAAATCCGCTATAAAGATCTGATCTGGGTTTCCATAATCACAATGCGATTGAAATTCAGCACCCGTTTGAAATTTAAACTCATTGCCTTCAAAGGTTTTACCTGTTGATAATCCTACCTCCCATAAATCAGCCACTTTACTTTTCGTCAATATATCATCTTTACCATCACCATTAAAATCACCAATACCTATTATATCATGATAGTCTTTAGTTGGATAACCAAGAGTGGCTATCAATTTGAAAGAATACTCTCCAGTACTTGCCTATTCAACAGAATAAACATAAGTATAAGATCCATCGGTATACATAATATCCGTTTTCCCATCACCATCAAAATCTAATGCATATATATCTTTATTCATTAGATTATTAGCCATAATTTCATCATAAACCGATAAGCTGGCAGGATTCATTAATGGCATATCTACAGTCCTCTTTCCAGGAAAAGAAACAAAAGCATGATTTACTTCAACATGGTAAGTGACCCCTGTACCGGAATATACTGTCCTTGTGAAATACATATAGTCTGTACGCTTATCACCATCGAAATCACCTAAAATTATATTATTCTTGCCAACAAATTCATGAGGAATAATTGAATTTAATGCGGGATCGGTTGATGGAGGAATAGTTGCTGGATGATAGTACATTTTATCAAAACTAAATCCGGGACTACTAGATCTTGAATAATAAATAGAAATACTATCAAACGTTGTTAATCCAACCGCATTTGTTGTAGATTTTAAAAACAATAAATCATCTTTCCCATCACCATCAAAGTCAGATGTTACAAAATTCTTAGAATTGCTACTATTGTGATTGAACGAGACCAAATATTTACCATCATCTGCCCAAGAATCACTAGCTCCTGATAATGGCATATAAGAACCTGTTGTTCCACTAGGGTCAGACTTATAAATAATAAAATCTTTATACCCTCTGCCTATTTCAGAGGCATCATCCCCAAACCTAAAATCATTATATTTATAATGAGCAGTTAGAATTTCTGTTTTGCCATCGCCATCAAAATCACCTGAAAAAACATCCGCATTTGTTGCCGTTCCTGAATATTTCCATGTAACATCGATATTTGATCCTACTGTTGTAGGACCAATCTCCAAATCACCATATTTAAACCTTGAGTCTCCTAATGCAACGCCATCATTCTGTGCATATTCAATTACATTTTTCAAGTATGACTTTACATTATTAAATGAATAATTAAACGCATATTTTTTCATTCGATCACCCTCTGCATAAACAGTTATATTATCCAACAAATACCTAGAAGCAACTGAACTACCGGCATCATAAAAATTATGCTTATCTGTTCTTACAACATAAGAAAATTTAATGACATTATAAGGAGCCAAACCTGTACTCGCATTACCTGTATAGTCTATTTCTGCCAGCTGTACATCCCTTCCGTCATTATCCTGCTTGTTAAGGGTTGTTGGGTAGGTGATGGGGTCATTACCATTGTTGGTATTGGTGTATATGAAGGTGATATAGTTACCATTTACATCCTGTATTTTGTTGAGTCGCCACACCATTACTACAGTACCATCATTGGTCATTGTCCGGGAGTCTGTAGAATTACCAAATTCCATAATCGTACCGTCTTTACTCACTACTTTAAAATACTGAGGTCCGCCACCTACACTACCATAAGAAGTAGTAACTGAATAGTTTTCACTTTCTGTACGGTAAGTAGTACCATTAGCGCCATTTGTACCTGTTACTGTAGATAGACGAGTGCCATCCATCAGAAAAGCATCGTCATTGGTATAAGTTACAGAACCTACTTTATTGTCGTGGAATAGATCTTTACCTCCACGGGTTATGACAGATGAGCCCGATAAATTCCAGCCTTGCCCTAATAGTCCATTGCTCCCATGTGAATTATATTCAATAGAAAGGTTAGGTACTATTCCATGTGTACCTGGCGGACATTTAATAGGAATGGAATAAGTGGCAGCTCCACTGGGTGTAGTACCAGCAGTTGCATCAATACTACCTACCGCTTTAGACAAGTCAATGGTCTTGGCAAAGGTGGTATTGTCATAAAGTGGGGAGTAGGTTACCGATTGGGCATTCGTGTGCTGAATGTTCAGGACAAAAAGCAAAGCAACAAGGATTCTGGGCAAAACTGTTTTCATATGGTTATTGAAATGTTGGGCAAAGGTAAATGAATGAAGAGCACATTTCAATAATTTTATAGAAACTATAAGTTATTTTATAATAAAATATCAATTAATTTTATTATGTAATTATAAATCAATTTGGAAATAGAATTAGTCTATTGATCTATATTTCATAGATCATGGTGTTATTATATTATAATACATCCAAAAGTATAAGTAAGGGTATTACATTTCCAAATAAAGTTTACGAACGGTAGTAAAAAGTTTATAAGCGGTAAAAAAACAGCTCAGATGGAAGTCGAAAATTCAAAAATATTGTACTCGAAATCTCAATAGCTGTTTTAGCTGGATAATCATTCGACAATAAAAAGAGCGGCGACAAATAAATTGTCGCCGCTCTTTTTATTCAATTATACTGTTGTGTTTATTTATTCATGTACGCACCTACTCCGGCACGTTTTCTTTTGATCCATGCTTTTAAGCGGAAGCTCAATAAGCACATAACCGGTACGATAATCAGTGTAAGGAATGTAGCGAAGCTCAATCCGTAGATCATCGTCCAAGCCAACGGCCCCCAGAAAGCAACGTTATCGCCACCGAAGAATATATGTGGGTTGAACTCTGTAAACAAGGTCGAAAAGTCTATATTGAGCCCTACTGCCAACGGAATCAAACCAAGTATGGCTGCTGTGGCGGTGAGTATTACAGGAGTCATACGGGTACGACCAGCTTCTACTATGGCCTCATAAGGCTCCATGCCCTCTTCCAGCATCAGATCCATAAACTCGACCAGCAATATACCATTCCGCACCACAATACCTGCGAGCGCTACAATACCGATACCACTCATCACTATAGAGAAGTTGATTTTGAAGATACCCACACCCAGCAATACACCGAATACACTAAAGATAATTTCGGACATGATAATGAGCGTACGACTCAAAGAGTTGAACTGCATAATCAATATCAGGAAGATGAGCAATACGGCTATGCCCATAGCACCGCCTAAGAAGCTCATAGTTTCTGCTTGGTCTTCCTGTTGTCCACCCATTTTGATGATGATACCCGGAGGCGCTTTGAAGTTGACTACTTCATCTCCAATGGCTTTTACTACTTCATTCTCATTGAATCCACCCAATACGTTAGAAGACAGAGAAATGATTCTCTTCATATCCTTACGTTTGATACCACCATAGGTACTGCCATAATGCACGTCGGCAAATGCACTCACCGGTACCTGACGGATAACACCACCCATACCCATATCGCGATATACAATCGGCATGTTGCGTATGGCATCTACGTCTTCGCGCTGTCCGGGCATCAATCGTAGTGTGATGGGGTAATCGTCATTGTCATCACGGAAGCGGGAAATTTCCTTACCAAATACTGCTGTACGCAATCCTCCGGCTACCTGACCTGTAGTAATACCTTCAGTATTCATACGCTCACGGTCCATATCAAAAACAATTTCCGGTTTGTTGGCCTGAAAGTCACTACGCAATTCTTCCACACCTGCTATTTGTTTTGATTCGACATAACGTTTCAATCTTTCTGATGTACTGATTAATGAATCGAGATTATCGCCTGTGATATCAATTACAATTGGTTTAGGCAATGGGGGACCACTGCTTTCTTTATCGACAGTAACTTCTGCACCCGGCACATCCTGCACCGCTGCACGTATCCGCTCCATATATTCGGCAGTAGATTTGCCATGCCGTTTAGCAAACTCTACATAAGCCACCGTAATCTTTCCTTTGTTGGGGAAGTCGCCGACCTCGCCACTATTGGGATCGATGGCACCTACTGTTACATTGGAGATCACCGATTTTACAATTTCATTTTTCTTGTTGTGCTCCAAGTCTATATCCAGTGCTTTATACACTCTTTTTTCGAGCTTACCCAGCACTTCGTTGGTATAGGCCTGATCGGTACCTACCGGCATATTGAGATATACGTAAGTAAAGTTGGGTTCGCCACTCGGGAAGAATACCACTTTGGCACCACGCACCACCATCAATGTAATAGCTAATCCAAATATTGCAGCCATAATGCCTAATGTAATAAACGGACGGTGTAACGCTTTTTTGAGCCAGCGGGTGTACCATTCCTGAAACGAAGGCCAAACTTTGTTTTGAAACGAATGAATCCATTTTTCGAAAACAAATTTTTCCAATAATATAAAGAGGTATATAAAGACCAAGAAGTTACCAAAGCCCCATGATTGGAACACATAAGCAATAGCAATGAGGGAAAGGAATACAACGAGTATTACTTTGTCGCGCTTACCCCATTTGCGTTTGCCGGTATCGCTGGCATCGTGCGGTTTCATAAAATCAACGGCAAATACAGGGTTGATAATATAAGCCACCATCAATGATGCAATAAGGGTAATGATGAGGGTAATAGGTAGGAAGAACATAAACTGACCAATTACACCCTTCCAAAATGCCAGTGGAATAAACGGAATCAATGTAGTAACAGTACCGGAAAGTACAGGTAAGAACACTTCGCCTGTGGCCAATTTTGCAGCCTTCTTAATGGGTACTTTACCATTGTCGAATATACGGTGTGTATTTTCAATCACCACAATCGCATCATCCACCACTATACCCAGTGCGAGCAGGAAGGAGAACAGTACAATCATATTGAGGGTAAAGCCAATGGATGGCATCACCAAGAATGCGATAGCACAAGAAAGAGGTACAGACATGGCAACAAAGAGGGCATTGGTAACACCCATAAAGAACATCAGAATCAGTGTTACGAGTATAAAGCCAATGATGATCGTATTGATCAGATCGTGCAGGGTCGTTTTAGTCGTTTCTGACTGATCGCCCGTTACTACAATGCTCAAATCTTTAGGCAATTCTTCTTTTTGCATTTTTGTAATCAAGGCCTGAATCTTATCAGAGGCATCAATCAAATTCTGACCTTTAGCTTTAATCACGTTGAGGGTAATTACGTTTTTACCATCGAGTCGTGCATAGCTTTTTTGTTCTTCAAAATTATCTCTTACAACAGCAATGTCTTTTAGATAAATGGATTTGCCTTGCTGATTGCGTACAATAATATTACCAATCTGTTCGGCCGATTTGAACTCGTTGCGTACACTCAGGATACGTTTTTGATTATTCATAGCCACCTCACCTGCTGTAGCCGAAACATTCTCTGAAGCAATAGTACGTTCCACATCGTCGAAGGTCATGCCGGAAGCCTGCATCTTGTATAAGTCAAGATTGATTTGAATTTCGCGCTCCAGAGCGCCAACCATATCGACTCTTTTTATTTCTTTAAGCTCTTCGATATTGTCCTTCATCCGATCGGCATACTTCTTCAACCTGTTGAGGTCGTAGTTGCCCGAAAGATTGACATATAGTACCGGAACCTCTGAAAGGTCAATATCTTTAACCTCTGGTTCGTTGGGTAAATTTTTAGGTAAGTCGGTACGCGCCTTATCTACCGCATCTTTAACGTCGCGCTTCGCTTTATCGACTTGCACATCGGTATTGAATTCTACAATAACAACAGAATAATCCTGAAAAGAATTGCTGGTCACCTTCTTGACGCCGGTAAGATTTTTTACTTGCTTTTCAATAGGTTTGGTTACCAGGTTTTCCATATTCTCCGGCGATGTACCCGGGTATATGGTTTGTACGATAATCTGTGGCAACTTGATTTCCGGAAACTGTTCCTTCGGCAAATTGAGGTACACCATCAACCCCATAAAGGTGACAATGATGGTGAGTATGTATATAGCAGTTCGATTGTCTATCGACCAACTGGATAGTTTGAACTCTTTGGCTTTATCTTTCATTGGAGTGTCTGATTGTTTAGTTTTAATTTTCACGCTACCCTGCTTTTGGCTAAGCGAAAATTATTTTTTGAAAAGGCCTGTCTTATATTTATTTAATAGTTACCGTTTCGCCATTGTCCACATCTCCAAATCCTTCGGTGATAATGGTATCGCCGGATTTAAGACCTGATAAAATTTCTACCATGCCATTAGCATTTCTACCTGTAGTAACTACTACTGATTTCGCTTTATTATCTTCAACTACATAAAGCATATCTCCCTGAGCCGTCTTTTGAATTACAGAAACGGGTACTACAAGTGCGTGTTTGTTTTGATAGTTAGCGATTCTCATTTTACAAGACATGTTAGGGTAGAGTTTTTTGGAATTGCCCAATCTTACCTGTACCAAGAATGCACGAGATATCGGATCAACAGACTGCGCCACATAGCTCACTTTTGTATTTAAAGAATCATTCAAATCAGGGAAAACCAAGTTAACAAGATCGCCTGCTTTTACTTTACCCAAATAATTTTCACCAAGTGATGCTTCTACCTTCAATTTGTCGAAGCTGACAATACGAATACCAGACTGTCCGGGGCTGGCCACATCACCTTGTTTAAGCGACACGTTATCAACTGTCCCTGAAATCGGTGATATAATACGGTACATATTGCGTTGTGCAAGTTGCGCATCTTTTTGCTTCAACGCGGCTTCGTAATTGGCCTTGGCGGAGATGAGCTGAACTTCTGATCCGATGTTTTGTGCCCAAAGGTTTTTTTGTTTATCATACAATGATTTTAACAATCCTAATTGTACATCTGCAGCCTTTATTTGCTGATCCACAGCTGCGGCATCCATAGTCGCCAACAATTGCCCTTTGCTTACTTTTTGACCCGAATGAACCAATACATTAGTTACTGTTCCGGGAGCCTGTGGCGTTGCCAAAACATTTTCATCACCTACGATCTGTGATTGCACATCGATATAAGAGGTAAAATCGGAAGTGTTGATAGCCATAACCGATACAGCCGTAGCTTTCTTCGGGGTATTTTTGTTGGCCGCTGTTTCCAGCTCTTTTATTTTAATATCCAAGATTGCACGTTCTTGTTTCAGTTTTGCCAACTGAGCGGTTTTGTCTTTGCTTTTGTCATTACTGCACGATGCAATAAGTAGCGTTGCTATAAATAAAATACTAATCCTTTTCATTGAAGTATATTTTCTGTGAGTTTTATTAATTTGATTATTTAAGAAGTCCTAATGCTTTTTCCAGATCTGCATGTGCATTCACTACGGATTGCAGCGCAGAGAAATAATTATTTTGAGCTTGTAAAAAGTCTGTTTGAGCCAATACAACATCCTGATTGCTACCAACACCAGCTTTATATTTTTTCTGAGCAAGTACCAAAACACTATTTGCCAATTGCATGGTACGTTTGCGGCTTTCTATTGTAGAGAGCGCGTTGGCTAATGTTTTACGAGCCGATTGTGTCTGAAAATCGATACCCAATTTGGTATTTTCCAAATCATTCTTCGCTTTTTCCACTTTAAGTTTGGCACCTTTTACCCGGCTTTTACGTTGAAATCCATCAAATATGGGAATATCGAGTTGCAAACCCACCATAGAAAAACCAGGGTATGATTTATTGACCAAATCATTAAATTTGTTCGACGCATTATTGTAACCAGCACTACCAAAGGCTGATAAGCTAGGCAATCCTTCAAATTTATAGCGCTTTAAATCGTATTGCTGAAGTTTTACTGAAGTGAGTGCAAGTTGGTATACAAGTCTATTTTCATACTTTTCATCTTTCAGTAATAATGCCGTTGCATTTTCTGTACTCTCAACCATTGCTGTATCTACAAGCGTTATTGGTGTAGTCAAATCCATACCCATCGTGTATTTCAACATTGTTTCACTTACATCTATCATATTAGCAAGACCAATGCTATCTGATTCAAGATTGTTTAATTGAACTTCCATACGGCTTACATCAATTTTTTCAATCATTCCGTTATCGTAGGTGATTTGCAAATCGCGTGTGCTATTCCGTACCAGATCCAAACTACTTTTCATCAAGTCAAATTGCTTGTGTGCAATGACTAACCCGAAATATGCTTTTTGAATATTGTAGCGAATATCTTCCATTTTCATATTGGCATTTTGCCGCGCCAATTCCATTAAGGTATTACGCGCTTGAAGTGCCACAAAAATGCTACCATTAAACAATACCTGATTAGCATTCAAAGATCCAATAGTACTTAATTTGGACGAGAAGGCTACAGGAGCAAAAGAATTAGCGGGTAATGAAGAATCAATAAACTTACCTGGTAAAAAAGTCTGCTGAATATCTATAAACTGTGTGTATTTTCCTTGTCCGCTTATCTGAGGCAAAGCACGACCTGTAACTTCATCATTTTGTGCTTTTTGGAGCAGCACATCTATATGTGCATTTTTAGCCGCACTACTATGATCAAGTGCGTAATCAATACAATCTTTAAGGCTCAGCGCCTTTTGTTCTTGCGCTTTTGTAACACCGGGTGTTAGTGCTAAAGCGAGCAGTAAAATGGTTAATATTTGTTTCATCTTTCGTATTTACTTTAAATATTTTTCTTTGTATTTGCGATAAAGTTTTTCTCCTTTAGGGGTCATAATACCATAAAGAAAATGCTCTGTAATAGCCTTGTTTACATGCTGTATGTCGTACCGATCCTTTACCATCATATTGGGGTGCAAGACGAGCATGGCCGTTTCAATATGAAATTTCGACAATAGATCCGCATCAATATCCGCTCTATAATTGCCTTCCTTGATTCCTTGTAAAATATTATCTTTTATTTGTTGGGCGTCCTGTTCCAAATTCCGACGAAACTGTAGATAGCCTTCGGGATAAAAACGTTGCAATTCAAAAATCAACAAAGGGTTAACATCTTTATGTGCCTCATCCAGCATTTGCTGAATTTTGACAAAGGCTTCTACCGCGTTTCCTGAACTGCCCAACATGGACTTACAACTGTCAGATATTTTACATTTGTACCAGACAATAGTATCAGAGACGACCTTATCTTTATTATCAAAATGCTGGTAAAGAGTCTTCTTAGAGAGCCCGGCTCTGCGCGCTACATCATCCATTGTAACGGACTTGAAGCCAAATTGCCGAAACAATTCTACCGCACATGTCCTTATTTTGGTTAGTGTATCCATAATTACCACGCAAAACTATGGAAACATTTTTAATAAAAAACGTTTCCATAGTTTATTTTTTTTATTTACACCAAACTTACTTCGTTTGACGATCTGAAATGACCCAAGATTTTGTAAGCAAAAATTGAATTATCTTGCACCATCTGTTGCAATTCTAACACCCTAATAATTTAATAAATCGACCAATAATAGTGAGTAGAGAAAGTATTTCCGTGTTCGACATGTTTAAAATCGGCATTGGACCAAGCAGTTCACATACGTTAGGACCTTGGCGTGCCGCATTACGTTTTTTAGATAGTGTCAAAACAAAATTTGCCCTACAAAATGTAACAAAAGTAAAAGTACTGTTATATGGTTCATTGGCCAAAACAGGTAAAGGGCATGGCACAGATGTAGCAGTAATACTGGGGCTATGTGGCGAAGATCCTGTAACATTTGATGTCAATGAAGTTAATCCGCGTATTGACTCCATTGGTCATAATAAGCTCATGAATCTAGGAGGCGAAAAAAATATTGTTTTCGATCCCAAAGAAGAAGTCGTTTTTTTGATGACTGAAAGTCTTCCCTTCCATCCTAACGCGCTAACATTTTTATGTACCCTAGGTGATGGTACCGAAATTGCTGAAACCTATTATTCAATTGGCGGTGGTTTTGTAGTAAAAGAAGGGGAAGAAAACAGCGCAAATGTAAATAATGACCTACCCTTCCCTATTGAGAAATCATCTGACTTACTACATTGGTGTATAAAGTCGGGCTTGAGCATATCGGATGTAGTACTTGAAAATGAACAGGCATGGAGGAGTGAAGATGCAACAAAGAAAGGGGTATTAAATATATGGCATGTAATGCGCGATTGTATATACAGAGGATGTCATATTAGTGGCGTTTTGCCAGGAGGATTGAATGTAACAAGGCGCGCGGCTACACTCAATAAAAGATTATTGAACGGAAGATCTTATAATAATTATGAGGAATGGCTCTTGGCTATCCGATCCGGTGGATCAGGGTTTCAATACACGCTCGATTGGGTGAGCTGCTTTGCCCTTGCAGTCAATGAAGAAAATGCTGCATTTGGAAGAGTGGTTACTGCTCCTACTAATGGTGCCGCAGGTGTTATACCTGCTGTATTACAGTATTTCGTAGCGTTCTGCGATGGACTTGACGACGAAAAAATTTTGCAATTTATGCTCACAGCATCCGAGATTGGCAGTATTTTCAAAAAAGGCGCTACCATATCTGCCGCAATGGGGGGATGTCAGGCAGAAATTGGCGTATCATCAGCGATGGCTGCTGCAGGATTGACAAGCGTGCTTGGAGGTACAGTAAGGCAATGTCTGATGGCGGCGGAAATAGCCATGGAACATCATTTGGGGCTTACCTGCGACCCTATCGGAGGTCTTGTTCAAGTGCCTTGTATTGAACGCAATACCATGGGATCGATCAAAGCAATCACTGCTTCGCAATTAGCCTTGCAAAGTAACCCTGACCATGCCAGGGTATCATTGGACAATGTAGTAAATACTATGTGGGAAACTGCTCTGGATATGAATTATAAATACAAAGAAACCGCAGAAGGTGGCCTAGCCACAAATATACCAATTAGCTTGAGCGAATGCTGATACTAAAAGGCATCACAATTAAGGGCGTTGTATTTTTTATAACAAATATAAAATAACTTTTGGCACAATTTTTAGTCTATAAAATAGCAGCGCAATAAAATGCGTTTCTATTGAACAATCAAAAAAGAAACATTATGAATCGCTTATCAAAATTGCTCAGCATCGCAACTCTAGGAATCTCTTTGTTTTTAGCACCAAAAGCTATGGCACAGACTTACGACAATTATGATTATTCCTATGACGACAATAACGCTACAACAGCTACTTATCAGGATTTCTATGACGGACTTGCACCATACGGACAATGGATCAATGATAGCCGCTATGGCTATGTATGGCTACCCAATGTAGGGCGCGATTTTCGCCCATACTACACTAATGGCTACTGGGCAATGACAGAGTACGGCAACACCTGGGTGTCTAACTATGCTTGGGGTTGGGCTCCATTTCACTATGGTCGCTGGACTTATGACAATTATTATGGATGGCTTTGGATACCAGATACGCAATGGGGACCAGCTTGGGTAAGCTGGAGAAGTAATAACGATTACTACGGTTGGGCTCCTATGGGACCTGGTTTAAATATCAACATTTCACTAGGAGCTATTCCTATAGACTGGTGGATCTTTTTGAATCCAGGTTACCTTTATGATCATTCATTCTACAGGTATTATAATGGATATGGTAATAATGTAAACATATATAACCAAACCATTTATATCAACAATATTTATGTGGACAAACATTCACACCAGTCCTACATTTGTGGTCCTCGCAACGATGATTATTATCGTCATACCGGACACAGGATACCTGTTTATGCAATCAATGACAACAAACGTCCGGGAGGAAGTTCAATTCAAGGTAATAGACTAAATATTTACCGTCCAGCTATCAACAATGTGGGTAATGCAAATGTAGCACCTAGAAAATTTGTACCCGCAGACCAAGCTGTAACATCCCGTCCACAACCATTAAGTGGTAATGGAGGACGACCAAGTGGCAGAGAAAAGGTATTACAACAAACACCAATACAGCAAAACAAAGTATTACCGGTTCAAAACCAACAACAACAAAGAGTGCAAATGCAAAACCAACAGCAACCAGTACAACAAGGTCAGCAAAGACAACAAGTGCAAATGCAACAGCAAAGAACACAACAACAGGCGGCACAACAAGATCAGCAAAGGCAACAGCAAGTGCAAATGCAACAAC
>DBTQ01000037.1 GCA_002307135.1 Bacteroidetes bacterium UBA1312
GCGCTAAACTACCTAAATTGTAAACCATACCAATTGCCCAATCCGAATTTAATTGAACACTACCAACTGTATAAAAGTTAGCAGATGCCGTACCAGTTTGGTTATAAGCATCATTCAAAGCAAATGAAGGGCGCCAGCTTGCAAAATACATACATTTTGCTCTACAATCTTTTGTACCCAAACCTAAATAAGCGTTAGGGTAACCACGACCATTTGCTGTAGCCAAACAATTTTTTGATAATGCGTTGGGTTGATAAACGATTCTATTATCTGTAGGGAAACCTCCTAATGGCCAAGGTTCATCATTATCCGGATCCAATCCACGATAATAGTAAAGATTATTAAGCGTTGTAGCGCCTGTATTTACAAGGTCAACATAAATTACAAAATAGGCCTTACTTTTTTTAACGACCGTAGTTTGCGTAATATCCAAACTGGTACCAATTAAGCCATGCCATATTGCTGTTTGATCTAAAGCGGTAGTAACATAAGACACATTACCATAACCGGTTCCTGTGAATGTAGCTCCACCAAAACTTGATCCAGATGGGCAGTTAAAAGATGAATATTTAGTTCCGTTTATCTGTACATCCCAACCTTCATAAGGCGAACCAGGAACGAAATAATCACCCATGTAAGTAGTACGTCCTGGCAAACTTACTAGCCATCCATCCTTATCAGGATCTGATACAAAACCCAATGCTGCTCCAACGTTTGGATGATAACCAGATGGCGCAGTACAACCGCCAAAAGAACCTGTTGTGGCTATACCAACCTCAACATAATCTCCTTTGATATACTCATCTCCAGTTCCAGTTATCTGAGCATTTGCAGCATTTGCAAATAATGCAAAAATACCTAGGGTTATAAATTTTGAAAGAATAACAATTCGTTTCATAAGATTAATTTTAAAAGAATAAAGTTTATAGTCTCTCGCTAATATTATTTGCTAAAATTGTAGTGAAAAATACTGGCTTTATCCGTTTCTAAATAGATGTTTACAGTGTATGTGCCTGATTTTAGTTTAGACAAATCCCAACTAGCATTGTACAAATAAACTTTTTGTTCCGGTTTCCATGTATATACCACTTTTCCCGAAGCATCGCTTACTGTCGCCCAAAATGGCATTGGATCAGGTGTGTGTAGCATAAATGAAGCTTTGTCAGTTGGGTGCAATGGACTAAATGAATAGTTCACATTTACGCGCTCACGAGCGTTAAGCGCATATTCAAAATGTCCTTGTATACCATCAAATTTTTTCGCATATTCAGTGTTCTGTGGAGCACCTAAGCTCGATTGAGCTTCTGATTTAGGAACAAAATTTAACATCAGTACTGACATTATTAATACTTTTTTCATATCCTTTAGGCTTTATTTTTGCTGTGAATTTACTAAAATAATTTGGGAAACAAGAAAATTTAGAACATAATTTTAAATGTTTCTAATCTACCATAAGACAATGTATTGGTAATGAATGGTTGGTAAAACCAACTCAATTAACAACTAAATAACAAAAAAGAGTGGTTTTAATTTATTTTACAACTTTTCGAACAGCATTCGTAATCTTGTTCTCGTCATTTTTTCCTCCCAATTAGTACCAAGTGCGTTTTCCCAAAGCAATTTCATTCCCATAGAAACATCAATCATTGTTTCAAAATCTTTCTCGCTCAAGTTTGCACATACACCTTTGGGTATTTCTATTTGATGCTTATCAACCATTCGATGAAATTCCTCTACTCCTTTAGGGTAAAATTCCTGAAGATGATTAAATACAATACAATTACCTAAGCCATGCTTCGTTCCTAAAAGATAGGATAATCCGTAGCTAACCGCATGTGCTACCCCAACCTGTGAATAAGCAATGCTCATTCCTCCTGCATAAGAAGCCATCATTAACTGCTCATCACTATTATCATCCCATATATCTTTTTTCAGATAAATATCCTGACACATTTGTAATGCCTTTTGTCCATAAGACTCACTGAACATATTAAGAAATGTACCATCCAGAGATTCTACGCAATGAATATAGCAATCCATTCCCGTATAAAAGTTCTGATTCTTAGGAACACCTTTTATTAACGCCGGATCTAATATAATTTGATCGAAAGGCGTAAAATCAGAATTCATACCTAACTTCTTAGTTGGTCCTGTTAGTACACATGTACGGGAAACCTCTGCCCCTGTACCCGATATAGTAGGAATACCAACTTTATAAACGGCTCGTTTCCTCACCAAATCATATCCTTGATAATCTTGTGCAAGGCCGTCATTGGTCATCATTATAGCCGTAGCTTTTGCCAAATCCATGACTGAACCTCCTCCAATACCCACGATACCTGACACCTGCCCAAATTTATTTTTGAGGCCGATTGCAATTTCATCTACATAACTCGTTTTGGGTTCATAAGTTACGTCTGCAATGATTAACTCATCATTATCACGCAACGGAATCCGTGCTTTGAATACTTCATCATTTTGAAAATGATGATCCAATAAAAACACCATGGGTGCACCTGACATACGTTTAGGGGCAATAATTTCGTCCAATTGGTCAAAGCATCCACGTCCGTAAACAACGTAATCAACCATTTTAAAATTTCTAAATTTCATATTTATAGCTTAGTTATTATATTTTAATAGTCAGATTAAAGCCATCCATTTTTTTCCATTAATTTTTCTGCTCTTATTATGTCTTCGGGTGTATCTATCTCTACACCCATATAGTTTGCAATGGCCATTTTAATAGAAACGCCATTCTCCAAGAATCGAAGGCATTCTATTTTCTCTGCTATTTCAAGAGGTGTCATTGCCCAATTAGTAAAATTGAGTAATGCATTTTTGCGAAATGCATAAACGCCAATATGTTCGTAATAAGTGATATTGACTTCTTTATTGCGCGGAAACGGGATAACACTACGCGAAAAAAAGAGCGCATTATTTCTATTATCCAATGCCACTTTTACATAGTTTGGGTCTTCAATCAATTGCTGTTCGTGGAGCACTTGTACCAAAGATGCGACCTCAACGCCCCCTGATACATCATTTTTAAAAAGATTCAATAGTTGAGCTAAGGGTTCTGCCTGCACAAAAGGTTCATCACCTTGTACATTTACAAATACATCTCCATCCAAATCCTTTACGACTTCTGCTATGCGGTCCGTACCGCTTTCATAAACGCCTTTACTTTTCACAGCCTTGCCACCATACTGTTGAATTTCTGCCATTATTTCTTCGCTGTCCGTAACGACTATTACTTCATCAAACAATTCTGTATTGACAGTAGATTCATAAGTACGACGAATAACAGTCTTCCCTTTAAGTTGAGCCAATAATTTATTGGGGAACCGCGTAGCACCTAATCGTGCAGGTATTAATGCTGTAAATTTCATACGAGTGCCAAAAATACTAATAAGCTGTATAAAGAGTATATTAATTGGGCTTTTTTATTGACATAAGTATTTCTGCCCAAGTAGCAGAATTAGTAACTATACCCAAACTATTACTTTTTGTACCCATTGCAAACAATGTTGCATCATCTGTAGCGATTATTTTTTTAAATGCGGCAGCAATACTTGCGATATTATTGCCATCACATAAAAATCCATTCTCACCTTCTATCAAAAAATGAGGTTGAGCACCACATTGCTCCGAAACAATTAAGGGCATCCCTGCACTGGCAAATTCTTGTATCACTGTTCCCCAAGGCTCATCGGTGCTACACAAACAAAAAACACCTGATTGCGCTGCGATATTAATCAAATCTTGTTGCGCTAAAAAGTGTTTATATTCAATTGCCACATGTTGTAACAATTTATCTTTAAACATAGAGCCGTTACCTATCACTTCCAATCGCCAATCTTTTCGCTCATGCGGTCGCAACGTATGAAAAGCAAGTAATAGATTTTTTAATTTATGAGGTTCTAAACGTCCAACATACAAAAATAGTTTAGGGAATTTTTTGAGCGAGGAGGCACAAAAGTTTTGATAAGCTTGACCAAACAAATCACTGTCAGGTGCATATAAATTAAGTGCAATTTGCGATTCTGAGAAACCTAAAAGTTGTGCGTAGTCCAATTGTCGTTTACCCGGAATCCAAGCATTGGTAAAATATTTTTGAATAGTAAAAGGCGCAAGTTTTACCAACACTTTTTGTTTGAAAGTACCTTTCCATTGGGTATCGAAAGCACAAATTGTTGTGGCACCTTTGTTCTTCAATAATTTGCACCAGGATAAATAACGCAACTGCATCCAACCTGCACAAAAAACTATATCAGGACTAAAAGCTTCAATGTCTTTCCATAATAAAGAATCTGGTTCATAATCATACTTAAAGACCCGAAGCTTTGGATGTGACATTAATGATACTGGAGCCGACTCACTTTCATTTTGACAAACAACCCATATCTCAACATCATAATTAGTGAGCAAAATGCGAAGGCCTGATGATAAAAAGGGCTGCACTTGTGCTGCCAGAAAAAGGATACGAGTCTGCATACGAATATGCAAATATAAAATTTGCAATGCTTAAAAAACAAATCGATATATCTTTAGGGATTCTTAGCAATATAGATGAAGCTCATAGTAAACACTACCAATATGCAAAGCGGAGGCTCCTTACAGGTCGCCCTTAGTTTGTTGAGTGAATGGAATGCAGGACATAAAGAGCATCAATATTTTATTTTTTTATCACCACAATTAGCGCCATTAATCGACGAAAAATTGTTTGATTCTAATTTTCATTTCTATTACTTCGATAAAAACCCAACATATACCACCTTTACCGCTTTAACTTTTCATCGAGGGTTGACAGCGTTAGAACGAGCAATAAATCCTGATACTGTTTTTACCGTATTCGGCCCAGCTCTTTGGAAACCAAAGAGTAATCATATAGTCGGCTTTGCAAATGGTTATTATTTATTCGACGATTCAGACTATATCAGAAAAAAAGTGCTTACCGGCTTCTTGCAACGAACGAAATATTATGTTCGGAGATTTTTAATTTTCCGACAATTAAAAAAAGAAGCAGCTACCTATTGGGTGGAAACCATAATTGCAAAAAAAAGATTGGAACAATTATTTGCGCCAAACATAAAAATAGAAGTAGTTGGTAATACGTATGGCGCAAGTTTTAAAAATAAGGCATTAGACGAAAGTAGTTCAAACAACTTATTTAATTTACTTTATTTAACAGCTTACTACCCACATAAAAACATAGAAATAATACCAAAAGTGATTGTCGAATTAAAAAAAAGGAATGTCAGTTGCTGCTTTCTATTGACATTATCCAACGCCGTTTTCAATAAAATTTTCGACAGCGAAACAGATAAAAACTATGTACAAAATTTAGCAACAATAAGTCCTGATGATGCAGCAAGAGTATATCAATGCTGTGATGCCGTTTTTGTACCTTCATTGCTGGAAACTTTTTCGGCAAATTACCCCGAAGCAATGAAATCAAACAAACCTATACTCACCTCTGATCTCGATTTTGCGCATCAAATTTGCGGTGATGCAGCTTTATATTTCAACCCTATAAACGAACATGACATTGCTGATAAAATTGAATTATTGATGAGCAACAAATCATTTCAGGAACATCTTATTGCTGAAGGACAACAACAATTGTTGAAACTCGAAACCCCAGAATCGAGAGCCGATAAATTAATGCGATTGATAGAACAATCTTGTGGTTAGAAATTAAATTCTTGAGAATAATAACATGTGTGGAATAATAGGTATCATCGACGCTAATATTAACGACTATCAATTGCGACAGGCCATGCAATCAATAGCTCATCGTGGACCAGACGGGAGGGGTACATTTAGTGACACACCATTACATTTAGGACATGTACGTTTAGCGATTCAAGATATTTCGGAGCTGGCAAGCCAACCCATGCAGTCGCCCGACAATCGCTATACAATTATTTTCAATGGAGAGATATACAATCATTGGGAAATACGTGAAGAGTTAATACAAAAAGGAATTTCATTTCAATCAAAGTCCGACACAGAGACTTTATTACAAGCCTATATTTATTATGGAGAACAAGTATTGCAAAGAATAAATGGCATGTTTGCTTTTGCAATTTATGATTGTCAATCAAGAAATATTTTTATAGCGAGAGATAACTTCGGTATCAAACCATTATATTATTATCACAAGAATAGGGAATTTCGGTTTGCATCCGAGATAAAGGCGTTAGCAGCCATAGGTAGTTTTGACAAAAAATTGAGCCTAGATGCTTTATTTCAAACAGTGATGTTGCAGTGGCAAATTTCAGATAACACTGGATTCAAACATGTTCATAAATTATTACCAGGTCATTGTATTAGTTTAAATATTGACCACCCAGAAACATTGAAAATTAAGAAATGGTACCAATTACCATTTACAGGTCTGTATGAGAAACTAAGTGAGCAGGCTTGGATTGAGCGTTTAGATTTTGTGCTTACAGAAGCTGTAGAACGGCAATTATTGAGTGACCGACCACTTGCATATTTTCTTTCCGGCGGTTTGGATTCCAGTTTACTATTAGCAATTGCTCATAAAATCACCGGACAGAAAAAACAGCATTGCTATACTATTGATGCCGGTACTGAATTCCAACAAGAAGGCTTTTCCAATGATCTTTATTACGCAAAGAATGTAGCGCAGCAATTCAATGCATACCTGCATATTCTTCCTGCTCAAGCCAATATCATACAAGGCTTCGACCAAATGATTTGGCAATTAGATGAAGCGCAAGGAGATATTGCTCCATTGCTTGTACAACAAATAGCAATGTGTGCTGACAAAGATGATTTCAAGGTATTAATAAGTGGAGCCGGAGCCGATGATTTATACTCAGGCTATCGTCGTCACCAAGCACTTTACTATCAACAAGCATTAAACTCGCTGCCTCTATTCCTGAAAAAAGGAATAGAAAATATTACCTCCTTTTTACCCGAGCATGTAACAACAAGAAGGTTTAAAAAGCTAACGGCACATTTAACAGCAACACAAAGGGAACAGATGGCGGCTTATTTTTATTGGTCAAGCCCTACTGAAGCTCTTGCATTGTTCTCCAAAGATTGCAAACAGGCAATTAATACACATTGTATTGAACAATATTTTGCTTCTCTATTGGCCGAAATACCCGATGAGCACAATAAGCTCAATCAAATGCTATACTACGAAATGAATAGTTTTTTACCCAACCACAACCTCAATTATACAGATAAGATGTCGATGGCTGCGGGCGTAGAAGTACGTGTCCCCTATCTAGATACAGCCGTTGCTGCATTAAGCACTAGCATACCTCCCGAACTAAAAATGCGTGGCACTACCACCAAATATTTACTCAAGAAAGTTGCCGAAAAATATTTACCTAAATCAATTATCTACCGCAAAAAAACAGGGTTTGGCGCACCACTGCGTAGCTGGATAAAAAACGATTTAGCTTTTCAACAAAGGATAGAAGAACGATTAATGGATTCATCGTTTATTGGTCGCAATATATTCGACCAGAAAGGGATTATGCAATTAATAGACGATACCCAACATAATAGGCGTGATGGTAGCTATACAATCCTATCGCTATTATCCATTGAAAGCTGGCTAAGGCAGTTTGCAGAATAAACGGCGAAGGAAAGCCGCTAACTAAATAAATAAGCAATATCATCTCTGGTCAAGCGTTTCATAATAGTGCTATCATCAGAAATTAAATCCTCAGCCAATGAACGTTTGCGCTCTTGCAATAAAAGCATCTTTTCTTCAATTGTGTCTTTACATATAAAGCGATAAGCAAATACATTCTTGGTCTGTCCAATACGATGGGTACGGTCAATAGCTTGTTGTTCTACAGCAGGGTTCCACCAAGGATCAACGATATATACATAATCGGCTGCAGTAAGGTTAAGCCCTACTCCACCAGCTTTCAGCGAGATTAAAAACACTTTACAATCCGGATTATCTTGAAATTCATTGATAGCCTTTTCTCGTTCAGCAGAATTACTGCTACCATCGAAATAAACATAAGGGATACCTTTTGCTTTGAGGCCTTCACGGATAAGAGATAACATGCCAAGGAATTGAGAGAATACTAATGCCTTATGATTCCCTGTATTTTCTTCTAGTTCACGCGTAAGCTCTTCAAGTTTTACAGAGTGGTTTTCAAATTTTTCCTGATCATTAATAATCGCCGGAGAATCACATATTTGTCGCAACCGTGTTAATCCCTGTAAGATATGGAACTGCGATTTCTGCAATCCCTGTTGGTCAATCATTCCCAATATTTGAGATTGATAATTACTACGGTAAGCTTCGTATATTTTACGTTGCTCTTTACCCATTTCACAGAACAAGACTGTCTCCGTTTTCTCAGGCAAATCCTTCGCCACTTGATCTTTTGTACGACGTAATAAAAAAGGATAGATTAATTTCTTGAGTTGTTCTTTAGCATCTTTTTCTTGAAATTTATCGATTGGCACAGCAAATTCATTCATAAAGAAATCTCTAGTGCCTAACATACCCGGATTCAAAAAATTCATTTGAGCATACAAATCAAAAGTATTATTTTGAATTGGAGTACCGCTCAATGCAAGTCTGTATTTAGCATTGATTAAAGATGCTGCTTTCGTAGCTAATGATTTTGGGTTTTTTATCGCTTGCGATTCATCAAGCACTACATAATCAAATTGGAATTCAGCAAACATTTTTATATCGCTACGAATAGTACCGTAAGAGGTTATAATAACATCTACATCCTGAAAAGCCTCGACTTTAGATGCACGTTTCGGCCCATGATGTATGAGTGATTTTAAATGTGGGGTAAATTTACTAATCTCCTTTTCCCAATTGTAGGTTAGTGTGGTAGGGCACACTACTAAAAATTTAGCTTCCGGATGTTCATTTTTGTAATGAGCCAACCATGACAGTGTTTGTATAGTTTTACCCAACCCCATATCATCTGCTAAAATACCACCCCAGCCAGCTTCTTTAAGAAACATTAGCCATTGAAATCCGGCCTGCTGATAAGGACGAAGTACCGCATTTAAGTTTTCGGGGGCCTGAATATTACTATAATCATTCTCCACAATTTTATCCAGCTGTAACTTTTTATCTTCAAGCTCTTTTTGTAGCTCGTCTTCATTTACATCCGCAAGCAAATCATCTAATATACTAAAGTGGATTTTTTTGACCCGAAGTTTACCATCTTTGACTTCCCCCATTTTACTCAGCAAGCCAAATTTCTGCATCACATTATCGGGCAAAATACCTACGCTTCCGTCATTTAACTTTACAAAGTTTTCTTTCCGTGCCAAAGCTTTTTTCACCTCTACGATACTTACTGACTGGTCGCCAAAAGTCAAATCTACTGACGTTTCAAACCAATCAATATCGCTACTGATTTGAACTTTGGTCTGTGCCTTGTTCTTGTTTACACGCAAAGCTTTTAGATTGTCATAACCTAAAACTTCCGCATTCCATTCCAACATTCTTTCATTGAAATAAAAGAACCAATTAGCAGCCAATACGTCTTTGGCTTTCATATAATATTGCTTTTCGCGATTGCTGTACAGCATATTATCATGGAGCCTTTTGATCATATCACAAAATGCTTGTTCCGCAATTATATCACGTTCTATAATAGTTACAAGACCATTTTCTGCTTTTACTATTTGAGTAGAATCACCTAATTTGGCCTCTACTCCATTATATAAAAATGCGGGTTGCAAATAAAATAACTCGCCCAGCTCATGTACATAAATTCTAAATATCGGAGGTACATTACTTACAGAAGCAATCAACTCTGGAGCAAAGTGAATGGCAACTTGCTTTCTCCACTGCACTATTTGCGTTTCGAGAAAATCGTTCCATTCCGCTTTAGGTATATCCATTTTACCTGTAGGCAAAAAACGTTCTACAATCGCCAATTCATGGACATTATTGACACAATGAACTTTTTGCTCGTGCAAAATAAGAGCTGCGTTAATAGCTTTTGTTGCTACAAAAGGGACTACTTCTTCGAAAATACTCCACTCTAATTCTATCTGATAGTTATTGCCTTCAACATGAACATTGAGCACGGGCACTGCCGGTATTGCGGAGAACGAAAGCGAACTAATAGATTTACTATTGAAACTTTTTCCCTGCAAACGGACATAACATCGAGGGTTATTTTCGTTGCGATGGATAATACTCTTATACTTGGGTAAAAGGTACTCCCAAAGCGGAAGATACAATTCGTCTTGAATCTGATCTTTCAGTACGGAGTGGTAATCACCAATAAAATCGCCAAAAGGTAAGTTTTTCTTTAGATATCGAATTATTTCTTCCGGCATACATTTTCGGGCGAGCGATATCCAGTCATGTTCGTGTTCCTTAAATACACTAGTATTAATGTATTTATCTAATTCCAACTTTTCCGTTTTGCCCAAAAACTGATAAGACTCCTCGTCAGTTTCGCCTGTGATAAGTTCAATTCCACAATGCGGATACCAGTCAGACTGCGTATCTAAAACGATTCCTAATAATTTAGGTTCACTATCACTAGGGCGCTCAGCCACGTCAACACCTATTTGTGGTATAGATGTGACTGCAACTATTTTTTTAATTGTGGGGTCTAATATTCTTAAAAATGGTTTTCCATTGTCATAAATAAAGTCAAACTTACCTGTCAAATCATCACTAACACTATAACCATACTGACGTAGCAATTTGTTTTTCTGATCATCCCAATTTTGCAATGTACGGAAATACATTGCTCCGTAATTATTATGCAATTGCAAAAACAAGGTGGTTTTATGCACACAAACAGGAAATTCCGTTTCGGAACAAGAGCATGAAGAATCGAAATAACGATCTTCATTTTGCACTAAGGTTACGTGATAAATTTTATCACCATCTGGCACATCTGCTTGTACACGTTCACTTTTGCTATAGGTTATTACACAACTGTTATTTGCCGCTGCAATAGTCGCCTTGTCTATTATCTCCTGTGATGAAAACAAACGTAACAATTGAGGGTTTATATCCCTCATACGAACAATGCTATGCTTCTGATCATAAGTAACACGGTCGTTTTCGAAATAGCCACTTTGTAACATGTCATTCAAATGAAACATGGCAGCAACTTCGTGTCGGCAAATTTCGCCTAAGTTGTACGGACATTGACAACGTACTGAAACATGATCAGGTTGTAGAAACTTGGAAACTGTAACTGTATAAAAATTATTATAGACATCATTACGTACACGAAAGCGAACCTGCTCTATCAGGTAATCGATATCCAGTAAAGAAACACCACGTGCAAAAAATATTTTTTTACCACGAGTAATAACCTGACCGGAGCCATGATTGTAAACAAATTTCAATAGTGAAGGTAATGACATAATGATTGAAGCACAGCCCTTGCAAAAGGCAATCTGCAAAAGTACCGAAAAATAGGCATGAGCAGCATTGATAACAAAAAGATTTCTTTGTACAAGAGAATTTCAGTATTTCACATATAGTAAAAAAGCAAAAAGCCTACACTTTTGTGTAGGCTAAAGTATATTACCTACCGGCTCTCTAATATACGTGTTGACCTCCATTAATGGCATAATTAGCTCCTGTAATAAAGCTTGCTTCCTGCGATGCCAAAAAAGAAACAAGGTGAGCAATTTCTTCTGTACCACCTAAACGTCCTACTGGAATTTCAGCAACAATTTTATTGCGAATGTCTTCAGGTACTGCCATAACCATATCTGTACCTATATAACCTGGGGAAATCGTGTTAACTGTAATTCCTTTACGTGCGACCTCCATCGCCAAAGTCTTCGTAAAACCATGCATTCCAGCTTTAGCCGCAGAATAATTAGCTTGTCCAAATTGACCTCGTTGACCATTTACTGAAGATATATTAATAATACGACCATAATTTCGGTCACACATCTGATTGATTACATTTCGAGTGCAATTGAATACACTGTAAAGATTCGTTTTTAATACCACATCCCAATTTTCAATGGTCATTTTTCGAAATTGGCCATCACGAGTAATTCCTGCATTATTGACCAAAATATCAATATGACCATGTTGAGCCTCTATCTCTTTGATCATATTTTCAACTGAATGGTAATCACTCACATCAGATTGATACATTGGAAATTCATAACCTTCCTCTTTCATTTTTATTCGCCACTTCTCTGCTTTTTCTGCATTATGATAACAAGCTATAACCAAATATCCGTCATTGCTCAAACGCTTACAGATAGCAGTACCTAATCCACCAGTGCCACCAGTAACTAATGCAATATTTTTAGAATCTTTATTCATACAATGGTGCTTTTAAGAATTGAGAGAAAATATTTTACCAATGATACAATAATAAATTTGAATGTGCAATTTGGAGAAAGATTATTCACACAAAAAAAATCCGACTCGTTATATGAGTCGGATTTTTTTTTAGAAATGGATTGTTTAATTATTGAATTGACGATTAAATTCGTCCAATCCTTTGTCTTCGTAAGAGGTAAATAATGCGCAAATATGACCCACCAAAGACAATGCCCAAGCAGCTGTAATCCAAGCTGGCCAAGGATAAACCCAAGATGTAGCACCTTTATTATACTGTGTCCACATAAGCACTGTTGCTAAAGCAAACACTAAAAAATGAACAAGTAATATTGTCTTTTGACGAGCTGTTGGTTTTATTTTTTTTGCCATTGTAATTCTTTGAGTGAGCAAATGTAAATGTATGTTGTGAAAAATGAAAATCAAATTTAAAATTATGCGGTGTACAACCTTGTTGTAAATGCTTTTCTTATAGCAAAATATAAGCCGAAGAGCACCGCGCTACCAGTCATATCACCGATCAAACTATTTTTAAAAAATGGAATAGCATCAACGTACGTTTTTACAAAACCTGTTGCTGTATATCCATTCCAACCTTGAATAAAATAACCCAAATTAGAAATAATAAAGAACGCAACAGAAGCTCCTAATGTATAGAGAATTACATTGACCACATTGATTTTTTTCATCACTACTCCCAAAAGCGCAGCTATGATCAGACCTCCATAAGTAAACAACTGGCTGATACCATAAAATCCAATATTAATCGGTGTAGGGAAAATTTGAAAATAAACATCAGCCAAAAATTGACCTAATAACGCCACTAATAAGGCAGTTTTAACATCCTTAATAAGCGCCCCACTTAATAAACCTATAGCAACAACTGGTGCAAAATTATAAGCACCTGTTTTAGCACCTATAATACGTGAAACAACAGCTAATAAAACCAATACAATAGCAATTGCTTTCTGATTATTTTTCATGATCATAAATATAATTAAGCGCAAAAATAACAATAGCAGGGTCATTTACAAAATACTAAGGCTTTTTATTTATCCCCCGTATGTCAATTTCCTCCTGTACACCTGGTGAGGGCATCAATTTCCCTAACTGAATAACCAACACAAACCAAAAAGAAGGATACCATTGTAGTAATATTCTTGACATTGATGTTTGCAGATGCCAAGATAGATTCTGATATGTAAAAACATAAACGATGGTAATACCCAGCGCAAATAGGATAAATATCAATACGCTTTTATCCGGTGTTTTTTGCTTGTAGATACTTAAAAAAACATACGCAATAGCCGCCAATTGAGGAATATAAAAATACAGGCCTATATATTGAACAAAAGCTTCTACAATTAATTTATATCGTTGTTTGTCCAAAAGTTTAACTGTCCAAGACTCTTGTCCTAAACCTTTAATCAGGTCATTCGTAGGTGCATAAGCAATTTTGAATATTAAAAGTGTAAGTACAAAAGGCATTACCCCTAAACTCAATACAAGCATATTTTTCTTAGCAAATAACTCTTTATAAAACACAATACAAAATAGGAATGCATACAATGTGCCTTCATTTTTGATCCATATCGCACATCCTAATGCAATACCACAATACAATATCCATATCTTTTCTTTAGGAGTTTGTCTATAGTGTTGCATAAATACAAATGACAGCAGGAGATAAAATGACAGCGGAATATCGGCACATTGAATGACACCATTATTTAAGAAATAAGTATTGGTTCCAATGAGTATAAATACTATTGCTGACAATAGCTTATGGACATGAGCCGTTTCAAGAAAAATAATCGTCGCAACAGCAAGTGTATAAAATAAAGATACAAAGTAGGGAACAGACTCTTTAAAACCACCACCTGTAATCCTTTGTAAAAAAGCTACTAATGCAGGAACATGCAATGGATAATCAGTGTGAGATAATTGATCTTTATACAAAAAAAGTTGTCGCCAATGTACAGGATCTTCTAAAAATTTTGCCGCTAAGTTGTAAATATAAACAGCATCCCAATCGCCATTCTTTCTCGCAAGAAAAAGACAAAAAGTACTCATTAAAATCACCCCCATTGTCAGCAATAGGTTTTGCTTAAACGTTAGCGCATATAAGGTATCGGGCGTTTTTTTGAGCAAAAAAACAAACACGCCAATACAGACAAGAGCTACGAGTAATATGTTGGCTACTAAGGGCAAACCCACAATAAGACCCCAAAAATAAAGCAGACTAATGCACCCAAAACAAAAGCTCATGCCAATAATATAAATGCTGTTTCTCTGCATACCACTTTTAGATTATTTTAAAATTGATAAGAGAGTATTGAGCCAATGTATCGCGGTAAGACCATATTGTTTTTTGGGTACTGTCAAATTCTATCCGGTCTTGCAATTCGTTAATTAAAAGGAGCGTGTCATAATGTTGCCCCGCATTTTCTGGGATCAAAATACATCTTGGAGCTAATACAAAACGGCTACGAATTATCGGTTCTGAAAACTTAGTATTATTCAGTCTATAATATAATATGCCTGATGCAGGTACAAATGATTTTAGTGCATCCAAATGCATGGTCAACTCGTCATTGTAATTGAATAAATGGCGCATTTTATATTCGTCAGCAATAGCTGTGAGCAATATTGCAGCCCCAAACACGATTATAAAAAGATATTTAGTCAAATGACTTTCCGATTATTTTTATTATAAACTAAACAAACTATCAACAAATTCTTCTTTGTTGAAAATCTGTAGATCTTCCATTTTCTCTCCAACACCTATATATTTTACCGGGATATTAAATTGATGTGCAATAGCCAATACCACCCCACCCTTTGCAGTACCGTCAAGCTTAGTAATAGCTAACGCCGTAATATCAGTGACCGCTGTAAATTGTTTTGCCTGCTCTATTGCATTTTGTCCGGTACTGCCATCAAGCACTAATAATACCTCATGAGGCGCATCTGGCATTTTTTTTCCAATTACTCGACGAATTTTGCTCAATTCTTCCATCAGATGAGCTTTATTATGCAATCTCCCTGCCGTATCTATAATAACTACATCAACATCTCTGGCAATTGCACTTTGCACAGCATCAAAAGCTACCGAGCTAGGGTCACTTCCCATTTCCTTTTTTACTATCGGCACCCCTACTCTTTCACTCCAAATGGTCAATTGATCAACTGCTGCTGCACGAAAAGTGTCCGCTGCACCTAACAATACATTTTTACCGTTCTTTTTGTAATTATACGCCAACTTACCAATAGTAGTCGTTTTACCAACACCGTTTACACCAACCACTAATACAACATAAGGTTTTTTGCCAGCAGGAATATCGAAGGTAGCAAATTCATTTCCGGGTGCATCTGTAAGCACGCTCATGATTCCGTCTTGTAATACTTCATTAAGTGCCGAAGTACCTACATATTTTTCTTTTGCAACACGCTCTTCAATACGATTAATGATGGCAATAGTTGTATCTACTCCTACATCTGCGGCTACTAAAGCTTCTTCAAGCTGATCTAATACTTCTTCATCGACCTTGTCTTTGCCCGCAATAGCCTTGGCAATTTTAGAGAAAAAACCTTCCTTAGTTTTTTTCAAACCTTCGTCGAGTGCTTCCTTTTGTACCTCTTGCTCTTTATTGCGCTTAAATAGTTTATCAAAAAAACCCATTTGCTTATTTGTGTTTGCTTATTTGCTCTGCGAAGTTAGCAGATAAATAGAGTTGTAAATTATGCAGTCAATATTTTTTTCATTTCATAATCATTCATAAAATAACCATTACCAATATCAATATCTTCTTCCGCATATATGCAAAATCCTAAATGTTTATAAAAATGGACCGCCTTATTATATCTATTAACATTGAGGATTATACTTTGTTGTTGCGCACCTAAAGCTTCCAAAACAACTTTTTCGAGTAGAAGTTTTCCTAATCCTTTAGTTTGAACATTAGGTAAAATGTACAATTTATGAACTTTGCAAGCATTTTGGTCAGCGCAGTTGAGTTCATAGGAAATGAAACCAACTGCATTTTGTTCTAGGTAAGCTATTAAAAAAAAATGCTGTTTTTCGTTCATTTGTTGTTGCAAAGATTCATGTGAATACATCATATCAAACATATATTCTACTTGCGCTTCGCTAATAAACGGTAAGTATGTTGGATAAAAACTCAACTTACCCAAATTATGGATGAGTTCTATATCAGCATTCGTGGCGGTTTTTATCTGTAGCAATACTTGTTTTCTATTGGGTTAAATCAAATCATTTTTATCTAATCCAAATAAACAGCCTTAATTGTTGTTCCATCCGATTCACATCTGATATTTTCCTGTAAAGTTGTGGACAAACTCTGTCCTACGATATCAGGATAAATAGGATATGATTTATGCTTTCTGTCCACCAATACAGCCATGATAATTTTAGACGGGATGTATTGCATAACGGGGCGAAGTGCATATAGCAGCACTTTGCCCGAATTGGCAACATCATCTATTATAACTACAGATTTCCCATTGAGATCTTCTGCAATATCAGGAAGATCTGTAAGAGGCTCCATTTTATTGAATGCCAGCTTAATAATACTAATATTCAGGGAACTAATTTTACGCAATTTTTCAGCAATATTTTGTGCTAATACTAATCCATTATCAGCAATACCAATAATAGTAAGCTCTTTTTGGTCAACATTTTGTTCCCAAATTTGATAAGCCATTCTTTGCAGCTTCCATTCTATCTGTTCTGCACCAAGTATTAAAGTTCGAGCGTTTTCCATATTGATTATATTGAACGAATTGCCACTACAGGGTCTAGTTTTGAAGCTCGATAAGCTGGAATAAAACCAGCAATGATACCTACAATTGCGGAAGTGGCAACACCCCACAGGACATTTTGAAATGACAAAGTAAATTTCAGATCAGAACTAATATTGACAATAGAAGCTAAAATGAGTACCAACAAAATACCGATTATCCCACCCAGCACACATAATGAAACAGCCTCCATTAAAAATTCTATAAGAATATAAGAAGATCTTGCGCCTAGCGCTTTTTTAAGCCCAATATATTTTGTTCGTTCCTTGACTGTTACAAACATTATATTAGCAATACCAAAAGCGCCAACAATAAGCGAAATAAAACCAATCAATCCGCCAATAAGGTTAATTCCAGCAAACATTGTATCCATGCGTTTAGTAATTTGGCTCAACTGATTAATTGCAAAATTATTCGCTTCACCAGGCCTGACTTTACGCACAGCTCTCAATGCTCCTTCTACTTCATATTGCATTTCTTCAACATTGGTACCTGCTCTCGCTTTGATCATCAATGTCGGATCATAATTAAGAGATGCAACATCAATAGCGGAACTTACTGCGCCAAAGGGAAGTATAATGCAGTTATCGAAATTGAACCCTGCCGCATTTTGTCCAGATTTTTTCAAAATGCCAATAATCACAAAATTTTTACCTAGAAAAGATACAGACTTGCCGACAGGGTTGACATTTCCCTTAAAAAGGTTTTCATATAATTCTACCCCCATCACTAAAGTATTGACACCTCCATCTATTTCAGATATACTCATATACCGTCCACTAGAAACCTCAATATTTTGCAATTTGTCAAAATCCTGAGTAACTGCATAAGCGGAAAACCCGGAGATGTCATTATCAGCATAACGAATTGAATGCCCGCTAATAGGCAATTGTAGTGTTACTATTCCTGCATCAGGCACACTATTTTGTATCGTATGCAATTCCATTAAAGTCATAGAAGGCCTTCTCCAATATTCCCACCATTTATATTCGCCTCCATCATCCATCCATGGCCAGCGACCAATGTATAAAACATCATTACCTAATGTCGATACCTCTTCTTTAATATTCTTTTTAAGGCTATCTAATACTGTAAAAACAGCAATAATGCAGAAAATACCAATAGTGATACCGGTAAGCGACAATGTACTCCGCAGTTTGTTGGCTTTCAACTCCTGAAAGGCTTGCTGAAAACTAGTACTAACGATTTTTGTGAAGCGGTTGGTCATTTTACAAACGCAAATTTAATGGAAGACATTCATTTTAATACTCTTTCTTAAAGGTTTATGTAATATTTTTGTGCACTTTAAAAATTAATTTCTGATTTTGTCATTAAAATCCACCTTCCTACAAAAAAATGAAGCGGTACAACACCCTCTTTTCAGAAAGTACCTAAGCTTTCGTTTATTTCTGATCTGCGCCCTTAACATGCAGACTACAATATTGGCTTACTGGATATTTAATATCACAAACGATGTTCGGAGTGTCGGGGAGTTAGGGCTATGGGAAGCAATACCAGCTATTACATGTAGTCTTTTCTCAGGTCATTTTGTAGATCAAAAAGAAAAGAAAAAATTACTCCTGACCTGTACCTTAATCTATATTCTGCTGGCACTGTATTATCTTGCGCTCACCATATTGCATGGCGAAATGCTGTCCACTAAGGCAATTGTCCGTTTTGTATATTTAGGCATTCTTTTAGGAGGTGTTGTAAGATCATTTATCGGACCCGGCAGTTTTTCTATATTGGGTTTATTAGTTCCGCGCAGCATGTACCCCAACGCAACGGCTTGGAGTAGTACATCTTGGCAATTAGGTGCTGTATTGGGACCTCTGTTGGGGGGATTAATAATAGGAATCGCCGGAATTAAAATAAGCTTTGGAGTTGTAGTACTCATCTTATTTATTCCATTAATCTCTATTATTCTTATCCCTGCACAAGAGATCATGCAGAAGGTAAAGGAACCAATTCTACAAAGTTTAAAACAAGGATTAGGCTTCGTATTTAACACCCCTGTTATTCTTTCCGTATTGTCCCTCGACATGTTTGCGGTGTTATTTGGTGGTGCAGTTGCATTATTACCGGCTTATGCACGCGATATTTTAAAAATTGGAGAAATGGGCTTTGGGCTACTAAGAGCCGCTCCTGGTATTGGCGCTATAATTACCATGATGTTATTGTCTTTTATCCCATTGAAAACAAAACCAGGCATAAAATTATTATTCAGTATTGCAGGATTTGGTATATCTATTATTATATTTGGCATTTCACAGTCATTTATACTATCTCTGTTAATGTTAGTTTTAAGCGGTATGTTCGATGCAGTAAGTGTTGTAATACGAGGAACTATATTACAATTGTACACTCCAGATGAAATGAGAGGACGAGTAGCAGCAGTCAATACAATGTTTATAAGTTCATCAAATGAACTAGGAGAAGTAGAAAGTGGTTACACTGCAGCTTGGATGGGAACTGTAAATTCGGTTGTTTTCGGCGGATCAATGACATTATTAGTTGTACTTATAACGTTATTTGCTGTTCCTTCATTAAGAGCTTTAAAATTAAATAAGTAATTTTAAAGCTACATATTTTTAATATAATAGTCATAATCATTTTTTTTGAACAGGATACTTTAAATAGAAAGCGAAAAACAACCACATTTTAAGATGCATAATAGAAATAAACACATTTTTATTTACTAACTTTATTTAATAAAATTACATAATTTATCTTAGTTTAAAAGATACTAGGTATGCAAATTGATCTTTTGTTCATCAATTTGACAAAACGATATATATATTTTACAAATTGTGGCATAGTGTTTGTGCAATTCTTAACACACAAATCAATAGCCCCAAAAGCGTTAGAATATTTTAAGTATTGTTAATACATAAAATAGTTTTAAAATAAAGTGGCACGATATTTGATAAAGAAACGGTACATAAGTTAATCCAAGAATGAAAAAACATTTATTATCCATATTAATAATTTTGCTGAGTTCTAGCAGTTTGCTGGCGCAGGTGAAATTTGGGGATAATCGAACAACCATTCAGCCAGGATCTTTAATGGAGCTAGAAAGTACCAATAAAGGATTACTTAATGTACGCATGAATACAGCTCAAATGTTATCAATACCAGTATCACCAACGAGCAATGGGTTGATGATCTATAATACTGATAGTTCTTGCCTTTGTCTATATAATGGTACAAACTGGAAAAATCTTTGCGCTAACAGTTCAAGTTCGGGCTCTGGTACAAGAACAAAAATGGAGAAAATAATTTATACCGCTAATGACGGCGATTACATATTTGACTGTCCGAACATTGTATATGACGACAATTTTGTTCAAGTATTTAGGAACGGTGTACAAATCAATTTTACAGCAACAATCGGAACAACCAAAATAAAATTAGAATTAGCTGCCTATTGCAAAAAAGATGATGAAATAAAAATAGTACAATTAGTCAATTATTAACCATTAAAAACAAATTAGTTAACCAATTAAACACGTTTACAAACAATTTAAAAAAATACAATCAACTAAAATTTTACAAAACAATTAAAACCAATTAAAAATGAGAAAAATTATCTTAGCCGTTGCTGTTACCTTAGGAATCGTAGGTACAGCCAGTGCACAAAAAGTGACTACAAAAGTCATTGACAACAAGGGTACCATTAAATGGGTAATAGACAGTACTACTGCTGTTATTACAAAAGGTGACAGTACAATTTTGTACGTAACTCCAAAACAATTAAAAGATTCATTAAAAGCCAATACCGACAGTGCTTACAATGGTATCACTAAAACAGGTCATAGCTTTGTATTAGGTGGAGCTTTAACACAACCGACTACAATTACTACTACAGCTACAAACTTTCTAGCAATGACAGGTCTTCAATCTGGATCTCTTGCAACAGATAGTATCATGGTAGTAAACCCAACAACCGGACAATTAAAATTCATGTCTCCATCTTCACTATTTGCTAAATTAACTGCAAACAATGGTCTTACAAGAGTTGGTGACTCTATTCAATTGGGCGGAAATTTAACTAAACCAACAACTATTACTACTACTGCAACAAACACACTTTCTATTCCTGGATTACAAAGTGGTGCTTCTACAGATAGTTTACTAGTAGCTGACCCAACAACAGGTCAATTGAAGAGAATTGCTCAAGGAGCTTTGCTACAAAGTGGTGATCAAAACTATACTGCTACAGCTGGCCAAACTGTTTTTAGTGTAACAGGTATGCCTGCTACTGCTTCTAAAGTTTGGGTTTATAGAAATGGTGCGAAATTATTAGCAACCACAGATTACACTGCAACTGCCGGAACATTAACTTTATCAAGTGGTATGGGTAGTTTAGTTATCGCAGGAGATATAATTGAAGTAGAATGGGTTAAATAATTGGTAGATTTTATAACCAATTATTTCATTGAAATTCCAAATACAAATACAATGCGTTTTCAACAAATTAGTTCTAATTTAGAGCTAGTTTGTTGAAAACACAAATCAACCAGAATGAAAAAAATTTATTTACTTCTCATATTATCGTTTTGTATTACCCTACAAGGTTTTGCACAGATAGCTATTGATCCAAAAGGAACAAGAATTTTGGTAGATAGCAGCAAATGGAAGTTTTCTGGTGTTAACATTTACAATAAAAACACAGGTAATGTAGGCATTGGCAATACCAATCCTACTTATAAACTGGATGTAACAGGTAAATTCCGCGTGTCGGATAGCTTAATTGCTAATTCAGCACAAATCACTTCCTTATTATCAGGAAGCACTTCTGATAGTGTTGTCGTAGCTAACCCTACAACAGGATTACTAAAAAGAATCAACGCAAGTTCATTATCAGCTTTGGCAATGAAATATACGGATACCGCTGCCATGCTGCTTCCATATATGAGAGACGCGGATACCACTAGTATGTTAACCAACTATATAAATGCTGCCAATAACGGATTAACAAAATCCGGTAAAACAGTACAATTAGGGGGAAATCTTACATCTGCTACTACAATTACAAATAACAGCAATACACTAACTTTTGCGACCGGAGGGTCTGCTCTTAACATAACAGGGCTTACTGCCGGAGCTACAACAGATAGTTTATTAACCATCAACACTACAACTGGAAAAATCAATAGAGTTACAAGCTCTATCCTTAATAAAAATGATAGTACTACTGCATCTAATGGATTGAACCTTGTTGGCAAAGATGTTAGATTGGGTGGCGCATTAACTGGTGCTACTTCTATAACAACAACAGGAACTAATACTCTTGCGATTACGGGATTGACAAGTGGCTCCATTACTACAGATAGTCTGATGGTATCGACAGCTGCTGGTGTTGTGAAACAAGTGAGTGCAAATCAATTAAATAAAATTGATAGTACTACTGCTAATAACGGTTTAACACTTACTGGTAAAAATATTCAACTTGGCGGCAATCTTACTTCCGCTACTACAATTACAAATAACACCAATACACTAACTTTTGCGACCGCAGGGTCTGCTCTTAATATAACAGGGCTTACTGCTGGGGCTACAACAGATAGTTTATTAACGATCAATACTACAACCGGGAAAATAAATAGAGTAACAAGCTCTATTCTAAATAAAAATGATAGCACTACTGCTTCTAATGGTCTGAACTTAGTAGGTAAAGATGTAAGATTAGGGGGTGCATTAACTGGTGCTACTTCTATAACCGCAACAGGAACTAATACCTTAGCAATAAGTGGATTACAAAGTGGGTCCACTAATGACAGTTTGGTAGTATCCGATGCAACAACTGGAGTGTTGAGGAGAATAACAACGAGTACTTTCTCTGGATGGTCATTAACAGGAAATTCCGGAACTACTCCAGGAACTAATTTTATTGGCACAAAAGATAATGTAGATTTAGTATTTAAAATAAACAGCGTAGAATCTGGTCGTTTGAATTTATTTAACCTCTCTACTACTTTTGGATATAGTTCACTCGCCGGTTATAAATCTACAGCAATTGGATATTCTGCTACAACTACCACAAATTCAGAAGCTGTGGCTGTGGGAAATAGTGCTACGGCTACATATCAAAGTGTTTCTGTTGGTTCTAATGCTACGACAACAGCAAACAGTGCTATCGCTGTGGGAAATGGAGCAACGGCTGCATATCAATCAACAGCAATTGGGGCAAATACTTCTGCTACAGGAAACAATTCAACTGTTATTGGATTTGGTGCTACGACATCACAAGCAAATGCATTGATTTTAGGCGGCACGGGTGTTAAGGTTGGTATAGGAACATCAACCCCACTAAATGCGCTTGATGTAAATGCAGCTTCGAATCCATTAAAATTAAGTGGTTTAGTAAGTGGTGCGACAACAGATAGTGTATTAACTATAAATACATCAGGAGTTGTAAGAAGCATCAATTTCAATTCATTGGCTTCAGGAAGTGTTAAATACACTGATACCGCTGCCATGTTAGTACCTTATATGCGAGACGGAGATACTACAGGGATGCTAACTAATTATATAAATGCTGCGAGCAACGGATTAACCAAATCCGGGAAAACAGTGCAACTTGGCGGCGCTTTAACTGCCGCTACTACAATTACAACTACTGGAACGAATACACTTTCTATTACTGGGCTTACTAGTGGTTCTGTGGCTACTGACAGCTTTATGGTTGCTACTTCAGCCGGGGTAGTTAAACAGGTGAGCTTAAATCAATTAAACAAAAAAGATAGTACTACTGCCAGTAATGGTCTGACACTTGTAAATAAGGATGTTCAATTAGGCGGTTCTTTAACCAAAAAAGATACTATTACGACCTCTGCTACTAATACATTAGCCATTGCCGGGCTCCAAAGCGGATCAATAACAACGGATAGCATATTAGTAGCGAATGGTACAAGTAACGCAATAGCGAGAATATCAGTAAATCAATTAAATCCTATATCCGGATTATTACCTGCGACTAAAACAAATTCGATAGATAATACAACATTTGGACAAACTTGGACTTGGACAGGTTTAGGAACAAGTTCTGGATTGACGCTAAACGCTAACAGCAATACAAGTACAAATGGTATTTTCAGTGTTGCAAATACTGCTGCTTCCGGTACCGGTATTGTAGCTAGGATACAATCTAATAGTACGGCAGGAACTGGTGTGACTGTTTTAGCAAATGGTAATGTAGGTGTGGGTAATTCTGCTCCCGCATCTGTTACAAGCACTACTAATAATACACCTACTAGTGCTTCTACAAATACTTTAGCTGTAAATGGTACAGTTGATGCTCCAATATATGCTTCTCCGGTACAAGCTTTAGGTAGTAAAACAGGGTCATTTACCTGGGATGTTAGCCTTGGAGCCAATGCATCGGTTACATTGACGGGTAATGGAACACTGGCTCTATCTAATCAGAAAAAAGGTATGTATGGATTAATAATCGTTAGCCAGGACGCAACGGGGGGAAGAACATTAACACTTCCTGCTGGGTCAAAAGTTATTAACGGAGGGGCAGGAGCTGCAACACTAACCACTACGGGCAGTGCATCAGACATACTAACGTTTTATTATGATGGCACAAACTACTGGTGGACTATTGGCAATAATTATAATTAATGTATAGGTATCTAATCCTTTTTATAATGCTTTTAACTATCAAAACATCATCTGGACAAAATAATCAGATGATGTTTTGGGCTTTAAACAAGTGTCCGCTCATGCTGAGTCAAATAAGTACAAAGGCTTCAGGAGCATATAGCTTACGCAGACTTAACTGTAATTATAAAGGTAAATGCATAAATGTTCGAAGAGGAACTAGTACTACAGGATCTACTACATCTGACATTGGGTTTACGGCAACAGGAGACCTAGATACTGCTGCATTAAAAACTTTTTTAGGTGCTAACGGAGGATATATAGCCATTTGGTACGATCAAAGTGGAAATGGAAAAAATCTAACTCAGTCAACTTCTGCTAACCAACCTCGAATCGCTAACAATTCAGGTGTAATTGACAGAGTAAATACAAAACCAACCATTACATTTCAAGACAATACAGATGAAATGTATGCCGCGGCAATGGATATACAAGCAATATCTGGAATAAGGAGCGCTTTTTCTGGCACAACCTCGGCGGGCTATCAATATCTAGTAAGCGTTCCCGCAGATTTTGATTTCTCAATTAGATGTGGTAATGTCACAGCTTGGAATTATGGAGACTTTAATACAGATGACTTTTGGCACACCGGAGATATTTATGTAAATAATTCACCAACCACAGTTTATCCCGCTACCTTACATTCAGTATATACCTATTGTAGTACTGCAAGAACAGGCTCAACATTTTCATTAAGTACTACTTTTATGAGTAGAGGGATGAACGGAGGAAACCCTGTTTCTGAATTGATTATGTTCCCAACCATATTAGCAAGTGGTGAACGAGCAACAATTTATCTCAATCAGAAATTATATTATGCATTACCTTAGAGCATGGAAAAAAATGCCTACAATACGTACATTCTTTTTATACCAATTTTATTATTGGTCGGATGTACTGTTTTTAATAAAGCATTAGCTCAAAATGAACAGCGAATGTTTTGGGCTCTAAATAAATGTCCTTTAATGTTAAGTCAAATAAGTACAAAGGCATCAGGCGCTTACAGCTTACGAAAACTTTATTGTAATTATACAGGCAGAGCGATTAATGTGCGAAGAGGTACAAGTATTACAGGAACTACTACATCTGACATTGGATTTACATCAACAGGAGACCTAGATACTACTGCATTAAAAACCTTTTTAGGCGCAAACGGAGGCTATTATATAGCCATTTGGTACGACCAAAGTGGAAATGGGAAAAATCTAACTCAGTCAACTTCTACTAACCAACCTCGAATCGCTAACAATTCTGGTATAATTGACAGAATAAATACAAAACCAACTATAACATTTCAAGACATCAGTGATGAAATGTACGCCCCAACAATGGACATACAGGCATTTACATCAGTACGTCAAGTATCATCAAGTACAAGCCCAAGTACAATGCAATACTTAGTAAGTGTTCCTCAAGATTTTGACTTTTCAATAAGATCTTCATCCACTACAGCCTTTACATATGGAGATTTTAACGCGGATGATTTTTGGAATACAGGAGGTCTTTATGTAAATAATATATCGACAACCACTTACCCATCTGTATTGCACAATCTCTATTCTTATACTGGTTCAGTTCACAGCAGCACAACTTTTTCATTAAGTTCCACAGCTTTTTCCAGAGGTATGTTTGGAGGAGATCCTGTTTCTGAATTAATTGCATTTCCTTCCACCCTATCCAGTGGTGAAAGAACCATCATTTATGTAAATCATAAAGCTTATTATGCACTACCATAATATTTTCATGAGACACAGCTATAACAGATCAATTCTGTTAAATGTATTTGTAATATTAATCCTAAGCATTATTGCAGAAACATCATCTTTTGCTCAAAACGAACAAAAAATGTTTTACGCGCTCAATACAAATCCGTATCTATTAGATCAAGTACCAACTATCACACCATCTATAGCCTATAGTGTCAGAAAACTCAAACGAAAATACACTGGACCTTCAATGCGGGTCAGACGAAATAATTCAGGTGCTGATGCCGAAGCGGATGTTTATTTTGATGGAAGTGGAGTCGTAAGTGGCAATAGTAATGTTATTGTTACTATAGCAGGCGGAGGAGCTTCTGTTGGAGATGTGATGTCATTCAGCAGCTTTTATAGTGGACTAAACGTATATGTAAAAACGTGGTACGACCAAAGTGGCAATGGGAATAATGCTGTCCAAACGACAACATCTGCGCAACCTCAAATTGTAAAAACAGGTGTATTGGTTACTGAAAACGGGAAATCTTCCATTGAATTTGCAGGTCTGCATTCAAGCATACTACTGAATTTAACCACTGCCTTAAACCTTACAAATGGAAGTTTATTCGGGGTATATAATCTTATTACGGCAGCGACTACTGCTGGCTTAGCAGACAATGGCACCTATTCATATAATGTAAATACCTTTAACAACACAGGAAAGATTGGTGTTACACAGTACACCGTTTCAGATGTGGCCAGCACTATTAATTACGGCACTACCCTTGATGTGGTTTCATGGAGTAAATCATCAGTTAACACGTATGTTGAAATCGATAATCGTACATCAACAAGTACGGCAGCACTTAATATACCAATTGCTGTTGCTCAGGTTTATGGAAATGCGTTAACAACAACAGTCATACATATCTCCGAATTAATTATTACGGGATATGCTACAACAACGCAAAGACCATCCGTATTTAAAAATCAAAAAGCATTCTACAATACACCATAACAATGATAATTATGTAATACATGCGAATAATATTATTTTACTTGTCATTTTTATTATTGTGTACAGAATCTGTTCTGGCTCAAAATGAGCAGAAGATGTTTTATGCGCTTAATACCAACCCCTATTTATTAGATCAAATAACAACAAGCAATCCTTCTGTAGCGTATAGCGTAAGGAAACTTAAACGTAAATATACAGGTTATGCGATGAGAGTACGAAGATCGAGTGGAGGAAGTCCATCTGGAGATGTTGCATTTGATGGTACAGGTGTTGTAAGCGGAAACAGTATTATCACAATTACGACTGTTGGGACTAGCGGCTATACATTAGGAGCCAAAATGAACTTTAGCACTTTTTATAGCGGAGCCTCTGTTTATGTAAGTACTTGGTATGATCAGAGTGGAAATAGCAGAGATGTAACGCAATCTACGGCTGGTCAACAACCACGTATCGTAAATGCAGGGACATTAGAAGTTTCGAACAGCAAAGCAAGTGTAAAATTTATTAATGCCAATAGTACTTTGCTTACTGCTACAATTCCCTCTACCACCATGTTTACCTCCGGATATCAGGGAACCGCCTCACTTGTATTAGAAGCTTCTTCAGGTAGCACATCGGCTTTTGGGTACTCAGACGGGGGTACAGACAGATGGCAAGCCCACATGGACGAAGGCTCCTTTTTATATTTTGATGTTGGTAGCAGTTACACCCGACTTTCGTATACCAATAGTGCCAATCAAGGATTGCTTAGAACCTATGCACTTGTGGCAGGAGTATCACTACAACAAATTTGGGTGAGCGGATCAATGGTCGCTAGTGCCTCAGGTGCACTGAGTGCTAGTACAACAAGTGCATTTAACATTGGAGGCATACCTTTATTCCCTGGCACATGGTATCATGACGATCACCAATCTGAGCTCATTATTTTCCCGACCAATCTATCTAATTCCGATTTGTCCAAATTATACAACAATCAAAAAGTTTTTTTTGGAACTCCTTAAAAATATTAATTTTAAAAAGTCCTCATTTCTGCACGCTGCTATCAACTTAATATCCCATTGAAAGCGTTTTTAAAATACCCAATTAAACTGATTACCCCCATCATTCTACCACAGCAACAAATTGAATATGAAAAAATAAAATTCAATTAGAATACATCATAAGTAAAATTTACTTTTTAATTAAAAAGCCCCCTGATATCTATATGGTGTTAGGGGGCTTATTTTTTGAACTAAATTATTAATTCATTAAGCATTTTAGAGCTCTAAAAGAATAATTTAAATAAACATAAAAATTGTTTTTCAAATTTTTAAAAAGATAAAATAAAAATATTTATTTAAAACATTAGATATGGCATAGAGTTTGATGATACAATGGTAATCTGTAATTAATACCTGAGTTTCTAATAGAAAATGAAAAATAGCTTTTTAAAATTTGTCTTCGCAATTATCATCATTTTGAGTCCCAAATTAACATTGGCTCAGAATGGCGCTACAGGCACAAGAGGAATGGACATAAGCTATAACATGTATGTAAATGGAGCGGAGATGTCTGCAGGAGATGCTAATATTACTAAAACAGGTTATCTTGAAATTGGTCCTAAAGGAATTTATGAGATTATAGGAGCTACAATAAATGATGGCGTTATTGAAGTTAACAATGGTGGTCAATTAAGTATTTATGGTGACGTGACAAATAGAGGCAAGATTATTTTGCACGATGGAGGCAGTATCCTATATTATGGACAAACATGGACAAACAGCTCTACTGCAAGTATTGAAGATGGCGCCGGTGTTAATACAATTCCTGGAGGAGACTTGCGGTTTACTGCTGCAGCAAACCTTGTTACTCCAAGCTGGCTTACTGCTTGTGTAGGTGCTATAGCCTACAATGGCGGGGAGAAAATACAATATTTAGATGGTGCCAATGTCCCAATGGATGTTGTAATGCATGTTCAAAACCCAAGCAGCATTATTTTAACTAATACACCTACAAGAATTGAAGGAGAATTGCAATGGAATGTAGCATCTGGCAATATTTCATTAGGCAATAATGATCTTATATTTAATAAGAATGCGAGTGAGGTTGGTTTTCAAGCCGACCGATTTGCTATTACAAATGGCAATGGCCATGTTGTAAAAGAAAATTATACAGGAGACTGGATATTCCCTGTAGGTAAAACAACAGGAGATTACACGCCGGCTGCTATCAACAATACAGTTATGAATACGATGCATGTACTTGTACAAGACTATGCAACAAGTGCGGCAGTAGAATCTGTAACAGGTACATCTAAAGACGGGATGCAAAGAACTTGGAACATCTATGCTGATAATGCTGCGGGAAACAGTATTGTAAACTTGCAACATAATATAGTTACCAACCAACCCGAATTTGCAGAAGACAATCAATTTGTAACTCAATGGAGCACTACTACACCAAATACATCAGGAGATCTTACATATAGTACAACTGCTTGGCAAAGTAATAACCCTGCAATGGGTATAACAGGAAATTTAAGTAGCACAGGTACTGTATCAGGATCTTCAATGCGCAGTCGTTCTTACTCTAATTTTGCTACTAATGCGAACGATGCAATTGCTTATTTTACAAAATCTACCAAGGCATTCAATGTTTTGCCAAGCAATCTACTTTCTTTTACTGCTAGCAAAGATGATTCTTGTGAAGTGACATTAAGATTCACCTCTGGAATAGAAACTGAAGTTGACAAATACTTCATTCAGTATAGTACGGATGGCATTACTTTTACTAATCTAACTACTATAAGTAAAGAAGGCAGTGACCATAATTATTCTTATATCCATACGACACCAATTAACGGAAAAAACTATTATAGACTTGCTGTTTTAGATTTGCGTCACAACTATACAATGAGCGCGATTGAAGACGTTACGATTAATTGTGGAACACCAACTGCCACACCAATTAAACTATACCCTAACCCAACAACTAATATCGTCAATGTAACAGGATATGAACTAGGTTCAAAAGTTTTTGTACTTAATGAGTTAGGCCGCGTAATGTTATCGATTACACCAAATACGGAAATAGCGACTTTGGATTTAACTGAATTCCCTGCAGCACATTATATCGTGGAAGTGGTTAAAGACAACAAAAAAATTACAGCTCAAAAATTGCTTAAACAATAAGAACATCATCAGTTCAAAAAATAAGCGCTTCAAATTAATTTTTGAAGCGCTTATTTTTTATAGATATACAACCATTACTGCCAAGCGCAAACAATCCCTCCCATTACCATAAATGTAATAGACCAATACCCGAAATTAATCCAAATGTATCTCCAACTTTTGCGTTCAAACATAGCGTTAGTAGCAATTACTGGTAGAATCATAAATAAAGCAGTAATAAAACCATGCAGCATACCATGTTTAAAAGTGCGGAATTCGCTCCCATACTGAAGCATTAGATTATGATAAATTGCACCTAAACCAGAACTTGTATCTTCTAATTCCTTCTGATGATGTTGCAACATAGAACCCAAATGAAATTGATGAATCACTGAAAATTGGATTACAAATGACAACATAAAAGCAAAAACAAAAGACAGTCCGAAAACGAGTGGCATATTTGCACTTTTCATTTTTTCTTCGGTCATGCCAGCTTCTCTTGCCCAAGCAGTGCCCATTACCTTAGGATTATACCAAATAAATCCCATAACCATTGGAACAAATGCAGCAACCAAGACTGCAATAAAGTTAATACGTAACATACAGATTTTTTTTGTTTTACTATAAAGATAGCAAAACAAACATAAAAACAAGCATTATATCATTAACTTGCCAATATCATAATCATTTCTTGCAAGTCCTTAGGAATTGAAGCATTTTGTTTTACAACCTCTGAAAATGACGTGTACTTGATCTCATTATTAACAATTCCTACCATCATTTGATATTTCTTTTCAATCAATGCCAATACAGCAGCATAACCTAATCTGCTAGCCAATACCCTATCAGCAAAACTTGGTGCTCCACCACGCTGAATATGCCCGAGCACACAAATCCGAGATTCAAGATCCGGTAATTGTTGGTCAAATACTGACTTTAGCTCCACTGCTCCTCCGAAATCATCCCCTTCTGCAACAACGATAACATGGACATTTTTTTTCCTACGTTCATCACTTCGTATATGTTGAATCATTCGATTAATATCTGTGCGAATCTCCGGGATTAATATATCATCTGCACCACACGCAATACCACTATTGAGCGCAATATATCCAGCATCACGCCCCATTACCTCCACAATAAAAATACGATCATGAGCCTCTGCTGTATCATGTATTTTATCTATAGCCTCAACAGCCGTATTAACAGCTGTATCAAAGCCAATCGTAAAATCTGTACCTACTAGGTCTTTATCAATCGTACCCGGTAGCCCAACAGCCGGTATCGGGTATTTTGAGAAAAAAGCATTAGCGCCCCTAAATGTGCCATCACCACCAATAAGGACTAAACCTTCGATATTGTGTTTTTGAAGTTGCTCATGCGCTTTTGCCATTCCTTCGTCAGTCATAAATTCTTTACTTCTGGCGGTTTTTAGTATTGTACCACCACGCTGAATAATATTTGTAACATCAGAAGAGTGCATTTTAAAAATATCACCTTCAATCATTCCCTTGTAACCATGTCTAATACCATACACTTCCATTTTATGATAAAGGGCAGTACGCAAAACGGCTCTTATTGCGGCGTTCATCCCTGGACTATCCCCTCCTGATGTTAGTACTCCTATCCTTTTCATTGGCTTATTTTTTGTAAAAAGTATCTCCAAATATAGCTCTTGCAAACAGAAAATAAAGGTCAAATAAGTTTTTATAAAAAATTTATATCAATATACAGTTGCATTCGCTTAAGAATAATTAATCTTGTACAAATATCTCATCAAGATGGAATTAGTTTCTTCCGATATTGCTGCAAACCCAAGCGAAGCCATCCAATTACTTATTGGACAAATAGAAAAAGTGATACGTGGCAAACGAAAACAAATAGAACTGGTTATAAGCTGCTTAGTAGCAGGTGGTCATATATTGATGGAAGACAATCCAGGAACCGGTAAAACAGTATTGGCACGCACACTGGCTCAAGCAATATCTGGGAATAGCTTGGCTGAAAATGTAAGCTTCAAACGTGTACAATTTACACCTGATTTATTACCAATGGATCTGATTGGCACACATATATTTGACGACCGCAACAATAGTTTTATTTTTAAAAAAGGTCCGCTATTTTGCAATTTACTTTTAGCAGATGAAATTAATCGAGCATCTCCGAAAGTTCAAAGTGCTTTGTTAGAATGTATGGCAGAACACCAAATTACGATTGGTGATATAACCTACCCGTTAGAACAATTATTTTTCACTATCGCCACACAAAATCCGGTAGAAATGGAAGGCACTTACCCTTTACCTGCTGCCCAACTTGATAGATTCTATATGAAAATATACTTTGGTTATGTAGATGAGCGTACAGAATTGCAGATATACCACCATTATCTAGACATCGCTAAAAATTTGGAAAACTTAGAACAGGTGTTGCGTATGGAAGACATACTTCAGCTACAAGTGGAAGCCAATAATGTATTCATTCACGATGAAATTATTCAAGCAGTTAGCAATATTGTGCGATCAACCCGAACTCATAGTGATATAAGCCTAGGGGCTTCGACGCGTAGTGGTATTTATTTTATCAAGTGTTTACGTGCATTTGCATTAGTCAGAGGGCGCAGTTTTGTAATAGAAGATGATGTAAAGAATATTGCGAATCCAGTTATCGAGCACAGACTTATATATCGTAATAAAGAGGGAAAACTGAATGCCTTGAATAATATTATAAACAAAGAAATAGAACGTTTGGCTAAACTAAAATTGGTGCATCAATAAACACAAAAGTCTCAATTATTAAAACGCATGTCACAATATTTCAAAAAAGCAAAATCTATATTACTGCTCTGTTGCACTATTGTGTTATTAAGTTTTGTAAACGCTTTTGCTCAATCTAAAGCCACACAGAAACTAGCTCAGCGTTATGAAATAAATGCGAAAAGAGTTGGTGTAGATGTATCAAGCGAAGACGCACTACCTCGTTCGCGAGAGTTTTTGCGTATTGACAGCACATACTATGTAGGCTGGATGTTTGAAGGTATTTACAAGTTTAATCATGCTGCCGACTATCTTGGCTTCAAAAATGCAACAGTACCATTAGAGCGTGCATTGTATTTATTAGAACGTGATTACACAAAAGAGCTAAGCACTAGAAGCCCCGAAATTCAATTATATTTCCCTGCATACGCCTATCAAATTGACTATACGCGTACGGCATATTGTCTGATGACTTGTTATGCGAATACTGAAGATCCTGAGAAAGTAATGACACTCATGCATCGGGTATTGAAATGGAAATTTCAACGAGACTTGTACATGGATGCCTATAATTATTTAGGCTGGACTACACATCGCTATAGGTTCTATACAAGTGCAAAATATTCGTTCCTTAAAAACACAATTGATGCAAATGAAAAATTAGCGATGAGTTATTTGGACTCTGGATTAGCAAAAATAGAACGAGATAAAAAATTCAATGCACATATATTTCAACCCGGATATGAGCGACTAGACAAAATGGGTGTTTATCACTACAAGTGCATTTTATATAGTTATGCTTTCAATATTGATTCTGCAGAACATTATTTTGACCTAATGCGCGTAGGTGGGGTTTTACCACATAATAATTATGCAAATTTCAAATCTATATGTGGCAATTTTCGCGAAGCAGAAAAAGAATATACTATTGCTTCGACCATCGATGCTGGCGATAAACGACTACAAGAATGGGCATATTATTTAAGCATATTAGACATCTATAAAGCCAAACCTAAAGATGGCATTCAACTTGCCCAAGACATGATTTCAGGCTTTGGGTCAACACCCGGATTTGGCTGGTACAATATTGCCTTAGCCCGTTCTTTTCTTTATGATGGACAAATTGAGGAAAGCGAAAAATATGTAGAAAAAGCAGCGTCATTTAAAGAGTTACATATTGGTACTACCCTTGGTCAGAGTCATTACGATTTCAGTATTCAATTATTGAAATTAATGAACAACGAGCAACGATTTGCCATGCAACGATTCGAAAATAAGAACTGGTGGTACAAACCTACTATTTTAGGTAATATGGCTCAATTGGTTGCAGAGCGCTTTTTACAACAATATCTTATTATCAATCAATTTGCTCAAAATCCTGAACGAGACCGTGTTATCTACAAATTATTTTCAACAGAAAGCACTGTAAGTTGGGATGAAGTGTGGTATTTAATGAAAGACTTTAGCACCACTTTTTTTATCAATCGTTTTGAAAAAGAACTGAAAGAAAATAACCGCAAGCCCGTAACAAAATATTTCAAGCTTTTTATAGCGAAGCTCAAAATAGGGCAAGGGAAATATACCGAAGCAAAAAAAATACTCAACGAAATATTGCAAGACCCTAACACTGACGCAGAATATGAAAAACTCTTTGCGGCTCGCTGCTTTCAATCTTTTGCAGCATGTGCCGAAAAAGAAAAAGAACAAAATACGCTTAATGAATGGACTTATCGCATGTACAAAACATACCCTCAGCTTGTTCCATTTTGTAACCTAACGGTAAACATGCAATTGATTACTTCTGGGGCCAGCGATATACAATTAATAGCAAGACTAAAAGATTGCAATATCAATTTCAGTAATCAAAGTTCTATAAAAACCTATATTTCTTTTACTACAAAAGGAGGCAAAAAAAATATTGACTACAAAGTAATAGATGCACAAGGCAATGAAATCATCGCACCGCAACACTTCAGCTATAAACTCAGTAACGACGGAGCTATTGAACTAGCTTATAGGTTATTCGGTATTGGAGGAACGGTTAAAGAAGCCGGGCATAAATAAATGTCTCTATCAATAAGATTATTGTATAACGAATACTATTGTCCAATACAAGCTTCCCGCAATAGCTGCATATAAGCTAACCCTTTCGACTGTGCATAATTTATATTTCGCTGAGGAATATTATCAGGACTGGGATAATTTGCTAAGGCTCTTGTTATGCTATCTTCACGAAGCAAGTGCAGCATCGGATAAACAGAGCGATTAGTATAATTGGCAGCGTCGTTTTCTTGAGCACCGGCAAAGCAGTATTCAGGGTGAAAACTAGCAATCTGATACACTCCGTCGTAATGTTTTCTCGAAAGATTTTTTTCAGCTTTACCAAAAAAATTCAAATATGACCCAAAGTGTTCAAAGTGATTGGGGAAGATAATGAATGAAGTTTCTATTTCAGGATGCTGATCTAATCGTTGTAGCTCCTTCAATACCAGTTCCAAATTTTCCGTAGTGCTTCCTTCCGATACTACTGCATAATGAATACTTTTATTTTGCAATACTCTGGCTGCAAATGGGCAAAAATTGCAGCCAACTACCACTGATTTTATCCAGTTTATTGTCTGTGTTATAATCAACTCTTCTGTCAAAATAATAGTAAGTTTTTATAAAGAAATACTCCGCAAATATAGGCTCAAGTGCATCTTTTATACTCAAAGACTAATTAACTATTTTATTTAACTTTACTCTTTTACCAAAAGTGCCAAGTATAAAATATTATTACTATAATTTATCGAATGAATAAAATAATTTTGTTTTTATCATTAAACGAATTCAGCATCCATTTTCCCCACATTAATGAGGAGGCACATCTCGATATTATAAGATTGACCTAAAACTCCGGCTTGGCAATAATTAACCCAATTAACTATTTACCTTTGCTCCTCAATATGGTAAAAATAGCTAACATAGAATTGCCCGACTTCCCTTTACTACTAGCGCCAATGGAAGACGTCAGCGATCCCCCATTTCGTGCTGTGTGTAAAGAGTATGGGGCAGATCTGATGTACACTGAATTCATTTCTACAGAAGGGCTTATCCGTGATGCGATCAAAAGCCGTCAGAAGCTGGACATATTTGATTATGAGAAACCAGTTGGCATACAGATATTCGGTGGAGATGAAGAAGCAATGGCTCTTTCGGCACGTATTGTAGATGCCACCAATCCAGATTTACTGGACATTAATTTTGGATGCCCGGTAAAAAAAGTAGTATGTAAAGGTGCCGGAGCTGCAGTACTGAAGGACGTACCACTAATGGTAAAATTGACTAAAGCAGTTGTAGATAATACCAACTTACCTGTAACGGTAAAAACAAGATTAGGCTGGGACGACAATAGTAAAAACATTGAAGAAGTAGCAGAACGCTTGCAGGATGTAGGCATAAAAGCACTAAGCATACACGGACGTACGCGGGCACAACTTTACAAAGGGGATGCAGACTGGACGCTGATTGCAAAAGTTAAAAACAATCCTCGTATCAAAATTCCTATTTTCGGAAATGGAGATATTGATACCCCACAGAAAGCAAAAGAATATAAGGAGCGCTATGGGGTAGATGGTATTATGATTGGCCGTGCCGCAATCGGATACCCTTGGATATTTAGAGAAATAAAACATTATTTAGCTACTGGTGCAATACTTGACCCACCCAATATTAATGAACGAATCAATGCTTGCCGTAAGCATTTGCATGGGTCTATACAATGGAAAGGTGAGGGTTTGGGCATATTAGAAATGCGCCGACATTATGCCAATTATCTTCGTGGCTTATCGCATGTCAAAGAGTTTCGTACAAGATTAGTCAACACTTTAAATGCACAAGAGATTGAACATATTCTAATGGAAATTGAAGAAAAATACCAAGAGCTCGTATAGTTTTACCCTTCATTGCTTTTACCACTTATTATTTTATAAATGATTCCACAATTTCTTCCTCCAGGTGCAACAATTGGCATTACCTGCCCATCAGGATATGTTGATGCAGAGCGCGTTGCGTATGCTATTGAAGTTTTAAAAAAATGGGGCTTCAATGTAAAGATTGGAAAAACTGTAGGTTCAGAATATTTCTATTTTTCTGGTGACGACCAAACTCGTTTGGAAGATTTACAATCAATGCTGGATGATAGAAATATCGACGCGATATTAATGGGACGTGGCGGTTATGGGCTGAGCAGAATTATTGATGCATTGGATTTTACAAATTTTGCACAAAATCCAAAATGGATTTGTGGTTTTAGCGACATCACTGTATTGCACAATCATATACATGCTACGCTAGGCATTCCAACATTGCATAGCCCCATGTGTGGTGCCTTCAAGCCCGAAACAGAGCATAAAGATTACATACTGAGTCTCCGAGATGCACTTTCGGGAACAGCTTCAAACCATCAAATTCCAAGATCAGACTACAACAGAATTGGAACTACCGAAGGTGTTATGACTGGAGGAAATGTGGCTATGCTAGCACATCTTACGGGCTCTGTTTCAGAAGTAAATACAGATGGTAAAATTCTTTTTATCGAAGATATTGGCGAGTATTTGTATAACCTTGACCGAATGTTGCTTAATTTAAAACGCGCAGGTAAATTAAATAATTTAAAAGCGCTACTCGTAGGCAGTTTTACAGACATGCAAGATACTGAAAGACCTTTTGGTAAAAGCTGGGAAGCAATTATTGCGGAAAAAGTAAAGGAATACAATTATCCGGTTTGCTTCAATTTCCCTTGCGGCCATCAAGAGCAAAATTTTACACTGACATTAGGTGTCCCATATAGACTAGAGGTTACAAACGAAGGGAGCATTTTACAGCAATTGTAATTTAAGTTAATGAACAACGCTGAATTGCTGTACGATTACCCCGTCTTGAAACCCTTTAAATTGAATAAAATAATTACCTGCCGGCAAGTCCTTTACTGAAATTTGTTCGCTATACGTTGATGTCGCTCCATGAGTACCTCTTTGCCAAACACGCCCTTGTATATCGTAAATACTAGACGAAAAAGGTTGCTCATTATCCCATTTCAAATTGACAGATAGCAAATCATGTGCAGGTACAGGGTATAGTTGTAATGCACCACCTCTATTCGCAACTTCATTTATAGCTGCCGGTACATAATCTTCGTAATAATAATTCTGTATAACATCCGCCGCACCATATTTCCAGCCCCCAGTATTGTCGGTAATGTCTGTGGTATAAGAAGTCCTTTGATTGTATGTATTATAGGTATAGCGTGTTCTTTCCATACTGTCCCAAACATGCGTTGTAGTATCCCAAACCGAAAATATAAATACCAAAGTATCGCCAGCGGCATCGAAGGTACTCGACAATATATAACCCTTGTTCCATTTTGTAGCAGTAGTATCCCAACGCTGGTATTCTTCCGCAAGAAGATTGCCTTTTACATCATAACTTCTAAAAAATTGAATATAGTTAGCCCAAGCAGATTTTGTGCCATCCCATTGTTGTTTTACTTCTTGAATTGGATGCCCTGAAGCATCACTTGTATAAAGGTAATTAAGCACATTATAATATGCCGATTTGGTAGTGCTCCAATATTGGTATTGAACTTGGGTCAGATAATCCGATGCGTCATAAGAATAATTCACAATTGCCGATTTTACCCATGATGCAGATCCTACATCCCAAATGTTATAATAGTAAAACGTTATTTTGTTGGTTACACTAAAGATATTAGAATCTCGAAATTGATTTATCCATGCACTCGTTCCTGCATCCCATTTCTGATAAATACGAATAGTCCGGTTATTAGCTGCATCATAGCTATAGAGAAATTTATCCGTACCAACCCATGCACTTGAGCCCATATCCCAGGATTCAGTAGTGTATGTTTTGGGATTATTCTTAACGTCATAAGTAGTGCTATATTTTAAATTGTTGTCCCAAACTCCAGTTCCAGCATTCCAATTTTGAACAGTTGTGGTGAGTAAATTATTGCTTGGGTCATAAGTAAAAATATTATTTGTATTAAATATCCATGCCCCAATTGTAGTACTCCAACCCATATCTGCATAAGCAGTTCGATTGTTCTTTGTATCGAATGATTGGATAATATTGGTATTTTGAGTTAAGGCTTTTGTTGTTGTATCATATCTCCACGAAATCGACCCATCAAAGGACAAATAAGGATCTTTCAAATCACCGCCTCTGGTTCCGGAATATACATTTCGACTCGTATCGATCATATAAAAACTACCAACAGAAGGATTATATCCATAATAAGAAGCGCCAACAAGTCTAGATTTAGTAGTAGTTTGAGCTGTAATATTTGTGACGCTTATAACCAAGAATAAAAATAGTAAGAGATTTTTTTTCATGCAAAATGGATTTATAAAATATTGTGGGGAACCAGAATTATAGGCAATCGAAAATAGGCAAATTTTATCACCTACAAAAGTAAAATCTATTTCACTATTTGAAATGATCTTTGTTTACATTAACCTTACATTAATGTAAAACCGTAATTGGTTGTACTAAATGTCCGTCTTTATTGCCTTTGAACAAAATAAAATAATTGCCAGGAGCCAAATCTTTCACTGAAATCGTTTCTTTATATTGACTAACCGCAACATGATTCCAGCTTTGCCATACACGACCCTGAACGTCATAAACGGCCACTATAAAATCCTGCGCATTATCCCATTTTACATCTATATTCAAATCATCATTAGCCGGAACCGGGTATAATTGAACCGTTCCACCAGCATTAGCGACATCTTTGATAGCTGTAGTAAAATCCTCGTAATAATAATTATTTTGTCCGTCATATATTGAGAATTCCCAAAAGCCACCAGCATTCCAACTATCTGTTATTTCTTTCGTTTTTTGATTGTACATATTGTAAGACGATTGACTGCGATAGGTAGAATCCCACTTAATTTTAGTTGTATTCCATGATTCATTAATGCTTACCGTATTATTTTTCTTTCCATCGTACCAATATACAATCCTGTTATTATTGACCCATGACAAGGCGGCATTATCCCACAATTGCATTGTTGTTGATGATAGGTTAGCAGAAGTATCATACATGTAAGATTGTTTATTTGCATTTAACCAAGCAGCTGTAGATACAGACCAATTTTGAAACACTTGTGCTGTCATTATGTTTGATGCATTGTAAGAATTGAGGTATTTGTTGGTATTAAGCCATGATGTTGTTGCTGTATTCCAGTTTTGATAAGCTTCAACAATTAAATTATTACTCATATCATATTGATAAGATACTTTGTTTGCATTGACCCAAGTACTCGTTGCTGAGTTCCAGTTTTGACTAAGTAAAGAAATGCGTTTACCTGTAGAGTTATAAGTATAGTTATCTTTATAATTATCCAACCATGTACTACTTCCTATATCCCAGGTTTGATAATTAAAACTGAGTATATTTTTAGCTGCATCAAAAGTGTAAATATATTTTGAGTTATAAGACCATGTACTCGTACTCAGATTCCAAGTCTGATAAGTGTATGAAGTCAAGTTATTGCTTGCATCATAGACATACTCATATTTATACGAATTATCCCAAGTATTCGTACTCACATTCCAAGTTTGCGTGTAGGCAGTCAGCATATTGCCCAGCACATCATACAGATAGCCAACCCTATTGCTATTAAGCCATGCTGTTGCATTCCATATTTGCTTGGTAATGGAAAGGATTCTATTATTAACATCAAAGACCTGTAACACCTTATTGGTATTAATTAGGTTTGATGTGATTGGATCGTACGTCCAAGTATTAGATTGATCAAATTTCATCGGACTCATTAAATCCCCACCTCTACCTGCCGCATACAAAAATTGAGATGTATCCTTCAGAAAAAAATTAACGCCATCATTATTGTAATATGATGCAGATAATAAGCGAGAAGCAGTATAAGAAGTACTTTTAGCTGTACTTTTCAATGCATTCAAATTCAATACATTTACATGTGCTTTTTGTTCAAAAGTCAATTTAGACTGATCTATAACTTTTGTTGCACCATCATTTATTATCCGAACAAACGAAGAAAGATGTTCAGTAGATATTTGCGCCATTGCATTATTTGCAAATATTGAAGCAAATAACCATGCACCTGTAAAGAGTATAGATCGAGATTTCATAGCCTATTTTTTTATTGTTAAATTTAACGCTAGCACAAATTAGCTCAGCGAGTCCAATTAAGCAAGCTTTTTAAACTAAAAACTATAAACGGTCAAACTACACAAATAGCCTAAAAACAGTAAAAGCTGCAAGACAATGTCTTACAGCTTTTACACACACAAAATTTAAAACTACTATTTAGTAGATTGAACCACTCTTTTCTTTTCTTTAATACGTGCACTTTTACCGCTGCGTTCGCGTTGGTAGTACAATTTAGCACGACGAACACGTCCTGCCTTGTTGAGTACTATTGAATCAATGTTTGGTGAAAACAATGGAAAAATACGTTCAACACCAATACTGTCAGATATTTTACGAACAGTAAAAGTTTGTGTGAATGCAGTTCCTTGACGTTTGATCACATCACCTTTGAACGATTGGATACGTTCTTTTGCACCTTCTATAATTTTATAGTTTACGGTAATATTATCACCTGCTTTAAATGCGGGAAATTCTTTTTTTGAAGAAAGTTGCTCGTGTACAAATACTGAAGCTTCCATTGTTACGTTATTTTTGGGTTGGCAAAAGTAAAATATTTATTTCATCTACCAAAATTATTTTTTAAATAATACGCAGATTGTTCCGTATTAATTACTAAATACTTAATCTTCATGAGCTCCAAGCAAATTGGGCCTGCGCTCTTGTGTTCTCTTCAATGCTTCCTCATAACGCCAGGCATCAACCTTTTTAGGATCTCCACACACCAATATTTCAGGTATTTTCCAACCTCTAAAATCGGCAGGACGTGTATAAACAGGCGGGGCAAGCATATCATCTTGAAAAGAATCAGATAATGCCGAAGTTTCGTCGTTTAAAACTCCTGGGATCAATCGTCCAATAGCATCCACAACTACAGCGGCTGCCAATTCTCCCCCACTCAACACATAATCCCCGATGGATATTTCCAAAGTAATAAAATGCTCCCGAATACGCTGATCAATACCTTTATAATGCCCGCAGATAATGATCAAATTCTCTTTAAGGGATAAGTTGTTGGCAATTTTTTGCTCCAAACATATTCCATCCGGAGTCATAAATATGACCTCGTCGTACTTACGTTCTTGCTGCAAATGCTCAATAGCCAATGCTAAAGGTTCTGGCATCATGACCATACCTGCACCTCCGCCGAACGGATAATCATCGACCTGGCCATGCTTGTACGGTGTAAAGTCTCTCAAATTATGCACATGTACCTCCAATAGTCCACGCTGTTGCGCGCGCTTCATGATAGAATGTTCGAAAGGACTTGCCAACAAATCGGGAACAACGGAAATAATGTCTATACGCATTTTATTACTAACAACAGGAATTCTAGTTAAACGTTTTATTTATATGTTATTTCGACAATCCTTTACAGATATTGCTTGCTATCGCAGGACCTTCATATATAAAACCAGTATATACTTGTACTAATGAAGCTCCTGCATCTAATTTTTCTTGAGCATCTTGTGCCGTAAAAATACCGCCAGCTGCGATAATTTTAATTTTGCCTCCACTATTTTCATGAATATAACGGACTACATCTGTTGCACGTTTTGTCAATGGCTTTCCACTAAGACCTCCTGCTCCAATATCTGTTATTGCACTTTCTTCTGTAACCAATCCTCCTCGTTCAATAGTTGTATTTGTAGCCACCACTCCTTGTATATTCGTATCTGTTACTAACTCAACGATATCGTCTAACTGTTCATTCGTAAGATCCGGCGCTATTTTCAGTAAAATTGGTCTATTTTTCCCTAATTGAGTATTGAGCACTTGTAAACGAGTAAGGATTTTTGTCAATGGCTCTTTGTCTTGCAAAGCCCGAAGCCCCGGAGTATTGGGACTACTTACATTTACTACAAAATAATCGACTACATCGTACAATGCTTTAAACGCTTTTTCATAATCATCGATTGCAAGCTCGTTAGGTGTATCCTTATTTTTACCAATATTACCCCCAACAATAATTTTCGCACGAGGCTTACGAAGCCGTTCAGCTGCAGCTGCAGCACCTTCGTTGTTGAAGCCCATACGATTAATCACAGCTTTGTCGGCAGGCAACCGAAACAAACGAGGCTTCGGATTGCCCGGTTGAGCGAGTGGTGTTACTGTTCCTATCTCTACAAAACCAAAACCAAGGCAAGACAATTCATCAATCCAACGTGCGTCTTTATCAAATCCTGCTGCTAACCCTACGGGATTAGGAAAACGAATACCCCAAAGATTGCGTTCCAAAGAAGCATTTTGATAATTAAATTTTTTGCGCATCCACGTTCGCAAAACTGTGTTTCTGTATGCGAATTGCAACTTTGACATTGCCCAGTAATGCACTTCTTCAGGATCCCGACGGAATAATATTTTACGTATAAGATGATACATGGGATGCAAAGATACAATTTTGAATGAGGGAATATGACTTTGTATTGCCCCGAAGATTTAATATTTTTAACAAACGTACACCAACAGCCTATACAACTTGCATGTATCTTTATCGCGAATATGGACAAATATTTGACAATTGCATTTTTGCTCTTTTTTGGTTGGCACTTATCTGCTGCTCAACAGATTACTGGCGTGGTAGCCGATAGAGATGGTCAAACACCATTGCAAAATGTACAAATCAGTAATGTACATAGTAATGTAATTGTTTTTTGTGATAGCATAGGGAAGTTTGCCATACAGGCCAATAAAGGTCAACTCATAGAAATGAGAAAAGCCGGATATAAAACAACTCGTTTCCGATTGCCACGAGGATATATGCCCAGCTATTTCAAAATATACATGGAGCAACTTGTAGAGCTGAACACAGACATTTATGCTTCAAGCCAATTGACACAATTTCAAAAAGACAGCATCAATGATCATGAGCTGTATAAAGTAGCACTCAACTTTCCGAAGATGTCGGGCTTAGAAAAAATAGAAAGCCCTTTCAGTGCCATGAGCAAAAAGAACCGTGAAAAATGGGCCTTTCAGGAAAGCTATGCCACCTATGAGAAAGAAAAATTTATTGACTACACATTTAGCCCAAGCCTTATCACTAGCCTCACTGGCTTAAAAGGAGATAGCCTTAATGTGTATATGCGCCGTTATCGCCCAACGTATGAGCAACTCCGCAGCATGAATCTATATGAATATTACAACTTCGTAAAACATTCCGTAGAATTCTATCGTAGAAGAAGTGGCCGTTCTGGCCCTAGAAATTCCGGTTAATTTTTTGCATGAATGAATACACACGGCATCGATATTCATTAAGAGGAGCATTGAATCGAAATGAACCTTATAGCCGAAATATTAATAAAAAGCTAAGGGGCTACGTTGTAATTATTCTCAGTCAATGATTTACTTTTGCCATCGCACGAAAGGTGCAGAAAAAAAATGAACAGCATATATAATTATACGAGTGCGGAAAATGCCCTACAGTTAATACAGTCTAATCAACGTATATTTTTACATGGAAGTGCGGCGACACCGATTCATTTGATTAATCAATTGTTAGCGCAAAAAGATCAATTTCAAAATGTGGAATTGATGGCAATAACACTTTATGGAGTTGACTTAAATAGTCCAGATTTATCCGGACATTTCTACATGAATTCTTTATTCGTTTCTGAAAGTAATCGAATAGCAGTAAACAGTGCAATGGGCGACTATATTCCCGTTTTCTTGAGCGAAATTCCATTATTATTTACACGCAACATTTTACCAATAGATGTAGCTATAATACAAGTATCTCCACCAGATCAGCATGGCTATTGTTCTTTAGGAACGTCAGTGGATATTGCCCGCTCCGCAGTAAGTGTTGCAAAAAAAATAATTGCACAGGTAAACCCTAATATGCCACGTGTACATGGAGATGCATTTCTTCCATTTAACCAATTTGATGCTGCCGTATGGGTTGATGAACCGCTGCCAGAAGTAAGCTATGCTAATGACACGAATAGCATTAATGAACAAATAGGAAAAAGGGTTGCTGCATTGGTAGAGGATGGTGCAACGCTGCAATTAGGAATAGGTAGAATACCAGATTCTGTACTAAAAAATCTAACGAATCATAAAAACCTAGGGATACATACAGAAATGTTTTCTGACGGAGCAATTCCTTTAATAGAAAATGGGACAATTAATAATAGCCAAAAGAAAATAGTCAATGGGTATTGTGTCACATCTTTTTTATTAGGCACACGAAAATTATATGATTTCGCCCATGACAATCCTATTATCAAAGCAATGGATATTAGTTTCGTAAACGACCCTAGGATACTTAGTCAAAACCCAAAAGTTACTGCAATAAATAGCGCAATTGAAATTGATCTCACAGGTCAAGTATGTTCTGATTCTATTGGCACTTACCAGTATTCGGGTATTGGAGGTCAATTAGATTTTATTCGTGGCGCTGCATTATCTGAAGGTGGCAAACCTATAATAGCCATTCCTTCTATTACAACAAAGGGCGTCTCACGTATTGTGCCCTATCTCAAAGAAGGGGCAGGAGTGGTTACAACTCGTGGGCATATCCATTGGGTAGTTACCGAATATGGTGCTGTTAATTTGTTCGGCATGAATATGGAGCAACGTGCAAAAGCATTGATTAATATTGCACATCCCGACCATAGAGCTTATTTAGAACAAAAATCCTTCGAGCGATTTAAATATTAATCAGCATTATCCCTATAACTATACTACGATATAGTATTGCGGCAGATTATTCGTCTTTGAATATCCTGCCGCAATAATTATTCTAATTATTTACATACGATTACCAATGGCCTATCTCAGAAAACTATAAATCCATTTTCTTTAGCTCATCCCAAGTTGTATTTTTATAACTATCCCATACCAGCCAAAGCAACATTGCTGAAAGACCAATAAAAACAATCTTGAGCCACCAGAGCCAAGGCACCAGATCGACGAAATAATGCCCAAAACCTAGTGATGACGGAATAATCATAATAAATAGTGTTTTGAAAAAGCGACTACCCTTTTCATTCATTTGCTCTACTGAAGAAAATGGGAGTCGGCGGTAGGCGATGCGCATTACACAAGCTGCAAAAAGTGTAATATTAACCAATGCCAAGGCTATATCCAACAAGGATTTTGTTCCCCAAATGGCAACCACAAAGCAACTGATAACTGTAAATATGGGCAGATAATACTTCACCCAAATCGCCTTAAAAGCGCCATCCATAACAGAACCCGGACGTTCAATAGGCGCCGAATAATAAAGCCATGAAGCCTTGTATTGATCGGAAAACACCAACATGGACATCAGGTTCATAACGATGAATGCGCTCATGTAAAGTAACAATATATTATTGTGCGTTTCCGGCAAAGTATGCCATATTTCAGTAAGCGGGGCTTTGTTTTGTGTTACCAGATAAAAGAAATAAACTGGTACAAATGCAAAAGATGGATACACCCTCATTTTAAAATTTCTGCTTCGACCGGTTTGCAACCATGCGATACTAAATCCAGCTTTACTCAACGGATTTTTGTTCAGCAGATTAGCGAGTTTTAAGTATAATTTACTAGCAGTTTTTCGACCTGAAGCACCACCTATTGCTTTTTGAACTGGGGCATCTACCACATCGATACCTCCTATTTTTTTAGCAAAGCTTGGAGAAAGAAATCTCACAGTAAGCCAGATCAATAATAACGGACCTGCAATAGCTAAAATACTGAGCCATTTGGTATAAGATAAAACCTTGTCGGGCTCTACCCATGTCCAGGATGCTGCCAACCAATAAGTAGGGGTAAACGCAGCCCAACGATAATTTTGGTGTTGTAGTATTTTAAAACCTGTACTATCCGCGGCTCGGGGCATTAAATAAACAATGGCAAAAAACAATACAGAAAACCCAATTTGAAAATAATTGATAATATCCTTAAACCGTTCAGGTTTAGCCAAATTAAGTATGAGCAAGTAACATCCATTGACTAAAAACAGTGCAACCAAGGTAAGCATAAATACGATAAATGGAAACCATATAGCTGCAACGAGTCCATTCTCTATAGCGACAAATACCCAACCTGCCAGAGACATCGGAAAGACGATGCGAAACAGGTAGATAAACATGTGCAGCAACTTAGACAGGAGCAATGTCCGCTCATTGATAGGCCGCGGCAATAGTATTGATTTATCTCTTGTATCAAACAATACCGTAGAAAAATCGGTAACCAACAAAAAGCTAAGCATTAATAAAAATGTGGTAAAATAAAGCCACAGTCCCATGATTCTATCGTCAAGTGCTGCGAGTGGTATAATATACATCATTCCAATTACGGCCGAAAGGAAAACACTTAAAGCGGACATAAATCGGGCGGGTTTCTTTTTTGTTTGCTGACGACCAAAACTGAGTGGTTTTCTATCGTCCAGCATTAAACGGACTTTTAATATTGCCTTGAGTTGTGGAATATCAGCACCTAATGCACGCCACAGTCCTTTGGGCAACATAATAAGGAAAAGAAAAAATTTGTTCATATTTAGTTGGTTTATAGCGCTATCTTATCGGCTTGATCATTTAATGCTGAGGCTATATTTCCAGCTGTTTGATTAAGGTTTTCTGTAGTGGTCATCTGTGCAAATATTTTTTCAAGTGAGTCGCTACTACCTTCTCTTAATGCTTCTATAGTATCATTGGCAATAATTTGCCCTTTGTCAATAAGTACAATTCTATCAGAAACCTTTTCGACCACGTCCATCATGTGCGAGCAATAGAAAATCGTTTTGCCCTCGTTTTTCAATACTTGCATTAATTCTTTTACCACTATTACCGCATTGGCATCAAGCCCCGACATTGGTTCGTCAAGAATAACAATAGCCGGATTATGAAGTATGCCTGCCGTCAAAAGCACTTTTTGTCTCATCCCTTTTGAGAAGCCATCCATACGTTGATTCAGGTTATCGAGCAAACCAAAAGACGACAAAATGCGTGAAGAACGTTCTGCAATAATATTATCAGGCATATTGTATAATGCACCTACAAAATGCAAGTATTCATTAGGTGTAAGCAGATCGTACAATTCAGCTACTTCCGGCACATAGCCAATCATTTGTTTGAGTGCAAGAATATCTTCCTTTATGTCTTTTCCATTGACGAGAACTGTACCTGTGTAATCAGTAATCACACCTGTCAGCACCTTTACGGTAGTAGATTTCCCAGCCCCATTAGGGCCTATATAGCCAATAATTTGACCTGGATAAATATCCAATGATATATTATCCAGTACAGTTTTTTCACCGTATTGTTTGCAGAGTTTGCGAATAGAAATGATTGGTTCCATGAGCGTAAAAGTACATAGAATATTGTGTGGAATTCCACTTATTGAAGGGTATTTTTTGGGGGATATTTTCACACTGATCCCAACCTATTATTTTACAATTACACGCCACAATACTTAACATTAAAAATGGCTACAACCAGCCCGTTCTTTTGAATATTGCATATAGCAAAAAACAGCTGGCTAAAGTGGCCAGCAATACCTCGTAAAAACCAAGCGGTTGATCCATTTGGGGTATTGAGCGAAAGTTCATCCCATAGAAACCTGCCACCATTGTTGGCACCGCAAAAATAGCTGCCCAACCGGCAAACTTCTTTGACACTTCGCTTTGTGAAATAGAGATTAAGGAGAAATTGGCTTCGAGCGCCGTATTGAGCAATTCTCTTGTATTGTCAACTATTTCATTCACACGAATCACATTATCATATACATCTCTAAAATAAGGTCGTGTATCTTCTGCTATTACCTTAAGATCAAATCGCATCAAGCGATTGCAAATATCAATTAATGGGGAAACTGCCCGCTTTACTTCCAATAGCTCACGTTTCAATAAATATATCTGTTCTGTAGTAGCTCGGCTAGGTTTATCATTAAATATTTTGTCTTCAATATTTTCCAGCTCAGCTTCCATATCCTGAACTACCGGATAGTATTTATCCAAAATAAAATCCATAATTGCATACAGTACAAAACCTGGACCTTTCTTCAATAATTGTGGATTTTGTTCACATTGAGCTCTTACATCGACATAAGACACGGAGGATCCATGACGAATAGCAACGATATAATTGGCACCCACAAATAAATGTGTTTCTCCAAATTCAGCATGGTGCTGTTCATTCATTTGCGCAGTACGGAGCACAACAAATAAAGAGTCGCCATATAATTCAATTTTCGGACGTTGGTGAGCTGTATTTGCATCTTCAATTGCTAAGTCGTGCAAACCAAATTCTTGTTGAACTCTATTGAGCACCTCTTCAGACGGTTCATAAAGGCCTATCCATACAAATTGATTAGCTTCCTGTAATACGTTGTTTATATCTTTAAGCTCAATAGAACCTGTGCTGCATCCATCCGAATAAGCAGCACAATTGATAATTTCCGGCATGTAGATTTATTAGTTAGCTACTCAATGCCGCAAACTTATTAGACAGATGTTGTGTGAATATTAATTTTTCACCGTTTTTAATGACCTGTATATTAAAACCGATTAAATCAAGGCAATAACAAGCTGAATTAAACCAATCAAAAAACCTAAGCCTGCGCCTATTAATCCAACAAAACGAAATTCGTTACCCATCACAGCAGCTAAAATAGTTTCTAATTTGTCGGAAGAATACCGTTCCAATTTATTGGCTAACATATTTTCTATATCAATATTAGCAGTAAGGTTCTCAACATATTTACCGAGCAGTTCCGGCAACATAATATCGATTTCTTCGAGTAAACCTTCTTTTATTTTATCTAATGTACCTGTACCTACAAACATGGAGATAACAGGCATTTTCTCTTTCAGTTTGTGCTGCAAAAAATGGTCGATATGATCAGCGATAAATGGCTTTATATTTTCCAGCTGTTGAGGATCTTTTATTTGACGAGCAATTTCATCAAAATGAAACAATTCTTTTGCAAGCAATGAACCCAACTTTATTGCAAATTGTTTTTGCTTCTTAGGAAAGATCCCTTGAATGGTGATCCCTAAAAAACGTTTAGGTTCTCTGGGATGGAACAATATTTTAATAGCAACCCAATTGGCCAACCAGCCAATCAATGCTGCAGTAAATGGTAATAAATAAATTAGCCAATGGTGCATTTTGAGGTATTAAAAAGTTAATTATGGTGGTATTATTGAACAGGTGTCCAAGCGTTTTCCTGCATGCTTTGTGCGGCTGCAATTGCAGCTTTACTTGTATTCATAATGGAATCAAATGATATCGATACTGCGACTCCATTTTTGATAGATTCATAAAATAGTTTGAACTGGTTATAGTGTCCTTTATCCTGAGCTCCGGTAACGGAAGAGAATCCTTTGAATCCAAACCCGGTAAGTTTTTTCCAGTTTTCTAACACGAGTGTTTTCTCTTGCTGATATACTTCTATACGTTCCTTATCATAGGCTTTGCTGCCATTAGCAAAATAATTGATCACTGCATTTGTACCATTAGCATAGCGCAATAAAATACTTACGTTTTCTTCACTATTACCCATGCTATTTGTACATACCGCTTCAACATCTGACGCAGTCAGATAGGAGCAAAAGTCTATAAAATGACAAACTTCTCCAATAATCCGACCGCCACTCGTAGCCTTATCACCCAACCAGTGATTGTCCGGCAATATCCCTGCATTGACATTTACAACAATATTCATCGCTGCATTTGATGCCCCAAGCAATTCTTTCATCTTTAAAGCAAATGGGGCAAAGCGTCTATTGAACCCAACCATCAATATGCTCTTGGATTTGCGATAAGCAACACTGATTGCATCAAGCTCCGAGATGCTTAATGCAAGCGGTTTTTCCACAAATACATGTTTACCTGCATTTAATGCGTCTATGCAGAGTTGCGCATGAGTATTGTGTCGAGTAGCAATAATAACAGTACTTATTTCATGATCTGAAAAAACTTGCCGCACGTCTGTCGTAACATTTGATATGCCATATTTTTTGGCCAAATGAGTTGCAGTCAATCCATGCTCACTTACTATTGTTTTAATATTTGCACGACACTTTTGCAATGTGGGAACAATAATATTACTTGCAAAATTTCCGGCGCCAATCATAGCGATAGTTCCGTTTGTAGGTACCGATTTTTTTACCGCAACAGTAATTGAATGTGTGTGGATCTTTTTCAGATCATACTTAAAGATGGTTGCTATTGCTTCATGCCGAGCAATATGTTCATATACTTTTTGGTATTCAGCAATAGGTAATTGCTGCGCTATTAGTTGTTGTACGTTTAATTGTCCACAAGCAATCGCTTGTAATACCGCTTCAAAATTTCGCTGTTCTGTCCAACGAACAAAACCAATTGGATAATCCTGAGCCTTTTGTTCATAATCGTAATCATACCTACCCGGACCATACGAACAGCTCACTTGAAAGCTCAACTCTTTTTCATAAAAATCAGATCTGTTGATATCCAAACCTACTACACCCACTAATACTATACGACCACGCTTACGACTCATTTGTGCCGCCTGAGCAATGACATCATTGCTTTTTGAAGATGCAGTAATGATAACGGCATCCGCTCCAATATTGTTGGTAAGATCCCGAATAAGTATTGAACTATTCTGTTCCTGTTGCGAGCAAATACTTTTGACACCAAATTGTTCTGCCAGTTTACATTTAGATGGGTCTGTATCTATACCTATTACTTTGCAACCATTTGCCTGTAATAGCTGAGTGGTTATTTGACCAATTAAGCCAAGCCCAATGACCACTATCGTTTCACCAAAAGTAGGATTAACAAGCCTTATTCCTTGTAATGCAATAGCTGCTACAACTGTAAATGAAGCTTCTTCATCCGTCACATTGTCCGGTATTTTAGCAACAAGTTTTTGGGGTACTACCACCACTTCTGCATGAGGTCCATTTGAAGCTACCCTGTCGCCAATTTTAAATCCGCTCACACCTTTACCTATAGCTATTACAGTACCGGCATTGCTATAGCCAAGTGGTATCGGTTTATTGATTTTATTAAAAACGGCATTGACCGTTGGTTTCCATCCATCTGTTTTCAATTTATCCAGCACCAACTTTACACGATCAGGTTGTTGTATGGCTTTTTGAACCCAATTAGCTTTACCAAAGGACACCAACATTCGTTCGGTGCCTGACGAAACTAAGCTACATGCAGTTTGGATCAGCAAGTGTCCATCCTTAAGTATTGGTGCCGGAATTTCTTCCAGTAGTGTTGCTCCATTATTAAGGTGTTGAACGATTTGCTTCATGTGAAGTCAATATGGTTTTAAGAAACGGAATTATAATTGAGCTTCTGGCTTCTTTTTTCCGAAAAACATTTTGAATAATACAGGCCCTGTTGTTACGATAATTAGACCAATAACTATTTTTTCAAAATTATGCTTTACCCAGATGTTAGTACCTAGGAAGTAGCCCGACAACGTCATACTCGTTACCCAAAGAAAACTACCTATCAAATTAAAAGAGAAGAATTTCTTGCGGTCCATATCTACAACTCCTGCAACTATTGGCGCAAAAGTGCGTACAATAGGCAAAAACCGAGCAAGAATAATAGCCACACCACCCTTCTTATCATAAAAATCGTGTGCGTCCCTAATATGTTTTTTCTTAAACAACCAAGTGTCTTTTCGCTCGTAAATCAATGGTCCCGCCTTTTTCCCGAACCAATACCCTACCATATTCCCAATAACACCTGCAAGCGAAATAATTGTAATCCAGTATATGAGGTTTAAAAAATTATTGTCAAATGGGGCATGTGAATTAGCAATCATTAACCCTGTAACAAATAAAAGCGAATCGCCTGGTAAAAAGAATCCAACAAACAAACCTGTTTCGGCAAAAATAATCAGAGCAACAAGATACAGTCCTCCATAAGCAGTTACTAATGCAGCCAATTTATCTGCATTCATCAGCTCTTTTAAAAAATCGATAAGATTTGTCATAAAATTCTTAGGCGTTTAAGTCGCGAAAATAGTCAAAAGTTTCTAGATGAGCCGTATCACTACCGGATCCGATTCGTTTTATTTAAACTCCACTTTTTCAACAAACTTATTTTCGGCAATATTCATTTTTAAAAAGTAAACGCCTTTTGACAATGCACCTAATTTCAATGTATTTATATTATCCCAAGCGGTGGATATAAGTTGCGTTTGAAACAGGCTACGACCAGTTATATCTGTTAGCTGTACATAAGCAACAGTGCCGGGTGTAGCAGTCCAGTTTATGTTTACATTTCCATCACTATTAGGATTAGGATAAATATGGTTCAACTGATTATTTTTAGTCCATTCAACAGACCGAACCAAGGAGTAAAATATTTTACCTTTTGCGGTAGTACACAACAATCGATAATAGGTCTTTGTGCCAAATACAACTGTAGTATCGTCAATTTCAGAATAATTGAATGTTACTTTTTTAAGAGAACCCACCATTTTTACATCTGTAAAATTGACACTATCAAAAGAACGTTGAATAAGGTATGTTGACATTACGGAGTCTATCACAGACGACCACGTGAGCGAAGCCTGTGTCTCATGCAATCGTTGCGCATTAAATAATACAAGCTCAGAATTGACAGGAAGTGCTTGTGAAAAGCTTCCATCATTCAACCAAAATTCGCCAGTTGAATTGCTTGCAAATTCGGCATAGTAGCCTTTATCATAAGGCACCCATTTAACATTAGTGTAAGGATAATAGCTATACTGACCGCTCTTGTTATTACTCAGCAAACTATCTTCATAGGATTGGTTGGCATCTTTGTATTTAGTAATACCAGTACGGTAAATGTCTTCCGGTTTCGAGCAGGTATTGCAAGTCGTATCATTCAATACCATATTTACTTCATTATCTGTAATGAACAACCTAAGCAGCATATCTGATGGCGGCTGTATATCTGTATGCCATACAAAATTTCTGGGCATAATATACTGCCTACCCAAATCATCCACAATATTGCTGTGTGTATATACAGTACTAACTACATTTCCCAAATTTTGAGGTAGTAGTGCTGTAAATATTTTCGAGGTTTGCATAAAGTCAACCCATGAGACTCCTCCATTAATATTTTGTGTATCCGAAACGGGGTTATGATCTGCAAATTCATAAATCATATTCCGGTGATCAAAAATATGTATATCATCCAGAGCAATACCTTCATGATTGCTACCCGCATCAGATACAAAAGCCAGCCGAAGTTTAAGCTGAGTTGATTTAGGTAAAAGATAGGACGCAACATGCCACCTGGTATTATCTAAACCGTTCCATACCTGATTGAAATTATCATTGTACCAATTTGTACCACTTCCTGTGAATCCTAATTTAGTCCATGTTTTCTCATTATCGACGGAAAATTCCAAATAGGCACCATCACAATTACTACCATCACAATGTTCAATATCAAACGCTATACTGAAGCTTATCATCGGAGATGCCAAAACTGCTGTATTAATACAAGGTGAGTACAAATAAGATTTTTCAGAATTATTATAATTGCCGTTCAAATTAGTTTTCCAAACGTTGGTGCCACTTGCAGCTTTGTTAATTTTGACAGATGTAGGTGTGCCATAAGCCCAGCTACTATTAATGCCCCTTACATACCAATTTCCATCACTCGTCTCAAAATTTTCAAGATAAGGGAACGCATCAACCAATGAAGAGATATTAAATATATAATTAGCAATGGTATCATTCAATCTATAATCATCGCCGGATGTATGTATCCAAACATTGAGTTTATGATTACCCAGGCTCAAACCAGATAACCCTGTAATAAAATGATAGTTAAGACTGTCCTTAGCATTTAAAGTGCCCATTATCGATTCTGAAACTATAGGATTACTATCCAGTTTATAGCTGGCAGTAATACCAGACACCGCATTTATAGTACCATTTTTAATTTTAATAATTACCGACGAACTGCTAATATCGCAATTGTCCAATGCCGGAGCTATAATATCTGTTAAGGCTATATCCTTACTAACCTTATAAATATGTACATTATCAATAGTCACCCCCCCTCCGTAGCTATCATCTGCTATGAGTGTCGAATCATTTTGTCCAAAACGGATCTGTGTACTGGATGAATAATTTTGTCCTTTAGCTGAAAGCATATCCTTAATAGACAAAGTTCCGGAATTCAATAAATGGGTTGTATCTATGACATTACTGTAAACAAATACGGGTATCCAGTTATCAACATCCGAGCCACGAATCCAAACTTTATTACTATCCTTCAATACAGGCATTCCTCTCATTTCATAATCGAAATCAAAACGAACCTCATCTGTAGCGGTGTCATATTTACTGAGGTTAAATGTTCCTGTAAAGAAATTGATATTCGTATTTACAGGTCTGTTAACATCCAAACTTATAGATCGACTTGAGGTTACATTCTTACTACCAGGAATAGTACTTCGCAATCTGCCGGTATCCGTATTATTCGTATAATCCCAATAACCATCACTGCTCAAACCTATTGAATCGTGCATTAGGGCAAAATTGGGTAATGTTTCAAAATCATTATTCAATGCTACGGCAAGATTGATTGGATTGTTAGACAAGTGTTTTATTACCCTGACAATCGTATCATTTGCACTGACTTGATCTGAACGATCATTATTATGTACTACAATTGTGATTTTATAATTGATTGTATCACTCAAATCGACATAATCTATTATTGGCTGTATAGAAGTATTAGCTGCAATACTGAGCGAGGGTATATTCACCCAAGCCCCGCTATTTATTTTATAGGCAACAGAGTAATCGGCAACTGGTATATTGTCAAAATTGTGCACCTTCACTTTTATAGGAGTTAGCGCCCCTAGTGCCGAACTAGTGTACCTACGGCCACTTTGTGGTGCTATCAATGAGTCAATGCCTATGTCTCCATGCACTACACCAGCGCACGTACCATTGTTTGGGAGAGCGGAAACACCCTTGCTCCTATAGCCACTAATAGTTGCAAATCCTGGTTGTACAGCTACCCAATAGGTCGTATTGACATCTAAACCTGAATAAGTATAATTCAACAAACCCGAATAAACAGAATCTACCTTTTGAAAATGCGCCCCTTTTTTCAACAATAAATAATAGTTAGTTACACCGGGTACACTAGACCAATTAATCGAAATCGATCCGGGGCATTGGTCAGCAGCCAAAGTTACCGCAGGTGGTGTATTTATTATAAATGAACCACTTGTCTCCGGCACTCCGGCTCTAGTCAATCTGACTTTGCATTGATTAGAATTAATCGTAGGTACAGACCATTTGTAAGAACGTGTACCGGGGGCTAAACTACTTACGATAGGATTCCAATTGAATCCACCATCAATAGTGTATTCAAGATTAAAGGTATTTACAGAATCGGGTGAGGCATCCCAACTAATATACATATCTGTATTTGCAGCAGATGCGGCATTGGCAATAGGATACAACAAATGAGTACCATTAGGTATAAAATCATAAGTAACAACATAATCTTGTGGACCCAATGGAATGCTGTAGTCGGTGATGCTTATTGTGTAGGCACCTGCAATCGGATTATTAATAGTCACCTGCTCTGCATTATTGAGGTGATCCACGCCTTCTGTTGCATTACTAGACACGCCACTTATTGAAGGATCCAATATTAATGGTTTATGTACTTTACCTCCACTTGGCTCACTTACAGTAAGATCAAGATCATTAACCAATTGAGTAGAGGAAGCGGCACTGGCAACTGGATCGTGATAATAGAGCAACACTTTTAATTGAGCTGTATTGGCCGGAACATTTATTGTGAACGTTTGGGGAGCCCCTCCAGAAGCTATTGCATTTCTGGTGTACTGATTGTTTTCTAAAATACTTAATGAACGATAGAGGTCTAAAAAACCAAAACCATAGATAAAATCCGGACCAGGATTGCCCAAGTCAGCAGCGCCATCAATAAGTAATGCTTTGAGCAAATCACTCCTCGGATTCACCGAGCTATGCAGTTGCTTGTATCGCTGACAGAGCAATGCCAGCGCTCCTGTCACCTGTGGGCAAGACAAACTTGTACCCCTTGTAGTTGTATAGGTATTATCCGGTACGGGACATAAAATATCCATACCCGCAGCTGTTATTTCCGGCTTCAACCTTCCGTCTTTTATGGGGCCCCTCGACGAGCCCAAACCAACTACATAATTCCGGTCAGTAGCACCTACAGCCAATATGTTTTTTGCGGTCTGATAGCCACCACACACATTGGCATAACCCGCGGCATAACCTCTACAACCTAGGCGACCATCGTTACCGGCAGCAAAAACATCCAGCACATCCGGAGTAGCAAATGCCATACTATCCAACAATTGTGAAAGATTGTCGTAAGTACCGGCATAGCTGCAATCGCCTACCACAGCCGCATAAGAGTTGTTAGTCAATGTCATATTGTAGGCGCTGTGCATAGCATTATGCTCTGCTAATATTTCATCAAAATAATGGCTTATAAAAGTGGCATCGGTAGCAATACCCTGCCCTGCCGGATCCACAATACCATCGCCACCAATAATACCATTGGTCAATACACCATGATCTGTTTTACCCGCAGGATTGAAATTAACCACACGGTCCGTTTGGTCTATATGAAAAATACCCGAAGTATTATCGCCATGACCAATTACTATACCACTCCCGGTCAGTCCGCTTCCGCCAAGCATTACCGGCATAGTGAGCTGCGTTGCACCCTCTGCTCCTTTCGAATCATAATCAAGCGGGATGTTTTGTGTAGGTAAGCTAATATACTTAAGTCCATAATAAGCAGCCAATTGATTGATGCGGGCAGAGGGAATATCAATCTTATAAAGTCCTTTGCTTTGTAAATTATTGGGTAAAATTTTCGCTCCGTTTTGGAGGATCAGGTTCTGTATGGCCGCACTGGTAATACCATTATAAAAAGAAACAAGTATTACCGTTCGTTTGTCGTGCTTCATTTTTTCCTGAACGGTGGGCACAATCTTATGACGCGGTTGTAATTCGGCAAAGCCTATAATGTTGGTGCTATTGGCTATGGCTACAGCATTTGCATGAGGATATAAAAAGGCGTTATAAGTATGACTGCCCAGGTATTCCTGCAATTCAATGCCATACTGTTGTAGATTTTGCTTTTGTACTCCTGCTATGTCATTACTCAACCGGACGATGACCAATGCAGGATTGGTTGTCATCTTCCCTATTTGTCCATTCAGCCAACCCAATTTATTGGTGTCAATTTTAGTTTCAATATTGTTTACCCGAAATGCTTGGTTTTGCTGTGCAAACGATTCAACACGCGCAAACAATATTATTGCCCATATCCACGAAAATATCAAACAAATATTCTTTGTTGCATGCAGCAGTCGCCTAGACATTGGAGGAGTTCTTTTTTTTAATTATTGTAAATAAACTTCACAACGACATAAAAGTAAATTAGAATATGTAAATAACCAAGACTTTTTAGCGTTA
>DBTQ01000041.1 GCA_002307135.1 Bacteroidetes bacterium UBA1312
ACAGAAGAGGAATTATTGAGACAACTCTCCTTGTATAAATGGAAGGATGGTTACCGATGCCATAAATGCGGCAATGAAAATTATAAGAAAGGCAAAACGTCACATTCAAGGAGATGCACGGACCGGGCATGTGATTACGACGAGTCCGTAATTCATTTCACGATATTTGAGGGGATAAAATTCCCCGTGACAAAGGCCTATGGCATCGTTGAATACTTTGTCAATTCCTGTTTTCTCGATCATGATGAAAGAGCATTGGAGAAAGGACTGAGAAGAAAAGAAACCGGTGCTGAACGAGGCATTGAAGATCTCTATAATGCGGGCGAAGCGATATCAGTGAATGACCTGATGGTTGAATATGTCGCGGCCCAAGCGAATGTTCCCAAAAGTCCTAAAGACCCTGCCGGATATCAGAGAAAGCTCTATGAGATCAGTGAGCTGTACAGCGATAAATTGAGGGATTATTACGAATCAAGAAAACCAAAGGTAGCCGAGCTATCCCAGATATTCATGGTAGAAGAGAACACCGTTAATAAATTGCTTAAGAAACTTTATCAAAGAATGAGGATGATTGATACGCGTGATTCTGACTATAACTATGATAAAGAATTTATTGATTACCTGGTTTCCCAATTTAACGAAGTAAAAGATGCATTCAGCAAATTCCTGCCGTATTTCATGTTGCCGCTTCCCGTGCCTTTGGTCAAAGGAACAGTCAGGATGCATGGGAAATGGTATTGGTTGGACGAAAGGAATTGGGAACTTGATGTGATGACCTTTTCCCGCAAAGGCGAAGACGGGATTTACAGAAACTATTATAATAAGGAAGACGAACCTGAATATTTGTGTGAGGAAGAATCCTGATCTATGAAAAAAAGAAAACCGCCTGCCCTCCTTGTTTATAAATAATGTAGAAAGGTTCCCGGTAAAATTGCGGTCCGGTTAAATGTCAACGTTGACACTTCCTTATAATAATAGTGGAGTTGTTGTTTGTGCTAAGGTTTTACCTGTCAACGTTGACATTTTTGAATGAAGTGATGATATTCCGATATTTATCATTGCCAAACGATCCTGACTTACTGAGTCTACTTTTCAGCCTCAAAGAAATCCTTTGGCTCCACGCCCAGCGTCCTTGCAAACAGGAACACAAAACTGATGCTTGTGCTGATCTCACCCCTTTCTATCCTTCCGACCTGCGACAAATGAAGATCCGTTGAATAAGCCAACTCTTCCTGTGAGACACCCTTTGCAAGCCGTATCTCCCTGAGCCTTTTCCCAAAAGCCTTCACGCCGTCCTCGTCCCTGTATTTGGCTTTTCTTACCACACATCAAAGGGATAAAGAACTGACCAATTAAATTAACGCAGTATTGCGCTATTTTGAATTATTTGGCTACTTTAGCAGCAAATCATACAAAATGACCTTTAAAAAACAATCCTGGAGCAAGCCATTCCTGCTGGCGTTTGTTGCTGCCTGCTCATTCAAGACAAATGCCCAGCAAGGACCAACGCTCATCACCAAACAACAGCTCTATTATTATTACTTCAACGCCACCCAGAAGAACAACTTTACAGGCAAGGAGTATAAGCTTGACTTGGACAAAGAAACAACTTCAATAGAAGCGTACATCAATGCGACAAAGGATTTCAGCCGGTACCTTTCAGGAGACAATAGAAGCAATTTTGGAACGGGCACGGGACTGGCACAGCTCGACCAGTTTGACAGGAAAAGGATGATCGATTCAGCAAAGAGAGAAATCCGGAGGGAAATGAGATCACTTGACTATAACAGGGAATATGCTTGCATCCTGCCTTTAGAAAGAATCGGGGAATACTTCTTTGAGAAGAAACAGCTTCAGACTTTCCTGTCGAGCAATATGGAGGTCGGCGGGGATTGGGGCAGTTTCTTCCTGACCTTCCTGAACGGTTTGCCCATCAATAAAATGTACTTCCCGATGGATGCAGAACAGGCTGAGGCAATCGTTAAAGGCCTGGACGGGAAAGAGGCGAGCAAGTACATTTCCTATATAGTGTATTTCAAAATACTGCCTTACTGCTATGAGACAAAAAACAGATACCTGTCAAATGTGCTTGCGGCAAAGATCACAAGAATCACACTCCACAACCGGTATTTCGATGAGGAAACACACTCATGGAAGCTCAGTGCAAAAATTGCAGAGAAAAAGATCAGCCAGAATAATTTTCCAAACCCAATGATAGGAACTCAATAAATCCAAACTCAATCATAATGAAAAAGACAATCACAATATTATCCCTTGCGGTCCTGGCAATCATCCCTGCATGTACAAACAGTAATTACGAAATATACCTGGACCCGAATGCAGGATATCTCCAGGCGAAACCTAAACCTGACATCTACGTAGTGGTAAACAAAGAGAAGACCGTCTACTACAGGATCATCAACATCCACACGGACGGGACTATAAATATGGGCAATGCGCCAACCCTGCAGGTGGAGAAGGGATACCATGTCGGCGACCGTGAAAGCTATGGAGGCTATGACCTTACTAGGACATATGGATCACTTGACGATGCCATAAAAGCAGCCACATCTGCAGCTGACGCAAATGCTTTTGGGATGGGCGAGGCTTACCAGTTCCAGGGAAAGGAACTCTACAATACATATACATTCACCAAACTTGAAAAACAATAAAATGAAAAGACAACTATTGGTCTTAATGGCATTTACCGCTATTTTTATGAGCAGCTGTAAGCCTTCCGAAAGTTCAGTCAGGGATTTTGATATGGGGAAATTCTGCAAGGAATATTACGTGCTTGTTTTTCCCAAGAACCCAACACTGCATGTTTTTATTGATAAAGAAAATCCTGAACAAAGGTTCATCATTTGGAAGAACCTAAACTATAAGGAAACAGGATACGGCTATTCCTATAGCTATTACCCGGACCTGAAAGAGATGTTGAAGAACGGAAACTTTGATTCCCCACAAGAAGCCATCAGGCAGGCAACTGCACACCTGCCGACAGAAATGATACCATTCTGGTTAAGCCAATTTATGAAACTGGATGAAAGGATTTGGTACACAACAGGGGGAGAAGAAATGGTTGAGCTTTGTGGTAACAAATAAGATTGTATCCTTTCACCGAAAAATGGGGAGAGTAAGGGCTTAATAGGGAAGAGTATTTTAAAAGCCCTTCATAGTTGAGCATGTATTGTATTCATCATTTTTTACCGTTCATAAACTTTTTCGACCGTTCATAAACTTTTTTTGGAAGTTTGATCGCTTCATCTATACATTCGCGCTCTGTTTGGAAAATGAAATTAATGAAAAACAAATAGATACACTTATGTTATTGATTAATGACAAAATTATTACGCAATCAAAATTTCATTTTGTCTTTTATATAAACAATTGATGATTTTATTAAAAACTATCTTATCCGTCTATTTCATCCCTTTACATTCGCACACATTTTAATCATTATATGAATACAGTTTTACCTAGAATCAAAATTCTTGTTGTTTTATTTCTTGCTTTATTAAGTCAGAGTGCTTACGCACAATCTGTGTCTTATCAAAGTCTTTACGATAATACAAATTTTGGCAAGACCATACATTTATCTAATCCTGTTGGGACTATTGATGGTACAGCTGGTACTACACCCAGTGGAGCAACTACTTATTCCATTCCCATTAAATGTCCTCCTGGTACTCATGGGATGATTCCTAATCTTTCTGTTGTGTATAATTCTCAAAATGGCAATGGTTTGTTAGGACAAGGTTGGAACTTGTCTGGGTTATCTGTAATTTCCCGTTCGGGGAAAAATTTGTATCATGACAACAAAGTCAGCCCGGTAACTTATACCAATGATGATGCTTTTCTGATGGATGGTGTACACTTGTCTCCTGTAACAGGTAGTAATGGGGCTAACGGTACTATTTACCGCTCAGAATCTGAAAATTATTCTGTTACTACTTCTTACGGCAGTGTTGGTGGTGGTCCACAATATTTTAAAGTAGTGAGTAAAGATGGTACCATTATGGAATTTGGTAACACAACAGATTCACGTACTATGACTAATGATGGATCAGCCGTAATGATATGGCGGTTGAATAAAATACAGGATGTGAATGGCAACTATATGACGTTCATTTATACAAATAACAATAATAGCAAAGATATTATTTATTATTATATGAGCCAGAACAAAAATGATAATGACGGAAGAGATGTGCAGTTGGCAGAGATAGATTATACTGGTAATGCTAATACTGGTTTGACTCCATATAATTCGATTAAATTTTCTTACGTAGTAAGAACCGATAAACATTATTTTTACGATGGGGGTAGCTCTGTTACTTCACGGTATTTGCTGGATAATATTACCACTTATTCTGAGGGTGACCAAGTGAATAAGTATGCTTTTAGTTATGCGTTCGAGAATGTAAAATCATATTTGAAAAATATAACAGAGTACGCGCAAAGTAGTAGTACAGCATTAGAAGATACAAGGTTTATGTATCAGGAACTAGAGATAGGCCCTGTAACTGTTACCTCTAACATTGGTGCTTATTGGGATAACAGTACTACAACGTTAAATGCAGATATTTTTTCCGGTGATTTTGACGGAGACGGAAAAACGGAAATACTAAAAGCACAATATTATTACTTTGGTACATATGCATCTGATGACAAAAAGAACTATAAAGGCTTTACAATATATAAGGCTGATGCCAGTGGCACTCCTGGTTCTTATTCACCTTTGCCGGGAGGAAGCGATTCCTGGACGAGTGATGGCAGGCAATTAATGACGCTTCGAAATGATGGTAATAAATCCAAAAATTTTGTCGCGTCTGATTTTGATGGAGATGGTAAGGATGATTTGCTATTTATGAAAACCCAAAATACAAGTGATGGACTCGTGTATAATGGTGTATCTATTTATTATTCGAGATTAAGTAGTACCGGATTTAATTTTGATATTGTGGATTATCCAGCTGCCGCCAATGCTGAAATTTGCCCTACTATATCATCAGACAGTAATATTATAGATGGTAAGAACAATATGATCTTGGGTGATTTTGACGGAGATAAACGAACTGATTATATGTATGTTTCTAAATCGGTAAATATGTGTTCTGCCGGACCATATGCAGGTTATCCAATATATACCAACCATGTTTTTGTTTCTTTTCCAGGGAAAGGATTAATTAATCTGCCAATAATGAACTCTGACCCAGCTTATTCCAGCTCATATGATTATGCAATGGCAAGTAATATGATGACCAAAGATATTTATGTATTAGACTTTGATGGCGATGGTAAAAGTGATATTATGTATACTAATGGGTCTTTTAACTATGTTTATACGCTTGAACAAACCAGCACGGGTAAATATTATTTTAAACTGATAGAATCAGGAGGCTATCCCACAGAGGCTTACCATACCGTAATGGGCGTTGGTGATTTCAATGGCGATGGCAAAGATGATATATTGACCAAAAGTAAAGTGGCAGATCTTTGGGAAATAGGTTTTTCTACGGGAGGTGGGGTTCAAGGTTTTGATGGTGTGGAGTTCAAATTTCAGACAGGAGCAGAATTTCAATCAGATTGCTCTTGGTCTGGTGGAAGTGCAGTTTCAGACCTATTATTTATAGGGGATTTTAATGGAGATGGTAAGTCGGACATTTTACATGAGCGGTCACATTGTGGCACGGACTATAACGCCAAAATAGATTATAATGTTTATTATTTAAGGGGGTTTGACGGAGGTATAACTAACATTGGTAACTTCGAGACTAGAACTTTGTACGATTTTCAATCGTATACCAATTTTGCAAGGCCATCTAATCATACAGACAGGCTCTTTACCGATGTTGATGGGGATGGAAGGCGAGAGATATCATTTCGGACACTTGGTGATTACACTCAGTATATGCAAACGGTTTATTTCAAAAAAGGTGGCCGCCCCAATTTGCTTCAAAAAGTAACAGATGGTTATAATCGTACTACCGAGTTTAATTACCAGCCATTAACCGCTGGTACCGGGTCTGGATCTTTTTATACCAAAGGCACTGGATCGACTTACCCTCTAACCAATGGACAATACCCGATTTATGTAGTTACGTCCATGCAATCGCCAGATGGCATAGGTGGAAATAATATTACTAATTATTCTTATGAAAATATGCTTTTACACCGTGCTGGTCGTGGCTTATTGGGCTTTGAAAAAGTAATTAGTACTAATTTGAATGCAAATCTTCGTACAGAATCTACCAATGGCATCAATACTGATTTCTATGCTATGTACCCTAAGACGATCAAGACATTTTTGAATAGTACGGGTGGCCAATTATCACAAACAGATAATACAATTAGCTTTAACCGGATAGGTACAGGTTATTGTTTTAATCAACAAGCTACTTCTTCAACTCTCCAGGATCTGTTAAAAGGGTTAACTACTGTAAGCACCAATACCTACGATGGCTCTGGCAATGTTACGAATACGACCAGTACAACCACCGGAGGCTCCGAAACTTTTACTACATCCACGGAAACTACTTATACTGCGGTAGGAAGTTCTCCTATCCCTAACAAGCCATCTGCATTCACCGTTACCAGTCAGAGGGGCAGCCAGCCAAGTGTAGCCACCAGGACGATTATTATTTATGATGCCATTGGCCAGTCTACTCGAACCTTCAGCTATCCTACTACCACATCCTCAACTTTATCCATAGCACAAAACTATACTTACGATAATTACGGCAATGTAGTATCGGACTTTAAAACCTCCTTCTCTGGCGTCCCTACCTCCCTGCTTCCTGTAATATCGTATGAATACGACAGCAAAGGCCGCTTTCCGGTAAAAACAACCAATCCTTATGGCGACATCAGTTATCAAACCTATCATAAATTCTGGGGTAAGCCGCTCTCTGCAACAGGTTTGGACGGTATGACAGCTACCTATACTTATGATAACTGGGGTAAACTTACTTCATCTTATACGCCTACATTAGGCGGTGGTTATACAGTCAACTACTCTTATGGTTGGGATATATTGGGCAACCAGTTGTACTATACACTTGTACAAAACCCCGGCTCACCGGACACCAAAACTTGGTATGACCATTTGGGCAGAGCCATAAAAGTCAAGAAAGAAACCTTTGGCTCAAGCTGGACCACCGCTATCACCACTTATGATGCTAGGGGCAATGTAGATACCAGCACCAATAATTACCTAGTGAGTGAAACACCCTTTACCACCACCAACAGTTACGATGCCCTTAATCGCATCAGCAGCAGTACCAACCCATTCGGAACCACCAGTTATGCCTACAGTTCTGGCTCGGGACAGGCCACCACCACCGTCACAGAACCCGACGGTAAAATAAAAATTACTACTACCGATGCCATTGGTAAAGTACTCAAAAGCAGCAACGACATAGCCGGAGCGGTATTCTTTACCTATGACAGCCGCGGCAATGAGATCAATACTCAAATAGGCGCATCAACCGGCGGCCCAGTCAATCCCCTGATTACCAAACAATATGATGACTGGGGGAGGTTGATTAGCATGAAAGACCCCGATGCAGGTACAACAACATTTACTTACAATACATTGGGAGAACTGATCAGCCAAACCGACCCCAAAGGTAAAGTGACTACATATGTCTACAACGATGTAATGGGTAAGCTAACCCAAAAAAACTTAGATGGCTATATGACCACCTACACTTACTACGGTCCTACCAAAGGCTATCAAATCCAGCAAACACAAGTGACAAGTGCAGTTGACGGGACCATAACTGATAATTATGACTATAATGTAGGCGGTACCCTCAACCATGCGGCTAAAACAACCAATGGTGTCACCCTTGAAAAGAATTACGAATACGATGCATATAACAGGCTGATATCGACTACCTATGTCAATTCAGGCTTTGGGGAAACCAGAGAATATGACGCTAATGGCTATTTGCTTCGGATATGGGGAGGATCGACCATTGCTGGTCCTGGTGGTACCTTGCCTCTGGGAAGACTCCTTTATGAAGCCACTTCCATAAATGGCAACGGGCAAGTCACGGGTTATAACCGTGTCAACGGTTTAGCATCCACCACGGACTATTACAATGGTATTGTTACTGGTTATACTACGCCTGGCGTACAAAAACTGGTCATGTCTTACGCCGACTATAGCAATGGTGATATGACTGGACGGGATGACCAGATTACTTACACCAAAGAAACCTTTACCTATGATAAAGCAGACCGGCTCACCCAGTCCGCACCACAAAAATATGGATCACCAACTGCAACCTACATACCGATCAACATTACTTACGACAATAACTGGTGGGGCAGTTTGGGCAGGATATTGGCTAAAACAGATGCGGGAAATTATGGTTATTCGGGTTTCCCCCGCAATGCTGTGCTTTCTATAACCGACCCCATGAACAACGTCAGCCATGCGGAACAGGATATCGTTTACACACCATTTCATAAAACGAGCTCCATAACGGAAACGATTGACCCGTTTGTTACAGCCATTCCTTATATCCAAAAATATGTATATGATGCCAATGAAGACCGTGCCTATAGCGAACAGACACAGGGAGGAACGACAGCTATCCAGCGCTGGTACATGGGTGACTATGAACGTGCTTATAATACAGCTACAGGCACAAAAGACATACATTATATTTCCGGCGCCGAGGGCATTTGTGGGATAGTGGTGGGGAATGCAACCACGGGTTTCAACTATTATGCAGTCTATACCGACCATTTGGGTTCTATTGTTACAGTTACAGATGCTATCGGTACAGTAGTGGCCCACCAAAGCTATGATGCATGGGGTCGTGAACGTAATCCGGATACCTGGGATTATGCAATGATACCCACCAAACCGGACTGGCTATACCGAGGCTATACAGGACATGAGATGCTGCCTGAATTTGACCTCATCAACATGAACGGTAGAATGTATGACCCGATCAACGGGCGTATGATGAGGCCGGATAATCTTGTTAAGGCACCGGATAACACTCAGAGCTATAACCGGTATTCATATTGCATGAATAATCCAATAAAGTATGTGGATCCTGACGGCAATAATCCTGTTGTGGCGGCAGTAGTGATTGCAACTGTGATATCGAGCGCCATGTATGCTTACCATGTGTCACAAAGTGATGGAGGCTTTAAGAATTGGGATTGGTTTAATTTTACTTTTAGTGCCGTTCAAGGTGGAATATCTGGTTTTATGGGTTATGGTATTGGTAGTGCATTTAGCGCGGCGACTATAGGAGGAAGTGTTATATTGAATGAAACAACAAGAGCGGCAGCTCATGGACTTTCAAGCTATATAATGTCTGGCGGTGATAATAGTGCATTTTGGGCAGGCGCTTTTGGCTCTGCAGCAGGTTCTTTTAGCGGTGGTCAATTTGGACGCGATATGGGATTTAATACGACAGTTGGTGGTACTGCTTTAGCGGCAGCAGTTGGTGGTACTGCATCTGTTATTGGTGGTGGCAACTTTTGGGAAGGTGCAGCGATTGGGGCTACCGTACATTTAGTTAATCATGTATTCCACAATATATCTTTAAATTTGCATAACGGTTCAAATCAATTAAATCCATATCAACTAATGGAACATTATATGTTGGGTAATGGAGAAGATTATGCATTTACAAAAAACGAGTTTGAAAGTTTGATATATGAATTAGATCAGGCAGGAAAAATTAATATTAATGGATTCCTACCGATAGCTGGAACAGACGGTTTTTTATATAAAGAAGATGTAAGTACTTATGGTACACCATTTGCAAATGCTTGTGGTTCTATTACCCTGTATGCTACAAAAGAGACTATAGTTGGTTATTCTGATTGGTGGAATTTTGATGCACAATCAAGTGGACAACGTTCGCAAGAGGCTGAATTAAAAACAACCATTGGACGGAATATTCCTGGTAAGCCATTTTGGGTATTATATGGATTAACACCAGACACAAAATATATACCAAAAAGATAATGAAGAAGAAAATAATAACAATAACTATATTTATAATACTAATAATTAGTATATATAATATATATGTTATAAATGATTCTTTTATAGTTAAGAATTTTGAACATAATTTTAATATTCATTCTGGATATATTCTAAAAGAAAAATTCTTTAAAGATCAAGAAAGTTATTTAAGAATTATTTTAACTAAAGAAGATATGGTGAAAATAATATCCCAATACCGTTTTATTAGTAGCGCTGAGGCAGTTTTGGAAACAAAGGGTCGGATACATTGCAAATATATTGATGTGAAAAAATTAAACTGCATATATATTATAAAGGGGGATAGAAATAAATATAATTACTTACTAGGAAGCCTAGATACCAATTCAAGGCAATTTATTATTTGGGAATACTTAGGAGGTAATTAGAATATGGTATAGATCATTAGGTTCTTAGTGACAACCCTTTTCATACAAAACATGAAGGTATTTAAACTTGTGATTTAAAATAAACTATCATAATTGTACATTAATTTAATCAAGAGATTGGATACACTGCACAAATCAAAAAATAACAACACAAAAAACAAAATCATGAAACGGAAACTATACCTATTAGCAGCAATCATTATCGCAATATGCGGTAACAGTTTTTCGGCCGCTGCACAAAGTCCAACATGTAAGATCTACTATAGCTATGATGTGGCAGGTAACCGTGTCAAAAGGCTTTATGACTGCCCTCCACCAACGAATCCATGGGATAATCCGACATATGCTTCCCCTCTTGTTCATAATGTGTATCCAAATCCTACCACTGGTCCCATCAACGTGGAGTTTTCAGCTCCAACTGCTACAGCATCATTTTTGATCAGTGATATGAATGGAGCCCAAATACTGCAGTATGATCTAACACAACTTACCACTATTGTTACCTTCGACATTACACCCCAGGTACCGGGTACTTATATATTAACCGTAATGACTACCAATACTGTAGAAAATTATCCGATAACGAAATTATAGGTGCTTCTGTCGAATGTTACTATGCGTTTGGCTTTATGGACACCGCATATAAGTAAGGATATAGGTAACATCAATTATTTTTCAGGTGGCCTTTTCATCGGGAGAATATACCCGAAAAACTATAGGTATTGCTGATTAGTGTGGCGTATAAAAAATGATCAATGTAAATTATTGAACTTTTGAAGTATCTTGTATGACTCCTTTAGAAAAATTAAATACTAAGAGAGATGCACATTAATTAGCATTGTTTAGCAACCTATTTACTGCTTAAGATAATCTTTATGCCGTTACGCTTATACTCCCGATGCATTATTGCCATTTGCTGCTCATTTTTTAGCGTATGGGCTTCCTATGCGCAACTACCTGTTTGTAATTTGATATACGCCAAGACGACAAAACCAGATAGCATCTATAATTACGATCCTGCTTTACCTGTTTCGAGGACTAACCCTATAGCGAACACAATAACTATGCCTTCAACATTGATTGGTGGGCTTACGGTTTCTCCTGTACTCGGTTCAGGCAGTACGACACTAACCTTTTATTCTGTTGAGCAAGGTACCGGCATTTACATGTATTACAACCCTGCTACATCCGCTTGGGTGCATACGGGGCATTCTTCTGGGGGACCCTATATTCTTAATATTGCGGCTGGTGGAGGCCTTATCTATGGCATGGAAGGAATTACGGGAAATGTATATAAATATAATGGAAAAGGTTCTGCTACTTTCTTATTACGGGTACCTGGCTTTCGAGGGGCAGGACCTAATGATTTGTTAGCAGATTGCGAAGGTAACTGGTATATTTTTGATCAAACAGATACTATACCCTTCTTAAGGAAGTATGATTCCTCAGGCATCTTGCTGCACTCCTGGACCCTAAGTAACCCATCAGGTATTTCTGTAAAAGCATCGGCTGGTTTCGCCATTATTGGCAATACACTCTATACGGATAATACCGTTAATAATGGTATTGCATCTTATACCTTAGGATTCGATACGTTGACATTAAACAGCACTAAACCTATTGGCAAATTTATTAATGATGACTTCGGCAGTTGTGCAGGAGCAGTCTTATCCATCCCTACAGTAAACATTACAGCTGGCCAGAACAATATATGTGCCGGCATACCCATAACCTTCACAGCAAAATCATTGGGTGGGGGAGCAGCGCCAACCTACCAATGGAAAGTAAACGGAAGCCCGGTTGGGTCAAGCTCAAGCCTTACCACTTACACTTATGCTCCCGCAAACGGAGATGTAGTAACCTGTACCATGACGAGCAGTTCTCCATGTGCAAGCGTATTAACCGGTACTAGCAACACCATTACCATGATCATAAACCCATCACCGCTAGTACCAACAACCATAACTCCCCTTAATTATTGTGTAGGAACCACAGCCACTTCACTTACCGCAACAGGATCCAACTTAAAATGGTACACTACAGCAAGCGGAGGAACAGGTTCAACAACAGCACCAACACCCAATACAGCCATTGCCGGTAGTACCAACTACTATGTCAGCCAAACAAACCTGAGTACAGGCTGCGAGAGCCCACGCGCGTTAATCAATATACAAGTCCATGCCATTTCTACAATTCCGGTTGTGGCTACACCAGTCAAATACTGCCAATATGCGATAGCAACAACCCTTACCGCTACAGGTACAAACCAGCACTGGTACACTACCGCTACAGGAGGAACAGGAAGCCCCACAGCACCAACCCCCAATACCGATACTTTAGGAACAACAAACTATTATGTAAGCCAAACAGATACCGGAGGATGTGAAAGTGCCCGTGCAACCATAACAGTAGATATCAACAACACACCGGTTACGCCAACAGTCATTTCGCCCATTAACCTCTGTGTAGGTACACCGGCAACAGCACTAACAGCGAGCGGTTCATTACTATTATGGTATAACTCCGCAACCGGAGGGACAGGTTCAACAACAGCCCCCATACCCAATACCACATCAGTTGGGACAACAAACTATTATGTAAGCCAAAGCTGCCCTACAATCGGTTCTGAAAGTCCCAGAGCCACCATTACAGCAATCGTACAACCACTTCCAACCATTAGCATCATCCCCGTTGGACTCATCGATTATGCCCTTTGTCATCACGACACCACAACAATAAAAGCAATTGCGCCCTCAGCAATCAACTACCAATGGAGCCGTAACTTAATAACAATACCGGGCGCAACAACCCCAACCTTAAAAATTGGATCCACAGGCACCTATAGCATAACCGTAAAAGACATTTACGGATGTACCAACAACCAATCAGTGAATGTATTTAATGACACCTTACCTAAACCTACCCTGTCCCCAACAGACCTTAAAATATGTGAAGACGTAACCGTAATGCTCTATTGCTCACCAGCAATAACCGGATACAAATACCAGTGGCTTCAGAACAATACACCAATTACCTCTGCCGGCCTTATATCATCTGCAATACCCGTCAACACTACCGCAACCTATAAAGTAATGGTTACAGATATTTATGGCTGTGTGGACTCAACCAATGAATCAGGCCTAAGTACTTATCCGAGCATCCCTAAACCAACCATATTGCGGTTCGACCCTGTATTGAAACTAAACAATACCTATAGTTACTACCAATGGTTCAGGAACAAAAAAACAATACCGGGAGCGAATACCCTCACCTATACCATGCTCTATGATGGTAATTACTATGCAGAAGTTACAGATGCCAATGGCTGTTCTAAATACTCAGATACCATAACAATAACCAACCTTAGCGTAGGAAACCTCCCAAGCCAACAAGATGGGATACACATTTATCCCAACCCAAGTGATGGTACGATTACAATTGCCACAACAAACGCCAATGATAAGATCGTTGCAATAACAGTCTATGATATACTGGGTCGTGTTGTATTACAACAACCGCTTACATTCACCAACAACCAAAGCAGCTTAAAAATAAGCGCACCAAGTGGCACTTACATAGTAGAATTGAAAGATAATAATGGTAATTTGGATAGGGGGCGAATTACAATTTTATAGAAGTATGTAACGTTGTTTCGATTCCAATATGGGTCGTACTTTAAGGTATTTTATTTTGGTGAATTTATTTTGCTATGGATGTAGGAAAAGATAGTTCAATTTTTCTTAGAAAAATATTGGATACGATTACTATAAGTAGATATATGGTATCATTCAATTTCTCAAATAATATTTGTATTGATGTCGGTGGTGAATTGATTTTTACCAATATAGAAGGCAATATATTAATTTGTGATCTTTCACAAAACAGGATCAATTTTTCTCTGTCCAGTATTATTGAGGAACGAATAATTCAAGCAGGCTTTATTGAAGAAAATAAATTCCTGATTGTTTTTGAAAATACTGAAAGT
>DBTQ01000018.1 GCA_002307135.1 Bacteroidetes bacterium UBA1312
GATATACGCCACGCACAAGGCGCTGCACGTCATACCTACATTACCCATAAACTTTCACCCAATGGTGTTATATTCTCAATTATTATTAAGGCAAGGAGGTATTTTTGCATCTCCATATTTAACTAGATAATTTTGCGGTTATGAAATCGAATCTGTTTTTAATTGTATGTTATTTTGTCCTTACTTTTACTCCTTGTAATTATTTACATGCTCAAGTTAAAGATGCGGATAAAAAATTGCTCATATTTCGCAATCGTTACATATTGTTAACTAATGATACTGCATTTTGTGAATTAAGATTCATTGATAAGCCTTACTTATGTTTTACCGATTTTGATACGCTGATTAATCAAAACAATGGATTATACAAAGGTCGAACGAGATATTTAGAGGTCACCGCAAATGAATATATTGTTCATAGTGTAGATGAAAAATGTGCACCAGAAATTATTAAATTTAAAAGAGCTAAGCTCAAACAAATTAGAGAATGGAATAGTCGGCATAATATTGATAAATATAATTTAACATTTTCACTGAAAATACGAAAAGCTTTACATTCAAGTAAAGAAGATAAAATATATATAAATAATTTAAACAATGATTTAGATAGGCTGTTCAAACAAGTTGTAAAACTAGATCAAGAAGATTTCAACAAAGAGCTAGCTAAATTTAAAGAAAAGTATTCTATTGATTAAATATTTTAAAATTATTGTGAAGAAAATATCGACTGTTATTGCTTTATTCATGATGTTCTCTAGTCAAGCCCAATCGTTAAAAATAGGTGGTGAAGTAGGTTTGAGTTCATCTGTATCACAAATCAAGTTCGTTGGTTATGCAACATCTAAGGAAACAATAAACAACAGAATTGGTGCTCGTTTTGGATGCCCAATACAGTACAGTTTAACTAGCTGTTTTAAATTAAATTCGGGCTTATTTTATGCGATGAAGGGTGATGCGAATTATCCTGAAAATAATGCTAATATTTATTATAAGCAAACTATAAATATATCGTATTCAACATTAGAACTTCCTCTTTGCATGATTTATACAAAACCTATTGTTAAAGATAATTCTTTTTTTATTGGTATAGGACCATATTTTGGGTATGGTCTTAATGGAAATCTCCGATATTATTATCCTGATGGTGAGCGTGCAAAACAAAATGTATCATGGGGAAATGTTGATGGAGAAAACCAGATAAAACATTGGGAGTGGGGAATACAAATGCAGGCAGGATTGATTTATAAAAATGGTTTGTTTTTAAGGATCACAGCACAACGTCAATTAAATAATATAGCTGCATCCAAATTGATATATTGTTGGGTTGGTGATATTAGAGCCACATTTCCAACAATACAAAATCAAATATATACAAGCATAAGTATAGGCTATTTTCTAAAACACAAATACAAAAAATAAAAGATCATGAAACCCAAATTGTACCTACTCGCAGCAATCATTATCGCATTATGTGGTACCAGTTTTTCAGCTGAAGCACAAGTGTCAACTTGCAAAATATTTTACAACTACGATGCGGCGGGCAACCGGATCAAAAGGTATTATGATTGCCCACCACAAACCAACCCCTGGGATGAGCCGGTAACTAGTACTACCATCAGGAGGATATACCCTAATCCCACTACAGGAGTGATCAATGTGGAATTTTATAACCCAATCAATACGGCAACATTCTTTATTACAGACATTAGTGGAAATCAGATATTGCGGTATGATCTAACACAGCTGACCTCCATTGTCACATTGAATATAACACCTCAGGTTCCGGGTACTTATTTGTTAACAGTATTGACTGGCGATGATGTAGAGAGCTACCCAATAACGAAACTGTAATTTCAATATAAAGAGCAGTTTTTGGAATAAGTAATCACTTTATTTTGGCTATTTTCATCAGAAAATATGCTTCAAAAAACTTTTAAATGCTCATGTCGCCACGCTTATACTCCCGATGCATTATTGCCATTTGCTGCTCATGTTTCAACACATGGGTTTCTTATGCACAATTACCTGTTTGTAATCTGATATACGCGAAAGCAACGAGACCGGATACCATTTATAATTATGACCCTGCCTTGCCCGTTTCTGCAACCAACCCTATAGCAAACACCATACATCCACCCGTTAGTGTATGCCACGGATTAACTGTTTCCCCTATATTGGGTTCAGGCAGTTCGACATTGACCTTTTATTCTATTGATGCAGGTACCGGAATTTATATTTATTACAACCCTACTACATCCACCTGGGTAAATACAGGGCACTCTTCTGGAGGAACGGTAGCTGTCAATATTGCAGCAGGAGGAGGGCATATCTATAGCTTAGATGGAAGTGCAAACGTATATAAATATGATGGCAAAAGCAGCGCTACTTTCCTTGTAAAAGTACCTGGTTTCCGAGGTGCAGGGCCTCTTGACCTTGTGGCAGACTGTGAAGGGAACTGGTACATTTTTAACCAAACAGGTTCAGCGCCCTCCCTCAGAAAATACGATTCCTCAGGAACCTTACTGCAATTATGGACAATCAGCAACCCATTAGGCATTCCTGTAGTGGCTACTGCAGGTTTTGCCATTATCGGCAATACACTCTATACAGATAACTTTAAGGATAATGGCATTACCTCCTATACATTAGGGTTCGATACATTGACATTGAATAGCAGTAAATCCATCGGCAAATTTTTTGACGATGATCTGGGCAGTTGTGCAGGTGCGGTCTTATCCATCCCTACCGTAAACATTACAGCTGGCCAGAACAATATATGTGCCGGCATACCCATAACCTTCACTGCAAAATCATTGGGTGGGGGAGCAGCGCCAACCTACCAATGGAAAGTAAACGGAAGCCCGGTTGGGTCAAGCTCAAGCTTGACCACTTACACTTATGCTCCCGCTAACGGAGATGTAGTAACCTGTACCATGACGACCAGTTCTCCATGTGCAAGCATATTAACCGGTACAAGCAACACCATTACCATGATCATAAACCCATCACCGGTAGCACCAACAACCATAACTCCCCTTAATTATTGTGTAGGAACCACAGCCACTGCACTTACAGCAACAGGATCCAACTTAAAATGGTACACAACAGCAACCGGAGGAACAGGTTCAACAACAGCACCAACACCCAATAGAGCCATTGCCGGTAGTACCAACTACTATGTCAGCCAAACAAACCTGAGTACAGGCTGCGAAAGCCCACGCGCTTTAATCAATATACAAGTCCATGCCATTTCTACAATTCCGGTTGTGGCTACATCAGTCAAATACTGCCAATATGCGACAGCAACAACCCTTATCGCTACAGGCACAAACCAACACTGGTACACTACAGCAACCGGAGGTACAGGAAGCACCACAGCACCAACCCCCAATACCGATACTTTAGGAACAACAAACTATTATGTCAGCCAAACAGATACCGGAGGATGTGAAAGTGCCCGTGCAACCATAACAGTAGATATCAACAACACACCGGTTACGCCAACAGTCATTTCACCGATTAACCTCTGTGTAGGAACACCGGCAACAGCACTAACAGCGAGCGGTTCATTACTATTATGGTATAACTCCGCAACCGGAGGGACAGGTTCAACAACAGCCCCCATACCCAATACCACATCAGTTGGGACTACAAACTATTATGTAAGCCAAAGCTGCCCAACAATCGGTTCTGAAAGTCCTAGAGCCAGCATTACAGCAATCGTACAACCACTTCCAACAATTAGCATCATTCCCGTTGGACTCATCGATTATGCCCTTTGTCATCACGACACCACAACAATAAAAGCAGTTGCACCCACCGCAATCAACTACCAATGGAGCCGTAACTTAATAACAATACCAGGTGCAACAACTTCAACCTTAAAAGTTGGATCCACAGGCGCCTATAGCATAACCGTAAAAGACATTTACGGATGTACCAACAACCAGTCCGTGAATGTCTTTAATGATACCTTACCTAAACCAACCTTGTCCCCAACAGACCTTAAAATATGTGAAGACGTAACCGTAATGCTCTATTGCTCACCAGCAATAACAGGATACAAATACCAGTGGCTTCAGAACAATACACCAATTACCTCTGCCGGCCTTATATCATCTGCAATACCCGTCAACACTACCGCAACATATAAAGTAATGGTTACAGATATTTATGGCTGTGTGGACTCAACCAATGAATCAGACCTAAGTACTTATCCGAGCATCCCTAAACCAACCATATTGCGGTTCGACCCTGTATTGAAACTAAACAATACCTATAGCTACTACCAATGGTTCAGGAACAAAAAAACAATACCGGGAGCGAATACCCTCACCTATACCATGCTCTATGATGGTAATTACTATGCAGCAGTTACAGATGCCAATGGCTGTTCTAAATACTCAGATACAATAACAATAACCAACCTTAGCGTAGGAAACCTCCCAAACCAACAAGATGGGATACATATTTACCCAAACCCAAGTGATGGTACGATTACAATTACCACAACAAACGCCAATGATAAGGCCATTGCAATAACGGTCTATGATATACTGGGTCGTATTGTATTACAACAACCGCTTACCTTCACCAATAACCAAAGCAGCTTAAAAATACACGCACCGAGCGGCACTTACATTTTAGAGCTGAGCAATGAAGATGGCCTTTTAGATAAAGAACCTATAACAATTCTATAATTATTCTTATTCTCGTATGGCCCGTATAACATTTCAAAGGGAAAAGTAAAAATGAATAGTAAAGCATAAAGTAGGCATATTATATAGCTACCTGCTCAGTATTTTTAGTTTTAATTGTAATTGCAGGTAGCTTCTGTTTATATACTTGTTTTCGCTCAAATTATTGAGTCCTGCCCTATAGATTAGGCTCGTTTTCAGGCTGTGGCTGATGGAATATTCTGTTTTGGCAACCATGCCGATGTCATACGTAGGGACAAGCTTTAATGCACCATCTTCATAAACAGTGGTCGTCGTATTGCTGTTCTGAAATAACCGCTGTACATCTGCGCCGAGTCCTACCGCTATCCGCTTGTGTACATGGTAGCCTATCGTCGGCATTAATTGTAAGTAGTAAAAATTATTTACAGAAGTGCCCACACTTCGAATGGCGGTTATATTAGATGTGCCGTTGTTTCCGGTTCCCGTGTTACCTACATAATTAAAATTATTATTGGAAAGTTTATAAGTATTTTCTGGACTGCTGGTATTTACAAAAGCCACATCGCCTTCCACAAACATTCTTTCACCAATGCTTTTTCGGACATTGGCCGTTATGGTATAGCCACTTGTATTGAGCTTACCATAATTAACACCACCACCGACACTGAGGCTGCCGGGTTCCGAGTAAGGGCGTTTGAGTGGTCGGGATATAGATTACTGTTTTTAATTTCAAAAAAAGTGGCACAATTGCTGGGGCACATTCCATACTTCGACCCAAAAGCAAAATAACCTGTGGCATCGAGTGGCAGCATGGCTACGCCGCATACGCCATTGGGAGCATCAACCGTTTTTTTATTGCATGCACCCAGTAAAATGACTCCGGTCAGCAATAAGCTTAGTTTTTTCATGTGTATTGTTTTGGATGTTATGGATGATACTTTGAGCACCGCTACCTATATAGACGAGCTATTGCTATCATACCTTGGCGTGTTGTCAAAAAAAACAGGAAAATAGTTGCGGTACCATCTTTTTATACAAAAAAGCCGAACCTTAAGCGCCCGGATTTTGTGGATAGAGGGTATTAAAGATCAGATTAATAGTAGGATGATATGACTTGAATAATTGTGTACACAATCCAAGGAATGTGCAGCAATCACCGACTAGTATTTGTGCGGGTTTTAAAGATGCTCAAAGCGCATCAACAGCAAAAGATTATTCATTGGTACTTTGAAAAGTCAACACCTGTTGCCCGCTTTTCCAGATGTGTTCACCCAGCGCTTTTAGTTTGGGTAAATCTTCATCCACTACTTTGGCAAAGATATTACAGCAGTCGAGCCCCTTCCCTTCGCCATAATATATACCCATACAATTAGCTGTTTTGGCCCTGGCAGGTTGAGCAGGACCAAATACTACCTCTCCAGTTTCTGTAAACACAGAGGCATTTTCCTGGATAATATCAAGTGAGGGCACATCATCAGTCCATATTTCCTGTCCGGATATCCTGGCGTGAAACAAAGTTCTGGAAAATGGGAGCAGGGCGGCAAAGGCCCCAGAGGTTACGGGTGCATCCTTTAAATAATACCCGAAACGAATCAATGTACCGTCTAGGGTAACGATGGCAAATCCTTTCACTTTTATACTATTGTTTTTTTGTTTTAAATATTCCTGCGCTTGTGCCTGATGGTGCTGTACATGATATATAGCGTTGTACAACATTTCTCTTAAGCTCAACTTACCCAATAGCGGGTGGGGTATCCCTAATGTATCCAGTTCCTGCTCTTCAAACGTATTTATTGTAGCACACAATTCCTGTATCTGTCCATTGAGCCTTGTAGTCAGTTCAGCTCGGTCGTGAGTTAAAGCAGTATCAGGTACAAAACGTTCCGGGGCTTTACCTCCTTTTTGTAATTGCGCTTGGTAGGCATCGAGCAACTCATCATAGCTATGCCCGGTGCGGTCTGTAGTGCCAAAGTTTTGAGCAATGGCCGCTTTGTCCATGCCATATACTTGTACCAGTGGTTGTATGCACAGCACTATATGAGCTAACTGTTCTGCAGCTGTCCATTTTTGGTGGTGGCGGTAGGTATAGTCTTCGGTGCTTAACATATTGATATACCCAACAAAGGCGGAGTAGTGTTCGGTCAAGGCACCAGTAATAGCCTGTTTGTTCATGATGGTTCAGTTTTTTTATTGGATAGCCTTTATGAATTGTTGCATCTCCTGCATTGTACCCACAGTGATACGGGTCCACTTGCCTTGCTCTTCATATATCTTTGTTCCTTGAATATTATTGTTCGTTAGCTGTTGGAAAAAGTCCTTTTTAAAATTTGCCAACGAAAAATAAATGAAATTTGTATGGGAAGGAATACAACTAAGGTTCAATTGTTCGAGCCCTGCAACAGTGTATTGTCTTGCAGCCTCATTGAGTGAAAAGGTTTCAGCAATAAACTTTTCGTCCTTCAAAGAAGCCATGGCAGCCAACCGCGACAAAACGCTGATACTGTTGTTGGGCGCCGATGGAAAGGTGCTCAGTTTGTCGATCATTGTTTTATGCGCTATACCATAGCCAATTCTTGCACCTGCCAATCCGTATATTTTCGAAAAAGTTTTGACGATCACTAAATTTGGATAATCATTGATCAGGCCGCTCAGTGATTGTTGCGTTGTAAAATCCAGATATGCCTCGTCCACCAAAATAATCACCTTCCTGGGTACTTCGTTGACAAACTTGACCAACGATGACCTTTCGCAAATAGTGCCTGTCGGGTTGTTGGGATTGCAGATATATATCAACCGGGTGTCTTGGTTTATGGCCTTTTGCATGGCCGCTAAATCAATCTTCTTGTCGGCCGTGAGTGGTACTTTTATTTTGCTCAATACCGACGTGCTTAAAGGTGCTGTCCAGTAATCGAAGCTCGGGTCTGCAATAACAAAATTGCCCTTTTCTAATGCAGCATACCTGGCCACCATATCTAAAATTTCGGTGGAGCCGGCGCCCAATAAAATATTTTCGTCATGTACATTATTCTTCTTTGATAAAGCTGCGATTAGTTCCGATATAATATTCCAGTTGTACCTGTTGCTCACATGCAGATGGTCTGCAATGGCGCTCCTGGCCATTGGCGATGGCCCGTAGGGATTTTCGTTCGAACGTAATAAAATCGGGGTATCATTGATTGCTGCCAAGCCATTGATCAAAGCCTCGGTTTGGGGCGAGGCGTAGCTGCTAGTCAAATTGGTTAGTCCAACTCCTGCTATCCCTAAGCCAACTTGTTTGAGCCAAGTTCTTCTATTCGTTGCCATAGTGTTTATATTTATAGAGCAAAATGCTAATGCCAGTTTTGGGGTATCTTTTTAAAATAGCCGTACAACACATCTTCTATCCTAGCAGTGGGTAGCCAGTTTGAAAAAAACACTCAAATATAAAACTAAAAACTACATGGTTGCAAACGGAGCAGCCGCTTTATTAGCCATGCTGTTCCTTCACATATTCGCTGCGTAGTTTCGAAAACAGCATCGAATCTTCATATTCACCTGACCTATAGTGATGTTGGCGCATTACCCCTTCTTGTACAAAATTGTACCGCTCTATTAGTCGTAGCGAGGGTATATTCCCGATACCTACAAGCGCCTCTATTCTATTTAAGTGCATTTTGTTGAACCCGTAGTCCATTGTCGCAGCAAGGGCCTCTGTCATCAGCCCCTTTCTTTTAAAATCTTCATCTTCCATCACATAGCCTACCTCTGCCCGGCGGTGCTCTTTATTCCAGTTATGCAGCCCGCAGCGTCCGATGATACGGTTCGTTGCTTTATCCATCAGCAGGAATCGCTTGAAGCTACTGTTGTAGCTGGCATACCCATTTTGGTGTTTGTTGGCTTCTTTTTGATAATCTTCTTCGGAGCGGTGTCCTAATATTATTTTGATCTCCTCTTTGGTGCCGTGTTTAAAAAGAAATTCCATATCACTTGGCGAAAGTCCCTTTAAGAATAATCGGTTTGTTGTTACAATTTCGAACTTCATATAAGCAATCTTAATTTTAGTACTATGGCTGCTCAGCAGCAGGTATTTATATGCTTTAGCTCGGAGCCGAAGCCAAATTCTATACTTGAAGATAGGAACAAAATACTATATTGAAAAAGCTAAAGCCGGAATAAAATTGCAATGTTGGGCAAAAAGTTGATCATTAAATAGTTCTTCCGGAATATTGCCCAAGCCCCAATTTTGGCGGTAGTGCTACTCCTGTAGCGAAGCCTTCTGCCCATATTGTATAGCCGCTTCAAGTACATTCAGGTTAATGTCTTTGAGCTTTTTGAACTTGATACAATAGCCACTCACACTCGCCTTGCCTATTGTTTTCCCATACGTTTCAATCAAGTAGGCCTTATCTTTTATACCCAGTATATAGACAGATATTCCGGTGGTGTTTGCACTCATACCAATTTGGTAAAACGCTTTCGTTGTTCCATCGGCATACTGTATGGTCTGTAGTCCATATCCGATATTAGGATTCGAAACAACTTTATCTTCACTGTTTTTACCATTCAAAAACCACAATTGACATCCGGGCATTAGTTTCAGTATAATGCCGTGCAACGCTTGCATATCGCTGCGTTTTGCTTCTGCTTGGCTGTCTATATAGGCATTGATTTGTTCTTGTATGTTCATATAAAATTTTAAATGACCGCTGGCTTATTGCTGCCCCTAGCTGGATGAAATGATACCATCTAAAAATAAGAACAAAATGCTATAGCGCACAATTCAGAAGGGAAAATAAATGAAAGGGTGGTGAAAAGTTTGAGCTTTGTATTGCTGCCCACCTCAAACACAAAAACCGTGTTATGTGCTGTTTTTTGTCTTGTTATTAGGTTAATTGAATAGGTCAAACAATTTCCAATAAATGAACAACCCGATTAATACAATGTAAGCAAAATTGTTTATTGCGAATAAGTATTTAGCAAACCTCGTCCATTTTTTTTGTCGGAATACTTTTACCAAAACGGTCAGTAATGGTATAATGGCCATGAGTAAAACAAATGGTAGATAGGAGGTTATTGCAACAATAATTGAATGTCCATCATTGTATGGCGATGGGAAATAATAAATGCCTTCATTCCTGAGCAGCACATAAGCATATATACACAACGCAATACTTAATACAGACAACCCCAATTTCAAATATCTGTAATTGGTATTTGAAGGCCTGAAAAAACTGATCAAAAAGAACACAAATGAAAAGAAGAATAATAGTTCGCAAGCAACCATGAATATAAATATCGTCCTGCTGTTTTGGGGCGTTTTATAGTCAAGGAATTTTTGAAACTTATGGTTGTCAGGAAACAACGCAACAAAGTCATACGAATGGTCGCCTTTTGCAAGTTCTTCTTTTAGATTGAAGGTTACACACTTGCTGAAATCGTGAAAAAAGTAAAGATGAATGAGCCCTTTATCAAGGTCGTATATATTGGTATAAAGTGTACCGTCTCCGGCTTTTGCTCTGTTTACACTCATGGTGTCGGACAACGCCTTGCAAAAAGAAAGGCTTGTATCTGACTTTTTATTGTTCAGAAATGCAATGCCTTTTCGGTAACGTGCCATTTTTATAATGCTTACATCCTTCGTGTCGCAAATACTGAAATTCGCCAACGCAAATTTGTCGTCATTACCTAAGGTCATTTTGTTGGCTTCTACAATCAAATATTGCCCGGTCTTGTCGGCAAACATGAGCATACCGCCATTAAAAATTACACTTCCGTTGAGGACATTTAAGTTCATTTCTTTAAGCAACGCATACACTTCATCAACCGTTTTGCAGTGTTGCATTATGGTTTTTATATGGCTATATGCAAAATCTTTTTTATTCGGGTCTTTGTCTGGAATGTTATCTTTATGGGGCATTGTAAAGCCGTCAAACACAAGTCCATATTCATTCATTGCTCCATCCGGGTTTGGTTGTTTGCGTGCATAACCTACACACACAACACCAAATTTCTCCTTTGTTCCTTGCTCAAACCATATTCTTGCATCACGACCCCAACTATCTTCGTTGTTACCAACCATTGTTGTTCCATTGGCCGTCACTTTATACATACTACACGAAAACGCTGTTTCCGCTAAAAGTATGGTTATGAAAGCCAGTATGGATATTTTTAGAAAATTCAATTTTGTCATTAACGCCTAACGTTTTTTTGTCTTTGGATATTGTGTTTTTGTTGAGCGGTATCCTATGCTAAAATTGCGCACAAGGAGCAGGGCTTGGCGTTGTTGGGGAATTTATGTTCATCCAACCCAGAACTGAAGAGCATTACTCAGTTTAAAAATAAGAACAAAATGCTCTAGAGTGCAATTTAGAAGGGAATTAAGAAAAATAATGTATTATTTATTGTCATTATCATATTGCTCCACCCAATTAACTGCTGTTTTACTTTTATTTCCATTGTGTCACTATTGAAGTTTGGTTTTCAGTCACAAGATGAGGGTAAATGTTATTTGCTATCACATCGCTAAAAACTCTGTCTGATGGGTGTCCATAAGTGTTACTTGTCCCAAAGGAGAATATCGCACAACACATATTTGGTTGCAAAATAGAGGTAGTAAAATTATAAATCGAGCCGTGGTGAGGAACTTGCAATGTCCCAATAAAAGATAGTAATTGACTTAATTTCGTATTAATGTCTGAAACAATATTTGGTTCATTCAAGTCAATGTCGCCCATATATAAGCAGCCACTCTGGAAATTCAAATGAAAGTGTCGATGAAAATAGACGTGATGAAATTGGTCGAAGCATCGAATGTAGTCTTTTGAATTTTTTCCAGAAAATAAAATCATTGAATTTTCATTAAGGTTTCCGTCTACAGCATTATACGCTTCAATTACGTTATTCTTATTCTTCCTGATTTTATTTATGGTGTCAATATCAGCAAGAGTTAAATTGTAAATTTTAAGTGCGTCTTCAAATTGTTTTCTTCGTTTGTCATGCTTGTAATTAAATGGGATAAAAAGCCAATCAATATCCACAAATGGCGAAAATACAGTTCCACTTGGGTTGATTGTAGAACTGCCAATTTTAGAGATGTCTATCGGTTCGTTAATTCTTATGCTTTCTTGGTCAAGGTTAATTTCATTTGGCTCAATTCTAATAATAGGAATATCTCCCCCGAAAAAGCCTTCTGGATTGTCAATTAAACTTGTGTCAGTAAAGTTGTAGTCAATCAAGTTTGTTATTTTCAATAATATTTTTGCTGCGTCATCAATTTGGGGCAAAACGACTTTTTTTATTTTACAATGCTTGGCTAGAATATCAATTCCATTTATATGGTCAGCGTGAAAATGAGAAATAAATAAAATGTCAATTGAATGATTTTTTGGGAAAGTTGATTTGATTTTTCTCTCCAGTTTTTGTCCATTAAGAGTTGTTGAGCCACAGTCATAAACAACAGTAAATTCAGCCCCTTTAAAAGTGTGTCTTTCGGTGTAAAATGCCCCTTGTCCAATCGGATGAAATGTCCTAATTAAATTCATTATTTGTTCTTTTTTGTTTGCCAATATTAAAACGTCTGAAATTGTTTTGTAGTGAAAAGATATCGCTATGGATTTTCAATTTTATGATAAGTGTTTTTTAGCGCAAATGTTTATGTAGATAACGGAACGTTCTTTAATTTAAAAAACTGTCTTTAGAGCACGAAAGTTCATCTATTTCAAATGTATTTTTTGTGTTATTTTATTTAATATATCTAATGCTTTCTCCTGCGAAAGCTTCAAGTCGGTTCATTACTATTCGTTTTGGGTATTGTCCAGTTAGCTTAACTTCTATATGACAATGTTCATCGTGTAGTTTTTCTATTGCTGCAAATTCAACACCTTTAGTTTTGCGAACTTGATCTAGTATTGGTTCAAGTAATAGTGGTTTTTCGTCACCAAAACACATTACAATTCTGTCTTCAACGTCGTCATCAAAGAGAAATTTATCTTTGATTAATGAGTTGTCACGGAAAGAAAAGTTTCGATTATTTCTTAGAACAATTTCTCGGAGGTTTTTAATTTCATCAAGTATAAAATCTTCTTTTGAAACAACTTCTGTTTCTATTTTTGCAACTTTGAATGAGCCAAAATGTTTTAGGAATGTGCTGAAGTTTTCGTCAGCCATTGATTTCTTGTAAGTCTGTATTATCTTTTCACTTAGCTTGTCTTTGAATTCAACGATTTTTGCAAATCGTAAATCTCTTGGATATTCTAAATGTTCTATTGGCGATGTATCAAAACTATATTGTGTTTTGTCGTCTTTAATAATAATTGTTGGCTTATCAAATGCTAATCGAATTCCTAATTCAAACATTACGTTAGGATTTTTCCCACTCACATCACAGACTACTATTGGATTGTCATAGAGATTTTGAATTATTCTTTTTTGAATTACTCCAACATCATCAGAGTTGCTAACTAAATTAGCTTTGAAACCGGCTTTGTCTATTGATTGAGATATGATAGAATAAACCTCTTTCCAATGTAGTTCGTTACAACCGTCAATCTCTGAAATTGGCATGACAATACCACACATTAGTTTTTCTATCTCAATGGGGTGTTTTTCTTGATTGTTTCTATTAGTTGTTGTCATGTCATTTTCTCTGTTTTGAGATTATTAAAACTATCGCCAATAAATTGCGATATTACGGAGATAAATAATTGAATATCTTAGTTATTGCAAAAAAACAAATGATGTATATTCTCGTGCTATTTTTGCATGGAATATCATATAAGTTAGATGGTTGTAACAGAGTTTGCTAATCTTTTTTCGTCTCCTTGTCTTGTTGTATAATAGCGCTGTTCAATACCATAGAGTAGTTTTTTTAATTCTTCCTCATCTGAAATTGTAAAGTTCTCATCGTTTTCATCAAAGTTCAAGTCTGTGCAATATTCTCTGATGTAAACAAAAATATCACTTCTTTCTACTTGTGTGAACCTTTGCAATGTTTCCATTGCCATGGCAATTCTTTTTCTGTTTGCCTTTTTTACTTTGTCTGCCGAATATTCATTGTCAAGAACTATAAAATCGCTTCCTAAAAACGCCTCCGTTTCTTCTTGTGTTGCTTCTTTGTATAATTCATCGATGCCTTTAAAGATTGCAGTAATAGAAGTTAGCTTTTTGAAATATAATATGTCATCTGCTTTTATATAAATAGCGTCTGGGTAATCGTTAATAACAATTATAGGGTCATTCTTAACCAATGTAGGTGCTTCTGAAAATGAAAAATATTTTTTTCTTATGATTTGGCTTAACGATAATTTTTGGAAATAATATATGCCTGTTTGATAAGTACATAAATAGTCAATCTTGTTGTAATTATTTACAGAAAGTTGATTATAGTCTGTAGAAATGAATCTTTGTGTTAGAAACTCAATACAATATTCTTTTTCTGAAAATGCTTTTATTGCAAACCATTCATCATCTTCAAGTTTATAGTCTGAATTATATTCTATTGGATTATCTAAATCGTCAGGAAAATCAAAGATTTTTTCGTCAGAAATTACTTTAAAAAAACCTCCGTTTCTACCTTTTGTTTTTGCTAATAAGTGATTCATAGTTTTACTTTTCTCTGTCTATAAAAGTGAAATCATTAATACGTTTGAGTTTTGGAAAGTTTAATTTCTTTGGGTCTTTAATTTCTTTTCTTGTGATAAGAAATATTTTTATGTTTGTTGCAGTCGTCAAATAGTAAAAGTGATACCCGAAAATCAGAAACAATGGATTGAAATAAAGTGTCTGTGATAGGAAAGTAAATAAAAATAAAATGGCAAAAACGAAAACTAAAGTGTCGCAATATGGAACACTTAGTGCTACGAAGAAATAGCCCAAATAACTTGGTAAATATGCGTTGTTGGCTTGTTCTATTTCTGTGATTGCTGAAACGCCGTTTTCGATTTCTATACTTTCATCAATTAGTTTTCTTGACAGTGACAAGCTTAGAAACGTCAAAAAAACAGGAATTGCAAAATAGATTGTGTAAGAAACAAAGTGTGGTATATTCGAAATAAATGGGAACAAACCATTCAAGACTTTTTGACTCTTGACTAAATACACTACTAAAATCAACGATGTAGCATTGAATGTCAAAAAAAGTCTGAATAGTAAATTTACAAGTTTATGCATTAGTGTGTTCAAATTTAATTGTGTAATTGGTGGAAGGATAATCTATAACTCATAAACAATCTCACATGTACATTTCCTTCCATCAACAATGCAAACATATTTTCGTTTTTCCCTCAAACATACTCTCCCAAAAACTACAAAAGCGGGGAAATTTCCCCGCTTTTTAAAAATACTTGGTTAATGAATTACTAATAGGTGAGTGAGCTGCACCTCAATATTATTAGCGCTGGTGTTGATGCGTTAAATTACTGTGCATTAAAATCTTTCGTATTTCAGTTTCGAAGTAATAATTAATGTCGAGGTTGTCGTTCATCTGATTTTCCAGTACAATTAAGCAGACGTCACTATCCGGAAAATACAGATTAACAGAAGCAAATCCGTCCCCGAGTCCGGTATGACCCAGGTATTTTGGCGACTCTTGGTCACTGATCCTGATGCCGTAGCCATAGCCAATCTTATCCTTTCCAAAGACATCGTGCTGCGCCAATACCTTATATGTAGTCATTAATTGATACATTTCGGGGGTCAATACCTTTCCTTTGTGCAAACTTTCGTCCCATAGCGCTAAATCATTTGCCGTTGAAACGATTCCGTCGGCAGGCATTGAATTGATGTCTATTTGTGTGGCATGAAGCACTTTAAACACATTGTTGGTATTAAAATGTCCCGAAACAAGTTTTTGGGCCTTAGCTTTTGAATAGCAAAAGGTGTGCTTCATGTTTAGTTCCTTAAAAAGCGCCGTTGCATTTTCGGTATAGGACCTTTTTGAAGCATACTCGATTATTTTGCCAAGCAAGGCGTTCGATAAATTGCCATATTTAAAATCAGTACCTGGTTTAAACAGCAATGGTTTGTCCATATCTATAATACCATGTGTATGGTTAAGCAATTGATGAACGGTTACTGTGTCTGCCCAGGATTGGGTTAAGTAGGGTAAATATTTTTTGATCGGCGACTGTAGGTCAACTTTTCCTTGCGCTACCTGCCTCAACAGTAAAACAGCCGTGATTTGTTTACTATTCGACATTATTTCAAATTGGTCGTTCAATTTTAAAGGCGTCTTTTGGTCAAAATTGGCGTACCCGTATGCCTTAGCGTACTTTGTTTTTCCATTCTGCGTCATCAGCACAACTCCGTTGAAACGTCGAACAGAGGTATCCTTGATCAAACGGTCAATTTGGGCGGAGTAATCGTCTTTTTGTTGTCCATACGAATGGCAACATGACAATAATAAAGCGATCATTAAGCAGGGGAGTCTGAACATGAATTTCATGTTTATGGGTAAAATAATGGTTTGGTGTCTGTATATGATGTCGGAACTAAAATTACGGTTAACTTTTCAATATGCGGAATCGCCTATTGATGACTTCTGTGCCATAAAATGGGTGATCAATCAATGGAATGGAATAAATAGACAAAGAAGCTGCTAAACGTATCGTCGATATGTGCCCTGACCTATCGTCGATACATTGGGTAACCTAATGCCGATACGCTATAGACCTAACGTCGATACGTCCCTGACGTAAGCAGGATAGGTGTTCGATAGGATTATAGTCGGCTGGCCAAATAAAAATAGGGCTCAAACATGTGGTGCACAAAAGGTGTTTGCGGATTGTCGGGGTACAGCTTGTAGTAAGCACTGTCGGGCTGGAGTACTATATAATTGCCGCAGCGCACATAGTCGCAACTGTTGATATATACAGGTACTTTATAATCTTTGAGTTGCTTGCGTACAAATTGCGACATCATTTTGCCCATATATCGCTGGTATCTTCTTTGTGCCTTTTTGCAAGGCTTGTCCAGGCGGTTGTAGGCATAGCGCAGCACTATATTTTTGGGGAAGCGCTGCTTTTTGATCATTTGCTTGGCGTTGATAAAGGGGTTGGTATTGTTGTAGTCGTTGAGCGTCTGTACACTCACCGGCACCTCGGGCACCCAGTCGGCAGCATTCACCACATTGTACGCCCAGCCTTGCTGCGTCATAGCCTCGTAGTCGTAGGCAAAATAAAGATTGCCGGGCTTGGGGCCTGCGGCGCAATACGTCTTGAATCGGATATCTTTGGGCAATTGACCCTGACGTTGCAAATGGTACAAATAGGCCGTAAGCAAGTAGGAGATGGCTCCGCCCTGGCTATGCCCCGTAATGTAGATATTTTTAATACCCCGTCTATAGCAGGAGTCTATTTTGGGCAGCATATCTTTAGACAGATAAGCCATGCCTATAAGCCAGCCCACATGTACCGCCGCCCGTGGATTGTCGGCAAGCCGGTAGTGAAATGCTTCGTTGGGCGCTAGCGACAGACTGCCTTCCGCCGGTACCATGGCAGAGTAGAAGTTGGCTATCCAGCTAATGGCTTGCAGTGTAGAACCCCGTACGCTCAGCACTGCCGAATGCCGATCGTAACTGATCCACAAATTCCACTGATTGTCGAGCCCCATAGATGGCGATTTGTACACCAGTCGATGATCCTCCGGAAAAGGTATTTGTTTGAAAAAAGCCGAATCGGAATGTCGGGCTGTTATCTTCAGCATTTCCAGATACTCCCGCTTGTCGAAGCCCGGTTGCAGCTTTTGGGCAGCGGCACTAAAAGTCATAAGCAGACAAATGGCTGCTGATAAAAAATGGTTTTTGTTCATTTAAAAGTATTGTATGGGTTAACTGCTTATACTACTTCGCTCGGTGTTATTTTAATCACTACCAACTTACTCGTTGGCGTATTGCTCTTATCTGCCACACTGTTAATGGGCACCAGTACATTTGTTTCGGGAAAATAAGTAGCCGTGCATCCGCGAGGAATGGCAAAAGGTACAATAATAAACCGATGTGCCACACGATCTACCGCATCAAAATTATTGTGCAAATCCACCACATCGCCAGCTTTCAACCCCAGTCCATTAATATCGCCCTGATTCATCATTATGACCCTGCGCTCATTATGTATTCCCCTGTACCTGTCGTCGAGGCCATAAATAGTCGTATTATACTGATCGTGGCTCCTGATCGTCATCATCTTAAACTCATCTGCCGCCAGCGTCAACGGCTGCACATCGGCCATATTGAAATGCGCTTTTTGGCTCAGCGTATTGAACGTGCCCTCCCTGTTGCAGTTGGGCAAGTAGAAACCTCCGGGCTGGCGTACCCGCTCGTTGTACCCATCGAAGCCCGGAATAGTTCGTTCAATATCTGCTCTGATCAGGTCATAATCTTCGCTGTACTCCTTCCAGCGGAGCTGATATTTATTAAACAAAGTTGTTTGAGCCATGCGGCAAACGATAGCAGGCTCGCTCAATAAACTATCGGATATGGGTTTCAATACACCCTGCGAAGACTGGACTACGCCCATGGAGTTTTCGCAACTTACGAATTGCTGTTTTCCATATATTTCGTCTTTATCTGTGCGGCCCAGGCAGGGTAGTATCAGTGCTTCCTGCCCATGTATCAAATGGCTTCTATTTAACTTTGTGGATATTTGTACCGTCAGCTTGCAGTTGCGCATGGCTTCGGCGGTGTATAAAGTGTCGGGCGTGGCCGACAAAAAATTGCCGCCCATGGCTATAAACACTTTGCCTTTTTGCTCATGCATCACCTTTATCGCTTCCACCGTATCATAGCCATGCGCTTGGGGTGGCTTAAAATGAAATACCCGTTCTATATTATTTAAAAATGCCTGTGAAGGCTTTTCGTAAATGCCCATTGTACGGTCGCCCTGCACATTACTATGCCCGCGCACGGGGCAAGTACCGGCTCCGGGTTTGCCAATACTGCCCTTGAGCAAGAGCAAGTTCACTACCTCTTTAATGGTATCTACGGCATTTTTATGTTGGGTAAGCCCCATGGCCCAGCAGGCTATAATCTTCTTTTTATTGCGCAGCAAGGCAGCCGTTTCTTTGATTTGCTCAATGGGTACACCGGTACACGCTACCAACTCATTAAAGTTTTTACACTTAATGTGTTGGATGTAATTGTCGTACTCAATAGTATGATTATCAATAAATTGTTGGTCAAATACAGTATTGGGTTGCTCCTCTTCAGCAGCGATTAGTAAGTAGATGATGGCTTGCAGCAAGGCCATATCGCCATTGATGGTGACTTGCAAAAATATATCGGTGAGTGCCGAGTTGCGACCGAGTATGCCATCGAGGTGCTGGGGATTGTTGAAACCCATGAGCCCCGTTTCGGGTAGTGGGTTGATGGATACAATCATGGCCCCGTTTGCTTTGGCTTTTTGGAGTGCCGACAGCATACGCGGATGGTTGGTGCCCGGGTTTTGTCCTAATATAATAATGACCTCCGCCTCGTAAAAGTCCTCCAGCTTCACCGAGCCTTTGCCTATACCCAGCGATTCGCCCAGTGCAGTACCGCTCGATTCGTGACACATATTAGAACAATCAGGCATATTGTTGGTGCCAAAGGCTCGTACAAAAAGCTGGTAGAGAAAGGCAGCTTCGTTGCTCGTACGTCCGGAAGTATAGAATATGGCATCGTTGGGGTCGGGTAGCGCATTGAGCTCCTGTGCTATCTTCAGGAATGCGTCGTCCCAAGAGATAGGTTGGTAATGCGTAGCGCCTTCGGGTAGGTACATGGGCTCGGCGAGCCGTCCTTTCTTACCTATTTGATAATCGGTGAGTTGTGCCAAGTCGGCCACAGCATTTTCTTCAAAAAATTTGTAAGTCAGCTTTTTAGATGTTGCTTCCTCTGCTATTGCTTTAGCACCGTTTTCGCAATATTCGGCAATACCGGACCGCTCATCGTCGGGGTCGGGCCAAGCACAGCTGGGGCAGTCGAAGCCGCCTTTTTGATTGAGCGCGAATAAAGCTTTGGCACCCCTGGCCAAACTCATAGCACCAAATACATGTTTGAAACTGGAGAGCACGGCAGGGATACCGGCAGCTACCGTTTTGGGTTTGCTTAGCTTGAGTCCGGTAAATGTAGTGGGGTTTTCCGGGTTTGGTATTTTATTTTCTTCACTCATTTTCAAATACTTAGTATTGTTTAGTGAAAGTATTGCTTGAATATTTAATGAGTCTTGGCAGGAGGCTTTATTGCACCATGCTTCTCATCCATTTGGCATCAGCAGCAGTTCGGGTAGCCTGTTCGCCATAGTCCAGGTTAAACAGGTTGTTGAGCGAAGGGTCTTGCGCAATCAACTCTACCAAATCAACCGTGCAGCTATCTTCCTCCTTAAAGTCGCTGGTCAAAAAAGCCCATTCGCCATCCTGCCGGTGGATCACCTGTACAATTGGTTGGCTTCCGTTTTGAAATTGCCGGCTGCACAGCACTGCCAAAGTGGGTTCTTCAGCAAATTTAAAATGGGCATTGCGGTCGAGCAAGGGTTGTTTGAATTTGAACTCTTCTTCAAAATCGGCATCCCAAGGGAAGTGATGATTCCTGTCTGTCCATACCAATTGTAGTGCGGGGAAGTCTTCGGTTTGGTAAAAGTCAATAACGTATCCGAAATAATCGCCTAAGTTATTTTTGTCTATGTTTATAAATTCGGCTGTTCCATTTTCAAAAAAATCGTCATACCTCTTTTGGGGAACAATCGTTTTTCCGGCTTGTACCATTTCGGCGGCGGTGTTCAAAATGTGCTGCATGGATTCGACCGGTAAGCCAAAACATATAATATCAGGATGCTTATGATTTTTCCATAATCCGATTGTACAGGCAAAAGAGGGTAAATAATCCGTTGCTTCTATCAACAATACGCTCCAACCAAATTTGTTTATTTCGTTGCGGATACTCAGATCCATGTCACTCGATTGTTGCTCCATATATGTATTTATTTTTTCTGTTCGTTTTTGGCCACCAGCAGTGGATTATCAAAGTTGTCGGACTGGTCTTCGTGTGTTTCGTCCAGACATTTAAAGTCTTTTTCTACCAAAATGTAGAGGCTGTCGTCGGGTCGTGTTTTATTGGCAAAGCCTACTCTTTCCGTTTCTATCCATTCGTTTACCCAGCTTTGCGGCATCCATACGCTTATGGTGTTGTGGCTAAAGCCGGCTTCCAAATTGGTTTTATTGGCATCTTTGCGCAGCTCATAAGTCAATGTGGAACTGCCAAAGTCCGTAGTTTCCTGTAGCAGACCTGTTGCATGAAACCGATCCAATTCGGATTTGGATATTCTTAGGCGGAGTATATTTCCTTTTATACGAATCTTCATCTCTTTAGGTTTTTGGTATAGCTATAAAAGTCTCTTTTTGCCGGTATATACATTTAATCTGTCGGAGCGGAGGAAGCCAACCAGGCTCATTTCAAACTCCGAAGCCAGTTGTACCGCCAAGCTGGAAGGTGCACCTACTGCCGCAATGATCCGTACACCTGCCATAGCCGCTTTTTGTATCAGCTCGAAGCTGGCTCTGCCGCTCAATAAAAGTATATGCTGATCCAAAGGTACTAGGTTTTGTAAAAGAGCAGTACCCATTAATTTGTCTAAAGCATTGTGTCTGCCTACGTCTTCCTGTAGTAGCAGAAGCTCCCCTTGCAGGGAGAAGATGGCCGCAGCATGTAAGCCCCCGGTCGATTCGAAAATGGTCTGACCCTGGCGTAGCTTTTCCGGCAAGCTATGCAACAAGGCAGCAGGTATGGTACAATCGGGAGCGAGCGGAGGATTGGTACTCACTTGCCTGATGGCATCGATCGACGATTTGCCACAGACACCGCAGCTGGATGTGGTGTAAAAATTGCGTTCCAACTGTGCCAGCTTGGGTAATATGCCGGCATTCAAGTGCACCGTTATGGCATTGGGGTCGAATTGCGTTGTCGATAGCACATCTGCTTTGGCGTGGATAATACCTTCGGTAAACAAAAAGCCCAATGCCAGGTACTCGTCGCTGCCGGGCGTGCGCATGGTTACCGATACGGGTCGTGTAACGCGATGGTTGCCATCGCTGTATTCCAATCTGATTTCGAGTGGCTCTTCCACAGCAAGCACATCGTCTTGCCGGAGGAAGACACCGTTTACTAATTTGTGGATGCTGCTATTGGCTGCTGAAGACATGGTCAATAATTGAATGCTGGTGGCGTATGGGTTATTTTAAACGTACTTGTGCTGCTGCTTCGGGTGTATCTATACTTGCTATCCGCTCCGGATCTATGGGGCTTACTTTGGTGGCATTGCAGGTTTTGAGGAAGTGTTGTAAAGAGTGCTCACCACTATGGTAGTTGGCACTCAGTACTGGAAATGCTGTTGCCTGATATAGCGCCAACAGGGGTTCATAAAATCCTGTAGATGGATGGAAATAGGCTGTTGCATAGTTTGCGCGCTGGTCGATCAATAGTTGTAGATCTTCGGGTTGCAATAAGGGGTAATCGCATCCGATAAGCAATATATCGTATTGGGGATAAAGGGCAAATGCACTCAGCAATGCGGTCATTGGCCCGGCCTGTTGGTATGCCGGTGCATCTACTATGGTTGGGTATGCGGTGTCTATATGCTTGACTTGAGTTTCGTTGCAACTGATGAACACTTTAGCGCAAAAGTGTTGGAGGAGTTGATAAACGTGGTATTGCTGCGGTAGCAAGTGGTAGGTCATGATCGACTTATCTTGCCCCATACGTTTGCTTTCGCCACCGGCCACCACTATCCCTATTGTTTTTTGCAGTTGCATCATAGCTCGGCTAATTGGGTTTGGGCGATTATTGTTGCCCCCGCTAAATTATAGCGTTCTAGGGCTTTATCCAATAAGGTATCACGGATGACCAATAGCAGTTTTCCTTTATTATTGGCTCGCTGGTAGTAGGGTATTATTTGCCGGATGGCAGGTGTTAGTCCAATGCCTTGCTCTATTTCTAATTTGCCTATTTCGTCAATGAGCAGCCAGTGTGGATGATGGGTTGCCGCTTGCTGTAAAATATCATTTGCGCGAAGGAACGCTTCCTCCGAAAAATTAAATTTACCCACTGTTATTGCGGGGCTAGTGTCAGCAGGCTCCAGCTCAAAGGGAATCTGCTCTTTGCGCCCAATGTTGTACAATACGCGCTTTCCATCCTTGTCGGGTGTTAGTATGCCTTGCACATTGGCGCGGGTCTGTACCCACAGCAATAATGCGGTAGTTTTCCCTGTTCTGACGGGTGCTGATAGTATGTAGATGTGCTTATTCACTTTCTGTATATAGCGCAAAGAGGAGCAGTGTATATACAAAGCCACCAAGCAGTTTCAAACCTTTGTATTTCATACGGGCTATCTGGTAGGCTGGTGCAATGTAGGATTTTTGTAAAGGAATATGTTTGATAATGGCTTCAGCTTTTTGCTTTCGTTCGCCGGGTTTTCCAGCCAGCCATTTTTGCAACAGGTAGCGTACCAGTATTGGGATGGCTTTGAATATGATAAAGAGTACGGCAAGGCTACGCAATAATAGGAGTGCGATATTCCAGATGCTTTCATTTTTTTGAATATGGTAGCACAATAGGATGGCGGATAGGACTAAAAGGAAGAGGAATTGCAGCCATTTACGTTTTTTAGTTCCTGATTTTGCTTGTTCTTCCTTGTTGTACGACTCTAGTACAGGCAGGTATTCGCTGAAGTAGATTTCTTTTTCGGATGCCAGCCGATCGGGTAGCCGGAGGCAAAATAGTGCTATGATTATACCCCAAATAATATGGAGGAGTACATATATAATAATAAGGTAACTGCTGAATGGCCAGTCGTTGGGCAGGTGGAAGGAGTGGACAATGTGTTTGAAAAATTCGTTGAGGGCATTCCATATACTTGTTCCAAAAACGAGGGTCAGCAGGAGCACTTTTTGCAATGCAGACTCTGCCAATCCGAGTATGGCGAGTAAGAAGGTTGCGATTTTATAATTCCTGATGGTGCCAAATAGCAATGCACCACAAAAGCCCTGAAAGGCAACGGCGAGGTAAGCCGGAGGAGGGGAGTGTGGACTGACCAGCATTTTGACGAGCAATACCAATAGGGTGGATTGTATGATTTGTCGTGCACTGTAGTGGCTGTAGTATGCAATGAGGGAGATGAGTACGACTGCAAAGCCACCTACCAAAAAACCGGTAAGTGGTATATGTAAGGCAAACAAGAGTCCACCCAACCCCGATTCGTTGAGTGCCCAAAGTGCGGTAAGCCTGAATAGGATACCATTGTTGTTTGTCGTATTATTGTTCAACAGGAATGATGGTTTTGAACCCTAAAGTTCAATATTGTAAATGGAATGACCTAAAAATGGGCTTGTATTTTTAATAAAGATTTATCAACAGGAGGATACCAAGCGAATGGCCTGTACCTTATATTTGGCTGTCAAAAGCCGGCTTTCATTCATAATCCGTTTTCGTAAAATAGCTCAAACGCTTTCCTTTTTGTAGGTTTGCAAAAATTTACCTGATCCATTGTTCAAAAAGATAGATATTCTCATACTGCGTAGTTTTATAGGTCCCTTCATCGTTACCTTTTTTGTAACCTTGTTTGTGCTGGTGATGCAGTTTTTTTGGCTCTATATGGATGAGCTGATTGGTAAGGGATTAGGCGTGGGCCTGATATTGGAGTTACTGTTCTTCATGTCCACCACATTGGTGCCTATGGCATTACCCCTGGCAGTGCTACTGGCTTCCATTATGACTTTTGGCTCTATGGGGGAAAGTTACGAGCTCGTCGCTATCAAGTCTTCAGGAGTTTCGTTGTTGCGGGTGATGCGTCCATTGTTTGTATTGATGCTGGGTATTAGCGCTTTGGCTTTCTTTTTTAGTAATAATATTATTCCGGTTGCCAACCTCAAGGCTTATACACTATTGTACGATTTGCGCAATTCAAAGCTCTCGTTGAGTATCAGAGAAGGGCAGTTCAATAATGAAATAAATGGATACGCAATAAGGGTCGGTAGCAAAAGCAAGGATGGCAAGACGATTAAGAATGTGATTATCTATGACAATTCGGGTGGTGTGGGTAATGACAAATTAGTATTGGCTAAGAGTGGCGAAATGATCACTTCGGCCGACAAAAGGTATCTGATCTTTCGTTTGTACGATGGCTGGCGCTATGAGGAAATGGGCAATGGCAGGAATAATATGGATACTAAACTGAGCCAATACCGGATGCAGTTTAGCCAGTCAGATAAAATATTTGACCTTTCTGCTTTTAGCAAGGTGAAGCATAGTGACGAAAGTATTTTTAAAGGTGGCCAGGCTATGATGAATATCGTACAACTGGAGCAGAATATTGATAGCATGAAGCGCAATGATAGCCGCACAGCCGATAATGTGACTAATTATATCAACACATTTATAACTGTATGTACACCGGAAGAGCCTGTATTGAAAGATAAAATTGCTGCGCTGCAGACACCAACGAGGACGTATAAGAATAATTTTAGCGAGTTGTTTAGCGACTCGCTCCGCAAGCGAATTATTGATATGGCAGAGTCGCAAACGAGAAGTGCAAAGATGTATATCGATATTGCTGCTAAAGATAAAGAGTTGATGGATGATTTGCTGACCAGTTTTTTGATAGAATGGCATCGTAAATTTTCGCTTTCATTGGCCTGTTTGCTGCTCTATCTGATTGGAGCTCCATTGGGCGCTATCATACGTAAAGGTGGTATTGGTTTGCCTTTGATTATAGCTGTTTCTTTTTTTGTAACGTATATTATTGTTTCTAAAACAGGAGAACAGCTCTCCAAGACGCACGCTTTGATGCCTTATTTTGGGATGTGGCTGTCTTCATTGATGCTGGTTCCTTTTGCCTTTGTGTTTATCAGAGAGGCGCGCAACGATTCAAGGTTGTTCAGTAAAGAATGGTACACCCGAACTTTTTCCAGGTTGGTTCAATTTTTAAAGAAAAAAGATAAAAATATTGCCGGCGCCTAAAGAACATAGTCTTAACCCTTATTTTTTTATTCCTTTTGTACTTTGGTGTATAGTGGGCGGTATTTTGCTGTCCGTATATGATCAGCAAACTCTATTTGCAGTTGTCAATACACATTATTCATCTTTTGCAAATGTGCTGATGCAATGTTGCAGCTTTATGGGTGAAGCTATGTTTATAATACCATTTTTATTATTCATTTTTTTTCTGCCCAGGTTTCGCAATCGTTGGTTTTTTATTATGGCAATTATTTGTGTTGCATTGCCGGCATTGATTACACAGTGGTTAAAATTTTCATTTCGGAGTCCCCGTCCGATGGCTGTTTATGAACATCAGCCCTGGGTTCATTATATAAACACATGGCCATTATTGCACGCCAATAGTTTCCCTTCCGGCCACACTACAGGTGCGTTTAGTATGTATTGCTTTCTGGCTTTGGTGATGCCTTACCAATACAGGTCATTGGGTCTCGTGTTCTTTATATTGGCTATTACCACAGCGTATGCACGCCTATACCTTGCCGCACATTTTTTTGCTGATGTATATGCAGCAAGTATTGTGGGTACATTAGTAGCACTTGTTGCCTACCGTTTTGTAAATTACATACAGTATCGCTATTTTTATAAAGATATTGGTGCCTGATTTATAGATAAGGAGCATGTTTACAGATTTTAATTGGTTAAAATTTAGGTTTTTAAAATGCCAACATACTTAAGATATTTTATTATTGCGTTAGTCTCCATACTATTGTTTGTTCCGTTTTTGGGGCAGGTGCATTTATTTGACTGGGATGAAATCAATTTTGCGGAATGTGCCCGCGAAATGATTGTTTCGAAAGATTATTTGCGGATGCAAATAGACTTTCAACCTTTCTTTGAAAAACCACCGCTCTTTATCTGGTTGCAGGTACTTTCCATGAAATTGTTTGGTATTAATGAATTCGCTGCACGCTTTCCCAATGCCATGGTGGGTGTCGTTACGTTACTTTCTATCTTTTATATTGGTAAAAAAGTAGCGAATGAAAAAATGGCTACTTGGTGGGTGGTTATTTACGCAGCTACCTGGTTACCTCATTTTTATTTCAAATCGGGCATTATAGACCCAACCTTCAATTTATTTATATTCTTGACCTTCTTTCAGGTGCATTGCATCAGATTTGGGCGGCAGAAATTTGCTCATGCTGCATTAGCGGGTTTGTTTATCGGTTTGGCTGTATTGACCAAAGGTCCTGTGGCTATATTGGTTTCTGTATTGAGCCTTGCTGTTTACTTTGTACTCAACAGAGGTTTGAAAGAGATCAAAATTCTACATTTGCTATTGCTCGCTTTTACAGCAATAGCGGTTACCTCACTCTGGTTTGGTGTAGAAGTTATACAACATGGATTTACTTTCCTGAAAGAATTTTTGAGTTATCAGGCGGGTTTGTTTGGACAGAATATAGCAGATCATGCCGAACCTTGGTATTACCATCCGATTGTATTATTGATTGGTTGTTTCCCTGCATCTCTGTTTCTTTTTCAATATACCCGGCAACGATCATCGGATCAGCAAACAACTATTGATTTCACCCGTTGGATGTGGATTTTGTTTTGGGTAGTATTGATCTTATTTTCTATTGTCAAAACCAAAATTGTGCATTATTCATCTCTGTGCTATTACCCGCTTACCTTTTTGGCTGCGCTCCAACTTTATCGACTAAGCCAAAGACAGGTGGAGTTGAAAAAGCTGGTGAAAATTTTACTGCTTTGCATGGGTTCGCTTTGGGGCATTATCCTCATTCTTTTGCCGGTAGTGGGTATGAACAAAGCTAAATTAATACCACTCATTAAGGATCCTTTTGCTGTGGCTAACATGAGTGCGGCTGTGCATTGGAGTGCTTGGGAATGTATTCCGGGTTTGTTATACCTGATCGGTATCTGGGTGGGTGTATTGCTGATGAAAAAACATTTTATAAAGGGAATGCGTTTGTTGGCCGTTGTACAGATTTTTATGATTCAGTTTACCATATTGCACTTTACGCCTAAAGTAGAAGCTTATTCTCAACGCGCTGCTATTGAATTTTATGAAAGTAAAAAAGGGCAGGATGTATATGTTCAGGTGCTTGGATTTAGAAGTTATGCCTATCTGTTTTATACGCAAAAATCGGCTTCGCTCAATCCTAATTATTACAACGAACAATGGCTGCTGAAGGGCAATATAGATAAACCGACATTTCTGGTTTGTAAAATTCAGGATGCTGACCAGTATCGGGTATTGCCTCAGTTAAAGGTATTGTATGAAAAAAATGGTTTTGTCTTTTTTGAAAGATTACCCATAGAAGTTAAATAACTCTTTCAACAAAAAAACAAAATAATGAGTGACACATTTGCAATCGTAATACATGGTGGTGCAGGTACTATTTCTGCCGATACTATGACTCCTGAAAAACACAAGGCTTATACAGAAGGTTTGAAAGCAGCATTAGATGCAGGTTATACAATTTTAGCCAAGGGGGGAACAAGTTTGGATGCTGTACAAGCGGCTGTAACCAGTTTGGAGGATTGCCCATTGTTTAATGCCGGTAAAGGTGCGGTATTCAACAACAAAGGACAACACGAAATGGATGCCGCTATAATGAATGGTAAAGACAAAACTGCCGGTGCTGTATGTGGTATTTCGCGCGCCAAAAATCCTGTGGCGGTAGCCAGAGCTGTAATGGAGCATACAGAGCATGTGTTGTTGGCCGGTGAAGGAGCCAATCAGTTTGCCGAAGCGCAAGGTTTGCCATTGGAAGACGATGCTTATTTTTATAATGAATTCAGATACCGCCAATGGCAGGAAGCACTACAGGAAGATAAGGTGCAGCTGGATCACAGCGAAAAGAAGATGGGTACTGTTGGCGCAGTTGCATTAGACCAATTCGGTAATCTTGCTGCATCCACCTCAACCGGTGGTATGACGAATAAAAAGTATGGCAGGGTGGGAGATAGCCCGCTGATAGGTGCAGGTACTTGGGCTGATAACAATACCTGTGCAATTAGCTGTACCGGACACGGTGAGTTATTTATTCGCAGTGTAGTGGCATACGATATTGCCTGCTTAATGAGTTACGGAAAAGAATCATTGCACGATGCCTGCAACGAAGTGGTGATGCAAAAGCTGGTGGCAATTGGCGGCGAAGGCGGTTTAATAGCTATAGATAAAGCGGGAAATATTGAAATGCCGTTTAACAGTTCGGGTATGTACAGAGCTTATCGAAGAAATAACGGGGAAGAAAAAATAGCCATCTATAAATGATGGCTATTTTTTTATTATGTATGATGTATGAAAATTAAGATTCGTCGTCGCCTGATAGTGCTACTTCACGACCAATAAACTTGCGTGTGTCCGTTGTGAAATGATCGCCTTTGGACATCATGTGTACGACTATATTTTCAATAGATATAGGTTCGCCGAAGGCTACATCTGCAATATTGTTGTAGTCAATAAATTTCCCATCAATAATGACCACGCTGCCTGAACCAATAACACTTAGCTCAACGCCATTGCTCACAATAATGCCTGTGTCTTCACCAAGCCCGATTCCTAATGCGCCGGGTTGTGCTGCTACTGCCTGAGCCAATCTATTGAAACGACCTCGTTTGTCGAAATGTGTATCAATAACAACGTTTTGCATAAAGCCTAAGCCTGTAGTGATTTTTACTTCGCCTTTTAAGTGTGCTTTATCTGCGCTACCTTCATAAATCATCGTATTGCTCATGGCCATTGCACCTGCGCTGGTACCAGCAACGATAAATGGTTCATCAATATATCGCTGACGGATAATTTCTAACATTTCTGTACCGCCAAAAATGGAAGATAAACGCAACTGATTACCACCACTAAACATGACACAGTTGCAAGATTTGATACGCTCCAAAAAATCCGGATTGAGTGTATCTTCTCTATTACGTATGCGCAAGTGACCAACATTCTCACAATCTAATTTCTGAAAAGCTTGTTTGTAGTTTTCTGCCACTTCATCGGGTATCATCGAGGCTGTGGTAATAACCTCTACACGAGGCTCCTCGCCTTTGGGGATCAATGCAACAATATTGTGGAGAATACCAATTTCAAAAAAATTGAGTCTATTTCTGTCTATAATACCTTTTTCGAGATCAGTGCCTTTGTCTTCGGCGCCGCCTACTGATACTAGGAAGCCTTTGGGAGCCATTTAGATATGAATCTTTTGTTAAGTTTTCAAAGGTACTAGTTTTGAGTATAGTACGTGCAATAATTCTCAAAGCTTTGAGTTTTCTGTGTTTCTATTGTTGCAAATAATTGTAAGTACTTGACAGTGATAAATAATATTTTAAATACTGTTTGTTTTATGCTAAATTTTCCTATTTTACAACAATATTAAAATTTGGAACAAATGGAGATTTTGAGCATTAGAATAATGAACGGACCCAATTACTGGTCTATTAGAAGGCATAAGTTAATCGTGATGCTCCTTGATCTTCAGGAGATGGAAGAACGTCCAAGTAATACAATTCCCGGATTTTTAGAAAGGCTCAAAGCAATAATGCCTTCATTATATAGTCATCGTTGCTCTGAAGATTGTCCCGGTGGTTTTTTTAAGAGAGTAGAAGAGGGTACTTGGATGGGGCATATAATAGAACATGTGGCCTTGGAAATGCAAACGCTCGCCGGTATGGATACAGGTTTTGGCAGAACGCGCCAGAGTGATAAGCACGGTGTATATCATGTTGTTTTTTCGTATGTAGAACCTAAAGCCGGAGAGTACACTGCAAGAGCTTCTTTGGCTTTGGTGGAAGCGCTCATTGATGGCAAAGAATATGATCTTGAAGCTGATATTCAAAAGCTGCGCGAAATTAGAGAAGAGGTGCGGCTGGGACCAAGTACGGGCTCGCTGGTAGAAGAAGCAATTAGAAGAAATATTCCTTATATAAGACTCAACAGGCATTCATTAGTGCAGCTGGGCTATGGTAAAAACCAAAAACGTATTCAAGCTACAATAGCCAGTACAACCAGTAGTATTGCCGTAGAGCTGGCTTGCGACAAAGAGGAAACTAAAAATATTCTGGAAGCAGCATCTATACCTGTACCTAAAGGGCATATTATCACTGCAGAAGAGGAACTGGAATCAATGGCACGCAGAGTAGGCTATCCAATGGTTATTAAACCTGTCAATGGCAATCATGGTAAAGGAGCTACTACCAATATTCTTACAATAGAAGCAGCAAAAGAAGCATTTGCAGCAGCCAAAAAATATTCCCGCAGTATTATTTGTGAAAAGTTCATTACCGGCAGAGATTTCAGGGTTTTAGTCATTGATTATAAATTTGTTGCAGCAGCATTACGCACACCGGCAGCAGTTATCGGTGATGGTAAAAGCACGATTTCGGCATTGATAGATATTGTCAATCAGGATCCTAGAAGAGGTTTCGGACATGAAAAAGTGCTTACCAGTATTAAAATAGATGATGCAGCTATGTTTATGTTAGAAAAGCATGGTTACACATTAGAAACAGTTCCGGCATTAAATGAGGAAGTGTGGTTAAAACCAACGGCCAACCTGAGTACAGGTGGCACTTCGCAAGATGTGACCGACTTTGTACATCCGTCTAACATTGTGATGTGCGAACGTATTGCCCGAGTAATTGGACTGGATATTTGTGGCATTGATATTATGGCTTCAGACCTTAGCCAGCCATTGTCGGAAAGTGGCGGTGCAGTATTGGAAGTAAATGCAGCTCCTGGTTTTAGGATGCACTTAGAACCCGCTCAGGGTCTTGCCCGTAATGTGGCGGAGCCTGTGATTGATATGTTGTATCCACCGGGAAGCACGGCACGTATTCCTATAATAGCAGTGGCAGGTACAAATGGTAAGACAACGACAACCCGATTGTTGGCACACATTGTCAAAAATGCCGGTTACAATGTGGGTTATACTACTACTGATGGTGTATATGTCCAAAATCAATTGATGGTTTCCGGCGATTGCACCGGGCCTGTTTCTGCCGAGTTTGTATTAAGAGACCCAACTGTCGATTTTGCTGTTTTGGAAACTGCACGGGGCGGCATTCTCAGGGCAGGATTAGGCTTCCATAATTGTGATGTAGCAGTAGTGACCAATGTTGCAGAGGATCATTTGGGCCTACAAGGTATTGATACGATTCAAAAACTCGCTAAAGTAAAATCAGTAGTTCCGGGTACGGTATTCAAGCATGGCTATGCTGTGCTCAATGCCGATGACGATTTGGTGTACCAAATGCGAAAAGAGCTGGAATGTAATATAGCCCTATTCTCTTTAGATGAAAATAATCCACGCATCAAAGAACATTGTGCCAAAGGAGGTTTTGCTGCCGTTTATGAGCATGGTTATATTACTATTTTGAAGGGAACCTGGAAAATAAGAGTAGAAAAGGTAACAAGTATTCCAATTACATTTTCGGGCAAAGCAGAGTTCAATATTTATAACGCAATGGCCGCTACACTAGGAGTATATGTTCAGGGTTTCAAAACGGAAGATATACGTTTGGGCTTACAAACATTTGTTGCATCTCCGGCTCAAACACCCGGCAGGATGAATATTTTCCAATTCAAAAACTTTAGCATCATGCTCGACTATGCGCATAATACGCATGGTATTCAGGCACTCGGTAAGTTTGTTGCCTCTGTAGAAGCAAGTGTGAAAGTAGGCGTGATAGCTGCCGTAGGCGACAGGAGAGATGAGGATATTGTTTCTTTAGGGGAAGAATCTGCGAAAATTTTTGATGAAATCATTATCCGCCAGGATAAAAATATGCGCGGCAGACCGGAAGCTGAATTGATTGGTTTGCTGACAGAAGGCATCAAGCACATTAAGCCAAATATGTCTATTAAAGTCATTACCAAAGAAAGTGAAGCGATTGACTATGCTATTAAAAATGCACTGAAAGGTGCTTTTATTACGGTGATAAGTGATGTGGTACCAGATGCTTTGGAGCAGGTCAAACGTTATAAAGACATAGACGCAGGCATTGAAGTCGATGCTTAATGTGTGTAATAGTTTTCAAACGATCAAGGCGGCCGAAGGCCGCCTTGATCGTTTGAAATAAGTGTTATTGCGACTTTCTCGCAATAACGCTGCTAGTTTTATTTTGCAGTGCAGTTAATCATCCATTGTACACCATATTTGTCCGTACAACTTCCATAATAGGCTCCCCAAAACATATCCTGAAGTTGCATTGTTATTTGCCCGCCTTCAGACAATGCATCAAACAATTGTTTTGCTTCTGCTCTTGTATCCGGTTCGATACTGAGATGAACATTGTTGCCGAAGTTGACATTAAATCCCATTGTTTCGGGAGCATCCGTACCCATCAAAACGTGTCCGCCAACGATGGGTAATTCAATGTGCATAATTAAATTCTTGTCCGATTCGGCTAATGCCGGAGCGCCTTCCATAGGTTGTATTGCAGTAGATAGTACAACAACTAAAATATTGGAAGCATTTAAAGGAAATACTGATTCTAATTTCAAACAAATTGTAATTGAAATTGTGCAGACTTTGTATCAACACACTAATCAAATAAGATATTCTTCATTTTTGCAACAAAATGACGTTTCCAATATATAAACAACCACTTATATTCAATTTTTCTTAATCTCATTCTTTTACGAACAGGCAAACTCTTAAAGTAATTTTTTCGCATCCTTCTCTTAACTATTTTCCATTCTTCATCATTAAAATCATCAAGTGTCCAATCAGATTTAAACATTCTTTCCTCTAATTCCTTTTCTTTTAATTTTCTTTTTCTATTAAATAAATTTAGCATTGCTATACTTTTTCTTCTTGTAGAAAAAGAAAAAAAGAAAGTTTACTACTACTTTCCTACAAACGGATAGTCAGTATTTAATATATAATAAAATAATTT
>DBTQ01000007.1:0-373 GCA_002307135.1 Bacteroidetes bacterium UBA1312
GGCAGAAGTTTGAAGTTTAGGATACAATTTCCTTTAGCATTTCATTAATCAATGGACTATAATTTCCAACTTCACCTTCTGTTGCAATTTTTATTTTCATCTTATTCCTTTTAGCTTTTAATGAATGTCCTTAGTGCTTGCAACTTTATGTTTGGAGCGGACAGAAATTTCTGTACGCTCTATTCTTTTTATTAATAGGCTCAAGATGGAAACGCTAATCTGATAGGTCTAACACTGTTATTATTGGTGTTCATCAACTAATTGAGGATATTAGCAAAATGGGAAAAGGAACATTCAAATAAAATTGAATGTTCCTTTTCTTGTAGCGAGGTCAGGGATCGAACCTGAGACCTTTGGGTTATGAGCCCAACGA
>DBTQ01000007.1:618-48242 GCA_002307135.1 Bacteroidetes bacterium UBA1312
GGGTTATGAGCCCAACGAGCTACCGCTGCTCTACCTCGCGATGAGAGTGCAAAGGTATGGTTATCAAACTAGAAAACAAACTTTATTTTAAATCTTTTTCAAAACTGCCTTATCCGTGCTAATTTTACCGAATGTCAGCAACACACAAAGCAGGGTTTGTCAATATTTTCGGACCACCTAATGCAGGGAAGTCAACTTTGCTCAATGCCTTACTGGGCGAGAGTTTGGTGATCACCTCGCCTAAGGTGCAAACTACCAGACACCGGATTATAGGTATTCTTACAGAACCTGATTACCAAATTGTTTTTTCGGATACGCCTGGTATCATAGAGCCTAAGTATAAGTTGCACAATAAAATGATGCTGCAAGTAAAGAGTGCACTCGAAGATGCTGATGTAGCCATATTAATGCAAGATATTACACAGCCAACAGATGAGACAGAGGCTGTGGCAACCATGCTCAAATTGAAAGTGCCGACAATATTATTGCTCAATAAAAGCGATTTGATTAAGGATAAGAAGGAGGTCAATGAAAAATTGCGTTTGTTCAAAGAGAAATTCCCCAAGTTTTTGGTACTGACCATTTCTGCTCAAACAAAAAGTAATATTGATAAGATTGTTCCTTTTATATTGAAATATTTGCCGGATGCACCACCATTTTATCCTGAAGATAGCATGAGCGACAGACCGACAAGGTTCTTTGTGAGTGAATTAATACGTGAACAAATCTACTCCTTGTATAAAGAGGAGATTCCATATCACTCTGCTGTAATGATTCAGTCTTATGAAGAAAAGCCTAACATTACGGTTATTAAAGCCGATATCATTGTTACCCGCGAAACTCAAAAAGTAATAATGATAGGAAAGGGTGGGGCACTTATTAAACAGTTAGGTATCAATGCAAGGAAAAATATCGAAGAATTTTTAGGCGCAAAAGTGCATTTAGAATTATTCATCAAAGTGCGACCTAAATGGCGTGATACTGAAAATTATTTGAAGGAATATGGATACAATTAGGGAGCAGATTTCGGAAGATAAAATTTTTATACAAACATTACCCGGATTTGCCGAAGGCTATAATAACATAGAAGTAAGTATGCTTCGGCTTGATTTATTACATCCAATAATTTCGGGGAACAAATGGTATAAGCTAAAGCATAATATTGCCATAGCAACAACGGAAGGCAGAAACACAATACTGAGCTTTGGTGGTGCCTATTCAAATCATTTGATAGCTACAGCTGCAGCTGCTCAAAATGCAGGATTGAAGTCTATTGGTATGGTACGTGGTCTTCATGCTGAACAGGAAAAGACACAGGTGTTGCAACAGTGTGCAGCCATGGGTATGGAATTGCACTTTCTGAATAGGGAAGAATATAGTAGAAAGGCCGAAGTACCATTTTTACAAGCGCTGTCGGATCAGTTTAATCACCCATTTATTATTCCCGAAGGAGGGGCAAACGACGAAGGTAGAGTAGGGGCTGGGGAAATAGCGAAATTGATTCCAGATGACTATACACATATTTGCCTAAGTGTAGGTACTGCCACAACATTGATTGGTCTCCGAAATGCTTTACCTCTAGCACAAAACGTGATGGGCTTCGCACCAATGAAAGGTGGTACCTATTTGAATGAACATATTAGTCATTTTTTGTTGCCTGAAAAGAATGCCCAATGGTCGCTGACTGATTGGTATCATTTTGGCGGTTTTGGAAAGGTAACAAGCAGGCTTTATGAGTTTATGGGTATTTTTTATGCAGATTATGGCTTTCCGCTTGATAAAGTTTATACTGCTAAAATGATGTTTGGAATTAAGGATCTCATTCCCGAAGACACATTTGACATCGGTTCAAAAATATTGTGCATTCACACAGGAGGTCTTACTGGAAATTAATACAAACCTTTTTCAGTCAATTCATTACTTTTGTACAAGCACAAATAATTGATATTGCATGAAACCTATAGTGCGTAAGCTTTGGTTGTTTTTTATATTCGGCTTTTTATTTTTTAATCTGATTGTTGCCTTGCTTTGGTTTGGGCTTATTGGCAATATGCCTTCTATATCAGAACTTGAAAATCCTTCTAGTGCATTATCTTCTGAAGTATTTGCTGCGGATGGTACTGTAATTGGTCGTTATTTTTTACAAGATCGCTCCAATAGTAAATACGCGGAGATTTCTCAAAATGTTTTTAATGCACTTATAGCAACAGAGGACGAACGTTTTACAGAACATTCTGGTATTGACGGCGTAGCTGTAATGCGTGCAGTACTGCTTTTTGGTAAGAAAGGTGGTGGTAGTACGATAACACAACAATTGGCTAAGAACCTTTTTCCCAGGCACAATCCGAACGCGTTTACCATGCCCTTTATTAAACTCAAAGAATGGGTATTGGCGGTAAAATTGGAAAGGAATCTGACTAAAAATGAAATAATAACCCTTTATCTCAATACCGTCCCATTTAGCGATAACGTTTATGGCATCAAAAATGCATCCCTCACCTTCTTCAATATTACCCCAGATAAACTAAGTATTGACCAAGCTGCAGTATTGATAGGTATGCTCAAAGGTAATACGTTATATAATCCTAGACGCAATCCGGAAAAGGCTTTAGAGCGACGTAATGTGGTAATTAGCCAAATGGAAAAGTACAATAAAATTACTGCTGCGCAGGAAAAAGAATTTCAAGCAAAACCATTGGTGTTGGATTACCACAAGTTGGATTATCATGAAGGCATTGCCCCTTATTTTAGGCAAGTGGTAGAATTGGAAGTGAAAAAGATATGTAAAGATTTGAAAAAGGACGATGGTACTGAATACAACATTTATAAAGATGGGTTGAAGATATATACCACTTTAGATGTTCGGATGCAGCACTATGCAGAAGATGCTGTAGCACAGCACATGAAGGATTTGCAACAACAATTTTCCGCTCAATCTAAATATAAAGACGGAACTATTTTTGATAAACATCTGGACGATGTTAATAAAACACTTAAGTCTTCTGATCGGTACGAATCGTTGAAAGAGCAAGGGCTTAAGGATGCTGAAATAATGCGGGAATTGAATAAGCCGGTGAAGATGAAGGTATTTACATGGAGGACTCCAACCCATGTAAAAGATACCGTAATGAGCCCGTTTGATTCAGTGAAGTACATGAAAATGTTTTTACAGACGGGTTTTATGGCTATGGATCCTTTTACGGGAGAAGTAAAAGCTTGGGTAGGTGGTATTAATCATGATTATTTTCAATTCGATCACGTCAATACAAATACAAGAAGACAAGTCGGTTCTACAATCAAACCATTGCTGTATTGTTTGGCGATAGATAATGGATTTTCACCTTGCAGTATTTTACCTACTACTCCGGTTGATTTCCCAGAAAAACATAACTACGATGCAGGTGGTAGCAAATATGGCACCTTGCCTATGCGTAATGCTTTGGCACTATCCATTAACAACGCAGCTTTATATCTCATAAAACAAGTGGGCCAAAATGCTTTTATAGACTTTATTCATAAATGTGGCATACAAAGTGAAATTGTTAATCAACCTTCCATAGCACTGGGCGTTTCGGATATTTCCTTGTATGAAATGATGCGTGCCTACAGTATGTTCCCCAATGGCGGTATCAACACACAACCTGTTTTTATTACTAAAATAGAAGACAAAAACGGCAATCTTTTGAAAACATTTGTTGCGGAGCAAAAAGAAATTATTAGCTCCAATACTGCTTTCAGGATGGTGAAATTGATGCGTGGAGTTATTGATTTTGGTACCGGTAAACGTATGCGTTTCAGATATGGTATTCAAAGTGAAATAGGTGGAAAAACAGGAACGACCAATAGTCAGGCAGATGCTTGGTTTATTGGTTATACGCCACAGTTACTTGCTGGTGGATGGGTAGGTTGTAATGATCGTTACCTTCGTTTTAGTAGCGAGGCATTAGGACAGGGTTCGGCAGCAGCATTGCCCATTTGGGCTTATTTCATGAAGCGTGTATATGCCGATAAATCACTCAACATCAAAGCAGATGCTAAATTCGTAGCACCGGATGGTTTTACTGATTGTGGGGATGTGATCGACCCAACAAGTAAGGATCGTGCAAGCAATTACGGTAATCAAAGTTCGGGAACAGCCACAGACAGTAGCGACATCCCTGAACAAACAGTTCCTGATGGCGATTGGAATAACTAGTATAGCAATAAAACTGAAGGAGCAGAACAGTATCAAATAGTGAGTATAAAAAAGAGTAAAATAATTAATGATCCGGTACACGGATTTCTTAGTTTTCCGGAGCCGGAGATTATGCTCATTGCCGACCATCCTTGGTTTCAGCGCCTGCGCAATATTATGCAGATGGGGGTTGCGCACTTAGTTTATCCGGGTGCTGTTCATACCCGTTTTTTACATTCACTAGGTGCATGTCATTTAATGGGCAAAGCGCTTGACGAATTAACCGTCAAAGGCATTGATACTTCGATCGAAGATCGCACCGCTGCAAGGCTGGCAATACTTTTACATGACGTTGGTCATGGGCCATTCTCTCATGCTTTAGAGCATTCATTGATTAAAGGCATTAGTCATGAAACCGTTTCACGGATCATCATACAAAAACTCAATAAACAATACGATGGTTTGTTGGATAAAACACTCGAAATATTTGATTCGTCTTATTCCAAAAAATATTTACACCAACTGGTGTCCAGTCAATTGGACGTGGATAGATTGGACTACCTCAGCAGGGATAGTTTTTATTCCGGAGTATCGGAAGGAGTTGTGGGGTATGATCGTATCCTTAAAATGTTTACCGTTCAGAATAACGAATTGCTGGTCGAAGAAAAAGGCATTTACTCTGTCGAAAAATTTATCATAGCCCGTCGGCTCATGTATTGGCAAGTGTATTTGCACAAAACTGTTTTGGGTGCGGAGTTGCTATTGGTCAATATTCTGAAACGTGCAAAGGAATTAGTTGCTGCCGGAGAACAATTAGCCGCCACTCCGGCGCTGGCGTTCTTTTTGAACAAAAATATTAGTGTTGCAGACTTGGAGCAAAATGATGAAGCGATTAATCAGTTTTGTTCAATGGACGATACAGATATTATCACTGCCATCAAAATGTGGTCAACACATAAAGAGCCTGTATTATCCACCTTATCACAAATGTTTGTACAACGGCATTTGTATAAAGTAGTGCTCAATCCCAAAGACGAGCAAGCTCTGATTGCAGACAAACAAAATGCAGTAAGACGAGCACTAGGGCTTAGTGAGCAGGATTTATCTTATTTTGTTTTTGCCGGCGAAACTTCCAATAGCACTTACAATGCACAAGATGCACATATCAATATTGCTATGAAAGATGGTACGATTTGTGATATTTCCGAAGTCGAAAATTCATTGGTCAATCAGACATTATCTACTGCTGTTACCAAAACGTATGTATGCTACTGGCAAGCGAAATAGCCTTACCAATAACATACACTATATAGTCTATAGCAGCTAAATTATTTGATCACGCCTAATTCTTTACCCACTTTTATAAATGCAGCAATAGCCGTATCTAAGTGATGGCGTTCATGTGCTGCAGATATTTGTACCCTGATACGTGCTTGACCTTTGGGCACAACAGGGAAGAAGAAGCCAATAACATAAACCCCTTCTTCGAGCATACGAGCTGCCATCTTTTGCGCGAGTACTGCATCGTACAACATCAGTGGTGAAATAGGGTGCGTGCCGGGTTTGATATCAAATCCTGCTTCTGTCATCTTGCTTCGGAAATAAAGTGCATTTGCTTCCAGCTTATCACGTAGCTCTGTGGTTTCGCTGAGCATATCTAATACAGCAATTGAAGCACCTACAACAGACGGAGCAACAGTATTACTAAACAAATATGGGCGACTGCGTTGACGAAGCATTTCAATTACTTCTTTTTTGCCGCTTGTAAACCCTCCGGACGCGCCACCCAAGGCTTTGCCAAGTGTCCCTGTGATAATATCAATTCTGCCCATCACACCACATGCTTCATGTACACCACGGCCTGTTTTACCCATAAAACCTGAAGAATGGCTTTCGTCAATCATAACAAGTGCATTGTACTTATCTGCGAGATCACAAATTTTATCCAGTTCGGCAATAGTGCCATCCATCGAAAAAACAGAATCGGTAACGATAAAACGAGTACGTGCATCCTGGTGTGCAATCAACTGAGCTTCCAACTCTGCCATGTCTTTATTCTTATATCTGGCGCGTTTGGCTTTGCAAAGACGTACACCATCAATAATAGACGCATGATTCAATTCATCTGAAATAATAACATCCTCTTCGCCTAGTAATGGTTCGAAAACACCACCGTTTGCGTCGAAACAAGCCACATAAAGAATGGTATCCTCAGTACCTAGAAAGGTAGAGAGTTTTTGCTCTAATTGTTTATGAATATCTTGAGTGCCACATATAAATCGAACGGAACTCATGCCATATCCACGGTGATCGATGGTAGCTTTAGCAGCGGCTAATACTTTAGGATGAGAGGAAAGACCAAGGTAGTTGTTGGCACAAAAATTCAATACTTTTTTACCGTTCACTAATATTTCGGCACCTTGTTCCGATTCGATAATGCGTTCTTTTTTAAGAAGTCCGGCAGCATCTATTTCTTTGAGTTCATTTTGAATTCGATCGTAAAATTGTGGATGAGACATATTTAGCTTGTTTGATTAATTGAAAATTGTGGACACAAATGTACAGGTTTTGTTAGTTTTAGTCTTTATCTGTTGAATGGTTAATCAATAGCTTCTTGTTCAATAAGCCTTTTCTGCATCCCTGTAGCAATCAGATTGCTGGTGCATTTGGCCAACAAGCGGTCTTGCATATCATACACATGACAATCTACGTTGACAATTTTTTTGCCAGCACGTACTACTGTTGTTGTTGCGCGTAAGCGTTCGCCTACTTTTATGGAATAAAGGAAATCGACATTCAGGTTAAGCGAAGTATAATTATTTTCACTCTGTAAACTTAATACAGCCCAGCCAATGCACTCATCTATTAACAGTGACATCATACCTCCATGAATATTGCCATAAGGATTGGCCATTTCCGGCCTTACTGTTAGCGATATTGTTGCTTTCCCCTTTTCAATATGATCCAGCGTATGGTGTAGCCAATTGCCTGCAGGTGAAGCTGAATTATTAATTTCTTTGCCAACAAATTGTTGTAAGTCCATTGATACCTTTTTGAAAATAGAGGCAAAGTAAAGGGACTTTGAGTGAAAATATATTAAATAACCGCTTTTAGCCTTGATAAATTAATGTTTATCTGATTATCTTTGCTCGATGCTAAGTTTTACAAGCCTAGCAACTTTTATATACATAACTGTTATCGATTTATACCAATGCAAGATTTCTCTTATTTGACGAGTGCACATCCATCCTTTATTGAATCACTTTACAGTGATTATTTGAAAAATCCTTTAGAAATAGATCCTGAATGGAAGAAGTTTTTTGAAGGCTTTGATTATGCCACAGGTCGAACGAATGGTAGTGCCGCGAGTACAAAAGGAGCTGTGTCATTGAATAATGATGAATTAGAAAAGGAGTTTAATGTACATCTTCTCATCAATGCGTATCGTCGTAGAGGTCATTTACTTGCTAATACTAACCCTATACGTCCACGTAAAGATCGCCATCCGGAGTTGGAGCTTACTGATTATGGATTAAGCGAGGCGGATTTGAATTTGGAATTCAGTGCGGGAAGCTTCGTGGGCTTGGGTAGAGCCAAATTGAGTGATATTGTTGAAAAACTTAAAGCTTTATATACCGGTCATATTGGTATCGAATATACTTATATCAACGATAGTAAAAAGCAAAAATGGGTAAGACAACGCTATGAAGAGTTGATGCTTAAAGAAATAGAGCCAGCAACAAGGAGGCGTGTTTTAGAGAAATTAAATGAAGCCGTGATCTTTGAAAAGTTTTTGCACATGAAATATATCGGGCAGAAACGTTTTGGATTAGATGGTGGAGAAAGCACTATACCAGCATTGGATGCTATTATTACACACGCGGCTGATGATGGTGTACAAGAAGTAGTAATAGGAATGGCACACCGTGGCAGGCTCAATGTATTGGCTAATACTTTGGGTAAAACGTATGAACAAATTTTTTCTGAATTCGAAGGTATTGTACCAGATAGTACAATGGGTAGTGGTGATGTGAAATACCACTTAGGTATTAGGTCGGACGTTAAAACCCCTAGTGGTAAAGATGTTCGTTTACAATTGGCACCCAACCCATCTCATCTGGAAGCTGTAAATCCGGTTGTTGCTGGTTTTGCACGTGCAAAATCCGATGCATTGTACAACAACGAATATGCTAAAGTACTTCCTATATTAATACATGGCGATGCAGCTGTAGCTGGCCAAGGTATTATTTATGAATTACTCCAAATGAGCAAACTTGAAGGCTATAACAATGGTGGAACGATACATTTTGTAATCAACAACCAAATTGGTTTTACTACCGACTTTGTGGATGCTCGTTCTTCCGACTATTGTACAAGTATTGCAGCAATGGTTCAAGTCCCTGTATTGCATGTCAACGGAGATGACCCTGAAGCAGTAGTCAAAGCTTGTGAACTGGCTGTTTCCTATCGCCAGCAATTCAATGACGATATCTTTATTGATATGGTTTGCTATCGCCGTTACGGTCATAATGAAGGCGATGAACCTAAATTTACACAGCCCAACATGTATGCTTTAATTGAAAAGCATAAAAACATAAGAGATATTTATGCAGACTTCTTGTTGAATCACGCTACAGCCGATGCACAAAATTTGGCTAAAGAATTAGAGAAAAGTTTTTGGGATGATTTGCAGAAAAGGTTGGATGAAGTAAAGCAACATCCATTGCCTTATACATACCAACAACCGGATATTGATTGGCAAAAAATGCGTAAGGCTACAGATGCAGATTTTGAAAAATCACCAATTACAGCTGTTGCTGCCGATAAAATAAAAGAATTGTTGTATGCAATCCTCAAATGGCCGGCAACATTTAAACCTTTACGTAAAGTAGAAAAACTACTGCAAGACAAAATCAAATTGTTTGAAACTGAAGGTAAGATGGATTGGGCTACAGGAGAATTGTTGGCTTATGCATCATTATTAGCCGAAAAACATGATGTTCGTCTCAGTGGCGAAGATGTAAAACGTGGTACGTTCTCTCATCGTCATGCTGTATTATATGACGAGAATACAAATGAACAATACAGCCGACTGAGCAATGTAGCTGTCGATCAAGCACACTTTCATATATACAATTCATTGTTGAGTGAATACGCTGTAATGGGCTACGAGTATGGTTATGCGATGGCCAATCCAAATAGCCTTGCTGTATGGGAAGCTCAATATGGCGACTTCGCTAATGGAGCACAAATTATCATTGACCAATATTTAATGACTGGAGAACAGAAATGGTCTGCAATGAATGGTCTGGTATTATTATTACCGCATGGGTATGAAGGTGGAGGGCCGGAGCATTCTAATGCCCGTCCTGAAAGATTCTTGCAAAATTGCGCAGAAAATAATATTGTTTTAACCAATATTACCACATCTGCCAACTTTTTCCATGCACTGCGTCGCCAGTTGGCATGGGATTTTCGTAAACCAATGGTCAATTTCTCCCCTAAAGCGAATTTGCGTCATGTTCGCTCGTATTCTACATTGGAAGAATTTACTACAGGAGGTTTTCAGGAAGTAATTGATGATAATACGATCACAGAAGCTAAAAAGGTGAAACGTGTGTTGTTGTGTAGTGGTAAAATGTATTTCGACCTTAGTGAAAAGCAAATTACAGATCAACGTAAAGATATTGCTATTGTTCGTTTGGAACAGATATATCCGATTCCAACAAAACAATTAGAAGCACTAAATAAAAAATATAAAGGTGCAGAATGGATTTGGGTGCAGGAAGAACCATTGAATATGGGTGCCGCATCCTTCCTCAAAATGAACTTCGATTCATTCCCGTATAAAATACTGAGCAGGGCGGCAAGAGCATCAACGGCTACCGGATTTTCTAAAGTCCACACCAAAGAGCAAAACAAAATAATAGAAGAGGCATTTGCATAAAAAACGAAGGGTGGACAATGATTCACCCTTTATTTTTCTACTAAAAAAATAAAACAATGCGTAACATAAAGCTGATAGAAGTTCGCTCAGAAATAGGGGCAGGTACGCGTGGAGCGAGCTTGGGTATAGATGCAATAAAAATTGCGGCACTGGATTTTATGAGTAATTTCTTTGTCAATTTTCCATCAGAAGTAATTCCAGACCAAAATAATCTGCTATACGAACCCGTTGCATCACCTTATGCTAAGCGAATTCATGGCGTACATACTATGTATGAGCGCGTATCAACAGCCGTATGTGATACCCTCAAGTCAGGTATATTTCCGGTAGTATTTGCTGGAGACCATAGTACTGCGGGCGGCACTATTGCAGGTATAAAAATGGCCAATCCTAAACGAAAATTAGGTGTGATATGGATTGATGCACATGCTGATTTACATACACCTTATACTTCACCTTCAGGCAATATGCATGGTATGCCTTTGGCAACGGCGTTAGCTGTTGACAATTTAGAATATAAGGTTCATAATCCTGATGTAAAAACAGTGGATATTTGGAACAAGCTCAAAAATATGGGTAAAATAGAACCCAAAATTTTGCCTGAAGATCTTGTATTTATTGCTTTGCGTGATTATGAAAAAGAGGAAGAAGCCATACTTAAAAAATATGGTATCAAGATTATAACAGTACAGGAAGTGCGTCGTAAAGGCATAGAAAGTGTGGTAAGACAAACCTTAGCACACCTAAGTAAATGTGAAGATATTTACGTTTCCTTTGATGTAGATAGTTTAGATAGCTCTATCTCTCGTGGTACAGGCACACCGGTAAGTAATGGCTTGAAGGAGCGGGAAGCGGAAGACTTGGTAGCTGCTTTAATGCAGAATTTTAAAATATGCTGTATAGAAGTTACAGAAGTTAACCCAACGCTCGATAAAGAAAATCTAATGGCTGAAATAGCATTTAATATTATCAGGCGTGCCGTTAATATTTTATTGCTCAACTAAGGTTTATGCATATCGAAATTTGGTCTGTAGGTAAACCCAATGAATCTTTTATTGAAGAGGGGATGCAACATTATTTTGGGAAGATTAAACCCTATAATGGTATAGAATTAGTATTGCTTCAATTGCCTAAAAAATTGCAGACTACCGATATTGCCCGAACTAAACTACTGGAAGAAGAATTGATATTAAAGCGACTTCAACCCAACCATTATTTGGTATTGCTCGATGAAAGAGGTAAAAGCCTTGATTCTGTTCAATGGTCGGCTCAGTTTCAGAATCTCATGAATCAGGGAACAAAGACACTTGTATTGCTTATTGGAGGCGCATTTGGCGTAAGTGATGCTGTTCGTATGCAGGCAAAACAAACATGGTCTTTGTCACCACTGGTATTTCCACATCAGATGGTTCGACTTATCGTATCTGAACAAGTTTATCGGGCATTTAGCATTTTAAATAATACACCTTATCATCACGTGTAGTTTTTACAGTAAACACGTTAAATAAATTAAAATGAATAACGAATTTTATACAATTGCGCTTGTTGCTATTACAGTTATAGTGTCTTTATTGTCTTTTAATAATCAGGATCTAGTATCTAAATTAATTTTGTGGCCGGCTCGTATGAGCAGCCCGGCAGAGTATTACCGGTTTTTGACCTGCGGATTTGTTCATGCCGATTTACAGCATTTAGCATTCAATATGTTTACTATGTACTTTATTGGCAGCTATGTAGAGGCTGCATATAGAGACTTTAGCACAGCTAATATGTACCTCTTATTGTATCTTTCTGGAATAATAGTGTCATCAATTCCTTCTTATATAAAACATAAAAAAGATGGTTATTATCGTTCATTAGGGGCGTCGGGTGGGGTGGCAGCAGTACTATTTGCATTAGTTTACCTCAATCCTTGGGGGAAGATAACTGTATTCATTTTTCCAATGTGGAGCATTGTTTTTGCCATTTTGTATATTGGCTACACTATTTATGCATCAAAGCAAAACAGAGGTTATGTCAATCATGATGCGCATCTTTGGGGTTCTGTTTATGGTTTTGTATTTACATTATTAGTGGAGCCGTCACATGGCGTTTGGTTTATAGAGCAAATCAAGAATAAATTAGGTTAGATTGATCGTTCATGAGATTAAACGAAATAAATTTAGCTTTTACAAAAAATAATTAAAATATTTTTGTTCGTTTTGAAAGAAAAAAATTACCTTTGCAATCCATTTGAAATTTACATCAAAAACAAGAAATGCCTACAATACAACAATTAGTTCGTAACGGACGCCAAGTAATCCGCGCTAAATCTAAATCTCGCGCATTGGATGCATGCCCACAACGTCGTGGTGTTTGTACCCGTGTATATACTACTACACCTAAAAAACCAAACTCTGCATTGCGTAAAGTTGCCAAAGTGCGTCTTACCAATAAGATTGAGGTAATTGCTTATATTCCTGGAGAAGGTCATAACCTACAAGAACATAGTATCGTATTGATTCGTGGTGGTCGTGTTAAGGATTTGCCAGGTGTGCGTTATCATATCGTACGTGGAGCTTTGGATACAGCGGGTGTAAAAGACCGTAAACAAAGCCGTTCTAAATACGGTACGAAGAAAGAAAAAGCAAAGAAAAAATAATTATTAACCATAGTATTTTAAAGCCAGTCATTTAGCATGAGGAAGGCCCAAGCAAAGAAAATCCCTTTAGCACCAGACCCAAAATTTAACGATAAACAAGTTACACGTTTTGTAAACTGTTTGATGTGGGGTGGTAACAAGACAGTAGTACTAGGTGCGTTCTATGACGCATTGGATAAAGTATCTCAAATTACAAGTGAAGAAGGTTACGAAGTATGGAAACGTGCTTTGGTAAACGTTACTCCTGCAGTTGAAGTTCGTAGCCGCCGTATTGGTGGAGCTACTTTCCAGATCCCATCAGAAGTACGCCCTGATCGTAAAATTTCATTGAGCATGAAATGGTTGATCCGTTTCTCTCGCGAACGTAACGGAAAAACAATTGCTGATAAATTGGCAAATGAAATTATTGCAGCTTCAAAAGGTGAAGGTGGAGCAGTGAAAAAGAAAGAAGATACGCATCGTATGGCAGAAGCTAATAAAGCATTCTCTCACTTTAGAATCTAGTAATTGGCTTACAAATATTGTATATAGTAAGAATCCGAACTCAATTGAGTTCGGATTCTTTATGTGTATATTATATAGTATCCACTTTTTATCAAATTGATGTCCAATAGATACTCGTTCCAGTTTTAAGTTCAATAATAAAGGCTATCTCATGTGAGATAGCCTTTATTATTGAACTCGATTATTTTTCGCTATTTACAGCTTTGATGTCTAGTATTAATTATAATAACCTTGTGATTGAATAATTTCGTTCTCATCGGAATTGCTCAGCTCTGCTTCGTTATTATATTCCATACTGATAATACTTTCAATGATCTTTAATCTTTCATGGAGCGACGAGTTGAGTAAATTCTGGAGTAAGTCGTTGTTCATGTCTTTGATACTGGTTTTAACGGGAAACAATATTTGTACATTATTAATTTGAATTGATAGGTGCTTGTCAATAAACAACTATCGTGAGTCTCCCCATTAATCTTGTTTTGTAAATCTTATTGTCTCACCATTGATAAGACTGATCATATATATTGCAGCAGGATACTGAGACAAATCAATACTTTGTACTGTACTTTTTATATCTATAATTTGTAACGTTACACCCATGTGATTTATTAATCTTGCTTGGCTGCCTACCAGGCTTTTATCACCTATAGAAAGATTAATCATGCTCTTCGCAGGGTTTGGATTGATATCAATGCTTTGGCCACTTACTGTAGATGAATATAATCTTACTGTATTGCTATAGCTATATTTACCATCCTTATCTATTAATTTTAAACGATATAGTACTGAAGAGCTACCGTCTAGTAGATAAGCATCATCGTAACTATAGCTGCTATTACTACCTTTGGCTGTTATTGCAGTTACCTTATTATATACTCTTCCATCGCTGCTGCGCTCCAGCGCTATACTTGCTGTACCATCTTCTACACCGGTTTGCCATTGTAGGGTATTGTATCCTTTATGTGTATTACCACTAAAGCTAAGCAATTGAAGCGGTAATGCAGTGCTTCCAAATACAATACTCCAAGCATCAATGTTTCCAGTTTCTCCTCCAAAGTTATCAATCCCCCGGATTGACCAATCTCCATTCACAGATTTACCCGTCAAAAAAGTGGAAAGATCACATGCACTTGGATATCCAATACTACCCGTTGGAGCATAATTACCTGAAGCTATCGGACTTGCTGCTGTAGAAATTGTTGTTGTATAAGCAGAATTAAAGCTAAGGGTATTGCCTGCGTCTAATGTTACGCCGCTACCAGAGCAAGTCGTTGCACCAAGATGATTGAATAAGAAACAGCTACTGAGATCCGGAGCTATTATCTCTACCGCTATATCACCAACAAAGGTATGATCCATATTCAAGTTAATAGTAACATCAGATGGCGTCCCGATCGTACCGGTAAGTGGTACAGTAATCGTTGAAACACCTAGTGTACCATCTGTTCCACATGGTCCTGGTCCGTCTGGGATAGCCACCACCGTGCTGGTGGAATAAGTTTGTGCTTTGCTGGAAAGGCTACCTGTCAATATTAGTGCGAATACAAGTAATTTTTTGTTCAAGAGATTTACATTTAGAGCGCTAAATTAATAAATAATATTAATAAAACTAATTTTTAGTGCTGATAATATAAATTTTTAAAACAAAAAATATGTTTGAAATGTTTTATTAAACGAATATTTTTTTTAACAAAAGTATGTATTTAATTATTTATTTTTATTTTATTTGTATGGTTGACATGCAGCACTTAAATAGTATTTTTTCTGTATTTACCGACTATATGACCATTTTCACCGAATGACATTTTTATACGCAAGGCGCAAATCTTAGTTTTGCGGTACAATTATAAAATCGCAATGAAAATAAAATTACTCACGCTTTTATTATTAATAACAAATGCCACTTGGGCGCAATCTGTAATCAGCGGTCGAATAACGGATCAGAAAGGCGCACCGGTAAAAGGAGCCAGTGTGTCGCTCGATAATACGATTGATGGTGGAACAACAGATAGTACAGGTCATTTTCAGTTTTCTACTGATGAGAAGGGAGCCCAAAATTTAATTGTGACTGAAGCAACACATATAACTACAGGTATGCCTTTGAATATTACCGGAGATATAAAAAATATTACACTTAGTATGAAAACTTCAATGACCAATTTAAATGAGGTGGTTATTACTGCCGGTGCATTTGAAGCATCTAATGATAAAAATAAATCAATGCTCAGTACAATGGATATTGTGACCACAGCGGGAGCAAATGCTGATGTGGTTAAGGCTATTCAGACATTGCCTGGTACTCAACAACAGGGTACACAGACTGGACTTTTTGTACGCGGTGGCGATGCAAGTGAAGCGGCGATTATTATTGATGAAATGGTGGTACAGAATGCATTTTTTAGTGGAGCTCCGGGTGTGGCGACACGTAGTCGATTTTCACCATTTCAATTCAAAGGAGTGAGCTTTAGTAGTGGTGGTTATAGCGCTCGCTATGGTCAGGCATTGTCTTCTGTATTGGAGTTAAATACACTCGACCTACCAGAAAAAAGTACAGTAAATTTAGGATTGAACATGGCTGGTGTCTATGGCTCCGGTAGTAAATTGTGGAAAAATAGTGGTGGTGAAGTATCGCTTTCTTATAATAATTTGGCTCCATTTTACGCGCTAGCTAATAGTAATGTGACTTACGATAAAGTGCCTGAAGGAATTAATGGTTCTGCTAAATATGCCTGGAAACCCAACAAGGACGGGTTGTTTAAGGTCATGGTTAATAGTTCTGCATTTAATAGTGCTACTACGGTACCTGATCCGGATTCTTTAAATCAGCAGCTTCATTTTGGTATCAAAAGTCAGACTTATTATACCAATGTTTCCTACCGTCAGTTTTTTAAAGAAAGATGGAGTCTATACACAGCAGCGGCCTATAGTTATAACAAAGACGATATTGATTATAACAGTGCTTATTCGGGACCATTAAAATTTAAGAATACGGACAATCGTACACAATTTCGTTTAGAGGGGAAATATAAATGGTCATCACATTTCAATCTGATGGCTGGTGCTGAAGTACAACATTATGCTTATGAAAAGGCAATCGATTCTTCCGGTTTTACTTACAAGCCTAATTATACAGAAACAAATTTCGCTTTCTATACGGAAGCGGAATGGTCACCTAGTAAAAAGATTGCTTTTCGTCCGGGATTGCGCTACGAGCATAGTGAATTACTACATCAGGATGTTGTTGCCCCCCGCCTATCATTAGCTATTCGTACAGGAATATATAGCCAGGTAGCTTTGGCAGGAGGTGTGTTTTATCAAAATCCGGACAATCTTTATTTAATATCCGGCTATCGCCCAAAATTGCAGGAAGCGGTTCATTATATAGCCAATTATCAGTGGAATAAATCCGACAGAACATTGCGTGTTGAAGTTTATTACAAGGATTATAAAGAGCTGGTACGAGAACGTGTGGCTTCTTTTAACCCCAGTCAATACCGTACTTATATCTCTGATACTGTTGATAACTCCGGACATGGCTATGCCAAGGGTTTTGAACTCTTTTGGCGTGATAAAAAATCAATCAAAAATTTAGATTATTGGTTGTCCTATAGTTATATTGATACACGCCGCCTGTATAGTAATTATCTTGCTGAAGCAACGCCTACTTTTATCTCTAATCATAATCTCAATTTGATTTCGAAATATTATATCGAAAAATGGCAGACTCAAATAAATATGACTTACAGTTATGCTACAGGTCGTCCATATTACAATCAAAGCAATCCTAGCTTTTTAGGAGACCGCACGCCCGATTATCATAACTTGTCTTTTACGGTCAATTATCTGACTCACGTTAAAAAATGGTTTACAGTTATCTATGCGGGTGTTGACAATATTACTAATCGACACAATATCTTTGGGTATCGTTATTCGGCAGATGGCAGTACCCGAACTGAAATAAAGCCGGCACTGTATCGCAGCTTTTTTGTAGGTGTTAATTTTTCTCTTACAGAATTCAACAAAGACGAATTATAATCGAAACTTAAAATAAAACACAATTTAAATTTCTTAAAACAAAACCAAAATGAAAAAACAAATTTTACTCGCAGCTGCTACTATGATGATTGCTGGCTCTGCTATGGCGCAGAATTTTACTGAAGTATTGCAGAAAAATTTTACGGCTTATGACACTACTCAAAATCAGCAGCGCAAACTGGAAGCCAGCAATAAGCTTAACCTGATTGCCAAAAAATTTGATAAGGAATGGTTGGGTAGTTATTATGCTGCTTATGCCAAGGTGGGCTTGACGTACAATGAGCAAGAGGCTGCAAAGAAGGATGCTTATCTTGATGAAGCACAGACATTTATTGACGATGCTGTTGCACTATTGGGTAAAGACAATGATGAAACGCATGTAGTCAAAGCGATGATCGCTAATGCACGCATTGGTGTGGACCCTAAAAACCGTTGGCAGAAATATGGTAAAGTTTTTGATGAAAATTTGGATAAGGCAAAAGAATTGAACCCCGAAAATCCTCGTATTTACTTGCTTCGTGGTATTAGTAAATTTTATACGCCCAAAATGTTTGGCGGTGGTAAAAAAGCAGCATTACCATATTTCGAAAAGTCGGAAACAATTTTTGCTGCCCATCCTGAAACTGATATTGTTAAACCATATTGGGGCAGAGAAACAACTGCTTATTTTATTAATATGACCAAAGTGGAAGAGAAAGAATAGTGGTTCATTTATACTATTTCTTTAAAAATAACTAAGCCATCGAATTATCTTTCGATGGCTTAATTGTTTTTATTTCCCTTTCTTTTTATTGTTTCTGAATGCTTTGTAGGAATTGGGTTTGATGGGTTCTGGTGCGGCACGTTCCAACTTGTTCTTTTTAGCCATCGACACTACTTCTTTAGCTTCTGCTACATTGGCTTTTACATATTGGCGTACTACTTTTTCTTTTGAAGCTTTAGCTGCCCGAGTAGGTGATTCGTCTTTTACAACATTTTTGGCTTTCGTTACATCTACAATGGCTGCAGATTTAGGCGCATAAGTCTGAACTGTTTTTTTTGATGTCTCTACAGAGGCCTTCAACTGTGCTACTTCTACTTCATTAAGATTGCGCCATTTACCCACAGGAAGTTTGTCCAGTTTAATGTTCATGATGCGGGTACGTTGCAGTGTCATTACAGAATAGCCAAGGTATTCGCACATACGTCTTATTTGTCGGTTGAGTCCCTGATTCAGTATGAGTTTAAAGCCCTGTCTGCCGACAGCCTGTATTTTACAAGGTGCTGTTTTGGTGCCTAATATTGGTACACCGCTCGCCATATTTTGCAGGAAAGCAGCAGTTGTTGGTTTGTTGACCCTTACCAGGTATTCTTTCTCATGTTTATTACCTAATCGTAAGATTTTATTGACAATGTCACCATCGTTGGTGAGGAAAATAAGCCCTTCGGAATCCTTATCCAATCGGCCAATAGGGAATATACGTTTGGGGTGATTGACAAAGCTGATGATATTGCCCGGGATATGTGTTTCAGTAGTAGAAGTAATACCCATCGGTTTGTTGAGTGCGATGTAGATGAGCTTTTCTTTTTTGCTCTGGCTAATGATACTGCCGTCAACTTCTACCACATCACCAGGTGTGTACCTATTGCCCAATTGTGCCAATTCATCATTCAACAATACTCTGCCTGCTTCTATGAGTTGGTCTGCAACTCTGCGTGAGCAGTAGCCGGTATCACTGATGTATTTGTTTAAACTTATTGAATTGTCCAAAAGAAGGTGATTGAAAATAATGAAGGACAAAGGTAAATAGTTTTGCCCAAGCTTTGTTGTCGGAACATTATTAAACGAAACCTTGTCCGTTTTTGAACTAAGCTCTGCTATTGAAAATATTCGTATTGGAAGCGGAGTAAAACAGTCCGTTCTAGGGTGGCTGATTTGCGAGCGGTATCCGGTGGAAACCTAAATTCATCATCATTATGGTACGTTGAAAAATAGGTTTCATACAGACCATCTTTGTTGCTGCTATAGCCATAGCTGGTTCGTGCTACCCTTTCCTGCATCTGATGCATGCCTGTTCCGCATATATATGTTTCATAATAAAAATGAGGTTCAACAAAATCACTACCACTTGTAAAACAATCTTTATGATCCGTGCGTTGAAATTGTTTGACAAAAGGATGCTTTTTTAGCTGTTCAGGACCTAAGCCTCTTTTACCTGAATCTATAGATGCTATGAAGGTAACGTCTTTGGTCTCTATCTTATTCAGGTAGAGTTTGCTGCTATCATAGTCGGTTTTGAGCCGTTTGTGCAGATAAATATGTGTTTCCTTTTTTGAACTGCGAGTTATTGATATTGCGCCTGCGTATTGTTGTTGGCTCAGTTTCTTATTCAGGTAGTGCTCATTGTAATATGCATTCTGTTCATCCAGCAATGCGCCATTATAACGGTTGATGGTATAAATACGGTCGAAAGAAATGGTAGTGTCGGCATGATGGTAGGAGTAGCGTGTTGTGATTTCTGTATCTATGCGCATCAGTTTTGTTTGTAGAAAATAGCTCGTTATTACAGTGTCGATAGATTGATGGCTATCGCTGTGCTTTTGCTCTGTAATAAAATAATAAAGTCCTGCTCTGCCCAGCTGCACTGTTCGTCCGCTGGTATCCAGTTCCATCTGCCAAAATATACTTTTGTCGTTATTGATGAGTTCAATCTTTTTTATTTTTCTGGCCTTGTAGAAATCTGCACTGTAGAAATACACCTGCATGTAATCATTGTGAAGAAAGTGCTTGTCGAATGCATTGTAATGACTCCATGTCAAAACTCCATTTCGTGCACTAACCGCTAGTTGTTGGCTTAGCGCCAAAACTGGACACAGCACTATTGCTATAAGGAGTAAACTATTCTTCATCAGGATGCTGAAGTAAAGTTAATGCAATATGATTTTATTATTTTAGGCCACCACAGAATAATGTGGTAAAACATGCGTAAGGCGTGCGTTTTTTGTTCAAACCATTACCCATGTATTGCCGTATATAATTGCATGACATTTTATCAAAAGTTTTTTGCTTTTATAGCGTTGATGATAAGTCCATTTTCTACATGGGCTCAAGCGGTGGACAATAACGGATTGGAACGCAATATCCATAATGACGGGTATTTTCGATTCAATTACGGCAACGATTATTTCACGGCCACGGATTACTACCTGACCCAGACCATTTTTATAGAGTTTGTACACCCGGGTCTGCGCAGGTTTCCGTTGATGAAATTATTGATCCGGCCCGCAAAGTACGAAATGAAGTATGGGCTGGCGGCTGAGCACAATGGTTATACACCTACCGATTATGTAAGCCCGCAGATATTGTATGGCGACCGTCCTTTTGCGGCTACATTGTCTTTAAAAACTTTTGTAATAGCTACAGATGCTGAAAAGAAACAAAGGATTAGTTCTTCGTTGAGTACGGGTATTATTGGCCCGGGAGCCGGTGGTGGTGAAATGCAGACGTATATACATGAGCATACACCGAATGCAGTACCGCATGGCTGGCACAATCAAATAGTAAATGATGTGGTCGTCAATTATCAACTGGCTTATGAAAAGCAGGTAATGGCACTGAGTGATTATATTAATGTTGCGGCTTCGGGTATGGCGCGCGCAGGTACATTGAGTGATAAGGCCAATGTGGGCTTGACGGTAATGGTTGGTGTGTTTAATAATCCTTTTCAGTCGATAGCTATAAAAGGACGGAGATTCCAGCTTTATTTATATGACCATCCTGAAGTCAATGCCATAGCTTATGATGCAACATTGCAGGGTGGGGTATTCAACGGAACGAGCCCTTATACCATATCTGGTGCGGATGTGACGCGGGTGGTTTTTAGAAATAATTGGGGCGTAGTACTACAATTTCATAAACTATATTTGGAATATTATCAATCATATATGACTAAGGAATTTCGCACAGGTATGGATATGCACAATGGTGGGATACAGATAGGTTTTGGTTTTTAAATGTGCTGTTTTTCGCTGATGAAGGTTTTATAATATTGGAAGTGTAGCGACACAACGAAGCTAAAAGTAGTATGGAGATTGGCTTCCTAAAATCTTTTTCAAAATAAATCTCATTTTTAGAAAAGCTTTCAGCACTTTTGTAACTCAATAATATTTGTACATGCTTTATTCCATGACGGGCTTCGGTCGCGAAGAATCGACAATCGAACAATATCAGATAGTAGTAGAAGTAAAATCGCTTAACGGGAAGCAATTAGATATTAATGCACGTCTAGCACCTATGTTGCGCCCTTATGAGCTCGATATTCGGAGTTTGCTCAATACAAAGTTGATAAGAGGTACTGTAGATATTAATATTACAGTGAAGCAGGATGGGGTAGCTCGGCCTATGACGGTAAATAAGGTATTAGCTGCAAGTTATTACCAAAGTATGAAGGCTATATGTGAAGAGCTGAATTTACCTCAGGAAAACATATTGGCGACCTTGATGTCTATGCCTGAAATAGTGGCTTCTGAACAGGAGATGCTGCCTGAACAAAACTGGAAAGAGATCAAAGTCTTAATTGTTAAGGCTATTGATAATTTGCTGGCACATCGTCAGATAGAAGGAGCATCGCTTCGTGAGGATTTGATTAAATGTATCAAAAATATTGAAGATGGTTTGGTGGAAATTTTACCTTTTGAACCATTGCGTATCGAGAAGGTTCGTGCCAAAATAAATGCTTCGCTAGAGGAGCTGGTTGGTGCTGCAAATGTGGATAACAACAGGTTGGAACAAGAGTTAATTTATTACATTGAGCGTATTGATTTTGCAGAAGAAAAAACAAGGTTGCGGCAACATTGCCAGTATTTCAGGGAAGTATTGGATGGCGCTGAAGATGCTAAAGGAAAAAAGCTTGGTTTTGTTTTACAGGAAGTGGGTCGGGAAATTAATACTTTGGGTTCGAAAGCTAATGATGCCGATATTCAAAAATTGATTGTAGGCATGAAGGATCAATTGGAAAAAGCGAAAGAACAGGTTTTGAATGTACTTTAGTGGCTCATGGGGATATAATAATTCAATAAAAATATAAAAAGGGATAAGATTTATGTTACGATTTTTATTTGGTGCAGCATTAATGGTACTCTTATTTTCAGGTTGTTTGCCATCACCTTGCTACCAAAAAACGGTGTCTATAACAGGCAATAAATGGAGCAGTGATTACCTGCCTAATTTTGTAATAGATATTGAGGATACAACGGTTGCTTACAATATGTACTTTGTAATCAGGCATACCAACGCTTATGCTTACTCCAATATTTGGATGTGGATTTATACCAAAAAACCTGGTGATACTACTTTTACTAAAACAAGAATAGAAGTGCCACTGTCTGATGCTGCCGGACATTGGTTTGGCAAGGGTATGGGCGAAATCTGGGAGCAAAGAATGCCGATTTCGCATACAGACGATCCAAACATACTGAGACAAAAAGGTCGTTATGAAATAAGATTGCAACAAAACATGCGTGACCCTGTTTTGGCTGAAGTATTACAAGTAGGGCTACGTATTGAAAAGGGTAGTAAGCGCAATACGTTGCAAAATAAATAGTCTTATATAGTCCATGAAATTTTTTACCACTGTTTATGCGCTTTTACTCTGCTACATTATTGCTGCGCTAAGTTTTTGGTGGATTAGTTTGGGTAAGCAAAGTGTGGTCATTTTTAATCAGGAGATGAGCACATTGCGACAAAGCGTGGACAGCAATAGCGCGCCGGTTTTATTTGCTCAGAAGGCGTCGGAAATAGGCTTACGTAAGGTAGCACGCGGTAACCAATATATTGGCGAAGGTGTTACCTTTTTAGTAGTCATATTGATTGGGGCTGCTGTTGTTTATCATTCTTTTCGACGTAGCATTAACTTATCTAAACAGCAACGCAATTTTATGTTGTCTGTAACTCACGAGCTCAAGTCGCCAATAGCGGCAATGAAGCTGAGTATGCAAACGATGCAGAAGCACAAATTGGATGAAGCCAAACAAAAGCAATTGTTAGGTCGATGTGTGACTGAAGCGGATAGGCTCAATGATTTGTGCAATAATATTTTGATTGCTTCCCAAATGGAAGGCGGCTTGTATGAAAACGCACCGGAACAAATCGATTTATCGCAACTGTTGCAATATTGCTTTGATGCTTATAATGCACGTTATCCAAATCGCTTTGTTGCAGACATTGCGGATGGTATCCATGTATTGGGCGACGAGCTGCTCATACAATTAGCCATTAATAATTTGTTGGAAAATGCAGTGAAATATACGCTTCCGGAGGAATTTATAAAGGTTGTATTGACGCGCAATGGTCAGAAGGTATTGCTGCAAATAATAGATAGGGGAGTGGGTATTGCTGACGCAGAGAAGAAGAAGGTGTTTGAAAAATTTTATAGAATTGGCAGCGAGGAAACAAGGAAAGCCAAAGGAACCGGATTAGGCTTGTACTTGACAAAGATGATTATACAACAAAGTAAAGGATCGATCCTCGTTAAAGACAATAAACCATCCGGCTGTATTTTTGAAATAAGCCTGCCTTACAACGTTTAAGTAAGTCCACCTTGTTGGCCATAATCTCTAAAGACTAAATAGTTAACAGCAGTCCTTCCGGATAGGTAATTTGTTCGAGATAGAGACCATGGCCTGCAACGCTGAAATCGGCTTTACTACAGTCTTTGGATTCTATAATCTTTTTGAATTCTGCCATAGAATATTTACCTCTTGCCACCCGTAGTTGTGTACCCACTAATCCGCGCACCATACCTCTCAGAAAACGGTTCCCCCAAACTACATAGTGCAATTCATCTCCAATCTCTTGCCATTCCGATTTATAAAGTGTGCATTTGAATGTTTTGGATTGAGTATTGCGTTTAGAGAAAGTCTCAAAGTCGGTATATTCTTTTAAGAGTGCAGCTGTTTGGTGGAGCAGATTTTTGTCTAAAACATAGGGGTACAATAATGCTCTGTTGTGCAGAAATGGATTTTTCTGTGTATAAATTCGATAACGATAATGCCTGTCTGACGCATCAAATCGGGCATTAGCTGTTGGATTGCTGCTTGTATAGATGTTTTTTACTGCCAGGGTTGCAGGTAGTAATGAATTAAGACTATATAATGTTTTCGCGTTTAAAATTTCTGCTCCATCAAAATGATAAAAATTACAAAGTGCATGTACCCCTTCATCTGTGCGACTTGCACCAAGTGTATCAATCTTACGACGTAGCAATGTACTCAATGCATTGTTCAAATCAAGTTGAACTGTCTTTTGTTCACCTTGTATTTGCGAACCATGGTAAGCGGTTCCATCATACATTACTTCTATAAAATAACGGGGCATTTAGTTTTATTAGGTGTTTTTGTTGAGCCCTGAAAGGGCATTATATGCCAACATAGGGTAAAACCCTGTGATTAATAAGCGTTAATCCCATACGTAGCGTTCATCATAATCCACATCATACTTTTTAAGTAAAATTCTATATTCATCCTGAAAATCATTTTTGCTGTGATGCTGCTTTTGTTGGTTGATATAGGTTATTACAGCATCCACTTCTTCCGGGTTTACAGAAAATGCACCATACCCGTTTTGCCAGTAAAAACTTTGTAAAGATTCATCTTTTGTTTTGAACCATTTGGAAGAATGTCCTTTTATTTCTTCTAGCAGCTTCATTAAAGCAATTTTTTTCGACAGTAAACAAAGTATATGAATATGGTTGGTATAGCCTCCAATTTTTACAACCGGACATTCCAAATTTTTACAAATACCAACAATATAGTTGTAGAGTTCCTGCTCATAAGGGGGATGAATAAGTGCTTCACGATGCTTCGTACTAAATACAATATGGATATAGTTTTTAACGAGCGATTGTGCCATATATTATTCGTTTTTTCAACACAGGGCTCCACCCTGCGTTGTGGTATTTCGCCCTTTCAGGGCTTTCTGTATTTTTAATTGTTTAAGCAAACATCTTCTTGAAACATCTTTTGCGTTTGTGTTGGATATGATCGTAGTTTTTCCAGTGGTTGATGGCCTTCTCATTGGTTTCTAACATACCTGTAGTTTCTACATATGCTACACCATACCGTTGCATCACCTTTTGTAACTCAGTGATGAGTAGAGCGCTCACACCTTGTGCTTGCCAGTCTGGATGTATGCCTGTAAGCAATAGATCTACGACTTTTGGTTTCTTTAAAGCTTGCATTAAATAATACCAACCGAATGGCAATAATTTCCCTTTCGCTTTTTGCATGGCTTCACTCAAGGATGGTAGGCTTATGATAAAGCCAATAACATTAGCATCTTTATCCTCAACTATTTTTACAAATTCTGGGTTGAGGATGTTGAAATATTTATTGATATAGAAATTGGAAAGTTCTTCGTCCATTTGAACAAAACTGAACAGATCGCTAAATGCACTGTTGAGTAAGTCAAATATTTTGTGTGCATATTGTTTCATTTCATTTCTGTTGCTGAAATGAATTACCTTCAGGTTATAGCGACGCTGAATCATGTCGTTCAGCTTCAGGGCTTTTTCCGGAATCTCTTTTTCTAGCTTCAACCGAAATTCTACCCAGTCCATTTCCTTTTCATAGCCGCAAGCCTCGAAGTGTGCTTTGTAATAAGGTAAATGATATTCAGAAGCAATGGATGGCAGATGATCAAAGCCTTCTATTAGGATGGCCTGGTGGTCGAGATTGGTAAACCCTAGAGGGCCATGAATGCCTATCATACCCTTTTCTTTGGCCCAAGTTTCGGCAGTATCTAACAGTGCTTTACTCACCTCCTTGTTGTCGATAAACTCAATGCGGCTCACGCGGCAAAGTTGTTCTCCTGTTTTTTGGTTGTATTGTTTGTTGATGATAGCTCCAACTCGGCCCACTACTTTACCGTTTTGAAGTGCTATCCAAAATTGTGCATCACAATTTTTAAAAGCCGGATTAGTAGGCGCCTGCAAAGAATTTAATTCATCCTGTTTCATCGGAGGCACCCAATAGGCATTACCCTTGTATAGGTCGTAAGGCAATTGCACAAATGCTTTAAAGTCTTTTAGATCAACACAGGGTTTTATGATAACAGATGCCATTGATATATTTAGATAAATATGAAAAAATTATTGGTGCAGCAAGGTAAGCTTTTTGGTTTAATTAGCCGAGAAGTACCTGTAGCTATTCTCCATTACCCTTTAGGAATGCCTTTAGCTCATTCATGGCTTGTGCCCTATGGCTAATACTGTGCTTGATCGTTTCTGGCAGTTCACCAAAAGTTTGATTATAGCCATTAGGCATAAAGATAGGGTCGTAGCCGAAGCCTTTATCGCCTTGCGGCTCTTCCGTAATCTGTCCATGACAAGAGCCTTCAAAATAGTGTGTAATACCATCAATGATTAAGCAAAGCACAGCTTTATAGAATGCCCTTCGCTCAGTACGACCTTTCAGCTCGTGTAACAGTTTGTTCAAATTCTCCTGATCGGTAGCATGTTCACCAGCATATCTGGCACTGAATACTCCTGGGTCGTTATTCAATGTGGCTACACAAATACCACTATCGTCTGCCAGTACATTTTTGCCGCAAAATTCAAATATTGTTTTTGCTTTTGCAGCTGCATTTTCTTCAAACGTAAAGTAGGGCTCTTCTATTTCCCGGTCGAATCCAATATCTTTAAGGGACAACAAGGATACATTGGGGAGTAAAGCTTTTAACTCTGCTATCTTCTTTTTATTGGACGATGCCAACACTAATTCTGTAATCATTTTTTGAATAATGGATTTCTCATGAGCAATAAGGATTAAATTCCCTCCCCGTAATAAGCAATGAGTTCACGACCATCGCTGCTGCGCATAGCACGATTCATACCTGTAGAATTGAACGAAAAGTGTGCTTCGCCCTTTGCATTAACAGCTATAAGTCCACCTTCTCCGCCCATTTTTTTAAGCTTATCTTTTATTACAAAATCACAAGCCTCGGCAAGCGAAAATCCCTTGTATTCGATCAGGCAAGAGATGTCATGAGCAACTACCGCCCGCAAAAAATATTCACCATGGCCGGTGCACGAAATACCGCAAGTGGCATTGTTGGCATAAGTACCTGCACCAACAACAGGGCTGTCACCAATACGGCCAAATCGTTTGTTGGTCATACCGCCGGTAGAAGTTCCTGCTGCAATATTGCCATTGACATCGCAGGCCGCTGCCCCTACAGTACCAAATTTATGATCCGGATTAGGAGCAACTCCTTTTAAATTGTCGGCTTTATGATCAAGCTGGTAGAAATTACTGTCCCGTATTTCTATCCATTGTTCGTAACGTTCTTTATTGAAAAAATAACTGTCTGGGGCAGACTCCAGCCCCTGTTGTAGTGCAAAGTCGCTAGCTCCTGAACCACTCAAAAATACATGTCCGGAATGCAACATTACTTCATTGGCCAATACAATTGGATTTTTGATATTACGCACACCCGCTACTGCGCCGGCGTTTAGTTCTTTACCTTCCATTATACAGGCATCCATTTCGTGCAACCCTTTTTTAGTAAATACAGCACCTCGTCCGGCATTGAATAAAGGATTGTCCTCCATGGCTGCTATTGCAGCAATAACGGCATCAGTCGCTACTCCGCCATTTTTCAATACATCATAGCCTTTGTCGAGTGCATACTTTAGTCCGGCAGTATAATCTTTTTCCTGTTGCTCGGTCATCATACCCGGATAAATATTACCTGCTCCGCCATGAATAATTAGTGTTATTGGTTGCTGCATTGTATATTGGTTTTATGAGTCTTATTGTGTCGGCAAAATTGACTTTACTAATCTGAAATTCCAAATTCAAATCCTTTACTGTGCAATCCTTTTAAAAGCTGTTGCGGGCAATCTTAACCAATTTACATTTTGAATATTCCATGAAAATGTAATGCCCCTTAAAAATTTCGAACTCCCTTTTCCACCTCCAAAGTCCTGAGTCAGATAGTTGCTATAGTCATCGCTCATCACTAATGGTGCATAGATGGAAAAAGCATCTTTAAATAAATCTAGTTCCAATCCACCTACGTATGAAATTTTGGTTCCTTCAGGATTTAAGTTTTTGGCATCAGCAAAACTCCCTATGTCTAAGTAAATACGAAGTGGTATTTTGCCGAGTGGCAAATCTGTTTTAATGTTCAATGCCAACAACCAATCATCGCTCCTGCCCAACGGATTGGCATAATAAGGAGTGGGTATTTTAAACCCTCCTTCCTGCATGGATATTTGCCGGGACGAAAGACCTCCTTGTTCATTTCGTCCTAAATAAGTACCGTCGTATAGGTAGTCATTGCTGCCCGAAAAGGTAGTGTTGAGGTAATAACGGCTATTATCTGCTGATGAATTAAGGTTGATAAATTTGCCGGCAAAGCCGCGTAAATACAATGATTTGTTTTTTACATCGTAGTTGATTCTGATACTACCTTCCAATGCCATTTTTGCGAAGTTTTTACCCATTTGGGCTTCAAAGGAATATCGGAACGGATGAAAAGTACGCTCATTGATATGTTCGTAACGGAGCAGGCCATACACATTTTGTGTTGTAGTTTTTGAACTGGGTCTGTACAGGCTGTCTGTAGGACTTTGAGTATAGACAAAAGATTCTTCCGATATATTGTACGCTTTAAGTGTCAGGCACCGCGTTACTGTACTGAGCGGATTGTTCTCTTTAAAAACAAATTGTATAGACGGTGCTACTTTTGTGTAACGTGTATAAAGTGTGTTTGTAATATTGAGGTCTGATTGGTTATTACTAAAAGACTTTAGTTCCGTCTGAATACGGATTTCTTTAAATGCATTTCTAGGGTACCAGCTATATGAAATTGCTCCTGTACCATTGATCGTTTGGCTTTTGAAACTGTACATGGGTGCAAGAGCAAATTGCAGTCTGTTTTGTGGCCAAGTCAAATTATGCAACAGTAGTCCAAGTCCAAAGCCATCATATACATTATAGCCTAATGAAGGAGCCAGAAATATTGGGTTTTTATTACTAGGATATATAGTGGTAAAACCTTTTAGTTTAATCCCGTTTTTATGGATCAGCCCATAGCGATTGTAATAGTCGTTTCCTTTTTTTATGTCTGCATAATTGTCGGACAATTGGAGTCTGTCCCAACCTTTCCAATCGTTCAATGATAGAACAGTATCGCCACAGAAAGGAGCTGTCCATGTAGATCCGACAAGGCTGTCTTTTTTATATGCATTTATTTTTATAGGAAGTGCAAAATTACTTTTGTTGCGAATGGTGGCTTTAAGCGTTCCATGTGTATTGCGTAAAGATTTGATCGCAAAATCAATTTTTCTATTATTGTGCAAGCCGCCATTAAAGAACCAGTCAATAGACTGAGGTGTGTACTTTTGAAGTATTGCCTGAAGATCTTCGGGATAAGGATGCTTATATTGCCAAGTGTTGAAATATTCGTGCATTCCTTTTTCAAAATTATCTGCTCCCATAAATGCTTCGAGCCAATGTAGCATCATGGCAGTTTTATGGTACACCACACCACCGAAATTTGTAGTAGTGAACGCAGTTGATGTCTGTGCAATTGGTTGGTCTTCGTTCATGGCTACCGACTGAAAATAACTGATATTTTCCAAGTCGTCATTATCTGCAATATGGAGCGCGCTCAAAGTTTTCTCTTCGTAAAATGTATTGATACCTTCATCCATCCATGGTTGGTCGCGTTCGTTGCTAGCCAGCATTCCCTGCAACCAATTGTGTCCTGCTTCATGTACCATCACTGTACTCAACAGGCTTGCAGACGTTTTGTCTATTACCGTTATCGTCGGGTATTCCATACCTCCACCTGCATACATATCCCCCTCTACAGCTTTCATTGTTTTGTACGGATACTTACCCAGCCAGGCACCATAGTGGTTGATGGTTGTTTTCAACAAATCATTCCCCTTCTTCCATTGTTTGCTATGCTCCGGCAAGAAAGCAGTATAGACCGTTGTAACGCCCTGATTTCCTGCTCCGCTAATTGTGTCTTTGCGTACGATCCAGCGTTTGTCGGCAAACCAAGCAAAATCATGCACGTTATTTTCAGTAAAATGCAGGGTTTTCAAATGCTCACTGCTTCGCGGCCACGACTTTTTGTACAAGGTATCGGAAGGAGCCTCCTGTTTACTTAGTTGATCCAACCATACATTCTCGGCTTCATTTTCACAATTACCCGTGGCCATTACTATATAATTGTCGGGTAACGTAATGGTCACATCAAACGCACCTATTTCTGCATAAAATTCTCCCTGATCGAGATAGGGTAGCGGATGCCAGCCATATTGGTCATACACAGCAGGTTTCGGATACCATTGTGATATATAATAAGCTTGCCCGGTATGCCCGAGCCTTGAATATACCTTAGGCAGCTTTACCCTGAAAGGTGTTTTGATTTGAATACTTGCACCGGGTAGCAATGGATGCGCAGGTTCTATACGTGCAATATCAGGATTGTCGTCTGAAACGTAATAATCAACAATGTTATCGTCGATGCTGAATTGTAAACTATCGATATAACCTTTGTCTTCTTCTTTGGAATAATAAAAATCAGTCTTCCCGTGACTCACCTGTTGTTCTGCAAAAGCGGTATGGTCGTGTTTATAAGCATTAGGCCAAAGGTGGATGTATAGGAATTGCAGTGTGTCGGGTGAGTTGTTGGTATAAGTGATCGTTTCATATCCATTCAGGAAATGCTTTTTATCATCTAAACTTACGGCTATACGTGTATCTACATGCTGCTGCCAATGCGCATGTGCATGGGCAGTAACGACAACAAACAACAAACAAAGGAATACACGTTTCATTGACTCACATTTCAAAACTCAATACTATTTCCCTGCCCATACCTGTGCCAAGTGCACACATATTTCCATTGCTTTCTCCATATCCTGCACACTTACATATTCTTGTTTGGAGTGTATGCCCATTTCGCCGGTAAAAATATTGGGACAAGGCATACCCATAAAAGATAATCTGGAACCATCAGTACCACCACGTATGCTAATAGATTCCGGATTAATGCTGGCTCTTTTGTACGCCTCTTCTGCATTGGCCATTACTTGTGGATGATGTACCAATACCTCTTTCATATTGCGGTACTGTTCCTTTACCTGTAGCTCGTAGCTCGAACCCGGAAATGCCGCAACCGCCGCCGCCGCATATTCGCGCAACCTGTTCTCGTGCTTTTCTAGCATAGCTGTATCGAAGTCGCGTACAATAAAAGTTACTTTAGCTTGTTCCAATTCGCCTTCCATCGCCACAGGGTGTACAAAACCTTCTTTGCCAGCTGTGCTTTCGGGGCACCATTCGTGCAAAGGCAGCTCTGCTACAAATGTGCTGGCCACTTTCATGGCGTTCACCATTTTTCCTTTGGCATAACCCGGGTGTGCACTTACACCACGAAAGGTAACAATAGCAGCATCTGCACTAAAGTTTTCACCTTCCAGATGTCCTCTTTCACCACCGTCGAGGGTATAGCCAAAATCGGCACCCAATTTTTTCATGTCAACTGCATTTACGCCTCTGCCCACTTCTTCATCAGGTGTAAACAATATTTTGATGGCACCATGTGGTACTTCAGGATGCTGGATTAAATAATTCGCCAGATCCATAATAATAGCCACTCCAGCTTTATCATCCGCACCAAGCAATGTAGTACCTGACGCTGTGATAATATCGTCGCCAATTCGTTGAGTCAGATAAGGGTGTCGTTTGGTAGAAATAATAATGGAATTATCGTCGGGTAAAATGATATCGCTGCCATCGTAGTTTTTGTGCAGTATTGGTTTTACATCCTTACCGCTACAGTCTGGGGCGGTATCCACATGTGCACAATAACATATAGTAGGCACCTGGTCGTTTATAGTAGCTGGGATAGTAGCATATACATAGCCATGCTCATCTAGTGCGGCATCAGTCACACCTATTTTCAATAGTTCGGCTACTAATACTTTACTAAGGTCTTTTTGTTTTTCAGTACTTGGCTGACTGGGTGAATTTGGGTCACTTTGTGTATCTATTTGTACATAGCGCATAAAACGTTCTGCAACAGTATGTTGGTAATTACTCAATGACATAGTTTTTGTTTTTTGAATTAGAGGAGACAAAAGTAAGCCAAACCCGAAATTTGAACCGTTTTTTATTGATATGATGAATTTATTATCAAACCCTCTTTCTGTTTTTTATTGCGGACATAACCGTAAATTAGCTGTTCAAAAGATTATTTAACCTTAAAACAGCTTTTAAAATGATAAGAAATGCAACTGCCGTATGGAACGGCTCAGGAAAAGACGGAAATGGTAATCTGACTACACAAAGCACTGTGCTTGACCATGCACAATACTCCTTCAATACACGTTTTGCCGATGGCATTGGTACCAACCCCGAAGAGTTGATAGCGGCTGCACATGCAGGCTGCTTCACGATGAAGCTTAGCTTTACGCTCAATGAAAAAGGCTTTACGGCCGATAGCCTTACTACACGTTGTAATATTACTTTTGAAAACGGAGCTATTACCCAATCGCATTTAATTGTAGAAGGTAAGGTGCCGCAAATCAGCGACGAAGAATTTCAGGCAGCTGTTAAAGATGCAGAAGCTAATTGCCCAATCTCTAAAGTATTGAATACGACTATTTCTTCCGAAGCAACATTGGTACCCTAAGCCATATACGCATTAAACAAGCCATGTGTGGGTTGTGGCCATACATGTACAACCCTAATACTTTATGGTATTGGGGTTTCTTTTTGTGACAGAGTCATTCTGGAATCTGGCTTTGTACTACATTCGTGCCTCTTTTGTTCATTATAAGGACAAGAACAGTAAACAAAATATATTCAGTATGACATTAGACGAACGAATTGCAGCATCGGAAACTCATATCTTTAAAGCAGTTTTCCCCAATACTACCAACCATTATGATACCTTATTTGGTGGTACAGCTATGCAGCTGATGGACGAAGTAGCTTTTATTGCCGCCACGCGCTTTAGCCGCCAACAGATGGTAACAGTCAGTAGCGATCGTATTGACTTTAAGAAACCAATACCTGCGGGTACTATTGTCGAACTGATTGGTAAAGTAACTTATATAGGCAATACCAGCCTAAAAGTGCGGGTAGAAATATTTATTGAACAGATGTATGCCGATCATAGAGAGAAAGCCGTAACAGGAGAATTTACATTTGTGGCAGTCGATGAGCATAAAAAATCAGTGAAAATCTTTAGAGATTAAATTAATATTACATTTGAATTAGAAGTAATGCAGTTGCCACTGCTCATTTTTACCTTGTCCGAAACCTTTTAATAATTTCCCATAAAAATGCGTGCTATTTCATTATTTTTGAACAATAATAGTAGCAAAAAATAAAATCAACATAAAAATGGCAGCAGTAGCAGAAGACAAACAAAAAGTATTAAAATTAGCTTTAGAAAAGATTGAAAAAGATTTTGGAAAAGGTTCAGTAATGACCCTTGGCGACAAGCAGGAAGTGGCGATTGATGTAATCAGTACCGGTTCTCTTGGGCTGGATGTGGCTTTGGGTGTTGGCGGTTTTCCTCGTGGCAGGGTGATTGAAATTTACGGTCCGGAATCTTCAGGTAAAACAACAATAGCTATTCACACTATTGCAGAAGCACAAAAGAAAGGTGGTATCTGCGCTATTATAGATGCGGAGCATGCCTTCGACTCCAACTATGCACGCAAATTGGGTGTGGATGTAGATAGCTTAATTATCTCTCAACCCGACTATGGTGAGCAAGGTTTGGAAATAGCCGACAGATTGATCTCTTCAGGTGCCGTAGATGTAGTAGTTATCGACTCCGTAGCAGCATTGGTACCTAAGAGTGAATTGGAAGGTGAAATGGGTGATAGCAAAATGGGGCTTCATGCGCGCTTGATGAGTCAGGCATTGCGTAAACTTACAGCTACCATTTCCCGTACAGGCTGCTGCTGTATATTCATCAACCAGCTCCGCGAAAAAATAGGCGTGATGTTTGGTAATCCCGAAACGACTACCGGTGGTAATGCGTTGAAATTCTACGCATCGGTGCGTTTGGATATTCGCCGGATCAGCCAAATCAAAGACGGCGATGTAGCCAGCGGTAACCGTACTAGAGTGAAAGTGGTGAAGAATAAAGTAGCGCCACCATTCCGTCAGGTAGAGTTCGACATTATCTTCGGTGAAGGGATCAGCAAAGTGGGCGAAATTATAGATATGGGTGTTGAATTGGCAATATTGACCAAGAGTGGATCTTGGTTTAGCTATGGCGATACCAAAATCGGACAAGGTCGCGATGCGGTAAAACAATTCCTCAATGACAACCCCGAAGTAGCAGCAGAAGTAGAAGGAAAAATTCGTACCATGTTGCAGGAACAAGCCTAAATCATTTGGCCGATAGCGTCCGATAAAATAGGACTGTGCTATCCTACATGTTTTAATAAATAAAATAGCCTTTGCGGAGCAAATGACAGCGCCGTGAAGGCTTTTTCACAGTTTTCAAATCAATAGCATGAAATCATATTTCGCAATCCCACTTGCGCTCGCAATGCTCCTTTTCTCCTGCAAATCTGCCAGAAAAACAACGGGTAAATACAAAGAAATGGATACCGTGAAGGTCAGTGCACACAATAATCCTTTGGCTATTTACCGGGCATCAGCCACACGTGTTTGGGATATTGTACATACGCGCGCCGCTTTGTCGTTCGACTATAAAAACAAGACTGCTGCCGGCGAGGCAACCCTTACGCTTCACCCCTATTTTTATGCTACAGATACTTTGTGGCTCGATGCCAAGAGCATGAAAATAGATGCGGTAACAGCCAACAACAATGCCCTGATGTACACTTATGAGCATGATGTGCTGAAAATAAAATTGGGCAGAAAATACAACAGGCAGGATACACTTCAGCTTAGCATTCGCTATACGGCTATGTCCTATGCAGAGGCTACTGGTGGCAGCTCTGCTATTACCGACGACCGCGGATTGTATTTTATCAATAGCGACAACAGCACGCCCGGCAAACCGATCCAGATATGGACACAGGGCGAAACAGAATCCAATAGCCACTGGTTGCCCACCATCGACAAACCCAATGAGCGCACAACTGTAGAGCTGGCGCTGACGGTGCCGCCCCGGTTCAAGACGCTGAGCAATGGTGCTCTGGTATCGAGTGTGGCCAATGGTGACTTACGTACCGATGTTTGGAAAATGGATCAACCAATACAGGTATATGCCATCATGTTTGCAATCGGCGACTTTGCAGTAATCAAAGATCATTGGAGAGATAAAGAAGTGAATTATTATGTAGAGCCGGAATACGCGCCTTATGCCAGCAATATGTTTAACCATACTCCGGAAATGATTGGCTATTTCTCCGACGTTACAGGTGTGCCTTATCCTTGGAATAAGTACAGCCAGGTGGTGGTGCGCGACTATGTGTCCGGCGCTATGGAAAATACTTCTGCAAGTTTGTTTGGTGAATTTGTCAACCAAAACAACCGGGAGCTGGCTGATAAAAATTTTGAAGATGTGGTATCGCATGAATTGTTCCACCAATGGTTTGGCGACTATGTTACGGCAGAGTCCTGGTCCAACCTTACAGTCAATGAATCTTTTGCTACTTATGGCGAATATTTATGGCGCAGGTTTCATCAAGGGCAGGTAAAGGCTGATGAGTTGGCATACGACGATTTGACACGCTACCTAGCCAGTACAGAATATAAAGATCCGGTATTGGTGCGTTTTCATTACCGCGATAAGGAAGAAATGTTCGATAGAGTTTCGTACCAAAAGGGTGGAGCTATACTGCATTACCTCAATTCATTAATGGGCGACTCTGCGTTTTACAAATCCATGAATATTTATTTGACCACCAACGCGCTCCATGCTGCCGAGGCCAACAATTGGCGCTTAGCTATTGAAGCGGCTACAGGACAGGACTGGTCTTGGTTTTTCAATCAATGGTATTATCGTGCCGGTCATCCGGTATTACGTGTACAATATGATTATACCGACGATGCCAAGCAATTGGCAGTGACTGTGAGTCAAACTCAAGACACTTCTGTTGGCTTGTATCACCTGCCCTTCAAGACATTGCTGCTGTATGGCAACGAGCAGAACATTGTCGAGTGGGATATTACACAGCAGTCGCAAACCTTCTATTATCCCTACAAAAATGGTGTAGCACCAATAATAGTGCCCGATATTGAACATGTGCTACCTGCATCCATAACAGAAAATAAAACCTACAAACAGTGGCTCGAACAGCTTAACCATACCAGCGACTATGTGAGCAAGCTCAATGCCGTAAATGCGGTAGCCGCAAAAGACATGAGCAATATAGATGTGGAGGTGCTACTGCGCGTGGCATTGAAGGATAAAATAGCAGCCATTCGCTTAGCCGCATTACGCAAAATATCGAAAATAGAAAATGAAGATATCCGCAAGAAATGGAATGGTGATGTGATACTTCTGGCCATGAACGATGCCGACAATAGTGTACGTGCAACGGGCATCTATACGCTAGGTTCTTGGGGCGATGCTACGCAAAAACAATTGATGATGGAATCCATATACGACAGTTCCTATATGGTAGCGGGCAATGCCCTCTTTGCGCTCAGCCGTGTGGCCAAAGACACTGCCTATACCGTAGCTCGTAAAATGCTCGATGGCAAACCCGGCACCAATCTCGATGCTTATGCCTGGTCTGTTATTGCCGGCCAAGGAAAAGCTCAGGATACGGCATTATTTCAGCACTATATATCTAAAAATGTCGGGGGCAACCGCAATTACCTCAGCACCTATTTGGCCTCTTATTGCAGCCACACCGACAACACAGCTGCATATACAGCAGCAGTGACTATGCTGGGACAAACTATTGAAAAGATAGAAAATAAAAACAGCCGCCTCAACTATGCCGGCCTGTTGACCGGGCTGCACGAAGAGTTGAAAGCCGTAATGGGAAAGGATAAAAAAGACGCGGCATTGCAGCAAAATCTGATCCGGTTAAAAGCTACTGTACAATCCTTAAAGACTAAAGAACAGGAAAAGGAAATACTCAAAGCCTACAACGATATATTGGAAGGCTAACAGTATTGAATGTCATGCCGAGGATACGAGGCATCTAAAGTTTGGCACTTACTTATTAGTTAAGGCACTATCTGTGATTACGTAATATTGTTTGAATTTTTTGAGAATCTAATTCAAACGTTATAAAAATTCCGTTAGCGACTTTTATAATTTCTGATGGAAAAATTTGTCCATTCATTCCAGAAAATACGACACCTTTATTTATATCATAATCTAATGATATTGATCTATTATTGGGTAAAGTAACGGTTAATGGAATATTAGTAATTCTATTAAGGCTAATAGAGGGTGTTCCTGCTGTAACAATATATCCGATATTATCGGTAAATAATCGTGCTATTTCCTCCATAAATGACAATTTTATAAAAATACAAGAATAAAATTCACGGTAAATTTTATCAGCTATTTGTAGTTTAGGACGAATATACAATTTTTCTTTTTTCACTCCCCTTATAGTATATAGAAGTTTGAAAGTTTATTGTTCTTACAACTATCTTATATTTACTATATGGATAGGAAGTTAAAATCTGGCTTTAAATGGTTGGGTGAAATATTGCTAACAAGTGTTGTGGGGTATATACTTGACAAGGTTGGTTTTATAGGATTGGTTAGTAATTATTTTGGTGGTAGGTCTAAAGGTATGATAGCATTTTTTAATTACTCTATTCCGTTATGGGAAGTTATTTTGTTGTTTATTGTATTCTCGGCAATCTCTTATTTTTTAAGAACAAAAGTCCTTTTTAAACCTAAATCTTCTTTAATTACACGGCAAGAGAAGCTATATGAATTGGTAGATGAATTTAAGATTCGATTTAAATATATGCAAGGTCCATTAGCAAATGGGATTGAGTATAAAACTCATATAACAATGTCTAATGGGAATATTATTTTGGAGAGGATAGAGCCTTATTGTGTGGTGAATCATAATCCAAAATTATTAATGAAATATGAATCTCCAGAAGGATATGGTGAGCCCGTATTTATTTGTCCAGACGATGATTGTTTAAATAGTACTTATTATAGTGATGTTGATAAAGTGCAACTAATTCTATATTCTGAATTAGAACATGAATGGGATAAAGCGATAGCTACTAATAAATAAAAGCCTGCAATTATTCAGGCTTTTATTTATTAGATCTAATTTACCCTGTACTAGTATGGCAAATCGGTATCATTGTCAATAGTGATATTACTTATCAGTTTATTAAATTCTTTAGCTAAATCGCTATTAGAGTTTTGTATCATTGTATCATTGTAAATTTTGAAAAACTCTAAACTAAATAAAAGAATTAATTCGTCTTTGTCTTTCGTTTCAACATGAATATCCAAACTGAAAAAATCTAAATGATATATACCTTCATCATTTAAAATGGCTTGTAAAAGAATGGGGTGAATCAAGTTAAATTTTGAATTACCATACTTTATGGAATCAATACGTATAGGATATTCATTCGTTTCTTGGCTAAATAATAAATTATCTTTTATCGTTTTTTTAGAAAGGTCGGTCACATTTTCATCTTGCGGTACTTCAATATATACTTGTATTATTTTCCTTTTGGGAAACATATCAGCAGTAACTTTCTCAATTGTTGGTTTCGGAATGATAATGTCTTTTGATCTCTCTACAATATTATAAGCTCTCTTAAAAGTATTGTCTTTATTATTAACTTTTAAGTTAACATTTTGGCTTTCTATTATCTTTATTAATGGCTCAAAGATTCGTTTACGAAGCTCGGCATCTGGGAATTTTTCAGCTATGCTTTTTGCATCATCATCATTTGAAAAATCATTATCTATTACGTCATTCTTATAGTTTTCAATTAATGTTTTATTCCAATCATTGTATATTTTATCCATCTCAGTATCTCTTTGCAATGGGTCTGAACAAATTGCAACGTGAAAACTATTAAAAGACATATCGCATATCCTTAATGCCTTAGTGTCTTGTAGAGCTGTAAATGTCTTCTTTAGTTTCTTATGATCCGCAGTAGTGTTTTTAAACGTTTCATAAAAGCTGTATGCTGAATATTCATTGTAAGATTTTGTAATATTACTTAAAAAATCCACAGCATCTTTTGTTCCTACTGTATCTCCGAATCTATTAGTTTTTGCATTTAATGTAAAATATAAGGCGTTTTCACGAAGTAAATTAATATAAGAATATTCAGAAAAGTAATCTTGATAATCTGATGGAAAATCATAATCGAAGAAGTTATTATCTTCTGGTTTATAAGTACCTGGAAGATTATTGGGTGTAATAAGATACCCACCAATTATTTGTCCTGTGTTATCATTGTCTATGAGAAACAGGAAAGGATTTTCTTTTCCATCAAATATTAATTCATTTAGTGAAGCACTAGAATTTAAATAATAATAAAGATTATTTTTAGAAACTTTGCACACCAACCATCTATTATTTCCTTCATGAAAATCTACCCAATAGAATAGATAGTTATTCTCTAAATTGTCACTATAATGAGACAAAACAACGTTACCCTCAAAACTCAGTAAGTCAGAAACTTTTACTAAGTTTTGAAATGGTAAATTGTCAATATGACCTCCGTTAATTTCCAAAAGCATTATAGTATCTCAATTATTTTAAATTTTAAAGGCAAATTGGCATTAATGTCTTCATAAAAACCAAAATGCCCATTGTTTTGTATTTCTTTCATCACACCATCATTTTGAACTAATGTGCCATTAGCAATATGAGAATAACCCAAATTTTCTTTGATTTTGGGAGCTAATTTCTTCCATGCTTTTTGTGCATTTGGAAGCGTGTCATAAAGAGATATTCCACACCTTGAACAATATACATTCTCTTCTGCATTAACATAATCAAATCCTATTCCAATTTTTTTGTCAAAAATAATATTGGGAAGGAAGTTAAGTTTATGGTTAATTGGACTATATACGAATCTATACGCAGACAAATTATCAGGTGGAGTTCCTGATTCTGGACACTGTGCCAACAATGTTCTTTGATCTATTTCAGCTTGATACTTTAGTGCCATTTCAAATTATTCCAAGGTAAAACTATAAAAAACCTTTCATAAAGTCTCCTTATATCAATAAAAGGTAAAAAATACCGCTTCTTAAACTATTTTAAGTCACATTTTCTTTTGCAAAAAGGTTTAGTTCTTCTCTCAAAGATAGATAATCTTTTATCCAATCCACTTCAGATGGTTTCACCACAATTAAATTGTCATAATCTATAACTTGATTTTCTATTTTTTTCATATACTATATATATAATTGTAAAACCTGCCCCTTGGGTAGATGTTTTATTTATAGATCCGTCCTATTTTTCTATAAATAATTTCCATATAATTTTATCATAATTTATTTTGTTTATCCTGAATTAATAATATATCTTTGTTATACAATAATAAAGAGATGTTAGAAGAATTTAAAACAATTAAAGATTTAGAGCGATATTTTATAAACGAAGAGGTATCAAGACAATATTTAGAAAATTATAGATGGAACGGTAACCCTACCTGCCCAAAGTGTGGCTCAACTAAATATTATACGTTACGCACAGTAAAACAATATTGTTGCAAAACTTGTCGGAAGAATTATTCAGTTAGAGTTGGAACTATATTTGATAATAGTGCGGTGCCATTATCAAAATGGTTTACTGCTATATATCTATTATCAAATGATAAACGGTCTATGAGTTCGGTTCAAGCGGCAGATTGGATAGGAGTGACTCAAAAAACAGCTTGGTTTATGAATCACCGTATCCGAACAATGATGAATACAAATAATGTAGAATTAATGCAGGGTACAATTCAAATTGATGAGGTTTATACAGGTGGTAAAAAGGATAAGGTTTCAAAAGCTCGTAAACTAAAAATGATTAGAGGTAGTGGCGCTGTGGGTAAAGTGCCGGTTATTGGCATCGCTAATACAGAAACTGGAGAGAAGAGATATTTTGTAACAACCGATCCTACTGTTAGTGCTGCATTAATTGAAAATATAATCGTCAATAATGTAGATAAAGATTCAATTTTAGTAACTGATGGTTCTACATTATATCCAACTATTGGTAAAGATTTTAACGAGCATATCGTATTAAACCACAGTAAGGAAGAATTTGGCAGAGATGGCTACTATACGAATGATATTGAAGGTTCATTCAGGCATTTTCGGATTTATTTGGATGCCACGTTTAAAGGTAGTGTTCGTCCATGGCATTTAGCAAAATATGCAAATGAATTTGTTTATAAAAATAACAGGCGCGAAAAGGTTAAATCATTAATGGCAAAGAAGCCAAAGGTTGTATTGAAGACAATATTAACGGCAGAGCATTTAAAGAAGGTGTTGCGGTATTATGATTTAGTGTTATTAAATCCTAATCACAATAAAAAATGGGATGATTATAAAAAAGCTTCTTAGTTTTTAATTAGGGAGTAATCCAAATAACCAAAGTAAATTGCTTTACAACATGATTATGCTCTAAGCTCATATTAATTGAACCAAAATTCCAATATCTTCCTTTCCATTTATTATTTTCTATTTCTTTCACTTCCTTTTTAAAATTGAATTCACCTATCTTAAATGTATCTTCTCCAAAAATTTGAAGTGCTTTATTAACTACCATTCCCTCTTCTCGGTAATTAAACGAAGAAAGCAAATGAGTTTTTTTCTTTAATAAGAAAATGTATCTCTTCTCATCGTGAATTAATTCCAATATTTCATCAAATGCATTCAAATACCGATTATTTATAGCTAATGTGTAATGATAACCAGTATTTGTTTTAGTAAAATTAATACGCTCAGAATTTTCATAATCAGAAGTGAATTTATCAAAAAAGTCCTTCATATTATCTTCCGTTGGTTTTCCGAAATTTTTTAGTTCATCTATAAATTCTTCGACGGTCAAAATTTTGGTGTCAATATTATATAAATTGTAAAGAGCTTGAGATTTGATCCTTAATCCTTTATCTGATGACACTAAAACATCACAATAATGTGCGAAATAAGAATGCAAGCTATCATTAAACATATTTCCGAATCCATTTCCTCGATTTACTTTGTCTTTACTAATGCCCAGCATATCTAAAGTATTATATGACTGAAGATAAAAGTCATAAAATGGTATTTGAGTTTTGTCTTTATGGTGAAGGGAATCTTTTACGAAATCTTCAAATGTCTTTTTGAAAAGGCTATCCTTAAATGCTTCATTAAAATCTGTACCTTCATTAGTGGTGTATTTACCATTATTCAAACCTTCGTCAATCATCTTTCTTAGACTACGATATGTTTGGTTGTCTTTAAACATTTCCTCATTAAAATTCCCAAGTTGATCCATCCAATCAAGTAGATTAGCAGATTCTTTATTGATGGGAAGCATCTTTTCCATTAAACCTCTTTGTTCTTCTGGTAGTTGCTCAAAATCTGGTATTGAAATTGGAACCTGAATCATTTCCATCATTTTCCTTAGAGCATCTTTTAGCAGTATTATTTCGAATGTATCATGTTCATCGCTCTCCCAAAAATCATTTAGTATAGTTTTTACAGAGTCATCTTTATCATCTTTATGGACTTGTCCGGGTGTTGTTAAATAAGATGAACTGTGTTTTTCTATTGGATCATAGGCTATGTAATTATCCTCTACCAGTGATTCCATAAAATCAAAATCTTCAAACTTTTTATCGCTTGTATCATTGCGCTTATCTCTGATATGCGCCTGTGAAAAATAGAAGCTTATATTACTTTTATATTGAACAATCAATTCATTTAGCTCCTGATATAATTCAGTCTTATTTGACTTTAAATTGCTAAATACATTAGTGTCTAAATAAATTCTAAGCATAATACTTTTTTAATACCATTCAAAAATATCGTACTCTTCTTTCAATTCATCAGAATATTCGTCATCTGGTAAATGCCCAACATCGGCTAACGGAATAGGCAAATTGTGAATCATTTGATATTCTTTAAAATAATTTTTATTATTATTTTTATCATCACCAGTCCATTTTAAACCTATCCCAGACATTCCATTATAGTAAAGCAATAATTGTTCATGATTGGACATTTGAGTTCTTAGAATTTTTAAGTGTTCTAATACCTCTTCTTTATTTAGAAAATCATCTTCTTGAAGAGCAACATATCTTACAATTTGGAATAGTTGTCTATAATAATGCCCTAATCGAGAAATGTGTCCATCAAAAGGATAATATTTGGTTTCAAATTCGTATAACAATCCTTTCAATCTTAAAGACTCTTTAACTCCATTTTCATAAATACTAAAAGTAGATAGACATTTTAAATCATCCGTCGATTCTATGAAACTTTTTTGATAACTCTCTAGTGCCAGTTTCACTTTTTCGTAAAATTCTGTTGAAATCAATGGGTCTGTTTTAAATATCTTTTCTGAATCTGTGCCAATACCGAAGAAAAATATTTCAAAAGCAATGTCTGAAAGCTTATTATTTACGACTTTAATGTCGTTGATCTGAAAACCTAATTCACTACTATAAAGACTTTTATTTTTTTCGAAAGTAATTTTAGCAACGTAATAGATAAATTTAAACTCTTTGAACATGAACATAAAGCATTTTCGACCAAGAACTTTATCTCCAATATTCATTTCTAATACGCTATCTCTATAGATTTTCATCAATTCAAAAAATCTATTTTCGAAACGTTCTTTCCTAAAATTCAGTTGTTGATGGTAAAAGGTGTAAACTAAAAAGCCTGTTCCAATAGCAGCCAAAAATGTTCCTAAAAGCCCGCCGACTAAATCTCCAAAATGTGCTGCTTGTTCAATGATATCGTTATTGTTTCTTGTATTTACTGGACAAAATGTGAAGTTTTTAAGTATGAAGTAATCGGCAATTTTATAAAGCCACAAAAAAATAGCAAGAATAGATGCAATTGAAATACCCACAACAACTATTCTAATGTTGTACTTATCATCTTTTGTAAGCTTATCATTCATAAATTTTGATATTGTTAGAGTTTGTAGTTAACTGAACTTCAATACTTATATCCGTAATTGCCCAATCTTGAGCGTTTTGGTTTATCAACTCTTCATTTTGTTTGATGGCATTTGTAGTTTCTATAATCTCTTTACGAATAGCCTCACGATTATCTAAATCCAGACGTTGTAATGATTCAATTGTTTCTTCATCTTTTTTAAATAACCACATTAACACAAATGTTTGAAAAGAGTGATAAAACGTCTTTATCTCAAAAAAGTTCCCGAACACAACAAACGTTAGTATTCCAGTAAGAAATAATATTGCAGCGTTAAATGTAGCAATACCTTCAAATACATGTTGAACAGTTATATCATTCTGATAACAAACCTGTATATAAAAACCATTAAAAAGTAATAAAACAATTGAAACTAGGCATCGAAGGAACCAAGTAGATTGTCTCTTTGCAAAAAGCATTTCTACTTTTCGTTTTCTATAATATTCGATATGATTAAAAATGTCTTTTAATGCTTCATTCCTTTCTTGGAGATGATCATTTAAGTCTTTATTGGCTTTTTTAATTTTAGCATTGGCAGCTAAGTATAGAAAAAAGCCAATTATTAAAGCGACAATAATCCATAACCAATTATTATAATTTTTCTCTTCCAAGTACTTTTCTTGCGACATTTAATAAATGTTTAAATTATCAAGAAGCGATGACAAAATTATCATTTGAGAACAGGGATTTTTGATAATGGTAAGTCCTCTTTTTTCTTATAAGAAATAACAACATTACCGTTTTCAAAGCCGTTAAGTAAACCATCCTCAGCAATATTTAAAACATTTAAATTGAATTTGAGCGAATAATATTTTATCGTTGTAAGTTTCTGACTTACTTCAATCAGTTCTGATTCTTTTGCATACACCTTTTGATATATTCTTTCTTTAATGAAAGAAAGAGAGTCCATCTTTGGATGAAAATAGAAGTTGGTAATATTGAATTTGTGGTAGTTATTCCCGTTCTTCTCAATAATGTAATATTTACCATTTTCGATTAATATATCCTCTGTTCCTTGGTGTCCTGAATATTCATCATTATAATTAACTTTCCAAAAGCCGTTTAGAGTTTCAACATTTGTTATTTGTCGAACTAAACTGTCAAGCTTTACATTTTTTTGATTCGCTTCTAATAATTTAGTTTCCTTTTCTAAAAGAGTAGTTTTAATGGTATTATATTCCACAATTATTTCATTCTCCTTTAAAATTATTGCCTCCAAAGATTTACTTCGTTCATTGTAAGAATCTCTTATTTTAATATATTTTGTAAATGGTATTTTCGCTCCTTTTGATATTTTCAGACTCCAATTTTCTCCCCATTTTATTGTCCATGAATGAAAGGCACGAATAATATTTCTTATTATCGGAATAAGAAAGGTATATGAAATAGCAAAAAATAAAGGGTACCAAAGAGATTTCTTTGTATTTAAATTATCTGAGATAAATTCATAAATGGATGTACAGCCGTTGTTTTTAATCTCGGTATTATCATGCCATAATACAGCAAGACTTATTTCCCAATTAATAAATATCCATGAGCAAACAAATGAAAATATGAGAGGGTTAGTAAATCGCTCTTTTATATTTTGAAGAATGTCTTTTATGTTATCCATTTTAAGCGGTGTTATAAACCAATAATTATCCAATTAGAAGGAAAATGTTTTTCTTTTACGGCATGAATAAATGATGATTGAGTTAATTCTGTTTTGTCTTCATAATAAACTACTGCATAAAAAAAATTATACTCCACATCCTTTATATAATTATCAGCATCTGTTTTAAGTTGATCGAGATATTTATTTACATTTTCTGACTTCTTAATGAATTTATATTCTATAGCAGTGCTTATTTCGGGAATAAGTATATCCGGATGGTATGTTGAAAATTTCCGTATGAATCTTGCTGTGTTTAAATTTCTGGTACTAGGGTAAATCAATTCTATAAACCATTTTACTGATTTATAAATTGATGTTTCATTTGAAACTTTTGTTTTTGTCTTAATGAGTATATTATTAGTTTCTTTAAGAAGCTCATGTAATTTATCTTCTGTTTTATTTTTTTTATTCCCATAATCAAATTCTGGGAATGTATTCAAAAAATCGTCAAAATGATCCAATATTTTCATAGAAGGATCAGAATCTTCGTATAGTGGTCCAATGCCTTTAACCACTTCTTCTTTATCTTCAATAATTGTGTTGAATTTATCAACAAACATTTTTAGATATGAGGGAACATTTTTAAGTTCTAGGAATACACATATACAGTAATAAAGTCTCCTTGTACCATATAAAATATAGGTTTCTTTGTCTCTATTTTGAGACTCCAAGTATTCTTGTTGAGCAGTTGAATACGGATGGACATTTGGCTCAATATATACATCCCAATAATAGGATTGTAGAGTACTTTTTAATTTGAGAATTTCGGTTACGATATATTCCAAATCGCTATTTTTTATTTCAAATTGGTCATTCATAATATTGACTTATAATTATTGATAACGGTAATAAGATCTATTTAGCATCTCTTTGTTTTATTCCTTGACGTTGATTTTCAGGTAACGAATTAAAAAGATTATCTACCTCTTTGGGTTGTGTAATCATTACTTCTGCTATGATATTTATCATTACAAATAATTTGGATGCAGTTCCAATATCATCAGTTAAATCTATCTGTCCAGGATGAACAGCATTATTACCAATCACTCGAACAATATCAAGAGATTGTTGGACTTTAACTGGTAATCCTTTTTGTACTAAATTTTTAATGTCATCATTAATGTTTTTCCCTTTTTCACCTAAATGAATACAAAGCTTTTGAATTGCTAATCTTAATAGTGCAGTAGCTCCTCGTGGAGATTGATTAATGATGGTTCTTGCTTCTTCGTAATCAGCTTTAACATCATCAGGAAGGTCATTATTTGGCAAAGCAGCACCGCCAGTTAAAGGATAAATCATTTTTTCTTGATGCCATAAACTATACTTGCCACAATGAGTACATTGAACATATTTCAAAGCATCAAGATTGCCAAATCCGGGATTATCTCTATAAAATGCATCACACCAAACTTGATTTGAGTAAGCGCCACAATGTGGACAATTAAATGCAGATACTGCAAATGTTGGTGGTGTATATGGTATCATTTGTTTTGGGTTATTTCGTTTTTAACGTATTACTTTTTGGGAATTTAAGCTTTTAATATTTAATATATAATAAAATAATTT
>DBTQ01000005.1:0-5825 GCA_002307135.1 Bacteroidetes bacterium UBA1312
AAACAATCTATAGCTCCATTAAAAGAAATTAAAGCCATATTTGAGTTTCTTAATACTCCCTTTGAACATGACAAATAAATTTTAGCTGTTCTAATATTTTCTAGTCCTGAGCATAATAAAGGCAATAAATTTTTATCGGCTAAAACTTTAGCATAATCAATAGGAACCAGTTTAGATTCGATTTTGGGAATAAACAAGCTTTCTGGAATATATCTCACATCAAAATTTCCAGTATAAGAAGAATATAGTCTATGCCATTTATATGGGATTTTCTTTCCATAATTTTCGAGAAAAAAAGAGTCGATTTCTTTTTTCTGCGTTTCCGATAGTTTAAATTTCTCTATTATTTTTTTACGCCTAGGATCTTTAATTTTTTTTAGCTCAAAACAACTAGTTCTCCAAGAGATCCATTTTTTTTCAAAAGAAAGTAATAAATTGTGCATTTTGCTCATAAATTTATCCAATCACCAAATTTATTATCCCATTCTTGGGGTTCAAAAGGTTCAAATCCACTAAAATGAGTAAAAGTTAATTCACCAAAATATACATGCCCATTGATATCATAAAAGTCAGCACGACAATGTTTAAAATCTTTAGTTAGTTTTTCTGCTAAAACAAGCATTTTTTCTAAACCTTTCGGTTTTATTATTTCCCTTTCTAAATTATTGGGATAATGCTGCATAAATGGTAAATGATTAAAATGGGTATCAAAAAAATCAAATTTAGTTTGATGTATACCTCGATCAGTAGCGACAAATAGAGCTTTAGGTTTACCATCAAAACAAAATATTTTATAATCTTTTAACTCTGTTCCAGATTCATCAACCATATATTTTTCAGCAACGATTCTTGGCTTTATGTTTTTATAAGGCAATTCTCTACAACCCCAATAGTAATTTCGTTTTAAACAAGAATAAATTCTTTTCTTAGCTGCTTTTATATCTAATTTTGATTTGTCTCTACAAATGATTAGTCCACCGGAATCGTGGGTGCATTTTAGAACAAATTGATCGGGGAGTTTATCAAAATCAATGTCATCAAAATTTTCCCATACTCCTAAAAGGGGGATTAAGTATTGCTCACCAATGGTTTCAGCAATGTATTTACGAACTTCGTATTTATCTACTAGTTTTGTGTATAAAGGGTTTCTATCATGGAGTTTTAACCATTGCAGCTTTTCGTTGAATGTTTTGGGATTTTTCAAATCTAGCTTATATCCCATTTTTATTCGAAAAACAATTTTTAACCACAAAGCATCTGGAATCCAGTGAAAAAAAACACGAAAGCCTAAAAATGGAATTATTAGGAATGGATTTTTAATGTAAGAAATGATTTTATCTTTTGCCGTCATTTTGTTTCCTGTTTATTTTCAATTTACCAAAGTTTATAGTTTTTCCCTGATATAAAAGAGAAATATTTATTCATTATTTTACAAGGTATTATAAGAATTAGTGCATCTAGTAGAACAATCGTAAAAGCAATGATTGTATTCGTTGTAAAGGATTCTTGTATTATATTTTCAGTATATAATTTTGCTGTGGCTGTTTCCAATACAGAATATACCTTTCCGTGAAAAGCGAAATAAAAGAGTGAATTAGCTCCCACAAACAAAAAGAATTTATTATTCATTATCTTATTTTTACAGATACCAATAAAAATAAACAATCCTATTAATGTTAAAGAAAATGAAAAAATAACAGTGTCATCGCCAGCAAAACTACAAGTTTTTTTAGTGAATAAAATCAATAAAATATACAACATCCAACCGATAAATAAATACAATGGCGTCATATACTTTTCAATAATCTTTTCCGAACTCTTGAACCATTTACCCAAAGCCATATAAAAACAACCGAAACCGATTGTATGCAAATGCCACGGAAGAGGAGGGCCTTTCATTAATGAGTAAATTGAATTAAATAAAAACAAGAGTACACCAAAAACTAATAGAATTCTATCTGACTTGCTTACTTTATCCACCCAAAAGAAGAAAAGACTATACAAATAAAGTGCTGCAATGAACCAAATCAGTTCATTTTGACCACTTTGAAAAAGTAATGCTTTAATTCGATCTACGAGAGGAATAGGTTCCTTAAAGGAGATTATTTGAGATAATCCTATTAAGATAAATCCATATATCAGAAAAGGGATTAACAAAGTTCTTGTACGTTGTTCAAGGACGACTAAAAATTTTTGTTTTTCCTTAAATAGATATCCTGAGACGAAGAAAAATGAAGTTAAAAATACGGGCGAAAAAAATTGCATTATGGAATCATCACTGAATTTCAAATGACTATAAATAACCATTAAGAAAGCTACACCTCGAACTATATCTAACCAGTGGATTCTTTTTTTTTCTTTACTTCCATTCAAATTTGTGAAGGTAGTCGTGAATGGATTATTATCATTCATTTTCATCATCCAATAAGTTTATAGTTTTAATTAACCTTTCTCCAACAATACTTTGAGTATAGTTCGAGAGAACTCTTTCATACACATCATTAGAAAACTTCTCCCATTGATTATTTTTTTCTATTTCTATTATTTTATTTGAAAAAAAGTTTGCATCAATAGAATTAACCACTAAATCTTTTGTTCCACAAATGGATGCGTTAAAACCAACAGGACTAACAATAGGAACAACTCCAAATCCCATGGCTTCTGTTAATGAATTTGAGTGGCCTTCTTGGATTTCTTCTGAAGGGAAAACAAAATAATGAGATGTTTCTAGATGTTGAGCTATAAACTCAAAATTCTGTCTTCCAAATAAAGTAACATGGTCTTTTAATTTGTAATCTTCAATTTTATTTTCTATTAACTGAAGATATGTTTCATCACTCGCTCCAATTAATTCAAGATTTGCATCATAACCTTCATTGATAAGATTATTTAATACATCAATTAGTAAACAAACGTTTTTTGCTTTTGTTATTCTTCCGAAATAAATTAACTTCAATGGTGAGCGCTTTCTATTTATTGAATTTACTGAAATAAAATTATCCATGATATAATTTGGATAGTATGTTCGTTCAATTCCCCATTTCTCTTTAATAAAATCTACATATTCTTGTCCTTGGCATAAAACTATATCAGCATTTATTAAAAGATCTTTTAATAAATGCTGATATAGTTTAGATCCTTTTTTATAACTATCTATCATTGAGCCATTACGTAATTCATAAATGACATGATGGTTTAGTTTTTTAGCTGCACTCATCATTAGCCATTCAAAAAAAACAACATCCCGATAAAAACCGACAATATGAATAGGACTTTTAGAGTTCTTAAAAAGTAAGCAAAATAATTGAAAGGGGAGTTTCAGCATTCCTATAAAATAAGAGAGTTTTCCTTTACTCATAGCTGGTTTTTGTAAAAGACTTACCTTAAATCCAGCTTTTTCATAAATTTGTAATGTTTTCTGACAGCCAACTTCTGCTCCTCCAATTTTATCAAGAGGAATATTATGGGGTAAAGGAGCATAAAAAATCAAATGGTTACTTCTTGTTTTCATCTTTTAAGAATCTTTTTTAAGTGAAGTTTTTTGAAAACAATAAAGAATCATGTTGTTTTTCTATGAGAAAAAATTTTTTTGATCGTAAATTTTAAAATAGTGTAACTAGCTTTAGCGTATCGTTTTAATCTAAAAGGTTCGAAGCAACAACGCCAGACCCATTCTGCGCCAAACATACGAAACAGTTTGGGTGCTCTAGGCAATGCCTTAGCCAAAAAATCAACAGTTCCACCTAAACCGGCTACAATTTTAACCCCATTTTTTTCTAAAAACTCTTTATTTTCAGCTATCCAATATTCTTGTTTAGGTGAACCAAAACATACAGCAAGTACTTCGGGGCGAGTTTCTATTATAAATTTTTCTAATTCTTTATTTTCTTTTATATTTAGAGGTGTCGGAAAATCAGGGGACATTGCCACTAAGGATAATGACGGATACACTTCTAGCATATTTTTCGTTGCTTGAGATAAAATTTCAGGTTTTCCACCAATGAGCGCCATTTTTTTTTCACATTTTTCACAAGTTTCAAATAAATCAAAAATTAAATCGGAGCCACAAAGTCTGCGCACAATAGTAAAATGTCGTAAAAAAAGCAGAACAGTGACAGCGAATCCATCTACTGTTACCCAAATTCCTAATTTTAAAATATCCGCATATTTCGGTGCTTGCATAGCGAGGCCTAGTAATTCAAAATTGACCGTATAAAGCGTTGTTATAGGTTGTTCTTCTAAAAAAAGCCTTTCTTGAATCCTATTTTTCCAAAAAATTTTTTTTTCATAGAACATCTTCATGCCAAATAAACTTCCGCTATCCTTATCTCGTGTTAAAAAAAATTTCATCATCCTCCCTCCCCATACCATTTCACCATCCCTTGAATCGTCTCTTCAACAGCAACTCCACCCCAGTATTGCCGAATTCGTGTGTTGTCACAACAAATATAAGGATTCTCCACAGGGAATAACCCGACAAAACCGTTAGCCCCTATGATGACGACGCGCTTCATGCTTTAATGCCTGCTCCCACTATTTTGAGATCGTTTTCGACCATGCGCTGAATAAGTTGTGCGTAACTGATTTTACGTTTCCACCCCAGTCCATGTTCCGCTTTGCTGCAATCACCGATAAGGAGTTCCACTTCTGCGGGTCTATAGAACTGAGGGTTCACGCGGACTACCGTTTTATCAGTGCCCTCAAGCGTTGCGTACTCATTGACGCCCTCGCCGTGCCAAACTAAAACCATCTCTGCTGCTTTAAATGCCAGCGTTACAAATTCACGTACCGGGTGGGTTTCCCCCGTCGATATGACATAGTCATCGGCAGAGTCTTGTTGCAGCATGAGCCACATAGCCATGACATAGTCTTTGGAGTGACCCCAATCGCGTTGGGCTTTGAGATTGCCGAGTTCCAGCACCTCTTGCAAGCCGTACTTGATTTTCGCTACCGCAATCGTAATTTTGCGAGTGACGAATTCAGCGCCGCGGCGTTCCGATTCATGGTTAAAAAGAATGCCGGAACAGGCAAACATGCCATAGCTTTCGCGGTAATTTTTGGTGATCCAATGACCGTAGAGTTTGGAGACTCCGTACGGGCTTCTGGGGTAAAAGGGCGTCGATTCTTTCTGTGGAACTTCCTGAACGAGGCCAAACATTTCACTGGTAGAAGCCTGATAAAAATGGGCCTTGGGTTTTAATAAACGGATGGTTTCCAGGAGATTGGTGACGCCAATGGCATTGATCTCGGCTGTGGAGAGAGGAGTATCCCAAGAGGTGGTGACAAAAGATTGAGCCGCCAAGTTGTAAATTTCGTCCGCATCAGAAATTTCAAGGGCTCTGATGAGAGAGGCTTGGTCTGTCATGTCCCCAAAAATGAACTTTACTTTATCTTGCAAATGTTCCGCATTGCCAAAATCCAATCGACTTTTACGACGTACTAGGCCATAGACGTCATAGCCTTTCTCAAGCAGTAGCTCTGCAAGGTAAGATCCATCCTGACCCGTAATGCCTGTAATCAAAGCTTTTTTCATATACTAAGAGCTCCTCTTTTTCCTCAACACCCAAAGAAAACAGATTCGCAACTCTCGCCAATCCCTAATATCGCGATTATAGTAAAATTTCATATACCATTGTGACTTAGCACACCTATTTTCGCCTTTCTATATACATCGCAGGTATTGCCGAGTATGACATTTTTGTGCATTCCACCACAATGCAACCTTTCCCAATAAGCAACCATCACCGATAGAGACATAAGTCTTGATTTTGCAATGACCAACGGGCTTGCCGCATCTTTTATGTTCTCTTGGTCACCAACTGATC
>DBTQ01000005.1:6165-8616 GCA_002307135.1 Bacteroidetes bacterium UBA1312
ACTTCGCTCATGCCGTGCTGCAATAAGAAGCGCATAGCAGAATGAAGATCCATACTCTCACGTACTAAGGGAACGTTAGTCACACAATCAGAGACAAGAATAAATGAGGACATGGATTCATGTCCCGCCACATAACGAAATGCAACCGATTGATCTAGGAGGCCCAAATATTCATCACCTTCATACACTGGAAACATGTGACGGGCCACCTTTTCCTTTTTGTAAGTCGAATCGATAATTTTTTGAACCTCAGAGACAAGGAGATGTCCTTGCAGGCTTACTACAGGTTCACTCGACATCACTTCATCCACGGTCATCACACGGAGTACATCCGAATCCATTTCCATGTGGTGCGCTGGAGAGGTGAACTTATTTTTGACTTGACTTTTATAAATACTCCATCTGCGGGAGAATGCAATGTGGCTCACGGCAGCAATGAGGAGTCCGGGAAGCAGACTATAGCTCCCCGTCATTTCACAGACCATCACAACCCCTGCAATCGGAGCCTTAGCGGCACCGGCAAAGAAAGCTCCCATACCCACTAAAACCATCGCTCCGGGTTCCCGAAGCGTCCCCGGAAGCACCCACTCTACGAGACCCGCAAAAAAGGCCCCGAAAATACCCCCGATAAAAAGGGATGGGCCAAAGACACCGCCGGAACCGCCACTACCTACAGTAAAGGCTGTCGCCACAATTTTGGCAATCACTAACCCCAGCAAAAAAAGCATGGAAAGCCCTTGCGCGGACCTCATCATGGACATGATTCCAGAGACATAATCCAAACTGCCACCCATCACTTGGGGATATACCAAAACAATGAGGCCCACAACACATCCGCCAATGGCGGGTTTCAAAAATGGGGGGATTTTCCAAGCGGCAAAGGTATTCTCAACCCAGTTATAACTTTTTACATATACAAATGAAACCGGAACACAACTCAATCCGAGCAGTGCATAAGCAAAGAGTTCTTTTCCGTTCGCGAAACTGAACAAGGGAACCAAAAAGGCGGGATCTGTCCCTGCCCAAGAAGTATATACGGCAAAAGCCACCACCGATGCAATAATAGAAGTCCCAAAAGCGCTGGATTCAAAATCTTCACGGTATAAAACTTCAACAGAAGTCAACGCGCCTGCCAGTGGAGCTTTGAAAATCGCCCCGAGCCCTGCGGCCATGCCTGCGAGTGTGAACTGTCGTTGCACGTTGCGTGGCATCTTAAAAAGATTCGTAAGCGTGGAGGCGACACCGCTACCCATCTGTGAAGCAGGGCCTTCATAACCGGCACTTCCCCCAGACCCCAGCGTAATAATACTCGCAACGAATTTAATAGGAACTACACGAGGGCGAACGCGACCACCCCGGTGATGAAACGAATAAATCATGTTATCCGTTCCCTGCCCCGCAACTTCTGGCGTTTTCGTAATTTTATAAATCAGCAAACCACACAAAAGCCCGCCAAGCGCAGGCGCAAAAACAATGGTCCACCCAGAAAAGACCCCTTGAATCCAAGAAGAAGCAAAATCAAGACCCGCATGAAAAGCGATGGCAACTAGACCTGTCCCTAAGCCAATGAGGGCAGCGAGCAACATTTTAGGGAGATACGAATTAACGACAAATAGTTTTCCTATCCGTTTGCGTAATACCTCGTTCACAACTTACGCATGCTCCAAAACAAAGTAAACGAAAATACAGATAAGCAAACTGCCCCCATAATAATCCAAAAAGAGAACGGATTATTAGGCCCAAGGCCAAAGGGGAATGAAACGTTCATTCCAAAAATACTCGCTACAAAAGTTGGGAACATTAAAGCAATGGTAATGACATTCAGTCGTTTCATCAAGGAATTTACGTTGTTGTTGATAACGCTCGCGCGCGCGTCCATCATGGAAGATAGAATGTTGGCGTAGATTTCGGCTTGTTGCAAACTCTGCCTATTTTCAATGATAATATCATCCAATAGTTCCCTTTCATTTTCTGTAAATTTCATGCTGCGGCCGATTTGCAGTTTTTTCAAAAGGGTTTCATTGGAGTTCAAAGCGCTGACGTAGTAAATCAAGCCTTTGTTCAAACTGAACATGTACAGCAAAAACTTATTTTCCATGGCATTCTGAAGTTTTTGTTCCAATTCATCGTTGATGCGATTAATGATTTTCAAATGCTCATTAAAATGATAAACGGAATAGTTCAAGAGCCGGAGCAAAAAGGTATTCAAACTGTCAATTTTCGAAAAACGCCGCGTATCCGTCAAAGGCAATTCGGAATCCGAAAGGAGCAAAATCCAATCCTTAAAAAGGAAAATCCCGAAAGATTCCACTCGAAACTGAAAATTGTCGGAGGCTTGGTAATTTTTTGGCTTTTTGAAGACGATCGTCGTAAAATCGTCATCATATTCCACACGCGAAAGTTCGTCATTATCAAATGCAGACGCAATCGTATGTTCCGTAATTTCATATT
>DBTQ01000014.1 GCA_002307135.1 Bacteroidetes bacterium UBA1312
TCGCCCCGATCAACTGCACCACTTATTTGTGTAAAGCGCTTGCCATTATCACCGAATGTACTGTCTATTCTGCCATCGGGCTTGATGCGAATTAGCCCGAAATTGTCCTTGCCTGTAGTAGGATTGCCCGCTATACCGCCCAATACCACTTTGCCATCGGTCTGTAGCAGCATTTCACGGCATTTGTTGTACGTCCCCGCAGTCCAATCGTAGCTGGTATAACCTGTACCTGCTAAACTGCTGTCGATACTACCATCGGCATTGAGCCGCCCTACTATATAGGGATTAGGAGTCGGATCAAAAGCTGAGTAGCCCGCCAACCATATTTTGCCGTCCAGCTGCACAGCCATAGCAGATGTAGCAGGTGCACTAAAACCGGAAAATACGGATGCCATACCTGTATGGTTAAATGTGGTGTCGAGCCTTCCATCGGGCATATAGCGGGCTGCGCCGAAATAGTCGTACATGACTACTATACGACCGTCGGACATTAGTGCCATACCCACACCTGCACCCTTCTTTGCTAATGGGTTCACCACTTTGCCATAGGTGCCAAAGCTGCTGTCTATAGCGCCATTGGGCAGGTAGCGGGAAAGGCGTTGGTAATAATCGCTTCTATAATATGTGGTTATAATTTTATCATCGGGTTGAGCGAGCAATAGACCCGCATCTCCCAATGCCATACCTCTTGTGCCAAAAGTAGTATCAAGACTACCATCGGTATTTATCCGAAATAAAAATGAGGTATCGGTATGCCCATCGCCTCCTGCTACTATTATTTTTCCCGACGACTGTATGGTCATATTACCATTAGTCAAATTGCGAACAGCTGTACCGTCGGCATAGCGTATGCTATCCGTAAAGAAGCCATGTACGCCAAAACTATTGTCGATACTGCCATCCGCATTAAATCGAATAATGTAACGGATACCCGCCGATGCTACGATTTTACCGTCAGGTTGCAATAGAGCACTCCAAATGCCCCAATCATCGTACATAATAGTACTACCTTTAGTGACAATGCCTTTAGTTCCAAAGGTTGGGTCTAAACCATCTTGGTATTGGGCTTGGGTATTGAAGCAGCAAAGCAATACTATGGCTATGCTTATGAGCTTTTTCATGGTACATAATTGAGCTTGGTGAATAAATGGCTGTTGTCGGCGGCATTGATGCGCAGCAGGTACAGCGCAGGTGCTAACTCGGCAATGTCAAATACTGACTGTGTATCCGGCTTGTCCCATTGTTTCAATAACCGGCCTTGCAGGTCGTACAATTGCAGCGATTGGAGCGCAGGTGCATGGAGTAGCTGGAAGGTGCCTGTAGATGGGTTGGGGTAAACGGATATAGTATGGGGTACTATATTCTGATCAGCTATACCTGTAGTGGTCTTAATTCCCCTATCGCAAGAATCGGTTACAAACTGAATATTAGTAAACGAATCACTATAGCAGCGAATAGAATCAACAAGAATACATTCTGGAATCATCCCACAGCCGTCTTTACAAACAGGTATTAGTCCTGTTTGTAAACTGCCAATTTTTTCGGCATAAACATTCTTATTGGAATAATAGTAATTCCATCCTAAAAGAGGGTTTGACCCAATTCTAATACTATGCGAAAAGACTGTTTTTAAGGGCACCCCACTATACAATATGCTGCGTACTGAATCAACTACAAATGAAAAATTCATGAATTCGGGAGAACTACCTATATAACGAGCACAATTAGCAGGTTCCATTACCGGTAAACTCACCGTATCGCCAGCAGATACATTAAATACAAAGAGCGGCGTAAATTCAGATCGAATATCATTATAGATAAAGACGGTGTCGGCATTGCCATATAAGTAGAGGTTACCATTTATGTCAGCATCTATATCTGGAGGAAACCTACTATGGTAAGCTCTTTCGTTAACGACTTTACATTTTTGCCCTAATATGGTTGTATCTCTTTTAACAGTAGTTTTTAAAACTCCATCGCCAGTCTTATGATACCAAGTAGCCCCAATAGGCGCAAAGTCTGTCTGCGCTAAAGCTGCTGATTGTGTCCAAAGGATTAATACAGCCACTACAAGTAAACGTTGATACTTTTTCAATTTGATCGATTTTAAATCGTTATGTAAATATAATAATTTCTGTTCAGTATTGAATGGTGGGCTTTTGTTCATATTTAGCTATTTAAGAGTGAATAAATACATTGGTGATAAAAAATAACTACACACCTGAATTTTAGGCTCAATTATTCAACGAATTTTAAATGATTAATAAAATTTTCGTAGAACAATAATGTTCAGTTATTAATTATTTCGGTAAAATTAAAATGGCAGTTTCAGAAAAACGAAGTTTATTATAATATATAAATTTTTATACACTTAAAAAATAGTAACCCTATTATATTCCTTTGGCTTCAATGCCATTTTGTAATGTTACTAAACAATACCAAAGCATACCGTATTGTTCGCTCCATTTCTATTGCAATAGCCAGCAATAGTTAATAAAATTATAAAATCAAACATTATGTATAATATTGCTTTAACATTATTCGTTAAGCAGAATTATTCACATTTTTAAACCAAAACACAATGTCTTATTTAGTCAACAGCTTTGCAGCCGACGCCAGCATCAATTCGATCAAAGCCACCGTACAAAACCTGACCATAGGTCTGGAGCCCCACAAAGTAAATCTTACCGATAGCCAGAAGGTAGGGCTGCGCAGTATGGCCGAAGGCAGAGAGGGCTACGCCCGCCTGATCAGCCAGATAGCGAGCAACAATATCAATAGCCTGCCAAGGGAGCATAATCCGGATGATTTGGTAACTCGTTTGGCCTACGACAGTACGCTGGAAGGTGCCCGCCAGGCATTGATGAGCTTACTCGAAACCGTGAGCGAAACTCAATTGGCCAATAGTATTGACATTATGAAATTTGTAGATGACTATGCCGCAAGTCTGCAAATAAGCCGCAACAATAATGCTGCACTGGACTTGGCTATGCGCGAAGTGGACGATTGGAATTCCCGCTTTGCCAACAAAACAAACAACAATACACCACCAGCTACAGGCAACTCGTAGCAGTTGAATAATACTGAAGTAACATCCGCAGTAGGCAGCTACTGCGGATGTTTTTTTATGCTCCTGACCTGAAATAGCGCGGCGATGTTACCCTCGCCTATAGCAGAGCAAGGCTCGCCTACCTGTATGGGTAGGCTAGCCTATTATTAATGGCAGGCACGCCTAGCTTATATGTAGGCAGGCGTACCATCACCAATAAGTACGCCTACCCCATAAGGTAGGCATACTTAGCATCGGAGCTAGGCTGGCCTTGCTCCAAAGTAGGCTCGCCTAGCTTAAAGCTAGGCGAGCCTAGCCCTATTGATAAGCGTGCCTAGCCCAAAAGCTACCCGCGCTTACCCGAAAATAAGGCGGGCTTATGATTATGGAAAGATAGCCTCAACCAGAGTGGCAATGTAGCTTGAAATGGCATGAATGGCACAACAGCAGCAGCTCTTTGAGGATGAAAAGAATATCAAAATTCTACATAAAAATATTATGCCAATCCTGCATTAAAATTTTTACCTTTGCACACCTTTTTAGGGATTACTTTACAAATAATCTATGAGTGCCATAATAGAAAAATTAGAAGCCATCAAAGCCCGTTTCGACGATTTGGGTGTAGCGCTGACCAACCCAGAGGTGGTAGGCGATAATAAACGCTACTCGTCGGTGAGCAAAGAGTACCGCAAGCTGGAAAAAATAGTAGAACCTTACAAAAAATACAGGGGTTGTATTGATAGTATTGAGTTTAGCAAAGAGGTACTGGCTACAGAAAGCGATACAGAGCTGCGCGATATGGCCAAGGCAGAACTGGAAGAACAGGAACAACTCAAGGATAAGCTGGAAGAGGAAATCCGCCAATTGCTGATACCCAAAGATCCGCAGGATGAAAAGAATGCGGTGCTGGAGGTACGTGCAGGTACAGGTGGCGACGAAGCGAGTATTTTTGCAGGCGATTTGATGCGTATGTATTTGCGCTATTGCGAACGCCGCGGCTGGAAGGTGAGTTTGGTGAGCGAAACGGAAGGCTCTGCCGGAGGGTATAAGGAAGTACAACTGGAGGTACAGGGTGAGGATGTATATGGTACGCTTAAGTTTGAAAGCGGTGTACACCGGGTACAACGGGTGCCGGCTACTGAAGCCAGTGGCCGATTGCATACTTCGGCAGCTACTGTGGTGGTGATGCCGGAAGCCGAAGAGATTGATTTTGAGCTGAAAGAGAGCGACCTTAAAATGGAAACTGCCCGAAGTGGTGGTGCCGGTGGTCAGAATGTAAATAAGGTGGAAACTAAGGTAATTCTTACGCATATACCCACAGGTACGGTGATCACTTGCCAAACAGAACGGTCGCAATTGGGCAACCGCGAGAAGGCTACTAATATGATGCGTACCAAACTTTATGAAGAGCAGGTGAGGAAGCATGAGGACGAAATCGCGCATCGCCGCAAAAGCTTAGTAAGTACCGGCGACCGCTCTGCTAAAATCCGCACGTATAATTATCCACAAGGCCGGGTAACGGATCATAGAATAAACATGACTGTTTATACTTTGGATGCCTTTATGAATGGTGAGATTCAGGAGATGGTAGAGGCGCTGGCATTTGCCGAAAATGCAGAAAAAATGCAGGCAGGCGAAACGGTTATATAATATTAAAGCCTATTTTGCGTTGTAAGCACTAATTAATCAAATCTTTTATACTTCATAGAAATGAATACACCCACATTCGATTTAGTGGAAATAGTAAAAATTGCTCAACGAAATTTAAAGTTGATTCTGATCGTTACTTTTTCTGCGGCACTTATTGGTGCGGTAGGCTATAAACTACAAGACAAAAAATATAAAGCAGAGGCAGAAGCCTATTTATTGAACCCATTGTTTGGCGATAGAAATAATATTTTACGCAGAGCTACGGAAGATCTTCGTTTTGTAGATTATTTCGGAACAGAGGGTGATGTGGATCGGGCTATGACGATGATAAATTCAAAAGATGTACAAGACTCTGTTATTAAATATATGGACTTGTACAAAGCTTATCAGCTGGATCCGCAAAAAAAAGCAGATAGAGTGGCTATGGCTTACCGTTTTGACAAGAGCTTTGATGCCAAGCGTACCGAAAACTCAAGTGTGATGGCCACATTTACAGATACAGATCCGCAGCGCGCTGCTGCTGTATTGGATGCTATTATTAAAATAACGGATGCTAAAATGCGTCAGTATATAGCAACAGTAAAGCACAATTCGATGGAAGTGGTGAGTCGTAAGATATTGAGCGTAGATACACTGATTGCTAAATGCACGGACTCTCTTGTTATCATGCGCGACAAGTATCAACTATACGACATCATGAGTCCTAACCGTAAAGGATTGGTTAGTGGCGCTATCGGTGCAGGTGGAAAAGTTAATCCGGGCAGAGGTGTGGAGGAAATACAAAATTTGGAGGCTATTAAAGATCAATACGTGATCAACAGAGCGGAGTTGTCGGCTACAGTAAATGAACTTGATTCAAAATTAGGCGATGAAGTGCAGTTATTACATAATGTAACCACACCGCAGCCACCACTTAAAGCTTCAGGCCTTGGCGTGTTGCTCACCACTATTGCCTGTGCATTTGTTGCATTTTTCTTTAGTGTGCTTTTATTGTCCTTCATAGCTTATATCAAAGCGCTAGCCAATACCCAACGATAATGCAGGTTTTGCTCGACAACAATAATAAACTGCTTCAAACCATTGGTTTGTCGGTGTTATTGTTATGTCTGGCGCTGTTTTCGTTTTTTGGCAATCTACTTTTCTTAGCCATTCCTTTCGGATTGTTGTTTGTAGGGTTGTTGTTCTTCAACTGGAAAACAGCTTTTTGGATTTTACTGTTTTGTATCCCCTGCTCTATTCAGGTTTGGTTTCTACACGACTCCTTATCTACTTCTGTTCCTGACGAGCCGATGATGTGGTTGTTCTTATTGGTGTTGGCAGGCCTTATAGCCAGCAAGCCAACGATTATACCCAAATGGTTTTGGAGCAATTCGCTGACACTGATTCTTGTATTGCAATATATCTGGCTGGTTATAACAGTTATTTACTCAAAAGAGCCTTTCTTTTCTATAAAATTTTTAGCCGCCAAAACCTGGTTTCTGGCTTCGTTTGCCATTATTCCGGTGTTCATTTTTCAGGAAAAGAAAGATTTCAAAAAAGCGTTTATTCTATTAATAGTGCCAACAACGATATTGGCTATTATTATCTTTTATAAACATTACCGTTTGGGTTTCAGCTTTGCGAAAATACAGGTGGCCATTCGTTATTTGTTTTACAACCATGTGGATTATTCGACTTTTCTGTCTATGACATTCCCGTTGTTGTGTATTGCATTTACGCTGTGCCGCAACAAAGGTTTTTTTCTTCGAACGTTCATCGCGGGTTTAATCGTTTTTTATCTTGTTGCCATCAATCTATCTTATGCGCGGGCAGCTGTAATAGCTGTTGTCTTTTCCTTTGTTGTAATGTTTGCTATTCGTATGAAGCTGGTGAACCTGATTATGCCGGTCTTTTATGCATTGATCATCTTTGTCGTATCCTTTATGGTAAGGGACAATCGGTTTATCAATTACCGGCCGGACTTTGCACATACTTATATGCACACTAATTTCAAAGAACATTTGCTGGCCACATTCAAGGGTACAGACATGTCGTCGATGGAGCGTATATACAGATGGATTGCTGCGGTGCGCATGAGTACGAACGAACCTCTTAAAGGAAACGGACCGAATTCTTTTTACTATTTTTATAAGCCTTATACGGTTACTTCTTTTGTAACTTATGTTAGCCGGAATCCGGAACAGTCCACCACTCACAATTACTTTTTATTGATGCTGGTAGAGCAAGGCTGGCCTGCGATGTTATTATACGCGCTATTAATCATGGTGTTTTTTGCGAAAGCTCAAAAGGTGTATCATCGCTTCGACGACAAGTTTTATCGCTCCTGTACTATGGCGCTGGCCATGGTGTTTGCTGCATGTTTTATTAATAACTTTTTTTCGGAATTGATCGAAACCCACAAGATCGGATCCGTATTTTATCTCTGTATTTCCTTACTGATCGTGCTCGATCATAAAAGCAAAAAAGCCGCAACACGGGAAAGTATTGCGGCCTAAGAAATATTTATTAAAATTGTTTATTGCATTTTCAAATTGAACTGGCCTTCTGTTATATCAAGACCTGAAGCATGAAGATCAAATGTTCCTGCCACGTTAGTCCCGTCATTACTTGTAATCACCATAGTACCTGAAGTAGGGGTTACAGAAGATGTAGCACCCACGGCTAAATATATAGCTGACAAAGTGCCACCCGAAATAGTATAAGTACCTGTAGCCAAAGCATCCGGATAAAGTGCAATACTTTCTACAGACGAAGGACCTGTTGCACCAAATATTTCAGATACAGATTTAAGTGCGGTACTCGAAGACGCTGAAAATGCACGGCCATTTATTTTAGCAGTAAAATTGCCTGAACTTGTATTGGACGAAGAGGTACCATTGCCAAATGGATTGTATCCGGTTTTCCCTGATCCGGAATTATAGTCACCCTTACTGCAAGAAAGTAATAACGTGCTCAAACACAAGCCTAAACCTATAGTAGATAAAATCTTTTTCATAGTGTGTCTTTTATGGAAACTCCGTAAAGATATAAAAATTATATTTTGTTGCTATTTTTTCTAAAAAAAAGTTAAACGGTGGATTTCAAACGTAATTCGTTGAGTTGCTGGTCATCTATTGACGATGGTGCGTCAATCATTACGTCTCTTCCTGAATTGTTTTTAGGGAAAGCTATAAAATCCCGAATTGTTTCCTGTCCACCCAGCAAAGCACAAAGGCGGTCAAAACCAAAGGCAATACCACCATGTGGCGGTGCACCATATTCAAATGCGCCCAATAAGAAACCAAATTTCTCCTGTGCTTCTTCTTTACTCATGCCTAGTGCCGCAAACATTTTTTCCTGAAGGGCACGCTGATAAATACGAATGGAGCCCCCACCGATTTCAGTACCATTGAGTACTATATCATAGGCATTGGCTTTGATATTATTGTACGGGTGTTTGTAAAACAGAGCCGCTTCAGCTATTTTAGGATCATTATTGATCATAACGTCAATATGCTCCGGCTTTGGCGAGGTGAACGGATGATGGCGAGCCACCCAACGGTTACCTTCTTCATCGTATTCAAACAAGGGGAAATCAATCACCCAAAGTGGTTTATAAACATCCGGATTGCGCAAGCCCAAACGCTCACCTATTTCCAGGCGAAGGTCGCTCGTTGCTTTACGGGTACGCGTTTCATTACCGGCCAATATCAATATCAGATCACCGGCGGCGGCACCAGTAAAGTTGGCAATATCCTTCAATCTGTCTTCATCAAAAAATTTATCCACGCTGCTTTTGAATGTACCATCGGCATTACATTTCACGAACAACAAGCCTGTCATTCCTATCTGAGGACGTTTCACCCACTCCGTCAATTCATCAGTTTGTTTGCGCGTATATTCACTTGCATTAGGCACTACTATTGCAAGAATACTTTCAGCTTCGTTGGTCACTTTAAAATCGACACCATTGAGTGCATGACAGAAAATGTTATGATCGGGTGCTTCAATAGACGGATGAACGAATGAAGTTTTTAAGTTCTGGATTTTCATTTCAAAACGAAGGTCCGGCTTATCATTTCCATAATGCCACATAGCATCATCCCATGTAATACGCGGAAATTGTTCTGTAATGGTGATCCCTTTTACTTCTTCAAAAACATGTTTGAACAAACCTTCAAAAACATTTAAAATATCTTCCTGTTCTACAAAAGACATTTCGCAATCTATCTGTGTAAATTCCGGTTGGCGATCCGCTCTAAGATCTTCATCGCGGAAGCATTTTACGATTTGGTAATAACGGTCATAGCCGCTCACCATCAATAATTGCTTAAAGGTTTGAGGACTTTGTGGCAAGGCATAAAACTGACCTTCATTCATCCGGGATGGCACCACAAAATCGCGTGCACCTTCCGGTGTGGATTTAATCAAAAATGGCGTTTCAATATCCCAAAAGCCTATCGTGTCCAAATAATTTCGTACCGAACGGCTCACTTTATAGCGTAGCTCCAGATTGCGTTTCAGCATAGGGCGACGAAGATCTAAATAGCGATATTTCATGCGCAGCTCATCTCCTCCATCTGTATTTTCCTCAATGGTAAACGGAGGTGTGGCCGCTACGTTCATGATCGTAAAGTCAATAACCTCAACCTCTATTTCTCCTGTTGGTATTTTCGCATTTTTATTGCTGCGCTCCAGCACCTTGCCTTTTATTTGAATGACATATTCACGACCAATCGGTGTTTCATCGAGGCGGGTATTGAGTTGTTCATTAAATAATAATTGTGTAAGGCCATATCGGTCACGAAGATCTGTAAATGTGATACTACCAAATTTACGAACAGTCTGAACCCATCCACAAAGAGTTACTTCAGTATTAATATGACTAGGGCGCAATTCGCCACAGGTATGAGTACGGTACATAATTTTTATTAGAAAACGGCTGCAAGATACAGGCTAAATGTTTAATTATTTAATAGAATAGGTGGTACCGGTATTTTGCTACCGGACTTTGGTGAGTTTTATGGTATTTGTAGGTAAATGTTCGAGCACAGGCGTACTACAAGTACTGATCACCACATCTCCGGACTTCAATAATCCCTTCGACTCAAGTAATTCAATCTGTTTGGCCACTATTTTGTCCAAACTTTCTTCCATTTCGTAATGGAATGCCTGCACACCCCAGCTCAAGCTCAATTGGTTGACTAATGATTGCGTTTGTGTAAAAACAAATAATGGTGAACGAGGCCGGTAGCTCGACAACATAAATCCGGTATAACCAGACTGTGTCATGCCTACTAAAGCATGAGCATTAACATCGTGCGCCATTTCACAGGCATTATAGCACAAGGCATCACTCAAAAAAGAAGGTGAATGTGGTTGAGGAACAAGATTACGGTTATAAACAATTTCCTCTTTTTCAACTTCCCTGATAATATTGACCATTGTACGGATAACCAGTTCCGGGTATTTACCCATTGCAGTCTCGCCACTGAGCATTACAGCATCGGCTCCTTCAAGTACTGCATTTGCCACATCAGTTATTTCGCTACGATTGGGTCGTGTACGATCTATCATACTCTCCATCATCTGTGTAGCAATGATTACAGGTTTTGCACGATGAATACATTTGCGAATAATTTCCCTTTGTATCATGGGTATTTTTTCCAATGGCAATTCCACACCCAAATCGCCACGAGCCACCATTACCGCATCGGATGCGAGGATAATATCTCTAAGGTTAGCTATTGCTTCCGGCTTTTCTATCTTGGCAATAATTTTGGCATCATGCCCTTTGGCTTTAAGTATTTCACGGAGCTCTGTAATATCCTGAGCTGTCCGAACAAATGAAAGTGCAATCCAATCAATTTTATTATGAATGATAAAATCAAGATCTTCCAAATCCTTATCCGTAAGTGACGGCAAGGAAACTTTTGTATTAGGTAAGTTAATTCCTTTTTTTGAGGTCAAATCGCCAGGTGTTATTACAACAACTCGAACACGATGGTCGGCGCCAATTTCCAGCACCTTCACTTCTATTTTACCATCATCAATCATAATGATCTCACCCACTTTTACATCGCTGTGAAAGTTGGGGTAAGAAATATAAACACCATCCAAATTACCCTCTCTTTTTTCATTGGTAAAGTAGAATACATCACCTTTATTAAGTGTCAACAGGCCGTTTTCAATTACTCCAACCCGCAATTTCGGTCCTTGCAAATCGGCTAGAATAGCAATGTTGAATGGAAAAGATTCATTGATGGCTTGAATGTGTTCAATAACCTGATGATGCTCTTCGTGCGTACCATGCGAAAAGTTGAGTCGAAAAACATTAACTCCCTCCTGCACCAATGCCAACAATTTGTCGTAGGTGTTACAAGCAGGACCTACGGTAGCAACAATTTTTGTTTTATGCAACATAATATGTTTTGTTTGATTGTCTTTATGTAGTGCTTGTGCAACTAGGCTGTACAAGGATCGGGAAGTTACAAGAGTTGGCTATAAAGCAGTGCTGATGCGCAATTTCGTGTAATGCAATGGCTTTCTCGATCATCCAACTTTCAGTAACTTCTACTTTCGGATACAATACGACTTCCGAAAAATGACCACCACGTGTAGAGGTCTCTTCCATTGTTCCTTCTGCATTATCATTATAGGCTTCTACAACAATACCTTCGTCGGCACAAAGATGTAAGTACCAAAGCATGTGGCAGGAAGAAATAGAGGAGAGGAAAAGTTCTTCGGGGTTGTATTTAGTATCGTCACCCATAAACGTAGCGTCTGAAGATCCCTCTATAACTGGTTTGTGAGCTGCACGTATATTATGGCTTCGACCATATACTGCATACGCTGCTGTGCCTATTCCGTTATTACCTGTCCATTCGACGGCTATTTTGTACAAATGTTGTTTGTTACTCATTGTTAAATCCAATTTATTTGATCAAAAAAGAAATACACCAAAAATTACTTCTTAAGCGAAATTAACCCAGCCTAGTTTAATTGCTACAAAAAACTATTATTTATTTGTTAGAACTTATAAATTGCCCCATAAATCATTTCATCCTTTATAATTCGTTTCAAAAATATTATCTTGCTTCGCGAAATGAAAATATACCCCCCCATGTCACAAATATCTGATAAACAAACCATGCTAGGTTCGGCCAAGATAATACCAGAGTACAATCAATCTCTATTTAAAAAAATATTTATGGCTTCGCTTGTTGCTATGCTGGCCATATTATGGATTGCCGGTTACGACTCTGGTGTCGGCAGTGACGAAATGGATATGAATGTATATGGGAAAGCAAATATTGCTTATTATGCAAGTGGCTTCAAAGATACTTCATTTACACATCCGACACATAGTGATGGCACAGCCATAGATGGACAAATACCCAACTATGGTAGTGGCTTTGATTACATTGCTATTGGCATTAATAAGCTATTAGGCAAAAGTGATGGATACGAATATATTACCCGCCACATGCTGAATCAATTTATTGCTATTATAGCATTGTTGTTTACGGGACTCATTGCAAAAAAAATAAAAGATTATCGAGCATCACTGGTAGCCATTTGGTTTATTTTTCTGACACCCATATTTTTTGGACTGGCTATTTTTAACACAAAAGACATACCATTTTTAGCGGGCTATATCGCCACATTATATTTTATCATTTGCTTTTTAGAAGAGTTACCGAAACCATCTTGGAAAACAACAATTGGTTTAGGTTTGGCATTGTGGTTTGAATTAAGCATTCGTATTGGGGGAATATTACTGATTGCATACATAGGCCTGTTTGGTTTATTTTATTTATTGAAAAACAAAAGCGCATTATCTGAAATCAAGAATTGGGGAACAAAGCTAGGGGTAGCACTTGGCGGCGCAGTATTGCTTACTATATTGTGCTGGCCTTATGTATTGCTCAACCCTATTGAAAATCTCTTCAAAGCTATCAATGTCGCGAAAGCATTCCCTAAACGAATTCCTATTTCGTTCGAAGGAGAAATTATCAGTTCGTTGTCACTCCCATACAGCTATCTGACCAAATTCATGATGATTAGCATACCGTTAATTATAATCATTTCAATGATAGTTGGGATAATTTACACGTTACTAAACTGGAAAGACCTACAAAAGAAGCAAGCCTATTTATTGATACTCTTCTCCGGAATATTTCCTGTAGTGTATGCGATGTACACCCAAATGGCTGTTTATAATTCATGGAGGCATCTTTTGTTTATTTATCCGTCTTTAATGATTATTACAAGTATTGGCTTAATCACTTTAACGGATCGATTAGGCAAACCAGCATTACAGTGGGCTTTTATAGGACTAATTACGATCGGGTTTATAAAACCTGTCAAGTGGTGTATCGAAAACAACCCCTATGAATATACATACTTCAATGAATTGGCCGGTGGTTTTCAAAAAGCTTATTATGATTATGATACCGATTACTGGCAAATTACAGTAAAAGAGTCCATAGACTGGCTTTTTGCACACGAACCCATTTTACAAAGCAAAGACACGATTGCTATTGGCAGCAATGCATTTACTTTCCCTAATTATTATATCAAAAAAAGGTATCCCAATGCGAAAGTAAAATTCTACGTGATGGGTGTCAAATCGAATTTTGCATTTGACTGGAAGTATGGCATATTCAACAGTTTGTTTTTAGAACCTCGCTTTATTGAAAATAGTTTCCCTTCTCCATTGAGTAAACACAATATTGAAATAGACAATATGCCCATTACGTCTATCGTAATTGATAGTAACAGATTTGACAATAAGGGCTTCAATGCATTCAACAGAAATAATTACAAACTGGCGGATTCATTTTTCACGCTTTATTTAAACCAAATTCATTTCAATCCTAATTCACCCAAAAATGTAACGCAATTATTTGGAATGATCGCGTTTGCAAAGGTTGCAACCAATCAACCACTAGTTGCCAAATCAATAGCCCAAACGGCATTGAGTGTAATTCCGGAAGATTTTGTAGCTAATGTAGCCATGGGTATAGCATGCATTCAAACAAATGATGCCGGTAATGCACAACGCTACCTGACAATGGCAGACCAAATAAAACCCGGAGATCCCATGGTTCGTCAATATCTTGGCCTAATTAGGTCGAGATAAAATTGTAATTGATAACGGTAAAAAGGGGTAATTAAAACCCACCGTCGGGTCTGCCTCCACCGCCTCTCCATTGTCCGCCCTCAGGTCGGTTATGGTCATGGTCATCAGCAGGTGCTGGCGGGTTCCCTTTAAAATTGCGCAATGTGTATGTAAGGGTAAACATAAAATATTGTGTCAACGCTTGAGTACGTACATCTTCAATATATGTATTGGTAATATTGCGCGTAATATTTTTATTCTGTTTCAAAATATCATACGCACTGAACTTTGCTTCCAACGATTTATTTTTTAAGAATTTGTAAGCGACGTATGCATTCCAAAGAAAGAATTGCTGGTTATAGCTATTGCTCAATCCTTCATATAAGGACTGATTGATACTCGTGTTGAGTACAAAACGTTTTAAGAAAATCCAATTAATTTTAAAGGAGGCATTGTGGTAAAAATAATTATTATTGAGTGTACTCTGAAGCGTGTTCTTAACAATATTATAATTACCATTATAGGAAAAGGTAAAGTCGATATTTTCACTAATATTACTACTTAATACCACGCCCGCATTAATCGTATTCGTATTCGCAAAATTAGCGACATCATTGATCAAGGATGGACTCCTTGTAAATGTATATCCTCCATTCAGATTAAGATTGCTTTTGATTGCATTGAATGGAATACCATACGTAGCGAAACTGCGTATATTCCAATATCCATCAAGGTTTACAGGCACCGAATATTGACTTCCTCTGTTCAATACGATATTGTTTGCAAGTACAGAATCTTTGGTAGGAATATATGATGCAGTACCAAAATAGTTCTGAGTGTAGCCTCCGCTTGCGAAGAAGAATAAGCCCTTACCTTTCTGTGCTCTCGTCTTGCCATAACGTGCAGTAATGGTATGCGTATAGCTCTGTTTTAAATCAGGATTACCAGCAGATAAAAACAAAGGGTTAGAAACATCTACCACATCTTGAAGCTGAGCAATGCTTGGTGCCTGTGTATTGGCACGATACATCAAACGAAGGTTTGTTCCTTTATCAAATTTGTAATTATACATTGCTTGTGGTAACAGATTTACAAAACTACGTTCGATATGATTGGAATAAGGGAAATACGCATCTCCGGAAAGATTAGCGTTTTGCAAATTTGCACCAACCATAAGATTTCCTTTTTTATCATTATAGCGATAACTCAGTCCCCCACTTTGCACTATATAAGTATTGTCATATTTACTAGATAAAAAGGTATCCAATATAGAATAATCGTTATTAACCGGATCAAAACTATTTGCCTCTTTATCCGATCTGTTTTTAGTAAAGCTGGGATTGTAGTTAAGCATCAACTGGCTTTTTTTATTTATGGGCTCAGTATAAATAGCATTCCCAGAAAAGGTATAACCATTAGCGTAAAGTGTTGGCTCTTGATCTAACAATGTTGTATCTGTAAGATATTGGCTCAGATTGTATAGTTTAGTGTTGCTGTTTTTTTCATTCAGTTTTGTACCAAAATCAAATGAAAATGTCCGTCCAACTTTCTGAAATTTGTGCCGATATAAAAGACTGTTTGCAAAATTATAACCTGTACTTTTTGCTGAATTTGCATTCTGAGTAGTGCTTTGAAAAATATCTCCGGTCAGTGTTGTATTGCCCAATAAATTTGATGTGGTATTATTCGTTTGTAAAGAAAAGCTTGGCGTAAGAACAAATGAGTTGAAAGAATCTATATTGTATTCTAAACGGAGATTGAATCGATGGTTGGTATTGGTGGCTGTTGCACTATTGGTTTCATTATAAAAAAGCCCCGTATCATTTGTAGTAAAAAAGTTACGTGATGTAACTGAGTTATTAAGGTTCTTCGTATTGTTATAAAAGTAACTACCCGATATTTTAATTTTTTCATTTTTACCGAATACATCCGAATAGTTCAAGCCAAAAGAAGTAGTAGTCGTGACACCGTTTTGCTGACCAACCATAAAATTATTTGCAGCATTACCTCTACCACCACCGCCACTTTGCGCTCCCAATAAGTCTTCGCTACTAAAGTTTTGCAAATTGATATTATTGGACAATGCATTAATAGAAATACGACGGTTTCCTTCAAAATAATTCATATTTCCGCCAACAGAATACCGATCATCGCTACCATATCCGGCATATACTTTACCGAACTGCCCATTGCTCTTATTACTTTTTGTACGGATATTTATTGTTTTCTGTGTATTACCATCATCAAATCCGGTAAACTGTGATTGCTCACTCATTTGATCGAATACCTGTATCTTATCGATAACCTCTGCGGGTAAGCTTTTCAATGCCAAAGAAGGGTCTGTACCAAAAAAAGGTTTACCATCAATCAATACTTTATTCACCGTTTGCCCGTTTACTTTCACCCCAGTATTATCCGATGTGATACCAGGCATTTTAGCGACCAAATCCTCAGCAGTTGCATCCGGATTTGTTTTATATGCTGCTGCATTAAATTGAGCCGTATCACCCAATTGCTCCATCCTGGTTTCTGTACCTACTATTGTTACATTCTTTAATTCCTTTGCAGACGATTCCATCCAAAGCCTGCCTAAATCGACATTGGCATCTGCAACCGTTATATTTCTACTTAATGTTTTAGAACCCAAATAACTGCATTTGAGCAAGTATTTACCTGATGGAATATGCTCAATGACAAAAGAGCCATTATCCTCTGCTACAGTATTAAGAAAAGCTACACTATCGTTGTTTTTAAAAATACGAATAGTAGCACCGGCGGCTTCAAATGAATCTGTTTTACTGAAAACAGAGCCCGACATTTCAAAACCCTGGGCAAATAATGAAGCAGTAAATAAACTACAGATAATGAATAATAAAAATCTTCTGAATAGCATAAATTTTTTATATAAAACGGCTTAGACTTTATAATGTCGATATTGTTTAATCCAATATCGACAATTATTCAAAATTAAATTTTCATCTTGTGTTCCAACCATGGCTTCAAATATTCTGCAATTTTATTTGCTTCTATTAAGAATCCATCATGGCCATACGGCGACTCTATTTCGTGATACTGAACATTGGGAATATGTGCAGCCATAAAACGCTGCTCTTCAATAGGACAAAGTATATCGGTACTAATGCCCATAAGCAATGTTGGCTGCGTTAATGTTTGTAAAACGCCGGCACAATCTGCGGCTCTATTCCTAGAAATATTATGTGCGTCCATAGCTTTACTCAGCGTCCAATAAGAATAGGCATTGAAACGGTTCACTAATTTTTCGCCTTGATAAATAATATACGAGGAGGCTCTAAAATGATCCAGTTTGGTATTGTCCACATCATGCTGCATCTGCTCATACATTTTATAGTTGCGATAACTCAGCATTCCTATAGCCCTTGCTGCTTTTAGCCCCTTAGCTCCTGCATCATGTGTTTGTTCCTGCCATGTACTATCTGCTTCTATCGCTAATCGTTGCGCCGTATGAATAGCAATACCCCAGGCACTTTCTGCGGCAGATGTAGCGATAAGAAAGAGGTTCTGGATTATATTTTTTTCCATCAACGCCCATTCCAAAACTTGATAACCACCCATTGAACCACCCATAAGCAAATGAATGGTATCAATTGACAAATGTTGTCGCAACAGAATATGTGCTTGAACCATATCCCGAATAGTTATAAGAGGGAAGCTATGATAGTATGACTTTCCGGTTGTTGGGTTTATGGTCAATGGACCTGTACTTCCATAACAACTGCCTATAATATTTGCACAGACAACAAAATATTTATTGGTATCAATAACATTACCTGCTCCAATTAATGCAGACCACCAATCTCCCACATCTGCACTTGCAGTGAGCGCATGGCACACCCATACTACATTACTCTTTTGCTTATTAAGCACACCAAAAGTTTGATAAGCAATGGTACAACTAGATAAATCTGCACCAGACTCCAAAGAAAGCGGAGCATTATAATGAAAGAGTTGTAACATCGAATTTGTTTTATGGCGCAAAGATAGGTTTCTACTACTTTTGTATAAATTAAGTAATAAAATGGTAAAAGTAGCATTAGAATTGGTTCAAGGGAATTTCGGCTTTGAAGCAACCGACGCATCCGGGAAAACAGTAAAATTTGACACAACTCCAACAGATGGAGGCAAAGAATATGGCGTAAGGCCAATGCAGGCATTACTCATGGCGTTGGGTAGTTGTAGTGGCATTGATGTAATCAGCATTTTGAAAAAAATGCGACAAGAAATCAAAACGTATAAAATGATTATAGAGGGGGAACGTGAAGCGAACAAAGTGCCTGCACTTTGGGAGAAAGTGCACATTACATTTCAGCTAAGCGGCTCCATTGAAGAAGAGAAGGCCCTACATGCTATCAGGCTTTCAATCGACAAATATTGCTCCGTTGCTGAAACATTAAGACGCGCGGGCTGTGCAATTACATGGGATCTACAACTAACAAAAGACTAATTGAACAATAACTCAAGCTAAAGAACATCAATATGCGACCAATAAGTAAGGCTATTAGAATACAAACCGAACGAACCAATGAAGGAGAACATGCCACACCTCTATTTTTAACCAGTAGCTTTTGTTTTGATAATGCCGAAGATATGCGCGCCGCTTTTGCTGACGAAACCGACGACAATATTTACAGCCGTTTCAGCAATCCAAACAGTCAGGAATTCGTTGACAAAATGTGTGCGTTAGAAGGTGCTGAATCCGGCTATGCCACTGCGTCCGGCATGAGTGCGGTTTTTGCTTCGTTTATGGCCTTATTAAAAAAGGGAGATCATCTGATTGCTTGTAAATCAATTTTTGGAAGTACACATACTATTATCAGCAAATATTTACCTAAATACGGTATTGAATATACTTATGTGGATGCTGCCAAACCGGAAGAATGGGAAGCTTCGATACAGGCAAATACAAAAATGATTTATTTGGAAACACCCACCAATCCGGGATTAGACATTATTGATTTGAGTATAGTCGGATCACTTGCTCAAAAACACAAACTCATTCTAAATGTAGATAACTGTTTTGCAACGCCTATCGCACAACGCCCGATAGAATACGGAGCCCATTTGGTTACCCATTCAGCAACTAAGTGGATCGACGGTCAGGGAAGAGTACTTGGAGGTGTGATTGTTGGGAGAAGAGATTTAATAAAGGAAATTTATCTATTCTGTCGAAGCAGCGGGCCGGCACTTTCACCATTCAATGCTTGGGTATTGAGCAAGAGTTTAGAAACATTAGACGTACGTATGGAACGTCATGCTGCTAATGCATTGTATATAGCGCAAAAGCTAGAAAATCATGCTAAAATCAACTGGCTAAAATATCCATTTTTAAACTCTCACCCCTCATACAATGTTGCTATAAAACAGATGAACAATGGCGGCGGAATTGTGTGCTTCGAACTTAAAGGAGGAATAGAAAGTGGGCGCAAATTTTTAGACGGGCTTAAAATGCTTTCACTTACCGCCAATCTTGGTGACACGCGAAGCATAGCCTCTCATCCGGCCAGTACAACACATGCCAAACTAAGTGAAGAGGAACGCCTTGCAACAAATATTACCGGCGGTCTAATACGCATATCTGTTGGACTCGAACACAAAGACGATATATTGAATGATATATTAACTGCATTAGAATTTTGCTAACTCCACCTGCCTAATATACTATTAAGACATTCAAAGCTGCAATTTCTTTTTTTGGATACAACAATACGAAGTTTGGCTACTTTTTTATTTGTGTACTGATTGACCTTTGCAATATCAATCTTAAAAATTAAAAAGAAAAATCATGAGCAGTATTAAAAAAATCGAATTAGGCGAGCAGGGACTTGTTGTTCCCGCCATTGGGCTTGGCTGTATGGGTATGACAAAAATTTCGGGGATGGACATTTATGGGCAGGCAGATGAAACCGAATCCATTGCTACTATTCATCGTTCGTTAGAACTAGGCGGTAATTTTCTGGATACAGCAGATTTATATGGTCCACTACAAAATGAGCGGTTAATTGCCAAAGCAATAAAAGGAAATAGGAATGAATACATTATCGCCAGTAAGTTTGGCTATGAAATTGACGACAACGAACAATTAACTTGGCAGATCAACGGTAAAAAAGATTATGTAAAGAAAGCAGTTGAACGTTCTCTTTGCAACTTAGGCACAGACTATATTGACTTGTATTATTTGCATCGTTTAGACCCCAATACCCCCATAGAAGAGACCGTTGAGGCAATGGCGGCGTTAGTAAAAGAAGGGAAAGTTCGTTACATCGGGCTTTCAGAAGTATCGTCAGCCACCATAAAAAAAGCACACTTGGTTCATCCATTAACAGCAGTACAAACAGAATATTCTTTGTTCGAAAGAAGTGTTGAAGAAGCAGGGATTTTAGGTACACTAAAGGAATTGGGCATTGGATTTGTAGCCTATTCCCCATTAGGGAGAGGATTTCTTACCGGCGACATTAAAAGTCCAGACGATTTTCCGGAAAATGATTTTAGAAAAAGTATCCCTAAGTTTAAAGGGGAGCAATTTTACAAAAACATTGAATTAGTAAAAGCGATAAAAGAGCTTGCTGACAAAAAAGAAATAACGTCTGCTCAACTAGCCATTGCATGGGTAATAGCAAAAGGTATCTTACCTATCCCCGGCACTAAAAGAAGAAAATATGTAGCAGAAAATATTGCAGCAACCCATATTACTTTAACTACAGATGAAATAGAACAACTAGAAGCGATTGTGCCATTGGGTACAATTACAGGCGACAGATATGATGCAGCCAACATGTCCATAATTGATCAATAAAAAAACAAGAGCACAAGAACCTTTTTCGGAATATTATTCTTGTGCTCTTCTTCTCCATTTTAAAAAATGAAAAAGCAAAACAATAGTCCTTATATTATCAATTCAATATCTGAATTGCATCGTTTATTGGAATTAGCAAAACCGGAGCACCCTCTTGTAAGTGTGATCAAACTCAACGAAATAAAATGCTTTTCTGAAGAAAACTTAAAAAGCGTTGTTTACAATTTTTATTCCATCTGCATCAAAAACGACTTTAAGGGAAAATTGAAGTACGGTCAGAATTATTATGATTTTGACGAAGGTGTAATGACTTTTTTCTCTCCGGGACAGGTAATATCCACAGACATCAATGATAATATATCCATTGATGGCTGGTGGCTGGTGATACATCCCGATTTTATGATCAATTATCCTTTGGCAAAAACGATTAAAAATTACGGTTATTTCTCTTACGCAGTAAATGAGGCTTTACATCTTTCTGAAAAGGAAGAAATTATGGTAACGTCCATTGTAGAAAATATTGAGCACGAATACCGTTCCATTATAGATGGTTATAGTCAGGATGTAATTATATCGCACATAGAGTTATTACTCAATTACGCTAACCGATTTTATAACAGACAATTCATTACCCGAAAACATGCAAGCAATAATTTATTGGTAAATCTGGAAGCTATATTGTCCGATTATTTCAATGAAGAAAAAGGAGCGCAAAAAGGGTTACCTACAGTTCAATATCTTTCAGAGCAGCTCCATGTGTCGGCAAACTATTTAAGTGACTTATTGAAAACTCTTACAGGATATAATGCACAACAACACATTCATAGCAGATTGATTGAGAAAGCCAAGGAAATACTAACAACTACCAATTTGTCGGTAAGCGAAATTGCATATCGGCTTGGATTTGAATATCCTCAATCTTTCAATAAACTCTTCAAAAACAAAACGAATCTTTCCCCTCTTGAATTTAGAAATTCATTCAATTAAAAGGATGAGTAATTGTATCAATTTCGTATTAAATGACCTACTCTTTATACAACAAAAATGGGAGCATTATCTTAACAAGGTAACGTCGCCCTTTAAAACATTAGTTTTACTATCAATATCCACATACTGTATCAAGTAATAGTAAGTTCCTATCTCGCAATAATTTCCTTTATAGTTACCATCCCAACCTACAGATATATCATTAGTGGTAAACACAAGCTGGCCAAAATGATTATAGATATTCATCTTTTCAAACTTAACATTGCCGCCAATAACTTGGAACACATCATTTTTGCCATCCCCATTAGGTGTAAATGCATTGGGCACAAAAACATTTCCACCCTCTACCACTTCACAACACTTAGTAACAGAGTCCCTTTCACCATTTTTATTTGTTGCTACAAGTGCAATACAATGCTGACCAACTGATGGGAAAGCATGTATCATATCTGACTCTGACGACATGAGTATGCCATCACAATACCACTTATAATTTAGCGCATATGCAGACCTATTAACAATATTAAAATTGGGGTTATTAAGATATGCCACTGCCGGTGTTATCGTAAAATCGGCTACAGGTGCCGGATAGTTTTTAAGTTTAAAAGAAAGTGTATCGCTTTTAATACATGGATCATTAGGATCAAGCGATGCCGACATAATGGTATATTGGTTAGCCGCAAAAAATGAAATGATACCTGTTTGCGTATTCATATAAGAACCAGAGGTTGGAGAAACCGAAACCGAACAATTTTTGGGAATTGCCATTCTAATTGTATCACCTGAATATACTGTTGTATCAGATGGGGGAGTTAATTTTACACCTCCCATAAGTCCGGTATGGAAACAAGATGTATCCGGAATAAATTTCCACAAATCATTAAGTAATACCCTCCCCGCACCAATATTGCCAGAACCTCCAAAGATGTACAAACAACCGGTATTATCGCACCATGCAGCAGCACCTCCTCTACCGGGAGGCAAGTTTGATGCAGCAATTGTCCCCTTTGCACCGTAGCTAAATGACGCGGCATTATCCCCACCCTTTACTTTAGTCCATTCTAAATTAGCCGTATTAAATAGCCAGAGATCATTCAACTCTTTATTTGGATTAGCACTATTATTATCATACCCAAAACCACCGAAAGTCCAAAAAGCTCTAGTACACGAATTATTAGTTTGGGTCGTTTGGTTTTCATACCTAGCACTAGGAATATTGTTCATACTAGGTGTACAAAAAGTACTGTTCGTCCCTAAGCCACTAACCTCTTTTGTACCACTTACCCAAGTCCACAATTTATTACTCTGCTCAAATTTCCAAACATCATTAAAAATATAGCTGCTGGAAAATAGCCCTCCAAACAAATAAAAATTATTATCTGCGTCTTGCCACTTTGTATATGACCACCGTGATGGAGGTACATTACTTGCACTGGCTACTCCTTTGGTACCGTAACTACCCGAATCATTATCAAGCTGTGTACCTGCCTCCCAAGCCCAATTATTAGTGGCAATATTATAACTCCACAAATCATTTTTTGTACCATTAGTTGACATTGACCGCCCTCCAAATAACCACAGTTTATTGTTCGATACCCATGCCGATTTACACTCAACCCTATTGCCAGGAGTAAGTATATCAGCAGCGATTCCTTTAGTACCATAAATTGCATTTGACGTACTGCCCCAAGAACCTTTCATCCAAGTCCATTCGTTAGTGGCTATATGGTACTTCCATAATACATCGTTATTGAATCCACCAGACAAATCAAATCCTGCGAACAACCATAAATCACCGGCAGTATCTGTCCAGCAATTGGCGCCATAACCTAAAGCTGGTGGATTATTTAATACAGAAGGCACACCTTGTGTACCGTAAATTCCACTCAAATTTGTTCCTAACTGAGGGCCTTTTACCCAAGTCCATTCATTAATTGTAGGATTGTATTTCCACAAATCATTAAAATTATTAACACCACCAAAAATCCAGAAGTTGCCCTTCAAGTCCAACCAATATGCACATTGATAACGCGCAGGAGGCTCATTAATTGGGCTTGATACACCCAGCGTACCATAATGACCAAGAGAACTAGATGAACTTTCGCCTTTGAGCCATACCCAATTACCACTTTGAGCAAAGGTCAAAATGGGTTGTGTACAAAAATCAAAAAATAGCAGTAGTAAAAAACAAAGTCTTCTCATAATGCATCCACATTAAACATTCAGTTATCAATCCGCTCAATTCCTTCTTTCTTTTTCCTGATCTTCATTATCCTCAAAGTCTTGTGACTCTCTAAGTATTTTACCTTTTTTATTGACAATATATTTTTTACCTTTTATGGTAATCTCTGCCTCACCATTATGAAATAATCCGGCAATTTCGAGTTCTTTTATAAATGCGGCTCTACCTTGCTTATCAATATAAACAGCTTTACCATTGTGTTTTATTAATGCTAAACCATCAGAAAATGGCGTCGCCATTTCGTATAGCGGAGCAATGATTTCTTTTAATTGATCGTTGACGAAACCATATTTACCATTCTTTTTTACGAGTGCTATATTTTCCTGAAATGAATATGCCTCTTCATATATCGGCTCTATCACCCAATTCCCTATTACATTAATAAAGCCATACTTGTCGCCAAATTTTACTGATGCGTATCCGTTCAAAAATGGATTGGCATCTCTGTAAATAAGCGGTATTTGTAATTCACCCTTTTCATTTAGGTACCCTCTTAGATTATCTTTTATGACAATTGCAAAACCATTAATAAAATCACTACCCGCGTCATATTGTGCAGCAACAACAACAGCACCATCAACATTTTTATACCCGACTTTGGTCTGATCGTAAAATCTTACTAATCCGCCAGATTGTGCAAAAACAGAAAAAGAAACCATTAACAAAACAGAAAAAATAACAAATTTTTTCATATAAATATAATCATATTAGTAATTAAAGTTAGACAAAAAAACAATAAAAGAAATAAAAAAGCAAGCATATTTATTAAAAATTATTTTTGGTAGATAATTAGACGACAACACAAATTATTTTATAGAATATAATCAGTAACATAAAATACACCTCCCACCTCTCTCAAAAGTTAAGCGGAATTTCATGAGACTACCACCTTCATTGAAAAATATTTTTTTTAATTGTGGCACACTCTGTAGCACATCATTGAAAATAGCCAGTTAGTTTGCTCATAATATACCATTGTAATTAGTCCAGCACAAACCCGACTTTACACCCATTCTACCATAGAAATTATTCGAAACGACGATTGCGGTAATGCGATATGTTCATCCGTATTGGAACCCGATAATTACTAATGTCATTGCCAATATAAAGGCTAATTCTACTACAGTAAAATTAATCTCCGTTCGAAATAAATATATCGTTCCATATTTCACACACATTGCATTCAAGCAAATAAATGCCTAATCTTTATTCCCGATTAAAGAAGTTCTTTTCCTAATTGTACAAACACTTTTAATTCTGAGCATCTTTCTTTGCATCCGAAATCATTCTTGCTCCCCCAATAATACTGAATAAACATTTTCAGAAATAACAAAAGCTGCAAAAGCTTTGGTATAAGATAATGGTGTGCCAACTTCTGTCGATAGAAGATATGGCTGGGAGCAAGAAAGGTTGTATCTATCATCTTTTCGTACAGAGTTGGTCGCCATCAATATCTATATATTTTCTGCACTTGATACTGCTTTTATAAATATACCGATATGAAAAAACAGATACTCGCACTAACACTAAGTGTAGCTGCGTTTGCCGCAAAGGCACAAACAATTGATACTGTAACTTTAGGAGCCGGATATACTAACCAGATATGGTACAGTCTTCCTAATGACGAACAAGGTGCCCAGCCAAAAAATAATTGGGATTTAGGTTTTAGAACTTCTGGAAGCATGGGATCTTCTATCCTCGTGAATGGAACTGGTAGTGGTACTATCTGGCTTTATCCAAAAGCAGACAAGGCAGGCTGGAAGACTGTGGACACAACAGGAGTGAGCACATGGTCCAAATTATACAATGCGGAAACGGAATGGAATGGAGCATTGGGCAGATATGTAGATGCAAGCAATCCTTACGATCTTGGTTGGGGAGTTTACGATATTGGTACACATATCGTTAGTGGAGATTCACTTTATATAGTAAAGACACAAACAGGAAATTATAAGAAACTGCTCATTAATAAATTATCAGGTGGCACCTATACATTTACCTATGCCAATCTTGATGGCACTGATTCTTCTATATCATCTTTAAATAAAAGCGTTTTCTCCAGCAAAAATTTTGGCTATTTTTCATTAGATACAAAAACAGCTATTGATCGTGAACCGCCTACAGCAGATTGGGACTTGGTATTTGGTCAATACACTACCGCAGACTATGCTGCCACGGGCATTGCAGGCTATACCGTTACAGGTATTTTAGTAAACGATACACTTAAAGTTGCTCTAGCAAAAGTAGATCCTGCAACCAGGGCTGGTTATGTTGCTTATTCAACGCATCCTTTTAGCGGAAATATCAATGGCATTGGCTACAACTGGAAATCTTACAGTTCTTCAACAAGCAGCTATGTATTGAATGATTCTTCCGTTTATTTTGTAAGACGCAACAACGGAGACATCTGGAAATTAATACTTACTGGCTTCTCCAGCGCTACAGGCAGCATTATGTTCAGCAAAGAATTGCTCTATACAGCAACTGCTATCAACGAAATTTCAAAAAGCAATACAACACTTGCCCTTTCTCCTAACCCTGTCAGAAACGGACAAAGTATAAGTGTCGTTTATTCTTTCGAAAACGCAGTAAAATCAGCTCATCTCAACATATTTGACATGATGGGCCGTGTAGTAATAAGTAGATCCTTAGATGCTAATATTGGGTTACATGCTTATACATTTTCTACTGAAAAACTGATCGCCGGAACTTACATTGTAAGTCTATCTACCGACGCAGAACAAACGGAACAAAAAGTGCTTATTCAATAATCATTCCGTCACTTTTTTAAGTCAACACTCTTAATAATATAATGGGTTGCTTGCTTTTATACTAAACAAAATATTCAAAACAGATGAAATCAAAACTAAAAATGCTCTTTAGCGTTGCAATGTTACTATTAGCGGCCTGTGGTAATCAGCAAAAAAAAGAAGCAGTAAAAAAAGAAGACGACATGCGTATCGTTTCATTAAGTGGTACTACGAGTGAAATACTTTGTGCTCTTGACATGGAAGATAAAATAGTAGGTGTGGACGTTACCAGCACTTATCCCGAATCCGTTGCTCGGCTACCCAAAGTCGGCCACAATCGCAATATCTCTGCGGAATCGATTATTGCTTTAATGCCCACATTAGTTATAGGGATCGCCGAAAATATAAAACCCGAATTGACAGAACAACTTAAAAGTGCAAACGTAAAAGTATTGCTGTACCACTTAGATAATTCTGTCGCAGGTACTAAAAGGTTAATTAAAGAGATCGCAGACAGCCTAGGTAAATCCGCATCTGTACAAACCATATCCGACAATATTGATAAAGACATGAAAGACGCACGGACACTTAACCGTAAGGTAAAAGTATTGTTCATTTATGCGCGCGGTGCGGGCACTATGATGGTGGCGGGTAACCACACTGCCGCAACAGCTATGATCAGCATTGCCGGAGCAGAAAATGCAGTAACTGACTTCGAAGATTTCAAACCGCTTACACCGGAATCTTTACTAAAAGCGAATCCTGATGTGATCTTAATGTTCGATAGTGGCTTACAAAGTCTCGGAGGCATGGAAGGTTTATTGAAAGTGCCAGGAGTAGCACAAACCAATGCAGGTAAAAATAAACAAGTGATAGAAATGGATGGCCAGTTACTTACCGGTTTTGGCCCTCGTGTAGGAAAAGCTGTTGCAGCGCTTTCAAAAAAAATAAATGAAGTCAAAACGAATTAAAACATTCACGGCAACCAGTGTAGGGCTATTGTTTATTGCGGTATTCTCAAGTATAGGTATGGGTGCCGTTATCATTACACCTCTTCAAATAGCAGGAATCTTTTGTAAAGCAATGGGTGTAACTACCAACATTGCATTTACAGAGTCTCAGGAAGCAGTAATGATGGCCATTCGTTTACCGCGTGTTCTTTTAGCTATTTTAGTCGGAGCCGCGTTATCCGTTTCGGGTGCTGCGATGCAAGGTTTATTTCGTAATCCTCTTGCCGACCCAAGCTTAATTGGCATATCGTCCGGAGCGTCTTTAGCTGCTGTGGCATCCATTGTTTTAGGGCTAAATTCCATTACGACACTAACAGGTATTTGGGGCTCATACACTTTATCTATCATCACTTTTGCAGGCGCATTTCTAACAGCAATAGTTGTTTATCGATTATCGCAATCCGGTGGTAAGACTATCATAGCGACTATGTTACTCGCCGGAATTGCTATTAATGCTTTAGCCGCTGCAGGCACAGGTGTATTTACCTATGCCGCCAATGATGCACAGTTACGGAGTATTACTTTCTGGATGCTGGGAAGCCTCGGTGCTGCAACATGGAATAATGTTTTAGGCATATTACCTTTTACATTATTACCCGTTATTATTTTACCGACAATGGCAAAAGCACTCAACGCATTTGCACTAGGAGAAGCTAATGCGGCTCATTTAGGAACAAATACAGAGCGTGTAAAAAAAACTGTTGTATTGCTTACCGCATTATCCGTAGGAGCGACTGTAGCTGTAGCAGGTGTTATCAGTTTTATAGGGCTGGTAGTACCGCATATTATTCGTTTACTATTAGGACCAGACAACAGATACCTGCTCCTAATAGCACCTTTACTCGGTGCATTTTTATTGGTAAGTGCGGATGTTTTGGCACGAACAGTATTTATACCTGCCGAATTACCTATAGGAATTATTACCTCACTTATTGGCGCACCTGTGTTTCTATACATTGTTATTAAAGAACTGAACGATCAAAAAAACATATAATGCTACAAGTACAAAGTATAAAGTATAAAATAGCTCCGACATTATCATTGAGCAATATATCATTTGATGTAATGGCCGGTGAAATGGTGGCTATACTTGGCGCTAACGGTGCAGGTAAATCCACTTTGCTTAAGATAATAACAGGTTCGTTAAAAGCAGATTCAGGAAATATTTTTATTAATAAAAAGCAACTTTCTGAATGGAGCAAAAATGAATTAGCCGCTAACTGTGCGGTATTGCTGCAACAAAATCCGCTACAGCTCTCATTTACTGTAGCAGAAGTAGTAACAATGGGACGTTACCCGCACTTTAAAAATCATGCCTCACTTAATGATGAACGTATTGTGCTTGAGGTTTTGCAAAAGACAGGTATAATACATCTGAAAGACCGTAATTATGTGACACTTTCAGGTGGCGAACAGCAACGTGTACATATAGCCAGAGTGCTGGCACAAATCAGTGATCAGGCAACAGAACATCCACGCTATCTTTTTATGGATGAACCGAGTAACAATTTAGATATACGGCATCAGCATGTAGCATTATTACTAGCCAAATCTTTTGCTAAAGAAAGCAATTGTGTAGTAGCAGTATTGCACGATTTAAACCTTGCATTGCAATACGCCGACAAAATAATTTTGCTCAAAGATGGTATGTTGAAAGGTTTTGGCCTCCCTGAAGATATAATGACCGACGATGCCATCAGTGATGTGTATGGACTGCCTTTGCAAATATTCAATCATCCTTCCTGTAGGCATAGAATTGTAATGCCCGCAATGAACACCTTTAACTAAAAAATAAAACAACTTAAATATGTCAACAACAACAATCAGCTTAAAAGAGCAATACGAAAACAATAAAGCTCAAAATCCTAAAATGCGCATTCGCAATATCGCCGAGCAGATGAATGTGAGCGAAGCCCAATTATTGGCTATTCGCGTCGGTGAGGGTGTAACTCTTTTACAATCTTCATTCCCGGAAATTTTAAACGAAATAATCAACCTCGGGCAAGTAATGGGGTTAACCCGTAATGATGCTGTTGTGCACGAACGTAAAGGCATATACGACAATATGTCTTTTCATGGTCCGATGGGTCTTGCCGTAAATCCGGACATTGACTTGCGCTTGTTTATGATGCATTGGAAATATGGTTTCGCAGTAACTGAAGAAGATAGAAAAAGTATTCAATTTTTCGACAAAAGTGGGGCTGCTATTCATAAAATATATCTAACAAATGAAAGTAATCAGGAAGCTTATGATGTACTTGTCAACAAATTCAAATCGAAAGAACAAGTTTCAGAATTAGCAGTAGAAGCATATCCTCTAGCTCCTGTCGAGTTACCCGATACAGAAATTGATATCGTATCATTTCAGGAAGGCTGGAACACATTAAAAGACACGCACGATTTCTTTGGTCTAACCAAAAAACATAGGACAACACGTACACAGGCCTTACGTTTAGCTCCAGAAGGTTTCGTGCAACAAGTATCAAATGATAGTACACGCAAAGCATTAATAATGGCAGCAGAACGTGAGATTCCGATAATGGTATTTGTGGGCAACAGAGGTTGTATTCAAATACATTCAGGTGAAGTAACAAAGCTAATGGAAGCCGGCCCTTGGTATAATGTACTTGACCCAATGTTCAACTTGCACATTAATGAGACAGCGATTGACACTTCATTTATTGTCAAAAAACCAAGTGCAGACGGCATTATTACGTCATTAGAAGTCTTCGACAAATTTGGTGAAATGATTGTTCAGTTTTTTGGTAAACGGAAACCGGGTATCCCCGAACTGAAAGAGTGGAGCGCATTAGTGAATGACCTTGCTTGTGCTCAATAAAACACATGCGCTTTGGCAATAAAATAAATTATTGCTAAAGCGCTAAGCGCTCCATTGTAAATACCGAACCGTAATTAAAAAATAAAACCATCTTATGTGTAGTTATAAAACTTTGCATAGAAATGAAGAATGGTATATCGTTTATTGCCAGAATTGCGAACGTATGCATATTAGTTTCGGCACTACCGTCTTATTAAAATCCGTTGACGCGTTTTATGAGTTTGACACTCAAATAAAACAGTTTTATAAAAACGGGCAAGCCAACGTGCAACACAACCTCAGAACACTTCTGATCAGCACCTTGTTAGATGTGGTAGCCACACGATACAGCCTGAGCGACTTTAAAAAGCCAAAGCGTTTATTGAGTAATGCAAAAGAAAAATTAACCCTCGAAAAATTATTTACATTCTATGACAATTAAATATTTACAGAGCCAGTTTTTCAATAAAAGTCTGCCCATACTATCAGCTCTTATCTGCATTACAGGGAGTGCAATGGCACAAGCCACAGATACCACAAGTATATTTTTTAAGAAGGAAAATGTGCTCTCTAATGTAGTGATAACAGGTCAGTACAAACCCACTAGATCAGAGGATGCCGTACAGCGTATAAGAGTAATTGACCACGATAAAATAGTAGCCATGGGCGCACAAAATTTACGCGATGTGCTACTTAATGAAATGAATGTTACGGTGGCACAGGACAACGTATTGGGCAGTAGCGTACAAATACAGGGCATATCAGGACAAAATGTAAAAATACTTGTAGATGGAGTACCCGTAATAGGGCAGCAAAACGGAAATATAGACATCTCGCAATTAAACGTTTATAATGTAGATAGAATTGAATTGATAGAAGGCCCCATGTCGGTTAATTATGGTACCGATGCTTTAGCCGGCACAATTAATATTATCAGTAAATCAACACAAAAAAACACCTGGGAAACAGGAATCAATACTTATTACGAAACAATTGGCAAATACAATGTCAATGCTAATGTCGGTTATCACAATGGAAGCCATACCATATTATTGAGCGGAGCCCGTAATTTTTTTGATGGCTGGACTCCCGGAGAACCGACACACTTTTTTGGTTTCCGATCAAGACCTGCGGACTCAACACGCGCCGTATCTTGGGACCCTAAAGAAGAGTACCATGCAAACTTGCAATACATTTATAGTATTGGTAAATGGAAACTACGTTACAAGCTCGATTATTTCTACGATAAAATTACCAATCGAGGATTCCCAATTGAACCATTAGATAATAGAGCCTTCGACGATTACTACACTACCTATCGATTCAACAATACCCTATTCCTCCATACAACAATTCTTAAAAATAAGAACCTCAATTTCTTAGCTGCTTATAACCAATATAAACGTATCAAAAATACATACAGCACCAACCTTAATACATTAGAACAAACAGCAGGATCAGCATCGGATCAGGATACTTCTAAATATTCCTTATTTAATACTCGTGCTACATTAAGCACTAACAACATAAATGCCAAAATAAATTACGAAGCAGGATATGATATTAATATCGAAAAAGGATATGGAGTTCGTATATTGAATAAAGAGCAACAAATTGGAGACTATGCCGCTTACGCAAGTTTAGAATACAAATTAACCGATTCTATTACACTGCGCCCAGGATTGCGCTACGCTTACAATACTGCATTTGATGCACCTTTAATTCCGTCAATTAATATTAAGTATCAAATCAACAAAAGGCTCGTCGTGCGCGCATCTTATGCAAGAGGTTTTCGGGCACCCAATGTAAAAGAACTCTATTTCGAATTTAAAGACAGTAATCATGACATTGTTGGTAACCCCGATCTAAAACCGGAAAAAAGTAATAATTATAATGTTGCAACCACCTACTCCATTACACTCAACCATGTAAATTATAAAATAGAGCTGTCCGGATTTTATAATAGCATCAGCAACATGATCAGCCTAGCACAGCCCGACACCACAAGAACCCGTTATACTTATGTAAATATAGATCAGTTCAAAACGAAAGGGCTGCAACTCAACCTAACTGCCCAATATAAAAACCTAACTGTTGCTGTCGGTGGATCCTATATCGGTCGCTACAATCAATTATATAAATCAGAAGCTGCTACTGTAAGTGCATTTAGCTATGCACCAGAGTTACGATGTAATCTTAATTATGCACTTCAAAAAATCGGAGTAAACGCCGCACTATTTTTAAAACACACTGGAAAAGTACCCGGCTATGGTCTTGACTCCAATAATAAAATTACACTTACTTCTATTGAGCCTTATACTATTGCAGATTTTTCGCTGAGCAAATTATTTTGTCATAAAACCATAGCAGTATCAATCGGCTGCAAAAACATCTTCAATACAATTAACATCAGCCAGAGCATCTCCTCATCCAACAGTGTTGCCACCGCCCATAACACAGGCAATTCAAGTCTTTCCATAGGTACAGGCCGCTCTTATTTTATCGGGATAGGTTATAAATTTTCGAACCAATAAACAGTAACTATAAACATTATGCGCAACAGATTAATTATAGCCACTACACTATTTATTCCTTTAGCTTTAATACTGAGTTTAAGCAGTTGTCTGAACAAAGAAACACCCATACCAGTTGCTCCTCCGGGCGATAATATTAGTGCATCTGTGAGCTTAGGAGAAGATTATAAACTACAGGTATTTTACAGTCTAAAAAACAACGTGATAGTAAGTACAAATAATTTTTCTGATTGGGATTTCGGATTCGACCCATCTGCTACGGGATGGCATGTCATACTCAACTCAGCCAAATTTATGCGCGTTTATAAAACAACCAAAACAGATTTCGCTACAGTAAGTATTGCAGATACGACGGGTATAAAAGCCACATTTGACATGCCATCAGGCAGTCTGGACAGTACCGCTATTGGCGATTGGCGCAGCGGTAATGTTTATATCGTAAACAAAGGTGTCAATGAATTGGGAGATCCGTTGGGTATGTCGAAAATGAAAATCATATCAGTAGATGACACTAAATACACGGTACAATTTTCCGATATCAGTGGGGCCAATGAAAATACACTTGATATAATTAAGGACAATACCTATAATCTGAATTTTCTATCTCTGGACAATGGCGGTAAAACATTATTGATAGAACCGCCAAAAAATCAATGGGACATTGTCTTTACCAAATACACACACATTTACTACGATTTGAATAATATGCCCTACTCTGTAACCGGATGCCTGCTCAACCGCTCAGCAACATCTGCAGGATATGATACACTCCATAAATCATTTAATGACATCAAACTCGATGATGTAGCAACAATATCATTTTCCAATAGTATTAATACGATAGGCTTCGATTGGAAAACATACACCGGTACTACGTATAGCGTTAATGCCAACAAATTTTATCTTGTTCATAATGCAGATGGCCTTTATTTCAAACTCCGCTTTGTTGATTTTTACAATTCTTCAGGCATTAAAGGTACACCCAGCTGGCAGTTTCAAAGGTTATAGCAAATACCCCATGAGCAGAAAATAAGCATATCACACGTTTAAATATCGATTAGGATTTTGAGTAAAAAACACGTGCATCATTAAACAAAACACTTTCGTTTGTAATTACTAAAATTTCATAAGCTCAAGCATTAAGATTTATAAACAGTATAAGCATCTTCATCCTACCTTTGATAAGATTTGAACGTACAACAAGTGTCATATATCTAACGAAGTGCTTAAGTTTAAAATATAAATGAGCGATAAAAAACAACATTGGGAGACCATTTACCACACTAAAGAACCTCATGAAGTAAGCTGGACACAGGCGTATCCAACAACTGCAATAACTTATATATCCGACTTAAATTTACCATTAGACGCCGCGATTATCGATATTGGCGGCGGAGACAGCAACCTTGTAGATGCATTGTTGGAAAAAGGGTTTACCAATATTTGGGTACTGGACATTTCTGCAACCGCATTAGAAAGAGCTAAAAATCGCTTAGGAGCAAATGCAGAATTAGTCCATTGGATTGTTTCAGATATTACTGAATTTAAACCAAGCGTACAATTTGACTTTTGGCATGACAGAGCAGTATTTCATTTTTTAACAACAGAAGAAGATATCAATAAATACATCGCCATTGCCCACCATGCGCTCAATGAAAACGGACAAACATTATTGGGCACATTCTCCAATAACGGCCCATTAAAGTGCAGCGGACTGGAAATAAAACAGTATTCTGAAACAGCAATGAAAACTACTTTCATCAAAGATTTTGAAGTAGTGAAATGTTTTACTGAAAACCATATTACCCCGTTTAATACAGTACAACAGTTTCAATTTTGCGGTTTTAAAAAACGTAAATAAATGGCACACAATCATCATCATGAGACTCCTGAAATTACAGGCATCAACAAAGCTTTCATTGTAGGGATAGTGCTTAATCTAGCCTATGTTTTAATCCAGATAATTGTCGGGTTAAACATCAATTCATTGGCGCTGCTTTCAGATGCAGGTCATAATTTTTTAGACGTTGCCGGGCTGGCATTGGCCATGCTTGCGTTCAGGTTATCCAAATCAAAATCTACCGAAAAATATACTTTCGGTTACAAAAAAGCATCCATCTTAATATCCCTACTTAACGCAGTAATTCTATTAATATCAATCGGAGCAATTGGTTACGAAGCCGTCTTTCGATTTCATCGCCAAGAGCCCTTACCCGGCACTATCATTTCCATTATAGCAGCAATTGGCATTTTTATTAATGGCATTTCTGCGTTTATGTTTTTCAGAGACAAGGAACGAGACATCAATGTCAAATCTGCATTTCTGCATTTAGCTTCAGATGCACTTGTTTCTTTAGGCTTGGTAGTTGGTGGTATTATTATTTACTACACACATGCATATTGGATTGACCCCTTGCTAAGTATTGTCATTTGTTTGGTCATTATAGCAAGCACATGGAATTTGCTCAAAGACAGTTTGCGCCTTTCTTTAGACGGGGTACCAGACAATGTGGACATTGAAAAAGTAAAAGGCACCATATTAAAAATGGCCCATGTGGAAGATTTTCATCACATACACGTTTGGGCGATCAGCACCACACAAAATGCACTAACCGGGCATCTGGTAGTTGCAAATAACCTTACCAATGAGGGAATAATGAAATTAAAAGAGGAGGTAAAACACACCTTAGCACACCTCAACATCCAACACGCCACTATTGAAACGGAAATAGAAACTTGTGAAAACATCACCTGTATTCAACATTCTCAAACCCAATAATAAAATCTGTCCAATAAGTCATTTTAGCACCAATACACCGCTCCATAAAATCCATGCCAAGACAATGCATGGCTTTTCGTTATTGTGCCTATTGTAAGTTTCTGGTTGCACTAGATCTCTGCCACTAAAGAAGACGTGTACTACCGATTAAAATATGTCGGCTACAGCGGACAAACTGATTACACGCATATATTACACCTTCGTCAGAACAAGAGTAGCAGTCCTGGAGCCCTAGTTTATCCTAATCCCACACAAGACCAGTTGCAAATTGTACTGCAAGGACTCAGCGCTAACAATAGTTACGAGCTTATTGACCAAATCGGAAGGGTATTGCTTAAAGGTAGTTTACTGTTCTTACAAAGCTGGAATGCTTTCTAAATCATTAAGAGATATGTTGTGGTTTGCTTTCAAACTTTTGATTACCTTAGTTCTTACACAGCTTTTCATTGAGCGTTTCCTTCAGCTTTATAGTTGTGATTTGCTTTCAAACTTTTGATTACCTTAGTTCTTACACAGCTGACTATTAAAATTTTGACTTGGCTAATCCGTTGTGATTTGCTTTCAAACTTTTGATTACCTTAGTTCTTACACAGCTTCATATGGATAATTATCAAGTAGAAAATGGTTGTGATTTGCTTTCAAACTTTTGATTACCTTAGTTCTTACACAGCAATTTAGGTACAGTGCTTGCATTGCCAAAAGTTGTGATTTGCTTTCAAACTTTTGATTACCTTAGTTCTTACACAGCGACTTTCTTCTACTGTTGTATCACTATCCTGTTGTGATTTGCTTTCAAACTTTTGATTACCTTAGTTCTTACACAGC
>DBTQ01000015.1:0-144257 GCA_002307135.1 Bacteroidetes bacterium UBA1312
TTTCCCAAAAATTATCTTTTTTATTACCTTTTAAAATACGGTCTTCCGAAGTCCATTTTTTCCACTCGTTATAAGCCTCCTTATCGAAAGGTAAACCTTCCTTTTCATCTCCTTCAAAGACCGTTACATACAAACGGTCTTTATCCAATTGCAACACTTTTGTAAGCAATTCCCAACTCCACTCAATGGCTTCTTTTTTGAAATAATCGCCGAAGCTCCAATTGCCCAGCATTTCAAACATGGTATGATGGTACGTATCAACACCTACTTCTTCCAAATCATTGTGCTTGCCACTTACCCGTAAACATTTTTGTGTGTCGGCGATACGCTTGCTTTCCGGATTTTTATTGCCCAAAAAATAATCTTTGAACTGATTCATGCCCGCATTGGTAAACAACAATGTTGGATCATTCTTCACTACTATAGGTGCAGAAGGTACAATTGTATGCCCTTTGGATTTAAAAAAATCGAGAAATTGTTGGCGTATTTCGGCTGATGTCATTATATGTATTATTTGCTAAACGTAGTGCTGTCCACTACTCATTGTATAAACAGGTCGCAAAAATACATTATCCATTATTCATTTTTCGATTCTGTAATAAAAAGTATTGGGTTCCCATTTGTATTTAAAAGTATATAAATGCTCGTATCGTTTAAATCCCGCTCAATTCTATTTTTTTGTTGTGCAAAATTTTGTATTTGATACCTTTGCGCCGTAAAAGTATTATTTCATTAATAAATCATTCAAAGACCAGTTATGGAATTCCGTATCGAAAAAGACACCATGGGCGAAGTAAAGGTACCCGCCACAGCATATTATGGCGCACAAACGCAACGCTCTATTGACAATTTCAAAATAGCACAGGACATTAACCGTATGCCTAAGGAAATTATTCGTGCATTTGCCTATTTGAAAAAAGCTGCTGCATTGACGAATATGGAATTAGCAGGGCTTCCGGCTGAAAAATGCAAATTAATTGGTCAGGTATGTGATGAAATATTAGAGGGTAAGTTGGACAATGAATTTCCATTGGTAGTATGGCAAACTGGTTCGGGCACACAAAGCAATATGAATGTAAACGAAGTGGTGGCTTACCGTGCGCATGTATTGAACGGAGGTAGCCTTACTGATAAAGAAAAGTTCATTCATCCCAATGATGATGTGAATAAGTCACAGTCCTCAAATGATACGTTCCCTACGGCTATGCACATTGCAGCCTACAAAATATTAGTAGAAACAACAATTCCCGGTATCAAAAAATTGCGTGATACCCTTGCACAAAAATCGAAAGATTTTATGCAGATCGTAAAAATAGGTCGTACACATTTTATGGATGCAACACCTATTACTTTGGGACAAGAAATAAGTGGTTATGTATCACAACTCGATCATGGTTTGAAAGCCATTAATAATAGCTTAGCTCACCTGAGTGAACTTGCATTGGGTGGTACTGCTGTAGGAACGGGTATTAATACACCGAAAGGCTATGATGTACATGTTGCGGGCAAAATCGCAGAATTGACGGGATTGCCATTTGTTACTGCCGAAAATAAATTTGAAAGCCTTGCAGCGCACGATGCTATTGTAGAAGCTCATGGCGCTTTGAAAACTGTTGCAGTAAGCCTGATGAAAATAGCCAACGATGTCCGTATGCTCAGCTCAGGACCACGCAGTGGTATTGGTGAAATCATGATTCCGGATAATGAGCCGGGCTCATCAATTATGCCAGGCAAAGTCAATCCTACGCAATGTGAAGCACTAACTATGATCGCTGCTCAGGTAATGGGTAATGATGTCACTATTGGTATCGGAGGTTCTAATGGCCATTTCGAATTAAATGTATTTAAACCCGTAATGATTATGAATTTCTTACACAGTGCACGCCTTATTGGTGATGGCTGTGTTTCGTTCAATGATAAATGCGCAGTGGGTATTGAGCCTATTGAGAAAAATATCAGAGAGCATGTTAATAATTCATTGATGTTGGTAACAGCATTGAATACAAAAATCGGTTATTACAAAGCCGCTGAAATAGCACAAACAGCACATAAAAAGGGACAAACACTAAAGGAAACGGCGATCGAATTGGGCTATGTAACAGCCGAACAATTTGATGAGTGGGTAGATCCAAAAACAATGGTTGGCAATATCTAATCGTAAACAATAATTTAAAAGAGAAAAAGCTTGCTGCGATACAGCAAGCTTTTTTTGTGCGCCTAATATTTACTCGAGCGAAACAATATTACTACGTAATTAAATAAACATGCCGCCTGCTTATGAAACAGACGGCATGTTTATTAATATTTATTCAGGAATTAGTGTGCTAACGTAATAGTAGCAGTTCCGGTTTTTCCATCAGTATCATGGATAACTACAAAGTAATTACCATTGCCGAGGTTAGACAAATCAATTGATTTTTGAGTAGTATTTTCTATTAGACTGTGATAAACGCGTTGTCCTGTAACGGTAAATACATCGACACTAACATTTACTTTCAATGTACCCCAATCCAATGTGATATTTCCTGTGGTCGGATTTGGATAAATCCTTACTTCGCTCATATTAACCGGACTTATGGAAAGCAGGGCTATATGCAACACATTAGATGTTGCAGAATTACAGCCACTGTTTACAACTACTGCATAATAATTACCGATTTCTGTTGGGTGATAAGTAGCACTTGTTGCACCAGGAATCAATCCATGAGGACCATACCATTGAATTCCTGTAGGTACACTTGATACTAACAGATTACCGATCAAGGAAATAATAGGGGCAGAAGGAGTCGCTCCGCGAGTGAGAATGATTGGACCATATATCAATGAATCCACTGTATTGCAAGAGCCCGCTGTTACATACATTTTACATACTATTGTATCATTATTAGCAAATGTTGTACTACCAAAGATAGAACCATAAGACATTAATGTACTGTTGACATACCAAGCTACAAGTGGCGATCCACCGCCATCTGTTGCGACTGCTGTAAACTCTAACAAAGAATCGAGGCATCCCGGATTTGAACCACGGCTAATATTAACCATTAATGTCGGAACAACTTTAGGGTTACGGTTTACAATGAATTTGTTAGACCATGCAGTATCATTAGCTACTGCTACACACGGATGGTTTGAAATCATACGGCATCTAACGCTATCATTATTTTTCAAATAGGTATTCGTATAAGTACTTAAAGTAGCACCTGCAACTAAAACGCCATTCACATACCAAGTATATACTGGCGTTGCTCCTCCATTGTTTGGCGTAGCAGTAAAGGTTAGCAATGTGCTGTCGCATGAAGGGTTAACACCAGTGGTTAATGCAATATTAACACCAGGAGCAACTGTGCCAAAAACAATTTTAATCGAATCGGAATTGACTGGCGTTGTTGAACAAGCTGAGTTTGGAGTAACGTTGCACCAGATATAGTCTCCAGCTACAAGTGTATTCGTAGCAAATGTATCCACATTGAAGCCAACGTTGATACCGTTACGTTTCCATTGATAAACAGGAGAAGGACCACCAGAGCTTACATTTACTTTAAATACGAGTGGTTGACCTGCGCAACCAGGGTTTGCACCATTTCTAAGCGTTATCCTTGCTGTGGCACCAATCGAAGATGAAATACTTGCTACCCAAGATCCTTGAGCACTATCAGCACCACAACTTCCTGTATAATAAGTTTTACACATCACAACATCACCATTCTTTAATGTACTTGTTGTATAAGTGCTTGTTGTTACACCAACGGGTAAGTTATTGACAAACCAGCTATAAGTAGGAGTCCCTGTAGTGGTAGCTTTAAATGTTAGACTTGAGCCAGTACACGCTGGAATAGTGCCTGAAGTAAGGCCTATATAAACAGAATCTGCACTTATTGGATTTTTGATATAAACACCATAGTCTTCTGCTTGTCCGTTTGGAATAGGTCCACAAGCATAATCTGTAACAGAAGAAGTCGAACGAACTGCTACAACACGCATACGTAACATATTACAAGTAGTAGCACCTGTAGCAGGGATAGTAATATTACCTGAATGAACTTCTGTACCAGTGGTTGTACCATTGTGACTAAATACCAATTCGCCAGCATCTGCAAAACTACCATTGTTATTAAAATCAATAAATACTCTTACGTTTTGTTTGGTTGTCTCTGTTGTTACATTTATAGGATAAACAGAACCCGATTTTACATAACTCTGTTGCGTATAAGCATGATCTACATAAGTAGCGCTATTTTCCATAGACTGACTTCCAGTCCATACAGTCAAACCATTAAAATCAACGATATAGGGACCGTCACTAGAAGCGCCAGTAGAAGATGTAGGGATACAAGCCGATGTAATCGTTCCTACCGGAGCTAAGCCACCGGATGAAGTCAAATAGCCACTACGCTCATTATGCATAACGTTGATTACACGTAAACGCTGACCTGCAGTAAAGCGATTCGGTGGGCATTGTGTATAATCCATGAAGTTGTGCTGTACATTTTTATAGGAACCACCAGTGCATGGATTGACATCATTTGGTGGACACCATGTACTTGGGAAAGCAACATTTTCTCTGATATGAGGTTCCGTATCGCAAACTAAATCGCCATCAGTATTACAATTTGTATTTGGTGGGCAAACGGGCACACCACTACCTGGGAAAGTTTCATCACCTTCAAAAGTATGGTACAAACTATATGCATGACCAAATTCGTGCGTAATAACGGAACTACCCGATTTTGCCTGAGAAGCAACCATCACCATTCCATCACCTATCGGGTAACCAGGAAAATATGCATAACCGGCTATACCACCTGTAGATGTCAAATCATTACCGTCAATTTTATTAACAACATAAATATTATAGTAATCAGCAGGATCGTATCGGCTTAATGCTTTCACGGAAGCATCAGAAGCTCCGGCAGAACTCCTATACACACCATTAGCAGCATAACCACTCAACACAGAACCATCTACACGAAGAATACCTGTAGTAGCAGCACCAGTTGGTGAACGCTTTGCCAATATAAATTTAATCGGGATTCGAACACCCCCACCACTAGCACCTGTTGTTGTATCTGGATAAGATGGCCAAGTAGCCGCATATGACTGATTAAGATACGAAATCATACTCGTAAGCTGTGCATCAGTTGGATTGTAGAGTGTACCAATTGCACCACCCGTATGGATTACATGTATTACAACCGGAATTTCATACACATAACCAGTAGGTGTATAAGTAAGAAAGGAGGTAGCACTTGATGTTGCTAAACCAATCCACCTGTTTTCCATGGTTTTTACGGCTTTAGCATACTCTGGGTTTGCAGCTTTCATTTTTGCATTCAAATTATCGAAGCCGCAAGGCAACGATTGCGCAAAAGATGTAATGCCCATAAAGAGCATCAAAAAGGATAAAAGTGATAACTTTCTTGCCATTTTATCTTTATTTTTATAATTAGTTATAGTTAAGCTAAGCGTAAAAATAATGTTTCTTATTGATATTTTATGTTTTTTTTCACAACTAAATGCAATTAACAAAAAAATTAAAAATTACTTCTCAGCTGTATAAAGCGTAGTTATACCAAAGGTAAGCGGGTGAGCTGCAGCATTTTTAAAGCCACAATTATTAAGTATGTTACAAAAATCCTGCCCTTCAGGAAATGCCATTACGGACTCCGGAAGATATGTATAAGCAGTGCTGTGTTTTGAAACACACTTACCAAATAGAGGCAAAATATATTTAAAATAAACCGCAAATATATGCTTTACAGGAAAGCCCTTAGGCTTGGAGAATTCTAAAATGGCTACTCTTCCGCCAGTTCTCATCACTCTGCTCATTTCTGCAAGTCCTTTTTCCAGATGCTCAAAATTACGCACACCATATGCACATGTTACCGCATCAAATTGATTATTGTCAAAAGGTAAGGCTTCACTATCCGCCACACGCATCTTTATCCGGTTATTCATATTTCTGGTCGCTATCTTCTCTTTTCCTATTTCCAGCATCTGAGCCGCAATATCTATACCGGTTATATTACTTTCTCCTATTTGTGTAGCAGCAGCAATGGCCAGATCACCTGTACCTGTAGCTACATCAAGTATATTTTTAGGATTTATAGTTGCAATGCTTTTAATCGCTTTTTTGCGCCAGCCTTTATCGATTCCCATCGAAAGTATATGGTTGAGGAAATCATATTTACCTGCAATATTGTTGAACATGTCAGCAACTTGCTCTTTCTTGCTTAATTTTGACAAAGCATCGGGCACAACGGAGTTGTGTTTCATAGTATTATTAGTCATCTGATGGAGGTCACAAAAGTACAGCACAAAAACCTATGGAAATAAAATCAGCAAAATATTTAATTAGTAATGTGGACTGGGCTGCCTGCCCTAAGCCGGACAAGCCAGAATATGCGTTTATTGGTCGATCTAATGTGGGCAAATCATCGCTCATCAATATGCTCTGCAATCAAACTAAACTGGCCAAAACATCGGGCAACCCAGGTAAAACACAACATATCAATCATTTTGTCATCAATTATGACTGGTATTTGGTTGATCTTCCAGGATATGGTTACGCCAAAGTATCACGAAACCAGAGAGCTGAATTTGGCAGAATGATTGCAAACTATCTACAAAATCGACAAAATTTGATGGCTGTGTTTGTACTAATCGACAGTCGTTTAAAACCTCAGGCACTGGATCTTGAATTTCTCCGGCAACTTGGAGAATGGGGTGTTCCGTTTAATGTGGTTTTTACAAAAGCAGATAAAAATACCCAATCGGAAACAGCCCGGAATGCAAAAAATTTTATTAACAAGATGAAAGAAGAATGGGAATACATTCCCAAGAGTTTTGTAACAAGCGCCGTAAAATTTTTAGGTAGAAAAGAATTGCTGGGTTATATTGATGAACTCAACAATGTCTATTATAATGGTGATGACGAGTAAGACATAACGCTTCATTTGTCCAAAATAAATTTTTCCTTTAAATACAAGAGCTAAGCAATATGTTGAGCCAATTTTTACCTAAAATAAAATTACAAGAATTGCAACGTCTCAAAGAGCAGCACGAAATAGAGGCGCTCTATGAAACATTAGTGTTGCCACTACATGAAGAATTATACAAACGTCAGGATTTTTCATTCATAGAAACGTTGTCTCCTGGTCAAGAGCTATTGATACGTTACGATTATGTACGGATGCAGGTTTTGCAGGGCGGCTTTATTCAACTGATCCAAAACGGATATATCAATCTCCTATTGGCAATGCCGGAAATGCTGATACAAGTGGGCGCTCCTGAAATGGCAAAATTGCTGGATGATGTACTAAAAGTATATACGCTCAATGTCGATGACCTGAGCAAGGAGACTACGGTAGAGGAGTTTGCAAAACTCTATCAAGAGTTCATCGAATTTGAAGAATTGGACGAACGCTTTACAAAACTCAATCCAGCAACAGAAATGGCAATAGTAGATTATGCTTTAAAATTTCCCGATGAATTTATAGAGCTGTAAACTCGACATCCGAAATAAAAGTAATCAATCCAATTTTCACTGTTTATCTTTATTCCTTCTTAAATATTTACTCACAATGCAAAAATGGAAATTATCTGCTATGGTTTTAATGAGCGCATCGACGCTGATGACTGCCTGCAACAACAGTGGCAACAAAAATGTTGGCACAACAGACAGTACAAAAACAGCGGCCAATAACGACAAGTTTAAAGTAATGGCAGAGTCTTTTGCCGATTTACAATTGTTGCGTTATCAAGTACCTGGGTTCAATGAATTGTCGCTGCAACAGAAAACTTTAGCTTATTATCTTTACGAAGCAGCGCTATCGGGCAGAGATATTTATTATGATCAGGCCAATAAATACGGGCTCACCTTGCGCAAGACAATAGAAGCTATTTATGGTACTTACAAAGGCGACAAAAATTCGGCAGAGTGGAAAAAATTCGAAACATATTCCGGTCGCGTTTGGTTCAGCACAGGCAATCATCACCATTATTCAAAGGATAAATTTGTTCCTGAATGCTCTTTTGAATATTTCAGTGAATTGGTAAAAAATAGCGACCAGAGCAAACTCCCTATTACTCAGGGAGAAACTGTAGATGCTTTTCTAACAAGAATAAAACCTGTTATTTTCGATCCGAAGTTTCAACCCAAGATGGTGGACTTAAGACCCGGCATTGACAATGTGATTAGTTCTTCTGTCAATTTTTATGAAGGTGTAACACAAAAAGAAGTCGAAGCATTTTATAATGATACAAAATTATTTTCGCATACCGGAGAGGATCCTGAATGGGGGCTTAACAGCAAGCTGATGAAAGAGAATGGCAAGATAGTTGAAAAGACCTGGAAAGTTGGTGGTATGTATGGTACAGCACTCGAAAAAGTTACTTATTGGCTGGATAAAGCAGCTGGTGTTGCAGAAAATGAACAACAAAAGAAAGCGTTACAATTGCTGTCGGAATATTACAAAACCGGTGATCTCCACAAATGGGACGAGTACAATATAGCTTGGGTAAATGATACTGCCAGTCGTATTGATATCAGTCACGGATTTATAGAGGTATATAACGATGCAATTGGTAAAAAAGGAAGTTTCGAAAGTGTTGTTTCATTGAAAGACATGGTAACAACAAAAACGATTGAAGCTATAGCCAAAGAAGCGCAATGGTTCGAGGACAATTCACCTTTGATGCCCGAACACAAAAAGAAACAGGTAAAAGGTATTACAGCGAAAGCAATTACAGTAATCGTTGAAGCCGGCGATGCAGCACCAAGCACGCCTATTGGCATTAACTTACCGAACTCTGATTGGTTAAGAAAAGAACATGGCTCTAAATCAGTTTCACTCAGCAATATTGTACATGCTTATAATGAAAGCAGCGCAGGAAGTGGTATGCTTGATGAATTTGTAGGTGATCCCGCAAAACTAAAACGCTTAAAAGAATTTGGTAATCTAGCTGGCGACTTACATACAGATATGCACGAATGTATTGGACATGCTTCCGGTCAAATAAATCCGGGAGTGGCTACTCCAGACAAAACTTTGAAAAACTATGCATCCTGCCTTGAAGAAGCACGTGCAGACCTTGTTGGCTTATATTATATTCTTGATCCCAAACTAATCGAAATCAAAGTTGTTCCATCTTTGGAAGTAGGTAAAGCAGAATATGACAGCTATATGATGAATGGTTTAATGACACAATTGACCCGTTTAAAATTAGGTGACAATATCGAAGAGGCACACATGCGCAACCGTGCACTCAATGCTTATTGGGTTTATGAAAAAGGGAAAAAAGATAATGTAGTTGAGTTCGTAAAAAAAGAGGGTAAAACCTATGTCCAAATCAACGACTACGATAAGTTAAGAGTATTGTTTGGCCAATTGCTCAGAGAAATCCAACGAATTAAATCTGAAGGTGATTTTAAAGCTGGTAAAAACCTTGTTGAAACTTATGGCGTGAAAGTGAATCCAGAATTACACAAGGAAGTATTGGAACGCTTTGCTAAACTCAATATAAAAGCATATAAAGGATTTATACAGGCACGCCTCGTTCCTGTAATGAGTGGCAATAATATAACTGATGTAAAGGTGGAATATCCGGAATCTTTCTTCGGTCAAATGATGGAATATGCACAAAAATATTCTTTACTGCCGGTTACAAATTAGTCTATCCACAATTTTCATTTAAAATATAAGCGTTTAGTATTTTTACTAAGCGCTTTCATTTTTAAGTTTCAATATTTAGAACAATATAATGGACATTGATTATCTCATCATAGGTCAAGGTATTGCTGGTACATTACTGAGCTATGAACTGCTGCGTGCAGGTAAAAAAGTCATTGTAATTGATGAGCCATCCGTTAATAAAGCAAGCTTAGTTGCCGGTGCCGTCATTAATCCGATGATTGGCAAGAGCTGGACTCCCGCGTTGCATCAGGATATTTTTATACCTGAGGCAATGGACACTTATAAATCTTTAGAAAAAATTTTAGGTACTCCGGTAATCAAAGAAAGCTCCTTATTGGCTTTTCATGAAAACGAAGCAAATGAAAAAATATTTAATGCCAGCCAAATCAACAACAGCAACAATTTGCATTTGCTCGACAGCAAACAATTAACTTCTTTAAAAGAGCACTTTCGATTCGAAAATACAGTCGGTTGTGTCGCTCCTGTATGGTTAATAGATGCAGAAAATCTGCTTCAGTATTGGCGCAATTATTTAAACACACGAAACATTTTATTGGCAGAAAAATTTCATTTTGACGACTGTCAAATCAGTGAGCGCAATGTCCAATACAAAACCATAAAAGCAGATAAAATAATTTTCTGCGAAGGTGCAGTGGCACGCAACAATCCCTTATTTAACGCCCTGCCATTTACTAAAAACAGAGGCGAGGCTTTACTGCTGTCCATACCCCATTTGTCAACAGAACAAGTATATCATCAACGGCTGCGATTGATCCCCCGTGCCGACGGGCTCTTCTGGTGCGGCAGCAATTATCTATGGGCATTCGATAATTTACAACCTAGTAATGAATGGAGACGGCAAGCCGAAGTACAATTAAAAAAATGGTTGTGCTTACCTTTTGAAATACACAATCATATTGTCGCAGAAAGACCTACTACTGCGGGACAAATACCACTTATAGGTTATCATTCCAGTAGTCCAAGAATAGCCATTTTTAATGGCCTTGGGACAAGAGGATTTTCTGCCGGTCCATTCTGGGCCAAACAAATATGCAATCAATTAATCGGATAAATGTCAATTAGCCAATACATAAATATTTATCCTGAAATGTTTCTTTAACAGAATATTTATTTCAAGAGCTCATCTTACCGTTTATAAACAAAAATGACCGTTAGTAAACTATTTTGGGCGAATATAATGCCGCGGTATTATATTCGCTCATTCACATTAAATAAAAACTATGAAAAAACTATTTACGCTTTTAGCTGCTATATTATTGTACTCTGCTACCTACGCTCAATGCTGGAAAACGGTAAGTGCCGGATATTTTCATAATCTGGCGATTAAAACTGATGGTACACTCTGGGCATGGGGAATTAATCTTGTTGGAAACTTAGGGGACGGAACGACAGTTGATAAGCATATACCAATACAAATAGGGGTTGATCATGACTGGAAAATAGTCGATGCAGGAGAGGCGCACTCAATAGCTATCAAGACAGATGGTACGCTATGGGCATGGGGAGAGAATGTAGATGGTGAATTAGGGGATGGGACGGGCATCAATAAAAGTACACCAGTGCAAATAAATACTGCTACTGACTGGAAAATAGTCAGTACTGGGGAAGAGTACTCAATAGCGATTAAAACTGATGGCACCTTATGGGCATGGGGATGGAACGATTCCAGCCAATTAGGAGATGGGACAATTATCAGTAGGTATACTCCCACCCAAATTGGTACAGCCAAGAATTGGAAAACTATTAGCGCAGGGCAAAGTCATGCTTTAGCAATTAAAACAGATGGTACGCTCTGGGCATGGGGTGCTAATGGCTGTGGACAATTGGGGGATGCGACTCTGATTAAAAAAAGTATTCCAACCCAAATCGGCACAGCTACCAATTGGCAATCAGTTAGCGCGGGATGGACCGCATCATGTGCGATCAAAACAGATGGCACTTTTTGGGCGTGGGGTGCAAAGAGATATATGGTACCTACGCAGAAATATATGTCCACTAATAATTGGCAATCAATCGCTACAGGAAATCATATTTACGAAGCCATTAAAACAGATGGTACTTTATGGAATTGTGATATTAATATAGATACTCCTGCTCAAATAGGTGTAGCCACTAACTGGAAAACAATCAATGCAAAAGGAGCTTACTCAATAGCATTTCAGACAGATGGCAGTTTGTGGTCTTGGGGAGATAATTTTTATGGACAGCTGGGAGACGGAACTACTACAAATAAACGTGTGCCAAGCGCAATAAGCTGTCCAACCACAGCTATTGAAGAGCTTCTCTCATCTGCACCTGCCTTATCTGTCTATCCAAATCCTGCCAACGATTTACTGTTTATACAAAATGGGGACAGTCTTGGCATCGAAAAAATCAATGTATTGGACATGACGGGTAAATTAATCATTACTCAAGATAAAAATTTTAGCTCTATAAACATTCATACTTTGGCAACAGGCATATTTATACTACAAATTTTCGCAGAAGGTAAACCTTATCAATATAAATTTGTAAAACAATAATTACTTATAGCCAAAGCTTTTCAAAAACTAATTTCCAATAAGATACCACCATATTTTTAGTTAGTATTAGATGTACTTTTACTTAATGAAAATAATAGCATTTGGAGGGAGCAATAGCAGCACCTCTATCAATAAGAAATTAGCAACTTATGCAGCTTCACTATTTCAAGGAGCAACAGTAGAGGTATTGGATCTGAATGATTTCCCAATGCCCCTGTTTAGTAAGGATATAGAAAAAGAGCAAGGGCCACCGGCAGCAGTACATCAATTTTTAGCAAAGATTAAAGATGCCGATTTTATAGTGGTTTCACTAGCCGAAAATAACAGCTCTTACAATGTTGGATTCAAAAATTTATTTGATTGGAATTCTAGAGTAAATCCAAAACAATTTCAAGAGAAACCCATGCTACTAATGGCTACGTCTCCCGGTAAAAAAGGGGGCTCTTTTGTTTTAGAATCTGCAAAAAATGCGTTCCCGTTTCATGGTGCCATTATAAAAGCGACATTTTCTTTACCTTCTTTTCTGGAAAATTTTGACACTGAAAAAGGAATTATTAGCAATGAGCAATTCGACAATCAATTAAAAGAAATCATCAAAAATATCTAAGTATGCAAGGGTACAGAAAAGTCGAACATATATTTACAGCACCCCAAGTAATGATGGGATCTATTCGTCTTCGTCAAGCAATACCACTATCAGGACTGGAACAGATTAGTCCATTTATTTTGTTACACCATTTCGATTTGAATTTGGAACCTGGTGATCAATCTTTTAATGTTCCTGCTCACCCACATCGTGGATTTTGCCCCATTACATTTATGTACGAAGGTAGCATCGCACATAACGATTCGTTAGGTAACAGCAAAGTCATCTCAGACAATGAAGTACAATGGATCAACGCTGCAAGAGGCATTATACATAGCGAAGAAGTTGATAAAGATTTTGCAGCAAAAGGCGGCAGATACCAAGGCATTCAGCTATGGATCAATCTGCCTGCCGCCGACAAGATGAAAGCACCATCTTACCAGCCCATTACCAAAGAGGAGATCGTATTAATAGAAAAAGACGGCGTCGAATTTCGTTTAATTTCCGGAAATTTTGATGGTAAAAAAGGACCTGCACAATCCAATGTTTTGACAGCAACTATGCGCATGAAACAAGGCAGTAATTTTAGCCTTTCATTTCCCGCTGATCAAAATGTAGTATTTTATCTGCTAGAAGGTAGCATTAAAATAAATGAAAGTGAAGTAGCACAACAATATGGCTTGATCGTGTTTGAGCATAGTGAAGAAACAATTACGCTAGAAGCCCAGGCCGATGCTAAGCTACTCATTATGGCAGGTGCACCCATCCATGAGCCATTAGTATCCCATGGCCCATTTGTAATGAACAATCAAACTGAAATTTTAGAGGCTATGCGTGATTATCAGGATGGAAAAATGGGGCATTTATACTAACAAACAATGAGTGTTACAGCAAAAATACAAAAGGAACATTTCGCTACGGTCATAACGACAAATGAACATCAAATTATTGCAGACGAACAATTAACTTCAGGAGGAGGAGGGAAAGGTATGGCTCCCAAAGAGCTGCTAGCTGCATCTTTGGCCTCTTGCGCAGCCATTACTATGCGCATGTATGCCGACAGGAAGCAATGGCTGGTAAATGAGATAATAGTAACCGTAGATATTGAGCAGCGGGAGGAAGAAACAATTTTCCTGAAAAATATTAAATTTGTTGGAACCCTTGATACTGTTCAAGTAAACAGACTTCTAGACATTGCTAACCATTGTCCGGTACATAAAATATTAAGCAGCACTATTCAAATTAAAACACCCGTAGTATGAAAGACATAACCAAAAAATACAGCAACGGCGAAGTAACTATTGTATGGAAGCCTAATAGCTGTATTCATTCACGAATTTGTTGGTCTGGTATCGAAAGTCTGCCTGAAGTATTTAATCCTAGCCTACGCCCTTGGATTAACCCGGAAGCGTCCAACACAGAACGCATTATTGAACAAGTAAAAAAATGTCCTTCAGGTGCCTTAAGCTTTTATATGAATCAGGAGGAACCAATTCCTATGGAAACCAAAGCGGAAAGCATTGTTGAAGTAATGCCCAACGGACCATTACTCGTTTATGGCAATATAACGGTAAAGGATAAAGAAGGCCATGAGACGCATAAAAATAAAGTGACGGCATTCTGCCGTTGTGGTGCATCTTCCAATAAGCCTTATTGCGACGGCACACATACCAAAATAGGGTTTGAGGGCTAACCATTTACCCCCAAATTATAATAATACAAACGCCCGTGAAAAAAAAATCACGGGCGTTTATATATTGAACATTTAATTCCGCTATCTTCTTATTTGTACTTGCTGTGTAGTTACAGATTCATCCATGATCACACGCAATACATATACGCCTTGACTTACATGGCTCACATCTACTTTGTTGTTCGCATTGGATTTTAAGCTGCCTTTCATTACTACTCTTCCCAAAGCATCTACTAATTCATAGTTGTCAGTCATGCTTGATCCTTGCAGGACAATTTGTAGTTGGTCTTGCGCAGGATTCGGATAGATGTTTACCGTATTACCAATACATTGGGTCGTTTGTGCTGCCAATGTTGGGCTGTAGGTATTCGTACCATCTATGTTTATGGCTTTGATGCGGTAGTACCAGCTGCCCGATTCAGGGGTTACATCTATGTAGGAGGTCGCTTTGGGGTCTAGTGTGGCGACTTCGTTATAAATCCGCGCATTGTTGCTGCGTTCTATTGCATAGTGTGCTACGGTATTGTTGCCATAGTTCCAGCTGAGGTGTACAGCACAGGAGGTCGATTGCGCACTCACTGATAAAAAGTCCAATGGAAGTGGGACTCCCGCTAACATCAGGCTCGATGGATTACACAAGCATTGGGCCGTACCTGCACTTGTTGTGGTCTGTATTTTAGCCGTAACCAAATCGCCAACGGTACATGCAGTCTTGGGTATAAAGATCGAGTACGTTTCAGAGTCGTTAGCACTGATGGCTAAGTTCTTGGTCAATGGGCGTACCGCAAATGGTGTTGTACTACTGCCACAGAAAAATTCTACTGAGTCTGTATTGGCTGTGTATGCTTGTGCCCCATTGTTGTTGTTGTATTTGATATAGACATTTTGGTTCTGACCAGCTACCCAATGTGCACTATCTGTTGCTAAATTGGTCAATGTTAAGCTGGGCTTGTTCAATGTTATAGCACCTGATGTTCCGGAACCCATAATAACACTGCTACTACTACATGTGGTTAGCCCACAAGTCAATGCTGGTATATCTCTCTTGGCTACACCTGATATAGTTACCGCACTACATCCACCACCCTTAGGTGTTACATTAAAGCTATAGCTCAATGCTGACCCAGCAGTAACTGCTGTTTGTAGTTTCACTTTCACTATAGTAGTGCCGAGCGCACCTGTAGAAGAGCTAATACTACATGAGGCACAGTTAGTCCCTCCTACAAATCCGCCTGCATAACTAAGTCCTTGTGGTAGTGTATAGATCACGGTATCTCCTGCTTGTGTCGGCGTTATTACAGGAGTTGTGGTAAGGCTCAGTGTTGTACCAGATGAACAAGAGAGAGTAGACACAGGTAAACTAAATGTAAGCCCTGCCGCACCCGGAGTAGAGGCTCCTGTAATGTTCACTGCATTGGACGATATACCATTGCCATTACCAATAGCTGTTCCTCCGCATGTGTTATTGGCATTGCTAATAACACCTATAAGACTACCACTTACAAATGAACAACTGCTGGTATAAGCTACTCTTACTTTGGCCTGACGATTGGCACTACTCGGATTAAGTACAGTCCCTGGTAAGCCATTAGTATTGATTCCTGTATGGTCGGAAAGATTGACGATGTAATTGCCACCGCTTAATACTGCCGACGCATTTTGCCAAATACCACTACCCAATGGGTATTCTATTTGGATAGGTAAATCAACATTTAAGCCCACAGGAGGCACGATGGTCAATTGTGGGTTGATCAGATTGGCAGATTGAGCACTATTCACTACTATTGTAATACTGTCTTGTGTACACAAAGCGATACTCGGACTTGTAGGTTGTTTGCTGATACTGATTTGTATCTGGCTCGGTTGCGGACTTACTTTTAAGTATTGGCTGGTTACAAAGCAACTGTAAGCTGTAGGGTCGGGACTCGGATAGTTGCTGCAATTCCAACCTGCTTTCATTTGTATGCTATCGAGGTTGCAACTAGTGTATTTAAAATACACGCGTGCTTGCTGACTCACCCCACTGGCTATACCCGTTGTACTTACTTGGTACCATTTATTGGCCGTGCCATAAGAGGATGGACTTAGTACGACATTGCTGGGTTTGAGTACGACACTGTCTATGTTGATACCTGATGCCGCTGATTTTTCCAAGGCCATCCAGATATAAGGTGCAGTTGTCAAACTAGGGTTGTTGATTTGTACATCCCAATATTGTTGGGTTTGTACACCTTGTACTACACCGGTATTGTCTTGTATGGTGATGGAAGGTTTAGCACCAGCATTGTAGTTGATATAACTATATATGGAATCCCTAAAATGTAGTGGCGTTGTTGCATTGGGATAATCCACCCAATGTGCATATTCATTAAAGGAGACCATTGATGTGGCAGGAGTGCTACAATTAGGTCTTAAGGTCGTATTAATTCTGTACATCATGCCATCTGTACTCCAATGCGGAATGGTTCCACCGGCAATAGCAGCTTTAAAATCATACAATAGCCTTGTACCCGAAGCTGAAGTGCTGACAATAGGCGTCATCGGCACATTCAAATATGCACCTGCCAAAGCATTTGTTGTATAATATAAATCCAATCCGTTTTGGGAAATATAATCCCAGCCACTCGGTAAATTAATCACTACGGTATCAGGAATAGTTTCCGGACGGTATTCATAATTAAAATATTTGCCTCCTTGATAAGTTGCTAATTTACGAGTATATGAGCCCAAACTAATCGCATAGTCTGTACATCCTGATGCACCCAAGGCATTAATCCCATCATACAATACGAAATGATACAACCCAATTAAATTAGTATTGTACTTAGGTACGAAGCAGGTAAATCGATCAGGGCCTGTCAAACCTCCCGCCGGAGGACTAGCCACTGGTGAAGCATATACTGTTTCCGACAACAAGCCAATACCTGGCGCATCAAAATTATATCCCGCATCCTGAACAGTGTATCCTAACACATATGACAGCCCAGTAACTTGTTGCTGAACACTGCCTACTAATGTGAAATCAGCATATACATAAAGGCTGTCGCCTGGGAGATAAGTAAATCCTCCCGGCAAAGCAGCACTGGAATGCCAATCAGCTTTAAAAGCAGTACCTGCAGTAATTGTACTAATGGTAATACCGGAAACGGTATAAGTGGTACTTGTACTCGCACGTCTAATCACTACTGTAGCTGTGCCGCTCGGAGCCCAAGTACCCATGGCAAAATTCCATTCTGCAAATACATAAGGCCAGCTGCTGTAAGGCACTATAGTATTGGCGTAGATGGCGGAGCTATACCTGCTGTGCAGCACATCCCCCGGACGATAACGATCACGGTCTATCAGTGTAGTATCGACACTACCACTCGCATCCGGCAATCCATCATTATTATTGTCCGGCTGTCCATAAGTAATACGATGAAAATCCCAATCAAAAGGTACCACTCCACCACTAGGGCATGGTGTACCACAAACCGTTTCGAACGAACCATTAAAACATGTTTTAATAGATTGTATCGTACTACAACTGCTGTCCATGCTTGCTGTTACCGAAGATGAGATGGTGTTAGCACCACAACTCGATAGACTGGTACACAAATTGATTTTCATCGTCTGTGCATTGGCAATAGGTACTCGAAAAGTTAGGGTACTGCCTGATACTCTTGGCGCAACAGCAACAGTAGTGGCACCACTGCTTAGCGATGCTGTATTAAAACTGATACCGGTTGGTAAGGTGATCGTATAATCGACATAGCTTGCAGAATAAAAGGCGTCCGACTGTAATCCCATGTCTATTTTATAATCGAAACAATGGCCGGCAATAACTTGCGCAGGTAATTGTGGCGTTACTGAAGTAAAATAAAATTGCCCAGTAGCACTATTCTGAGCACTACCCAACGGATAGGAATAGCTGGCAGTACCACACTGATCCTTATAACTTACACCAGATGAGAAATAGGCACCATTAAACCCAATGTCTGCACAAGTACCTGCCGGACATTCTTGCGTATTAAATGTAATCGTAAAGGACTGACCCGCACCTAATACAAAACCGGTAGGCATATTAAAATCTACAGAACCAATTTTGCCTATAGTGCATAAGGGATTATTGCCCCCTGCAATATTCAAATTAACTGCATTATATACGGTAGGGTGAAATGTTGGACCTGTTGGCGGTGTTACCGTTATGGAAGCGGTATCATATATAGAAGAGAAATATGGCGACAATGAACCGTTGTAGGTATTACCAAACGCAATATCCAAATTACTTGCCGGAGCTGAACCTGTATTGGTGACAGTAAGTGTAATGGTACGAGGGCTTGTTCTACAAGAAGTCAATGCAGGGGCCGAAAATGCCATTGATACATTTGGTACACCAGTACTCATATTAATAAGGGCTGAACCACTTACGCTTTGGCAGGGATTGAGGTGATCCCTACCCCATGAGCCGATATACATTGTAGTCAATCCTAAACAGTTGGCCAATGTAAAATTTTCTGTAAAAGTGACGGTCTCCCCATTGCACATTTTACCGGCAGCTGTACCACCAGGTAAGTTAGCGCCCGATACTTTATAAAAAGAAGTATCCCCACTTGTTGAAGATGGTGTGATGGTAGCAGCACCTACTTTTAAAGTGGCCGCAGAAACACTAGCCGAAGGACGTATGATACAAAGACGAAGGGTGTCCAAACATCCGTTACCACCATTGGTTATGGTAAAAGTGCGTGAATAACTACTGCCCAAATTAGCTCCTGTAATAGCTGTTGGGGCTGTAAGAGACAACGATGGTGAAAATATATTGTAGTTATTTACTGTACCAACAGTTTCGCTCGTTGTACCGCAAGAACCTGTAATATAAACAGAGTCTTTACCGGATGAGCCCGAACCGCAATTAGCAACTCGCTTAACTGTAAAGGTAATATTATTGGATGTGGCCGCATTACTTATCGTGAATGTAGGTTTACTGATAGTGCCACCTAAATCTGTAATGGTAAGACCACCGGAACTTGCTGTTGCGGTAACACTACCCGGCACATAAGCAACTCCCGACGGGAATCGCAGCTCTGCCGTAATACCGGTACAGGAACTGGCAAAATCTACCTTAACAGTGAGTAAACTGGTATCCAGTGCACGAGTAAGGCTCTGAGCGGATACAGGATAGGATATAATGGCCTGCGCTTCCGTTCGCTGTGTTTGCAGCACAAGGAAAAGCATCAATAATCCTATAACCTTAGCCCTATACCACAGTCTGGGGTTTGACTGATGCTGTCTTTTGTACATTTTGTTCATATTTATCATTATTGAGTAATTACTTTGTTTGATACTTCTCGAATATTCGTTAAATAGATGCTCTGTTATCAATCAAATTGCAACTACACCCAACTTCCATCCGAAGTGCATTTTTTTAAAAATCTTTCACGAATAAAAATACCCGTGAAAGATTTCATTTTTATCTTCTTATATGTAACTGTTGTGTAGTTACAGATTCATCCATGATCACACGCAATACATATACACCTTGACTTACATGGCTCACTTCTACTTGGTTGTTCGTATTGGATTTTAAGCTGCCCTTCATTACTACTCTTCCCAATGCATCTACTAGTTCATAGTTGTTGGAGTTACTTGTGCCTTGCAGGATGATTTGTAGTTGGTCTTGCGCAGGATTAGGATAGATGTTTACCGTATGACCAATACATTGGGTCGTTTGTGCGGTCAATGTTGGGCTGTAGGTATTCGTGCCATCTATGTTTATGGCTTTGATGCGGTAGTACCAACTGCCCGATTCAGGTGTCACATCTATGTAGGAGGTCGCTTTAGCGTCTAGTGTCGCGACTTCATTATAAATCCGCGCATTGTTGCTGCGTTCTATTACATAGTGTGCTACAGTATTGTTGCCATAGCTCCAGCTAAGGTGTACAGCACAGGAGGTCGATTGCGCATTGGCTTGTGTAAAAAATAAGGGTAATACTATGATACCACTGAAGGAGGCTTGAGGGTTGCTACAGCCACAGCCCAAATTAGCCACGGCTACTACTGAAAATATGGTGCCTGTTATGGCTGATTTTACGGAGTAGTTGAAGGTCTGCGATGATGTATTGGCTACGGCAAAGGTTTGACTACCGATCAATATATCACCTGCATCGTATATACCATTACTGTTTACATCGTTATAGAAGGACATCAAGACGTTTTGTGCGGTATAGGTAGTATTGCTGTGTTGTAAGGCAATTGTTCCTTGAAGGCTGTCGCCAGGGAAGGGGTGCCCAAATGTACCGGGACTGGCGGTGGCAGTAAAGCTGGAGATGGCATAGACAGGGCGTTGTACGAGCACGCTTGTGCCTTCGTTGTTGCTCACTACTGATTTTGAGGTACAGGTAGTACCACTGATAATACAGGTACTCGTAAAGCTTACTGTTGCATTTTCTTTGATGGGGTCGCTTGGGCCGCAGGCTATTGATGAGGAGGAGGATGCCGGGACACTGATGGTTGCGGTAAAGACGATGCTGTCGCCAACGCTTAATCCGCTCCCGCTTGTAAAGTTGTATGCAGAGCCTACAGTGCTGCTATAAGCGGCACTGCTGGGGTTGTGGCTGAAAACTACGGATGCCGGATTGAGTTGCCATGGGCTCGGCATGTCCACATCAAAGCCATCAATTGTGCTGGTGGAGCTTGGACCTTGGTTTATTATTTTAAATTTGTAGGTGGTACTGATAGCTCCTCCTCCACAGGCCACTACGGAGTCCGCATGGGAGGTGATGGTATAGGAGTTGGTGCTGGTGGGGGTACCGATTATGGTCAGTTTGTTGCTTTGTTGCACCGTGCCTGTGATGACTTGACCGCAGGGGTTTTTGCCCAAAGGACGGAAACGAAGGGTTTGACCACTTACAAAGTCACAAGCTGTAGTCAGTAGGCTAAATTTGAGTTTATAGGTTTGGGTACTGGATAGGGCTGCCAAGCTTGCAGCTGGTATGCTGAAGGTGATGGTGCTGGATGTGGCCGTAACGTTGGCATCTGAGATGCTCACATAGCTGCCCGATGGCACCGATAGTTGGTAGCTGCCCGTTTTATAGACTACTCCACCAGTAGCAGGGAGGGTAACATCTACCGTAAGAGGGGTAGATGCATCGCCCAACGCAGGGTTGAGTATTTGTACTTCGTAGTCCAAACTGCTGCACAGGTCAATAGGTGTCGTTGGAGGCTGGCTTAAGATCGTCAGTTGCAAGGCCGCTGGTTGGGGTACTACCGTAAGTTTCAAATCTTGTTTACATAACGCAGATGCTACACTCGAAGGATAAGAGGTACAGTCAAATCCATAGGCTATGTTTATACTGTCTTTTACACAACTCGTATAAGTAGCGGTAATACGATAGTAATTGGACATAACGGTATTGAAATTACCTAATTGGTAAACACCACCCACAGGGCTAAGAGTGCTTACCACAGAGCCACCAGTACCGGTCAATAATTGAACCGAAGTAATGGTAACTCCACTAATGCCAGCATCTTTACCCAACCATACATTACTAGCCGGATAATTAGTTGTATTAGACATTTGCACTTCCCATGTTACTCCTGAACTCGTTACTGTTTGGTTAGCATTACCAGATGCAAGAATGATATTAGGCTTAGTATAATTAACTATATCCTGAATATTGTACGTAGAATCATAAGGCAATGCCGTAGCCGTAGCCGATCTTTGGGTCATATAGAATACAGGATACACCGTACCACTTGCAGCACTGCATGAAGGATGGATATAAGCTTGGTAAAGTATATTAGATCCTTCATCACTGATCCCCCAGGTACCACCGTAAATAGCGTAATTATTTTTTATCGCATAAACGTATGTACTACCAATACTAACAGGCGTAATTTTGGCCGCAGTTTGGGCAGTAAAACCAACTCCATTTGTATAGACATAAGTCGCATACATACTGTCCAATATCCAACCAGTAGGTAAAGTGAACTTCAATGAGTCAAATAACGTGGTAGGTCTGTATTCATATACAAAATTGTTTACACCCGCGTACCCTTGTAAACCGACTCCGGTAAAATCATCCATCCGCGCAATTACTTCACCACAACCAGTACTACTGATTGTTTGAACGCCATTACTTGCAGGATAAATACCCAACATGGTAAAGTTCCCTCCGGCAATATCACAATAATATTTATCAGCAGCTGCCGTAGGACTGATAACATCACTTACATACCATTCATTGGTAATATTGATTAATTGCTGTCCGTTATAACCTCCTGGTTGTGTGTGTTGCACTGTTTTGTACAATACATTTATAGCAAGAGAATCGCCATCAACAAAATAAGTATAACCACCTCCAATGCCACAAATACCGGCAGCACTAAAATCGACACTCCCTGTGGCTGTTGCACCATTGTAAGTAAAGGGTAAACTTGCGCATGTACCTCTTAATACACCCGCCGAATTATATACTGATATACTTGCTCCTGCAGGTGTGTAATCCGTTGTCCATGGAATATTATCAAACGTATTTTTTATATACCCGTATTTAAAGGTATTAGTAGCAGGCCAGCCCGGGCTAGATGTACCGTATAATATTTTGTTGGCAAAATGAAGTTCCAAAGTATCGCCATTCATGACATAATTAGTTTTCACTTTAGTCATGTCTATACTACCGCTGGCATCAGCAATACCATCATTATTATTGTCCGGAGCACCATAATTGGTACGGATGGCAAAAGCATCTGTGGGAATAACTCCTCCACGTGGACAAGGGAATGGGCAATGTATATTAGCTGGTATTGACGAACATACATATTGAGTGGTACAACCACAACTTGCTTGTGTTGCAGAAATAGCGAAATCGAAACTATTGGTTGTGCCTATTGTGCCGGAACAGTTGCTGGTTATATTATTAAACCTAATTTCAGCATTTGCCAAATTGTAATAAGGATCAGCAACTGTTGTTACATAAACAACTGTGATTTTATTGGCTATTAGCGAATCGTAACTGATACTTGCAGGAGTAGGTAAAGGAGCCCCGCTCAATTGAGTCACTACATAATCAGAAACATTGCCAGTCCACCTAGTACCTTTAGGCAATTGCAATGTGTAAGTTATGGTCGTGCCCGCTAAAAAAGGAGGACGAGGAAATTGATTTTGAACAAAAGTATAAGCAGCATGATAAGCATGACCGATGAAAACATCGCCAGGAACATCTTTCGCATATACATGACCTGTGTTTGTACTCCCAACTAAAATAGTAGGAGCAGTCGATGAAGTAAGTACACCACAGCTGTTAGCAAATGAATACCTCACTTCTTGGTCTGTGAAATATTGATCGTACTCACTAGCGGTAATACAATTACTAACACAAGGTTTATAAGCATTCCAATATAAAACTACCGTATCTCCTGCAGCAATGTCCGGTAGGGTAATATACAAATTAGCGGGTTTGCCCACCAAGCTTGCATCTGGGGTTATCCAAGTTGTACTACTATCAGTTACTACATGTGTATGTGCTCCTGCACTTCCTTTCGTATAATTGAGGCTTAATGTATCAATCCCGGCTTGTTGATACGATGCGAAATAGGCATAGGTGCTAAAAGGTGCTCCATTGCCATAAGCTGTAACCAAATTTATTTTGACACTTTTCATTAATGCCGTTCCTGTATTAATAAAATATGCAGACTCCGGAATGTTAGTCCCCATACAAGTATATTGGCTTACAGATTTAGCAACGATACTTAAATTGGGTTGCAATGCTCCGTTTATATTAGCACCAGCCGTACCTGTACTATTTACACCTGTACATTCTACTGCATTAGGTCCGTACCAAGCATCAAAGTTGGTATTAAGGTTACTGCAACTGACGATTTTCATTGTCTCTGTAATTGTTACACTTTGACCCGTGGCCAGCGATACACCTTTTACTTTAAAGCGGTTCAATCCACCCGGCAATGTTGTTACAGAAGCTATTGTACCTACACTCGTAGTTACTGATCCAAATTGATACGCTAATCCATTACCACTCACATCGTCCAAATAAATAGTGTCAATGCTACCAAATCCATCATTACGCATGGTTATAGCACGGGTATAAATATCACCCACTGTTCCTGTATAAGCACTATTAGTGATATTGATAATGTTCAATTTAGCATTCAAGGCATTGAATACATTACTGAGTGCGGTCACTGTTCCTACACAACCTGCTAAACTATAGCTTACTTGGTTGGAAGCTGAGCTTCCGATAACACCGCAACCTGCGTAAGCCTGATAGCTAATAACAGTACTGTCCGGTGATGCAGGAATACTACTCACTGATAGTACTGCTGTGCCACCACTTACAGAGGTCTCCGATACAGTTCCTGTTCCCGCTGTAACACTTGCCGAACCGGATACATAAAAATAACCTGTAGGCATGGTAATAGTGAGGGCACTCGGACCTGAACAAGCCGATGCGCTGCCTATTATTTTCACTTTAAATGTAGCAGAACCATTGGCCACATTTAATGGTGTTGTTGGTGCTCCGTATCCTGATGTAAGCGTTTGTGCATGAACGCTAAGTACTTGCAACAATATCAAGAGTATTGACATTAGTCCATACCTTAAACTTGTATAATATCGGTTCGGAATTTTGTAAATGTTTCTCATATTCATTCTACTGTTTTATAATTTAATTAGGGTTTAATTTTTCACTTGATGTTATTTTAGTACAACATTTTTTGCCATACTTCTAGTGGAAGTATCTTTGTACAATACTTCATTGATCGCATCATTAAGATCATGCTGATATTCTCTACTCACCGAACGCAACACGCGCTCTATCACATCAAGCCTATCTTTAAGTGATAGACTCAGTAGTCTGGTCAGCAATTGTTGCGTATTAGTTTCCATCTTTTAATTGTTTATCATGTTTAGTAAATGCTACCCAAACAAATTGTATATGAGCATTAAAGAAGCGTCTTCTTCCTTCGTTAGCACCACATATAATAATTATCATTTCCCCTTTAAGCTAAAGGCAATCTTGTTTTACACTTTTAACAATCCATCCATATCTTCAACATTGTCTTATGTATATTGGAAGACCGATACCCACTTCCCTCGTTCCAATCATTTTCATACTATCACAGCTATGTTAAAACATCACCATTATATTTCCTTTTTGACAATACGCTTATTTACACGCTAATGCCAACATATAGTCACTACAACAGAATAATTAAAGTTAAATAAATATATGTATAAGAATAAATAGTCATAAGTCATCTTTAGTTTTTTTATATCAGATAATTATTGCTTTGTGAAATGGCACAATTACTATACCAAACAATAATAAATTGATGCGAAAATGCTATTCGTTTTGTATTCATCTATAGTTATTTTGTAAAACAGTTTTATTATTTTGCATAAAACATCTATCAAATAATAAATAGACCTTATAATTAAAAAAATTATAGTTTGGTATAATTTTTGACACGAATCATTTACAACTATTTGAGCTATCAACATTCGCATTACAACATATCTAATACTATTATCACTTAGCCTGTCATTTCATGCTAGCGGACAAGCATTGCCCCGTAATGCTAAAACGGGTTCATTATATAAAGTATTAGGAAATAAAGAAGCCAATAACAATACACTTAAACAATGTTATAATGTAATTATAGACCCACAGGGTTATATATGGCTAGGCACCCCCAAGGGTATTTTAATATATGATGGCAAAAAATTCACTCCATTTGAAGTACCTAGTAAGGACCATGAAATAGTGGTAATGGTAAAGGATAGTATTTTTATTATAGGTTGCAGCTTTGCAGGAGAAATAATTCGGATCAATACACAAACAAGAAAAGTAGATTTAATACGTGGGAATAATAGTACATGGGATGAGGAAGGGAATAATTATCACTATTGTATCCGCGCTGGAGATAGCACCTATTTTATTCGCTTCAATGGAAGCTCTTTATGTTTCAAACGCGCCACATTTCTTTCCACACTAACCTATTTAGAACCCTGGATTTTGCCTAGCTCAGGTGGAGTCTTATTATATAATATTATTATAAAAAAATACGGATTGGACAATGCTATTACTAATGAACAAACTCAATCTGAAATAATACATTATGCACATAACCTTATTTTTTATGATTCGAGTTTTGGTATAGGCTGTAGCATTTATCTTAATAAAAATGGGGCGTTCAAAAAAATATTTGAAGACAAAAACAAGCTAAAAGCAGGGAACTATATTTTTAGTTACATATTCAATGGAAATAGTTTATGGATAAGTTGGCAAAAAGGCGAATTACAATTTATATCAGATATAAATAAGCCTGCAGAAAACGTAAATAAAAATATTGATCATACACTTAATGGGATTCGTTTCGGGTCTATGGGCATAGACTTACAGGGCAATGTATTGATGAGTTCAACTACTAGTGGCTTGTACCTATTTCCGCAACAACAAAAAAAAGAAGTATATTACCCACTAAACGAACGAAACATTTTTTTTAGTTCTGACGTTCATTACATAGGCTTTCAAGATGGCTCAATGTACATTGGATACAATTTACCAATTGTGGATGAGTTCATTAATGACGGATCAATAACAAGGTATTGTGCAGACACTGGCATTAATAAAATTCCGGTTAAATTATTCTACAAAACAAAGTCGCAAAAACATTACCTCTTTACAGATGTGGGTTATGCCTTCGATTCTAAAACAAAAAAATCAACTATTTATAACCCTGGATCTATAAAAGATTGTTACATTAATAACAACACTGTTTATGCAAAACAAAAATATTATAACTATCTAATCGTTCCACTAAACGATAGCACAAAAGCTATTAATACCAATACGCAGATCACCTCAAATACTTTTTGCACTAGCAATAAGAATGGTCTGTATTACTTTGGCTCAACAAGGGGACTTTATTTGGATACACAAAAAATAAAAGGTCCGCTTCAAGATGAACGTATATTAATGTTGAGGAATTTGGGGAATCATATTCTTATAGGAACTACTAATGGCCTATGGATTGGAACAACAGAAAAAAACACACTAAGGGTTAACAAGTTACAACTTAACGGAAGCAACTTCTGTCAACAAATAGATTGGGACGGCGAAAAATTTTATTATCTGCTTACCGAAAGTACACTTGAACAAATAAATAGCAAAACTTTTGAAACACAAACATTATATCGCAATAGCGAACTTCCTAATGGCATGAACTTAAATTGCTTTGCATTGAATAATGGTAAGATATATATTGGAACAACAAAAGGGATTATTGTACTTAACCCATCAACAACACAGTTGACCAATACAACCTCTGCACCACCCTTTCACATTATCAATATTGACAGCAGTATCACCAACTTTTTAGCTAAGAACACTATAGCACGTTATGACAAAAACTTGCTACTTAATTACAGATTAGATGTACTCGACTTTGTAGGACATAATTACGAAATAAAGTGGTGGTTGGAAAACGAAAATGGCATTCAATTACTGAAGCCGAGCAAACTCAACAATCAGGAACTTAGTATTGCAAAACCAAGCCCAGGTATATATACGTTATTAGTAGAAATCAGTAGTAAACAATTAGGGTGGAAAAGTATTCAAAAACACCGGATCTCTATTCTGCCACTTTGGTGGCAACAGATTTGGGTTCAGATTTTAAGTGCAGTATTAGCTTTCATTCTGCTCATTTTTACCACCTATAAAGTGGTAAAAAATATTGAACGACAACGTTATTTGAAACTAAGAAATAAGAACACTTTATTGATGCTTAAAAACAAATTATTGCTTTCAAGACTCAAGCCTCATTTTATCTTCAATGCCTTTAATCCATTACAAAGCCTGATTCTCAAAAAAAACACTACAGGATCTTTGTTATATATAGAACAGTTCAGTCAGCTTATGCGCAATGCGATTACCATTTTCGATAAAAAATATATACCACTCAGCAAAGAAATTGAATTCTTAAACCAATATGTTTATATACAACAAGTGCGATTTTCAAATGGATTCTCTTTTGAAATGAAGATTCCGGAAAAAACCTGTCTCGATTCTATATATATACCTCCAATGATCATTCAGCCCCTCATTGAAAATGCGATAGACCATGGTATCAATAATAATAGCAGTAAAGAAAAAAAAACGATCCAATTGACTATTGATATCGATAAAATAAATAAACAGATCATCATAGACGTACAAGATGAAGGTAATGGATTCCCTGATAATTTTAAACCTAGAAATAACAGGGGCATGGGTTTAATAAAAGAAAGAATTGCTATTTTAAAAACAGAAACAGGTATAGGTTCTATCCTTTTTGAGAACAACAATATTGGTGCCCATGTACAAATAATATTACCACTTACTTCAGCTCCATTTACCAAATAAAAATAACAAACTATGCAAGAACCATTTAAAGTAATAATAGTAGACGATGAATTGTCGGTAATAGAAAACATTAAAGACTTCCTATTAATGCTGTATCCCAATCAGGCCGAGATAGTAGCAGAAGCGAGTAATTACAACGATGCCGTAAATATCCTGCAAACCAATAATGCAGACATTTTGTTTATCGATATCAATCTACGTGACGGTAAAAGCGGCTTCGATGTATTGGATAGCATTAGAGATAATATCTATATACAACCCATATTTGTAACTGCATTCGACAATTTTGCACTCAAGGCATTTGAGTATGAAGCAATAGATTATTTGCTCAAGCCCATATCCATGTCCGATTTAAAAAAAGCTGTGGACAAAGTTCTTAAAAGAAGAAGGACAAGCTCTATTAAAGCAATATCTAGTGTAATAAAAGAATTAGCAGATAATAATGAAAGTCAAAAACGAATTATTATTTCTGATCGAAATGGATGGCAGATTATCAAAATCGATGACATATTATATTTAGAAGCCGATGGGAGCTATTGCATTTTACACTTGAGCAATGGAAATAAAATTACATCAAGCCGCAATATGAAACACATAGATACGCTTATGGAACACAATGCCGATTTTTTCAAAGTACACAAATCCTATATGGTCAATAAACGACACATACTTTCCTATATTGGAGCTCGAAATGTACTCGTAATGAGTAATGACAGCACAATACCCGTTACCTTAACATCAAAAGAAATAATGGAAGCACTTAAATAATTATCTTCTTGCAGCAAAGAAATCTTTCATTAACTGAGCACATTCGTGCTCAAGAATACCATACGATATAGATGCTTTAGGGTGGAATGGGTTTTGAGTGCCGACAGACTTTTTATAGCCATTTTTGGGGTCAGATGCACCAAAAACAATACGCCCAACCTTGCTCCAATATAGCGCCCCCGCACACATCAAACAGGGCTCTAATGTAACATAAATAGTTGCTTCCATCAGATATTTCGCACCGATAGTGTTGCACGCAGCTGTTATCGCAATCATTTCTGCGTGAGCGGTACTGTCAGATAATTGTTCTACTTGGTTGCTACCCCGGCCAATAATTTTTTCGTTCCATACAACAATTGCACCTACCGGAACCTCACCTGCATTATAAGCATTTTGTGCTAAGCGCAAAGCCTCTTTCATAAAATGTGTATCGTCTAACATTATAAATTACGTCTTATTTTTAGTGTCCAACATTATTGTTACAGGGCCATCATTGACAAGAGCCACTTGCATATCTGTACCAAAAATACCAGTATGAATCGTTTTGTTCAATAGCGAACTTAGCTCCAGCATACAGTATTCATATAAAGGGATCGCGTGATCAGGTCGGGCTGCATTAATAAATGAGGGTCTATTACCTTTTTTATAAGATGCTATAAGTGTAAACTGACTCACTAATAGGATTTCACCATCAATATCTTTTAATGATTTATTCATCAGCCCCTGCTCGTCAGCAAAAATTCGCAAACCTATTATTTTATTACAAAGCCAATCAGCATCTTCTTGTGTGTCTTGAATTTCTATACCCAATAGCACCAAAAAACCTTTTGAAATATTACTGTGTATTTTTGCATCAATAGAAACACTAGCTTGAGCGACGCGTTGAATAAGTGCTTTCATGAAATAAGATAATAAGAAGATACAAAACTATTGCGCCGAAATTAGTGCATTTAGTAATAGTCTCAAAAACAGAACATTGTACGCAAAAGTAATAATGCCGAGGAAATGCATATAATTCCTACAAAAAATTTCAGCTGTTTTCGGTTTAGGTTTAAATAAAAAAATATTTTTTTACCGTAGCACGCATAACATAAGAGTATTAAAAACACACCAATTGCATTCGCAATTGTAAATAAAAAAACAGAAAAGACATCAATATGCAGCACTCCTTTTTGTATCAAAATAATACCCCAAAAAAACCAAAAAGAAATTTGCTGCGGATGTATAATCATCGACCAATAACCACGGCGAACAATATTTGCATGGAAGGGAACAGCTGAATTGTTTTTTTCTAAAATACTCCAAAATCCAATAAAAAATAGAAAAACAACAGAAGCGTATCGTGCAATATGAATTATCGTTGGGAAAGCCATTAATAATTGTAAACAGTATAATGTTACAAAACAATATAGCGACTCAAATAAAATTGTGAACGTTATAAATTGTATCAATTTTTGCTTAACCTCATGAGTTGACAATTCAACAATAGACAGATTAATATTCCCAACCATCAAATAGCCCCAAAAACCAATTAATATACCAGCAATTATCATAACACATTCACTTTGCTCTTATAGATTTTCTGTTCAGCCTGCATAGCCCTAAAACTTTTAAACGTAAGATATTCCGTACCCGTTTTAGCGTTTTCCATACTAATAGCACATAGCATTGAATAGTGTTTGAAGATATCCCGCTGCGCTTTGAAAAAAGAATAATTAGGCTGATAAATATGTGCAGGTTCTGCACCAGCACCATTTAATTCAACAATTGAAAAATTAATTCCTAATTTCAATTCCTCAATACTATTGCACTTAATATCATACCTGCCATAATAGAACCCTTTGATGCTTTTACTGATCTGATCAAAAGTATCATTCAATTGCTCATCTATAATGTGGTTATAATCTAAGAACATAGCCCCTCTGCAATGATTGCCATAAGGCACTAATACTTTTTTCTCTCCATCTTTCAAAATGATATCCATTTCCGTCACATAAATTTTCTCAAGGACATCAAACTGTAATAAAGCTCGCGGATTTTGCATAATCAGACTTCGCAAAGTAGTCTGACCATCGCCAACCACATTAAGCAATTCCTTAAATGTCACAGAAGAAACAACACCATTAGCAATTCTTGGATTTCTGTAATAAAATACACTGAGTTCAATAGGGAAATCGATAAATTTCTGTATCAAAAAATCCACCCTATTATTGGCGATATAATAAATAAGTTCATCATGATTATTTATTTTCTGTACTGCCCATCCACGCTCTCCCCTATCCGGTTTAGCGATAAATGGATAAGTAATATTTGCTCCATCAATTGCAGCTAAAGTTTGAGCAATTGGATTTCGCTCCGAAATAAATATAGTAGTAGGATAGTATTCTTTCGGTATCAATTTGAATATTTTCCATTTTGATTCAAAAAACATTCCTCCTGTTTCTATACTCGGATTGGAAGCGGAAAAAAAGAAAAAGGACTTAGCCTTCGCTGCTAAATAAAGATAATAGATAGACAGTGGGAAATAAACAATATACGTTGGCCAATATTCCCAGTTAAATAATTTAATCAGCAATGCCTTGGTCTTTATAATCTTTTTAAACATGACAAACTAAAACTTAAAATGATAATCAAATGTGGCCACAAAAGCACGCGTCAAGCCATCAGGGCGAATATCACGAACTACAAACGGAGCAGCTAAGCTCAGTGTATAATAGCGGTCAGCGTCTTTAAAATAATGAGATGCTCCGACTACTGCATTCAAAGTCAACCCCTCAGAGCCTAAAATTTCTATTCTATTACTCAATACATCCGCGTAAGAATCATTACCCAAATGGTAAATGCCCAATATTCCACTAGAAAATTTCCAATCTTTTCTTTTATTAAACAAGTAATAAGTACCACTCAACAACAAGTCAGATTTACGTCTGAATAAATTCGTAGAGGCGAAATCAATTGTATCAGCCGCTCGAGCGAAAAATGTATTTCTATTATATTGTGCAACTGGTATTTGCACCAAAGCATTGAAGTCAAAATGTGCCAGTGATATTTTTACACCCATAATCAAATCAATCGTTCCAAGGCTCGTTTGGTAGGAAAGAGGAAGAACTTGACCGTGATAACTCTTATCACTATTATTAAACGGCAGTTTCAAGCCCGCTAAGAAAAAGGTCTGCTCACTTTTATGATTAAAAATTTTAAATGACACCGATTCATAAATATCCCCAAGCCCCATTACATTTCCTTTGTTCCCTGCAATTACACTGCCTACAATTTTCGATACAAGAGAAAACCTTTTAGAAAAATCATGACCATAAGAAAAATATGGAGTCGTAATTGAATTATAATCATCGCCAATACCAGTAGCTATTCCAATCGAAAAATCATTTTTAAAAATCTGACTGTCCTTTTGCACAACCGAGTATAAGTCCAAATGTTGCATCGTACATAACCCTGCGTCACTACAACCTTGTGCATGCACTTTAGTAGAAGCAAGCGTCACAAAAAACAATATCGCGCTCGTCAATTTTTTCATTCGAAAACTATATTTCAAGAGTATATTTTTTGTTGATAAAATCATCGTATTCCAAAACGTAAACTCCTCCACTTTTATGAACAGTGGTAATGCTTACAGTTTTTACAGTTGTTTTGTTTAAAAATATGGGCGGACTATTTTCCAATCTATTCATGTGCCAGCCTACTAGTGCATCATTATGCTCTTCAAAGAATGACAAATGAGAATAGAAATATTTTAATCTTTCTGCTACCACTTCTTGATTATATAATGTGGCTGAAGACCATTGATAGGCTTCATTTTTATCCAGCTCTTCTAAATGCTTATTCATTCCATCCCATCGCAAAACATACAAGAATTTCTTTTCTATTATGATCAATGTAAAGGGTTCGATAAATTCAAAATCATACGAGTGGAAATAATTAAGAATATGCTCATCAACCAAAAACTCAAGCGCAACCTTACCTCTGCTCTTTGAATAACTATCCTTTTTATGATGAAGCTGAAATGCACCATTCATAAGGCATACAAAACGATTCTGATTACTTACTCCTATCCAAGTCCCCTTCGCTTCAGCATCTATAGGACACAAAACCCTCACTCCAGAAAGAGTAATCTCTTGAGGCTTAAATGCTAAAGCTCTCAATGGACTTTCATCTCGGTTGTTTACTAAAAAAAAACCATCTGAATTAGGTATATAGCTGAGTGTGCACATTCATTTTATATTTTATGGTAGCGTCTGCGTAACCAAAATTTTGCGTCAGTTCAATATTAGGTTTTATATAATGAAGCCCAATTTTGAGTAATGCCTGATGATGAATAAAGTGGTCGATATTAAAATTGATTTCGCGATAATAAGACGATGGAATATGCATCGTTCTGTTGGTTTCAAGCAAATAGTCCTGAATCAAATTCAATACAAAATCGGGGACTTCAATTGCATCAATAATATTATTAATCGCGCATTTGCAACTATTAAGATCAGTCTCAATAGCGATATCTCTATTTCGTAAGCCATAATTAATACTCTTCGTTTTTTGACTCTCTATTAAGCTTTGAAAATGTTCAATAATATGCCGTGTGTGTTGGCCTAATGTTGCATTATCAAATATTAAAATAGGCATACAATACTCTTCGTCAGTAATCTGATCAAGTATTTGTTCTAATTGACCAAATAACTGTTTAGTTTTTTCGAATAACATTTAGCGAAGAATTTTATTAATGAATGGGATTTGTTTTCTGTGGTGGTACAAAAGAATAATTGAGCCTACAAATACAATAAGCGCATATAAAAAAAGCTGCCCACCATCTCCAAGCACTTCTATTCCTAAGTTTGTAAGATGGGCTACTATTGCTCCAGAAATTACACACAACGCCATCCCTGCTCCTATCCAAGTATAACGAGGAATAAGAATAAGAATCCCCGCTATAAGTTCTGCAATACCACTACCAATCCGACCATAAGGCTCAAGACCCAATTTGCTAAAGATATAAACAGATTCAGGTTGCGCAGTAAACTTGAAATATAATGTTTGCAATAAAATAAGAGATGTAAGAATACGAACAGCCCAAATAAAATAAGTGTTTACAATTTTCATTTTGAAATTTATTTAAAGAATTTAAGCCAATTTTTATCTGCACTTATTTTGAGACGTTGCTCATCTTTATTCCACTTCGTGAGCGTATTATTAGTCCAGGAATGATAAAACAAATAGAGTTTTCCATTTATTATTTTATACGTTTCAGGATCTACGTCCACCTTTTCTCCATTTGAACCCATTGCATACGCACACCAGCCTCCATATTGGGGCTCGTACTTATTGGGCTCAAGTTTGAAGGCATTTAGATTAGCAACATTTGCAAACGCATAGTAGATACCCTGATAATTTATGGATATCTTCTTATCGCCTTTTAATGGGTTTCCCGAAAAATAGCTTACAGGGTCATGCGCATCCAATCCCCAACCGCTTTGGGTATTATACTGATGCCTACGAATGTTTTCGGGATTAGTTTGAGCTACACTTATTAAGTGCACAAACAATAAAAAAACTGTGCTTATTACTCTCATCGTTTAATTCTATTTCCAGAAATAGACGTTCAACATGAGTAATCCTTACAACTTATTTTATTTTTTCTTTTAATTCTTTTTTGAAATTTTCCGGCAAAACGAAAGGAGGTTCTTTTTCAATATTTTCTAATATCGACTCAATAGAGGTATCAATTTTTTCAGACTGTTTCTTGAAATTGTAACAACATTTACAAAACAAAATATGAAACTTATACTCCAAGCGTTTACGCAAAGAAGCCCTATCTGCAATACCCATCACAGTATGTAGTGATACTTCGTCACAATTATTAAGTATTTTACTAAAATAGTTTTTCATCGCGTTAATGCATCATTCCTTTTTTTTCAAGACAAGCACGCAAAAGAACTTTGGCTCTGTATATGATCACCCAGTAGTTAGACGATGAAATATTATTTTCCTTACAAATAATCTCCGAATCTAGTTCGTCAAAATATTTCGCAAGAAAAATGATTTTCAATTTCGGAGGAAGCTTTAATAAACATTCATTAAGAAAGTGTTGAAATTCTTTACCCAAAAGGTACTCATCTGCACTTTCAGAGATATAATTACTCGTTATTTTTTCTTTCCAGCGACCTGAATTATCACTATCAAAGAAAGAATTTCCGAAAGAATCTTCTGTCGCAATAATATACTCATCCAATGAATCATTATTTGCAGATTTCCTATAATGATCTATTATTTTATTTTTTAGAATGGCAGTAAGCCAAGTCTTAACACTACTTTTTCCTTCAAAGGAGTCTTTAGCTTTCAATGCTGCAAGAAAGACTTCTTGCACTAGATCTTTTGCAAGCTCTGCATTACTGGTTTTGTAATAAGCAATAGAATAAAGGTAATCCCCATATGCATCTATCCAAGTATCTGGCTTTAAATCAAATGACATAATGAGAAATATTTATAATGGGCCAATAAAAATTAGCTGTATATCTTTTTAAAATATGCAACAGTCAGCTTCAATCCATCGGCAAATTTATATTGCGGGTCATACCCCAACAAACGTTTTGCTTTAGAAATGTCAGCCAATGAATTTCTGATATCGCCTTCCCGCTCTTGCCTATAAGTTGCGTTATGTTCAATATCTAGCAGTGAACGGATCGCATTATACAAATAATTAACAGAGAACTTTTCACCAAATGCAATGTTGTAAACTTGGCCATATGAATCTGGATTGTCGCTTAACATACCACGAACATTGGCTTGCACTGCGTTATCTACATAAGTAAAATCGCGTGTTTGTTCTCCATCACCATTGATATATACAGTAGTATTATTGATTATGCCGCTTACAAATAAAGGCATTACAGCAGCATAAGGTCCATTAGGATCTTGGCGTTCGCCAAAAACATTAAAATATCTAAAGCCAATTATTTTCAAACCATACAATTTGAAAAAAACATCAGCGTACAATTCATTCGTTTTCTTAGTAACTGCATAAGGAGAAAGCGGATTACCAATACGCTCTTCTACTTTGGGCAAATTAGGTTCATCACCATATACCGCCGACGATGACGCATAAACAAAGGCTTTCACTTGTGCATCTTTTGCTGCCGTTAGCATATTCAAGAATCCAGTAACATTAACTTCATTGCTGGCAATTGGATCTTTTACTGAACGAGGCACTGAACCCAATGCCGCCTGATGGCTTATATAATCAATTCCTATACAAGCTGATTGGCAAGTACTAAAATCGCGAATATCTCCATTTATAAACTCATAGTTGGGATAATGAGTAAATAGGTCCACATTTGATTGTAATCCTGTAGCCAGATTATCTAAAACACGAACTTTTTTCGCACCATGTGTCAGTAAATAATCAACAATATGGGAGCCGATAAAACCAGCTCCGCCAGTTATGAGAAATGAACTTTGGCTAATATCCTTTGTATGAAAAACAGACATTGATTAAAGACTCCAATATTTTAATTGTGTAATTTTATTTCTGAATACTCCTTTCAAATCTACGATTAATGCATTCGGCTTTGTTATCGATTTAAAATAAGATTCATCAAACTGTGCGTATGACTCATGGTTTACAGCTATAATTACAGCATCATAATCATTACCAATATTTTGCTCTAGCCCAAAACCATATTCGTGTTGTAGCTCCTGAGTGTCTGCATGAGTATCCGTAACATGTACAGTAACATTATAACCCTGTAATTCCTTTACAACATCAGCAACTTTTGAATTACGAATATCAGATACGTTTTCCTTAAAAGTACAACCCATAATAAGAACTTTAGATTGACTGATGTTTGCACCAGATTTTATAATTGCCTGTACTGTTTTCTTAGCTACATACGCAGCCATCTCATCATTGATTGTACGACCAGAAAGTATCACTCTAGAATTATATCCTAGTTGCGCAGATTTGTAGGTTAAATAATATGGATCGACTCCAATACAATGACCGCCAACTAATCCAGGATAGAATTTTAGAAAATTCCATTTTGTTCCTGCGGCCTCCAATACCTCGTATGTATTGATATTCATTTTATCGAAAATGATAGACAATTCATTCATCAAAGCGATATTCAAATCGCGCTGTGTATTTTCTATTATTTTAGCAGCCTCTGCCACTTTTACTGAAGATGCTCTATGAACACCTGCTGTCACTACCAGCTCGTATGTTTTTGCAATTATATCCAACGCTTCTGCATCGGAACCCGAAACGACTTTCACGACATTCTCTAGCGTATGCACCTTGTCACCCGGATTAATACGTTCAGGAGAATATCCGTACTTAAAGTCAATCCCTGCTTTAAGACCTGAAACCTGTTCAATCACAGGCAAACAATCCTCTTCTGTGCAACCAGGGTAAACGGTAGACTCAAAAACTATATAATCCCCCTTTTTAATAACTTTACCTAGAGTTTCGGATGCTCTTAAGACAGGAGTTAAATCAGGAACATTATGAGCGTCCACCGGTGTAGGAACCGCAACAATAAAGAAGTTGGCATTCCTCAAGACATCAATATCATTGGTAAAGTCTATATCACAATTATCAAAAGCGCCCGATTCAAGTTCATTACTTGGATCCACATTATTCCGCATCATATCAATACGGGTAGCATTGATATCAAATCCTATTACGCTAATTTTCCTAGCAAAAGCAAGGGCAATAGGCAAACCAACATAACCCAAACCAACGAGAGCTACTTTTGCCTCTTTTTTTAATATCTTTTGGTACATCCAGATCCTTTAATATGTAGCAAAAGTAAGTAGATATTTTATTAATTGCTAATCTTTTAGCCAATAAAAAAGCGCCCCGAAACCGAGGCGCTTTTTTTGTAATTTTCTATTTCAATTTCTATCTGATAATAGTTACATCACCTTTGTATGTTTCAGTATATCCATCAGGATAACCTACGCGTATGATGTAATTATAAACACCCATATCTTGAGGTTGTCCTTTGAATGTTCCATCCCAACCACCATTGATGTCAGTGGTGTTAAACACTTCTTGACCCCAACGATTATATACTCGGAATTCCATCAAAGTTTGGAACGTAACACCTACTATTTTAAATACATCGTTTTTACCGTCACCATTTGGTGAGAATGCTGATGGAATACCTAATGGACTGCGGTAATTAATAGTTACCTTAACACTATCCGTATTACGGCAGCCATTCATACCTAAACCAATTACTGTGTAAACAGTAGTGATTAATGGTTTAGCTATTGGGTTTACTATATTTGGATTACTCAACCCAGTTATAGGATACCAATTGTACTGAGTACCACCAAATGCATTGAGCATTACGCTATTACCATATTTAATAGTAGTGTCATTGTTAGTGATAGATACAGAAGGCAGTGATTTTACAAACAAATTGACTTTAAATGTATCTGTACATCCGTATTCATCTGTTACAGCTGCATAATAATCCGTAGTTGTAGATGGCTTAGCTATTGTTATATCACATGTGTCGCATGACAATGTAGTCGGTTTACCATAACCTGCACCTTCAAACCAAACCGTTTTTGTTCCGTTAAACGCTTTTAAGTTAATTGACTCATGAAGACAAATGAATGTATCATGCGTAATATATCTTCTTTGTTCTGGAACAAACAATAATATCGAATCATTTACAGGACAACCATTACGACCAGCAGTAGATACATAAACCTTTCTAGTTGAATCTACATAAACAATTGGACTTTTATTAGTTGTATCTTGTACAAAAGCTCCAGGTGTCCAATGATAACTGAAATCTGTATCACCGGCAGGACAGAAGCTTACCGTAAAGTTTGGTAAATATTGAGCGGAATAAGGACCAGTTTCAATACTTGGGTTCAAGCACACATCACCAGAAGTAGCGTAAGCTTTAGCCATCAAATTGAATCCAGGTGTTTTGTATGAGTTCACTATTGGACTACCGCCAGCAACACCGCCAGAGTAACAAATATCTACAAGCAAGTTTTTAGTAGTATCCCAATTATAATATTGATCTAATACAAATGGATGTGACCCCGTAGAGAATATTTCAGACGCTCTGCTATAAACTAAGATCGCTCCTGTTTCTAGGCTTATTGGCGCAGTACTTGGGAATTGGGTTAAATCAACGCACATCAATGAGATTTTCAAATTATTAAACGAAGTCGCAACTCCGCCAACAATATCCAAAGACAAACCTTTTATTGTACCAGAACTCATCTTTCCATTTACCAATGCGGCTTTTGGAATAATGTACTGCGTATGAGCAGTTGTATAAGTGCCATTAAATGGTTGATTAATTGTTTCACCTCCCAAGCTTCCATTAATGCTTGGGTTAGCAACGATAATATTTGTTGGTGTATTGCAAACAATAGGAGGATTGCTCGCACTACATGGCAAATTACGTAATGGTTTTGGTCCATTACCCTGTGCATCCAATGTCACATAACCAGGGCGACAAACAATATAGGGACTAGCCAACAATGCAGTTACACTATTAGTGCGATCAACTCTCAAGGGTACCACACCTGTTGAAAAACAAGAAGGATTAGATAATGATGTTACCTTGATTGCATAATTTTCATCTGCATCTATATCCACAACGTTTGTATTTGCAGAATCTGGATGAGTTAAATATGTAGTAGGTGTCCAAGCATATTTGAATATAGCAGGAGCAATACAAACATTGAATTTTGTATTAGGTCTTGATGATGCCAATAAAGGAACGGTCGAAGAAAGTGAACAACCATCTCCCATCGAAGGTGAAGCAAGAGCATAAGAACCTATATATTTAACACTAGTGTAAGTTGTGTTGCTTGAATACACAGGATCAGCAGAACCTCCGTATGTACCATATACTTTGCTCCAGCATAACTCTACTACTATGCTATTATTACCGTCCCAATAATAAGGAACTGGAAAATCAAACTCATTCCATCCTTTAATAGTTCCGACCGCTTTAGAGTTAAACACTTCAGAAGTTCCCGGATAACTACTCATTGTACTACCTGATAAATAGTCGTCAGTAGTACATGCCATTTTGATACTAAATTTGTAGAAAGAGTCTGTAGTATTTTTAGCAGGTAAATTAAATGACATAGAATTAATGAAGCCTGCTTCAATACCCAATGCTTTCAATTCATCTCTACGATAAATAATCTGCATACGCTCTCCTCCAGAATTAGTAAACATAAAGAAAGGGCTCGGATCTGTAGAAGGTATCACATCTGTACCTAATATTTTATCGACAGGAATTCCTCCGACACATGAATTTTGAGCTAAACCACATGATTGCAAACTTATGTTTGAATATAATTGAGCAAATCCTTTAGGACAAACTGTGTCTCTAGACGCAAAAGGAGCAATATTTGGTTGAATCCCGTCAACAATCAACTTCGTTGTATCTGCATAACCACAACCATTTACATCCTCAGCATACAATACATAATTAGTGGTTGCATAAGGCTTAGCTGTAGGTGTAGCTATTGTAGAGTCATTCAAACTTGAATTTGGAGTCCATTTAATTAATGCTACTGAAGATGTTGGCGTTACTGAACCATTCAATACAGTAAGTTTGTTAGCACATACCGTTTGATCGGGACCTGCATTTACTGTTATTAATGGTTTTTTGATCACCACATTCACTGTATCTTTAGTAGCACAACGGTAAGGACCATATAAACTTGTTCCTGTTACTACATAAGTAGAATTGACTGCTGGTTTAACCGTTGCATTACCCAATGTATCATAATCCATATATGGAGGAGGAGTAGTTGGAGAACCTGCAATTGAAATCCATTTATAGGTTGAAGTAGGATCTGTTACTGTCCTCATTTTCCAACCAGCACCAGACGGAGGGCAATACACGCCATCTTTACCAGCATCTACAGCTGGCAATACACGGATTCTCAAAATATAGTACTTAGTCAAGATAATTGGTTGACCTGCAGCACAAGAAGAATCCTTGAATTTTAATTTAATTGTTCTATATCCAACATCTGCTTTGGTTGGTGTCCAATAAAGCGTACCAACAACTCTGCTAGAACCTTCTCCTGTAGTTGAATAAGTTGCACCGGATAATAGACTTAAATCCCAATTTGAAAAAATATGACCTTTTGATGAAAATGTTGTTGCTCCAATATCAAAATGAAATGGAGTTCCCGGACATGCAACCAATATAGAGCCTAGACTATCATAATAAGCGCCAGAAACACTAGTAGGAAATGAATCGGTAACCGGAGGAGGAGCCACACAACCAATTACATTTATTTGTACATCACGCGTTGTAAAACCTAATAATTCTCCTGTATTGTGATCATACTTAAATAATCTATATGCTAAAACATATTTACCAGTTACTGTAGGTGTAAAAGTTGAGGTTCCTGTATTAGGATCCACAGCATAAGGATCTGATGCTAATACATCAATCGGATAAGTAAGTGAATAACCTGGAGAATTTGTAACATTAGTATATCCAGCCGTATAAGAAGGGCAATTAGGACCCGATCCTCTTGGAGCAGTATTAACCGTTACTATCGAATCTAAATCCGGATCATACGGACCATTATTAATAACCGCAGGATTATTGACACATACATACGGTATTGGATCAACTAAAAAACGCGGACTGTTAACAGCTGCTGTATGTATATTATTGATACCACAATCAACATAAATATTATCGCAGCACACTAAATTTTTGATTGCAGCATTTCGTGCACCATCTGTCCACGAAAATGTCCAATCCGTACAAGCTTTGGGCAACGTAATTGTCTTTGTAAATGTATGTCTTACAAAACCATACAAGCCAATTCCAAAATTAGCTAAATCATGGCAAGAATTATGAGGCTTGAATGTATCGCAAAGATTATCTACGGTATCAATTATAGGAGCAGTCAGTGTAAGAGTGCCGCAACCACTACAACCAGAGGGTGTATAATAATAAACATTAGTTGTAGTTGGTAAGTCCGGACTACCAGCAACGTCACACGCTTTAAAAATGACAAGTGTTACATTATAGGTATAATCGGTGGCACTTGAACCAATAAAATCGACATACATATCAACGGCCGCATAATGCGATGCACGAGAAGAGAATACTCCAGAACATATCAGGAGCATGCTCAAGAGCAGCGTTTTGAAAAAATGCCTTGGTTTAGCTGTTATTTTCATGATATTTTAATTTATTTTTTGACTACTTTTTTGAATTATGACGATCCTTATCTAATTAAGGTTAGGTTTCCTTGTTTTACAATCTTTTTACCACTAGCAGTTACTGCTTCTATAGTATAAACGTAAACACCCATTGGCTGTGGCTTACCTCCAAATGTTCCATCCCATCCTTGATTAATATCTTTTGTTTCAAACATTTTACTACCCCAACGGTTGTAGATTTGGAATGATGTAAGTGTTACATTGCCCAAATGAACCGCGCTATAAGTACCATTTTCACCATGGCCGGGAACAAACGCATTAGGCATATCAATATAAGAATCCGGAGCTACAAATACGTCAATTGAATCTTTTACAGTACAACCCAATTGTGTATGACCTGTAATATAGTAACGAGTATCTGTTGCAGGGCTAGCTTTCGGATTCGCGATGTCGGTATAATCCAAACCTAAACCAGGGAACCAGCTAAAATACAAGCAATTACTTTCAGGATTCATTTGATAAATATCGCCAGGGAATAAGGTAACGCTATCCGGTAAATAAATAACAGCATGTGGGAGTACAGTAACCTTAACAATTGCAGAATCAATACAACGATTACTATCAACTGCCGTAACTACATAATTAGTAGTAGCAACAGGCCATACATAAGGAGTTAATGATGTAGGCGTATCAATATTTATCTTTGGGAACCAAGAGAATGATTGCAATAGTGAACCACCATCAACAGTCAATTTAATTTTATCTCCAGGACATATTGAAGTATCATTGCTAACCGTCAGGAATTTTCTTGGTTGAACAGTATATATAGCAGTATCTGTACCCATACATCCTGCAGTTGTTTTAACTGTAAATGCAACTTTTTGAGATAGATAGCCTGTAAAATAAGTATAGAAAGTATCTGCTACTGCAAATGCTCCTCCAGGAGTCCAATGCATACTGGTATCACTATAAGAATACACATCCGGCGCCGGAACAATTGTTGCAAAAACATTAATGGTATCACCAAAGCATATTGATCGATCAGGACCAATATTCACTGTAGGTACAGGTTGTACCTCAATATTAATACGTTTGGAGCTATCCGGACAACCATTCTTGTGAGCAGTAATGGTATAAGTAGTAGTAGCTGTAGGCGTAAGGGTCATTCCTTTATACAACGTATCTCCTGAAGGAGCTACGCCAGTACTAGGTGTCCAAACCCAATCATAACCACGATCACCTAGTCGATCATCTCTCCATAGGTTTAATGTAACTTTACCGCCTTTACAAATTGCAGTATCGCTTACTCCTTTTTGTCGTCCTAGATAACCAAAACCTGTCGAATTTTTTTGCAACGAATCTCCAGTAAGAATATAAAATCCTTTAAGAATTTGTACCGTAATCGTATCAACAACGGCACAACGAGCTAATGAAGGTGTACATTTCAATACATAAACCAATGAATCGGGGATTGGTCGTGTTACCGGATTCGGGAAACTAATTTTTGGAGTCGTAATTGTACTATCATCTAAATAATTACCTGGATAAGGAAGCCAAGGTGCAGCCGTCCATTTCCAAGCATAAGTGAGCTCTGGTTGAGGGTTGAGCAAATTGGAATTCAACTGCAAAGTAGAATAAGTACAGAGAATCGTATCAGGTCCAGCATCAATTTTAGGATTTACCACTATTATTTTAGTAAGGTCTTGATTGGTTGTTAATGCAGGATAATCAATACGATGACAGCTATTATCCAAACTACTGTCTGTAACTAAATAAGTAGTTGTACTAGCAGGATAACCAACACTCGTTAATCTGCATGAAGGACAAGCGATACCAAATGTTCCAAGTGCAGGATAAGTGTACCAGCCAAATACAGACTTTACGTTATAGCCACCAATAACACTTACACTGTCCGCTTCGCCTTTACAAATTGTATCATCAGGGCTTGCATGCACTGTAATATTGACATGAATAGGTATAGTATCCAATCTGTATATCAGCGGATTACCCGCTTTACAAATTGAACTTTTTATCACCAAGTATTTCGGACGGAATGGATTAGCTGCTGGTAATGTAGGGTCGTATTTTGCTTCGTCTGTAGTATCCGGAGTCCAGCTAAAACAAGCTGCTACACTATCAGTACCTAAACCATAATAAGACGACATTGTAGAAGAACTTGCCGTAGGAGAAAAAGTTGTATGGTTGTCTCCCAAAATATTAATTTGAGCTGTTTTATCAGTAGATTTCAGGTTAAAGCATATCGTATGAGCTACATTAGGACAAACAACCGCTTCTCCTGCAGAGATGAAAACACCAGTTGATGTAGCCGAGTTAACTGCAAAATTGGTAACTGGTGCTGAGCAAGTATTTGAAATAACAAATTGCATATCTCTCAATACAGTACCTATTACTTTAGTACCACGAGTTTTTGTTACCAACAATCCTACTTGAGCAAGCTGCGCCAAAGCGGGAGTAGGTCTAAATGTCATTAAACCAGTGCCATCAATTGTAAAACCAGTTGAGGCAAATGGAGTCCCTGGTAAAGATGTAGGAACAACTGGAGTGTAAGCACTTGGTGCAGGAGGAAACAAGCAAGTAGTTTGGTTATCTACATCACTTGATGGTGCCACCAACGAATAAGAAAGCACGTCACCATTCGGATCAACACCACCATAAGGAATTGATTGATTTATACCACTACACAAATATTGTATCGGAGGTAATGAAAAAGTCGGAGAAGAACTATTGGGTGCATTAGCATTATCCATAGTTGCTTCAACATATAAATTATTATTAGTAGGAGAAGGAGCTGACCAATTGGTAATACCTGTATTTCTTGCATTTATAGAAACTACAAAATGCCAAGAGGCACATCTCGAAGGTAATGTAACCGTTCCTTGATAAACCCAAGCCCTATAACCACGAATAATACCTGCAGGAGAAGAACAACTTGTAGACACATTACCGACACAAGTATTAGCTACAGTAAGTCCATTGCTGGATAGCGGTGTGGTCTTAGACAAAGTCACAGAACCATTATCTGTATTACAAGTATTATAATAACATAATTTAACGGATGCTGGCTCAGCTGTAGCTCCTGCACAATCCTTATAAAAGGTATATGTAAGCTTATAAGTAGAGTCGCTAACCCAAGTCCATGCAATCTCTCCTGCAGCTGCTCTGTTAGCTTTCACTTGTATAGAAGCCAACATAATACAAAGTACAGAAACGCAAAGTAATAGGGTCGAGGAAATTTTTTTCATTGTTCAAATATTTATCAAATGCTAACAAATATATTCTGTTTGGAGAGAAAATGCAAATTTCGTCAGAAAAAATTTCCACAATATTTAACATTCACTGTATAATATAGACTACTTTTTTCTGAAATTGGTTGGCTCATTTTAGATATTTTTTCAAAAAAATATCTATTTGATTGAAATTCAATATATTCATACAATTAAAATGTTTCTTAGGGCAACGGTCATAGCCAATTTTGCTACAAGGACGGCATGAAATTTCATTATTTTCAATAATTAGTGATTGAGGAGCAATTCTTGATTTCAAATTATTAAAACCATAATAAGGGAACATACCCATCTCCGGAGTTGTGTTTCCCCAGAGTGAAATAATGGGCTTTTTGAACGCAACAGCAATATGCATCAGACCTGTATCATTTGAAATAATGATTTTCGCTTTCCGAACTAAATCAGCCGATTCATTCAGGTTAAATTTACCACAAGCGTTATAAATTTTAATAGGGTCAACGCTGGCGATTTCCGCCGCAAACGCTTGGTCTTCAGGACCTCCTAGCAGTATAATGGGTATAGGTAACTGTTGACACAAGTCCTTCCATCTTTCTATAGGCAGTTGCTTGGTTGCATAAGAGCCCCCAACTACGCAACCGATATACCCTGCCCAATGGCTCATTGGAATATCTTTTTGCGTAATCTCATCCTTTTCTGGAATAAAATAATCCAGACCCTGCCCATCGTTTCGAACATTTAAAACTTTTACGGTTTCAAAATAACGATCAACAATACTAACATCCGGCATTAGCTTTATTTTCAAATTCACATACAACCATTTTTGCACGTTTAATTTGGGGAAACTAAACGCTTTTGTTTTTAGTGCTTGCTTTACACGCGTAGTACGTAGGTTATTATGAAGATCTATTACATAATCAAATTGCTCAATTTTCAAAGATGTGATTAATTCTTGCCAATCATCTTGTAAATAGTGGAGTTTATCGATATACGGATTTGCAATCAACACATTGCTAAATGATTGCTTGGTCAAATAATGCACTTGTACATCTGGCATCTGTTGCTTGATACAACGAATTATTGGCGTCGTCAACACTATATCGCCAATAGAAGAAAAGCGAATGATTAAGATTTTCATAGCTGGTTTTCTGGTGATGTAGTTAAATAAATTAAGTGATTATTCCTTTTTCTTTGCCCAACGAAAAGCATAACCTACATAGAAGTTAAAGTCAAAAGCAGAACCTTTATCTCCATTCCCAAAACCCGCAATATAAGCGGGTTTCAAGTCTCCAAAAGAATTTGGATTCAGCATAAATTTAGCTCTGACATTCCAGCCGGCAAACGTATTTTTAAATAATTCGACACGCATTCCGCCGGTCAATTCAAACCAATGTGCAGTAAAGTTTTTGGCAGGTGTTGTTCCACTTGTTGTTTCTCCTAAGCCATCATTAGTTGTATAATATGCCTCAGAACGATTGACCATTGCAACACCATACCTGAACCCTATTAATGCCATACCCCAATCATTCGCTTTTGTACGAGGGAATATTGCTTTATCCATTCCTAAGCGCAGGAACGGGTTGTTAGACGTATATTTTAAATTGTCGTAGTTGATATCCGAATTTCCTAAACCGGCCTCTACGATTGCATAGATATCATTTTGCAGATAGTAGTCAATCAAGAATTCGTAACTAGTTTTGTTTTTATATGCAGCATTATAAATGGGTCTGCTGATGTCTATATTGATCCTTAATTGATGCCCGCTGTTCATCACTATTTTTGGGGGCACAATGGTACTAGAATCGTTGCTTGATTGAGCCGCAACGATTATGGGTAACAAGAAAAGTATCGTACTAAAAAAATATTTTGACATGCTCTATTCCTGCTTTTGTTGTTATTGCACTATTATTGATTGATACAGAATCAATATTGTGGCGGGTATTCAATACTTGTATCAAATCGTATAAGTAATTATATCCGCAAGCATTAGAAACAAAATTGAGTTTACGATTATAAATAAAGGTAAGTGTATCAATAGGTGTGATAGCCGAATCGGATTGAATCACCCAACGTGTGCTATCATGTAATGGCGATAATACAATTGAAAATTGAGCCTGACCTTTTACACCCATATCCCAAAACAGAGCAGAGTCAATATCTAACGAAACAACATTTGCGTTTGGAAGCAAGGTATCAATATAAGTATTATTAGAGTCAACATGCTGATAACAATGCATATTCAATTGAGGTGTAATCGGTTCCAAGCACGACAATCTATCTGTATTACATGCAGCTACAATACTCCATAAACAAAGCATTGTAGCCACAATTTTACAACAATAATAAAGTTGTTTATTGACCATCTATTAAACTCAATATTTTATCGACTTCTGCAATTGCACCATTAATTTTTTCCGCAAAACCACTTGTTTTGTTATTTTGTTCTTTAGCATCTGTTAGTTGAATTTCCATATCCAAGAGTTGATTGTTCAATTCCGATATTTCACTTTGATGCTTTGCCAATGTTTCTTTTAATTGACCATTTTCATCGCGCAATTTGCTGTGCTGGGCTAATAGCAAATCTATTTTTTTCAATAATAATTCTAATTCCATTAGGCTCTGATTTGTGCGTTTAATTTATTTTTGTAAGATTCTACTAATTGATTCATGTACTGTTCGATATCTGTATCCGTAAGTGTTCTGTCTGCAAGTTGAAAGGTATAATTCATAGCATAAGATTTTTTGTCAACGCCCAATTTTTCACTTTCAAAAACATCAAACAAATCAAATTCCTTCAATGCCGCTATCTTCGACTGACCAGTGATTTTTTGTACTTCTTCGAACGTCGTTTTTTTATCGAGGACTAAAGCCAAATCGCGTTTTACAGCAGGAAACTTAGGTACTTCAGTATATTTTATTTTGTTTGCCTGCATCGCTTTCAACCAATGTGGCCAATAAATCGCCGCGTAAAAAACGTCTTGTTTAATATCGAATGTTTTCAATTTGTCTGCTGATACTTTCGAAGCCGAACACAAAGCCTCATTTTTCCATTTCCACACTACCATTCCGTCAGGTTCAGTATTCAAAATTACTTTTTCAATACCCGAAATTTTGAGCAAATTTTCTATTACACCTTTCATGTAAAACAAATCCGCCGATTCGGCTTTATTGGCCCAATGCGCATTGCGTATATTACCAGTTATCCAAACGGCAAGACAAGCAGCTTCATTGTATTTACCTACCCCATCGCTACTATATGTATTACCAAATTCAAACAACGCCAAGTCCTGACTTTTACGATTTACATTATAATTAATGACTTCTAGCCCACTCTCCAACATTGAAGGTCTTAATACATCCAACTCACTTGTCAAACTATTAATCATTCTTACCAAATGCTCATTATCGGGATAATATTTGCTATTGGTAATAGAATTGGTAACCAATTCCTGAAACCCAATACCACAAAGTTCTACAACCAATTTTTCACGTAGAGACCGATCATTAATCATTGGCTTAGTCAAAGAGATATTTAAACGTTGTGGAATTTCAATATTGTCCAATCCATCTATACGCAATATTTCTTCAACCAAATCCGCAGCTAGCGTTATATCATTTTTATTGGATGGAACTTTTACGGAAAATCCTAAATGATCCTCTTGCTCTATTTCAAAATTCAGCGCCGTTAAAATGCCTTTTATACTAGTTGGTGAATATTGTTTTCCACTCAACTTTTGAATATATTCATAACTAGCCGTTACAGAAATAGGCCGTAATGGTTTGGGATAAATATCTTGTATCTGCGACGCAATTTTTCCTCCGGCTATTTCAACAATTAACGCCGCTGCACGCTTCAGTGCAGGTAATACATTATTGATATCGACGCCCTTTTCAAAATGAGTAGCGGCATCTGTTCTTAACCCATGTCGCAATGATGTTTTGCGTACATAAGATGCAGTAAAATAGGCACTCTCCAGAAATATATCAGTCGTATTACTAGTAACCCCACTGTTGTTACCACCAAATACTCCTGCAATACACAACCCTTTTTCTGCATCACATATCATCAGGTCTTCTGCAAATAACTTTCTTGTCTGTTCATCAAGTGTAATGAAGTTGGTTCCTTCAGGTAAAAAACCCACTCGAATTTTATTCCCGGCTATTTTAGCCGCATCAAATGCATGTAATGGCTGCCCATATTCATGCAATACGAAGTTACTTATATCGACAACATTATTGATAGAGCGGAGACCAATTGTCTGAAGCGCTTTTTTCAACCAATCAGGCGAATCTCCGATTGTTACACCTTCAATACTGATACCTGAATATCGAAGACATGCAGGTGCTGCATCTTCATCTATCGATACAGAAATAAGATCTTGCTTTACCTCAGAAAAAATATCTAAAGCAACTGGTAAAATCACCTCGAAAGTTGCACCTCTATGGTGTGATAAATATGCACATACATCGCGCGCTACACCGATATGGCTCATTGCATCGCTACGGTTAGGTGTAAGGCCAATGTAGAGAGCAGTATCTGCAGATGCCACATTAAAATATGTTGCGGCAAGTGTTCCTACTGTTACATCCTCAGGTAATACAATTATACCGTCATGATTTTCACCAAGGCCAATTTCATCTTCTGCACATATCATACCCTCACTTTCTTCACCTCTAATTTTTGCTTTTTTGATTTGAAAAGCAGCACCATTTATTGGATGAACTGTTGTCCCTACTGTCGCTACTACTACCTTTTGGCCGGCAGACACATTCGCAGCACCACAAACAATTTTCAATACCTGTTCCGTCCCAACATCGACAGTAGTCATTTTTAATTTATCTGCATTAGGATGTTGCTCACAAGTTAGTACCTGACCTATTACTAGTCCTTGTAAACCTCCTTTTATTGCTTCTACGGTTTCAGTTCCTTCTACTTCTAGGCCAATAGAGGTAAGTATATTACTTAACTCTTCAACAGATAATTTTATGGGTAAATATTGATGCAGCCAGTTATATGATATTGTCATTTAAATCTGAAAAATTTTGCCAAAGATAACGCATCATAATAGCAAATAGCCATGAATCCAAAACATGTATTAACAAATCACTTACCAACACTCAAATGTGGAATTGTTGTTAATTATACGTGGAAAAGAAACATTTTTGTGCACAACTTTCATTTATAGCTTAAATTTATGTTGATAACCTGTGATCCGCTGCTGTAAAAGCATTCCAGCCTGTCTAACAATTATTGTACAGATTTTTTTTCGTTACTATAAAATTCAGGTCTAATTTAGCCGCCCCGCACAACTTTTTAATTATTGAAAACGACACAAAAAATTGGCACCATCATAATTTAATAAAGAATAAAGAAGCATAACAAATGGCTGTAAACATAAAAAAAGACTTTAGTAATGTACGCAAAAACAAAACTGACTTATCATCATTAGTATATGGTAAAATACCACCTCAATCTCCAGAACTAGAGGAGGCAGTACTAGGTGCCATTATGCTCGAAAAAGATAAAATGGCTGAAGTTTTGGAAATTATCCAAAGCGAAGATTGTTTCTATGTAAATGCCAATCAAAAAATATACGCTGCCATCCGAAGATTATTTGACAAAGGGATGCCTGTCGATTTGCTTACGGTAACTGAAGAGCTTAGAAAAAGTGACGAACTCGAAATTATTGGCGGTGCATATTACCTGACTCGACTTACTATGAATGTGGTATCGAGTGCACACGTAGAGGCTCATGCACGTATTGTGATGGAAAAATTCATCCAACGTGAATTAATTAGAATATCTGGAGAAGTGATTGGTGATGCTTATGAAGACAGTACGGATGTATTCGATTTACTAGACAAAGCCGAATCCGGACTCTATGAAATTACTGATAAACATTTGCGCAAAAACTTTAAAAGTTTGACAGAGGTAATGGTTCAAACAATTAAAGAAATTGAAGAAGCAAAAAATAGCAAATCAGATGTAACCGGTGTTCCTACAGGATTTAAACACTTAGACAGGGTAACTGCGGGTTGGCAAAAAAACGCTTTGATTATTGTGGCAGCAAGGCCAGCAGTGGGTAAAACGGCATTTACATTGAACCTTGCAATGAATGCTGCAATGAACTCAGATAAACCTTATCCGGTAGCATTTTTTTCACTAGAAATGGGGGCAGGAGAATTGGTAAAAAGGATGCTTTCGGCGGTAACTGAAGTCAGTATGGATGCCATCACTAAAGGACGAATGGAAGAACATGAATTTGTACAATTGACTCAACGCATGCACAAATTAGCTTCCATGCCTATCTTCTTAGATGACCAGGCTGCACTTAACATTTTTGAGCTCAGAGCAAAGGCTCGACGACTAAAGCAACGCCACGATATACAAATGATTGTGATTGACTATCTCCAATTGATGAGCGGAGGAAATAGTACTGGACCAGGAAATCGTGAACAGGAAATCAGTAAAATTTCGCGTGATTTAAAATCCCTTGCTAAAGAATTGGCAATACCAATCATTGCCTTATCACAATTGAATCGTTCTGTAGAATCACGAAAAGAATCGAAAGTTCCTCAATTGAGTGATCTTCGAGAGTCCGGTGCGATTGAGCAGGATGCAGACATGGTTATGTTCTTGTATAGACCTGAATATTATGGGGTGAATAATAACGAAATGGGTGAAACTATCGAAGGAGAAACTCATATCCACATTGCGAAAAACCGTAGTGGTAGTACCGATACTGTAAAGCTCCAATTTATTAAAGAGTATCAAAAATTTGTAGATCTACCAGGCGATAGTTTCGGTAGTTTTGATATGAATAAAGACAATCCTCAGGCTGGTATTCGCAGAGATACTAGTGGTTTCGGCGGATCTAAGATGTTTGTGGAAGGTGGATTTCAAACGATGCCATCTAAAGCGAATAATGTAAATTGGGATAGTGATGATTTAAACAATGATACAAACAAAGGAAATAAATTAGGTGGCTCATTTAGTGTTGACCCATTAGATGAAGAAGCGCCTTTTTAAAGAAAATTTTGAATAGCAAATTTTAAGATAAACAATGGCAAAACAATATTGGTTGGTAAAATCAGAACCTTTCAAATATAGCTGGGACGATTTTGTAAAAGAGGGTCAAACTTTTTGGAATGGCGTACGCAACTATCAAGCACGCAATAACATGCGCTCAATGGCTGTAGGAGACCATGTGCTTTTTTATCATAGCAATGAGGGACTATGTGTAGTAGGCATTGCAGAGGTTGTAACGAGTGCATATCAAGATCCAACTACAGAAGACGCCAATTGGGTTGTAGTTGATTTAAAACCATTAAAACAACTTAAAAAAGCGGTAACATTGGCAGCAATGAAACAAGAACCAGAACTCGAAGGATTGTCGCTCATACGCCAAGGGCGATTATCTGTTTGTGCAGTTACACCACAAGAATTTAAAACGATTGTAAAAATGGGTAGTTAAATTTTTAGTATTGGTTTATCAAATGTATTCCTGTTAATTCTTATTCATTCAATTCATTTATAAAAAATGCCGCCACTAGATATTTAGTGGCGGCATTTTTTATAAATAATTATGATCCTATTTATTCAAACTCTTTATCAGAGATTCCTTTATTGATATCTACAGATTGTATTTTGAATTCAGCACCCATAAATTTTACAGTGTATGGCATCTTATAACCATTAGAACCAGGCACTTCCTGATAATCAGTAAATTCAGTTACTTGACCAGGATTGCCACCTTCGCCTGCACCAATTTGCTTTACAATAAATCCGGTAGCCACATCATAGAATTCAGTACTTTTTTTACCCTTAGCATCTTCTGCTTCTACAACATAAGCATCAGCACCATTTACTGCAACGATACCTTTTACGGTACGTTTCGCCGGATATTTTTCAGGATGTAGTTCTGCTTGAATGTCGGCTTGTTCTTTATTTTCAGTCAATTCTTCCGGAGTCATCACATGTTTTTGACCTTGTGATTCCATATAGCCTTTATCGCCATTCAACAATGTTTTTTGAATATTCATAGTTGTTCCATTAACAGTTGCATTGACTACTTCTTTCATTTTATCTGGCGATTTTTTGAAAGAAAGTATAGTGAATGGAGCACCTTGCATATTACCAGTTCTTACACTTTTAATATCCTTAATCGCGCCAATTGCCTTTTCTCCACCTATTGCTGTAGCATATTTTTTCAAAATTTCTTCAGGTTTAATATTACCTGCAGATTTTGTTTCTGATGGTTTAATTACATTACCATAATTGTCGTAGTAAGTGATTACTCCATTTTTACCAAACACAGTCAATTTTTTAGCGACATCGTCTTTGTTACCTACTACTATTATATTAGTATTTTGTGGTCTAATATATTTTTTAGCGGCAGCTTGTACATCTGCAGCGGTAACGGCATTCAAGCTTTTAAGATAGTTTTGATAATAGCCTGCTGGTAATTTATAACGATCTGCATTGATGGCTAATTGGGCAATACGTTGTGGCGACTCTAATGAAATAGCGAAATTCCCACCGATATAATTCTTGGTGTTTTGCAATGCTTCAGCATCTACCAATTCATTTTGCAAACGATTCATTTCTGCAAGAATCTCTGTTACAGAGCTATCAGTTACAGGATTACGGCTTTTTGCTTCAGCAGCAAAAGAACCTGCAAGCATATCGGAAGTAAGGCTAGAGTATGATCCATAAGTCCATGCATGTTTTTCACGAAGATTAAGGAACAAACGACCTTGAGAGCCACCACCCAATACTGTATTAGCTACTTTTGCAGCAAATTCATCAGGAGCACCAGGTTTCAAATCTATTGGAGCTGTTACACTTATTACACTTTGTACAGCTGCATCGCGTGGCACAAATGCTACTTTCGGAGAAAGTGGCGCTGTAGGCTGAACATACATTGCAACAGGCACATCTGCTTTTACCCAAGTTCCAAAATACTTAGTGATCAATGGTTTCACTTCGGCAGCAGTAATATCACCAACGATAGCCATATAAGAAACGTTCGGACGGAAATAAGTGCTGTAATATTTCTTACAACGATCTAGCGTAATATTCTTAATCGTAGCTTCAGTTTCGATTTCTCCGTAAGGATGGTTAGTCGTATAATTAAGCACTTTAGTTACGTTATCCATCATATTGTCCGGATCCGTTTTTGACGTTTCCAAACCAGACAATGCTTGTGTTTTTAATTTGTCCAACTCTTCTTGTTTAAAATCAGAATTGATAATGATGTCGCTTAAAAGCTCCATTATTTTGGTCTGATTTTTTTTCAAGCCTGACGCATAAGCACCTTCACTATTGGCACTAATTGTTGCTCCAATAAAATCAATTTCTTCATTGAGTTTATCTTTAGAACGCGTTTTAGTTCCTCTTGAAAGTAATTCGCCAACAAAGTCAGAATAACCAGCCATGCTACCTTGTAGCTCTTGGCGAATGTCCAACTGAATAGACATGGATACTGTTGGCATTTTATGATTTTCAACTACAAATACTTTAAGACCATTTGGTAAAATAAATGTTTCTGTTTTACCCAATTTTATTTCAGGAGCCGGTCCCGGTTTTGGTCTTTGGCTTCGGTCTAATGTTTGCCCCCAAGTGCATGTAGCAAGGGCTAATGTTAATATAGAGAATGTGAACTTTTTCATTTGAAATATTTTTCTTTAAAAAACGAAATGGATGTGCTTTACTTTAGCTTATTTCTTTTCTTCCGATTTTGGGAGATAATCCACTACCAAACGGTTTTCTTTAACTAAATACTTGTTAGCAACTCGTTTCAGGTCTTCTTTAGTAATTTTAGTATAACGCTCCAATTCTGTATTTACAAGATTTGTATTGTGGAAATACGTATAGTTGGTAGCAAGATTTTCAACAATGCCTTGCACACGACTGTTTTGGCTAGTAAAGTCTGTTTCTGCCTGATTCATCAATTTTTTGTATTCTACATCTGTAAGCGGCATAGATTTTACCTTTTCAATTTCATCATTCATTGATTTTTCTAAATCAGCAGGAGTTGTACCCATATTAGCGATACCAAACATCATTACCACACTTGGATCTTCATTCGGCAATGCGAATGCACCCACATACAATGCCTTTTGTTGTTTGTCAACTATTTCCTTTTGCAAGCGAGAGCTTTTACCCTGAGACAATAGTTGATTTAATAATTGTATTGCATAGTAATCGTCAGTTCCCATTTTAGGTGAATGATATGCAAAAATTACAGCAGGCAATTGCACGTTATCATAAAATGTAACACGCTTCTCGGCTGTTTGTGCCGGTTCTACTTCGGTGGGACGAGGTATCGCTTTTGTACCTTGAGGAATAGTTGAGTAATATTTACTAACCAATTCTTTTGTTTGAGCTTCGGTAATATCTCCACCAATAGTTAGTACAGCGTTATTGGGTACATAAAAAGTTTTATAAAAATCCATAAACTCACCTAATGTCGCTGCATCAATGTATTGATCTTTCCCAATTGGTGTCCATCTATAAGGATGTGTCGTAAATGAATTTTCATATACCACATTTAATAACTGACCATAAGGTCTGTTATCGAAACTTTGTTTCTTTTCTTCCTTTACTACTTTACGTTGCGTTTCTACTCCAATAGTATCAATTTTGGCATGAAACATTCTTTCTGATTCCATCCATAATGCTAGTTCCAATTGGTTAGATGGTAAAGTTTCGAAATAGAAAGTACGATCTTGCGAGGTATTTGCGTTGAGTTGTCCGCCATTAGCCTGAACTAATTTCATGTACTCTCCACGTCCAATATTTTCGCTACCTTCAAACAACAAATGTTCGAAAAAGTGAGCAAAACCTGTACGTTTCGGATCTTCATTTTTAGAACCTACATGATACATTACAGAAACGGTAACGATAGGTGTTGCATGGTCTTCATGCAAAATAACATGCAAACCGTTTGGCAAATCGTACTCTGTAAATTTAATTTTCCCTTGCGCGGAAGGCGCTTTGCTTTGGACAGCAGCTGGTGCTTTTGTCTGAGCGTTTGTTTGCATACTCAGCAGAGATGTACCTACTAGTAAAGCATAAAAAGCTTTGAGCCTCATAATATATTTTCAATTTTGAAAGGCGAAACTACTATATTTTGAGCCTACTTTAATGTAATTTTTTTAAAATCCCCCAAAAGTTCCCCCAATCTTTTAGGACATTTGCAACCAAAATAAAAAGGAATAAATGCTAGATACCGTAATTTTTGATATGGATGGGTTATTACTGGACACAGAGCCATTATGGGGACAGAGTATGTTACGCGTAGCAAATGCTCATAATATTCCTATAACCGCAGATAAATTTAAAGAAACAACTGGCTTAAAAATTCATGAAGTCGTACATTATTGGTCTATCAAATATCCTTGGGTTGGAAGCCCTTTCGAAGTTGTTGCTGAAGATATTTTAGATGACATTATTGCGCTCGCTAAAAAGGACGGTAGCATAATGTCTGGAGTAAATCAGCTACTAGAGCTATTAAAAATAAATAATTTTAAAATAGGTGTTGCAACTTCTTCACCAACAAGAATGATGGATGCACTCATCAATCATTTTAACCTTAATAATTATTTTAGTTATATGGCATCGGCAGATGAGGTAGGATTTGGGAAACCGCATCCGGCAGTCTTTTTGCATTGTGCGGAAAAATTAAATAGCACAGCACTTAAGTGTCTAGTGCTTGAGGATTCTTTGAACGGGGTTATTGCAGGTAAAGCTGCACGAATGAAAGTCATTGCAGTTCCTGACGATATTCATTTTAATGATGTTAGATATTCATTAGCAGACATGAAGTTGAAAAGTCTGAAAGAATTAAATATGGAAATTATCCGCTCCTTTTAGAATTCCCTCATTTTCCAAACACCAAGCATAGCTTCCTTTACAATGCCTTTACTCATTTTAGAAACACCTTCCGTTCGATCAATAAATGTAATAGGGACTTCTTTTATTTTGAACCCCAGTTTCCATGTGCGATACTTCATCTCTACCTGAAATGCGTAACCAATAAATTGCACATTATCAAGTGGAATGCTTTCAAGTACTTTTCGTTTGTAGCAAATAAATCCTGCAGTAGGATCACTTACTGGCATCCATGTAATTAGTTTTGTGTAAAGTGCACCGCCTTTGGAAATTAAAATTCTATCCCAAGGCCAGTTGACCACTTTACCACCCTTTACATACCTAGATCCTACTGCCAAATCTGCAGATTCTAGTGAGCAGGCATGATATAATCGCAATAAATCTTCGGGGTTGTGTGAAAAGTCCGCATCCATCTCAAAAACATATTGATAGCTACGTTCCAATGCCCACTTAAATCCATATATATATGCTGTACCAAGCCCCAATTTGCCCGAACGACAGACCAAATGTAAGGATTGAGGAAATTCACTTTGCAATTTTCGGACAATATCGGCAGTACCATCTGGAGATCCATCATCAACAATAAGTACATGAAAATCGCCTTCTAGCGAAAATACACGTCGAACTATTTTTTCAATATTCTCTTTCTCGTTGTAAGTTGGTATAATAACAAGTTTCTCCAATGGTGACAAAAATTACAGGGCAAAATACAGAATTGTTTGATGATTTGTACAGAATATTTGTGATAAAATTTATTTATACAAAATATGCTATAGGATCAGCGATTCAAAAATAGGGCACGACGTGAAATACGCTATTGAGGAATCAGTGTTTTGTGCTTTATTTAACGGTTTATTAATACTAACTAGCGCTTAAAGTTCTTCAATTTCATGTCATTGATGATTTCCGAAATTTTCTGTTTGGTATGAAGTGCAAAATCTGCGTTCATCATCCAATCATAGTAATGAGGTTCTTCATTAAAAACATCCACTACTTTGCGCCCTTTGTGTTTTCCAAAATTAAAAACGGGATGCCCATCTTTCATCAGCATCCGACGCGCATAATCTACATAATCATTTCCACCAGTAAACTCTTGAATAGCGGCAACATCCTTGGGTAAAGTATCATAGCGATCCAGCTGTGCTTCAAACACGTCTATTGTCGCATCAATATCAGCTGCCGCACTATGTGCATTTTCCAACTTTTTACCACAATAAAATGAATAGGCTGCGCTCAATGTTCGTGCTTCCATTTTAAAGAAAATTTGTTGTACATCTACCATAATGCGTTCTGTAAAGTCCACATCAATACCCGCTCTTAAAAATTCCTCGGCAAGCAACGGTAAATCAAACTTTGCAGCATTGTAGCCACCTAAATCGCAACCAGCCATCCAATTGCTCAATTCCTTACCAATTTTCTTGAATGTTGGCGCATCTTTTACATCTTCATCAGAAATCCCATGAATTGCTATAACCTCTGCTGGAATATGCGTTTCCGGATTAATCCTTTTTATAAATTTATCTCGTGTACCATCTGGTTTTATCTTTACAAATGCTAGTTCAACAATACGGTCTTTGGCAGTGTCAGTACCTGTAGTTTCAAGGTCAAAGAAAACAATTGGTCTTTTGAGGTTCAGATATGCCATAAGATTTTTGGGTAAAATAGGGTTAAAGATAAGCCCAAATATCGTTCAAGGCATGGGGATATTTTGATTCGGCATTTGATTTTGCCTCAAAATACAGGTTCACTATATTTTATAATGAACATCAACTTCAATATAAAGTAGATAATTGAGAATCTAAGGGATAAAATCCTTATTAGACAGTATCCATAAAACTTTTTTCTACTTTATTAAAAATAACAGTACCAACCAACACTATAACAATAGTAAATATTGAACTATATGCAAGTGAAACCCAACTAAAAACACCTCCACCATCACCTAAAAACGAATATCTGAATGTTTCAATTATTGGCGACATTGGATTGATCATCAATATGCTTTTTACCTTAGGACTAATATCTGGAGAACCTATTGGATAAATAATTGGTGTAGCATACATTAATAGTTGAACGCCGAATGTAATTAAGAAAATGAGATCTCTATACTTTGTAGTCATTGCACTCACAATCATACCGAAACCCAGCCCTAACCCTCCCATCAATAATACTAGTATTGGCAACAATAAAATAGTCATATTGGGATGTATAGTATTGCCCGTAAACATAAAAAAAGCCCAAAAAGCAAGAAACAAAAGAAATTGTATTCCAAGTTTAATCAAATTGCTCACAATAATAGACAACGGCATAATTAAACGTGGAAAATAAACCTTACCAAACACAGCCGCATTGTCTCTAAATACAGTTGAGGTTTTATTCAAACAATCTGCAAAATAATTCCACAATGTAGTACCCGCCATATAAAATAATACTGCGGGGACCGTGCCCGTTTTTATTTTTGCTATTTCGCTAAAAACAAAAACATAGGTAATAGTAGTGAGTAGCGGTTGTAGAAAAAACCAAACAGGTCCAAGAATAGTTTGCTTATATGTTGCCACAAAATCTCTACGTACAAGTAGCATCAATAAATCTCTATAGCGCCAAACTTCTCTGATTTGTAAATCAAAAAAGCTGCTTTTAGGTCCTATAATTTCAGTCCAATGCTCATGAGCGTGTATTGTATCCGTATGCTTCATTTGTGAGCGCAAATATAGATGATTATCTGATTATTTCGATTCACGTGAAGTTCTGGCCGCCATTATAGGATCACGCTTATATATATCGTCAATAAAACGGAGATGATTACACACACTGTCCTGAAAAGTGGTTAAATAAACAATATGCACAGGTATCTTGCTTTGCAAACCTTCATATTGAGTTTTGTGCGTAGTAATAACACTGTCAATATGTTCTCTTGTAAATTTTTCTTTACCTTCCATTTTAGTGAGGATATACTGTGCCATTTCTCTAGGTTTTTCTACACGAATACAACCCGAGCTTTTCGCCCTGTTTCTATTAGGGAAATCGCCTTTATGTGGTGTATCGTGCAAATAAATATCCCAACGATTGGGTAAATTAAATTTAACTACCCCAAGTGCATTATTATCTCCAGGTGATTGGCGAAATGTAAATCTGCGGTAGTTAGACCCATTGATTTCAGAAGCATTTACCACACTGCCTTTTGAATTGTATGCTTTCAATCCTTTTCTCGCTAAATACGAACCTCCATGTTTGCTAAGCCCCGGCGCTACATCATTTTTCAGAATTGTGGGGGGAACACCCCATGGTGGATTTAAAACCACATTAGCCATATTGGCACTCAATGAAGGAGTTTGGCGGCTAGGTTTGCCAACCACTACACGCATGTGCATTCCGTCAGCAGAGTCATGATTGAGGTACAACTCCATCAACGGAACATTCACTATTACGTAGTTCTTTTCCGGCACTTGATTCATCCAACGCAAACGCTCCTGATTGTTGCCTATAATTTTCAGTACAGAGTCCGGCTGCATTACCAATTTATTATATGTTGGTGAATCAATTTTTCCTGTTATTTTTTGACCCCAATAATACTGAAATCCCTTAATCATAAACTCTTCGGGCGATGTTGTGTCATTAGACTGGGTAGCAAGCCACGGCATTTGCTTTTTTATAATAAGCTGAATAATACTATCATTACCAGAAATTTTCAGCTTACTCGTCAGATCTTTTAAATCATGATCTTGCAATAGTTGAGTGTAATGTCTGTTGGCATTTTGCAAGAGACGATAAGATACCCATTGACTTCTGTAAGCTTGTAATGATGGATATTGCTTATTACGACTCATTGACGTTAATACAGAAGGAGCATCCCATGTAGAATCATTTTGATGAAACCAAAGCGTATCTATTGATTTTGGGACATAAACGCCCAATAATAAATCGCGAGCCGCCTGCAAATATGTTTTGGTACAAAGGGTATCAAAATTAATTAAATCAGCGACAGTAGAGGACTCGGCCAAAGCCTTCTTTTTACTTTTTTTCAATTCATCTAATTGGTATCTATGTATATCTATACCATCCCATTGTAAGCTGTCTAACTCAGCGATAAGGACATCCGAATTAATTGAGTTTTTATTTTCATCTATCCATATAGGAGCATACTCATTTGCTTGATAACAATAAACAAGCGCGTGATTTATTGTTGATATTTTTGACTTTGAACCAATTTTAACCGAAGTATCTATTTTGGGTAATACCGATTTTAATTGCTGTGCGAAATCTTCTGAAGGGAATGATGAACCTGAAAAAACTTTACCGATTTTTTCGATCGCTGATTTATTATTACCTGCATCACCAGTAGAGCACGAAGCTAATATTACAAGGATGAATACAGTATATACCAAAGATTGTTGTAAGAATCGAGATTTGCTACAATTACTTATGTTTTGTTCCATTTCATTTTATTAATCAAATACTGTTCCAAATTTCATTCAATACCCATAATTTCTTCCATAGGATTCCAAAACAGATTTTGAAAATCAACTACCTTATCATTTTTTATGGTAATCCCTTCTTTTTCGAGTAGTTGCTGCATCCTGTCTATTGTTGCAAAATGAAATTTTCCAGTAAGCAGACCCGCACTATTTACCACTCTGTGCGCAGGAACTTTTGGTGTGATATTATGCGCCAAGTTCATCGCATAACCCACTAACCTTGCTCCTGAACGCAATCCGATAGCAGCTGCAATTGCCCCATACGAAGTAACCCGCCCTTTGGGTACATGCCGTACAACCTCGTAAATGACATTATAAATATCGTCTTTATTGCTGCTGCTTTTCATTTTCTTTTTTCAATTTAAGCAAGTCCGTCTTCTTAGGTTCAGGTACTTTCGCAAAATCATAAGGACAATGTTTGCATCCGGATGCACAACAATAGCCTCTCTTCAAGTGATATTGTTCTGTGAAAACAATTCGCCCATCGGCAAGCGTATAATAATCATCAGGTTGTAGCGTCATCTTCTTGCATTTCGTTTTCGTCGTCAGTTATTGCAGATTTTTTAGCGGGTACATTTATTGGATGCTCCGGTAAGCAAAATGCAACATAATAAATGGTTCTTCCTTCAGCAAGATGCATCTTTTCATAAAACGTTTGAATAGCCAATGGCCCCGTCGCTAAACCTTTTCCGTAAATATCAGCAATATTTTCTTTAATAATGCAGCCTTGTTCTTCTATTGTCTCTAAAGTAAAATCGTATAACTCCTTAGAATCTGTTTTGAGCCGAATAATGCCACCTGGTTGCAATACTTGTTGGTACAAATGTAAGAAACGAGGGTGTGTCAATCTGTTTTTGGGTTTGCGCAGAAAAGGGTCTGAAAAAACAATCCAAATATCTGCAACCTCAGCTTTACCAAAATAATCCGTGAGATGATCTATTTGAGTACGCAAAAAAGCCACGTTCTTCAAATCCTCTTGCAAAGCTATCTTAGCACCATTATATATTCTGTTTCCCTTCAAATCTACACCAATAAAATTTCTATCATGATGTTCTCTACCTAAATTTACACTATATTCCCCTTTTCCACAAGCTAATTCTAAAGTTATTGGATGATTATTTCCAAAAAAAACATGCCATGAATTTGTCATATTTTTAGGATATTGTAATACATTAGCAAAAGTTTCTATTGCCTGAAAGCGAATTAATTTTTTATGACCCATAGTCAGGCAAAGATAAGCGCATTAAAAAACATTTTAAAATCACAAAAAAACGTAGAATGAAAAAAAGTTTTATCCTTTTCTCTGCTTTATTAGGTATTGGTTATTTGACCTTATCTAGCTACATTAGTAATCCTGGAATTTCCGGTGCAGGAGATTGCACCGGAGCGACGAGCACCACTACCTGTGCTCGCAGTGGTTGTCATTCCAGTAGCGCAGCTACTACAAATAATGGAGTTACGCTTATTGATAAAGCAACCAGCATCCCTGTAACTTCCGGAGTTTATACCCCAGGTAAAACCTATACAGTAACATTGAGTGGAACAAACTCAAGTGCCTTACCAAAATTTGGATTTCAAGTTTGTGCAGTAAATGCAAGCAAAGCAAGCGTTGGTACGATATCAAATATCCCCACAAGTACATCTGCTGATGCAGTTGGCACAAAAAAAATATTAGAGCAAACTATGGCACTCTCTGGCACTGTAGTAGCTGGAACAGCTGCTTATGCTATCACTTTCGATTGGACAGCTCCTGCATCTGGCACTGGTACTGTTACATTTAATTCTATCATTAATGCCGTTAATGGCAATAATTCCGAAAGTGGGGATGGTGTAAGTACACAAGTTGCTAAGGTGTTTACTGAAAACACCACTTCTGTGGCAGAACTAAGTGCACAAATACAAAGCAAAGTATATCCTAACCCTGCAAGCTATTGGTTGAATATTGGTCTTGAAAATGCAACCACCGGGAATTACAATATGCAAGTAAGCGATATCAATGGAAAAACAGTATTGAGCCAAAATGAGATTGTTAATAGCTCTTCATTTGTTAGTATGCTTAATATTGCGTCATTAGCACAAGGCAATTATTTCTTACGCATCGAAAATAACAATGCGACAAGAGTGATTCCTTTTATCAAAAAATAAATGCTCGTAACATAAATAATCTTTAAAAATCCCTGCAAAAAGTAACTTGCAGGGATTTTTGTTTTGAACAGCACATATATCATACTGCATCTAAACATTGAATACTATGGCAAGCAAGAGCAATAAATACAAACAATACCTACCGAATATAGTAAGGCGCAAAAAACATTTTGAACAATACCAACCCACACAAAGTGCAGACAGGCCACACTTAGAAATTCAGCCTATCTATAGTGTTTTTCATTACGACGATAAAAGAATAGAAGAAAAAAAACTGAGCAGTATTATCGACTGGTCATCTATCGAAGAGCCAAATCAAATTGTGTGGATTAATGTAGATGGATTGCGCAAGGACGATGTGGAACAACTAAGCACTCATTTTAAAATTCATCCTTTGATTACTGAAGATATTTTGAGCATGGGACAACGTGCCAAAATGGACGAAGTAGATGACCGGCTTTTCTGTTTATTACCAATGATTTATTTCAACAACGAAACAAAAGGAGTAGAATTGGAGCAAGTAAGTATTGTGGCTGGCCATGGGTTTTTACTGTCATTTCAAGAAGATGCTAAACGCGATGTATTCGAGCCATTGAGAGAGCGGTTGCGTAACAACAATTTACGGATTAGGGAACGTGGTGCAGATTATCTCTGTTATAGTTTGCTGGACGTAATTGTAGATAGTTATTTCGGTATTATTGAAAAATTGGGCAATTGCATTGATGAAATTGAAGATAAATTGATCTGTAATCAAGAACAAGGTGTGCTGGGAGATATTAGCAACTTGCGTAAAGAAGTAATGCTCATGAAACGAGCCATCATGCCCGTTCGTGAGTTAGTAAATGGTTTTTTACGGAGTGGTAATGATTTGATAGAAACTAGAAATGAAAAGTACTTCAAAGATGTTTCAGATCACATTATACAAGCCAATGAAAATTGTGATAGTTTACGCGATATGCTGAGCAATTTACAAGACATGTACATGAACCAAATCAATTTGCGTATGAATGAAGTAATGAAAATATTCACGATGGTATCCTTACTACTCGCTCCAGCAACTGTTATCGGCGGAATTTTCGGAATGAATTTCGAACGAATTCCACTTTTACACAATCAGAAAGGGTTTTACTTTTCTGTAACCGCCATGTTACTTATACCCATTTTAATGCTGTTTTACTTCAAGAGAAAAAAATGGTTTTAGCAAAATTATTTTTCAAAATAAGTGAGCAACGTTTTAGGGAAAGCGTAATTTTTAAGTTCTGAAAACGAAAGCCACATGCCATCATTGGGTAAACAGTTTATTGGTTCACTCAAATTTATTTTATAAAATCGACTTTCTATTATTTGGTGCGTGAGTCGCTGTTGTCGGGTACCAACAAATTGAATATCATTGATACCGTTTTTACATTCAATAAAAACGGCCTGCTGCAACAGCTCTTTTATATCAACACTTTCGGGGCTTTCTACTAAATAAGGTTGATGCAAATTTTGCCAAATATCATTTGATGTACGCTTATGTATCCATATTTTATTATCCGCTACAAAGAGTAGGAAATTAAAAAAGCGTTTACGTACAACCAATTTTTTCGATTTAACAGGCAATAGACTTATTGTATCTTCTTGCTGCGCAATACATTTTTTTTGCAAAGAGCAATTTGCACATTTTGGCAATTTGGGTGTACATACTGTTGCTCCCAAATCCATGATAGCTTGATTGTATAATGCGCTATTGTCCTTATCCAATAATTCCTGTGCCAAATTTGCAAATAATTGTTTGCCTTCCGTAGTGTCAATAGGAATTTCGATACCAAAATATCTTGACAATACGCGATACACATTACCATCTACAACTGCATTGGGTCGATTGAAAGCAAAGGATGCAATAGCTGCCGCAGTATATGGACCAATACCTTTTAATTCAATAATATCTTCGTAAGTGTCGGGAAACACGCCTTTCAATTGGTGACAAACATAGACTGCCGTTGCAAGCATATTTTTGCAACGATTGTAATAGCCAAGTCCTTGCCAAAGACGAAATACTTGTGCTTCGTTTGCATTTGCTAAGTCACAAACAGTAGGAAATGTTTCGGTGAATTTTAAATAGTATGGTAAGCCTTGTTCAGCACGTGTTTGCTGTAATATTACTTCAGACAACCAAATTTTATAGGGATCTTTTTCTTGCTTCCAAGGTAAACTCCGAGCATTTGCATGTTCGTGCCAATGCATCAATTGTTTAACAAAAAATATTTTTCGTTTATCCACGTTTTCTAATAGAATTAAAGTTTTATACGTGGGTCTAAGCGCGCATAAAGCAAATCGGAAAATAAGCTTACCAGCACAAAAATAAATGCTGAAACTAATACTGCACCCATTACTAAAGGAAAATCAAATTTATCAAGTGCTTCTACAGTGAGTTTGCCCAAACCTTTCCATCCAAAAATATATTCTACAAAAAAAGAACCTGCCAACAATTCTGCAGTCCAACCAGAAATAGCCGTAACAACAGGATTTAGGGCATTCGGCAGTGCATGACGAAATATTACTTGCACATGCCCTAAGCCTTTGGAATATGCTGTGCGGATATAATCTTGTGAAAGCACGTCAAGTAAGGAGCTACGTGTGAGTTGCGTGATAATAGCCAGTGGACGGATACCTAGAGCAAACGCAGGTAATATAAGGTTTTTGAATGCCCAATGCTTTTCTCCTGAGATAGGATCATACTCCCATAAACTACCTGTCATATCCAAACCGGTATAGCGATGTAATAAATATCCAAACACATAAGCAATGATTAATCCGGCAAAAAAAGAAGGCATCGAAATTCCTGCAACACTTGCAGCAATAGAAGATGTATCGACCCATGTATCTTTGTAGAATGCCGCCAAAGACCCCAATAAAATTCCGAATATTGTTGCAATCGTCATTGCAGACAAGGCAAGCAGCGCAGTACCTGGCAATGCTTCTGCCAACACAGCACTGACCAATTTTTTAGTCCGATAGGAACGACCTAAGTATGGTGTTTTGATAACTATATTTTGGCTACCAATGGGCAATATAGTGGTATAATGATATTTTTCTTTATCCGTTGCACTATTGCTGTTTACAGAAAGCGGAGAAAGGTCATTAAGGTATAAAAAATAGCGTGCAGTCAATGATCGATCTAAATTCAATTCTTTACGAACATTAGCCAACGAGGATAAATCGCTACGCTGACCAAGCGTAAGCCGTGCTGGATCACCAGGCAATATATTGAATAAAAGAAACACAAGGCTCAACACCCCCCATAGCACAATAATACTATAGATTATTTTCCGTGTGAAGAAGCGCAGCAATTTAGTAGATCAAATTATTATTGTTGAGCGAAATGTTTTTGGGATACGTTTTGTAGGACCATTTTTCCAATATCGTACCATCTTTAAGCAACATCAAACCTGGATTACTGCGCATAGCAGTTTTACTTTGTGTGCCATCGAGAGTCATAAATTGTGCTCCTTCCAACTTATAGGTATGACTAAAATCATCTGCTTCTTTTTGATTGGTTGAACAAAGTACATAGAAAGGGATATTGAATTGATTACTCAACGCAATAAGGGTACGAATCCTGTCTATATTTTCTGTGCTTGCCTTTTTAGGATCATAGAGGAAAAGAAAAAAAGTATAGCCCTTAGTTGTAAGAATAGACTGCGTTTGGTCATTTTGAGCAAAATCGGCTATCGCAAAATCTTTCTTTATTTCAGGATCAGCATTTCCTTTCTGCACCAATTTACTTTTACTATCTACAAATTTCCAGGTAGAATCCTGCCAAGGATAATTTTTATCATCAAATTCTTTTTTCACACCATCCTTTTCGTACACCATTACTGTCTGATACACATCTGGGGTAGATCCTAGTGGAGGTTGCATTTTGGCCCATATATTACTTCCCTTTTTGAATGCGAGGCAATCATGAAAAGGCAAATAATGAAGCGTGTACCACTGTACACCAAATGCCAATACAACAACCAATGTCATTAAAACCCCGGTAATTTTAGCACCAAAAATTGGCTGCACCCTTTTACGGTAGGCAAACAATATTAATACTAATGCTAATAGTACCACATCTTTCCAGAACGTTTCCTGATTAGTTATTTTAATACAGTCACCAAAACAACCACACTCTTTTATTTTGTCCGTGAGATAGACGTATGCCGTTAAGAAAGTAAAAAATGTTGAAAGGAGTAATAGTAACAACGAATAGATTCTAAAAGATGCGCCAAGCAATACAGCTATACCGGCTATAATTTCAAAACCAATCATGAGTACTGAAAGTGTAAGCGACCAATGTACTAAAGCCGGTGTATGCCAAACTTCAAAAAATTCATTCATCTTGTAACTGAGCCCTAGTGGATCATTAGCTTTAATAAGACCGGAAAAGATAAATAAACAGCCAACGATGATACGAATGAGTCCAAGAATGTATTTCATAATAGAATATCTGTGTTATATAGGTATTAGTCGCTCAAAATTAGGGATTTTTTTGGGTAAACGAATCATGGTTGGATGAGCGGAGAGTTCATCTACCGATTTATTTGATTCTACTTGTTATTGCTTCAGTGAAAATAATTGAACAGCAATTTAATGAAGAGTCAACCATAACAAACTATGCAACGATATAATAAGAATAGACAGTATTATACGTATTCTCTCGAATGGAGTTTGACATATGTAGGCTATTTAAACAAATATGTCATTGAAGCTATTCGGCTTGTTTTGCTTACCTTCGCACACTTATTTTGATATAGATAATGTGGCATCGTATAGCAGCTTTTGTAATTAAGTTTCGTGTTTTTCTATTGTTGTTGCTTTTGGCGATAACCGGCTTTATGGGCTATAAGGCTTCTAAAGTAGAGTTGAGTTATGATTCTACAGGAGCAATTCCTACAAACAATCCCAAATTCTTGGAATACCAAGAATTCCGTAAACAATTTGGGCAAGACGGGACAATGATGGTAGTAGGCGTTCAAACAGATCATTTTTTTGAGCCCGCTTTTTTCGATGCATATACCAAATTGGTACACCAATTAGAGCAAGTTCCTGCTGTTGAAAATGTATTAAGTATTCCTACTTCTATCAATCTGGTAAAAGATACTGTCAATAATAGACTTACGGTTGTAAAACTCACCAATGGCACGGGTACAATTACCAATACAGATACCATTGCAAGTACGTTTCTAAATCTTCCTTTCTATAGAGGCTTGCTTTATAATGCAGATACAAAAGCCTATATGATGGCTTTATACATCAACAAAGATGTATTGGCATCTAAAGGACGCAAAAAAGTAATTAACGATATCCATAAACTTTGTGAAGCTTTCAGTAAAAACGAAAAGGTTGAAATGCACTATTCCGGACTACCTTATATCCGTACTGAAGTAGGCAATAAGATCGAGTCAGAAATGAGAATGTTTTTATTACTCTCCTTTGCGCTGACTGCTGTAATTCTGATGCTGTTCTTCAGGTCGGCAGTAGCTGTCGTGGCATCTATGCTGGTCGTTGCTGTTGGAGTAGTGTGGTCAATTGGTACCATCACATTATTGAGTTATAAAATCACTTTACTAACTGCGCTTATTCCACCATTAGTGGTGGTTATTGGCATTCCTAATTGTGTTTATTTCCTAAACAAATACCACACGGAGTACAGCAAATATGGCAATAAAGCAAGGGCTCTTTTACGAATGGTGGACAGAATGGGTATTGTTACCTTGTTTACAAATCTCACTGCTGCCATCGGATTTGGTGTTTTCTTTTTTACTAAGAGTAAAATATTAAAAGAATTCGGCTTAGTAGCTGGTATCAATATCCTTTCTCTGTTCTTTATTTCATTGGTTTTTTTGCCCGCACTTTTCAGTTATTTGCCAGCACCCAAAACCAAGCACACCAATTATCTAGAAAGCGGCTGGTTGCATAACATTCTAACTACACTTACTAATTGGGTATTCAATAAAAGACCATGGATTTATTGTTGTTCATTGATTGTAGTGGCTGTATCTGTAATGGGATTATTACGACTAAAAACAGTTGGATTTGTTGTTGATGATCTTCCGAAAAAAGATAAAATTTATACTGACCTTAAATTTTTTGAACAGCATTTTCATGGAGTAATGCCATTGGAAATTGTAGTGGACACCAAAAGAAAGAATGGCGCTGTTTCTTTGCCAGTAATGCAAAAAATAGATGCACTTAGTTTGTATTTACAACGTTTCCCAGAATTGGGTCATGCATTATCGGTTGTTGATGGTATAAAGTTTGCTCGACAAGCTTACTATGACGGGGATAGTTCAAGTTTTGGAGTACCTAACATGCTGGATGGTGCATTTTTACAACCTTATCTGAAAACACAATCTTCAACTGGATCTGGCAGCAAAAACATGTTTGCAAAATTGCTCAGTTCTTTTATGGACAGCACCAAACAAAAAGCAAGAATCAGTATTAACATGGCTGATGTAGGTTCTGTTGTTTTACCTAAACTGCTGGATAGTATTCGCCCTAAAACCTATGAAATTTTTGATACGAGCAAATACAATGTAACTTTCACCGGCTCCAGCATCATCTTTTTGGAAGGAAGTAAATTCATTATCAATAGCCTGAGAGATAGTTTAGTATTGGCTTTCATAATGATATTTGGATGTATGATAGCATTGTTTTATTCATGGCGAATATTAATTATTTCACTCGTTGTGAATATTATTCCGTTGCTGGCAACCGCTGGCATTATGGGCTGGGTGGGCATTCCAATCAAACCTTCCACAGTTTTAGTATTTAGTGTGGCATTAGGTATCACCATTGACGTTACCATTCGTTTCTTGGTAAGTTACAAACAAGAATTAGAACGTCATAAAGAAGATGTTCCAAGTACAGTTCGCCGTACAATATTTGATACTGGATTAAGCATCATTTATACATCCCTTATATTAATTGCAGGCTTTGGCGTTTTTGCATTGTCCAATTTTGATGGTACAAAATCACTTGGTTATTTAACCTCGTTGACTTTGTTATTGGCAATGATCACCAACTTAACATTACAGCCGGCAATGTTATTGTGGCTCAATAAAGCAGGAAGAGGAAAATCCACAACATGGATGGTAGAAAATGAGGAAGAAGATGACACAGAGGAAGCTGAAAAGCTTTTACGCTAAGTACAAAATGTTCATTTGAAGACTTAAGCACCAATTTCTTTCCATATCATTTCTAACTCGGCAATCATCATGGCGGTAGCACCCCATATTACAGTACCGTCTTGGAGTTGATAGGCATTTACCTTTCGTACAATATCAGGGAAGGCCGGTGAGCTAACTTCTACGGCAACTTTAGCTTTTGAAGAAAATAAGTCATTGAGTGGTATTTCCAACACACGTGTCACTTCATTGACACTAATATTGTAATTACCATTTTCTTTAAGAATACCCACGTAAGGGAATACTTGAAAATTGCTCACCACAATATATAACGGGCTTAATGCTCCAATTACATCTATAGCATCTGGAGCAACACCTATTTCTTCAAATGTTTCGCGCAATGCGGTGTCCTTTGCATCTTCATCCGAAGGATCTTGTCGACCTCCGGGAAAACTGACTTGTCCACTATGAGCCTTACCATCTTCTGTTCGTTTAATGGTTAGTAACTGCCATTCGTTATCCTTCAAAAAAAACAATGCCATTACCGCACTGAGCTTTACATCTGCGGGTAATTGTTCAGGCATATCTTTTATTCCAGGGAACATAATGGAATGAGCCTCATTGCCAGGCAATTTGGATTGTAATCGTGTTCTAAGTCGTTCTATTGTATCTGATAAAGGAGTTAATTGCATCCGTACAAAGGTAATTTTTAAAACAAAAGGCATACTATATGCGCAACAATTCTTTAATCTAAACGCTAAATATTATAACATTTATTTGAGCAATGGCTGCACTTATAGACTGTATATTTGCGACTGCAATATTAAAAACTACAACATGTTGCGCCCATTAATATTGTAATGAAATATCTACTAGCCATACTCCTTTTACTGAACAGTTCTGAGGTATTTTGTCAAATATGGCGTGGTGCTATTAGCGACAATGAAACAAAGCAACCATTACAGGCAGTTACAGTCACCAATACGAACAAAAATATTTTCGTATTTACAGATGCAGAGGGGCATTTTAATATTGAAGCAAATCCGGGCGATAAAATTACTTTTTATTGCCCCGGGTATAAAAACGAAACACATATCGTATTACCGGGCATTGATGGCATTCGATTACATTTTGCCATGAAACTCAGCAGTCAAGAGCTTAAAGAAGTTATTTTCAAAAAAAGCTATGGAACCACCTATCAAAATGACTCTGCAGAACGAGCCAGCACTTATAGCAGGGCATTGGCACGACAACACTCTAATATAGGAAGTCCGGTAAGCATGCTTGCCGACAAGCTATCACGTAAGAGCAAAAACCTATTTCATTTCCAGAAAATGTATGACAAAATGGAAGATGAAAAATATACAGACACCAAATATTCGCCCGAATTAGTAAAAGAGCTGACCAAACTGGGGGGAGACACCTTAGCTGCATTTATGAACAAGTTTCCAATACCTTATGATTATGCACGTTCGGCTACAGATCTTGAATTGAAAATGTGGATACGATACAATTACAAACAATTCTTGTTCCAAACAGATAGCTTACGAAAGCTCCAGTTAATGCATTAACAAGCAATTTCATCGGGTTTTATGATTCTTTTGAACTTAACGCCTACACAACAATCTTCTATTTGATAAAGAACATACCTTTGCGAACTCGAAACCGATAAAATTCAGTGAGCATTTTAGATAATTTTTTAAAAAATCGCCAATCCAACCCCAATGCAGAAATGCATTTTACGGATCATATAGAAGAATTGCGTTGGCATATAGTACGCTCTGTCATTGCCGTTCTTGTTATTTCAATACTTGTATGGATAAGAATAGAATGGGTGTTTGACCATATTTTACTTGGTCCTGCACACGCCGATTTTATATCTTATCGATTGCTTTGCAAAATGGGTGCGGCGTTGAAAATCCCCGCATTGTGCCTTGAAGATGTAAAAATTCAATTTCAAAATACAGAATTAGCAGGCCAATTTACCATGAGCTTTTCCGTATCTCTGATGTTGGGTTTTATCATCAGCTTCCCTTACATTTTCTGGGAATTTTGGAAATTCATAAAGCCTGCCTTGAAAGAAAAAGAGCTCAAACATGCCAGAGGTATTGTTTTTTGGGCCTCCTTACTTTTCTTATCCGGCGTGCTATTTGCCTATTTTGTTATTGTACCATTTACCATCAACTTCTTTGGCAGTTATCAGCTGAGCCCGATGTTTCATAACATTATTACCATTGATAATTATTATGACACCATCAACGATTTGATTTTAGGCATGGGTGTGGTTTTTGAAATACCGGTAGTCGTTTATTTCCTTTCAAAAATTGGAATACTCACACCAATGCTCATGCGCTTGCAGCGCCGCTACGCAATATTGATTATTTTTGTATTGGCTGCTGTTATTACACCTCCTGATTGGTTCAGTATATGGATGGTTGCAATACCATTGGTTATTCTTTACGAAGCGTCCATTATTATCAGCACGCGCGTATATAAAGCACGACAAATTAGAAATACTAAATACGATAATATTTAAACGACATGTCAGCACAAATTTTCGATAAACGATTAGCAATAGCGATAGGTTCAGATCATGCAGGCTTCGAACTAAAAAAGTTTCTTAAAAATATTTTACTAACTGAAGGTTGGTTAGTAGATGACAAAGGAACACATAGCTTGGAAAGTGTAGATTATCCTGATTTCGCACACCCCGTAGCCGAAATGGTCGCATTAGATAAAGCTAGTTTTGGCATATTAGTATGTGGCAGTGGCGAAGGGGTATGTATTACGGCAAATAAGCACGCAGGAATACGTGCGGCGCTTTGCTGGAACAATGAAGTGGCACAACTAGCACGTCAACACAACAATGCAAATGTCATTTGCCTTCCAGCCCGTTTTGTAAGTGAAGAACAAGCGACAACAATGCTGCATTCCTTTATCGATACGCCATTTGAAGGAGGTCGTCACCAAAAAAGAGTTGAGAAAATAAATTTCAAATAGGTCGTAAGCAGTTGCAATAAAAGCCAACTTGTAAATATTTTAGCCCGACACAATAAAATTTGTGTCGGGCTAAAATATTTTGAACAGAAATATCCTATTCTTGGTCAAACTATATTCTAAAATGGCAAAGAAAACTTATTGCTTCTCGCCTTTGAGTGTTTTCAATAGCAATTGTGCTACGGCAGCCGAAGATGCCGGATTTTGACCAGTAATGAGCAATCCATCTTGTTGGGTATAGGATGCCCAATCATCACCTTTGGTATAATGCGCGCCTAGCTTTTTGAGTTCGTCTTCGAGCAAAAAGGGGACAATATTACTGAGCTGTACCTGATCTTCTTCACTATCCGAAAATCCCGTTACATGCTTGCCCCTTACAAGTGGTTCGCTATCGATAGCTTTGGCATGGATCAGTGCAGCTGGTGCATGACATACAAATGCGATGGGCTTTTGATTGTTGTAAAACTCTTCTATTAAATGAATAGAATTTTTATCATTTGCCAAATCCCAAAGTGGGCCATGACCGCCTGGATAAAAAACGGCATCATAATCCTCTTGATGAACATCGCTTAGTTTGAGCGAATGCGCTACTTTATCTATTAAATCTCCGTCTTTATAAAAACGCATAGTATCCGGAGTTTGGGCTTCAGGAGCTTCACTTTTGGGATCTACAGGAGGTTGTCCTCCTTTTGGTGATGCAATGGTGAGCACTGCGCCGGCATCTGCCAAAACATAATAAGGCGCTGCAAATTCTTCTACCCAAAAACCAGTTTTATGACCAGTGTTCCCTAATTCACTATGGGAAGTCAGCACAATAAGTATTTTCATTTTTCTACTTTTTATTTAAATTGTTAGAATCTTTTTTACACGAATAAACCTAATTGTCTAATTCTTGTTCTAAAATTGAAATCTCTGCTTTATCTTTTTTTACATCTTGTCGCAACAACGCCAATAGGCTCATATAGATATTGGCAACCCATACTAAAGCAAATCCAGCGATTATATAGCCACGCCAATCATCCATCAGTAATTTATAACCCGTCAAAAATAAAAATAGGATTGTTACATAATGACTAAAACAATACTCGCAAGTAAAAAGATAAAAGAATTTTCGTTGTACTAAGTATTTACTGTTTTTGCAACGATTGATGCAATAATCTCTAGCCTCTTTGAATACCTCCTCTTTAGTAACTGTCCATGCTACACAGGCAATAGGCATTGCTAATATAAAAAGCCAAAGCAATTGCATATAGATATTCATAAGTAAAGCTAATGAATTTAAGTTGATCGGCAGTCGGAGAACGAATGTAATAAGCTACTAAAACAACAGTACAAAGGTGCCGATTATTTACGCCATGAGTATTATGTAATATTGCGAAAAGCTTACAAGATTCGCACATTTACAAAGCGTGTATATATTTTTTGTCGAAACAGTTTAAAATATTAAAGACAATACTTTCGTATTGTCTTTAAATAATTTTCATGTGCTACAATCCTATTTCTTCGGATAAAGCATTTTATAATCCATTCTTACTTTTCCATTTGAAATATCATCAAGCTTCTTTTTTATAAGTCGCTTTTTGAGCGGCGGCATGTAATCGATAAATAACTTACCATCCGTATGATCATATTCATGTAATATAACTCGAGCAGTAATTCCATCGAATTCAGTTTCCTGCGATTCAAATTTTTCATCCATATAACGTAATCTAACCTTCTCTAACCTCGATACATCTTCGCGTACTTTGGGTATACTCAGGCATCCTTCATTATATTTCCATGCATTGCCTGTCTCTTCTATTATGTGTGCATTAATAAATACACCTTTATACCCTTTTTCATTTGGGAACTCAATTTTGTCTTCCTCTTCAAAGCCCTCTACTATTTGTATCGTATCAATCACAAAAAGACGAATCGCTTTATTGACCTGAGGAGCAGCAATACCAACACCATTGCTATGGTACATTGTTTCCCACATATCTGCAATCAATTTTTGTAATTCAGGATACTCAGGTGTTATCTCTGGACAAACTACTCGTAAAACTGGATGCCCGTATGCTACAATGGGTAATTTCATTATTTAATGTTTATTCAATTTCTAAGAATTGGCAAATGTACGCAATAAATCAGGAGCGGCTTTCCAGATATTCCTGCAAAATAATCGTTGCACTGATTTCATCAATAGTACCTTTTAGTTGTCTTTGCTTTTTCTTCATGCCCATATCTATCATAGCTTGAACAGCCATTTTAGAAGTATATCGCTCATCGGCTGTGCTAATGGGTAAATCGGGAAATACTTTTTTAAAATTGCGGATAAATTTATCCACTAACGGCGTAGCGTCTGTAGGCATATCATCTAAGCCAAGTGGGTATCCGATCAATACCAATTCTACCTGTTCTTGTTTGATATACTGTTTCAACCAATAAATCAGTCCCTCGCTATCAACGGTAGTCAGCCCACTTGCTATTATTTGCAATGGATCTGTAACTGCAATTCCGCTTCTTTTTTTACCGTAGTCTATTGCTAATATTCTTGCCAAAATCTTTCACGCTTTTTATTGTTGCAAAAATAAAGGCTGAGTATAAGTCAGCCTTTATTTTGAAAACTTGATTAAAAATTAGTTTCTTCTATTGCCAAACAAACGCAGCAACATCAAGAAAAGGTTTATAAAGTCAAGATAAAGTGTAAGTGCACCCAATATGCCGTATTTTTTACCATCCGTTTCAGAGATTTCACCATATTCTACGCCAGCACCAATATTCTTGAGCTTTTGTACATCGTAAGCGGTAAGTCCCGTAAATACCGCAACGCCAACAATGCTGATAAGATAACCCATTGCATCGCTTTTCATAAAAAAGTTGATCAGCATGGCTACGAGCATACCAATTAAGCCCATTCTTAAGATACGACCAAACGAAGTCAAATCCTGTTTTGTGGTATAACCCATCACAGCCATCACTCCAAACATCACCGCTGCTGATGCAAAACAACCAATTACCGAACTGGATGTATATGCCAATAGTATAAAGCTAAAACTGATTCCATTAATGGCTGCATAAAGCATAAATAGTGCAATAAGCGCCGAAGCAGATAAACGCTGGAAGCCAAAACTCATCAACAGCACAAATCCTAAAGGTGCAAACATAGTGGCATAACCAAGGATACTCATATGCGCCCTACCCGTCAATGCATCTGTAGAAATTAAGTAAGATAAAAGAGAAGCGTTATTCGCAAAAAGCAAAGCAAAGATGGTCGAAATGGACAGTGCTGCAAACATCCACATAAAAACCCCCGCTATATAATTAGTAGAAACCGCACCAGTTGCATTTATCTTAGTGCTCTCTACTTTGTAATTACTAAAATTTGTTTGATTGTCCATATTGTTATTCTATTTTTTGTTACGTAAAATTAAACCTTAAAATCTATGCGCAGCATTAACGATTGTTAAAAATTTTAGTCTGCCTGATGAAATGGGTAACGATAATTTGTTACGGGTACATACGTTTCTTTAATTGTACGGAAACTCAACCAGCGATATAAATTTAATGGAGCACCGGCCTTATCGTTTGTACCAGAAGCTCTTGCACCACCAAAAGGTTGTTGCCCTACCACTGCGCCTGTTGGCTTATCATTGATATAAAAATTACCCGCAGCATTAGTTAGCTTTTTAGTCATTAATTCAACTGCATAACGATCTTGAGAGAAAATAGCACCAGTCAATGCAAATGGAGAAGTGGTATCTACAATATCCAACATGGCTTCCCAATTATCCGCTTCATAAACATGCATGGTCAATACCGGACCAAATAATTCTTCGCACATCGTTACATATTTAGGGTCTGTAGTTTCTATAATTGTAGGTTCAATAAACCATCCTTTCGATTTGTCATAACCACCACCAGCAAATATTTTGGCTACACCATTGGTATTCTTTACATCTTCGATATAGGTTACTAATTTATCGAAAGATTTTTCGTCAATAACCGCATTTACAAAGTTCGTAAAATCATCTACAGGTCCCATTTTCAAAGTCTTCATCTCAGCCAGCAATTTTGTTTTTACTTCTTCAGCAATATTTGAAGGAATATATGCACGTGAAGCTGCAGAGCATTTCTGTCCTTGGTACTCAAATGCACCACGAACAATATTAGCAACCACTGCATCTACATTGGCGGCAGGGTGCGCAAATATAAAATCCTTACCACCTGTTTCGCCTACAATGCGTGGATACGTCTTGTATTTGCTGATATTTTCACCAATAGTTTTCCAGATGCTTTGAAATACTCCTGTAGAACCGGTAAAATGAATCCCTGCAAAATCTGGATGTTTGAAACAAATATCCCCAACTGCAGAACCCGAAGGATAGATCAAATTAATAACACCTGCAGGCAAGCCGGCTTCTATCAATATTTCCATAAATACAGAAGCAGCCAAGACTTGCGTATTAGCGGGTTTCCATACCACTACATTACCACACATTGCTGGTGCTGTAGGTAAATTACCACCAATAGCAGTAAAGTTGAAAGGTGTAATGGCCAATACAAAACCTTCTAATGGACGATACTCTAATCTGTTATTAAAGCCTTGGGGCGAAAGTGGTTGTTCGTTATAAATTTTTGACAAGAAATGTACATTGAAACGCAAGAAATCAATCAATTCGCAAGCGCTGTCAATCTCTGCCTGATAGGCATTCTTACTTTGGCCAAGCATTGTTGCTGCATTCATTTTGAAGCGATATTTTGTAGCCAGCAATTCTGCCGCTTTCATAAATATGGCTGCACGATGCTCCCAAGACGTATTAGCCCATTGCTCGCGCGCAACAAGTGCAGCAACAATTGCATCATTAATATGTCCGTTGTCACTCACATGAAACTGACCAATTAAATGTGCCGTTTCGTGCGGTGGTCTTAATTCTGTTGTTTTATTACCACGCACCTCTTTACCACCAATATACATGGGAATATCATGCGTTTCGCTTTTCAATGTTTTCAAAGCATCCTGTAATGCTTTGCGTTCTGTACTTCTGGGCGCATAGCCCAATACCGGTTCGTTAATCGGTTGGTGAAAATGAAAATGTGCGTTATGCATAAATATGTTCTGTTTTAAATGTTGTAAAAATTGAATTGCAAAGGTAGCTTTTGATTTTTGATTTTTTTGTTGAAGAACACTCCCTTTTAACACAACCGATAATATAAATTAAGACATACTATGAAGATGATCTCATGTAATACTATATCCTAGGGTTGAATAGCACAATCATTCCAAATCATACTATATAGAAGATTTGAAAAATATTCTATTCTCCGCAACAAGTACCCATATTGAATAGAGCAGTTACTTCTTGCTGTGAAAGCTTTTTATTGAAAATGATGAGATCGTCTATTTTTCCGATATAACCCTTACCTAAAAATAGGTCTCCAATATCATAGACTTTTTTAGTACCAGATCCACAATCTGCATCCCTTAAAGAACTTTGCTGTAATGCTCCATTCCTATAGATAGACATCTCAACACCATCCTGTTTAAATGTAGCTACCAAATGAGCCCAGTTATTGGTCCTTACAATAACTTCTTGCAGACAATCAAAATTTGCTATATCCTTATCCCAAACAGAATTTGTTCTTCCAAAGACTGCTTTTCGACAGTCATAAAGGCTAATAGACCATTGCCCATTCTTATCGGGACAACTATTCCCTAAATCTCTACAAATTAACGTTTCATAATCACCTACACTACGAGCAGTATCCAATGGTTCGTACCAAAATGAGATTGAAAATTCACTTAAACCATTTAAAAAAGCAGTATTGCCAGTTGTCAAAAATTCTGTTGAAGTCGGGCTATTGTCAAATTCGTAGGCACAATTAATATTACCATCTCTATCTGAAGTAGCCTTAGCTGTTGTAGTATTTGACAAATCATTATTGTTACCGGAAAGATCCTTTAAAGATCCTTTAGAAAAAGGATAAAAGGCAATGACATTGTTCGATAAACTATTAGGAATACAGTTAATTGATTTGGTGATACTTTCTTGTTTTATCCCTTTTCCACAAGAAAAAACAATAAAAGAAAAACAGAGAATAAGAACATTTCTGATTGACAGCATATATTGTTTTTTTGAAGCCTATGAAATTTCAGAATTTTATGCCTTCTTTGAAGATAATTACAGTTAGTTATATTATCAAATAAAATCTGAGTTATTTTGTAAAATACATTGGTAGATGTGTACTACAATTTATGTAAATACCGCTCTGAAAATGTACCGAATAATTAAAAATGACATTTTACTGATATGCAATAAAATAATGGTTTTTCCTGCCAAAATATTGGTCAGCAAATTCCTGTTCGTTAAAAGAAGCTTTGGATTTCAACCAGTTTTCGAGCGTAGCAATATGGTAACTCATGGCATTAAAAAAACTGAATATTTGTTGTGGTGTTGTACCATAAATATCTGATGCACCAAGACCGTGTTCAAAAATGATGACCGGCTTATTTTTGGCAATCGTATTTCTTGCACCTTCCAGTACGAGCATTTCGGCTCCTTCCACATCTATCTTTATTAAGTCCACTTTATATTCAGGCAATAATATATGGTCCAGTTGTTTACACTGAACCTCTATTTTTGTATCCTCTTCGTTCGGTCGATCGTAAGTTCTCTTTTTGATACCACTGTACGCAGGATTGGAGGTTACATAATTGAATGATGTGCTGCCGTCTGTATTACTCAATGCGATGTTGGAAATCGTGCAAAGCGTATCCGCATATTTTACCTGAAGCGATTTGTATAAATTGGGTATGGGCTCAAAACCATAATGCCTCCCGTTTGGAGCAAACTTTATCATAAGATCAAGAATCTCGCCAGTATGACATCCTACGTCTATACAATTGCTATTGTTGCGACATACTTTGGCTATTGCCTTCTTGGTCTGCGTATCATATTTCTGGTTTTTGGTAATATCAACGGGTATGTATTGGAATATTTTTTTAATCAGTTTTTTCATTACAATATCTCGACTGGTAAGCAATTGTAGCTTTGTAAGATTGCAAGTTATACAATTCAAACAACTACACAAATGTAAAGTTCCAATGTTATTTCGAGCAAAACAAAGATGTTGTACAAATTAATGCCGCGAAGACTATATTTTTGCACAGTTTTTACATATACCCGATATTTTAAGCATATTTATGAATAACCCACTTAGTGAACAGGAAATAATCCGTCGCGAAAAACTAAAAGAATTAAAAGCATTGGGTATCGACCCATATCCTGCTCCGAGCTTCGAAATCACACACAGTGCACGCGAGATAAAGGAAAAATATACAGAAGAAACAAAAGCTGATTTTGCAAACATTTCCCTCGCTGGCCGTGTAATGATGGTTAGAGATATGGGTAAAGCAAACTTTGCCGTACTGCAGGATAGTAGTGATCGCATCCAGATTTATATCAAACGCGATGATATTTGCCCTGGCGAAGACAAAATGATGTTTGATACCGTTTGGAAAAAACTAATAGACCTTGGAGATATTATTGGTATCAAAGGTTATGCTTTCATTACCAAAATGGGAGAACTATCCATACATGTTACTTCCTTTAGTATCCTCACCAAATCATTGCACCCACTGCCTGTGGTAAAAGAAAAAGATGGAGAAGTATTTGATGCTGTAAGTGACATGGAATTCAAATATCGTCAGCGTTATGCCGATTTGATTGTAAATCCGGCGGTGCGCGAAACATTTACGAAGATTACTAAAATGAAAAATGCCATTCGCTCATTTTTGAATGAACGCGGCGGATTGGAAGTTGATACACCAGTATTGCAAAGCATTCCGGGCGGTGCGGCGGCTCGTCCGTTTGTCACCCACCACAATGCACTGGATATGCCGTTATACTTGCGCATAGCCAATGAGTTGTACTTAAAACGTTTGATAGTAGGTGGTTTTGAATGGGTATATGAATTCAGTCGCAACTTCCGGAACGAAGGGATGGATCGCACGCACAATCCTGAATTTACGGTTTTAGAGTTTTACGTCGCTTACAAAGATTATTTCTGGATGATGGAAACTACCGAACAATTGCTGGAACAAACGGCAATAGCGACCAATGGTACTTCCATAACCAAAGTGGGTGATAATGAAATCAATTTCAAAGCACCTTATGCACGTGTAAGTATTTATGATGCAATAAAAGAACATACAGGACACGATGTAAGCAATATGAACGAAGATGAACTTCGAAGCGTATGCAAACAATTGCACCTGCCGGTAGATGCCACCATGGGCAGAGGAAAATTGATCGACGAACTTTTTGGCGGTAAATGTGAATACCATTATATCCAACCGACTTTCATTATCGACTATCCGGTAGAGATGAGCCCCTTGACAAAAAAACACCGCAGCAAGGCAGGATTGGTAGAACGTTTTGAATTGATGATCAACGGTAAGGAAATTGCGAATGCCTATACCGAGCTAAATGACCCTATTGACCAACGGGAACGTTTTGAAGATCAGGTAAAATTGATGGAACGTGGTGACGACGAAGCCATGTTTATCGATTATGATTTCTTACGTGCACTCGAGTATGGCATGCCACCAACAGCGGGTATTGGTTTTGGGATTGATCGATTGGCAATGTTACTAACAGGTCAGTCGTCTATTCAAGATGTACTTTTGTTCCCACAAATGCGACCTGAATAATATTGTCTTGTAAACCGATAATATTAAAAGGCCTCCTAAAAAATCTAGGAGGTCTTTTAATATTAGTTTTTGTTTGCTTTACAGTATTGTTTATAATCTCTTTTTACTTGTTTTGCATATTGCTCAGAGTAAGAAAGTAATTGCTTTTGCCATTTATTGGAAGTTTCGAAGAAACTAATTAAATTATCAATACCTGTAGCCGTTTTTCTACCTGCACCACGTAGATGTGCAGAAGCAGCCATTTCAGCAAAATCAGTAATAACTTCTTCGAGCCGGTCAATTTTACCTTCGCACATATTCAGATTCATGATGTCTTCGGACGCTTGCATTTTCTTTATTACAAAAACATTTTTCTTAAATGAAATTGTGTTGAGCAATGCCGGTGATACATTCTGCATGTAATTTTGAATCGTAATCACACGCTCGCCTTCATTATCCCAAACAGGCTGCTTAATATTAGTATATCGTAAAAGTGATGATGGTTTGGATTGCTTCATATCTAAAAGCGAGTATTTATCGACATGTTCATCATGGATCAACAATACAAATCGCTCTACACCAAGACTACCAGTACCCGCAATACGATATGCCGCATCGCAGAAATGAAAATGATTCATTTTATTTTTTTTCACCCAGATATCAAATGCTTTATGAAGATCGCTTTTCAATTCATCTGTAAGTGGTAATGTTTTCCCTTCGATATGTTTAAGTAATGCCTTTCCTCCTTTGAATTCGACTTTTTGACTGAGTAAATCTTTGTACTTTCGTTTAGTAGCATTACCAATAAATGTACTTACCAGACCTTTTGTAGTTGCTCTTTCAAATGCTAAGGGCTTACCTTTACATATCGTTTCCGTGTATTTTTGAAAAAAGCAGGTGACTAATTTATGGGCAATTGATTCTTCTTGTTTCAACACATCAACAGCCAAGTAAATACTGGTAAGAACACGCAATAATTCCCAGGTTACCGGAGCCAGAATAGCTTCATCAAAGTCATTCAAGTCGAAATAAACAAGGCTATTAGAAGCTTTATAGCTACCAAAATTTTCCAAATGTAAATCTCCACAAATCCATATATGGGTAGTATCTTTAAGTGGAATATTCTTACCTAAATCCTGATAAAATAAATGACAAGTACCCCGAAAAAAACGGAAGGGACTTTCCGTTAGTGCCTTATATTTAATATCCAAAAAGGGAGCAGACCTACCTTTATTAAAATCCTGTATTCTAGACAAAACAGATTTCATAACATTACATTGTTAAACAATAAAATAATAGACAAAGAAAAACCGTTCGAAATTAAAACTATCGAACGGTTTTTCTTTGTAATGAAATGCTAACTAAGCCACAGACAGTTTATATTCCTTGAGGCTAATCATTCTTTGCACTTCAGGATCCCAAATTTTCAATCGAAAACAAGCCCTTATATCGCGCAAGCGCAATGTCGTTTGCTTGGCTATCTGTAATTCTTTAATACTATTGAATGCTTCCGGAAGTCGATAAAATGGAATCCTTGCATTAAGATGATGAATGTGGTGATAACCAATGTTCCCTGAAAACCAATTCATTATAGGTCCAAGTTTCATAAAGCTCGAAGAATCAAGCGCTGCTTTTTCATAAGTCCAATCCTGATTATTATTAAAAACGACTCCAGGGAAATTATGTTGCGCATAAAAAAGGTAAGCGCCCAAACTGCAAGTAATCGTAAAAGGAATAATAATTGTAGTGAACAGAGTTAAAGCACCAAAATGCCAGCAAATAAAGGTTGCCAATGCAAGATGTAAAATCAAAGCAACCAACGAATCCCAATGCTTGCGAGGTGCAGTAAAAAAAGAAGCACAACACATACCGACTATAAATATAGTAATATAGCCAAACAATAAAAAGATGGGATGACGAATACCTAAATAAGCAAGTCGCTCCTTTTTACTCATTGCTGCAAATTTTTTCTTAGTTGCTATGGGATAAGATCCAATACTGGCACTGAATAATTTGGAATTATTTTTGTGATGATGATCGTGTGAACGTTTCCATATACTTGCCGGAGCTAACATATAAAGGCCATAAGCGGCCATAATGAATTTTGCAATTTTAGACTTCTGTAAGATCGTATGGTGTTGAAAATCGTGATATATAATAAACAATCTCATCATTAGCAACGACATTATTACACTACAACAAAGTCGCAATAAAATATGCGGCGCATAAATAGTTCCTGCAACAGCCAGTAAAAAAAAAGTGAACGTAGTAACCAATAAATACCAGCTTTTTCTACGGTATTCTGCTGCAAATGGTTTTGTGGCTAAAATCAATTTTTTGCCGGTTAACATCTCTTCCAATGTAAAAAAATTTTCTAGTTAATACGATTATGTTTCCATCTTCTGTGCGACCAAAGCCAAGTTTCGGGCTGCTCATAAATGTCTTCTTCCAATTTACGCGTGTGCGCTTCAGTTAGTTTTCCTTCGGTAAAATTTTCGGGCAACATTAGTCCATCCTTATCTACCATTATTTTGTAATACCCTCTTTTCACTCTTCTCACAGTCAAATACAAAACCGGACGCTTCAACTTTGTCGCTATTCTTTCAGTCCCCCAAAAGACCGGAGTATCTTGCCGAAGAAAATTCGTCCAGTAAGCATTGTTAGGCTGCGGTGTTTGATCTGCAATAAAAGCCGTTGCTGTCAGTTCATTTTTATGCTTTAGCATTTCCCGAAATGTATCGTTCATGGCAATCAATTTAGTACCAAAACGAGTGCGCATTTTATACATCAACCCATCAAAAAATTTATTGGTCAATGGATGGTAAATAACATACAGCTGATGTTGACAACTCAAACTAAATGTGTTGCCTCCCCATTCCCAATTGCCTTTATGCCCCATTACCAATATAACACTCTGCTTTTCGTCAGCCATTTTTTTTAAGCGCTTTTCAGATTCAACATCTAAGCTACAATGTTTTAGCATCGTAGTTTTGCTAATTGTCAAAGTTTTAAAGGTCTCTAAAAAAATATCACAAAAATAATGGTAAAAGTTTTTGCAAAGCAACTTTAATTCTGCTTCATTTTTATCTGGGAATGATTTACGCAAATTTTCCATAACAACCTCTTTCCTATACCCCACTATATGATATACTAGGAAATAAAAAACATCAGATACCCAATACAATACCCTAAATGGCAGTACAGATATCAAATAGATAAAAGGCAGGGTGATATAATATACAATAGCTTCTATGGCTTAATTATTTTAATAAAAAATCAATAAATTATTTTGAGGAGCTATATACCAAATACTCAAGCCATTACTTAAAATATTGGGCTGCAAAAATAGCTTTTATTTGATTAAAAATAGTATCCATAACATGATACTCGTCAGCATTTTCTAAATAACGTCAAGTAGGTATTTATTTAGTGCTTCTAAAAAAAGAAGAATTTGATAAAAATTATTACATGCAAAGTAGCTCATCATTAGGCCAATAATAAGGTTGGGTCACATTATCATACAATCTAGTTATAGGTTAATACCATTATTTTAAACTCAAAATTGTTGGCGTAGCGGCTATCTGATGGTTTTTAAAGTTAAAATGCTATATTTGCGCACTTTAATTTTAACATAATAGTTTTGTTTTAATCCCCAGAATCCTATGCAATTAAAAGGGTTGGTAAAATTTTTTACCGTAGCGCTTATTCTCATTTCGCTGTATCAACTGTCGTTCACTTTCATTGTGAAAAATGTCGAATCTAAAGCAAGAGCCAGTGCTCGAAGCTTTGTAATGGCTAAGCAGCCAGGACTAAAAGATGATGATCTGACCAAAGCAGTTGATGCTCGTTTCGATCAAATAACAGACAGCCTTCAGGGCGAAACAGTGTTTAATGCACTTATTAAGAAATACACTTTCCAAGAAGCAAAAGAACAAGAAATGAATCTTGGACTTGACCTTCAAGGAGGTATGAATGTAACATTACAAGTAGGTCTTGACGATTTACTTCGTTCTATGTCCAACAATCCGAAAGATCCGGCTTTAAATAAAGCAATTGCAGATGCAGAAGCGGCAAAAGTCACCAACGACAAGGATTTCATTGAATTGTTTGGTCAGGCTTATGAGAAGAATAATACCACAAAACTTGCATATCTGTTCACCAAACCTTCTGAAAAAGAGATTACATTAAACTCTACTACAGATCAGGTATTGGCTAAAATAAGAAGAGAGGCTGATCAAGCGATTGACCGTACATATAATGTTATTCGTACCCGTATCGACAAATTTGGTGTATCAAACCCTAACGTAAATCTTGATAAACGTAAAGGTATCATATCTGTAGAACTAGCTGGCGTGCGTAACCCTGAACGTGTTCGTACGTTTCTTCAATCTACAGCACGTTTACAATTTTGGGAAATCATGCAAGACCAAAGTTTAGGCGAAGCTTTCATGAAGGCAAACGATGCATTGGCACTTTATTTGTCAGGAGCTAAAGAAAAAACAAGTACCGATACAGCTAAAAAATCAGCAACAGACACTGCTAAAGTGGCTACTAAAGGTACTAATGCTAATGATACAGGGAGTATATCTTCTTTATTAGGAAGCAATGACAGCTCTACGCAATCTACAGGCAGCGATACTTCAAGCAAGTTAGCTGCTGCAAATAAAAATCCATTCGGAGCTCTTTTACAACAAGCAGGAGAAGCAGATCGTGCAGCATTTGCTTATATCCCTAAGAAAAATATCAACAAATTTTTCGAATACCTTAGCCTCGATGTAGTCAAAAACAAACTTCCAGGTAATGTTCGCTTCCTTTTAGGCGTAGATAATTCTAAAACCCGTTTTAACCCAAACGCCTCTTTACCGCTATATGCTATTAAACTGGTGCCAGGTGTTGATGGTGCAAAACTGGAAGGTGAAAACATAGAAGACGCATGGATGGACTTCGATCCGGCAACAGGCCGACCTGAAGTAAAAATGAATATGAAGAGTGCAGGTGAAAGAATCTGGAAACGTATGACCGGCGAAAACATTGGAAAACCAATAGCCATAGCATTGGATGATCGCGTTTATTCTGCGCCAAATGTGAATAGTGAAATTTCTGGTGGGTCTTCATCTATCTCCGGTGGCTTTACTACAGAAGAAGCAACTGACCTTGCCAACATCTTAAAATCAGGAAAATTATCTGCTCCTGCACGTATTGTACAGGAACAAGTAGTTGGCCCTACTCTTGGAGCTGAGTCTATTGCAGCAGGTACTAAATCACTGGCTATTGCCTTTATTGTAATATTTGGTTTGATGTTGTTGTATTACAATACTGCCGGTATTGTTGCCAATATCGCCCTGATCCTCAACTTGCTATTTACTATGGGTATTCTTGCAGCTGCAGGCGCTACCCTTACAATGCCTGGCATTGCAGGTCTTGTATTGACTATTGGTATGGCGGTGGATACCAACGTTATCGTCTTTGAGCGGATTAAGGAAGAGCTCTCACTAGGCAAAAGTTACCAGCAGGCCGTACATGACGGATACAAACGTTCCTATGCTCCGGTATTAGATGGTCACATCTCTCAATTTATTACAGCTGCCATCTTATTCGTATTTGGACTTGGTCCTGTAAAAGGATTTGCGTACACGCAAATGTGGGGTTTATTCTTATCTGTATTCTGTGGTTTATTAGTGTCTCGCTTGATCACTGATATTTGGATGAAACGTGAACGTCATTTCACTTATTTCACTAAAGTATCTACTTCAATATTCCGTAAAGCGCATTTCAAATTTATTGAAGCACGTAAATACACTTATGTCATCAGTAGTATTATTATATTATTGGGCTTTGCATCCTTCTTCCATGGTTTCGATTATGGTGTTGAATTTGCAGGAGGTCGTAGCTACACCATTAAGTTTAACGAAAAACACCAAGTTTCAGATGTCAAACAAAAATTGAAAAAACATTTAAACAATGAGAATCCAATCGTAAAAACAATTGGAACTGATGGCAATCTTAATATTACTACTGCTTATCTTATTGACAAGCAAGGTGCAACCGTAAGTGATGAAGTAAGAGAAAAAATGTATGAGTCTTTGAAATCAGAAAACCTCATACCTTCAACAGTAAGTTACGAGCAGTTCTCTAAAAATTATATTACAGAAGAAAAAACAGTATTGCCAACTATCTCTGCCGATTTGAAACGTGGTGCAATTTATGCTACGATACTTTCGGTTTTAGCTATCTTCGTTTATATCCTGATTCGTTTCCGCAAATGGCAATATTCATTGGGTACAATCATTGCCTTGCTGCATGATGTATGCGTAACGTTTGCTGTGTTCTCTTTCTTTAAGGATTCTATGCCTTTCGCATTGGAAATAGACCAACACTTTATTGCGGCTGTATTAACAGTTATTGGGTTCTCTATGAATGATACGGTGATTGTATTCGACAGAGTACGTGAGTACTTCCGTAAATCGCCGGGAGAAGGTAAAGTAAGTGTTATTAACCGCGCGATCAATGATACATTGAGCCGTACAGTCATGACATCTCTTACTGTATTCCTGACTATATTAATTTTGTTTATATTCGGAGGAGAAGCAACACGCGGGTTCGCATTTGCAATGTTGATCGGAGTTGTGACAGGTACTTATTCTTCTATATTTGTAGCTGCACCGGTATTGGTAGATATGGATAAAAAAGATACACTTGCTAACGAAGTAGATAGAGATGCTCACGTTGAGGCATTAAAAGTACAAGCATAAAAAACAATAATTATCTAGAAATAAAACAGCCAGAGCTCATTGCTCTGGCTGTTTTATTTTGTGCTCATCTAATCAAATACTCGATGATACCCATCTCCAAAAAATGCTCATAAGAGTGTGTGCCCCTCGTTTAGACTTATTCCTAAATCTAACACCCATATATGTCATCCATCCAGCGATAGGCCATCTCAATAAATCTCATACTTAACTAACTATACAACCAGATATCCTCTTATATCCTAGTCTAATTTGCTTCCAAGATTACCCCTGGCCATAGCTTATGTCCTGACCTCTTTATTGCGGCTTACCTATTATATCGGTTCTATTTCGCCTTTAGAGTTCCCTATTCCCTACTTTATGTAACGAGAATAGCAAGTATAAACTTATACCTTTTACCTAGTGAAGTCGTCCTCCTTTTATATGGCATAACATTCGGTTTGAGACAGAAATATGGACGAGAAGTATTTCTCTTTATTATCCCTCAAAGAAACGGAAGGTATGGTGCTCTAAATATTTAATAACAAAGAAGCCCAATCGTTTCCGACCGGGCTTCATTATTTGTATATTTACTCTTGTACTTACTTACTATTTGAATTGAGGAATCAAATCCTTTACCAATTGTGTCATTTTATTCAATCCTTCTTCAGGCAAATTACCTTTTTTGAACTCAGCCAAAACGTCTGGTAATTTTACTTCCATTTCGCGGATAAATGCTTCTTCAAATGCTTTCACATTCTTAACAGGCACTTCGCGGATCAGGTTGTTGGTACCGATATAGATCATAGCAACTTGCTTTTCTACGCTATATGGAGAGAACTGAGCTTGTTTCAATATTTCCACGTTACGACTACCTTTATCCAATACATTTTTAGTTGCAGCATCCAAATCACCACCAAATTTAGAGAAGGCTTCCATTTCACGGAAAAGCGCCTGGTCCAATTTAAGTGTACCAGCTACTTTTTTCATGGATTTGATTTGCGCATTACCACCCACACGACTTACAGATATACCCACGTTAATAGCTGGACGAATACCTGAAAGGAAAAGGTTAGTTTCCAAGAATATCTGACCATCTGTAATAGAGATAACATTGGTAGGAATATATGCAGAAACGTCAGCTGCTTGTGTTTCGATAATAGGTAATGCTGTCAGAGAACCTCCTCCTTTTACCAAATGTTTGATGCTATCCGGTAAATCATTCATTGTTTTAGCAATCTCATCATCATTGATGACTTTCGCAGCACGCTCTAACAAACGGCTATGCAAGTAGAATACGTCTCCAGGGTACGCTTCACGTCCTGGTGGGCGACGAAGCAACAAAGATACCTCACGGTAAGCTACTGCTTGTTTAGACAAATCGTCATAAATAACCAATGCAGGACGACCTGAGTCACGGAAAAATTCGCCAATTGCTGCTCCAGCAAACGGCGCATAGAACTGTAATGGTGCAGGCTCAGAGGCAGATGCTGCAACAACTACTGTATATGGCATTGCACCATTTTCTTCCAGTGTTTTCATTACACCCGCAACAGTTGATGCTTTTTGACCAATAGCTACATAGATACAATAAACAGGTTTACCTGCTTTATAAAATTCTTTCTGATTGATAATAGCATCAATACAAATAGCAGTTTTACCAGTTTGACGGTCACCAATAACCAACTCACGTTGTCCACGACCGATTGGAATCATTGCATCAATTGCTTTGATACCTGTTTGTAGTGGTTCTTTTACTGGTTCGCGGAACAATACACCCGGAGCTTTACGTTCCAATGGCATTTCGTACAATTCACCAGCCAATGGACCTTTACCATCAATTGGTTCTCCTAAGGTATTGACTACACGTCCAAGCATACCTTCACCTACTTTAATAGAGGCGATCATGCGTGTACGATGTACTTTACTTCCTTCTTTGATACCTGCACTATCACCCATCAATACAACACCGACATTGTCTTCTTCAAGGTTAAGGGCAATTGCCTTTACACCATTGTCAAATTCAACTAGTTCCCCTTGGCGAACGCCATTGAGTCCATAAACAAGAGCGATACCATCACCCACTTGTAATACGGTTCCTATTTCTTCAAGATCGGCAGCCTCATTAAAGTTGCTTAACTGTTGACGAAGTATCGCCGATATTTCGTCCGGTTTAATATCAACCATGTGTATAAAAATTAAAAAAGGTAAAACTAATAATTAAAAAGTATTTGATAAACAGATGCTTAACGCAACTGTGGAACATATAAGTTTTTGGAAAATTGTTTTTTGATTTCATTCAAATCGCGTACGATGCTGGTGTCCAATTGTTTGTCACCCATATCCAATACAAAACCACCCAATAATGAAGGATCAACAGCCGTTTCAATATTGATCGTAGTTCCTTTATATGCCGCTTCTATTTTAGCGCGTAAAGTGTCCACAACACTCGCATCAACAGGAGTAGCGGTAGTTAACTTGGCCATGCGGATACCTTTATATACTCTGTATTGAATGATGAAGGCTTCGGCAATTTCATCCAAGAAACTTTCACGCCCCTTATTGATCAACAATTTAAGAAAAGTGGACGTCAATATAGAAACACGACCTGCGAGAACTGCATTAACAACACTTATTTTTTTATCGCCTTTAATAACCGGGCTACGCATCATAGTAACAAAGTCACGACTCTGGCTGCAAATCGCATCAAGCAATTGCATGTCCTTCAACGTTTCTTCCAAGCTGTTTTGTTCAACAGCAATATCCACTAGAGATTTTGCATAACGGGAAGCAAGACGAGGATTCTTCATATTATCGTTTTGTATTTAGTAGTATGATTGTTGAGTATGATACTCTATATCCAACGATCAATGAGGTATTAGTTAAGTTTCACTTCTTCAGCCAACATTTTAGCATAATTGCTTTGTTCGGCATCAGTCGAAAGGTTTTTGCGTAAGATTTTTTCAGAAACCTGAAGTGCTAATGCAGCAACTTCATTTTTCACTTCAGTCATAGCAGCCATTTTTAAATGTTCAATCTGAACACGAGCATCACCAATGATTTTTGAGGCTTCTGCTTTAGCTTGATCTTTGGCTTCACTCACGATCTTGTCTTTCATTTCTTTCGCTTCTTTAAGCATCTGAGAACGTTCTTCACGAGCTTGTGCCATTACTTGCTGATTTTCAGCTTGCATTGCAGCCATTTCACTCTTAACACGTTGAGCTGTAGCAATAGAGTCCGCGATACCTTTTTCTCTTTCTCCTAAAGAATTCAATATGGGTTTCCACGCAAATTTTTTAAGTATAACAAATACCAAAACAAAAGCAAGGAGCGTCCAAACAAATAAACCTAACTCTGGGGTAAGCAATTCCATAAAATTGACTTTTTTTATTAAAATTCTATAATAGATAAAACGGCAATGCCGAATTGTACTTTCAATTTTAAATAAACTGCACCCTCTGCCCTTTGCGTCAGATGCAGTTTAATTTTTTCTGATGGCTTATTTCAATACTGCCAACAAACCTGCAATTACACCGAAAAGTGCAACACCCTCTACGAAGGCTGCAGTCAAGATCATGTTTGCACGGATGTCTCCAGCAGCTTCTGGTTGGCGAGCGATAGACTCAACTGCACCTTTACCAATTTGGCCGATACCTACACCAGCTCCAAGAGCTGCGATACCTGCACCTACTGCGCCAAGACCTGCGGCGCTACCATCTAACAAAATTGTGTTTAAGATAGACATATATATGGGGATTTTAAAAACTAAAGAACGATTTCATTTTCGTTAACGTGATAATGACCATCATTATGACTATGATCTTCATGATGACCTTCTTCAACAGCCTGACCTATAAACACGGCAGTTAGTGTAGTAAAGATAAAAGCTTGAATAGCTCCAACTAATAACTCCAACAAGAACATGAAAATAGAAAATGCAATAGATACCGGAGAAAAGCCCCAACCTACCATTGGTGACATGGCTCCAAAAATAAATATCATACAAATGATACTCAATATAATAATGTGGCCTGCCAAAATATTGGCAAAAAGACGAATGGCAAGTGCTAGTGGCTTAATGAATAAAGACATTATTTCAATTGGCACTAACAATAGCTTGATACCAAATGGCACTCCTGGAGGATTGAGTAAGTGACCCCAAAAATGTCCATTTGCTTTTGTAACCATTACAATAAATGTTATTAAAGCAAGGCAAGCCGTTACAGCAATATTACCTGTAAAATTTGCACCTCCTGGTAGGAGCCCCAATAAATTGTTGATCCAAATGAAGAAGAAAAACGTAAGCAATAAAGGCATAAATTTATCTGCCTTATGCCCCAAGTTTGGACGAGCTACCTCATCGCGTACAAAAGTAATAACTGGTTCGATTGCATTCTGAAAACCACTTGGTGCAATCATTGAACCTTTTTGCTTGTATTTTTTTGCAACATTCAACATGATTATAAGTAGTAATGCTACTGATATAAGCATGGAAAGGATATTCTTTGTAATTGAGAAGTCATAAAATTTAGATCCGTCTGTAGCTTCAATTTTACCCGCTTCATTTAATGAATAACCATTGTACGCTTCCCGATGACCTTCATGTCCAAAATTAGCGGCACTAAAAAGAGCTAGACCTTTCTCAGGGCTATATAATATTACCGGCAAAGGTAGTGTGGCGTGAAATGCTCCTACAGTGAAGAAATGCCATTCGTGCGCATCGCCAACGTGGTTAAATATTATTTTTTTAATGTCAAGTGCTTGGCTTTTTTCGGCTTCATGACCCGCTTCCGGAGCTGTTCCTTCCTGTTGCGCAAAAGTAGATGAAGCGTTACCCAAAAGCATCAAAATCAATGCCAATAAGGACAATAGACGTTTATAACTCATTATTAGACCCTAAATTTTGCGCAAAGATACTAGTTTTAGTTTCAGAAAAAACAGCAGGTTCGATTTTTTTTCAACAACTTGATAACATTTATAGCGAAAAAACGTGTGCTGGACGGTTTATCAGTAATCGTCGTTACCTCCATTATCATCTACAACTTCATCTTCAGATGCATCCGAATCCGAATCTCCTTCATCCCCAAAACCTTCGGCCATTTCATCACTTCCCAAATCATATTTCTCTTCAACTTCCAATAATAGATCCGTGGAGCCACCACGTACACCATATTGATTAGGTGACATTCCTTCTTTACGGCTGCAAGATGGGTAAAGTTTTAGTACGTCTTCCTGTTTAGTAACACCAATAAGCTCAACAAGAAAAGTCCACATTTTTGCTGGGTCATAGACATAAACAAATTTTTGATCCGGCACTGCTACCAATGCCGATACAGGTGTTTTTATCATAGACAATGCAGGAGCATCTTTTTTATTGACCAATACATCTGATGCTAAAGCTCTGAAACGTTGCCATCTATCATTACTTTCATAAAAAACAGCAGTATGCTTACCATCAAAATCATACGATTTAATAATGGCTTGATGCAAATCTAAAAAGGTTTGGTTCGATAGTATCTCAATATCTCGGTAGATTAAATCATCCTCCTCCCAATAAACTCTAAACTTTAATAAAGGCATGGCGTAAAAATAATCATTTTAATCATATTGGAGGCTGAGCAGTAATTTTTTTGTATAAAAAAAGGCCGCACAAATGGGATTGTGCGGCCAATAATTTTATACATTTTCTTATTTTTTGAGGATCTGCTTAGCCACATTTAAGCCATTGGTATCTGTGATTTGCAAAATATAAGTACCTATTGGTAGTCCACTCATATTTATTTGCGCCGCTGCAGTTTGTGTATTTTGTTGCAAAACGTTGCGCCCGTCCATAGTATAAAGATAAAATGTCGAACCTTTTTCTACTCCTGTAATAAATAAGGTTTCACTTGTCGGATTAGGAAATACTTTTGCTACGCTATTAGCACTAACATCTTTTACGCTTAATACACCTCTTACTCCAATCTTCGCTGTTCTAAACGTATCAGCATCAATAATAGCGGTAATAATGATTGAATCGCTTACAGATGGCACTCTGTATTTAGACCTTACTAAGTTGTTGGTATCAATCAGTGCCACAGTAGGTGTAAGTGTTCCGTTTGAAGCCATAAAAGAACCTCGGATTGACCTCATAACAGTTGAATCAAACGAATTATTATCATTCATGGTAAATTTCGCCGCTACAGGAAAAGTGACCGTAAGCGTATCGATCGGGTTACCGAAATTGACACTCCATGTGGTTTTAACCCATGAATTGATTGTACCGGTTGTTCCCGATTTACTATGTACCAATCCTGTTGTGTCATTACTACCCCACCAACAAGTGTCTGAACTAAATGTAATGATGCTTGAAGGTATTGATGGGCTATTATAAATTTCAATTTGACGTGTCCCATCTGCATTGGGATTAAATAGGTGCAAGCTATTCATTTGTATTGTTTTGGCAACAGCTCCGATTGAAGAATAAATTGCAGCTACAGGCGATTGGTTGCCTGTAATTGTCCCACCTCTAAGTTTAAGATGCCCGTTTACATTATAAATAGCTCCACCAAAGTTTACAGTACCCGTTACTGTAGGTATTTTATTATTTGTGATGGCAAAATTGCCGGAGGCAAAACAAGATGCATTATTGAGCCATATTCCTCCACCAGAAGTATTGGCTATATTATTTGAGATATTCACAGAATCATAAATCATCAGCGTATCTCCAAACGAAGCTACCCCACCTCCATAATCTGCTTTATTATTACTAATGCTTACATGTTGGTTTAATAAACCGACGCCGTACAAACCTCCTCCCGCAACTGCTGCTGCGTTATTTTGTACACTTGCCCATTCAGATAGGTTTACAGATCCGCTAGTAGCGCTAAATATACCTCCACCACTACCAGCAGTGCTGTTATTGGTTATTTGCGTATTGCCATGTATATAGAATGTGGTGTAAGCATAGATACCACCCCCATTTTCGATAGCATAATTACCCGAAATAATGGCATTACCTTTTACATCCAAAATCCCCGCGGTATAAATACCGCCACCATTGGCATAAATACCTGAAGACTGGCAATTAAGCACCATTGAATTTCCACTCAAAATCAATGTGCCCGATCCATAATTACAGATACCTCCACCTGCATCATTATTGATTTTGCCATTCTGAATGACAACATTCATCAATGTTATATCTCCCGAATTGATCAGGATGCCGCGTCCTAAACCTTTCGCATCAATAATCGTTGAATCAAGGGCTGTAACAGATCCCGTTAACTTCAAACTTTTATTGATCATAAGATCATGTTCGTTAAAATGGTTGGCACTCAATACGAGCGAATCATTAGTAGCTGCTGCTGTAATAGCCGCAGCTACTGTAGTATAAGTTGGACTCAACATTAAGCCAGATCGGTATATCGTTACCGTCTGTGCAAAAGTGTTAATGCCTGCCAAACAACAGGAAGAAAAAAGCATCAGCTTTTTCAATAGCGTAATACGGTGTATTTGTTTCATCATTTTATAAATTTTATTTTGAAAACAATGCTTACTCAATAAAGGGTAATTTATAGGATTACAAGACAACAAATCTCGCGTTCAAAAACCAAGCATAAATTAAAAAACATTTTACTTAACGAACTTCTCTTGCCAGGCAAGCATACCACCAATAATATTTTGTACATTTTTGAATCCGGCTTGTTCTAATATCATGCAAGCCATCTTGCTTCTGTTACCTGAACGACAATATATAAGTACTTCCTCGTCTTTTAAATCCTCAATATCCTCTAATTGAAATGATTGAATATTGCCCAACGGGAATAGCTTTCCTCCGATATTAAATTCTGCATGTTCATTGGGTTCACGAACATCTAATAGGTGCAATTGTTCACCTTTATCCATACGGTTTTTGAGCTCTTCTACAGTTATTTCTGTCATATTATTTTAGTTTTATTGTTTTATAAATTTTTGTACGGAATAATGCCATTCTCCAGACAAAATCTTCACCATGTATATACCCACAGGCAATGCCGTAATGTCAATTTTTGTTGTTCCGGTTTCCATTTGTTGAGTTTGCAAAATACGTCCTTGCAAATCACAAATTTCATACTGAGCGGTACGATCATTTTGAGCCAATTGCAATTGTATCGATTCGCTTGCCGGATTCGGGTACAATTCAAAAGAAGATTGTGGCAATCCAATTTCCTTCAGAGAAGTACCTATTATCGGCTGACCAAGTAACGGACGCATCATAAGTGCTCCAGAAACCAATGATGACTGCCATACATTGAGCACACTATAATAAGCATGATTACCACCTACTCTATTTCTATCCAATCCAATGTATAAACTATCACTACCACTTAGTGCGGGTTGTATAGTACCTATATAAAAAGTACCTGCAGGTAAGGGTACAGGTTTATCAAATTTATATACCCAAAAATTATTGACGGTATCTGCGTAGCCTGGTATTAAATTGTCCATTTGATACAAAACACTATCCTTTCCTCCTGCATAAGCAATGCTTCTATATACGACAATAGAAAAATATTTGTATGTAGCCAAAGGTACCTGACGTCCAAAATAAATAGCCATACCCCTCAATGTATCAGGTTGATTGAGGTGATGTTCTATAGCTATCTTTCCAGCCAAAGTGGGAAATAAGTTTAGAAAATAACTCATTTCGGCGGTACCATCATCGTAAGCAAGATAGTTATCAAATACCTGATTGCATACAATTGTATCATTGATGCGATTGTCACTTGCACCTAGTGATTGAAGGTAGAATTTATTTTGAAAAACAACCTTGTCATAAGTGCCCACTATTGGTACAGTTGCTGTATAGCTAGGAAAATTGATAGGTAGATCGCCCGAGGCAGCAATACTCGAACTGGCGGCCGTTGCTGAAGATAAGGCACTGCTGCTGACCAATTCCTGAGCTGTATATCCAAAGCCTGCGATGTTTTGCAAACTGTTGTAATTATTATGAACATTACTTTGCAATGTTGTAGCACGTTCTGCGGCCGGACTTGCCAAGTATTGCCTATACGGCATATAGTCGTAATCGTTCAGTAAAAAGGTTGGTGTTTGTGTAAATGCTACATCATTGACTAAAGTATCATTGATATTGCGACCTGTAGCCATGCGAATATAATCAACATTCCAAACATTATCGCTTGGACCAATAGCCACTTTGTTGACAAAACGGAACTGAAATGAACTATGAAAAAAATTAGTGTCCGCAACCGGAATCGTTACTTGAGTAAATGGTTTCAATGCCGAACCTGAGTCTGCCCAAACTTGTACCCAGTTACCAGCACTGCCTTTAATACGGAAGAAGAGCATTAAAGAATCTTGCGTATCAGGTACAAAGCCATTGCCTTGCGGCTGATAAAAAAAACTCAAATAAATACTATCCGCAGGAGCATTCAATGACAGGTCTATCGGTTTAGACGTAAGACTATCCGCATAACGTAATGTTGTAGCGCTCATGGTATCATAGGGTACGCCGTATTGACTCAAGCCATCAAATGTAGCGACACCACGGCTAATCGGTTGATAGCACATGGTATTGTTGATATATACTTCTCTATCTTCCCATTTACTCGTATCCGGAATAACATTGTAATTTGTAAAGTCTTCGAAAAAAGGTAAAGATAATACCGTCGTTTTAGCGGTACGCAATGGCTTACCCACATGAGGTTGAACATGTGGATTATAATTGATGGGGGCAACATACTCTTGTGCCAAAGATTTTTGTGCGGCAAATGCACACACGGCACAAAAGAATATTTGGAATATGGTTTTCAGTTTTATCATGGTTTATTCTAAATATCAAAGATAAGCAAGGAATAGGTTCAATTTTCATATTCAGCCATCGAACTATTTGTTATAAAATAATTCTATCGGCATGTGCTTATCATTCAAGCTTATTGCCGGGGATTAAAGCATGAAACTGTATTAAGCAATAAGCGATAACCAAAACAATCCAAAATGACTTGTTTTTAGCTATCGCTTATACTGCTTTTTAATTGCTGTATGTACTATTTTACATTACTTATTTTCACTACCGTACGACGATTTTGGGAACGACCTATAGCTGTTTCATTAGTTGAGATTGGTTGCGTATCCCCAAACCCTTGTGCATTAATACGAGAGGCATCAATCCCATGCGCTATCAGGTAGGCTCTTACTGACTCGGCACGATTTTGCGACAGACTTAAATTATTTGTGGTCTTACCTTGCGTATTATCTGTATGTCCTTCTATAGATGCAAACAATGAAGGGTCATTTTTCAGCACGCTTACAATAACATTTAGTTGACTGTACGAAGTTTTAGATTCATGTATTTTACGACGTGGGTCACAACTGAATTTTTCTTTAATCCAAAGAATATCATGGTGCTAACAATAAATATTCATTTCATACTTTTCTCTTTTAGTTCCTCATTTTTCACTCTTACCTCTTCACTAAATCTTCCATTCCGTAGTATTCAATGGCTTGCTGTTTGAGTGGGTTGGCACTCCATTCTTCCCACTCACAAGTGTAGGGGTTATAGCCGCATTTGAGCGGTGCAGCGTATTGGTCTTCCGGGTTTTCTATATAGGTTCTGCAATCAGTACAGACATGTCTAAACTCGCAGTCTTTACATTTTGTAATCTCGTCTTTTTTGATGTGCCATACTTTTTGGAAATCAAGGTTGTTGACTACATCAATGAGTTTTGTGTCTCTAATATTACCGTAGCTTTTTGCCATGCTGGGGCAGTTCTTGATGTTGCCTTCGGTGTCTATGGCTATCTTTTGATACAAACAAGAATTGTAATTTACAGAAAGATTGTGAGTAGGTAAATTGCTTGTAAAGTTTATTGCATCAATCATCCCACAATTTTTATCGTCTAATGTACCCTTCGCAACTAATATTCTATTATTGTCTTTGTAGCTATTACTTTCCGCTTTATCAAAGAGTACAACAAAACCAAGAATGGCATGTTTACTCATCAGAATTTCATACATAGCCGTTCCATTTGCCGAGTAATTACTATAAATAGATACATTTTGTACAGGTGATTCCTTTAAAGCATTCAGCAATTTATCAAGATAGTCCACATCAACTGTATCATGTATTCTTAATTCTATAAACCGACAATGTAATTTCTTTAAATCATTGGTAATTTGATCAATACTTCCTTTTGTATATTCGCTAATGGCAATAACGCTATTATGAATAATGGTAGGTGTAAAGTATTCTGTACTTATTTCAGGAAAACTGTCGGGTTCGTCAGTACAAAATGCAAGTTCATTATTGATAAGAAATTGGAGATATTCACCTAAAACTTCTTTATCGTATATCACTTCCATCGCATTAACAGTATTGCTTTTAGCATCATCAAGTATGCCAACAATGTCATTGGGTAAAGTAAGTATCGCGCCTCTTTCTAAATCGCATATTGTCGATCGGCTATAGCCCTGCACTAGCTTGCAACTCGCAAATAGTTTGATATATTTATTTTTCATTATTGGTTAGTAGTATTTTCATCTTAGTAATCGGAAATGGATGGTCAGCGAGACGATACGACCTAGAATTATAATACCCATTCTCCGTTTTCCGTATGTTGGAGGATATCAGTATTTTTTCTACAAAAAGCTTGGCATAGTTTTGTGGTACACTTTGCTTAATGGATTCAAAAAAATTAGCTTCCATAATATTGGTCTTGTTTAATTAAATATTGAGCGACAGCTCTTTCGAGGTAATAATTGCAAGGCCCTGATGTCATACCAAATTGACCGACAGGATTTATTTCAAGAAAACAATAACCACCACTTGCAGCTTTAATAATATCTATTGAACAATTATTTAAGCCTAATTGGTCTATTACTTGTTGTAGTTTATATTCAATATCAACAGGCAATTGATAGGGTACACTTCTATTCGGTTTCTCCGAATCATAATTTCTAAAATCAACCGCCGTTTTGTCGTTATTCTGTGAAAAGATAGCCATCGAATAAAATTTTCTGTCGAGATAATAGGTTCTGATTTCAAATTCTTTTTCGATATACTGCTGAAACAGAGAAACAAAAAAAGTATCTGGCATTGTGTCGAACACAGGCTCAATAGTCAAGAGCTTACCAAACTCATCTTCAGTGGTATAAAACTGTACTTCCGATAAGTTTTTGGTAATAATTCTACCATGTAAAGTTTGGAATGCTTGAACTTCTGCTTTGCTCGTGGTAATCAGGAATGCAGGTACGGACAAACCCACTTTTTGAGCTAGATCTAGCACACTCGATTTAGACATAGATCGGTCTTTGTATTGTGTCAGCCAATGCTTGTGCGCCAACTGCGCATAGAAATAACCCAAACATTCATTGAATTCTGCCCTTTGGTGCGATAGTAATCGATGCGCATTTAATGCACCCAATCAGTCTATAAATGTCTTATTGTGGTGTACAAACTTAGCTGTGTAATGAGGCAAATCCATCCCTCTACGAAACCACACCACATTGGTTTGCTCCTGGAGCGCAGCTATAGACATTTCTTGTTTTTGTTCTACAATATCTTCTCCATTTATTCGTGTAAATGAGGCTCGATAATAATACAGCCAATCCATTACATGGTTAGTTGTTTCTTCGCTATGCCCCATACTCAGTATTAGTATCATGCTTACTTATTGTTTGAGGTAGATTTTTTCCATCATTTTTTTATAATCTTCTATCGGCGGTAAGCCCACAGCTTTGCGTCTCTTATTTACATTTTTTTCGTCTCTTATAGGGTCAAAGATTATTACTTTGTCATTATAGCCATGTAATTGCGTGCCATAGGTTTGTGGTCTTCCTCTGTTTACATCTATCTTATCAGTGAACAAAGCAAATAAATCAGGGGCTAATTTGTGTTGTTTTACCGCCTTTTTCATGAGTGGGTAATACTTTTCTTGAATCTGTACATCAGTATGTATCATTATTATGGCGAGTGTACGGTTTCCATCCTTTCCAATTACATCTTCGCCCAGCCAACCGTATTTGTCTAATATAGCTCTAATTTTAAGTATATTAATGGAGTCTGTTTTTTGGATTTTATTACCTATTAAAAAAAACTGAGCAGAATTATAACCATACTTTTTGCCAGTATCTATTTGCATATTACGATAGAATTGATCGTTGTACATGATGGAGTCCAATTGAAATACCAATTGCTTATTATAGTGTGCTTCCTTTTTTGTTTGATTGTCTTTTATTTGGGTTATTATAGTATTCCATTCGGGATTCTGACGCCCAAGCAGGCAAGCGGCAGCTTACAGCTTGTATCGTTTTTACAACGAGATGGTCTGTTTTACTTCACCATACCTGTATCGTATCAGGCAACGTCCTTGTTTATTTTTTCTTTGGGTCAATTCAGGAAATAATGTCACTCAATTCGTAGCTACGGAATATTTTTATTAAAAGCAGGTAATCCATTTTTAAGTAATCAGATCGCCTTTTGTAACAAAGCATTTGTTATGCATATCACTGCTACATAACGCAATTTTGAAAACAATATTATCTATTAAATTACTTAGCGTCAAAATAAATATTGTTAATTAATTGATTTTAAATACTTAAAACATGTCAATATTATAACCTTACAAAACAGGTATTATATTTTACATGGTATATTTATTATTTTACAAAATAAGCTGTAAGTGGATTTTTTCTTTGATTCAAAGAAAATTATGGTGCAACCCGATAAATATTCATTTCTTACTCTTCACTTTTCACTCTTTACTTTTCATCCTTCACTAAAGCTTGCATTCCATAATACTCAATGGCTTGCTGTTTGAGTGGGTTGGTACTCCATTCTTCCCATTGGCAGGTGTAGGGGTTGTAGCCGCATTTGAGCGGTGCAGAGTATTGGTCTTCCGGGTTTTCTATATAGGCTCTGCAATCAGTACAAATATGTCTAAACTCACAGTCTTTGCATTTTGTAATTTCATCTTTTTTGATGTGCCAAACTTTTTGAAAGTCTGCGTTGTTGACTACATCAATGAGTTTTGTATCTCTGATGTTGCCATAGCTTTTTGCCATGCTGGGGCAGTTCTTGATGTTGCCTTCGGTGTCTATGGCTATCTTTCGGTTCAGGCAGGTGTTGTGGGCGAGGGATTCGGTGAAGCTCTCCACATTTATTGAAAAATAGGATGGATGAATATTTCCACAACTTATAGGGCTATTAATTTTTTCTTTAACAGACAATACTAGACTAAAGCCCAAATTTTGTTGCCTGACAATTTTATTTTCCGAACTGGAATGAAGCGTTACACATCTGATTTTACGATTACTATATACCCATTCAGAAATCTCTTTATGAGAAAAACATGCACTTACATCCATAATAATAAAATCTACAGAACGAATCGGACTGCCATTGATAATTTTAATTATATCATCCCAAAAAGAAAGAGAAAATGCATCGAAACTCCTCAATTGTACATAATGGCAATTAACACTATCCAATTCATTTTGTATTAAATCAGTATAATCATGTTCAGAACCTTGATTAATATCAATAACGCAATTAGTGGCTTGGCTTGGAAAATCCCATTCAGTATTTATAGTGGGAAAGTTTTTTGCTTCTAATTTATTGCAGTGAAATACAAATTCTTGTCTTTCTAATAAATGTAAATATTCAGAAAATATTTGCAGAGATGCAGTATCAAGCGTTGTTTCCAAAAGTTCAAGATTTAATAGACTATCTTCATCAAATAGGTCAATTAAACTATGAGGAACAGGAATATATAAGTTGCGTTGTAAATCACAAATTACGCTACGCATTGCTCCTTTTACAGGAATACAATTGCTGTGCAATTTAATGTGCTGAGTTGGTGTGGTTTCTTCCATTAATTAATTTTAGATAAATCTATCATCCTACTTATTGGTTTATAAAATGGATTTGAATTCGATTGTTTAGAATTGTATTTCCCCAACTCCAGCCATTTATGTTCCAATGTAGTTTTATCCTTTATTTTAATTTCCCAGTATTGTGCAATAAATGGAAATGATTCAGGGTTACGCTCAATTAATTGTTTTAATTCCGATTTAATAATTTCTTTCTCATTCATTGCATAACAGTATTTAATGTAACAGTGCATCTGCTATCATACGTTCAATAAAATAGTTGCAGTTTTTACTTAGCCATTGAAATTGTCCAATGGGGTTTATCTCAAGAAAATAAAATTCGTCGTCCGGCGTAACTATGGTGTCAATACTACCACAATTAATCTCTAATGACAGCATTAATTCATGCAGTTTAGTTTCATACCATTTCGGTAAATTATAAGGTACGCATCTGTTGGGGCGCTCAAGATCATAATTCCTAAAATCAACTTTGGTTTGCTCATTTTGTTGGCTAAATATCGCCATGCTTTTGAAAATTCCATTTAGATAAAAAGTGCGTATCTCATATTTTTTAGGGATGTATTCTTGAAACTGAGATAATAAAAATGTTTTAGGATATATTTTTAAGACATCCTTGAGGTTGATGAGTTGAGTAGATGAATATAGATCTACTTCAAAGGATTTGTAATGAATAGAAATACTTGGATATGAAAGTGATTTAACCACAAATTCTTTTCCCTTTAACTTCTCTAAAAAATCGTCAGAAAAACTATTTAATATATAAGTATCTGGGAAAAATAAACCACATTGTTTAGCGTGAACATACACTTTCAATTTATTGATTTCATTATCTCTTGGGTTGTTAATCCCTTTCGGTACAAGTTCTTTTAAGAACTTGTTGTAATCAGCATAATCAGATTTTGTAACATGGTTAAAATTATCTGAGTAAATTAAATATTTGTTTGGAGCCAATATTTCTAATGCCCCTCTTCTGTACCAATAGAACTTAATGTTAGGGTCAAAAAAAGAACAAACACTAGCAGGGGTCTCTTTAGAACTAGAAATATACATAGAAATAGTATCAATACCGATACTCCCATTAATTCGTTTTATATTGAAATTTTTAGATTGAGGATTATAATACAACCAATCCAATACATCATTTGTGCTGGCATCGAAATCAGCTGAATGAATTAGTATAGTGCTTTTACTCATTTCCATTCCATGTATCCGAATTTAATAACAATTCCCATATCCTGTGCCATATAATACAATTTTTGCCAGTGTTCTAATGAGGGCAGACCTATCTCTTTTCTATTTAGGTTTATTTGCGCTTTATCTTTTTCGAAGGAAGTTTCATTCACACCATAGCCTCCATTAAATTTTTCCTTATTAGGGCAGAGGCTTGCATTTATTTTTTCGTGGCTAATACCATCGGTATGGCATAGACCCCCCAAATTTTGTATAGCATAGAGCACAGCATAATCATTGGGGTGCAGTGAGCCATTTTTAATACATGCCATGAGCGTTGCCTTTCCTATCTTGGCAATAGCACATGGCTGATGGTAAAGGGCACCCATACCTATATCGCTCGATATGTTTTCTAATCCTTTGTCTATATCGAATTGCCCTTCTATTACAATATAGCTATTGTGCGGTGGCAGGTTCTTGTAGCGCTCCAGCAGGCTTTTGGGTGAGTCTATGCCCAATTCTTTCAATATACCATTGTGTAGGATGCCTATATTGTATTGACCAGGAAAAATACCTTTAGCTTTAATTAATTTAATAGTTCTATTTAAATTAGTAGTCATCAGGCTATCCATTTTCACTATTCCACCACTATATAGTGTATATGGGGTCATTGTGTTTTTATACAATTGGTCGTTCCATTTTATTTCCAATAGCTCTATTAGCACAACTTTATCTATACGTGCCAAATATTTTTTTCGTCCCAATGTATAAATACGCCTTGCTGCTCGAAAGAAACCGGTGTCCGTACTATTTTTTTGAAATATAGGGCAGTATTGTAAATGAGTAGGCATTACCCCCATTTGAAAGGCTTTACTTAAATACTCCAATGCCAAAGTCTTTTTTCGCTCAGAATAGGCAAACTCGGCAGCGATGATACAATCTCTGGCAAATACAAAATCATAATCTTTAAACACTCCGGAATAAGTATCAAAAGCAGCAGTATAGTTACTGTCCAATAACTGTTCTTCTGCTTTAATAATTCTTTTGTGATAGTCAAAATAATTGGGTTGGCATGTAGCATTAAAGCAATTTGCCATTATAAAAAACAAGAAAATAGAATACTTCATAACAACACAATTATTTTGATTTTTTCATTTACAAAAACTCGAATTTATTATCAACACTGAGAAAATTTTGTAGGAACCCAGTCACCATTATAATAGTAATAAACATCTGTTCCATTCCCTGATGCACGGTCACAATAGCATTGACTTACTGATGCATCAGTTTTATCCTGAAAGCAATGATTGTCAATTTCAGTATTCATTGCCCCACCATTGATGGCGAACAAATTTTGAATTTCATTTGCTTTGAATGCTTCAAATTTTGAAGACTTTAAGCTTTCTAATTTCATAAAATAAAATTTAAACTTCCTTCCTCTCTGTCGCTGTGGTTGGTTGTCAGCGTCGCATTTATGCTCATTGCGAATACGAGTTGCTCCTGTATTATTTTTTCTTTGGGTCAATTCAGGATATAATGTCCCTCAATTCGTAGCTACAGAATATTTTTATTAAAAGCAGGTAATCCATTTTTAAGTAATCAGATCGCCTTTTGTAACAAAGCATTTGTGGTACATATCACCGCTACATAACGCAATTTTAAAAAACAATATTATCTATTAAATCACTCAACATCAAAAAAAATATTGTTAATTAGTTGATTTTAAATACTTAAAACATATCAATATTATAACCTTACAAAACAGGTATTATATTTTACATGGTGTATTTATTATTTTACAAAATAAGCTGTAAGTGGATTTTTTCTTTGATTCAAAGATTATTATGTCACTAAGTTGCAATGTTGATTTTCCCGATTTTATCAATGCTTTTTCCGATAATAAAAATCATCGGGGGCAGCATAAAATACCTTTGCCGCCACATTATTCAACAAATTCTTATGAGGCGTTTACTTTTATCTAGTTTTTTGATTTCATCATTTTTTCAAGCTTCTGCTCAGTTTAGGACTCCGGCACAGCAACAAATATTAACCAACGAAGATTCCTTGCAGAATGGCATTGCCAAAACAAAAACAATTATTTCGGGGTATGGCAGTGCTTTTTACCAAAGTAATGCCAATGACAAAACAGCAACGATGGGTCTCGACCGAGCCGTACTTTTTGTGGGTCATCAGTTCAATAAGCGCATTGCATTTTTTTCGGAGCTGGAGGTAGAAAATGCAGTGGCCTCAAGTGGTGCAAAGGGTGAGGTGAGTATGGAGCAGGCATTTTTGAAATTTAATCTTAACCAACATCAGTACATCGTCGCCGGTTTATTTATACCGCGTATTGGTATTATCAATGAGAATCACCTGCCGGTAAACTTTAATGGTGTAGAGCGTCCTATAGTAGAAACGATAATCATACCGGCTACCTGGCGCGAAGTAGGTATAGGATTTTATGGTTCATCCAACCAACTTCCACTGAATTATAGTATCGGGTTGATGAACGGGCTGAATGGGCAGGATTTTACACATGGTACCGGTTTGCTGGAAGGGCGAGCTGAAGGGAGTATGGCCAATGCGGGTAATTTAGCATTGACAGGTGCATTACAATATCATGTCGGGCATTTTAAATTTCAGGTGTCCGGATATATGGGTGGCACGATTGGTCTTCGCAGAAGGGCTGCTGATAGTTTAGCGCTGAATAGCGGAAGTTTTGGTACACCAATTTATCTTGGTGAAGCTAATATACAATGGGCTGCCGATGGTTTTTCTGCCAAAGCATTGGGCACATTTATTAATTATCCTGAAGCAGATAAGATCAACCAGGCTTTTGCTTCCAATATTGCACAGAGTATCTATGGAGCTTATGCAGAATTTGCCTACAACTGGCTACACGTCAGAAGCAAAAAAAGACAGTTTGTAACATTTGCCCGCTACGAATTACTCGACCTCAATGCTACTATACCCGGCAACGGATTGTATGACGGCACTTTAAAACAAAACCATTTGATTGTAGGAGCCAGTTATTTACCAATACCCAATGTAGTGCTAAAAGCAGATGTACGTTTGCTTAATACCGGCGATCAAAATCCGGCATTACTCATCAATCCTTCACCCAATGCGCTACCCTACCAAAAGACCAATACGTTTATCAATTTAGGAATTGGCTATTCATTTTAAAGACTATGGAAAGAAGGGTATTTGTCAAAAAAGCTTGTGGTATATGTCTTTTGGGTATGGCTGGTATGTTGACTCCCGGTCTAATGAATACAGCCATTGCCAAAGGCAATAAAATATACAAAGTAAAGCTTACAGAACAGAATGAGGTAATCGTACCTCTTTCTTTGTTTATAGAAAATAAGCTTCAGATAGTGCGTGTAAAGGATTGGGAATATGACATGGCCATACAGAAAAAAGAAGATGGCTCTTTTATTGCTTTGCTGCTGCGCTGCACACACATGGATAATCAAATACACCCCAGCAACGAGGGTTATATATGTAGTCTGCATGGCAGTACTTTCGACCAAACCGGCAATGTAACTAAAGGTCCGGCAGAGATTGCATTAACACAGTACCACGCTAATATTAAAGAAGACCATTTAATCATCACTGCATAAAATAAAAATACAGAACTATGAAATATCGTATCGTAATACTGAGTGGAATTATATTAATGGCAATCGCCTCCTGTAACAAAAAGGATTCGGCTACTTCTGAAGCAGACTTCAATACAATGAAGACAACTGTGCTTAAAGATTTTACTAATAATATTGCATTGAGCAATTATCAGGCACTTGATGCAGCAGCAACATCGTTATACACTTCCATCAATAACTTAAATGCCAATGCTACAGAAGCTAACCTGAGTCAGGCAAAAACTGATTGGCTCAATATGCGCACCGTTTGGGAGCAAGCAGAAGGTTTTCTGTTTGGACCTGTAGAAGACAATAGCTATGACCCGAATATGGATACCTGGCCAACTGATTTTAATGAAGTGGATTCATTGCTAGCAAGCTCCAGTGCATTGGAAGTGTCAGATTTACAAAGTGTGCCTTCGGCACTTCGAGGCTACCATCCAATTGAGTATATTATTTTTGGCAATCACGGTAGTAGAGCAGCTGCAACTATTACCGCCCGTCAAAAAAAATACATGATTAGCTTAGTTACAGATTTGAAAGATATTTGCCATTCACTTTATACAAGCTGGTCTGCTGCACCTACCAATTACGCCAACGAAATAATCAATGCAGGAAATGGCAGTACTATTTATACAAAGAAGCAGCAAGTATATCTTGCTCTTGTTGGTGGTATGACTGATATCTGTGATGAAGTAGGTACAGGGAAGATGAAGGATCCTTATGATGCATTCGATTCAACTATTGTGGAGTCTCCTTACTCAGGTAATTCACTAATTGATTTCAAAAACAATATTATCGGTTTACAAAACGTGTATATGGGCACTTACGCCGGCGTTCAAGGTCTTGGAATCAAAGATTTGGTTGCTGCTAAAAATAAATCATTGGACAATAAAATACAGGCCGAGATAGCAGCAGCGGTGAGTTCTTTTGCTAATGTTACAATACCCTATGAAGAAGCTATTTTTAGCCAGCGTGTACAGGTAGCCAATATAATGAATTCACTAGCCACACTTAACGAAACGTTGGAAAGTGAATTGACGCCATTTATAAAACAATATATTCAAGACTAATTGATTGGCATTATTGGTATTGAATTCCAGAAGCCGAGGATAGCCTCTGCCCATTAACGGAACAGGGTTCGTGACTTTGACTTGTACCCCAAACACAAATGATAGTAACATAAAAACAATTGAATGAAAAAATATGCTGCAATAATTTTTATTGTATTAGTGAGTACTTTTTTGAGCATGTGCCACAAAGCAGAACAATTGAGTGATGAAGAGTATGACGAACGATTGAGTGGTGGAGCTGCAACTGTTTTTGATGAAACTTCAAAAGCTTTGGGACAAAAATTACCAGGACTTAATGAACGCGATGCAAGGGCACATAGCTTAGGCGATGCAAGTTTTTCCCAAACGTTTGTAAGTGATCCTGCGCCTCATTTTGGCGGATTAGGACCCATATTCAACAATGTGTCTTGTATCTCTTGCCATCACAATGATGGCAAGGGTACTCCAACTACCGGAACGATCACCTCTTCATTACTTATTCGTATAAGCACAGGAGGTATTACAGCGCATGGTGGTCCGGAAGGTATGCCGGGGTTTGGAAATCAAATTCAAGATATGGCCATATTTGGTGTTAGCCCTGAAGCGAAAGTATCTATTACTTATGCCGATAAGGTAGTTAACTATCCTGATGGTAGCAAAACCTCTTTACGTGTACCTACTTATAGCCTTATCAATCCTTATATAGGTATCAGTATGGCATACACACTTTCGCCACGTTTAGCGCCACCCGTTTTTGGATTAGGATTAATTGAAAACATCCCGGATGCAACGATTGTTGGATTTGCAGAAGCGAATAAACAAAATACAAATGGTATCAAAGGCCATCCAAACTATGTATATAATCCTGACAGGAAAGCAACCGAGGTGGGTCGTTTTGGATTAAAGGCAAATACAAGCACACTGTATGTGCAAGTGGCAAGTGCCTATCAACAGGATATGGGTATTACGAGTGTGTTATTTCCAAACGAAAGTTGTTATGGACAAAGCCAATCTTCGGCGGTATTAAATCCCGGGAAACCCAATTTACCGGATAGTGTATTGAACAATGTTGTGTATTATGTAAAGTCATTGTCTGTACCGGCAAGAAGGGATGTAAGCGATGCAATCGTAAAACATGGTCAAGTTTTATTTGCACAAATCAATTGTAGTGGGTGTCATAAACCTACTATGCAAACTGGTGTTGATTTTTCTGCCCCACAATTATCACATCAACGCATACATCCTTACACAGATTTACTATTACACAATATGGGCGATGGTTTAGCCGATGGCTATGTAGATTATTTGGCTCAAGGTAATGAATGGAAAACTCCTGCACTATGGGGTATTGGCTTGTTTGAAAAAACAAATGGTACTGCTTATTATCTACATGACGGTAGGGCTAGAAGTATCGAAGAGGCTATATTGTGGCATGGAGGCGAAGCTGAAAATGCTAAAAATAGTTTTATGCAATTAAGCATTGGAGATCGAAATGCTTTGATAAAGTTTATTAAGTCGTTATAAGTTTTGTATTCATCTATATTGAAAAGGCGCGACCAAAGTTGGTCGCGCCTTTTCAATATATTTAGTTCCTATTTATCGTTCGGTACTCAGCTTATTTATTTTATCCTTTAGCAGTAGATTACCTTCGTCATCTGTAATGGTAAATAAATACATCCCGTCTGCAAAAGGTTCTAAATCTACTTCCTTCACTTGCTCCTGTTTCCAAATCAAACGTCCAGTAATATCAGTTATCAATACATTGACTACCATTGGAGCTTCTATGAAAACTTTGTTTTTAGTAGGGTTAGGGTAGATTTTTATGTTGTGTTGATTAAGTTCTGTACTACCAATCGAATTTATAGTTTCAGTATCTACCGTATCTGACACTTCCGAGCAACCATTATCATCAGTTACCTGACAATAGTATTTACCCGTAAATGGCATGGTATAGTTTATAGCATTAGCACCTGCAATCGATTTATTATTTCTATACCATTGGTAGGTCAAATAGGTTCTATTAAGCCTAAGCACCGGATCGGCACGAATAATTGTAGGACGAAGAATCGGCGGATAAGTAAATGCGCTCGAAGTATTAGTAATGGTTACACAACCCAACGAATCCGTGACTCTGACATAATAGTCTCCTGCTTTATTAATAACGAGCTGATCCTTTGATGCTCCTCCTATCAACACACTATCCTTATACCACTCATAGGTATAATCATAGCTTGCGGGTTTGCAAAATAATATAATACTCACATTAGGGCAAAAATTAAGTTTAATAGGCGATAAGGTAGGTAAGGCCAGGGTGTCTGCATAAACATAAACCGTTGTATCATTTTGACAACCCGAAGCATTTTTTACAACTACTTTGTAATAGCCATTGCTATAAGCGTGATAGGTATCTGTGGTATCGCCGTATAATAATGTTCCATTTCTGTACCATTGATAATTAGACAAAGTAACGCTTGAAGATGCCTTCAATGTAACACTATCGTCTTTACAATATACCAGCCTTGATGCTCCGCTTGGTATAATTGATACTGTTGGTTTATTAGAGACGATCACAACTATACTTTCTCGGGGACTTTCGCAATCTATCAACGATGTTTGCGTAACATAATATGTTGTTGAACCTACTGTAGCAGTGCTTGGTGTTGGTGCAGTTGTGCTTCCAGTACCTCCGGTGGCGCTTGTGTACCACCTCAATGATATGCCTGTAGCACTCAACGGAACTGCTGTCGCTCCCAAACAATAACCGACTGGAGAAACAACTGTAGGTTTTGTTGATGACAAATTAACAACTACTGTAAGTGCGGCTCTTACTCCTTCGCATCCGGCAGTTGAAGTTTGACTAACATAATAAATTGTAGAACCCGGTGTTGTCGTAATCGGAGTTGGAGCGGTACTACTTCCTGTGCCACCTGTTGCAGTGCTGTACCATTTAAGTGATGAACCTGTTGCCGTAAGTGGTGTTGCTATTGCAAATTGACAGTATGCAATTGGTGTAATTATAGTTGGTGCTGCAGGTGCGGGATTTACTACAACATCAATTTCTGCTCGTGGGCTTTCACATCCATCTACAGATGTTTGACTTACATAGTAGCCGGTAGTCCCTGCGGTTGCAGTACTTGGAGTCGGCGCAGTGGTTGTATAAAAACCTGTACTTCCTGTAGCTGTCGGATACCATTTCAAACTACTACCTGTTGCTGTAAGTGCCGTTGCTGTCGCAAATTGACAATAGGTAACAGGAGTAGTGACGGTCGGAGCCGCCGGAGTGGCATATATATTAACCACAATGCTTGCACGAGAACCTTCACATCCCAAAGTTGTTGTTTGACTAACATAGTAAGTTGTTGTTCCTGCGGTAGTCAAACTTGGGGTTGGCGCTGTTGTGCTGGCAGTGCCCCCTGTAGCAGAAGTGTACCATTTCAATGATGAACCTATTGCGCTTAGTGCCGGTGCAGCGCCTACGCCTTGGCAATAATTTACGGGAGTTGTTACTGTTGGTGCCGTTGGTAATGCGTTAATCGTAACTGTAATGCTATCTCTTGCACCTTCGCATCCTAAGGTTGATGTTTGGCTTACATAATATTTTGTAGATCCAGCTGTTGTTGTGCTCGGAATCGGCGCGGTACTACTTCCTGTGCCACCTGTAGCAACGGTGTACCATTTGAGTGAAGTACCTGTTGCTGTTAATGCGGTTGCTGTAGCTCCCTGACAATAAGATACCGGTGTTGTTATAGATGGTGTTGTGGGTAATGGATTAATGGTAACTATAATGCTGGCACGCGGACCTTCACATGTACCCGAAGATTGACTTACATAATATGTTGTTGAGCCCGCCACAGAGGTACTCGGTGTTGGTACGGTTGTACTTCCTGTGCCTCCTGTGGCGGTGGTGTACCATAGCAAACTTGTACCTGTTGCAGAAAGGGCTGTAGCGGTTGCTCCTTGACAGTATGTTACCGGAGTGCTCACTGTTGGTGCTGCGGGTAAAGAATTAATGGTAACTACAATACTTGCACGTGAACCTTCACAGCCCAATGCTGTTGTTTGACTGACATAGTAAGTTGTTGTTCCTGCGGTAGCTGTGCTCGGTATTGGAGCTGTTGTACTGGCAGTGCCCCCTGTAGCAGAAGTGTACCATTTCAAGGATGATCCTGTTGCACTTAATGCAGCAGCTGTAGCTCCCAAACAGTAACTGACCGGAGTAGTAACTGTTGGTAATGTCGGCAATGGATTAATGGTAACCGTAATGCTATCTTTTGTTCCTTCACATCCAGCAGAAGAGACTCTACAAACATAATATTTTGTTGTGCCCGCAGATGTTGTACTTGGCGTAGGTGCAGTAGTGCTATAAGTTCCAGTAATAGAACCTGTATACCAATGCAAACTTGTTCCTGATGCAACTAATGGAGTTGCAATATCAGCTTGACAATAGACAACAGGTGTAGTTACAGTCGGTACGCCAAGCAAAGTGTCAATATTGACTAAAATAGCAGCTCTTGGACCCTCACATCCGCTCGAAGAAGATTGGCTGACATAGTAATAAGCGGCTCCTGTACTACTTGTACTTGGTGTAGGAGCTGTAGTGCTACCGGTACCCCCTGTTGCAGAGGTGTACCATTTTAATCCCGATCCAGTAGCAGTCAACGGGCTAGCAGCACCACCTAAGCATAATGTAACCAAGAAACCTACTGTAGGTGCTGAAGGTGTAGCATAAACAATTACACTTATTGCAGCACGTGGGCTTTCGCATCCTACAGCAGATGTTTGACTTACATAATATGAGGTTGCTCCTGTACTGGCGGTACTAGGGGTTGGTGCTATCGAGCTACTAGTGCCGCCCGTTGCAGAGGTGTACCATTTTAAAGTACTGCCACCAGCAGATAATGCTACAGCAGTAGAGCCAGAACAGTATTCCACCGGACTAGTGACTACAGGGGCAGCAGGGGTCGAATTTATTGTTACTGCAATAGAGGTTCTTGAACTTTCACAACCAAAAGTATTTGTTTGGCTTACGTAATAGTTTGTTATTCCGGAAGTACTTGTACTCGGTGTTGGTGCAGTGCTAACACTAGATCCTCCAGTTGCAGAAGTGTACCACAATAAGCTTGTGCCCGTTGCAGACAATACACTAGCAGTTGCTCCTGTACAGTAACTTATTGCACTCGCCGAAACTGTCGGTGCTGGTGGAGTTGGATTAACATTGACATCTATAGCCGTTCTAGAACTTTCGCCACAACCTCCGGTACTAATGGTTTGACTTACATAATATGTTGTCGTTCCGGAAGAACTTGTACTTGGTGTTGGTGCTGTACTTGTACCTGTACCTCCTGTTGCTGTAGTGTACCACAATAAGCTTGTGCCTGTTGCAGTTAATGCTGCTGCAGTTGCACCTTGACAATAGGTAATGGGTGTTGTACCAATAGGTGCACTTGTAGTTGCTGAAACATTGACCACAATAGCTGTTCTCGGCCCTTCACATCCAGCAGTATTTGTTTGACTCACATAATAAATTGTGGTGCCAGCACTGGTTGTAATGGGTGTTGGTGCAGTTGTACTACTTGCGCCTCCCGTTGCTGTAGCATACCATTTTAGGGAAGTACCTGTTGCGCTTAAAGGTATTGCTGAAGAACCAACACAATAAATAACAGGGCTCGAAACTGATGGAGCAGTAGGTAATGCATTAATCGTTACAATTATTGAATCACGAGCACCTTCACAGCCAGCCACATTTGTTTGACTTACATAATATTTTAAAGTACCAGCCACACTCGTACTTGGCGTTGGAGCAGTCGATGTGCCTACTCCTCCAGTAGCAGTATTGTACCATTTTAAAGAAGTACCTGTTGCCGATAAAGAAAGAGCAACATCTCCGATACAATAATTTACAGGAGAAACAATACCTGGAGTACTTGGATTAGCATTAATGTTTACCACTATGCCAGAACGAGTGCTCTCACCACATCCGTATTTCGATGTAGCACTTACATAGTAGGTTGTTGTAGTTGCTGTTGCAGAACTTGGCGTAGGTGCAGTTAAACTAGCCACACCACCAGTCGCACTGGCATACCATTTTAAAGTATCCGTTGAAGATACAGGAGTTGCAGTAAGTATGCTTGTAGTTGCGCCTACACAATAATTTACAGGAGTACTTACCGTTGGTACAGAAGGAGGAGCATATACATTTACCGTTATTGCCGCTCTCAAACTTCGACAACTGGATGTATCTGTTTGACCTACATAATAAGTTACAGATCCTGCTGTAGCAGTACTTGGTGTTGGTGCAGTAGAACTACCAACACCACCGGTTGCCGATGTGTACCACAATAATCCTGTACCGGTTGCAGTTAAAGCACTTGCTGTTGCACCAACACAATAATTTATCGGCGTTGTAACAATAGGGGGAAGCGGTGCCGCTTTTACGTTAACAACGATAGCAGAACGAGAGCTCTCACACCCATAAGAATTTGTTGAACTAACATAATAAGTAGTACTTCCGGCAGACGCTGTCGATGGAGTGGGAGCAGTGCTTGATCCTGTACCTCCTGTTGCACTTGTGTACCATTTAAGTGATGTTCCCGATGCCGTTAATGGAACTGATGTATCCCCTTGGCAATAAACAATTGGACTTGTTACTGTAGGTGCGGATGGCACTGGGTTTATGGTTACAACAATTGCACTTCTGGAGCTTTCCCCACAACTTGTCGTTTGGCTTACATAATAAGTTGTTGTACCAACTGTAGCAGTCGAAGGTGTTGGAGCGGTACTTGATCCGCTACCACCTGTAGCCGACGTGTACCAAAGTAAGCTTGTACCTGTAGCTGTAAGAGCTACAGCACTACTACCCATGCAGTAATTTATTGGAGTGGTTACAGTAGGAGCGGTTGGTAAAGGATTTACAGTTACTACAATTGCAATTCTACCACTTTCACATCCTGAAGTGCCAGACGTTTGACTTACATAATAAGTTGTAGTACCTGTAGTAGCTGTACTCGGGGTAGGTGCAGTTGCACTCCCTGTCCCTCCCGTTGCAACGGTGTACCAAAGCAAACTAGTACCCGAAGCCGTAAGTGTCGATGCTGTAGCGCCTAAACAATATACTACCGGACTTGTTACCGTTGGCACCGAAGGAGCCGCAGTGATATTAACAACAATCGAAGCCCGATCACTTTCACAACCAAAAGATGCGGAGGTTTGACTTACATAATAAGTTAGGGTTCCCGCGCTACTCGTAGATGGTATTGGAGCTGTTGTACTCCCAGTCCCTCCAGTTGCTGAAGTGTACCATTTCAATGATGTTCCGGTTGCCGTAAGCGCAATTGCAGTTGCATATTGACAATAAGAAACCGGCGACGTTACCGTCGGTATTGATGGTTTAGCATTTACAGTAACCGTAATTGCGGTTCTACTACTTTCGCCACAACTGGTTGTTTGACTTACATAGTAAACAGTAGTTCCTGCAGTGCTAGTACTTGGGGTTGGTGCTATTGCCGAACCCGTTCCTCCAGTTGCTGAAGTGTACCATAACAAACTAGTACCCGTTGCTGTAAGTGCCGATGCCGTAACACCTTCGCAATAAGTAATTGAAGTAGTCGCCAATGGCGCTGATGGCAAAGAATTAATAACTACTGTAATTGTTGATCTTGGACTTTCACAGCCGGTACTAGATGAGGTTTGCGAAACATAATAATAAGTAGTACCAGCAATGGTTGTACCAGGTGTAGGGGCAGTTGTACTCCCCGTACCTCCAGTTGCCGAAGTGTACCATTTCAATGATGTACCAGTAGCAGAAATCGGACTGGCCGTTGCGCCGACACAGTAGCTAACAGGAGTTGTAACTGTAGGGGCCGAAGGTAATGCATTCACTGTAACTGCAATCGAATCTCTTGGCCCTTCACAACCGTAAGGTGAAATTGATGCAACATAATAAGTAGTGCTTCCTGCAGATGCCGTACTTGGAGTTGGTGCTGTCGTAGATCCCGTTCCTCCAAGCCTTGTTGTAAACCATTTCAATGAAGAACCAGTAGCCGTTAATGCAACCGCAGTCGAACCTACACAATAACTAACAGGAGTCGAAACAGTAGGTTTTACTAGGTAATTACAAACAAATCTAATTCTATGATTTTCTCTATCAGCAATATATAAATTACCTCCTCCGTCGGACGCAATGCCGGTGGGATAATTTATTTGTGCTAATGTTGAAGGTCCCCCATCTCCACTATATCCGGCAGTACCAGTTCCGGCAAATGTGCTTATATATCCAGTAGCAGCACTTACTTTTCTTATTCTATGACTATACTGAACCGCAATGAAAATATTACCTGAATCATCTACTGCAATATCTGTTGGATAATTTAGAGTCGCAGATGTTGCTGCGGCACCATCACCACTAAAGCCTGCAGTACCCGTTCCCGCAACTGTAGAGATAATGCCTGTAGATGCAGTAATTTTACGGATAACGTGATTAAATAAATCTGCAATAAAAATATTACCTGAAGCATCAATTTTTATACCTGCAGGATTTTGGAATGTGGCAGCACTTGCTGCAGCACCATCACCAGAATAGCTGTATGTGCCAGTACCTGCAATGGTACTGATATTTCCTGTAGAAATAGTAATCTTCCGTATGCGTTGATTATATTGATCCGCGATATAAACATTCCCTGAACCATCTATAGCAACTCCAACCGGATTATTTAATTGGGCAGATGTGGCAGCAGCACCATCGCCACTAAAGCCTGCAGTACCTGTACCCGCAATAGTTGTGATAACACCTGTTGATGCTGTAACCTTTCTAATCCGTTGATTTGCTTGATCCGCGATATATATATTGCCAGAGCCATCGATAGCAATCCCTGAAGGATAATATAATTGCGCCGATGTAGCAGCTCCACCATCACCACTAAAACCAGCAGTTGATGAACCTGCAATTGTAGAAATGATACCTGTACTATAATTGATTTTTCTTATTCGATGATTCCCTTGATCAGAAATATAAACATTACCCGAACCATCTCTAGCTACACTTACCGGTTGAGCCAATTCCGCTGATGTAGCCAAACCACCGTCACCACTAAAGCTAGAACTGCCTATACCTGCAATAGTATTGATATTTTGTGCAAAAATTGTTGTAGATACTAATACACAACAGACCGCAATCATTAATTTCTTAGCTCCTCTAATCATATCTTTTTGTTTAAAATTGGTCGTAAACAATGTTCTTCAAATTTAATATTTATATTACGCAACAAACAATGATTTAACAAATGTATGTACTTTAAAACTATTATTTCAATAATAAGATTAATAACTTATTAATTTTTTAATTCCTTTATTTAATAGACAACTAAATCCGGCAATGGCGATACTTATGATAATATATCATTAATGTAATTAATATAATTTGGTATTTCTTATTTGTTTTTTTATAAAAGAGTATATTTGCAAAGAGAGCTTAACGCAAGCTTAAAAAGTCATGTAACGATTAAACTACAAATAGAATGAAAACATCAACAATAAAACATGAACATAGTTGTGCTACTTGTAACTCTCGTTTACATTCAGTTTTTTCTGTTGTGGAAGCAGAGCATGTTCATGAGTTAAATGAGCACAAAGCTTGTAATGTCTATAAAAAAGGTCAAGTCATTTTTTCTCAAAACGGCCTACCATTAGGTTTATTTTGCGTCAATAGTGGCAAAATAAAGCTCTCTGTATCTGGAACAGATGGTAAAGAACAAATACTTCGCTTAGTAAAGGGAGGAGATATACTGGGCTATAGAGCGCTTATTTCAAATGATCGATACCATTGTAGTGCAATAGCTTTGGAAGATTCATCAGTATGCATTGTAGATAAAGCCTATTTTTTAAAATTAGCACTTGAAGATCAAAAATTATGTCGTGCTATTTTCAAAAAAATAAGCGACGATCTCAAGAAAGCCGAAGAACATATTGTTTCATTATCTCAAAAAAATGTTCGGGAAAGAATGGCTGAAGCATTATTGTTTTTCAAAGCTACTTATGGGTATGATTCAGACGAACAAACTCTTGCTGTACAATTAAGCCGAGAAGAAATTGCCGACTTTGTAGGAACCTCTACAGAAAGCGCAATACGTTTACTGTCAGAATTTAATAATGATAAAATCATTGAACTTGTTGGAAAGAAAATTAAAATAATTAATCCCGACAAGCTTACAAAAACAGCCAACCTTCTCTATTAAATAAATACAAATTCAATTCAAGCCTAGAATATGATAAAAATCATATTCTAGGCTTGATATTATCATAGTTTATACTTAAAAAAAGTTCGATTTTTACGTATAAATTTATCACCAAATGGTCACCAGCACTGCACTTACAGTAGAGGGGAATGAAAAAATAGATTATAAGCTATATTCATTCATTGAAAATATCTTTGATGATATTTTAGTTCGAAATCAAAACGAAACGACACAAGGTGCTACCAACCATTTATTAGAAAAATTATATCAACTGAAAAGCAAATTCGATTCGCTCAGAAATGACGAGGCAAACGATCTATATTCCAACGTATTTAAAGCGTTAGATAAAGACGATAAACTGGATACCCACTTTATTAGATCACAGCATTCAAATCAAAAACAAGAAGTAGAAATAATGAAATTGATTGCAGACATCGAAGTTGAAATGAGTAAACTAAATGTTCAGATGAAGCATTCAATTCTTCAACTAATATTTATTTTCAATGTGCTATTTGCGAACCCATTATAAACTTATAGGCAGATAAAATTTTTACTAAATATTTCTATCAAATAGAGAGGCTCATTGTAATTCAATTCCACCATACGAACAGCAAACATTACTCGATACACAAAGGATCAATCCCCCACTTCAATAAAAGATGAGTAATGTCATATTCTGAACGTCACTTCGTCATAGTTTAAGTTTCAAAATCAGTTGAATTTTGCATACAAACGTGCTTGTATTATGTGTGCTCATTCCTCCTCTGGTGTAGAAATAACCGAAAAGATCGGACAAAAATTATACCCATTTATTAATACGCTCTGCTTAGAAGTTATTGATTTTAATCAAAAATCAGGTATCAGCGAGAATGCGTCAATACTATTTGATCGATTCTATTTGTTGAAATCAGAATTCGAGTCGTTACGAAATTATGAAATCAAATTAGTATTTCCATCTGTATTAAAAGTATTCAATACAAAAGACAATCCAGACGATAAGCCTGCAATTAATATTGTAGAGCTACAACGGCTTACACAAAATAAAGAAAAAATGATTTTGGAATTGGTAGAGGAAATTGAAGCCGAAGCCGAAAAAATTCATCTTCCCAAAAAGCATCCTATATATCAATTACTTTTCGTTTTTCAAACATCATTCGTACAGGAAAAAAAACAATGGAATGCAATGCTCAACGGCTGGGGAATAGGTTGCGCCTGTTTTGTAGCAGCACAAAAAATGGATGACATTTCTAAAAATTAAAAACAGATATCATGAAAGCCACTGCCCAATTGATAAAAGAAAGCGTTCTTTGTTATCATTGCGGAGAAGAATGTCCTGATAAAAAAAATGTTCTCAAAGAGAAATATTTTTGCTGTAGCGGTTGCAAAATGGTTTATGAAATACTTAACCAAAACGAGCTTTGCACTTATTATGATCTAAATGAAAATCCGGGAATTGCGCAATCCATAAAAATACGTGCCGATAAATTCGAATTTTTAGAGGACCAATCAATTGCACAAAAGCTGATCAACTTTAGCGACAATAAGCAAACGCAAGTTACCCTATACCTTCCTCAAATGCACTGTAGTAGCTGTCTTTGGCTACTAGAAAATGTGAATAAAATAAACAAAGGCATTATCTCTTCCCGAGTAAATTTTAGTTCGAAAGAAGTTTTTATCATTTTTGACAACAAACAGACAACATTACGTTCAGTAGTAGAAACACTTGCAACAATAGGTTATGAACCTCATATTAGTTTGCAGGATATCAATACTATTGGCACTAAGAAAAGTACTAGCAATCGTTTATATAAAATAGGCATCTCGGGATTTTGTTTCGCTAATATAATGATGATGAGTTTCCCCGAGTATTTTTCCATTGGAGGATTTCTCGAAAAAGAAATTGGTTCAGCATTGCATTATTTTATTATAGCGCTTTCACTACCAGTAATCTTTTATTGTGCTTCAGAATTTTTTGTAACAGCATGGAAAGGATTCAAAAATAAATTTCTAAACATTGATCTACCTATTGCCATTGCCATTGCAATAACTTTTTTACGTAGCATTTATGAGATTAGCTCCGGCACTGGTAGTGGTTACTTAGATAGTATGTCAGGCATTGTTTTTTTCATGCTTGTAGGTCGTTTAGTACAAGACAGAACTTATCGCTCTATTTCATTCGACCGAGACTTTAAATCATTCTTTCCAATTGCAGTAAACGTATTACGAGATGGACATTTTACACCAGTAGCTGTAGATAAAATATCGATTAATGATATCATTCAAATTCATGCTCATGAATTAATCCCAGTAGATGCTATTTTATCAAAAGGTAATGCAGAAATTGACTATAGCTTCGTAACAGGTGAAAGCATTCCCGTTGCTACTCAGACTGGCGAAATCGTATATGCCGGAGGCAAGCAATTAAGCTCAAATATTGAATTAGTTGTTATCAAAGAAGTCTCTCAAAGTTACCTTACTAACCTGTGGAACAAAGACATTTTCAAAAGCGAAAAAGCAAGCACATCTATCATTCATTCGATTAGTAAATACTTTACTGCAATAGTATTGTTAATCGGTAGCATTGCGGCAATTTATTGGCATCAGAGAGGACAAAGTTTATTAATGTGGAATGCCTTAACAACTATATTAATTGTTGCTTGTCCATGTGCACTATTGCTTTCCTCTACATTCACCAATGGTAATATTTTGCGAATTTTAAGCAAACACAAATTTTACTTGCGTCATCCTGATGTAATTGAAGATTTATCCAAAATAAATCACATTGTTTTCGACAAAACAGGAACACTTACGCAGAATAAAAAAGTAAAAGTAAATTATGATGGAATTGAATTAACCGAAGAACAAAAGCGCTCTATTAGTACATTACTTGCCGCATCAACACATCCACTCAGCCGTATTGTATATGACTATCTTGGGGGGAACGATCAGGAAGAAATCATATCATTCAAAACAGTCGTTGGTAAGGGTATAGAAGGCTGGGTCAATGAAAAACACATTAAAATCGGTTCTCAAAATTTCGTCAACACCAACCAATCTCAGGACAATAGCTCATCCGACGGTTCATCTGTTTTTATAAAAATAGATGAACAGGTATTGGGCGCATTTTATATCAAAAACAGTTATCGATTCGGATTCAATGAAGTAATACAACAACTAAAATCCAAATTCCGATTATCTGTATTAAGCGGAGATAATGATGCCGAAGCCAATTATTTACACAAAGTTCTGGGCAACGAAACTGAGCTACTCTTCAATCAGCATCCAGAAGAAAAACTAGAATACATAGCATACTTACAACAAATAAAAAACGCTAAAGTGCTCATGATCGGAGACGGACTCAACGACTCCGGAGCCTTAAAGAAAAGCAATGTAGGCATTGCCCTTACAGAAGACACCAATAATTTTACTCCTGCCTCTGATGGCATTTTAGACGCGACTCAATTCGCACGCTTACCTCAGTTTATTGCATTTGCCCAAAGTGGCCGAAATATAATTATATCCAGCTTTGTGTTGTCTATTATGTACAACATTATCGGTCTATACTTTGCGGTACAAGGAACATTATCCCCATTAGTTGCAGCATTACTCATGCCTTCTAGTTCGTTAAGCATAATACTCATAACATACGGCATGAGTGAATATGCTGGTCGGCGGCATGGACTCCAATAAGATGATATGAATCATATTTCATGCTGACACATGGCATAGTATAATAGCACATCTATAACAACCTTTGTAAAAGAAAATTATGAGCATAATAATATTAATAGCCGCAGTGAGTATTCTAATAGCAGGAGGCTTTTTAATCGCCTTTTTATGGGGTGTAAAAGATGGTCAGTTTGATGACGATTTTGCACCTCCCAATAGAATTCTATTCGATGATACAATTAAAACAAAAAATCAAAAGTAAACATTAACAACATGGAATTACAGAAGTTTTATTACGACAACAAAATTCCCAAATTATTTGCAATAGCCTGTATCTTTTGGGGAGTAATAGGTATGCTTGTCGGGGTATTAATTGCATTTCAATTAGCTTTCCCTGTACTCAATTTTGGAATAGAATATACTACGTTTGGTAGGGTAAGACCCATTCACACCAATGCTGTAATTTTCGCTTTTGTGGGGAATGGAATTTTTACCGGTGTATATTATTCATTACCTCGGTTACTCAAAACACCCATGTGGAGCAATGCTCTTAGTAAAATTCACTTTTGGGGATGGCAACTAATCATCGTCGCAGCAGCACTTTCACTTGCTATGGGTTATACTTCTGGTAAAGAATATGCCGAATTAGAATGGCCTATTGATATTGCCATTACATTAATTTGGGTAGCATTCGGCATCAATATATTCGGAACAATTCTTACTCGCCGGGAACGGCATTTGTATGTTGCAATATGGTTCTTTATTGCATCATGGGTGACCATTGCAATGTTACACATTGTCAATTCATTTGAGCTACCAGTCAGCTTCATGAAAAGTTATTCATGGTATGCAGGTGTACAAGATGCATTAGTGCAATGGTGGTATGGCCATAATGCGGTAGCCTTTTTTCTGACTACCCCTTATCTCGGTCTGATGTATTATTTCTTACCCAAAGCCGCAGGTCGTCCGGTATATTCTTATAAACTAAGCATTGTCCATTTCTGGAGCTTAATCTTTCTATACATCTGGGCTGGCCCACACCATTTGCTTTATACAGCATTACCCGATTGGGCTCAATCATTGGGTACCGCATTTTCAATAATGTTACTACTACCAAGTTGGGGTGGTATGCTCAATGGTCTATTTACATTACGTGGAGCTTGGGACAAAGTACGTGAAGATCCTGTTCTTAAATTCTTTGTTGTTGCAGTTACTTGCTATGGTATGGCGACGTTTGAAGGTCCTATGCTCTCTCTTAAAAATGTAAATGCAATTTCCCATTATAGCGATTGGACTATTGCTCACGTACACATTGGGGCGTTGGGTTGGAACGGCTTTTTGACATTTGGTATGATGTATTGGCTAATACCAAAATTGTTTGATACAAAGCTTTATTCTAAAAAATTAGCGGCAACCCATTTTTGGATCGGCACATTAGGTATTATTCTTTATGCAATACCTATGTATTGGGCAGCATTTCGTAGTTATTTTATGTTGAGTGCCTTTACTCCTGAAGGTCAATTACAATATCAATTCATTGATGTAGTACAAACAGTAGTTCCATTCTATGTACTTCGTGCATTAGGAGGTACGCTATACTTAGCAGGTGTATTAATAATGGTTTATAACCTAATAAAGACTGCGAAGCAAGGCTCATTTGTAGCAACTGAGGCTGCAGAAGCAGCGCCATTGACCAAACAATATGTGGCTCCGGCGAAAGCACACTGGCATTCTTTCATCGAAAGAAAACCAATTACATTACTTGTCTTAAGCTTAATAGTGGTTGGTATAGGAGGTTTAGTAGAGATGGTTCCAACGTTCTTGATCAAATCCAATATACCAACTCTTTCAAGTGTAAAACCATACACACCACTAGAACTACAAGGGCGCGATATTTATATTTCTGAAGGTTGTTACAATTGCCATTCACAAATGATTCGTCCATTCCGATATGAAGTAGCGCGTTATGGTGATTATTCAAAAGCGGGTGAATTTGTTTATGATCATCCATTCCAATGGGGCAGCAAGCGCACGGGTCCGGATTTGGCAAGAGAAGGAGGAAAATATCCAGACAGTTGGCACTTCAACCACATGATAGAACCTGTGTCTATGTCTCCTGGGTCTATTATGCCCACTTATCCATGGCTTTATGAAAAACAAATAGACATAGCAAGTACAAAATCTAAAATTTATGCTATGCGAAAACTAGGCGTTCCATATCCCAAAAATTACGAAGCAGTTGCAAATGACGATTTGAAAAAACAAGCAGATGGCATTGTCGAAAATTTGAGAAAAGATAAAATCAACATCAAAAGCGACAAGCAAATCATTGCACTCATAGCATACCTGCAAAGACTAGGGAAAGACATAAAAGCAGAGCAATCATCAAGTACTAAAACACAATAACAATTATGAAATTCACTTATTATCTAGAAAAAATATCTGGGGTTAGTATTTATCCCATTATTTCACTGCTGTTGTTTGTAGCATTTTTCATAATTGTCACACTATGGGTAATCAGAACAGACAAACAAACGATTGAATACATCGAAAATTTGCCATTGGAAAACGATAAATAAATACAGATCAATGAAGCATCTCTCAAGAAAAATAAAATTACGTCTAACAGCACTAGTACTTCTACTAAGCACCACAATAGCGCGTGCTGCAGCTGAAGTTCCGCCAGTTAACAACGACACTAATTTCAAATTAGATGTCAATACAGTGCTTACAGCTTGTGCTTTTTTATTACTCATCGTTATATTTGTATTAGGATCCACATTGCGTTCAGCTATTTTCTTTTACCACGAGAAAAGGAAAAAAGAATCAGCAGCAAGTTCGTCAGGGGCGAAATTGTTAAGCCTAATCATTGCAACGCTATTAATAGCCACAATCCCAGCAATGGCACAAGATGCTACAGCAAATAACTTGCAAACATCCGGCCCTAGTACAATAAAAGATGCAGAAGTTTTACGTTGGGTACTCTACTCTGTATTGAGTTTAGAAATCATCGTTATTTTCTTGTTCACGAAAATGATTCGCTTCTTTACAGGTATTACAACATTCAAAGCAACGTCCAAAAAGCCACCATTATTCCAGATCGATTTCGCAAAAATATGGACTCGAATAAACAAATTTAAACCGATAGAAGAAGAAACATCTTTAGACACAGGTCATAGTTACGATGGCATTCGAGAGTTGAATAATGTTACTCCTCCTTGGTTCATTGCAGGCTTTGTGCTATCTATTCTATTTGCCATTATTTATTTGTACAGGTATCATGTGGCAGAATCAGCTCCGCTCCAAATAGAAGAGTATAATATTGCTGTAGCTGAAGCAAAAGTAAAACAAGCTGAATATTTGAAAAAACAAGCCAATAATGTAGATGAAAATACCGTTGTATTATTAGGAAAAGATGGAGTTGAATCCGGAAAAGCATTGTTTGCAACCAACTGCGTAGCATGTCATGGAGACAAAGGACAAGGGGGTGTAGGGCCTAATTTGACAGATAATTATTGGCTACACAAAGGAGGCATAAAAGATGTCTTTAAATCCATAAAATATGGTTGGCAAGAGAAGGGAATGAAATCATGGAAAGACGATTTCTCGCCAAACCAAATAGCCCAACTAGCTAGCTTTGTCGAATCATTAAAAGGAAGCAATCCTCCCGGAGGAAAAGAACCGCAAGGCGATTTGTACAGTGAAGAAGCCGCCACTACGACTAAAGCAGATACGACAAAAACAAACCCTGAAGCAACAAAATAATTAAACGAATAGAGGTTGAATATTAAGTGATGGAAGACAAAATAGATAGCACTGAACAACATGCAACTTATAGAGATAGGGTCAGCAATGTAACAGAAACAGGAAAACGAAAATGGGTATATGCCGAGCAACCCAAGGGTTGGTTTTACAATTTACGCAATTATTTTTCGCTATTTTATTTCATTGCATTTTTCAGCATACCATTGATTAAAGTCAATGGTATGCCCTTTTTAATGCTCAATTTTCCAGAAGGCAAGTTCATCGTTTTTAGTAAAATATTTTGGCCTCAGGATTTTTTCATCTTTGCTGTAGGAATGATCACTGCAATTATTTTTGTGGCGCTATTTACAGTAGTATATGGCCGCTTATTTTGCGGATGGGTATGCCCACAAACAGTATTCATGGAGATGCTTTTTCGAAAAGTAGAATGGTGGATTGAAGGCTCTTATACGCAACAACAGAAACTCGACAACGCGCCCTGGAACACAAATAAAATCATACGTAGGGGGGGAAAACATCTTGCATTTATAGCCTTGTCATTTATCATCGCGAATACTTTTCTGTGTTACATTATTAGTGTAGATGGATTGCTTAAAATAGTCCGGGAGCCGATTTCTGAACATTTAATATTACTAGGTGGGTTATTATTTTTTACATTCCTTTTTTACGCAGTTTTTGCATTTGTTAGAGACATTGTCTGCACCACCATTTGTCCTTATGGGCGTTTACAAAGTGTAATGTTTGATAAAGACACCATGCAAGTTGCATACGATTATAAAAGAGGAGAACCTAGAGGAAAACTATCATCTACGATTACTACAGGCGACTGTATCGATTGCAACAAATGCGTACATGTTTGTCCTACAGGTATAGACATACGCAATGGTGTACAAATGGAATGTGTTGGTTGTACTGCATGTATTGATGCATGTGACACCGTGATGGATAAAATTGGTAAACCTAAAGGCTTAATACGTTATGCATCAGAAAACCAAATAGCTAAAGGTCGAAAATTTCATTTCAATAGCAGAATGAAAGCGTACTCTGCACTCCTTATTGGATTAAGCATTGTAATGACACTATTAATCGCAACTAGCCATAGCATTGACACATACGTCTCTAGGGCTAAAGGGCAATTGTATCAGGAACTTCCCAACAATAAATTAAGCAATCTATACAATGCTAAAATCATCAATAAAACTAATCAAAATGTTCCAATAGAATTACGGTTAGAAAATGTTACGGGCGAAATAAAAATGATAACCCAACACGAACTCATACTCAAGAAAGAAGCCCTAAACGAACTAACTTTTTTTATTATTTTAGATAAAAATCAAGTTCACAAAAGAGACATTAAATTAAAGATAGGCGTTTATCAAAACGGTAAAAAGATCCAAACAGTAAACTCTACTTTTTTAGGGCCATTTATTTAAACAATAAAAGAATTATTATGAACTGGGGATACAAAATTTTAGTGGTTATCATCATATTTATTGCTGGTATGGGCACAATGGTGACCATTGCTATGAAACAAAAAAATGAAATGGAAGACGACCAGTATTATGTCAAAGAATTAAAACATCAAAATCTCATCGACGCTGAAAAAAACTTAAACAAACTCGGCGAAAAATTAAGCATATTAGACACTAATAATCTTTTGAGATTAACAATCCCTCATTCAACTATAACAAACATTAGTAATGGAAAAATAGATTTTCTTCGTCCATCAGACCAAACAAAAGATCTGACAATAGCGATGTCAATGGATGACCAAGGAGAACAATTTATCTCGAAAAAAAATTTAGTAAGGGGTCTTTATAATATAAAAGTTAGTTGGCAGAGCCAAGGTGTAGCTTATTATACGGAACGTTCAATTTTCATTAATTAGTTTCTTATGTTTTACAGCATACTAGCAGGTTTAGGCATCGGCTTATTAGGCAGCTTTCACTGTATTGGTATGTGTGGACCTATTGCATTATCCTTACCCATTTATGGCAAATCAAAAGCAGAACAGTTATTGCTCATTGTATTGTATAATTTGGGAAGGGCATGTTCCTATGCTTCGCTAGGTGCATTGTTTGGTTTTATTGGCAATCAATTTTTCTTATTTGGTTACCAACGGATATTTTCCATAACTATTGGCATTTCTATGCTCATTCTTCTCTTTGCTGGTAAATATTTGCCCAAACATTTCAGCATAGTAGAATCTTTTTACAACAAGATAAAAACCACACTCGTACGGCTCTTACAATCATCTCAAAATTTCTATTCTTACTTTTTAATCGGTGTCGCAAATGGGTTTTTACCATGTGGCTTAGTATATATTGCAATTGGTGCAGCAATGGCTACCGGCAATACCTTTTCCGGAACTGCATTAATGTTTATGTTTGGATTAGGTACGTTTCCATTGATGATCAGCCTTATGATTTTTGGACGCTTTATTTCAGTTAAATTCCGTAACAATATGCGCAAACTCGTTCCTGTTTTCATAAGTACTACAGCAATTATTATTATACTACGAGGTATGAATTTAGGTATCCCATATTTGAGCCCTGAGTTACAAAATACATCTCAAAGTTTTCAACAAATTAAATGTCATAAATAATTTAGGGTAAACAGTATCTTAGCCGCAATAAAAAAAGCTTCAGTTATATAACTGAAGCTTTTTTTATTGTATTCGACAACTATCTTTTAGATTTGAAATAACCTTTATCAGATCCACCACCATCACTCTTACGTTTGAATTCCGGTTTTTCACTAAAACGCTTTCCACCACCTGATTCTCCCCTATCACTTCTACCGCGTCCTGAAGATTCGCCTCCGCCATAGCTACTACGACCACCACCACTACGTCCGCCACCAAAAGAACCTCCGCCGCTTCCGCCACGATATCCTCCGCCACTTCCGCCACCTGATTTGAAACCTTTACTTTGCTCAGCATCTTCAACACGTACCTTACGTGTTTGATATTTTTTACTGGAAAGAGAAGCTTGAATAAAATCTGCCGCATCAGCACGCACGTTAAAGAAGCTACTCATATCGCGTACAGTAACGCGTTCAATCATATTCTTTTCAACATCGGTACTTTCATGTATAAAATCAATCAATTTCTCAGTATTCAATCCATCTTTTTCACCAAGATTAATGAAGAATCGCTTCCATCCTGCACCTGCAGAAGCCGGAGTCCGCTCTTTCCCTGCACCAAAGCCCGCATTCAAATCCTGACTTTCACTATATACATCCATAGTGTCTTTGAGTTGCAACCAAATCAAACGACGGATTAATTCGTCTTTCCCAATTTCATCAAAACGTTCATGGATTAATTCTTGGTAGGTTTCTGCAAAATCAGCTTTGGGTTCAGTAGTAGCGATTTGATCTAAGAAGAAGAACAATTTTTTACGCACCACATCTCCACCATCAGGTATATCTGTTTTGTTGAAACGTTGCTTAACAATACGTTCAATATTGCGAATATTTGAAATTTCACGCGGTGTAACAATCGACATACAAATACCAGATTTACCAGCACGAGCAGTACGACCACTTCTATGCGTATAAACTTCGGGATCATCGGGTAATTCATAGTTGATAACATGCGTAATGTCATTCACATCAATACCACGGGCAGCCACATCAGTAGCTACAATCGCTTGTAATTGTTTACTTTTAAAACGATCCATTACCTTGCTACGCATCTTTTGATCCATATCACCATGTAACGGACTTACATGATAGCCTTGTTTCATCAACTTTTCAGCGATTTCCTGGCAATCATTTTTAGTACGTGTAAAGATAATCCCATAAATACCGGGTGCAAAATCTAACAAACGTTGTAACGTTTCAAAACGATTGTGATGATTAGTAACATAATATTGGTGATCAATATTTTCGTTTGTTGAGTTAGCTACAGTTACGGAGAGCTCTTGCCACTCTTTCATAAAACGTTTAGCAATGCCGCGAACTTCATTACTCATTGTTGCAGAGAATAGCCAAGTATGCTCTCTTGCCGGAGTTGTTTTTAGAATGACATCAATGTCTTCACGGAATCCCATGTTCAACATTTCATCTGCTTCATCAAGTACAACAAATTTTACTTGATCTAAATTAAGTGCTTTACGCTCCAACAAATCCATCAAACGACCAGGTGTGGCCACAATCACTTGAGGTTTAGATTTGATTTCACGCATTTGACCACTAATAGGCACACCACCATACACCGCTACAGATTGAAATCCGTCGATGTATTGTCCATATTTGGCAAATTCGTTTTGAATTTGCATACATAGTTCACGCGTTGGGCTTAAAACTAATGCTTGTACATGCTTTACGCTTGTATCGATGTAGTGCAATAGAGGAAGACCAAATGCTGCTGTTTTACCGGTGCCCGTTTGTGCGAGGCCTATAATGTCAGAAGGTTGAGATAAAAGTATAGGAATTACTTTTTGTTGGATTGGTGTTGGCGTTTCAAAGCCCATTTCCGTTACTGCACGTGTCAGTTCTTCCCTCATAGGGAAGTCAGAGAATAAATTCATATTATATAAAGAACTTGTAAATTGGCTGCAAAGGTATGAATTTTATTGGAGTAAAACGTTAAATGATGAATATGTATTGAAAATGAAGTAACCTAAAGAGAGAAATCTTCACTTATACAAGAGGCATTTTTTGCATTTCAAAAATATAGCATAGCTAAAGTTTACTGGTTGTTCAATTTCGAAATTACCCAATTATCAATTACTTTTACCGATAATTATTAAAGATAAAACATGGCACATCAATTATTAAAAGGGAAAAGAGGAATTATATTTGGCGCACTGGATGAGCGTTCTATTGCTTGGAAAGTCGCTTTAGATGCAGTGGCAGAAGGCGCACAAATTGTATTATCAAATGCTCCCATTGCTTTGCGCATGGGAAAAATCAACGAATTGTCTAAACTATGTAACGACGCCCCTGTAATTGCAGCCGATGCCACATCTATTCCTGATCTTGAAAATTTAATGACACAAGGCATGGAAAAATTGGGCGGCAAATTTGACTTTATGTTACACTCTATTGGTATGTCTCCCAATGTTCGTAAAAACATTTCTTATACCGATACTAACTATGACAACTTTTTAAAAACGTTAGACATATCTGCATTATCATTCCACAAAGTTTTGCAAACGGCCATGAAGCTTGATGCACTTAACGAATGGTCTTCTGTACTGGCGTTGTCCTACATCGCAGCACAAAGAACCTTCCCTGGTTACAATGATATGGCAGATGCTAAATCTGTATTGGAAAGCATTGCACGTAGCTTTGGATACCAGTATGGTTTTGCTAAAAAAGTACGTGTAAACACAATTTCACAATCGCCAACAGTGACAACTGCAGGCTCTGGAGTGGCTGGTTTCAATGCTTTTATTGACTATGCGGAAAAATTATCTCCACTAGGCAACGCTACAGCCGACGACTGTGCCAAATATTGTATCTCTTTATTCAGCGATTATACACGCATGGTAACCATGCAAAATTTATTTCACGATGGCGGATTCTCCAATACTGGTGTCAGCCATTTGTTGATAGAAGATTTGAACAAGTTAAATGCTTAAAATACCAAAAGTGAACCAAGCAAAATGCAATAAATAAACCCTGCTTGCGTTTCTATTATTATGAATTGGAAAAAATGGTCATTTCTATGTTCGACCTTATTATTTGCAGCAGTTGCTCATGCCCAAGTTAATGGAGGTCAATTTGCCTTCGAATATTTGCGTTTACCCAATTCGCCGCATTTGAGTGCCTTAGGTGGTATTAATGTAGCCAACCCCTCTGACGACATTTCTTTTGCCGTACAGAACCCTGCATTGATGCGACCTGAATTACATAATGAGGTAGCATTTAATTATAATAATTACTATGCCGACATCAAAAACACCAACTTGATCTATGGCTATTATATGCCTAAAATAGCAACGGCTTTTGTGTTAGGTGTCCAATATATCAACTATGGTTCGTTTACCCAAACGGACAATATAGGCAACCAGCTTGGGACATTCAATGCGGCCGATTATGCAATCACATTGGGCGCATCTCGTCAATATTCTGAAAGATGGCGATATGGTGCAACCCTAAAATTTGCACAAAGTAAACTCTATAATGCAAATGCAACAGGCATTTTAGGTGATGTTGGTATCGCCTATGAAGACACCGCCAATTTCTTTACATTTGGAATGGTAGCGAAAAATATGGGCGTGATGGTAAAAAAATACAGCCCAGATAATCCGGCAGAACCCATGCCTTTCGACGTGCAATTAGGTATAGCCAAAAGATTCAAACATTTACCTTTGCGCCTTATTGCAACTGTACACCATTTATATGAATGGGATGTGCGATACAATAATCCTGACGATATAAGTAAAACTAACTTATTCGGTTCTACGGATACTACAGTCAAAAAAAGTTTTAGTGATAATTTATTTCGTCATTTTATTTTTGGTGCAGAGTTAATGTTGGGAAAAAGAATAACACTTAGCTTAGCTTATAATCACATGCGACGTCAAGAAATGGCGTTACAAGAAAAGAAAGCTACAGCTGGTTTTTCTTTTGGAGGAAGTATCAATCTCAACAAATTTCAAATACATTATGCACGATCCTATTACAGTATTGCAGGAGCATACAACGAATTTGGACTAAACATAGCACTCAATAAATTTGTAGGGGGAGGATCCGTCTGGAAAGCTACTTACCCGAGTTGGGAATAATTTTACTATTTCGCGTTGACTTAACAATAACAAAAAAGAGTATCTTTAAAAATCAGTTTGGTATAAGCTTTGTAACCATTCAGTAAAGAAATCTAAAAACAGTACAAATCTTTATGAAAAAAATTACACTTTCAGCCATTCTTATCGTAGGTGTGGCGTTTTCCGCTCAAGCTCAAATCAATTTAGGGAATGCCGGAAAAAACATCGTAAGTAGTGCAACCAACAGTGTTGGTGCAGGCAAATTACTAACCCAATTAGCTTCAGGAATCAACCCAGGTTCTTTTACTGAAAAATGGGCTTCTGCAAAATCCGGATGGTTGTCAAAAGCCAGTAAAGTAACCTCAGCAGGTACAGGAGGCCAATTGCTCAGCCAATTAATTGGTTATATCAAACCAGCCGCATTCAACAACAACTTCGTTGGCAAGGTTTCAGGTCTGATGAATACAGCAAAAACAGTAACTACAATGCAAGGCCTTGGTAATACTGCATCTACATTAGTAGGTGGTATCAAAGATCAATCATTTAGTTCTAGTTTTCTCAACAACAAAAGCACTTACCTTTCAGCTCTTTCTATGCTGAAATAATTATTATTCTATTAAATTACTCATCGGGTTGTGGTTAATAAATTTAATCACAACCTTTTTTTTGTTTAGCTCATTCTGAATATGTTTAGATATAAGTATCTTGACATAATATTGCATATCAATTTGCGTTTTATAATAAACAATGTTCGAATCGAAATCCCATATTATGAAGAAAATTCACGTATTCATTTATCTATTTTTTATCACAATATCGGCCCGAGCCCAAACATATAGCATTAGTGGTACCATTAAGGATGCTTCAAATGGAGAGAAGCTTATTGGAGTTATCGCACAGGTAGGGGAACTTAAAGGAGTTGGTATAGAAACAAACGATTATGGCTTCTATTCACTATCGCTTAAAGAAGGTGATTATACAATCATATACCACTACACTGGTTATAAAACGATAGAAGAAAAAATATCCCTTCACCAAAATATCAAAAAAGATATCTCAATGGCATCCAACACCAATGAACTTAATGAAGTCGTTGTGAGTGCTGTTGCCAAAAATGAAAATATAAAATCTACACAAATGGGCATGGACAGGCTCAACATGGCACAAATAAAAGACATTCCAGTTTTATTTGGCGAACGGGATGTATTAAAAACAATACAACTTTTACCTGGTGTAAAATCTGCTGGCGACGGGAATAGTGGCTTTTATGTAAGGGGGGGAGCCGCCGACCAAAATTTAATTTTATTAGACGAAGCAACCGTTTACAATGCATCACACCTTCTGGGTTTCTTCTCAACATTCAATTCTGATGCAATTAAAGATGTAACGTTATACAAAGGGAATATTCCTGCGCAATATGGAGGAAGATTATCCTCGGTAATGGATGTCCGCATGAACGATGGAAATAATCAAAATTATGGCGTTACAGGTGGGATCGGGCTTATATCATCAAGATTGCAAGTGGAAGGTCCAATAGTAAAAGATAAAGGTTCATTTTTAATTTCTGCTAGACGTACTTATGCAGATGCATTTTTGAAATTATCATCAGATACTACAATAAATAACAATAAACTTTATTTCTATGATTTAAATGCTAAGGCTAACTATAAACTTTCTTCAAAAGATCAATTGTTCCTTTCAGGTTATTTTGGACAAGACAAAATAGCGGTAGGAAGCCTTTTCGGTATTAATTGGGGAAATAGTACAGCTACACTGAGATGGAACCATATCTATACTTCGCGTTTATTTTCCAATACTTCACTCATCTACAGTAATTACAAATACAATATTGGTTTACAAATTTCCAACAACGACATTAGCATTGTTTCGCATATAGAGGACTGGAACTTAAAACAAGAATTTCAATATTATTTGGATAATAAAAACACTATTAAGTTCGGCTTTAACTCAATCTATCATACCATTCTTCCCGGCGAAATCAACGCCTCATCCTCTTCTGGCATCAACAATCTAGCATTATCAAAAAAATACAGTTGGGAAAATGCTGTTTTTGCAAATAATGATTGGAAAGCCACCAACCATCTCAACATTTCTTATGGCTTACGATTAAGCTCATTCTCTGTAGTAGGACCAGGAAAGTTTTATAATTTCGATGCTGCAGGTAATGTATTAGATACCATGTCATTTAAGTCAGGGTCATTCATTAAAACATATATTAACCTCGAACCAAGACTTTCAGCAGCTTATGTTATTGACGAAGCAAACTCTATTAAGGCAGCCTATTCTCGCAACACACAAAATATGCACTTGCTTTCCAGCCCAACTTCATCAAGCCCAACTGATCGTTGGATACCCAGCAGTAATGTGGTAAAACCGGAAATATCAGATCAGGTATCAATTGGTTATTACAAAAACCTTGCAGATAATAAATACGAATTTAGTGTAGAGACCTATTACAAAGCAATGCAAAACCAAGTAGATTATCGAGATGGAGCAGATATCCAAAGCCTTAATGAACTTGCTGAAGGTGAATTGTTGTTTGGAAAAGGCCGAGCTTATGGTGCAGAATTTTATATAAAGAAGAAAACAGGGAAATTTACCGGCTGGATTAGTTATACGCTTGCCCGCACAGAGCGCCAAATAGACGGCATCAATAATGGTAATTGGTATGCTGCTCGTCAAGATCAGACTCATAATCTTGCAGTTGTTGTCATTTACCCAGTAAGTAAAAAATGGACCGTTTCTGGGACATTCGTTTACAACACAGGCAATGCAGTTACATTTCCGAGTGGCAAATATGTGTCGGCAGGACAAACCTACTTCTACTACACCGAACGAAATGGCTATCGAATGCCGGCATACCATAGGTTGGATATTGGTGCTACATGCAAATTAAGGGACAGGAAAAGGTTTTCTTCAGAATTAGCGTTTAGTTTATATAATGCTTATGGCCATCAAAATGCTTATATCATCAATTTTCAACAAGACCCCAATGACCCTAATAAAACTCAGGCGGTGCAATATAGTTTGTTCCGTTGGGTACCATCCATCTCATACAATTTCAAATTCAAGTAACAGACTAAAATAAGAATGCAAAAGCGATAAGATATTCTCATATCTTATCGCTTTTTATTTTGCGCAATACAATAGTCTCAGTCAGGGAAGGATGATAAATCAAGCCTTGTTATTGTAGCCTACTCCAATGACAATCCAATTAAAATGTCCTGAAATAGAATTTTCATAGCAACCGTTTACTTATTTCATTTTACTTAAATGATCCTAAAAATTTACAGATATTAATGAATAGACGAAAACAACAGCGTAATCAATACTTTATGAAGTCCTCAATTGACATAAATAAACAAACCCAACTTCATTTTGAAGTTGGGTTTGTTTATAAGAGTACTAAATTTAATTATTGCAATGAGAACGTAATTGGTACTTGGAACTGACATCTTACGGGCTTACCATTATTCATGGCAGGTTTCCAATGCGGCATACTGGCTACTACACGCTTTGCTTCTTCGTCCATTCCATACCCTACACCTCTTGCTACTTCTACATTTACAATAGAACCATCTAGATTTACAACAAATCTTACACGAACCGTACCGCTTTGATTTTGGCTGCTTGCCTTTTCAGGATACACCAGGTGATCTTGTAAATATTTGTACAATGCTTTTTCTCCTCCCGGGAATTCCGGTACTTGTTCCACTGCTTTATAGATCATATCAGCAGGAGGTCCAGCCTCTACAATTTTCCCTGCACCATCACCAGGTTTGTCCACAATACCAGGGTCAATACCATTTACATCTCCAGCTTCAGTTTTCAAACCAGCAGCAGCTTCTTTTAAATCTTTCTGTTCTGCAGGCTTTTCGTCTTCCTTCACCTCTTCATCTTTTTTAATTACAGGAGGTGTAAACTGCACCGTAGGTTTTACAGGTGGCGGTGGCTCCGATGGTGGTGGTGGTGGTGGTGGTTTTGTTTCATCAATTGGCGGTGGTGGCGCCAAATTAATTTCTTTAGGTATTGGCGGTGGTGCTACTACCGTTTTTTTAGCCATATTGGCAAAAACACTATAGCCAAATGCCAACAAGCCAAATGCCAAAAGAAATATTCCAGATTTTTTCATTCTTTCCGGATACTTCTTCCGCAACTCATAGCCACCGTAGTTTTTGTTGCGCCCCTCGAACAATATATCGAGATAATCGCTTTTAAGAATTTTATTAATATCCATTGTCAAATTTCTTTATTGTACGATACAATATTGCGAACCTATTAATTCTCAAAAATTGGAATAATTACTTTGCGCCATTTGCAGCTTCCGTTAAATGAATAAAATCTTTATCCACCGGCGAAATATCCACTATTGCATAAACATCTATCCCATTAATACTCATTTCATCAATAATGTTTACGAAATCTTCGTAAGTACTATTTTCATCAGGTTTAATAAGTACTGTTGTTTTATCTTTAGCAGTCAACGTACCACTTCTTACCAAAGCGTCTACACTTTTCTTTTTATTAATAATAACGTCTCTAATACCACCCGGGTTTTTAAAGTAAGTGACCTCTACTTTAGGTGGTTTTGTAGCGTCTGAGCCAATACCTTCGTAATAATAAACACGATGATCTTTACTCAATAATATAGTAAGTGCTGTACTTTCTTTTACTTTACTTTCTGGTATTGGTTGCGAAGGATCCTTAAAAGGCATATTTATTTCCATTGTCTTTGGTTTAGACATGGTTGTTGTAAATATGAAAAAGGTAATCAATAGGAAACCTAAATCCACCATTGGGGTAAGATCTACACGTGTGGAGAGCTTTTTCGCCTTCTTGACCCCGCCTTTCTTATGCCCTCCGCCACCGGAGGTATCTATTTCAGCCATTGGTATAAGCTTTATTTAATTAGTAATATTGTTGTCTCAGATCTACATCTTTGTTTTCACAAATTTGCAGAAAGGTATTCATTACTCGGCCTTAGCTGTTGCTTTTTCTGCTTCAAATGCTGCTGTTCCGGCAGGAGTAGCTTTAAGGTTCGTAATCAAGTTGAATTTAAAAATTTTCCAACCTGCAAGAGTAGTAATTATTCTTTGAACACTCGGATATGTAGCGCCTCCATCTGCTTTGATACAAACACGCAATTTAGGATTGTTATTACGAGCGGTACGTATCCATGCTGCAAGCTCATTACTTTCCATATTAACACTAGTATCAGTTGGCACACCCACCGCATTTTTATCAAATTCGGCTCGTTGTGTTTCATCAGCATCCAAATATGATTTGAGCTGTTTGAAAGGAACACCGATAGAGGCACCAATTGCAAATTTGTACTTTTCAGCATCATTCAACCCCAAATTTTTGTACGTATTCATGTCTTCAATCAAACTCTTTCTCATATTCTTATTATCTATTGAAAAGAATACGCGACCTTTTGTATCCACCGTAATCAACATAATATCATTGTCAGGCAAGATCGTCTTAGAAATAGATGAAGGAGTAACTACTACTACAGGTTCATCAGGTTTAAATTTTGTAGCCAACATAAAGAACGAGAGTAGCAAAAAGGCTACGTCACACATCGCCGTCATATCGATATGGGTGCTCTTCCGGGGCAATTTTAATTTTGGCATCGCTTAAAATTTTCTTCTACTGTTTACAAATAATTAGATTCAGACTTGCCCATATTCCATAAAATTATTTTAGGAATTTTTCAGGCAATAAAATGTGCCCATTATTTATAGTTAGCAGCAAAACTTTGTGTCAACGTAAAACCACTTTCATCAATACCAAACGTGATACCATCAATAATAGTTGTAAAGAAGTTGTAGAAAATAATGGCTAGGAATGAAGTACCAATACCTGTTGCAGTATTAATCAAGGCTTCAGAGATACCACCAGCAAGTGCAGCAGCATCAGGTGCACCTGCATTTGCCATCGCCGCGAATGAACGAATCATACCCATTACCGTACCAAACAAACCCAAAAGAGTTGCTGCAGATGAAATAGTAGAAAGGAACACCAAGTTTTTTTCCAACATAGGCAATTCAAGAGCAGTTGCTTCTTCAATTTCTTTTTGGATACTCATTACTTTTTGCTCTGTAGCCAATTCAGTATTTGTGGTCATTTCACGATATTTAATCAATCCTGCACGCATTACGTTACCTACAGATCCACTTTGTTTATCACATTCCGCGATAGCAGCATCAATATTTTTATTGGCAAGGTTATATTGTACTTTACGTACAAACTCACCTGCAGCTATTTTGCCTTTTGCTTTTATAATTGTAAGTGCACGTTCTATGATAAAGCAAACAAGCGTTAATAACGTGGACAAAAGAATAGGTACAACCCAACCTCCAGAATACATAGTACCTAAAAAGTTTTTAGCTACGTGTTTTTGTTCGTCTTTAAAATTTGATGCACTACCTAATACAAGATAGAAAACAAGGTGAGCTACTGCAATACAAGCAACAACAATCAATAGATTGATCATAAAACCACTTGCATTATTCGGTTTGCCGGCATGTCCTGTGTTTGTGTTCTTTGCTGCGGCTGTTTTTACGTCTGCCATAAGTCTGAATTTTTAAAATTTTGGTTTTTACCTTTTGATTGTTTGTTTATTAATTATTTTACCAAGTGCTTGCAAAGATATAGGTGTCGACGAAAAAAACAATTTTTAGTAAAAAAATTATTGCTCCCTTAATAATTGCGCGCAAGATAGTGCATAACGACAAAAGATTAGGTTTATTGTGTCCACCAAAAAAATATCCTAAAATATAGAAATACATTGAATTTGCTTGCTATTAATTTTTCAGGCAATTGTTTTATCATTTACCTTTGCGACCTGATTTTCTATGAATATGAACACAAATTTTAATCCTTGGCATTCCGTGAGTTACGGAGAGAATGTGCCTAATACTGTAAATGCAATTATCGAAATTCCTAAAGGATCAAGGGCTAAGTATGAATTAGACAAAGAGACAGGAATGTTGAAATTAGACCGAGTTTTATACTCTTCTGTTTATTACCCGGCAAACTATGGTTTTATACCCCGTACTTATTGTGATGATAATGACCCTTTAGACATTTTGGTATTGTCACAAATAGACATGCAACCCATGTGTTTGGTAGAAGCAAAAATCATTGGCGTAATGCGTATGCTTGACCAAGGCGAGGCTGATGATAAATTAATTGCCGTTTGTGCAAACGATATGAGTGTCAATTATATAAATGATATATCAGAGCTACCACCGCATTTTATTGCAGAAATGAGACACTTTTTTGAAGAATATAAAAGATTAGAAAACAAAGTTGTAAAAATTGAAGACTTCCAAGGAGCTCGTTTAGCAAAAAAAATATTACAGCACAGCATTAATGACTACAATGAAAAGTTTGGAATGCCGCAACAATCATAAATCAACTTCAAAGTTCAATATCCATAATCTCTAATACTATGGCACGCACTAAAATAAAAGAAATTCTGCTCAGTGAACGGACCGATTATTCAGTAACAGTCAAAGGCTGGGTAAGGACTTTTCGTAACAATCAGTTTATTGCACTTAACGATGGATCTTGTATTGACAATTTACAAATAGTTATTGATCTAAATACAGATGAGCACCTCATCAAAAAAATAACTTCAGGGGCATCGATTAGTATAGACGGTATTGTTGTTGCATCGCAGGGGAAAGGACAAAAAGTAGAAATAAAAGCTACACAATTAGAAATACTTGGGCTTTGTAATGGTGAGGAATATCCACTACAATTGAAGAATCGTCCTAGCTTGGAATACCTACGTGAAATCGCACATTTACGTTTTCGTACAAACACTTTTGGAGCCGTTTTTCGATTAAGGCATTCATTGGCTTTTGCAATTCACGAGTTTTTCAATAAACGTGGATTTGTATATATCCATACCCCTATTATTACAGGTAGCGATGCAGAAGGTGCAGGTGAGATGTTTCGTGTAACAAATTTACCTTTTGATAATCCTCCTCGCAATGAAGATGGTAGCGTCAACTTTGCTGAAGATTTTTTTGGTAAAAGCACCAACCTTACTGTTAGCGGTCAGTTGGAAGCAGAACTTGCCGCAATGGCATTTAGTGAAGTATATACATTTGGACCAACTTTCCGTGCAGAGAATTCAAATACAACCCGACATTTGGCCGAATTTTGGATGATAGAGCCTGAAGTCGCTTTCAACAATTTGAAAGACAACATGGATCTTGCTGAAGACTTTATCAAATATATCATCCAATACGCACTTGACAATAACCGTAGCGATTTAGAGTTTTTGGCACAACGTCTTATTGAGGAAGAAAAACAAAAGCCACAAAATGAACGAACAGAAATGGGGCTAATTGAAAAATTGGAATTTGTTGTTACTAACCAATTTGAGCGGATCACTTATACTGAAGCTATAGAAATATTGCTTCAATCACCAGCATACAAGAAGAAAAAATTTGACTACGAAGTGAAATGGGGTGTTGATATGCAAAGCGAACACGAACGCTACTTAGTAGAAAAGCATTTCAAAAAGCCCGTGATTGTTACCGACTATCCAAAGGATATAAAATCCTTTTACATGCGCCTCAATGAAGATGGTAAAACGGTTGCAGCCATGGATATTTTAGCACCAGGTATTGGTGAAATAGTGGGTGGTTCTCAACGTGAGGAACGTCTTGAAAACCTGCAACAACGCATGCAGGAAATGCACATTCCTGCCGAAGAAATGCAATGGTATTTAGATACTCGTCGCTTCGGGACTGTACCACATGCAGGTTTCGGTTTAGGTTTTGAACGTATTGTACTATTCGTTACTGGCATGACCAATATCCGAGATGTAATACCCTTTCCTCGTACTCCTAAAAATGCTGAATTTTAAACGCATATATCAGTAAAAATAAAAGCCCATTTAC
>DBTQ01000015.1:144526-192114 GCA_002307135.1 Bacteroidetes bacterium UBA1312
GTAAATGGGCTTTTATTTTTACTGAATTTTTTATTTCTTAGTCACATTGATGTCAATGCGTCTGTTTTGTGCTTTACAAACTTTGTTGTCATTAGCCGCACAAACAGGATATTGCGGTCCATAACCTTCAGCTTGCAAACGACTTGCAGTTACACCTTGCTTTACTATAGCAGCCTTAGCAGCCTCAGCTCTTTCTTGCGACAGTTTTACATTAGCCGCAGAATCACCTGTATTATCTGTATAACCGCCCAATTTCAATTCTAAATTAGGATACGCTTTCATAATAATAGCGATGTTCTTTACTTGTTGTTCAGAACTTGCTTTTAACTTTGAACTGTTTGATTCGAAATATAAACGATCCATTACAAACCATGTCTTTTTGTCAAGCGGTTTGTTCGCATCTGTAATAAAGCCAAACAATTTGCTTTCGGACGAATTTGCACCAACATTCAATTCAGAACCATCAGCCAATTTTACCGTATGTAATTCACCTAAATCATAAACAAAATCACCCGCTTCATTAACTGTTCCTGTTGAACTTGTAGAAGTTACTGTTGTATTACCATTTTCATTCACTGTTGTAACGGTCGAGTCTTTTACAAGCGTTCTTGTTGTTTCACCACCGCCATTAAGCAACATCAATGTATTCATTTTATCAGCACGCCTTTTTTGAATATCTGCTTTGTGGAGTGTTGCTAATGTTGGTGCTATTACTAAAGCTACTATTGACATCAATTTAATTAAAATATTCATTGATGGGCCAGATGTATCTTTGAATGGATCTCCCACAGTATCCCCTGTTACAGAAGCTTTATGTGGTTCTGATTTTTTATAGTAAGTAACTCCATTTATATCGACACCTTTTTCAAAAGATTTTTTAGCGTTATCCCATGCTCCACCTGCATTGTTTTGGAACATACCCATCAATACACCACTAACTGTTGCTCCGGCAAGGAAACCACCTAATACTTCCGGGCCAAATACAAAGCCAATAATTAATGGAGAGATAATAGCAATAGCCCCAGGTAACATCATTTTTTTAATGGAAGCTTCTGTAGAAATGGCCACGCATTTTTCATATTGTGGTTTACCAGTACCATCCATGATTCCTGGTATTTCACGAAACTGGCGGCGAACTTCTTCGACCATTGCCATTGCGGCCTCACCTACAGCGCGAATCGCTAATGAAGAGAAGATAAAAGGAATCATTGCCCCAATAAATAAACCGGCCAATACATCTGCTCTGTATATATCAATACCATCTATACCTGCAATACCTACAAATGCTGCAAATAAGGCCAAAGCAGTCAATGCAGCCGAAGCGATTGCAAAGCCCTTACCAGTCGCTGCAGTAGTATTACCAACAGCATCAAGTATATCTGTCTTTTCACGCACATCTGCTGGTAGTTCGCTCATTTCAGCAATACCACCTGCGTTATCAGCAATAGGCCCGAAAGCATCAATAGCCAATTGCATAGCTGTAGTTGCCATCATACCTGCTGCAGCAATAGCCACGCCATATAAACCTGCAAAATGATAAGATCCATAAATACCGGCAGCTAATACAAGAATTGGTAAAAAGGTACTTTCCATACCCATAGCCAAACCGCCAATGATGTTGGTCGCATGTCCGGTTCCACTCTGCGTTACGATACTCATTACAGGGCGTTTACCCATAGCAGTATAATATTCCGTAATAATACTCATCAAAGTTCCTACCGACAATCCTACAAGAATAGAATAAAATACATCCATATTCGTGAAAGTAAATCCACGCAATGTCATTGATGCTGGTAAAATATTGGTGCTTAAAAAGAAACAGGCAATTGCGGTTAATATGATAGAACCATAGTTACCCATATTCAATGCATTTTGCACTTTTGTTGTGCTCAGTCCTGCATTTTCAGAAATACGCACAAAGAATGTTCCAATGATAGAAAGAATAATTCCCACACCAGCGATCAACATAGGTAATAAAATCGGCGCTAATCCACCAAACATATCAGTTCCAATGGCAGAAGTTGTTTCACGACCCAACACCATTGTAGCTAATACTGTAGCTACATAAGAACCAAACAAATCTGCGCCCATTCCAGCTACATCACCTACGTTATCACCAACATTATCCGCAATTGTTGCAGGATTTCGTGGATCATCTTCCGGGATGCCCGCTTCTACTTTACCAACAAGGTCAGCACCAACGTCTGCTGCTTTAGTATAAATACCACCACCCACACGGGCAAACAAAGCAATACTTTCTGCGCCCAATGAAAAACCTGTCAATACTTCGATTACACGCTTCATCTCTTCACTGTCCACAGCTGCATTAGGAGCAAAAGCCATTTTAAGTACAATGAATAACGAACCCAAACCTAATACCGCGAGTCCTGCGACTCCCATTCCCATTACAGAACCTCCTGTAAATGATACCTTCAGGGCTTTGCTCAAGCTCGTACGAGCTGCTTCTGCTGTACGTACGTTACTTTTAGTGGCTATACGCATGCCCAAAAAACCAGCTAATGCGCTAAAGAAAGCTCCGACAATAAAAGAAAGTGCAATTGTCCAATGACTATTCTTATCACTAAAGCCCATAAAACCAAGCAACAATGCAGCAATAATCACAAAATAACTCATCACTTTGTATTCAGCTTTCAAGAACGCCATAGCACCATCAGCAATATATCCGGCGATTTCTTTCATACGAGCATTACCCGCATCTTGTTTGGTAACCCAAGCACTTTTCACAAATGCAAAAAGTAAAGCAATGACACCGAATAGCGGCACGAGGTAAAATAATGAATTCATAATTTGTTTGTATTGTGTTAAATATTTTTAGATCGTCGCAAAAGTAGTGGCTTTAGTATCAAAAAGCAAGATAAAGATCAATTAAAATAAGCCAACCTATAAATCTCCCATTATAAACAAATCCCTCAGTCATTCCAACAATGCTAGCAAATCCACTAGTATTGAACAACCATTTTACCGTTCGTAAACAAAAGCGACCGTTCGTAAAACAGTTTGGCTGAATCTTCATGATTTGATTACATTCGTTCACATCAAGTAACAGCAATATATCAATGTATGAAACATAACAAGCAACAGAATATCGTCATCATTATAATACTACTTAGCGCATTCAGTATAAAGTCATATAGTCAAAAAACAGGAACACTACTCATTCATCTATCCACGGGTATAGGTATTACCAGCAGCGATAATAATGGCGGGTACTTTCCAAGCTTAGGCAATATGAACTTAACTACACTCAGTATCGGGAAAATGTTTAGCACAAACGTAGCCTTATCAACAGGAATAGGGCTAAGTTCCTACAATTACAACCTCTTCTATGACAGAGGAGATGCAGGCAGTCAAAAAGTACAATACTTAGAGCTACCTTTCACACTAAAAGTGACCAACGAATCATCGCGCAAAAAAGATCCGTATTATTTTACGGCGAATTCGGATTCATGATAGGCATCCTTGTTAATGCTTATTATACAGGTACAAATGGCTATTCAGGTTACGTAGCACCAAGCCAGAGTGAACACAATGAGTCTAGCGTATCAAAGGTGAATATCAAACCATTTATGGGCTGTGGCATTGCTATAAAAGCGAGTAATACTGTACAAATGACACTTGGCATGCTGGGGATGAGCGCATTCGGCGAACAAAGTGGCAGAGCTGATAACACTCAAAAATATCCAGCCTACTTCACTCTATCCAGCTTCTCTGGTAAAGTAGGCGTGCAAGTGGCATTGGCCAATAAACAACATACGCCTGCAAAAAGTGCATTATGAACAAACAAATCATTACATACATGCTCATTATGCTGTCAAGTATAAATGGATGGAGCCAAAGCTGGGGTGAAAGCAATACAAGCACATTTATAAATTTATCATCCGGAGTAGGCCTTACTGATGGTGGAGGTAGTTATTTCCCGGGCTTGAGCCCTATGACAATGACAACGCTTACTATCGGCAAAATGTTCGGGCATCAATTAGGATTATATACAGGTATTGGCTATAGTTCATATCATTATGAGATGCAAAACTACGATAGATACATGTTTGGTAAGCAATCTTTAAAATATCTGGAAGTACCATTCGCCTTACATTATACTAAACAATCATCAAAACGCCGGACAAGTTTCTATGCTGATATAGGCTGCCTGGCAGGTATTCTTGTTTATGCTCATTGGGCAGGGAACGATGGTAATTCAGGGAATACGCCAGTTAGTCCAAATAAACAGAATGAATCCGATGTGAAGAAATTAAATATTAAGCCATTTTTAGGCTGTGGGTTTACAATTGACGTTTCTGACGCTTTTAAAATTGCTATAGGAATGCAAGGTTCAGGCGCATTCGGAGAACAAGCTAAAGTATATTCATCTGTCGGGTATTATGGATCTACGGCCGACTTAGTAAGTTTTTCAGGTAAAGTAGGTTTACAAGTACGAATTGGCGACTAAACATTTTACTTTAAGTATTTTAAACTTTTGATTTCCTACTTTTGAACTCAAAATTTAAATACGTTGAATTATCTACAGATAGAAATACAAATACCGGAAAACGAAACACGTGAATTATTAATTGCGGCACTCTACGAATGTGCTATTGAAGGTTTTGAAGAAAACACGACTTCATTGATAGCTTTCGTTCCCGAAAAAGATTATAATTCTACTGCAATAGCAGATTTATTAAAATCTTACTCATTAAACTATACTGTAACGTCTATTCCAAAACAAAACTGGAATGAGCAGTGGGAAGAAAATTTTCAACCAGTTATCGTTCAAGATTTTTGTACAGTTCGTGCACATTTTCATAACATTCCAATTGTTACATTACACGATATAATCATTACGCCTAAAATGTCTTTTGGTACTGGGCATCATGCCACCACCCGACTGATGATCGAACAAATGGCTGAAATTGATTGTACAAATAAACGGATACTCGACTTTGGCACAGGTACTGGTGTTTTAGCTATTCTTGCAGCCAAATTAGGCGCTACTGATATAATAGCTATTGACAATGACGAATGGTCGTATGAAAATGCTAAAGAAAATGTGTCGATGAATAATTGTACCTATATTGATGTGCGTCAAGGAATATTGGAAGACATAGATAATACTATGCATTTCGATATTATATTGGCCAATATCAATCGTCATATTCTACTTGAATATATGGATAATATGTATCAATTGCTTGACAATAAAAGTATATTGCTTATGAGTGGATTATTGACGGAAGACGAAACTATTATACGAAATGCCGCAACCACTTCTGGTTTTAAAATTGCGGATGTGCATACATTGGGTAATTGGATTAGCATTAAATGTATAAAGTAGTAATCAAAAAAAAGTGCGGTAAAAAATAGAGCCTGTCTTGTATAAGACAGGCTCTTTTCGTATTAAAGATGGTAGGTTCTATTAATAAACTACCAATTTCTCTGTTTGATTCATGTTATCATCGCCTGTAATGTGTACCAAATACATGCCTTTCACTTGAATTGAAGCAGCTGGTATTTCAATACGTGCATTGTTTGCATCTACTCTTTGCGCTACTGTGTAAACTACTTTACCGGTAATGTCGGTAACTTGGATATTAACGTGCGCATTCGCTGCTTTGAACAAAACGTATGCATTGGATGTCGTCGGATTCGGAGCAACTGCTGCGTTTCTTTCTCCTAATACCATCTCATTTACACTCAATGGATTATTGCTGATGTTAAAACGATCTAGATAAAAGTTATTGGCTGTTTCAACCATAGCATTGCCTACCGGCTTACCATAAGGACGGTAACGGAAGCGGAAATAAACTTTAGGGTCACGTATTGGAGTTGTACCATTTTTCAAATCAATGCTTACTGGTTGCCAATCTGTGTAAGAAGGTGTATATTCTGTACCTGGTTTTGTAGCCACACCTACTGTTTGTAGTTGAGCTCCTCCCATAACTTTTAGCGTAGTCCATGTTCTTCCACTATCTTTAGAGTAGGCAATAGTTAATGTATCTTTCATATAACGTGGGTCACTCGTTGAGTAAGCACCTGCCATCATAAAGTTGACATTACCATTTGTACCTAATGAACTCAAATCGAAGGCAGGAGTAAAGAAATCATCTTTATCGCCATTCGGATCTCCTGTAAGGTTTGCAGGGTAGGCACGGTCGTCAAAACTTCTGTAACGGATAGAAGTACGGTCATAATATCCAGCCGTATTGACAACCTCCCATTTAAATCTATTGTTGTAATAATTAAAAATAGGCCATTTATCTAAGTCTCCTCCAGGATTAAATTCCTGATAGTAACCAATAGGATTAACTGCTGTTGGATCTGCAACATAAATATTAGAAGTGTTACCGGTATAGCTACCAGTAACCGGATCTAAAATAGGGCTTGTACCAAAGGTATCTGATCCATTAGCATTTGTTGCAATCATCGTTATAGTAGCCCAGCCCGGAGTAGCGAATTGAGTCGTGAAAGAACCTGTAGAAGTAGAAGTGGGGGTAGTGGATCCATTAGACAATGTCCAATTTATACTAGTTGCTGTTGCACGCCATGTTCTATTCATAAGTTTAAATTGACTAGCAGCACCTGCAGTCATGAAATACGTTGGACCAGCCTCCGTTACATATAAACCCTTTTCGATAGAGTATGCCGCTTTAGGTGTCATTGCTGGCGTAGCAGATAATGCACCTGTTTTAGCAAGATTGCTTGGAGACCACAAACTATCTCTCTTTGCTACATCACTAGTTAAAGCTGCACGCATACGTTGTGTTTGACCATAAGTAAACATTTTAGAGCAGTAAGTATAATCCATTACGTTTTGAGCATTAGTAGTATCAGGATAGTCCACTAAAGAATCTCTTGTACGCACTCCCGGGTATATCTTAAAATATCCGTATTTCACGCGCCAATTGTAAAAGAAATTATAATAACCATTAGTTGAAAGAGTCTTAATTAATATAGCCCCATTAGTACCATAAGGATAGGAAGATAATCCAGAAACAACAGTGTCCTTTAATGCTCCTGCATTTTGATTAAAGCGTAAGCTATATATGGCATTGGTGTCCCCTCCACCAGGAACTGTAAAATTAAGCGCTACAGTTTGCGCACTGTTGACCACTGTACTCAACACCGTTTTTGTATTAATAACAACATTATTTTTGGTCAACGCAATTGTATAAGAAGAACCAATAGCTGCTGTTGGGTAAAAATCCACAGAATCCAATGATGTAACGGTGCGAGAACTAAAAGTGATACCTTTAACAGTAGAAGTATCTGATTGAGGAAGGACAGATACAGTTCCTACAGTAACTGTATCAACTCTAAGTTTTGCAATACCTTTAGTACTATTAATACAGAGTGTATCCCACATTTTAGAAGTGGGGGTATAGTTACAACCGGTAGATGGACTATGACCCTTAGTAGGAGGAGTATCATCAACATCATCATCTCCACATGAAACTTCCGGATTATTAGTGTTACCCCATGGATGCGCCAAATTTAATTCATGACCCAATTCATGTGAAATTGTATTGTCTCTGTTTACATAATCGTATAATGAAATGACTCCATCATAATAAGGAATAGCATCTGCTGTAGGAGGTTGATAAGCATAAGCAGCAGCACCACCATGTCCAGGCATCAAATTAACAACCCAAACATTCATATAGTTGCTCGGCGACCATAAATCAAATTTCGCCTGATCCCCTCCATTTTTGGAAAGATAAGACTGGCGACGCGTAATGCCATTTGTTGGTTTACCATCTGGATCGACTGTTGCTAAATGCCAAGTTATATTAGCCTTACCAATATACCGCTGATTAGAGTTATTGATGAAACCTTTAAAAGGAGCAATGACTTCAGCAGTATCGGTATTTTGCTTGTGATACATTTTATTGATATCACTTACACATTGTACAATATCAGCATCTGGTAAATATTCTGCACCATAATCATGAATGATATGAAAAACAATAGGGATATCATAAATAACACTACCATCATCTGTCGTTTTTGCAAAACGACTGATGTCTGTAGATGCTAGTTTCTCTCTGATGTATTCATTCAATTGGGCTTCCTTCATCGCAATATCAGGACGCAATGCCAATTGTTGAAGATATACTTCAGTTGTACCACATGGCTGGAACGTCTGAGCTTTGGAAGTAACGCCAAATAAAGATGCCGTTGATAGGGTTAATAATAATTTCTTTATCATTGCTTAATGATTTTTTAGTTGATAATAAATCACGAAAACCAAAGGTATAAAATTTTGTGAAGATTGCACGGAATTTTTATCTTATATCTTCATTGTCCTGTTAGTTAAGTTTAAGGTCCTCTTCGCCTTCGCTATATAATACCAATTGCCCATCATGAAAGAAAATTATCAGGTAATTGGATTAGCATTAAATGTATAAAGCAGTAATTAAAAAAAGTGCGGTAAAAAATAGAGCCTGTCATATACAAGACAGGCTCTATTCGTATTAAAGATAGTAGGTTCTATTAATAAACTACCAATTTCTCTGTTTGATTCATGTTGTCATCACCTGTAATGTGTACTAAATACATGCCTTTCACTTGAATTGATGCAGCTGGTATTTCAATACGTGCATTGTTTGCATCTACTCTTTGCGCTACTGTGTAAACTACTTTACCGGTAATGTCGGTAACTTGGATATTAACGTGCGCATTCGCTGCTTTGAACAAAATGTATGCATTGGATGTCGTCGGATTCGGAGCTACTGCCGCATTTCTTTCTCCTAACACCATCTCATTTACACTCAATGGGTTATTGCTGATGTTAAAACGATCTAAATAAAAGTTATTGGCTGTTTCAACCATAGCATTGCCTACCGGCTTACCATAAGGACGGTAACGGAAGCGGAAATAAACTTTAGGGGCACGTATTGGAGTTGTACCATTTTTCAAATCAATGCTTACCGGTTGCCAATCTGTGTAAGAAGGCGTATATTCTGTACCTGGTTTTGTAGCCACACCTACTGTTTGTAGTTGAGCTCCTCCCATAGTTTTTAGTGTAGTCCATGTTTTGCAACTATCTTTAGAATAAGAGATAGTCAATGTATCATTCATATAACGTGGGTCACTCGTTGAGTAAGCACCAGCCATCATAAAGTTGACATTACCATTTGTACCTAATGAACTCAAATCGAAGGCAGGAGTAAAGAAATCATCTTTATCGCCATTCGGATCTCCTGTAAGGTTTACAGGGAAAGTACGGTCGTCAAAACTTCTGTAACGGATAGAAGTACGGTCATAATATCCGGCCGTATTGACAACTTCCCATTTAAATCTATTGTTGTAATAATTAAAAATAGGCCATTTATCTAAGTCGCCTCCAGGATTAAATTCCTGATAGTAGCCAATAGGGTCAACTGCTGTTGGATCCGCAACATAAATATTAGAAGTGTTGCCGGTATAGCTACCGGTAACCGGATCTAAAATAGGGCTTGTACCAAAGGTATCTGATCCATTAGCATTTGTTGCAATCATCGTTATCGTAGCCCAACCCGGAGTAGCGAATTGAGTTGTGAAAGAACCTGTAGAAGTAGAAGTGGGGGTAGTGGATCCATTAGACAATGTCCAATTTATACTAGTTGCCGTTGCACGCCATGTTCTATTCGTTAGTTTAAATTGACCCGCAGAACCCGCAGTCAAAAAGTGAGTAGGTCCAGATTCCGCAACATATAAGCCCTTTTCAACTGAATATTCAGCCTTCGGAACTAATGGAGGAGTAGCAGATAATGCACCTGTTTTAAGCAAATTATATGGAGTACACAAACTATCCCTGTTAGCCACAGTACTTGTGAGTGCAGCCCGCATACGTTGTGTCTGCCCGTTAGTAAACATAAACTCGCAACCAGAATAATCCATAATGTTTTGATTATTCGTTGTATCCGGATAGTCCACTAAAGAATCTCTAGTACGCACTCCTGAGTAAATAGTAAAATATCCGTATTTCACGCGCCAATTATAAAAGAAATTATAATAACCATTAGTTGAAGGAGTCTTAATTAATATAGCCCCATTAGTACCATAAGGATAGGAAGATAATCCAGGAACAACAGTGTCCTTTAATGCTCCTGCATTTTGATTAAAGCGTAAGCTATATATGGCATTGGTGTCCCCTCCACCAGGAACTGTAAAATTAAGCGCTACAGTTTGCGCACTGTTGACCACTGTACTCAACACCGTTTTTGTATTAATCACGACATTATTTTTGGTCAATGCAATTGTATAAGAAGAACCAATAGCTGCTGTTGGGTAAAAATCTACAGAATCCAATGATGTAACAGTGCGAGAACTAAAAGTAATGCCATTAACTGTAGAAGTATCTGATTTAGGAGCTATTGATACAGTTCCTAAAGTAACTGTATCAACTCTAAGTTTTGCAATTTTTTTAGTATTAAAAAGACAAGATGTATCATACAAAAGTGAGCCAGAACACCCAACGCCAAAATGACCTTTAGTAGGAGGCGTATCATCCACCTCGTCACTTCCACCACATGCAACACCCGCATTATTATCTTTTCCCCAAGTATGGTATAATCCTAATTCATGTCCCAATTCATGGGCAATTGTACCTGTCTTAACATTATCGGCTCTTGATATAACACCGTCATACCAAGGAATTCCATCTGCATCAGCAGGAAGATGCGCATAAGCCAAAATTACACCACCTGTTATCTTTTGTCCAATCGTATTAATAAGCCAAACATTCATATAATTACTAGACGGCCAATCATCGAACTTCGCCTGCTCTCCACCAGCTGCTGTAAGGTAAGATTGATGACGAGTCACACCATTAGTAGGATTTCCGTTGGGATCTACAGTAGCCAAATGCCAAGTTATTTTTGCATTACCTATGTAGCGAATTGTAGAGTTATTTATAAACCCTTTAAATGGAGCTATAACATTTGCGGTATCCGAGTTCCGTTTATTATAAATATCATTCAATATTTTTACTCCTTGAACAATATCTGCATCTGGGATATATTCAGACCCATAATCGTGAATAATATGAAATACTAGAGGGACATCGTAGGTAACCGTTCCGTCATCTGTTGTTTTTGCAAAACGGCTAATATCCATACTTTGCAATTTCTCTCTAATTTGACGATTTAATTCAATCTCTTTGTCCGCAATTTCTGGACGTAAAGCCAGCTGCTGACGATATATTTCATCAGTTCCGCACGGCTGGATCGTCTGAGCCTTAACTGCAATGCTGAACAACGATGCTGTCGATAGGGTTAATAATAATTTCTTTATCATTGCTTAATGATTTTTAGTTTTGTGTTTCAATTACTTGAGTTTAAATGCCTTCTTAACTTTTGCAACATAGTCTAATTTCTCCCAAGTAAAGAGTTCTACTTTTAGATTTTTCACCCTACCATCTGCCGATTTGAATGTCTTAGTAACCGTTTGTGGTTCACGTCCCATGTGCCCGTATGCAGCACATTCGCTATACATTGGCTGGCGTAGTTTTAATCTTTGTTCAATAAAATAAGGGCGCATGTCAAATACCGCTTCAACCGTCTTTGCAATCTGGCCGTCGGTCATTTTCACTTTTGAAGTACCATAAGTATTAATATAAATACCCATTGGTTTAGCTACGCCAATAGCATAAGATACCTGCACTAAAACTTCGGTACAAACGCCTGCAGCCACAAGATTTTTAGCAATATGCCTAGTTGCATACGCAGCAGAGCGATCTACTTTGCTCGGATCTTTACCCGAAAATGCCCCCCCACCGTGTGCGCCTTTACCACCATAGGTATCAACGATTATTTTACGACCAGTAAGACCAGTGTCACCATGAGGTCCTCCAATAACAAACTTACCAGTAGGATTAATATGATATTTTATTTTGTCATTAAATAAATGTTTGTACATCGGATAACTCTTAATAACGCGAGGTATCAAAATACTCACAACATCTTTTTTGATGCGATCTTGCATTATTTTTTCTGCAGCAAAATCGTCATGTTGAGTAGAAATAACAATGGCATCAATGCGTACAGGAACATTATCATCACTATATTCAATTGTTACCTGACTCTTTGCATCAGGACGAAGATATTTCATCACTTTACCCTCTTTTCGAATATCACTCAACTCGCGTAATAAAAAATGCGCCATGTCTAATGCCAATGGCATGTAATTAGAAGTTTCATTAGTTGCGTAGCCAAACATCATACCTTGGTCTCCTGCTCCCTGATCTTCTTTTTTCTTTTTATCAACGCCTTGGTTAATATCTGCTGACTGTTCATGTATTGCAGATAAAATACCGCACGACTTCGCTTCGAACATGTATTCGCTTTTCGTATATCCAATCTTAGATATTACATCACGTGCTATTTGCTGTACATCAATATATGTTTTAGATTTTACTTCACCAGCCAATACTACTTGTCCGGTAGTAACAAGAGTTTCACATGCTATTTTGGATTCGGCATCCCATGCAAGAAAATTATCGACTAATGCGTCTGATATCTGGTCGGCTACTTTATCAGGATGTCCTTCTGAAACTGATTCTGATGTAAACAAGTAAGGCATGAACTATTATTTTTCGTTAAGTTAATATTTTTAGTGGCGCAAATCTAAGCTTTCATATTTATTGAACAATAAAAAAACGGAAATAAATAATCGTAGCAATTATCTATTTCCAACTCAAAAATACCATTGACATTATTTCTGATCTATTTATTAGTACGGGCTAATTTTCATTTGCTATACCCTTTATCCAAATTTATTATTTGACTATTCGCACAATTATCCTTTATACAAGTCATGAATTCTAAACCATCGATTCATTTACTGAGTTTAAAAAGCCGGTCACAAAAGTGACCGGCCTATAACAAAACCCACTTAACAAAATCTTTATTTAATCACACTTAATTTCATTGATTTTTGACCGTATTCTGTAGTCATTCTAACAAAATATAAACCTGCTGGAACTTCAGACAAATTAATAGCTACTTGTAAATTTCCTGTTTTTTCAGAATTCAGTACTTGTTTCACTACCCTACCATTAATATCAGTCAATACAATATTAACATTAGTAGTATTTTGAAGTTGAGCCTCCAAGTAAGCAACATTTTGAGTCGGATTAGGATATAATGTAGCATCTATTGTGAAGTTTTTTACATTATACACTGCAGTACTAGAAATATTTTGTGTATAGTCTGTATTTTGGCAATTAAAGTTTGTCCAATTAGCCATCCAATTATCACTTACACGACCTGCACCGCTAAATGCACCTACAAAATTCACTTTATCAAAGAATGAATTACTTGCCTTGCTTGATGTGAAATCTGGAGCAAATGCGGGCACGTTATAATTTAGATATGCCAATGTAGTATCGTAATTTATTGGTTTTTTAGGATCGAATACATGTGCAGCATTATAAGAGACAGGCGATGTAGTAGTAGGATAAGGATAGGGGTTTGTCAAGTTAAACGGATTATTCAAACGCAAGCTAGATGATTCAGTTACATAGGTTGCATTTGCATAAGGAGCATTTTTCAACCAAGACCATGGCCCAGCAAAAGGATTAAACGGACTACCCGTAGTCGTATCAGCCATTGTTGTTGTAGGTGTCAAAGAACGAGCACCGTCTTTTATGTACAAAACATCTTTGGGGCTAGGGGTAGATGTTTTATCGGTGTTAGCAACGATGTTGTTGCTAAACTGTAATATTCCATTTGCTATATTAGCAGTAGTGCTGCCAAATGCCGATGAAGATTCATCAACCAAAACACCAGCAGGCCAACCTACAATTATGCTATTAAGAACGCTTATCGCACTACCACGACGAATATGTGCCCCGGAAACATAGTTGGGATTCCATACTGGTCCTGATGATGGATTTTTCACTGGTCCAACAACAGTACAGTTTACAAAAACACATTTCGTGATTTTTGAAGTATCGCCAGATAAACCTGTAGCCGTACCGGATTGGTAACTATCACTTTCGAACCCTTTTGAACCACTTTGGTCTGCAGCATCCGGATCACGAAGACTGAAAACAAATTGGTTTTTACCGTTATAACCATTATCTGTATCAAAATCATCATCCCAACCACGATAAGCAACTAAGTATTTCGCATTTACACTTCCACCAAACCACTCGTAACTATCGTCACCAGAATATGATACTTGTATATGATCAATTTGTGTACCATCACCTACTCCACAAAGGGTAAGACCATTAATTTCATTGTTTGGAGAAAATGCGATACCTGGAAATTCAATACGACAATAAGACATTTGTCCACTGTTATCGTGTGGATCAGCTGTTGCACCACTTGCACCACCATAACCACCACCATAATGAGAACGTGGACCTCCTTCTACAGTTGGCTCAGCATTCCAATTGGTTTGAGCATAACCACAAAGAATTACACCACCCCAATCGCCATAGTTTCTATTACCTGGAGCTTGGTTTGAAGTAAATACAATTGGACTCGTAGGAGTACCAATCGCCATAAGCTTTGCACCACGTTCAATGATTAATGACCCTTTAGTGTCTTTATCTCCTCTGATAATCGTACCTGAATCAATCGTTAATGTGGCTCCTGATGTTACATATACATAACCGGTCAATAAATATTGATGGTCATGATCCCAATGTGTATTTGTAGAAATACTATCTTTTACAATAACTGTTGGAACAACCCCCGCAAACGTTTTACCGATGCCCAATAAGCACATCGCAATAATAAATAGTGTAGTTTTTTTCATAAGAATTTTAATTTGCACAAAAGTAAAGTCACATTGTTACCGACTAGTTAACACCTAGTTACTATAGAATTACCAATATGTTACCAATATGTGAATAATATTTAGAAGGGTTTTAAAATAAAGCCTTTGTAGGGTTAAAGGTTTTATAGAATACTCTTGCCCCGTAGAACACAAATAGAAGATGCTGCTTAGATTTTGACTTTCAATCCAATAGAAAAATATCGACCAGGTTTGTAGCTTTTATATTCAAAGTCATTTGCTTTATCAAATTTTCCATCTCGGTTTATATCCTTTACAAAAAGCACTTTTGCATCAAGTAGGTTTTGTACTCCAATGTTAATTAGAAAACGTTTATAGAATGCTTTAGAAATTACTAAGTCTAATGATTTGAATGGCATTTCGCCAATACTTTCTTGACCTGCGCTATTTGCCCCAAGCGCGTACATTCTAGGGCCAAATACATTATATAGTAAAGAACCTTGTAGTCCTAATGAATCGTGTTGATAAAAAAGCCCCATATTAATGATGTAGGGAGACTGACCAACTAGCGGCGAATTTTCGAGTTGGGTTGAATCTGATTTCATTTTTTCAATAGTTAAGCGACTTTTGATAAGTGACAAATTACCTACAAAAGCAAAATTTTTGAAAAGCCTAGTCCTAAACCAATCATCCATGAATATTAGATTTTTGCGAACATCAACTTCTAACCCCATTGCATAAGCACTTCCAACATTAGCATAATCAAATGATTTACTATCTGAACCTCCTGAAACAAGCCGACTAATTGGATTTTTAAATGACTTGTAAAATGCACCTACATGTACCATTTCACCACTTGATGGATACCATTCCCAACGCATATCAACGTTTTGGATTTCGGATACTTTCAATGTATCTCCGTTTAATAAGGCACCGTAATTCTGCGCTCTTTCTTCAAAATCATAAAAATAAGTCGGACCTGCTTCTCTGAATTCCGGGCGATTCAATGTTTTGCCATACGCAATTCTCAAAAGGCTTTTCTCCGTAAAATTATACGAAGCATTTATTGAGGGTAGCAAGTATTTTGTTTTGATTTTCCATGTGGCAGTGTCATTTGTATTCACACTGCTTACTCCAGTAATAGACTGGTTGTTATATTCATATCGCGCTCCACCCGAAACATTGATCCTTGAACCTAAAGCAAATTTCAAAGAAATAAAACTAGCAATCAATGTATTGTTTGCCTTATAAAAATCATAAAAGTTACTACCATCTTCCATTCTGAAGCCGCTATCCGTTCCTACATTTTGTGCTGCAAAAATCTCATTGATGGGTAAATTAATAAGCGATTTTTGGTACGCAAGATATTGTGCTTTGGGTGGCAGTGTATAACCCAATTCTCTAGCAGAGAAGGATCTGTTTTTATATTCTATATAATTGCCGACGTTGAGTTCAAATGAATGAGTAGAATCAATATGTATTTTTTGACCTAGTTGATGAGTAAAGCTATAAGTATGCTCATATAGCTGAGCATAGTATTTGCCCCCGCCATAATTTGGGTCAACACCGGGCTGCACTTGCGCACGAAAAACTGTATCGTTTGCAAATCGATTATTATATCTAATTCGTCTCAGGTCAGGTTGATTCTTAAATAAATCGGTATATCCTAGTGTCCAGGTATATTTACGTTCCTCATTCTGGTTACTATGCGTACCGGACAATTGCGACATATATGTAGCTGTGCTTTGGTATCCCATATTATAAGAGCGTTCATCAACAACATTCAGATCTGCATCCGGAATATTATTTCTAATAACCAAGCTTGATTTACCTGTCTGATTATACAGATTTTTAAACTCTATTTTATTATTGCCAAATACAATAGCGGCATTGTCCAGCAAACCAACATTTACTTTAGTTTCTGATTGTAAATCATTATAATTGACTTTCTTGGCTGCTGAATCCCAATCTAACCTGTGTATATTGTAATTAGTTGACGTATTGGAATAAGTTACTCCAAAAGTGTTACCAATTTTTACTTTTTTAAGTTTGTATATATTAGCCAGTGAAAAATTAAATCTACCATCTGGTCCCAGTGTTTTATTTTTTATCACCCAATCATTATTGAACAATTTAGTTGTTGCATTATTACTTGGGTCAGATTGTAAAAATTTAGAAGAGGAAACGCCGGCGGGGATACTTCTGCTGCCATTGTCAAATCCAAGCCAATCTGTTGTTGAAGGCTGATTGTAATTAAATGTTGTTCCTGTTGAATTGGATCTATAAGATGTCTGGACATTAAAGCTAATCTGATTTTTGGCAGGTAATGATGTAGTATATATCTTGATCATTCCTCCGGCAAAATCACCAGGCAACTCGGGAGCCGGTGTTTTATAAACCATAATGCGGTCTATCAGCCCACTAGGTATCATATCAAACGAGAATGATTTCTTATCGGTTTCACTGCTTGGTGTTCCTGCATCATTTAACCATACATTATTATATCTGTCAGCAAGACCACGAACTATAATAAATTTATCATCTTGAATTGTTACTCCCGGAACTCGCTTTACAACATCAGCAGCATTGCGATCCATTGATTTTTGTATCTGCGCAGCACTAATACCACTAACTATACTGCTACTTTTACGCATTTCAAGTATTACTGCCGTTTCCGTATGTGAAGCCCGAGTACCTCTAACAGTAACACCTTTTAAATTACTCCCTTCCGCCTTTAACTTCAAATCAAGTGTTGCTTCACTATTTGCTTTTATGGTCACATTACGTGTTTGCTCGACATAAGTAATCAACGAAAAAACAAGTTCATAGTTACCTTCAGCAATATCATTCAATTCATAATTACCGGCAGTATCAGTAGTAACACCGTGGGATGTATTTTTAATTTTGACCGTAACATCACTAATGGGAGCACCGTTTGTTGCATCTGTAATTTTCCCTTTAATGGTACCTGCAAAAGATATGATTGAAGAAAATAAAAATGAAAGCAGAATTGAAAGTTTACGCATAATTCTTTTGCGTGCAAAGGAATTATTCTATTGTTAATGGAATGTAAACAACTAGTTACCAGATTGTAAACATAAGGGGTGTAGCAAAGAATACGCCGCTTAATGTTTAAAATATTAAGCGGCGTATAAGATTGTTAAAACGAATTCGATTTATTCTACGGTTACTGATTTAGCCAGATTTCTTGGTTGATCTACATTGCAACCTCTCATTATCGCAATATGATAAGCCAATAATTGAAGCGGAACAATTGTAACCAAAGGAGAAATTATTTCATCGACAATGGGTACTTCGATAACATGGTCTGCCATAGCTCTTATTTGAGTATCTCCTTTGTTAACGATAGCTATAATTTTCCCTTTACGGGCTTTCACTTCTTGAATATTAGATACAATTTTTTCATACGCACTTATATTAGTCGCTAAGAAAACCACAGGCATTTCTTCATCAATCAATGCTATAGGTCCGTGCTTCATTTCTGCCGCTGGGTATCCTTCAGCATGTATATAAGATATTTCTTTGAGCTTTAATGCACCTTCCATGGCTACCGGATAATTGTAACCTCGGCCTAAATAAAGAAAGTTATTGGCATCTTTATAGACCGCTGCTATTTTCTTTATTTCATCATCTAATGCTAATACTTCTTTTATTTTTTCAGGAACGCTTTCCAGTTCGTAAAGAATTTGTCTGAGTTTTGATTGTGGTATAGTACCTTTTGATTGGGCTATTTGCAATGCAATTAGTATCAATACAGAAACTTGCGTCGAAAATGCCTTTGTAGAAGCGACCCCTATTTCTGGGCCAGCATGTGTATAGGAACCGGCATTAGTTGCACGAGCTATTGATGATCCTATAACATTGCAAATGCCATACACCAAGGCTTTATGTTCTTTTGCTAGCTCAATAGCAGCAAGAGTATCTGCTGTTTCTCCAGACTGCGAAATAGCAAGTACTACATCTGACTCATTAATGATTGGGTTACGGTAACGAAATTCGGATGCATATTCTACTTCTACTGGGATACGTGCTAAATCTTCAATAATATATTCCCCCAACAACCCGCTATGCCAAGATGTTCCGCAAGCCGTAATCAGTATTCTGTTTGCTTTATTAATCCGATTGATATATTCAGTAATGCCACCCATTTTTATCCACCCGCCTTCTGCACTCATCCTGCCACGAAAAGAATCAGCTATTACTTTGGGTTGTTCAAAAATCTCTTTGAGCATGAAATGTTCAAAATCGCCTTTCTCAATTGCTTCAAGATTCATCTCAAGTGTTTGTATCGCATGAGACTTCACAACGTTTCCCAAGTTTTTTATTGTAAAGCTTCCATTTCTCTTAGCTACTACATACTCCTCTTCCTCTAGGTATATTACATTTTTTGTAAATTCAATTATTGGGGAAGCATCTGACGCTACAAAAAATTCCTGTTCTCCAATACCCAGCACTAAAGGGCTTCCTTTTCTGGCAGCAATAATTTGATTATCATTTCGTTTATCTAAAATAACAATCGCATAAGCACCAACCACCTCATTAAGCGCAATACGAACAGCATCTTCTAGCTCTACATGCTCTTGTTTTTGTACTTCTTCGATCAAATTAACTAGTACTTCAGTATCGGTTTCAGAGTGAAAGATATAACCGCGTTGTTGTAATTCCTTTTTGATGGAAGCATAATTCTCAATAATGCCATTGTGTATAATAGCTAGATTACCAGAATTAGATAAATGAGGGTGTGCATTGATGTCATTTGGAACGCCATGAGTAGCCCAACGCGTATGACCGATACCGATTGTAGCCGCTAAAGGTTTATCTTTCGCGTACTCTTCTAAGACTGAAACCTTCCCTTGTTTTTTATAAACGTTTAAAGTCCCATTGAGCAATGCTACTCCTGCACTATCATAGCCTCTATATTCAAGTCTTTTAAGTCCTTTGATAAGGATCGGATAAGCTTCTTTATTGCCAATATATGCTACTATTCCACACATAGATTTTGCAGTTTAAAGTTTAGTATAAACAATATTGAATTTAATGGAGGATTGCGGCTGGCTATAATTGCTTCCAGCAGCAACAAATCTATATGCTCCGGCAAAGGTTTGTGTACCATTTATACGCACTCTAAGCTCTTTTCTTCGCTCAGTAATAGCTCTTTCCAATTCTCTTGGAATATTAAGCACATATTGATTAAAAATTAAACCGCCGATATTTGCAGTTCTCACATTACCATCTATATAAGCCAAAGCTGTTACACTTGAAGTAGGATACCTATCGGCAATGGTATATGATTCGCCATTAGTGTCCACACCTGACGGATAAATTCTACTTGAAGCAGAGAATACACCGTCTAATGGAGCAGATACTTGCGTAATAATCAATTCTGCCTTATTTACAATACAACGAGGCAAATTCTTCACATTTGGTATGTGTATGTCCGCAGCAGCACCAGGTTGGTTTTGTATCATTATCACATTATCACTTACAGCTTTCGATGCAAAATAAGTTGCAGCAGTACTACCTGTGTAATCACGAGTTACTTTATTATAAAATGCCGTATTGGGAGGATCGAATGGATAATTGACTGTAAGAGTGTCAACGACTGCTGCTCCTATTGTATGATAATACATTAAAATACCCGCAGTACTGAATATATCCCCACCAGTAAGCCTAAAATAAGGTATTGTATTGCCGGTGTTGTTGCAAGTGACATAGATTCCCTTAAACCAAGAAACAAAAGTTGGATAGTCCTTATAATTATCACCTCCTGAGTTATTAATGAGATTATCACGTACTGCATCTGATAATCTAATACGAATATGAGGAGCCCTTTTAACACCCAAAACGGTTGTCGAATCGTATTTACTACGTACTAAATTGCCTAAAGAAACTGTAACAGCACCAATAGGAGTGGGGTCAATAGTCCTATCTGGAGAATTAGTATAATAAACACTATCTTTTGAAAAGTCACCGGTAATCTGATAAGCAGTATATGTTTGAGTACCCGCAGTAATGCTCGTATCACCCCAAGAGAATCCGCTATAAGGCAAAACCAATACCGCAGAATCAATTTGATATTTTGTCTTGTCAAATGTATAAGAGGCCTGAGGCTGTCTCACTTGAAAGTAAAAACTTTCTAGAGTTTTACCAAAAAAGGGGTCTCCTGTAATTGCTCCCGCCCCCATATATACATCCAATCCTGACACATACACACTTGTGGTTAGGGAGTCATCAAAGATACTCTTGGTATTAACAGTAAGTGTATCTGTTCCAAATACGTGGATATTGTCCACAATTGGCACAATATCTGCTCTGATTACAGTATTTTCTTTACACGCAGTCATTGCGCATGTGGCAGACAAAGCAGTAACTGCTGCCAATATTCTTAAGGAGATGCTATTTTTCAACAATTAATAAAGTTTGGGGCGAAAATCGCAAAAACAAATCTAAGACTCTGTTAAGCTTTTGTACAAATCTAACAATGAAGTTACATCATCTGTCCATGTTTCTTCAAATGGTACCACTTTTTTGACTTTGCTGGGCTTCACCTCTTCAATTACTTTCTTATCTAATTTAGCGGAACCCATTATGACGATATCCGCATATTTGGCAGCGCCCAATGTAAGCGCCGTATTCGTTCCGTCTTTGAAAAGTTCCAGATCTTTCTCTTTAATATCAGCACTAATTATTGCTTTTTTAACGAACTGGTCACTCAACTTTTCCTTAAACTGTGTGGCTTGCGCAGTAAAAATAGATTTAGTATATCCAAAAACAGGCTCCTTTTTGTAGGTTGTTTTAAGGTAAAGCGGAATTAAAGAGGTCATCCAACCATGACAATGAATAACATGTGGTGGCCAGCCAAATTTTTTAACCGTTTCTAATGCACTTTTACAGAAAAAAACCATTCGATCTGCGTTATCTTCATAAAAATTTTCATGTTCATCATTAAAAACAAACTTACGTTTGAAGTAGTCGTCATTATCCATAAAATACACTTGAAGGCGTGCATTTGGCAATGATGCCACTTTGATAATAAGTGGGTAATCGTCCTTGTCTATAATAATATTGATACCTGAGAGTCGTACAACCTCGTGTAGCTTATGCCTACGCTCGTTGATGACGCCAAAACGTGGCATGATTATTCTAACCTCAATACCTGATTCAAATGCCTTTACCGCCAACTGATTTAGGATGTTTGCGAAATCGGTAAACTCTAGGTAAGGAGAAAGCTCATTTGCAACGATTAAAACTCTTTTTTTGGTATCTACAGACATGTAATCGATTTGAATTAAAAAAAATGACTTTTGGAAAAGTCTAGTGTTTTAGGCTGCAAAATTACGAAAATATTAAATCGAAAATTGTTTTATTTGCATCTTCATTCCTCAAAGATTCTTTTATGATCATTTTTAAAACAAAAAATGAGCTACAGGAATACCTGCATGTTCAAAGAAGTCAAAACAAAAAAATCGGATTTGTACCGACGATGGGGGCATTACACGATGGTCATATATCGCTGATAATCAATGCTAAAAAAGATGAAATGCTAACTGTTTGTAGCATTTTTGTAAACCCGGCACAATTCAACGATAAAGATGATTTTGATAAATATCCAAGTACATTAGGTGCGGATATTGCCTTATTGGACATGGCAGGTTGTGCCATTTTGTATTTACCTTCTGTAAACGAAATCTATCCAAATGGAGTCGAAAATGCTATTTCTTACGGTTTTGGCAAACTAGAAACTGTTCTGGAAGGAGCAAAGCGACTAGGTCATTTCAATGGTGTTGGTAAAGTCGTAGGCATATTACTTGAAACAATAATGCCAGATGCATTATATATGGGCAATAAAGATTATCAACAATGTCTTATTGTAAAGGATCTTTGCAGACAAATGAATCTTTCGGAACGTATAAGATTCGTTTTCTGCCCCACTAGTCGTGAGGCAGATGGACTGGCAATGAGCTCACGTAACCGCAGACTTACAGAGCCTCAACGTGCCATTGCAGGTATTATTTATCAATGTCTGATTTCTATCCAAAGTAAATACAGTAGTGGAGGAAATTTTGCTATCGTACAAAAAGAATGTCTTGATCTGCTCCGCGCAAAAGGCTTTGAGGTAGATTATATATCACTCTCCGATGCAAATACGCTGGAAGAATTAGCTCAATATGACCCCAATAAAAAAATGATTGCTCTTATAGCTGCGAAAATAGGAAACGTCAGACTCATTGATAATATGATGGTAAATGAATAGATCGCATTTAATATTTTAGTGTCGCTGAACAGTTTGCTGTATTTTTACAAAACACAATCTTCATTTTATTAATGAATCTGACCGGTAAAAAAATAATACTAGCAGTTACAGGTAGTATTGCTGCTTATAAAACTCCGCAATTGGTGCGATTACTTGTAAAATCCGGAGCAGAAGTGCGTGTTGTCACTACAGATGCCGCAGAAAAATTTGTCAGCCCATTATCACTAGCTACTGTTGCCAAACATCCTGTGTATAGTAATATTAGCGATGGTGCAATGTGGAACAATCATGTAGCACTAGGGCGCTGGGCAGATTTATTATTAATAGCGCCTTGTAGTGCTAATACGCTGGCTAAGCTTGCAAATGGACTTTGTGACAATTTAGTTTGCGCTGTATATCTATCAGCTATATGTCCTGTTTTTGTAGCACCAGCTATGGATGAAGATATGTGGCATCATCCTTCGACTAAAAAAAACATAACGGAAATCGTATCTTTTGGGAATCGTATAATACCTGTTGCACATGGTGAGCTGGCTAGCGGCATAGTGGGCGAAGGGCGAATGGCTGAACCAGAAAATATTATTGCTCATTTAGAGCATTATTTTTTCTCAGAAAATGATCAACCACTAAAAGGTAAAAAAGTATTAGTAACTGCTGGTCCAACTTATGAACGAATTGACCCAGTTCGTTTTATTGGCAATTTTTCAACGGGTAAAATGGGTATTGCGATAGCTGAAACCCTTGCAGAAAAAGGAGCAGAGGTGACGCTAATCATAGGACCAACACATTTGAGCGTTTCAAACAATCATATAAAAACAATACATGTGGAGAGTGCTCGAGAAATGTATCATGCCTGTATTGATGCTTTCCCAGATACGACTTTAGCAATACTATCTTCTGCTGTTGCCGACTATCGACCAAAAGAAATGGCATCTGAAAAAATAAAAAAGGCATCTGATACGTTTGACATTTCATTAGTACGTAATCCCGACATCCTTGAAAGCCTTGGGAAAATGAAAACAGAAAGCCAAACCTTAGTTGGATTTGCCTTGGAGACAAACAATGAATTGGAAAATGCGCAGAAAAAAATGATAGCCAAAAATACAGATTATATTGTACTCAATTCGCTACGAGACGAAGGTGCCGGGTTTGGAGGAGACACAAATAAAATAACTATACTTGATCGGGACGGGACAAATCATTCACTACCCCTGCAAAGTAAAACTGCTGCTGCTGCTGCAATTATTAACCATATTCTGAAAATGCAAAATGCTTAATAAATTATCAACTGCTATCGTATTATTATTGTTGTGTTGTGGTATTACTACCACCGCGCAGGAATTGAATTGTAAAGTGAGTATCCGCCACGATAAGATTCAAAATGTAGATCAACAGGTTTTTATCGACATGGAGCGGGCGATTTCAACTTTCATCAATACAAGAAAATGGACTACCGACGAGTTTAGCACTACTGAAAAAATTGAATGTACGATAATGTTCAACCTTACGGCTAAATTAGATGGTACGCCAGACGGATATTCTGCCATTATGAATATCCAATCAACTCGGCCTGTATATAATACGGGATATAATAGTTCAATGGTAAATTTTATTGACCGAGATGTGAATTTTAAATTCAATCAATTTAGCCCTATTACATTTGACGATAATAGAGTGAGTGGCAATGATGCACTTTCCGATAACCTAAGCGCTGTTTTAGCTTATTATGTTTATACTATTATTGGATTGGACTACGATAGCTATTCAATGAATGGGGGAAATTTCTATTTCAAAAAGGCACAAAATATTGTCAATAACGCTCCTGAGAATAAAAATGTAGCCGGATGGAAAGCAGTAGAAGGGACTAAAAACAGGTATTGGTTAATTGATCAAATATTAAGTCCCCGTTTCGCTGAATTTCATAAATATTGGTACACCATGCACCGACTTGGTTTTGACAATTTATACGACAAACCAAATGATGCGCGCAAAAATATTTTGGGAGGAATCAGCACACTTCAGAGATTGAACAAAGAAAATCCCAACGCTATCCTAATTCAGTTTTTCTTTAATGCAAAGAGTAATGAGTTGATCAATATTGTAAGCGATTTACCTGCCGCCGAACGCCAAAGTTATATTACACAATTATCACAGACAGATGTCTCTAATGCTTCAAAATATCAAAACCTTTCCAAGCAATAAAATTTGCTGTACACTGTTTCTAATAGCGACGATGTTTCTTGCACTATCTTGTAATAATGTAGTTAAAAAAAATCATCTCCCAGAAAAACAGATGCAAGAAATACTGCTTGACATACAACTTGCAGAAGCGTATAATGCGCTATTGAAACCAGACTCGAGTGCGACTCCGAATAAACCAATCAAAAATATAGATTCGCTTGCTGGATATTATAAAATCATTCTGTCTCAACACAAAGTAAGCTATAGCCAATTCAAAGAAAGCATGGATTGGTATCGTCAAAATCCAGATAGGTTGGATAGTATCTATACTCATATCCAACCACTTTTAGGCAAGATGAAAATGTAAGCTTAAGGTTGATTTAAACGAGTAAAATCTGCCAAGCTTGGTCAATGTCGCCTGTATCTAATAATTCTTTTGCATAATGATGCAATGCTTTTAAACGTCGCTCTTTATCTGACGAAAAATCGCTGAGTATTTGTACCAAACGGCCATCATTATTAATATTTCCCGTAACAGGAATAGAGGTACAATTACCCAACAAGCCTAAATGATTTCCTGTCAACACAGTGCTATTACGAACATTAGCAGGAAGGGCATCAATACCGATTCCCAGTTTTGTATTTGGCTTAGCTACTTCAAATACAGATGCACCTGAAGCACGACAATAATAATCGCCTCCCATACGAGCTACAAGATCAATTTTATGCGGATCAATTTTACCATGTTCATCCAAAATATGGTCATCAATATGCATACAAAGTACTTCACAAATAACCAAATTAGCCGCGCCACCCTCTTGCCCAGTTTCTATTATTTGTAACACCTTACATTCAATACTTACCGGAGCTTCTTTTACCCTAAAAGGTTTGACAAAATCCGACGCTATTGGTGTAAAACCCGCCTTTTCAAATTCACTTACTCCCTGAGGATATTCACAGCTAGCCAAACTCATTTGCTGCACCATATCATAGTTCACCATATTAATAACAACCTCATTATTTGCATACACATTTTCAAGAGTGTGTTTAATTGTATTGTCTCTTACACGACGAGCTGGTGAAAAAATAAGTATTGGCGGCTTACTACCAAATGCATTGAAGAAACTAAATGGTGACAGATTCGCATGACCTTCATTATCTATTGTACTAGCAAAACATATTGGACGTGGTGCGACAGAGCCTAATAAATGTGCGTGAAATTCCGCCGTTTTTACTTCACCTGGTATAACTCTCATTGCTATAGAATGTGTTTTAATTATTTAATAATAACCCGATTGTCAAGGTCAACCAATTCAATATAAACGGATCATCCACTAAATAGAAGAATAATAAATCGGGATACAAATGTATCGTAAAATTGACATCCAAACATTCGTATTATATTGCAGTCAAAATATACTTCTTTATGAAACTAGAGCCTGGCTCTTTAGCACCCGATTTTAACGCAACAGAGCAAAATGGTACGTCAATTTCTCTCCATCAATTCAAGGGGCAAAAAGTAGTATTATATTTTTATCCAAAAGATGATACTCCAGGATGTACCGCACAAGCTTGTAATATTCGTGACAATTTTTCAATGCTACAAGCAAAAGGAATAGTAGTGTTAGGCGTAAGTGTGGACGACGAAAAAAAACACAAAAAATTTGAAGCTAAATACAAACTACCATTTACATTAGTGGCAGATCCAGAAAAGAAGATTGTAACGAGTTATGGTGTATGGGGCGAAAAGAAATTCATGGGGAAAGTTCACATGGGGACTCATCGTGTAAGTTTTCTCATAAATGAGCAAGGATTAATCGAACATATCATCGAAAAAGTAGATACTAAAAATCATACTGCTCAAATTCTGGATGCATGGTCATTATAGCACCTAAAACTTTCCACCACTATTTTGAAAAAAATATTATCCATACTTGCAGACTATTATAAAACTCATTTTAAATGGGTTAGTTTCTTATTGTGCGCGCTACTTGGCGCTGTACTCATATTTTTCGCCTATGATGGACTATATAATGTCCAACATATCGGACAGAAAATTGTCATGAGAGAGAATCCATACCAAAGATTGATTGAGCACCAGCAAAAATTAAATTTTGAAATTATAGGCTATTGCGTTCTTTATTTTATAGCCTTTGCCGGTGCGTTTTTCTTACAAGCAATCGCTGAAAAAGATTTTAGTGTCTTTAAATCCGGACGATGGTGGTTTCTTACTATTTTAGCCATTATTATGTTTTCGGTGAGGGGATCTAGTATCGAATATCAGAAATTATTTTTCTCCAATACATCATCAGATTTCAGCAGCTTTTATAGAAAAATATCTTACAATTTAGGTGGCTTAATTACCATTATAATACCTTGTTTTATTTATTGGTTTTTTACAGACAGAAAAGAGCAACCATTTTACGGATTTCATACAAAGGGAGTCACATTAAAACCTTACTTTGTGATGCTGGCTATTATGTTACCATTTATTTTGTGGGCAGGTACTCAAGCCGATTTTTTAGAGAGTTATCCCAACTATGTACGTATTTATATTGCTCCAAACAATCCTTTATACAAATGGTGTGTAGCCGCCTACGAATTGGCTTACGGCTCCGATTTTGTTTTTACGGAATTCTTTTTCAGGGGGTTTTTAATACTGGCCTTTGCTAAAAAATTTGGGCATAAGGCCATTTTACCCATGTGTGTATTTTATATTACTATACATTTTGGGAAACCGCTTGGAGAGACAATCAGCTCATTTTTTGGAGGTCTGCTACTGGGTGTTATTGCCTTTCGTACGCGTTCTATTTATGGAGGTATTATTATACATTTGGGTATTGCTTATCTAATGGAACTTGTTGCAATGCTTGCCAAGGCCGGATGCTTGCACTTTTAAAATCAATCCACACAAAATTAATTTACGAATACTTCAAACGATAAAGATGTCAGATATTTCACAGTTTTTACAAACAATAAAAGATGGTTACAGCTTTAAAGGTGATGCAGCGAAAATTGGTGTCGCTATGCTCGATGGCAAAGTTGTGACAGGTGCCGACATATTATTACCACTCAAAACAATGAACCGTCACGGGCTTATTGCAGGTGCAACTGGAACGGGCAAAACAAAAACGCTACAAGTCATCAGTGAGATATTGAGTGACAATAGTGTTCCTGTTTTGTTATTAGACATTAAGGGTGACTTAAGTGGAATTGCTGAATCTGGACAGGAGAATGACAAAATAAAAGAACGTTATGCAATGCTGGGCATGACTTATCAAGCCGCAGCATATCCTGTTGAATTACTCAGTTTGAGTGATCAAAAAGGTGTGCGTCTAAGGGCTACGGTTAGTGAGTTTGGCCCAATATTACTGAGTAAAATTTTAGAACTCAATGATACTCAAGAAGGGCTAATGGCAATGATGTTCAAGTATTGCGACGACAACAAATTGCCATTGCTTGATCTAAAGGATTTGATTAAAATGCTGCAATACATTAGTGACGAAGGGAAAGACGAAATCGAAAAAAATTATGGGAAAATTGCGACTACTTCTACTGGCACCATTTTGCGCAAAGTCATTGAATTGCAACAGCAAGGTGCTGACATTTTCTTCGGTGAAAAAAGCTTTGAAGTAGATGATTTAATGCGTATTTCGAGTGATGGGCGTAGTATGATCAACATCCTTCGCGTACCTGACCTACAGGATCGACCCAAATTATTTTCAACTTTTATGTTACAAATGTTAGCTGAACTTTACGCAAGTTGTCCGGAAGCCGGCGACCTTGACAAGCCACGTCTTGTAATATTTATTGATGAGGCTCATCTTATTTTTCAAGAAGCAAGCAGTGCTTTATTACAACAAATTGAAACGGTTATAAAACTCATTCGTTCAAAAGGAGTAGGCATATTTTTCTGTACACAAAATCCCATGGATATACCAGCTAGTGTACTTGCTCAATTAGGTTTAAAAGTGCAACATGCGCTTCGCGCATTTACAGCTGCAGATAGAAAGGTAATTAAGCAAACTGCAGAAAATTATCCTGAAACAACATTTTACGATACTGACGAATTGATTACCCAACTAGGTATTGGCGAGGCATTCATCACTATGCTTAATGAAAAAGGCATCCCTACGCCATTAGCACAAGTAATGCTTTGCGCACCACGTAGCCGGATGGATGTGTTAACGGATAACGAAATAGATACTATTGTGAGCCAATCAAAGCTGGTAACTAAGTACAGTACCATAATAGATAGTGAGAGTGCTTATGAAATACTAAATGCGAAGCTAAATGAGGCTGCTGCTAAAACAGCTGAAATAACTACCAAAGCAAAAGAAGAGCCATCGATATTGGAAAAAGTATTGGATAGTTCTATAGTAAAGCAGGCAGGTCGTACAGCCGCAAGTATCATTACGCGTTCTTTGCTTGGCGCATTGGGCTTAGGAGGTAAAAGTAAAAAGAGTTGGTTTTAGTAAACCAACTCTTTCAATCTGTGCATATTTTAGTTTAGATGACTAATCTCATCCATTTTAAGGTTTTGTTCCCATCTCCATGCTGTATCCATCATTTGATCTAAACTGTATTGTATTTTCCAGCCTAATAATTTACAAGCTTTGGTATTATCGGCATATACGGCCACTACATCACCATTGCGTCTTGGACCTATTTTATAGGAAAGGGTTTTACCAGATACTTTTTCAAATGCTTTGATAAGTTCCAGCACCGTTACACCATCACCAGAGCCGAGATTGAATACTTCACACGCTTCTTTATTTGTACCCTTTATCATATACTGTAGTGCCTTGGTATGCGCATTAGCAATATCCATTACGTGTATGTAATCACGTACGCAAGAACCGTCCCGTGTGTCGTAATCACTGCCAAAAACAGTCATATCCAATCGTTTGCCAATAGCAGTTTGCGTAATCACCGGAACTAAGTTTTCTGGCTTCTCCTGCAACTCTCCAATAATGGCGGTAGGATGCGCTCCTACGGGGTTAAAGTAACGCAATAAACAAATATTATAACCCTCATTTTGTTTCGCAAAATCGCGACATATTACTTCTCCTATTTGTTTAGTATAAGCATACGGAGATTCTGCAACGGCCAATGGAGTTTGCTCATTCACCGGCAAAGATTGCGCATTGCCATAAACAGAACAAGAAGAAGAGAAAACGACGTGAGGCACTTGATAGTCTTTCGCACATTGCAATATATTCACCAGCGAATTGATATTATTACGATAGTACATCAACGGCTCTAAAACAGATTCACCAACCGATTTATACGCTGCGAAGTGAACGATACCAACGATATCAGGGTTTTCAATAAAGATGGCTTGTGTGTCTTCCAGATTGCTCAAATCCACTTTATAATTCTTAATACTTTGTCCTAATATCTTTTCTACACCTGCCAACATCAATAAAGACCCACGCGAAAGGTCGTCTATTGAAATGACTTCAAAACCATTATTGATCAAATCAACAATCGTATGCCCTCCTATATAACCACAACCACCTGTTACTAATATTTTTCCTTGAATCATAAGCACAAAATTAAAACTAAATAAGGATATTTAATCCGGATACAGATCACTAAATTATAGCTTTCCGTTCAATGACAAGAACACATCTTTTTCGATACTCATACCTTCTTTAAGCCAAATTGTTTGTATTCCCAGAGCATCTGCTGCTACTATGTTTGCTGCACTATCGTCAATAAATAATGTATTCTTAGCTATAAAATTACAATCACTGAGCACACGTTCAAAAATAGATGGATTAGGTTTACGCATTCCTAATTTATGCGAATAATAAACCTTATCGAAGAATACACCAATATTGGGTACACCATGTGCTTGATGTAATATTTTATTGAAAGCCGTTTCGTGAATTTCATTTGTATTACTGAGCAGAACCAAATCGTAATAAAGTTGTAACTGCTGCAAAATCTGTAACCTTCGTAAAGGGAAATCGAGCAATAAGATATTCCATGCGTTAATAATATCCTCGTCTTGAAGAGGAACCATTGCAACACTTTTAATCGCTTTCAGAAAGCTTTCTGTGTTTAAATGACCCGTTTCCAAATCATCAAAGACGGATTGTTCTTGCAATTTTTGATAGGTCTCTTTAAAATTGGGTATGCCTAAATTTTCAAGTGCTTGTAGTGTAAGATTAGTATCTATATTGAGCAATACGCCTCCTAAGTCAAAAATGATGTGCTTGATACCTTTTATCATACTGCAAAAATAATTTGTTTAGCGCTACTTTTTTAAATAAAAACTACTACATTTGCAATCCAATTTTCGCCGTAAGGCAAGGGCCTATAGCTCAGTTGGTTAGAGCACCTGACTCATAATCAGGTGGTCCTAGGTTCAAGTCCTAGTGGGCCCACAAAATGAAACCCTTGTCTGCTTTTGCTTTCAAGGGTTTTTAATTTCCCTAAAGCCTTCCCGAATAGTTTTGCCCAACCTATTACCAAAACAAAGCTACTATCCTTGAGAGGAGCAAATTGTATGAATACATTTGGGCAACGGCTAAAACCTGGTTTAATGCAACGGAAACACATACCAGTTCCATATACCGGATCAGAATATAAAAGATATAAAAGGTTCGGCAAAAATCATGTTCCTGGCCGGAAGAGCTGTGCTCCAGCTTAAAGCGGCAGACTTGAGGAAAATCGTAGATTAAACCTACCCTCTTCAGGGTAAGTGGCGTATGTTGATTTTATAAATTCCCATAGTATTAACACTGCTGCTATTCAAGGAAATAAAATATGGCATTTCGGTGATTCCATAGATTTTACAACATTGTAGTGAATCAGATCAAATTTGATAGCACTTCTTATTGAGCGGGTTAGTCAGTGTCCGGTTTACAATCAAGCTAACCCTTCTATAAATCAAAGTTTGTTTGCAACATCAAGTATTCTAATACATCCGCTATTCCTCATGAGAAATTTATGTACTATGAAAGCAATAGGTAAACCATTCGGCTGATTAATTCTTATAAAGAGTAATATCTATATTGAAATCGATTATTGAGGTTCTTATTTAATTATATTATTTTTTAAAACCGTGGAAATTTCCCTGCTTTTGTAGTATTAGGATGAGTACGTTTGTTGAGATTAATATTTAAGAGCATGAAAATCGAAATACCCGAATGGTTGTCTTCAAATCAGGAAACAATTAAAGAAAGAATAAAAAGTTCATTCTACTCACATTTACTTGTCGGTGGTACGTGCATTTTGAAACTTGACGCTGTACCAGAAGTGAAGTCAAAATGTTTAGTATTTACAGTCTAGCAATTTTAAGATTGCTCATTACAAATAATTTTATTATGTTTGTAAGCTTATCCTAATTTCAAAGCAAATAAAATAATAATAAATGCACATACTAAAAACACGGTATGTGTTTTAAAAATACTAATATTAGTTAAACTGTAGTTTACAATTTCACAACAACTATCTCTTGGCAAGAATTACAAAAAAAATCACACATACACTGGGCAATTTAAGTATTGCTAAAACTTTTTCTTTAGTGATGTCGGTGGCCCCAACCTTAACCACTGCAACCATTATTTTAGTCATCCTAGAAAGTACTTTTTGGTTTGGTACACTATACATTACCAAAAAACTCATTAACGTTGTGGGGGGGCAGAACACCATTGACAAAGAAATTTTACTGAAGCATTCTCTAATAGAGGCTTTGGTTATTAGCATTGCATATACACTAATAAAATTTATTGCCAATATCGTTGCGGAGTATCAAGCTACAAAAGTGAGTGAATACATTGATGATAAAATACACGAACAGGCAGTGCTCCTCGATTTGTTATTTTATGAGAGTCCTGATTATTATGACATCTTAAAAAGAGCCAAAGATGCCGGTCCAGAAAAACCTACAAGTATCATTTTAGGAATGGTGAACTTGATGAAGAGCATTTTATTATTGCTTGTCATTAGTTCTATTTTACTTTCAATTCATTGGGCTCTTCTGCCTTTATTAATACTTCTTATCGTACCTGTTTTATTGATTCGTGTCAAACAAGCAAAACGATTACAACAATTAAGATTAGCCCAAACTCCTACCGAAAGAAAAGCATCCTATTTCAGCTACTTAATTACAGGCGACACTACCGCCAAAGAAATTCGTTTGTATGGATTGGGAAACTATTTGCGTAGAATATATCTAGACTTGAGATTGAGCTTATTGAAAGAAAAAATGTCGGTAAAACGCAAATTAAGCATCTACGAATTATTGGCTACAATAATGTCCGTAATAGGTATTATGATTTGTATTTGGCTAATTGCTTATCAATCCTTGATTGGGAAAAGCAATGTTGGAGACCTTAGCATTTTTATAATAGTATTTATTCAATCCTTTTCATTGATACAAGCAATTGCCACGAATATTTCGAGTCTGTATCAAAACAGCATCATACTCAAAAGCATTTTCGATCTCCTCGATTTGAAAAATAAACAGCGGGAAAATAAACCTATTGATGACGTTATTGATGAGCAGAAATATTTATTAAAAACTCAAAACCTCACCTTTAGATACCCCTTATCCCCAAAAGACTGTTTGATTAACATTAATATCAAATTGTATCCAAAGAAAATATTCGCAGTGGTTGGATTAAACGGATCGGGGAAATCAACTCTTGCGAAATTATTATGTGGTCTTTACCAAGCAGATTCCGGAGTCATATATTATCAGGGGAAGGATATTCTTAGTTACGACAAAGAAGAATATCGAAAAGAAATCAGTGCCGTATTTCAAGATTTTGTCAAATACAATGTGTCCATCGCTGACAATATAAAGTTTGGCAATATTGAAGCAGCCCACTCTATTGAAGCAATTAAAAATGCTGCGCAAAAATCCGGTGCAGATGAAATGATTGACAATATGCCGCAAGGATATGCAACTTTAATGGGCAAAATATTTGAGGATGGCCATGAAATCAGTATTGGTCAATGGCAAAAACTGGCTATTGCAAGGGCATTCTATAGCAATTCAAAAATAATATTATTGGATGAAGCAACCAGTGCTTTAGATACTGTTGCTGAAAACAAGCTATTCGAACATTTAAAAGAAAATCTTGGAGATCGAACAGCATTAGTCATCAGTCATAGGCTTTCAACCGTAAAACAAGCCGACCATGTATATGTAATGAAGGAAGGAACTATCGTTCAATCCGGCACGCACGAAGAATTGATAGAAATGGAAGGCGAGTATAAAAAAATGTTTACAAACTAAATTGAACTCATTCTTGAATATAACAGATACACAAAAAACAAATTACAATTCCACTATCGCTATCGTAACCAGTTGTTCCGAACCTTGGGGAGGAAGTGAAGAACTATGGGCAAGAAGTATTCCTATCTTTCATGAGAAGGGATATAAAACTACGGTACTCAAATACAATTTGGAACAGGAGCACCATAAGTTTATTGAGTTGAAAAAAAATGGCACCACCTTGATTGATCTTGCTCCAGCAAAAACCAGAATAGTAAGGATACTTAAAAGAAACTGGGAAAAGGTGAAAGCTGAATTCATTAAAGATTTTGTAAAGAAAGATATTTTTACAGAAAAGATAAAACAAGTAAAACCTGTATTAGTCATTATTTCTCAAGGTATTAATTTTGATGGTTTAGGCTTCGGCTGCGTCTGCAAAAAACTCAATATACCTTATGTGATTATTTGCCAAAAAGCTGTCGATTTTTTTTGGCCAAGTAGCGCCGATAGAGGATATATGACAGAGTCACTTCAAGGAGCAGCTATTTGCTTTTTTGTATCGGAGCACAACAAAAAACTTACCCAAGAACAGTTTGGCATAGCATTACCCAACAGCGAAGTAATTTACAATCCCATCAAATTACCAAGACGACCTCTTGATTTCCCCTCCACCGATAATGGCATAAAATTGGCCTGTATAGGCCGACTGTTTATATTGGATAAAGGGCAAGATATATTGATACGCATTTTGAGCAAACCAATTTGGAAAGGAAGAAATATCAGTGTTTCATTTTGGGGTAATGGTGTTGACAAAGAAGGACTCATTGCAATGGCCAATTATCTAAATGTATCAAACGTATCCTTCAACGGCACTACCGACAATATTATGGGTATTTGGGAAGAGCATCATGCTCTAGTTCTACCCTCTCGCAGTGAAGGGATGCCCTTAGTACTTATGGAAGCTATGGCTATTGGCAGAGTGGCTATCGTAAGCAACGCAGGAGGAAATGCAGAATTAATAAACGACGGAGTAAATGGATTTTTAGGTTGTGTGAATGAAGAATCTTTTGAAGAAGCTTTAGAAAGGGCTTGGCAAGCCAAAGACAATTGGGCTCAAATGGGGCTGGCTGCGGCTCAATTCATTCAACACAAAATACCAAGATCACCAGAGAATGTATTTGTAGAAAAATTAATGACACTTATCAATGAATAAACAAAAATTGGTTTCAGTCATTATTCCGACATTCAACCGAGCACATTCAATCAGAAAAGCTATTGAAAGTGTTTTAAATCAATCTTACCGCAACATAGAATTAATTGTTGTGGATGATGGCTCTACTGACAATACAGAAACAATTGTAAATGAATATGGCACGCAAATCAACTATATCAAACAAATCAATCAAGGGCAATCTGCTGCCAGGAATACCGGCTTGTATAAATCCAATGGGGTACTCATTGCTTCATTAGATTCTGACGATGCATGGTATCCTCAATTTCTTGAAAAATGCGTTCAAGAATTAGAAAGCAAGCAGTTGGATATTGTTTTTACCAACTGGTATCAGGAAACACAGGATGGTAGATGGATAGACTCATTTGAACGTTATTTTTTCCTAGACAATTATGGTAATAAAAAATCAAATCAAGAGTGGATAGAGATACCCTATAAGGAATTGAGAGTTTTATATCTTCAATATTGCCCCTCACCATCATCATCCTATGTAACAAAAAAAGAATTGATTACCAGTGGATGGAATACGCAGATGAATATTGCAGATGATTGGTGTCTCTTACTGAACATAATATTGAACAAAGAATCCAAAGTGGCATTTACGAGAGAAAAATTATGGTATAAAAGACGAGGGTATGATAATGTATGTGATGGGAGAGATTTTATAGAAATCGTGAAACTACTTTATATTAAAGACACCAGATTATTAATGCAGCTTTATGAAAACAAGCTGAGCAAGAAAGAATATAAGCTTTTGAAAGTAGTTTATATCGAGAATTTGTTGAAATTGGGAATGCATGAAATCATTCGAGAAAAGAGAATAAAAAGTGGAATGCACCTCATATATAGTGCGCTAAACGATAGCAAGAGACTATGTATCATCGGACTTTACAATATTGCAGCAAGAAAAAAGAAATGGATCGCAAACAAGCTAAGTGAGCGGAAGATAAAGGCCTTAAATATGTAAACAGCAAAGAGCAAATTTGAACACGATCAATTTTAATATTTTAAGAGCTAAGGATTGGTGGGAACATAAATTTCCACCAATATTAGCTATTGGCTATGCCAACATATTAATGATGGATAAAAACATTAGTTCGTTCATTCCAAATTTGTTGGAGATAATTGTTGCACTTGTAGTTGGCGCTATTTATGTCAGTATCATTAATGACATTACAGATATTGATGATGATGCGGCTTGCGGTAAAACAAACCGAATGACTAATGTGTCCATGACAAACAGAAAATTACTGGTTATTGCTTTTCTTCTTTTAGGGGCTATTGCAATGTGCTACTATTACCCAGACATTTTATCTATGAGCTTATACGCTCTTTCTTGGATTGCATTCAGTTTTTATTCTATCCCACCCTTTCGTTTCAAAAAAAGAAAATTATTGGGGCTATGCGCAGATGCCTTTGGCTCTAGTCTTTTTCCAAGCCTATTTATAATTGCCCGTCTTTGTTTTGTGGCAAAAGCACCTATTCCTATTATTTGGTTTATTGTTGTGGGCATCTGGTCTTTATTATTTGGATTGAGGGGCATACTATGGCATCAGTATAACGACAGAAAAAATGATTTTAAGAGTGGCATACATACCTTAGCAACAGAATTATCCAAAGAACAATTGAACCTAATTGGGATAAGTACTTTAATATTAGAAATACTGGTCTTAATCTTTCTACTCCTTATCCTTAATCACCTGTTACCCTTTGTTTTCTTGGGCTTATACCTGTTATTATTGCTGATTAGGAATAAGAGGTTCGACACTTCCATTATTGCAGTGTTTCCAAATGACAACAACAAATACCATATTCTGCTCAAAGAATATTATCAAGTTTTTTTTCCTCTTTCTTTATTAATTACTGCAGGATTGCAGTATCAGATGGACTGGATATGCCTAGCAGGTCATTGGGTGCTTTTCCCTAAAAATATATACTTCATGTTAAGAGATTATTTTCGCTTCTTCGAAAGTATCATTCGAAAAAATTATACTCATCATTCATAATTATTTTTATGCTGTAAATTTTATGAACAGAAAAGTTTTCAATAATGAAATACATCAAGCCCAATTACAAAACTTGGGACATGTGAAAATGCCTTTACTCTCAACACAAGAAGTAAATGCTATTTTGGATTTTATTAAAACGCTTCAGCCAGATGACGAATTTAATCCCAAAGGAAATCAACACGGTAATCCATCTACTTATCATTGTTCATTTTTAGACACCAATATTGACTACAAAAGAAAAGTATCCTCCTTTCTTACCGCCATTTTCGAGCCTTATATCGGTCAAATTCTTTGTGGTTATGATATTTTGAGTATTAATTTTTATATCAAACAACCAGGTAAAGGCAATTTTCAAATTCATCAAAACTGGCCAACGACTGCCATTGATGACTCTACAGTAACCGTTTGGTGCCCATTACAAGATGTTTCAGAACTGAATGGTGGCATCCATATTGTAGAAGGAAGCCATAAAATAGTACCTGATATTGCAAGTCTGCTCGCACCCATCTTTTTTAAGCAATTTGAAAAAGAACTGATTGAGGATTATTTAAAACCTATTGCAATGCAAGCAGCAGAAGTATTAATATTTGACGACAGTCTAATTCATTGGTCTCCTCAAAATAATAGCACACAACCAAGAATCGCAATACAAATAGAGATGATTCCCAGTGATGTAATACCACGGTATTATCATTATGACAGATCAACAGATTTGTTTGAAGTGTTTGCTGTTAATGCTGATTATTATCTCACACACAATCTTAGTGATTTAATGGCACGACCCAACGATATCAAATCTATTGGGTTTTTAAAAAATCCCAATAGAGAAATCACCTTAGATGATTTTAAACAAAAAATGACGGGCAGAAAAAAAATACAAGAAAAGGTATATCAGTCTCTTATAACTCCATTTATAGAAACAGATGAAGCTCCTAAAAAAAGAGAAAACATATTTAATAAATTGCTCCAAATTATTAAACAATAATAGTCAACAAGAAAGTATCTAACGCAAAAATAAAAGGCACATGATCAGCTTATTCAAAAAGAAAAAAGACAACGCACAACAAATTGCCCATTACTATGACGAATGGACTCCCAAATACATGGACGGCTTCGGAGATATTTTCCAATCAAATCAAGCAGATGATTTAGATCTTTTTTTCAAATACTACATTAATTCTATTGGACTAAAAGCCGGCGACCTTGTGGCAGATGCCGGTTGCGGGATTGGCGGCCCGGCTATTCATATTGCCCAACATATTGATGTACATATAGATGGTGTCACTATTTCGAAAGAACAAGTAACGATTGCTCAAAACAAAGTGAGAGCAGCTAATCTCTCGGATAAAATAAATATCATAGAAGCCGATTTTCATAAAATGAATTCGGTATTGGAGCAAGAACATTATGATGCGGTTTACTTTATGGAATCCTTAGTACATTCCAGTACACCTAAAATTGCTTTGGCTCAGGCTTATTCCATTCTGAAAAGAACCGGCACTTTGTACATAAAAGATTTGTTTAAAAAAACAGCCTACCACCCCTTAGAAATAGAGATAATAGACAAATGGGTAGCGCACAATAATAAAGCAATGTATCTCAATATTATACCTAAAGAAGAAATACTGATGATGGCGCGCGACTTGGGTTTTATGTTGGTGTTTTGTAAACTAATAGAAATACCTACAAATCAAGATTTAGGGAATGCTTGGGCTGCAAAAAATGAAGTGATGCCCAACCCCGAAACTTGGCAACCCTACTTAGAATGGTATGAGATGAAATTTATTAAACCTAATTTTTGTCATAAACAGTAAGGCAAATTTATCAATAAATACATCTAAGCAATGTCGCTATTCGTTTATTTGCCTAGTTTATTTAATATTTTTCTGTAAATGATAGACAACAAACTAGGCTTTGAAGGTTCAAGAACGCGCCTCAATTCATCTAGTTGATTTTCCGGTAAAACATAAGGTCTTTTTTTATAGAGAAACGCTTCGGAAGGTTTGGTCACAAAGGGATTATTCAGCAATAAATAATCATCCGGAAGTTTATAGCACTCTACCTCCTTTTGATCAGCACTTAAATATCGTAGCATCAAAGATTCGCTAGCCGGCACTACAAGTGTACCTGCGGTGAGGCGAACCGAATCGGTAGTATTAGGTGTAGAGGCGTGGAATAAAGAATTGGTATAAATAATGGCTTCTCCTTGCTTTGTAGGTAATTCTATGGCATATTGATTAAGATAATCTTTGAAGGCAGTGTAGGGCGCATTAATTTCATTCAGCATTCTGCTTTTATACGATAATAAATGTGATTTAGGTATGACTTTAAAATTTCCGTTCTCACTGTTTGTATCTTCTAATGGACACCAAATATTGAAGGAATAAACATCTTTTTTTTCTTCTTCGACAAATGACCAATCTTGATGAAAAGGGACTACGCTATTTTGTGTTTTTTTAGTAAGAAAATTATAAGAAAGAGCTTTATGATCACTGAACAAATCCTTCATTATAGAGCCGAAAATTTGATCAAAAACTTCTGCAATTTGCACTTTAATAGATGCAGGGTAATCTATGGTAGTAGTAAATCCATTTCGAGTATCAATATTGAGTGTACTATTATATAAATCTGTAAGCCACTTAATTTGTTCTTGGTTCAGAATCTGAAGTTTTACATACCCATTTTCTTCAAAAAAACTTTGATTGTTTTTATCTTTAAATATTTGTTGCATGTATTATTTTTTTACAATAGAATAAATCAGATAAAGGTAGTAATTTGGCGTTCAAAAAAACAGACATTTAAAATATATAATTATTATTTTGAGACGAAACAACCAAAATAGAGTTTACGGCTTAGACATATTAAGAGCTTATAGTATTCTGATGGTAATGCTCATGCATTCAGGAGAAAATATTTTACCTTCAAACGTGTACAAAAAAGTTCAATCATTCTTTCTTATAGATCCACTCCTTGTATTTTTTGCTCTAAGTGGTTTTTTGATTGGAAACATCTTAATTGACATAAGCACACAAAATGATGGATTCAATTTTAAAAAACTCAAAAACTTTTTAGGACAAAGATTCTTAAGAATCTTACCAGCCTACTATATCATACTGATTATTATTATTCTGCTCCAATGTTTTATGAATCCATATTTCAGCATTAAAGACACTTGGACTTATTTTGTTTTCATCCAAAACTTCAGGTCAAACGACATTTATTTTTTCCCAGAATCTTGGAGCCTTAGTGTAGAAATGTGGTTTTATATAGGCACTTCAATTAGTCTGTTTTTATTGCTGAAATCAAAATTATTAAAACCATATAGTGCATTACTACTTTTTTCAACAAGCGTTATTATTGCTGTCGAATTTTTGAGATACTACAAATTTTCTCACCATCCTCCCATTAATAAATTAACGTGGGGCAGAGATTATAGAATGATTGTGACCACAGCAATTGATGGACCTATGTACGGCATAATAGCAGCATGTTTACAACGTCTGCTGTTGAACAAATGGGTATTATTAAAAAACAAACTCGCTCTTGTAGCATTAATCATTTTTAGTGCTTTTGGATTAATCGTTTATACCACAGAACCGATAAGATATAGTACACTATTCTTTACCTTATTGATAAATATTGCACATGGATCCGTATTGATTTTACTATTCCCATTATTCACGCAACTAAAATTCAAAGAAAAAATCTTTCCGAAAATCATTACTTACATCAGCCAACGGTCTTATTCTTTATATCTGATTCACAACAGCATTGTCATCTATTTCCTCATTAATTATGAATTGAAAAACATAAGCAGCACTTTGATAAGTAAATATGGCAGCATGATACAGCTATTACTGTTCCTTCTTTTCTGGGCTTTATCTATTATACTGTCAGAATTGTCATACCGCTTTATTGAAATGCCATACATGCAGTATCGAAAAAAAATAAACTCCTAATTGATCAAACACTTCTATTACAGATGAACAATAAAAATGCGCGTACAATTTGGTTGACAGGACTATCCGGTTCCGGCAAAACAACTTTGGCCAAGGCACTCAAAAAGCGATTAGATGAACATGGCTTACACAGTATTATATTAGATGGCGACGAATTACGATTAGGCATCAACAAAAACCTTGGTTTCAGCCAAGAGGATCGATTCGAAAATATACGAAGAGTGGCAGAAATTGCTACATTAATGATGAAGAATGGTATCATACCAATTGTTGCCATTATCAGCCCTTTAAGAGCAATGCGAAGTATGGCTCAAGAAATTATTGGTGTAAATCATTTTATAGAAGTCTTTGTGAATACATCATTAGAAATTTGTGAGCAACGAGACGTAAAAGGGTTATATCAAAAAGCACGAACAGGTGAAATTAAGTTATTCACTGGTATCAGCGATCCTTATGAAGAACCCACGAAGGCTTTTGAAATACAAAGTGGTAAAATCGATGCTGCAACAGCCTCAAATCTACTATACGAGTTTATATTGCCTCAGCTAAAGTAAGTGGGGCTCAACAATCGTAAATGCTGCTATTACTTCATTGGTATGCACATCTATTAATATCCCTCTGCCATTCTGAGCCACTGTGTCAAAATAATCGAATACAAATAGCTCATCGGTAACAATCATGACTCTTCCAAATTCATTCATTGTAAGTGAGTCTTGCTTTTGGCAAGGTGCTTGTTCAAAAGAAAAGACATCAATTTTGTACAACAATTCGGAGATAGTACAACTCAATGTATTTCCATTCATCAACAGAAGATATTTTTGATTGGCAGACAATGGTAATCCATTATCATGTAAACAAAATATGTCTGCCTTCAATTTTTTATCGCAACAAATAGAAGCGTCTTGATTTACCAAAACATTCCCTCTTCTGACAACGATATCATCTTCAAGAAACAGAGTAGCGTTTTGTCCTGCATAGATGGATGCTACTTCATCATAGCCATTCAATATTTTTCCAATCTTCACTTTACGATTTTGAGGCATTAATTTAAGCTCATCTCCTATAGTTAAAATACCGGATTGCATATTACCAAAGATACTCGTTGCCTCCACTGATGAAGCACAATATTGCACTGAAAAGCGAACTTCATTTTGAGTTTGCGTTACTACATTACAATAAGATAAGTAATCCATCAAAGTAGCACCTTGATACCAAGGCATAGCGCTTGATTTGGTATCAATATTATCTCCCAATAATGCAGAAACAGGAATAAATGTTAATGATGAGAACTGAAGTTTTCGATTAATTTCGGTTTGAAAAACACTTTGCATTTCCAAGAATATTTGCTCATCATATTCTACCAAATCCATTTTGTTCACCACAACAACAATATGCTTTATACTTAGAAAAGAAGCTACTAAGGCATGCCTTCTTGTTTGCTCCGAAATACCATTAGTAACATCTACCAAGATAATCATCAGGTCTGCTCCGGATGCACCTGTAACTAAATTTTTTGTGTATTGAACATGCCCCGGAGCATCAATAAGTATAAACTTTCTCTTTTCGGTTGTAAAATATTTATACGCTACATCAATGGTTATCCCTTGCAAGCGCTCGGCACGCAAACCATCTGTAATATATGCCAAATTCAATGACTGCTGTTCTCCTTGAGATACTGATTGGAGAATATCCTGTTTGATATTTTGAGTATCGTACAGTAAGCGTCCAAGCAAGGTACTTTTACCATCATCAACATTGCCCGCAGTAATTAATCTTAAAATATCCATACGCCGACTGTTTAAAAATACCCCCCCATTTTTCGGTCTTCCATTGCCGAGTCCGAGCTTTGGTCATCCATTCTCGTCTCTCCTCTTTCACTTATGTTAGAGTTGCTGATTTCATCTATTACTTCGTCTATACCTTTAGCTTCAGACAACACAGCAGCAGTACATGTCATATCTCCTACCGTACGATAGCGCACACTCTTTGTTATTAATACATCCTTTTCATCGGTATGAATAAATTCCGAAAACGCAATTAATCTGCCCTCATGCAATAAACAGGTACGCTCATGCGCAAAATACAAAGTGGGTAAATCAATTTTCTCGGAACGGATATAGTGCCAAACATCTAATTCAGACCAATTGCTGATTGGAAATACACGAACATTTTCACCTTTATGGATTCTGCCGTTATACATATTCCAGAGTTCTGGTCGCTGCTGTTGTGGTTGCCACGCTCCCGATGTATTTCTAAAAGAAAAGATCCTTTCTTTGGCTCTTGCCTTTTCTTCATCTCTTCTGCCACCACCTATGCAAGCGTCAAAATTAAATTCATGGATAGCGTCTAATAAGGTAAGCGATTGCAAACCATTTCTACTTGGAAACTTTCCTTTTGCATCTTCTATTTGCTTACTTTGAATAGTATCTGCAACTTTTCGAACGATTAGAGATAAGCCATTCTTCGCCACCAAGCCATCTCTGAAAATTAGTGCTTCAGGAAAATTATGCCCTGTGTCGATATGCAATATTTTAAATGGTGGCTTATTGGGATAAAATGCCTTCATTGCCAAATGAATGAGTACTGTAGAATCCTTACCTCCAGAAAAAAGCAAAACAGGATTACTAAATTGAGCAGCTACTTCGCGCATGATAAAAATCGCTTCTGCCTCTAATTGCCGGATATGATAATCAGGGTTCATTTCAAAAAAGCTATTTTATCTTCGTTCAATATAAAACTAGTACAATTGCCTGCAATATGGTATTTAATTTCGTTTGCATTTTTATCGAATGACGCTTCAGAAAAAGTAGGGACATTGCAATGCAGTGCAACAGCCAAATATTCTTTTTCATCAATAATAATCCGCCAAAAAAATCCTGAACCGTTATGTGCTGTATTGAAACGCAATTTGAAAAATAAAGAACCGGATAATTGAATCATCATCGTATTTTTACTGAATATTTTTTGGGCTGAAATTAATATGGAATATAGGAAAACAAAGTTAGAATATATTTCTTTATATCGTGTTTCAGAATGGCTATTTTAATCAAAACTATACCTTAATTAAATAAATTGAAACGACATCTTATCCATATAGGTTACCCAAAATCAGGCTCCACTTTTCTACAAGAATGGTTTTTGCAAAATCCTCAACTACACTATGCTCCGGGAGGACTAGGGGGATTTCACAATGTTTATCAAATCTCTCAAAATGCCGCCGCTCAAGACGGTAAAGATTTCCAATATTTTGTAACGAGCGATGAATCACTCTGTATCCCACAAATATCAACTGGTACCGTACCGATAAATGATTTATCGAAAAGTAATTTTGCGTTTTCTAATACTCATGCACAAAATAAAAATTGCGAAACGCTAAAAGCATTATATCCTAATGCAATAATATTATTTGTCACACGCGGATTCGAAAGTTTAATTAAATCAGGTTATTCCCAACTTGTAAGAACGGGTTTTCAATACAATATTGAGCAATACAAACAAGCATTTAATTTTGAAGACAAACAAATCAGTGCAAATATTGATTATTCATCAATCATCGATAGTTACGAACGAGCATTTGGTCAAGAAAATTTGATTGTGCTACCCTACGAAATGCTTCGGGATAATCAAAATGCTTTTTTAAACGTATTAGAAGAAAAATTAGGCCTAGTACATTTTGAATGCCATTTAGGACGAATAAATGAATCTTTAAGTGCGGAAGAACTATACTGGTATCCTAAAATATCTGCTTCGGTTGCTCGATTTTCACAATCATTGGGTAAAAATGCACATAAAAAAATATTTAGGTGGTATGTTAATAAAACCATCAAAAATGATTTCAAAAATTTGATTCGCCTTCTGAATAAAATCCAAAAAGGCAATCAGCATATTGAAAGCTCAGACTTTTCTGAAGCATTAAACTTTATCAGAAAAAATAATAAAGATAGATTTGCTGCAAAACTTAAGAATGAGGCTTTATATACTCCTTACCTTAAAGAATATTTATTAGACAATATGTAATAGCATCTTGGCAGAGTAATAATCTATTACCCCATCCTGCACCTAATACCCAATTCTCTTTCAAAACGCATGATGTCCTTATCTCTCAAACCTTCATTAGGCAGTACATAAAATTTATCGAGTTTAGGTTCGTGAGCTGTAGTTATTCCAGCGATGCTGTTTAACTTATTTCTGCTTACACTAAGTTCTCGTAAATTGACAAGTTCTTCCAAAGATATAAGCTCTTCTATCCTATTATTTTGACAATACAATATTTCTAAATCAGTGAGTTCTTCAATGCCCGATAAACTCGTTAATTGATTATTCATCACAAACAGTGATTTGAGTCGATTCGCATGAGATAAGTTTTCTAAACTTGTTATTTGATGATGACTGATTACCACAATTTCGAGTAGTGACAAATAAACTAAACCCGAAAGGTTGGTCAATTCAAAATTCATATTGGGGTATTGAGCTGTGGGACCTACCAAACGAAGAATCGTAGTTTTTGATAGCTGCTCTAATTGTTGCTCGTCAGGCATATCCGTCTCCGCCGTATTAGCCAATACTAGGTTGAATGCCCTTTGCCATTGAGGCTCTAGAGAAAGCCAATCTGCTTTTGTCATATTTATTCAAAAATGCTAAGATTGATAAATCAAATTAAGGTAATATAAGCTATTTGTTAGGAACATTAATCCTAATACATACGTGCACATTATTGATGAATAATGCGCACGTATTGTATTATAAAATTGTAAGTACCAATTAAGGTCTTGTAGGGTAGAGACCATACAAAGCAATGCAATAATTAAGAACCAAATATGGTTGCATCACAGAAAATGGAGTAGATGTAAAAGAAACTGATACCGGCTGTGGTGTAGTTGGCGCACCAGTTACAGCACCTGTAGTGCCCGATAAAGTTGTAGTTGCGGATACACCACCCATGGAACCTGTAGGTCCGGATGTAGGAATTGTAGCATAGCTATTTACAGTTTGGCTGGTTAGCGTATTGCCATTGGGTGTATTCACATTACCTGTAACGGCCATGGTTCCTACCCTTACATTTGTGGTTGCAATCGCTGAACCATTTAATCCATGTGTGTGATTGGGCAAATTAGCCGAGACTAAAACAGTCGCACCGGTTCCGGTAGCAGTAGAAGTATTGGCTCCGTTTTTTTGACCAATAGTCATAGCCGTCAATCCGGGAGCTGCACCCTGATTTACCACTACACGACCCCTTAAGTCGGGAAGTTGAAAGGATTGTCCACTACCACCATAGGTGTAACCTATTAAGGCAAACAGTGCCTGATACTGGGATACTTGTAAGGTCGTGCCGTCACATAGGTTCCAATCGACAGGGGCATAATTAAAGCTCAGTAAGGAAATTTCTCCGATAAATGGATCTTGCATAGTTTAATTTTTAAATGGTTAAGAAAAAAAAAAATAGTAAAGCGCGTTATGAGATAAATTTTGTCTTGTAATAATCATCAATTTTTCAAAATGAATGTAAACTTAGCTATTCTAAAAAGTGCTGTAAAGAGTGAAAACACCCGTTTTTATAGCGTGTTTTCACCCAACCTTATCCGCTATTTCGCTTACCAAACAAACAGCAGTTATAATAACTCGGGTCAAACGTAATACGCACAAAAACAAAAAAGCGGGGAAATTTCCACGTTTTTTAAAAATAGTTGGTTACGTTCATGGGGCGCACAACATACAGGGCTCGTTATTGTCGGCGCGGCGGAAATATGGTAACTCGAACCATATAATTCCGAATATCAACAAACATTTCAATAGCTTAAAATCCTCTACTAGCGCTTGTTTAGCTAAAAAATCATTGAAAGGCATTTTAATAATTCAGCCCTACTGAGCCTAGAAAAATTAATCAATAAAAAAGAGCCATACAGTTGTATGGCTCTTTTTTATTGATACAATTGTCCCGTCCTGAAATATCGATACA
>DBTQ01000022.1:0-117445 GCA_002307135.1 Bacteroidetes bacterium UBA1312
TGCTCTGTTGTCAAAGCGGTACTTATCCCTGCTTCTAAGCCTAGTTGCAGCTTTTGCGCATAAGTGTGGTTGACAAATAGCAAGGTTGTGAACAATAGTATGCTATACTTTATTATTGATTGCATGTTTTTTTAGTCAATTATTTGAGATTATTTTCATTATTTCAGACCCTTTATTTCATTTGTAAAATATATATTTAAAATATTAAAATCCTTACACTTTTGATTAAACAGCTCTAACGTTAGTGGGCCTATTAATCCATTTTTATTTTGCCATTCCATACTGTCTTTAAGGGAAAGTATGTAATAATTCGTAATTTCTCTGTTTGGCGGATTGGGAAATATTCTCGGATGTTGCTTAACAATCATATATTTATCATTGTAACCTACCGCAAATACGGTAGCACCAATTATTCCAACATAATTAAATCCCCCTAAAAAATCACCCCGCCGAGCTTTATGATAACTTAAACTACAACCCTCTCCGTCATCAGCAGCGACAAAATAATAATTACCAATTATTTTTTCTTCTATTGCTAATCCGTTACAGCCTGTAAACATCAATAAAATGATGTAATAAAATATTGTTCTACTCATTTTTTATTTTCTATATGGTTCGGCAAAAATATAGGTTTGGTCAAAATTTCCCATTGGACCGCTACTCCAATTCCAGGAATATGGCCATACGTGGTATGCAGCAGAACCAAAGCTAGTCTGGTTAGTAATGGTAAATTGCAAGCCATCATTAACTCTATCTATTTGATAATGATATGAACCCACAAATTGTTCTACAGGGTCAATACCTGCTTGGAACAATCCTTTTAAACCAAAGTTAGCGTCTCCAAAGGTTTTGCCGTTGTTATAGTAATCCTCTCTTGCTTGAACAATTCCTGACGCATTTCTGAAGGCATTTGCCACAGCATCGTTCTTGTAAGTGTGCTGAGCTAACCAAGAATAACCAGTTGCCCAAAGCAAAGTCATTTGAGATACTGTTGCGGCATTTGAGAACCAGTTATTTGCATTTTCTGGCATTTGGGGCACATACGGTCCATAATTACCAGCATCTACCCCATACTGCCATTTATGCAATACAATTTCAACTCCTTTAAGATCTCCTCCATTATATATTGGAATAGGGTCATGGCCATTTTGGGCATATAATCCCGGATTAATTTCAGATGTCTTACTAACGTGCAGCGCCTTGTGCGTGGCGTATATCAGGTGTCTCTTTCTTATTTAGCTTTAATATAGCTAAGAAAGGACACGTGATGCCAATTCCCATTTTATCAGTTTCATTTTCAAAGAACAAATGCTATTTATTTCTAAATCAATATATCTGTACCACTAGGAAACTATTTGTTGTATTTGAGGTGGTTTTTAAGCAATAAAAATGAACCAGGAAATTTATGAGCTGCACTATTTTAGTTTTCATTTTACAAAATAATACCGGAGTCATTGATGTTACTTGGTGTTTCTATCAAATCAACATATCTGTACCATTACCGAGTAAAAGATCCTGATAGCAAAAGTTTACTGTTATCTGGAACTAGCGATACTGTTTCCAATCTATTTGACTCATCAAATAAAATGAAAAAATAAAATTAGCTATCACAAAAAAAACAATTGCTCGCATGATCAGCTTCCACTTTTTTTGCCTTTGTTCCGGCAAAGCATTAAACTCCAATAGGTATGCCTTCCAATTTTCATTCCGTTCAAAAAACCACAACTTTAAACCTACTAATGGAACAATAAACATAAGTATAAATAATGTGTTTGGTTTTTGTGGTACATCGAACTTAAAAATATCTATACCATAACAAAAAAAAGAACTTATAAAGAGTATTTCCAATCCAAGTACCATAAACAGAGCCTTAAATTGAACAAGAATATTTCCTTTAACCTTGTTTACTGAGTTATAGAAAAAGCAAAAAAGATATTCATATCCTGTTTTCAGAGTTTTCATAAATTGTAAGATTTAGCGATACTGCTTCCAATCTATTTGACTCATCAAATAAAATGAAAAAATCAAATTAGCTATCGCAAAAAAAACAATTGCTCGCATGATCAGATTCCACTTCTTTTGCCTTTGTTCCGGCAAAGCATTAAACTCCGATAGGTATGCCTTCCAATTTTCATTCCGTTCAAAAAACCACAACTTTAGACCCGCTATAGGCAGGGCAATTATCAACAAATACGATTTATTGAAGTGTTGGGGTATGACAACCTTGTATATGTCCATATAATAAGTGAAAAGTGTACCAATTAAAATCATTTCCAATCCAGCTACCATAAACAGAGCCTTAAATTGAACAAGAATATTTCCTTTAACCTTGTTTACTGAATTATAGAAAAAGCAGAAAAGATACGCATATCCTGTTTTCAGAGTTTTCATAAAGTTGTTTTTGTTTAATCATTAATTTATTTGGGAGCGACATAAGTTGCGTCAACTGTTGGTACTGCATTAGGGTAAGTCGCGCCTGGCGTAAACCATATTGCAGGTGATGCCAAAAAATAAACACTGCTCGCTGCGGCACCCAGAAAGCCTCCATAAATACCAACATAGGAAGCTCCTGCATCTACTGCTGTATGCCAAGGAGAAACTGCATTGGCTGAATTTGCCCCGTATTGATAATAATTATACATACCTGCCATATCACTTCCCATTGATAGGAATGGAATAAGTAGCAGCTCCACTGGGTGTAGTACCAGCAGTTGCATCAATACTACCTACCGCTTTAGACAAGTCAATTGTCTTGGCAAAGGTGGTATTATCATAAAGAGGTGAGTAACTTGCCGATTGTGCATTACTGTACTGAATGTTCATGACTAAAAGCAAGGCAACAAGGATTCTGGGCAAAACTGTTTTCATATGGTTATTGAAATGTTGGGCAAAGGTAAATGAATGAATAGCACATTTCAATAATTTTATAGAAACTATAAGTTATTTTATAATAAAATATCAATTTATTTCATTATGTAATTATAAGTCCATTTGGTAATAACGCTAGTGTATTTATCTATATTTCATCAATTTGACTGTTCTAAAACTGAGCGCGAATGTAAAGATTAAGGAGTCAGGTTTCCAAGAAAAGTTTACGAACGGTAGTAAAATGTTTATGAACGGTAAAAATCCAGTACAATTTGCCTTTTCGCCGGCATACATATATGGTTACAACTCATTGTAGTCCCGGCAATAGTTATGCTCAACAAGGGTTACAAAAATCATTCCATAAAAATGAAAAATCGTGGAAATTTCCCTGCCATCGTAACGACCGCTTGGTTTAATTTTACCCAAGCAAAAAAAGATGGTACCCCCTAACTGTTTAAACTTTTACAAGAATGGCATTTGAAATATCTTATGGTGGTTCGTTTGACCACACCAATACCAATAGGTACTTAAGCCCTTTTGATAGTAGCTCTGTGTACAATCTGGTAAACGATTATGAGGACATTAAATGGCATACAGAAATGATGCAGCTTTTTGTATTGGGTAACCTTGCGGAGGTAGCTGTACTCCATGATTAAGTAATTTGTTTATTTTTCCTACACATAGCCCTCTTCAATTGTTGGCTCCATATTTCATTTAGCCCCTTCTAACGACTGTGCATAGCCGCTCCTATGCAGCACAATACCGGATGTGCAACTTTTAACAGCTCAAAAAATATTTTATAAATAAGCGAACATTCACTTATTTTTGTCCTCAAATTTGAAAAATAGGTGCGCACAAGAAATATTGATAAAGAGCAATTGGTAAAGCAAAAAGCCATCGAAATGCTTGTGGAGGAAGGATTTCAGGGCTTCAGCATGAACCGGTTGGCGAAGGTTTGTGGTGTTTCAGTAGCTACGCTTTACATTTATTATGCCGACAAAGATGATCTGATTAAAAAGATTGGGGTAGAGATTGGTAAAAATTTCTTTTGCACGATGCTCAAAGATTTTTCTCCGGATATGCCATTCAAAGAAGGCTTAAAAAAGCAATGGGAAAACAGAGCAAAGTTTGCATTAAAGTATCCCAACGAAGTAGCTTGTTACGACATCATACGACATTCTGCTCATGGGGACTATATTTTGTCGGAAAGCCTGAAAGATTTTAAAACGGCGATGGGTAGTTTTTTCCATAATGCGGTGGCCAAAAAAGAATTAACGCCTATTGGTTTGGAAGTTTTTTGGAGTATTGCTTATGGTCCTTTATATACGCTTTTGCGTTTTCACAAAGAAGGTAAAAGTATTGGGGGTAGCGCATTCAAATTTTCTAAAAAAACTATGGAAGAGGCTTTTGAACTAGTTATTAAAGCATTGACTCCATAGGTGTGTTTAATCCTTAAAATGATTTCTTAGTATGAGCAACTTTAATCAAATACTGATTTTTAAAACAAATATCCAAACAGAGCAGGATAAACAATGTGTACAACATGCATTGAATACACATGATCAGATACAACGGTGGACTATAGATCTGTATGATGTGGACTGTGTACTCCGGGTGGAGTCTGAGGCTATAATACCAGAACAAATCATTGCAGTTATTGAGCACCATGGCTTTGAATGCTCCGAACTGGAATAAAACAAAAATTGATCAACTTATGAAAGAACAAAAACAACAAACAATACCTTTTTCCGGATACCAGAAATTCGCCATTTTTATATTGGCGATTACACAGTTTACTGTAATTCTTGATTTTATGGTCATGTCGCCATTAGGTGATATACTCATGAAGTCATTAGATATTAAACCCGGCCATTTTGGTATTGCAGTATCGGCTTATGCATTTAGTGCAGGTATTTCAGGCTTGCTCACCGCAGGGTTTGCAGACAAATTCGACCGGAAAAAATTACTCTTGTTTTTCTACATTGGGTTTATTGCGGGTACTATTTTATGTGGTATAGTCAATTCCTACGAATTGTTGGTAGGAGCAAGAATTATTACCGGCTTATTCGGTGGTGTTATCGGCTCTATTTCCATGGCCATTATTGCAGATATTTTTTCGATACAGCAACGAGGCAGAGTAATGGGTTTTATACAAATGGGCTTTGGTGCCAGCCAAGTATTAGGCATACCTATTGGTTTGTATTTAGCTAATTCGTGGGGATGGCATGTGCCATTTTTATGGGTGGCCGCAATGGCTACTATTATTGCGGTTTTAATTGCTGCTCAATTACAACCACTCACCAAACACCTTGCCGTACAACACGACAAATCAGCTTTTAAACATTTACTACATACCATTGCCAAAAGAGATTACCGAATCGGCTTTACGGCCACAGCTTTACTTTCTATAGGTGGTTTTATGATGATGCCATTTGGCAGCGCTTTTGCTATTAATAACCTACACATTACACCAGATCAATTGCCCATAACGTTTATGGTAGCAGGTTTGAGTACTTTGGTGATTATGCCATTAATAGGAAAGCTAAGTGACAGGATCGACAAGTTTAAAATTTTCGCGATAGCTTCTATATGGACGGTAATTATGGTAATTGTTTATACCAATCTTGGTGTCACCCCATTCGGATTAGTGATTGTGTTTAATGTGCTGATGATGGCCGGTGTAATGAGTAGAATGGTGCCTGCCACTGCACTGACAACAGGGATACCTGTAATGGAGGACAGGGGTGCTTTTATGAGTATCAATTCTTCATTACAACAAATAGCAGGTGGAGTTGCAGCAGCTATTGCCGGAATGATAGTAGTGCAAAAAGATAAATTCAGCCCATTGGAACATTACAATACCATTGGCTATATTGTTGTTTGTGTCAGCATTTTAAGTGTATTCCTTATTTATCGTGTAAGTATTCTTGTCAAGAATAAGAATAGGACAACCATGATTAATCCTCAAGAAGCCGAAGTACCGAATATGGAGGCTGTGCTGGAAAGCTAATAGCGTCAATAAGGTGCTAACTGATAAAATAGGCCGTTGTATTTTCCGTACCAAATTCTATACCGCAATTTATATACACCCTATATCTTTGTTTTAAAATTCAGTATTATGATTGCATTTATAGGCATGGGGCATTTAGGTTCAAATTTTGTACGGGCAATGCTTAAAAAAGAGGAGCAGGTGCAAGTATGGAACAGAACTTTTGCCAAAGCAAAAGCCCTGGAAACATACGGAGCCAAGGCATTTGAACAGCTTAGTGAGACCGTAAAAGGCGCATCGAGAATTCACCTTACGCTTAAAGATGACAGCAGTGTTGACGAGGTATTGGCAGCAGCAAGTGTGGCGTTTCAGCCGAACGTAATGATCATAGACCATACTACCACTTCTGCGTATGGTGCGGCGGAGCGAACCGAACGATGGAAGGAACGGGGTTATATTTATTTACATGCCCCTGTTTTTATGGGGCCGCAAAACGCCTTGGATAGTACCGGATACATGTTAGTTTCCGGAGACCAATCTGTCATCAATCAGCTTGAGCCGGCATTAAAAAAGATGACCGGAAGCGTCATTAATTTTGGGGACAATATTAGTAAGGCAGCAGGAATAAAATTAATTGGTAATCTTTTGCTGATAAGTTTGACCGCAGGAATGGCTGATGTACTTGCGTTAGCCCAATCATTAAATATACCGGTTACAGACATCGCTCAATTATTTGAAGTCTGGAATCCTGCGGCATCAGTGCCTGCACGATTAAAGAAAATGACTTCGGGAAATTTTACTGAACCTACATGGGAATTGAATATGGCCAGAAAGGATGCACAGCTGATGATAGAAGCAGCTTCACAAGTCAGCACACCATTAATGGTAATACCGGCAGTAGCAGAAGCGATGGATCAGTGGATAGCAAAAGGACATGGCAACGACGATTGGACTGTAATAGCTAAAGATGCGCTTACATAAGCACTATTGATTCGATGTCTTAATATATGGAGTACACGTGTTGTTGAATACCCGTCTAAACTGTTTTTTGAAAATAGTTTAGACGGGTATCCGATTTTACGCAAGCGTAGCGTATGATTTCAATCTGAGTAATGTTGTTCAGCCAATTAATACACCGGCCTTACTTTTTTATGGAGTCCTAAAAATATGGCAATGTTGGCCAATAGAGGATGGAGTATTTTCTGAAGTACTATAGGCACGCCAGAACGATAGTACTCTCCCTTAATTTGGCTAAGAATGTAGGAATGCTCTATTGTAGATATCCATTTGGATTGCTTTCTATGGGTCGCTGCTACGATCTCCTTAGCCAGCCATTCGGTATGTAAAGCGGGCTTAAGAATACTTTTAAAACGGACGGGTTTTTCATCGGCATTATAAAATGCATGTTCCATATTTTTGGGAATTTGAAAAGCCTGACCCGGTTTGATGATTAGTCGTCTATCAGGTAAAATGATACCCAATTTACCGTCTAACGCTTCCAACTCTATGGTTTGTAATGGATGAATATGTCTTATTTCTTCTCTGCTGCATTGGGGCAAAAGGGCTTCCATTTCGGTATAATCGCCTTGTGTTTCGATAGCCGTTTTGGTAAATACAGAATTGGCACCGATCGTATTGATTGTTCTAAGCTTGTTCATGTGTTTCTGTTTTAGTGGTTAATATTATTTCCATCCTCCGCCAAGAGAGCGATATAAATCTACTGTAGCAATAAGCTGGTCGCGGCGGATAGCAGCTATATCCAATTCACTTTGCAATACATTACTTTGTGCTGTAATCACCTCCAAATAAGTGGCCATCCCACTTTCAAATAATAAACCGGCATTTGCTGTGGCCTGTTTCAATATGTTAGTACGGCAAGCTGCAATTTCATGTTGCGCCGAAAGTTTTTCCAACTTTACCAATGCATCGGAAACCTCTCCAACAGCGAACAAAACCGTTTGCCGAAATTGCAATACCGTCTTCTCCCGCTCCACTTTAGCAACTTCATATTGCGTGCGCAATTGCTTTTTATTTAATAATGGTTGTAATAAATTGCCTGCTACTTGTCCAAATAATGATGCAGGAATATTAAACCAATTAGTCGATTTAAAAGAATTGATACCGCCACTTGCCGTAATGCTTAGCGCAGGATACATGTTCGCTTTGGTAATACCCACTTTTGAATTGGCCATAGTCAATGCCAATTCGGATATTTTTACATCAGGTCTGCGGCTCAGCATAGCAGATGGAACACCCGTTGACAATTGATCAGATACAATTATTGTCTCCAGCTTTGTATTAGTTATTATATGCTCCGGAAGGCTTCCTGCTAGTAAGCTTAAAGCGTTTTCCTGTAAGGCAAGATTCTGTTCTAATTGAGGTATCAATTGTGCTGCCACAAGTTTTTGCGCTTGGGCTTGTTCTACCGCTAGTGACGTTACTTGACCGGCTTCGAACTGAAAATTAATCATTCGATAGGTACTGTCGTTCAAGGCCAAATTTCTTTTAGCAACAGCCAATTGTGTTTCGACCATTATAAGGTTATAAAATCCACGGGCAACACTCGAAACAATATTTGTTTGTATTGCCTTTCGAGCTTCTGCCGTTTGCAAATAGGCTGCTAATGCACTTTTCTTTTGTTGGTGTATTTTACCCCAAATATCTGCTTCCCAAGACAATCCGACGGCCGCCGTAAAATCTTCGATATGCGTAGTATTCAAAAACTGTGTCGCACTAATTCCATTAAGGCTATTGTCGGATGGTCTGTTGGAACCTGCACCCAGTTGCAACCTCAGGTCCGGCACATAATTCCACTTTACCTGACGATACAACAATGATGATGCCTCCATATTTTTCAATGCAATTTGCAGGTCAAAATTTTTGCGAATAGCGCTATCAATCAGCATCTGTAAGGATGTGTCGGAGAAAAAAGTATTCCAAGGTATATCTGCGATGGTATTTGTATCGCCTGTACTACTGATACCATTTCTATAGCTTTGAGGTAAATCAGCTGTCGGTACCGCCACATTTTTAGCTACACTGCAAGCGCTAAGCATGGTAAACGAAAAAATGTAGGGAAGATATTTATTGATAAATGATTTCATGTTCAATCGATTTTATTTTTTCTTTAGATTCATTAATAGTTAGTGTATGGGTGCTCCGGTTATTTTTTCCTGAAGAAATTGGAACACAATAAATAAAACAGGGATAATAAACAGGCCAAGAATAACACCACTGACCATACCGCCAACAGCTCCTATACTGATAGAATGATTACCCAATGCAGATGGCCCATTGTCGCTCATCATCGGTATCAACCCGACAACAAATGCCAACGAAGTCATAATGATTGGCCGTAATCTCAATCGGGCAGCTTCCAGTGCTGCGGCCAATAAGGTTTTACCAGACCTTCTTCTTTGTACCGCAAATTCTATAATTAGGATTGCGTTTTTAGCCAATAATCCGATCAGCATTACTAATGCAACTTGCACATAAATATTGTTTTCAATTCCTTTCAAACCAATGGCTAGAAATACACCGAAAATACCGGTAGGAATAGATAAGATTACTGCTATCGGTAAGATATAACTTTCGTATTGAGCCGCCAGCAAGAAATAAACAAATAATAAGCAAAGCGCAAAAATGACTAGAGATTGGCCTCCGGAAGAAATCTCTTCTTTAGTCATACCACTAAATTCAAAACCATATCCGGAAGGTAAAGATGCGGCAGCAACCTCTTCAACTGCCCTGATCGCATCTCCGGAACTATAACCCGGTTTAGCAATAGCATTTACACCAATAGAATTAAACAAATTATAACGAGAGGCAGTCTCAGGGCCATATACACGTCTTAACGAAACAAGGCTGCTAACCGGAACCATAGCACCGCTTCTGCTCTTTACAAAAATTCCGTTCATGGATTCGGGCGAAGCACGTTCATCTTTATCTGCTTGCACCATTACCCGATAATACTTACCGAATCGATTAAAATCAGAAGCCTGAGTACTACCAAAGTAGGTCTGCATCGTTTGCAAAATATCCTTCACATTCACGCCAAACTGTTCCGCTTTTTCGTCATCAATATCCATTTGCAATTGTGGATAATCAGCTTTAAAGGCAGTAAAGGCAACAGCTATTTCCTTTCGCTGCATCAATGCTCCTATGAAGTTATTTGCAACACCACTAAATTTATCCAACGGCCCACCAGTCTTATCTTGCAGCACAATATCAATACCGTCCACATTACTAAATCCCGGCACTGTAGGGAAAGTGAATACAAAGAAATTTGCATCTTTAATCACGGACAATTTCTGTCTTACTAAATCCATAATGGCATTGATATCTTTCACATCACCCCTATCTTTAGCGGGCTTCAGGTTAATGAAAGCCACACCGGAAGATGGACTCGACGATTGGGTAAGCATATTAAAACCGGAGAGCCCCATTAATGTTCTGTTTGCTTTTAGAGGTGTCAATATCGTTTCTACATCTTTCATGATTGCCGTTGTCCGCTCCAATGAAGCCCCAGCCGGCATTGACATGGAAATAGCGATGAACCCTTGATCTTCCGACGGGATAAAACCGGAAGGCGTTTTCTTAACCATAAATATGGTAGCTAGAATTACAATTGCAAGACCGCCCATACTCGCCCATTTGTAACGGATGAGGAAACGAAGACTACCAATGTATCTGCGGGTAATTTTATCAAATCCGGAATTGAAGCCTGCAAAAAAATTCTCTTTAAAAGTTCTTGTAACCATTTCATCGTTCTTGACAATTATATGCTCCTTCAGAAAAAGTGCTGCAAGTGCCGGGCTAAGCGTTAGTGCATTCACTGCTGAAATAACAATCGCAATAGCCAATGTAAATGCAAACTGCCTATAGAAAACACCGGTCGATCCTTCCATAAATCCGACAGGTAGAAACACGGCAGACATCACCAATGTAATAGAAATGATAGCGCCTGTTATTTCACTCATTGCCGAAACTGTAGCAGCCTTGGGTGGAAGGTGTTTATGTTCCATTTTAGCATGTACCGCTTCTACCACCACAATAGCGTCATCTACCACAATGCCAATTGCCAACACCAATGCAAAAAGTGTCAGCAGGTTAATAGAAAACCCAAGCAACGACATAAAAAAGAATGTGCCCAAAATAGCTACAGGCACAGCAATAGCCGGAATAAGCGTTGAACGAAAATCCTGAAGGAAAAGAAATACAACAATGAAGACCAGAATGAAAGCTTCTATTAATGTGTGCTTTACCTGGTCGATAGACTGATCCAACGTGTCTTTTGTATTATAAAGTTTCAGGTATTTAACGCCTTTCGGAAAATCCTTAGCTACTTTTTGCATGAGCTTATCTACCGCAATTTGTATTTCATTAGAATTCGATCCTGTAAGTTGAAACATAGCGATATTGATACCGGGCTTACCATCAACACGAGTGAAGTTGCCATAAGTGTATGCTCCCAATTCTATCCGCGCTACATCTTTAAGACGCAGCATAGAACCATCATTATTAGAACGGATAACAATATTTTCATAGTCTAAAGGTTTGGTCAGTTTACCTTTATATTTGATCACATATTCAAAAGATTCGGAACTGCTTTCTCCAAACCTGCCGGGTGCCGCTTCCAGACTTTTATCTTGTATGGCCGCCATCACTTCTTTAGGGGTAAGCCCATACGCCGCCATCTGTGCGGGTTTTAGCCATACCCTCATAGAGTAATCTTTACTACCGCCAAAAATCATTGCTTGCCCTACACCCGAAATTCTTTTAATTTCCGGGATGATATTGATTTGCGCATAGTTGGCCAAAAATGTTTGGTCATACGTTTTAGCATCATCGCTATACAAGTCAACAACCATTATCAAGCTGTTCTGTTGCTTAGCTGTAGAAATACCCGCCTGCACTACTTCAGCAGGTAATTGAGCCGTGGCTTGCGCTACACGATTTTGTACATTGACCGCTGCCTGATCCGGATTTGTTCCTAATTTAAAATAGACCGTGATAACAAGTGTTCCATCGTTGCTTGCGGTGGAGCTCATATAACTCATATTTTCTACTCCATTGATGGATTCTTCCAGTGAAGGCGCGACAGAACGCAATACTGTTTCGGCATTGGCACCCGGATATAAAGCAGTTACCTGAACTGCCGGAGGGGCGATGTCCGGAAACTTCTGCAAAGGCAATCTGGTCAACCCCAATATGCCCAGTATCACCAGTAAAATCGATATCACGGTAGCCAATACAGGTCTTTCAATAAATTTTTTAAACATCTTGTTTTTATTTGGAGGAAGTTAAAGTAGTATTAGGGGCAAGGCTACGCCAGTACAGTATATTACCGCTTATAGGGTAAGCCTTACCCGCTTATAAAGAGCTGCATTTTATTGCAGCATAATTTTAATTGTTCATAGATAAAGATGCAGCTTGTTGTACAGGTTCGGGCTTTACTACAGTACCGTCCTGTAAACGATCCAATCCGCTGAACACGATACGATCCCCGGGTTTCACGCCTTCCGTAACCAAGTAACTGCTGCCACTTTTACCACTAATAGTAATCGGTTGCTTATTCACTTTATTGCCTGCATTTACAGTAAATACAAATACCTTATCTTGTATTTCCATCGTTGCAGACTGTGGCACTAGCAACGCATTTTGATGTTGCTGAGTAAGCCTTACTTTCCCAGTATTTCCAGACCTGATCAATCCTTTACCATTTGCGAATACTGCACGAAATGTAATAGCACCGGTATTCTTGTCAAACTGACCATCGATCATATCAATTTTACCTGCAATCGGGTAAAGCGTATTGTCAGAAAGCAACAATGAAACCGGTGGAAGATTTTTCAACTTTTCTTCTAAGGTGTTACCCGGATATTGCATTTTAAAATGCACAAAGTCATTTTCGCTTAATGAAAAGTACGCATACACTTCATGCACATCAGATAGATTAGTCAATGCTTCTGCATCAGTTCTAGAAATAAGTGCACCTTGTTTTTTAGGCAAGCGGCCGATATAACCACTTACCGGTGCAGTAATTAACGTATAACCTAGATTAATCCGTGCTGTAGCAACTATCGCTTTAGCTTGTTCTGCATTGGCTTTAGCAACTTTGAATGTAGCTTGTGCAGCTTTTAACTGAATATCCGAGATCACTTTATTTTGTACCAATGGTGTGAGCTTATCAATTTCGAGCTGTGCATTTAATATTGAGGCTTCTGCTGCGTGCAGGCTTGCACTTGCACTATTGATCTGCTCCCGATAAGGGCGATCATTTATTTTAAATAGCGGCTGACCTGCTTTTACATAGGAGCCCTCATCTACAAATATTCTTTCTAAATAGCCTTCTACTTGCGGTCTAATTTCCACGTTTACTTTTCCTTGGATAGAGGCAGTATAGTCATTTTGTGTCGTCGCAGAGGCAGAGGATATAGTGACAACAGAAGCCGAGGCAGGGGCTGACGGCACTTGTGTAGGTTTTGGAGAACAACTGTACAGTAGTATCAAAAAACTTAAAGGGGCAAATTTCATAACAGTAATAAATAGTTTAACGGTGTTAATTTAAAGGACAAAAAATTGGTGCAAAATTGATTTTTTTCGAGTAGTAAAACAGGGACAATTATAATTTAAGCGGATAATGCTTCGGCATATTCGAGTGTTATTGTATTCAACGCCGTTCAGCCAATGTATCAAAAAATTAAGTGGAAAGTGTATGAATGATTCCTGTTAATGCGTTAGATAAAACTTGTTGGTTAATTTCATCAGAAACACCCTGACGTACAATATTAATAGAGATCAGCCCATGAACCACTGACCAAAAGGTATAATACCATTTGCAAATCTCATCATCAGAAGGTTTCTTGGATTTCATTAATTCCCTGATCACATCACTAATCAACTCAGAAGGTTTTTTCATACTCGAAGGCGTTGATTTCATCACACAACAACTCATTTCTACGCCCAACATCAACTGATAATATTCTTTTTCTTCAAAGGCAAAATTCCAATATGCCATCCACATGGCTTCCAGTTGTTTTCCCGGCAACCGATGCTTCGCTTTGGCCTTTTCCATTCTTTCTGAGAGATGTGCAAACCCTTTACAAGTAAGCTCTGATAGTATGGCATCCTTATTATCAAAATACTCATAAATAATGGGAGCAGTATATTCAATCATATCCGCAATCTTACGCATACTCAATGCTTGCCAACCCTCGTTTTTACCGATTGCCAACGCAGCATGAAGAATATTATTTCTCGTCTCTTCTTTCAGCCGCAGTATCCGATCTTTACTTGCCATCACTTTTATTTTACAATGCTATAAAAATCTAACACCGTTAAACAAAGGTAATAGCATTATGTTGATTCTGCCAAATTACAAGACATCATAATGCACATCATAATTCGATAGTACAATAATATTTTTCGATAGTGCATGTTCAAGCTGTTCAACAAATGCCGACTTTCTATAATTTTAATTCACTATAATCAAACAGCAAAAGCCCCCTGCATATAAGGCAAGGGGCTTTTTAATTGAAAAAATTGATACGATAATGATTAGTGTTGATTACCTGTTCCATCAGATTGGTAAGCACCCATATCTTTACCCGGAAGGGTAATTTCTGTTGCACCGTAGTTCACATCAACCGGAACCGATTTAACAGGAGCAAATCCAGTATAGCCTTTTCCAATACATGGAGATGAACTTTGAAGATGGAAGTCTGAACCATTTGCATGAGCAATACCATTAACACCTACTGATGATGCGTTAGGCAATTTGAAGTTAACAAACATTGGATTATTTTGACCAACAAGCGTTGGAGCATTATAAACACCTCCTAATAAATAACCAGTTGGCAAGAATGTACTTGGCGTAGGAACATCAGATGTTTGCGGAACCGTAATATATCCTTGTGGATAGAATTGGTTAACAATACTCAATGAATCACCATATTGCCATGTATTACCATAATGCATTTTAGCAGTATCAGCAGCAGGGCTATTAACGATACGAATACCATATTTACAATTCACCATAAGGTTATTGTAAGCTGTACCGTAAGAACCTTCTTCATAATTGATACCGCCAGCACGACCAGTCTGAATTTGACGCCAGCCGCCATTGATGTAGGTATTGTTATACATATTAACATGCGTTTGATCGCCAACACCACCTTTGTTAGATGCTTTAGTACCATTGGTAGCAGTACCTACAAATACATTGTAAGCCATGTCTCCTACAGAACCGCTCTTCGCATTGAATACGTCTCCGCCTTGGAATCCACATTTTTCTACGGTATTACGCATAATAGAAAATTTACCTGAAGAAAGACGGATTGCATCATCTTTACAACCATAAAACCAGCTATCTTCCACAACAAGAACGCCATTAGGGTTTTGGAAAAGTATATGACGACTTGCATCAGCAGCCTTTACATTGGCAACAGTTGGGGTACCCCATGCACCACCGCAATACTCAAAATGCGTCCATTTAGCAACCAACAAAGTACAGCTTGTATCGCAGGCAATACCCAACCATTGACCACCAAATGCCGGATCTGTATTAGGATCTAAATTAGCTCCGTCTGTTTTAGTAATACCAGCTACAGTGAACCAGTTTGGTGCAGCTTTTGTTCCTAATGAAATCAATACGCCTTTTACTGTAATAGAATATAGTCCTGATACATTTACCCGAACACCACTTTGAAGCACCAAAGTATCACCTTTGTTTACAACTACATCACAACCGATAGTGTATGTTTTTCCGGAAAGCATTGTGCCTTTAATCGCACCACATAGTGGACTTGCATCGCTTACAGGGCTACCTATCTGCAACGGTGGAGTGGAAATATTTGTGTTATCACTTTTTTTGCAAGAAGAAAAAAGTGCCAAACACGCACCAAATGCGAGTATCCCTTTGTTTAGTTTTTTCATTTTTATTTGTTTTGTTTTTGTTTTAAGTGTAAATGCTGAATTAATTAAGTTTGAAACGAATACCCACTAAATAGTTACGGCCAAAAAGTTCTTTCCGCACAATAACAGAATTGGGTAAATCCTGATAAGGAAGCTGATAATAATTACCCGGAGCGGTGCTTACAAAACGGGTCTTATCCTGTCTCAATTCTACGATAGTGGCAGTATTCAGAAGGTTATTCAATTTTGCATAAATAGATATCCCTTTAGTAATGCGTTTTTCTACAGAAAAGTCTAAAAGCATTAGCGCTTTTTGCCAATAATTGAGGTCTTTAAAATTCGATACAAACGCAATCTTTTCTCCCGTATAGGCTAGCGCAAGTTGCGCATCTAGACCCATCACCGGGTTTTTATAAAGGAGCGATAAATTGCCGATATGGGCGCTTTGTCCCTGAAGTGGACGAGTTACTTCAACTGGAGTTTTCTTATAAGTGTTCGATACCGGATCATTATGGTAATCGATTACAACCGCATGTATGCTGGAGTTTGTGTAAGTGTAATTAAATGATACCCCAAAGTAGTGGAAGAACTTTGTTACCTGCAATTCCAATCCAAAATTAGTAGCGCGAGAAGCCGTACTATCAGTACCATTTGGATTACGAGGTACAATATCCAATGCCGATGGTCCACTCAATGGATCCAATGAATACTCGATTGGGTTAAGCATGCTTTTGTAAAATGCACCAACCAATATCTGATCTACCCCTTTAGGAAACCATTCATACCGAAGATCAATATTTTGAGCAACAGTATGCTTCAAATAAGGATTGCCATGCTCCGAAAACTCTTCTCCACTAAAACCCTGAGGTGCTAATTCAAACAATGCAGGTCGAGTAATCGACTCAAAATATGATAAGCGAATATTAGTTTTAGGATTCAACTTGTACTTCAGATGAAGTCCTGGTAGCACATCCAAATAATCAAATGTTCCATTCTGACCCACAAATACTTTAGGATCCTCTGCCATTTCATAATGCTGGTGCGTATGCTCTACACGCACGCCCGCAAGTACTTGCAGTTTTTTACCAAGCATTGTTTTAGCCTGTACATATCCAGCACTGATATTCTCGTAAGAAGTGTAAGTAAGATCATTAATAGGTTGAGTACCTTTTCCTCCACCTGTAGTAATAGCTAGTGAATCTGTCATAATACTATTATAAGTAGCACCTTTTCCAGAAAGACCTGTTAGCTTATAATCATTATAATAATTATCTCGTGTCTTATGACGATACATACCACCAGCAGAAAATTCGATATCTCTTTTTGCAACGGTTGGTGTATAATGTAAATTCACAAAAGCCTGTTGGTCTTGCTCGGTTGTATTCTCCCAGCTATGATGCACACTATTAATCGTTTCCGGAATAGCCGTAAGATTTCCGGTAGCACCATCTCTTTGTACACCAGTAGAGGTATGTAACTCAGCCATATCAGGCACATCACGTTTTGCACGACTAATAGCAAGTGTCCAATCAGCAGAAATTTTATCCGTAAGCTCATGCTTCCCTTTCAAAGACACGCTGGAAATATTTTGTTTACGAACCGCAGAACGACGATAAATATCTACAGGTCCGGTTCCTGCACCCGTACGTTGAATAGACACTGCGGTGTCAATAATGTATCGCGACTCCTGCTCATTCAATTGTGTAAATAGACCATATAGTGAAATCGTATTTCTACTATTGAAATCGTAATTAACTAAGCCATGCAAGCCTGTACGTGTTTGTTGTTTATCGTACTTATAGATCTCTAGATCCGTGAATTGCGCCACATTATTGATGTCAGGTTGCGCCGAAGGTTTGAAGAAAATAGAAGAACTTCCCTTAAATGTATTCTGATAAGAACCGGAAAATATAGCTCCCAGCTTTTTGTTTTTGCCGAAGCGATTACCCAGTGTAAGACTAAACAAACTATTGGGTTTTACATTGTTCTGATTAAAGACAAGATTATTGCGCGCAAAATCGTTGGCTGTAGCATTGTAAGCCGCACCGTTAGCTCGGTAAGGATCCTGACTATTAATTACAGACGAATTGAAACTAGTATAACTTCTGTCCAAAAGTGTTTCATTAAAACCTGTAGCAGCACTGGCATGAACAGTTAGTTTATCCGGTGCACTTTTCAAAACCATATTCATGGTTCCTCCTATTGCATCGGCTTCCATATTGGGTGTGAGCGATTTTACAACCTCAAGTCTTTCTAAAATTTCAGCCGGGAAAATATCCATCGGCACATACCGAGCTTTATCATCCGGGCTTGGTATTTTTATTCCATTTACAGTGGTGGTATTATAGCGTTTATCCATACCCCGAATAATTGCATAACGAGCCTCACCGGTTGCATCACGCTGAACAGCCACTCCAGATATACGCTGAAGTACATTAGCCACTGTAATATCCGGCAAAAGTTGTATTGCTCTTGCAGACATTACATTTACCTGAGCATCGGAGCTTTTCTCTATATTGCGCGCCTGCTCTTCAGAACCATTTTTATATTTTGTACGAATTTGTACTTCTTTTAATTCTTTAGCTTTGGGATACACCGCAAGGTTTACAACAACATCAGGAAGCCTTTCTGTAATAGTTACCTGTTGGTCTTCTACTTCATAACCCGAATATTTAATAGCAATATTATAAGTACCTACAGGGGCATTCTTTACAGTATAAGTACCATCCAATCCGGTAGTAGCATTCAAATGAATTGATCCATTATCCAACAATACAACTGCGCCAACTATGGGTTCTCCTGTTTTCTTATCTGTTGCAGTTCCCTTAATAATTCCTGCGAATAAACCATTGCTCCAAATTGACAATAACAGCAGTAAAAAACCACCCTTTTTAAGTAACATTCTATCCATTTTTTCTAAAAGTTTTGTAAAAGTATAGGTTGGGATTTTACAAAAAATGCTGATTATAATTTGATAAGCATAGCATAACGTCAGCGTAATAATGACTTAACCTTGCGCTAATATTTACATAACCTTTGCCGCCAATAGAGGCCATTTTGCATACAAATACCTGTTTACTTAAATCGACAAGACACAATTAAGCAACATTTGCGCAACATCATTTTCCTAAACATCATTCTGAAAAAATGAATCGTTGGATCCCAAATAAAAATGCTCTTATTCTTTCAGCATTTTGCCAACGAAAAGTATTCTGGTATCGTCTGAAACACGAATAAAATAAATACCCTTTTCCGCCTCAAATGGAAGCTGAACCAGCTCCGTATCAATCCGCACTTTTTCATCCAGCAACAAACGACCATACATATCATAACAGGATACACGAACCTTTCGCCCCATAAAAGGAGCAGAAAATGAAATACCAATTTCAACACTCACCGGATTCACAATAAATACTTTCTCATCAGGCAGTAGCATATCGTGCAATCCAAGTGGCACCTCAGGATCAGCCGGGCTTGTTCCCGTTGTATTATAGCTCACTTCAAGGTCTGCCATCACCGGATATTTATTAGACATTTGAAAAAGTGAATTAATAACACTTGCCGGTGCAGCCGTATTTACCGTAGTAGAATTGTTATTGATCGAAATACTTAACCTATGCCCATCATTGCCAATAGTGCGATAGGAATTCGGAATATATTTTACATAGTTAGTGTTATTCAATATCCATGGCGAAATAAAAATATGATCGTACCAACCCTTTGCACCACCACTCGTTCCACAGCTATTGGGCACACTAGCAGACGATCTAGTAGAGGTAGTCAGGTAAGCACTATATGCATTTGGATTGGCATCATAGTTAGCAGGATAAGTCAGTTTATTATCCGGGGTAAATGGAGGATCATAAAAACGATAATTAGTATCAGCAGGAGCTACCAGCGTTTGATAACAAGTTTCCGACGTACTTCTTGTATTGAAATCGCCCATATTAATATGGTTAGCTAAGTGACTAAAATGAGTCTTTATTTGCTGCATTTCACCAACAATTTGAGCACCCCTTACTGCATCATTCGACGATCCGGATTGATCATGGTTAACTGTAAAATAAAGAAAGGTAGTATCGTGCGTAGTGGCCAGATTAGGGTCTTTGTAATACAATTTATAAGTATTAAAGTCCGTAATATTTACATAAGAACACAACAGAGCTACATAGCCCAATTTATTCTGATTGTAAAACAGTATCGACATATCGCTTGATGCAGCTGCATTGGTAAACGGGCAATAAGCGTATCTGCCCGGGTAAGCAGCATTTAAAGCAAACTTTAATATAGAATCGCCAAAACTGATAGCTGCACTATAACTAAAATCAGTGGGTCCCGTTTTTATAGAGCCCATTTTCTCTAAAGAAATAACATCCGGATTGGTGTACTGTACTATTGTGTCCAAATAAGCATGATACAAGCCATTCGGCCCTTGGCAAAGCGGGTACTCACCATAATTCAATACATTATATGCCATCACTCTTAATGTGTCCTTTTGCGCCCTCGCTTCCGTATTTTGCAACAACAGTACGAACGACACAATTCCAGCTAACTTATACCAACCCCGATACATCGGAGTATGCTTTTTTATAAATTTCATCCTATCAGAAAATGTTCTTTTTTTATAAATTTTACATTCCTTACAAAAGAACACCCTCAAGGTTATGATTGTGTTAGTTTCTTATTATCGTATTATTAAGTACCGCCTTTCAAATCAAGCACCGGCATTAATAATATTCTTGTCTGACACAAAATATCTGACACAAAATCCATAAAGTTTACACCCCTATTTTCATGCTGTTATCCGCTCCTGAATCGCCCGAACAATGGCTCATTTAAGCCCCTTGAGCGACATACAAGCATCCATTCACTATACATTTAGAAAGTACTCATTCGTAAAATAAATTTGTTCATCTGGAAAATAGAACATTACATTTGTCGAACATTAGACCAAAATACGATTTTAGTCTAAAAGAAATAAAGACAAATGGTCTGTTTATATTTTTCATCTAAAAACAAGACGAATGCGTAAAAAATTACACGATAAAGTAAACGCATATACAGCGGCAGAAGAAGCCAGGATAGCTGGTATTTATCCATACTTCAGGCCTATATCATCTGCTCAGGACACCGAGGTAACCATTAATAATAAACGCGTGTTGATGTTTGGATCCAATTCCTACCTCGGGTTAACCAATCATCCCCGCATTAAAGAAGCAGCACAAAAAGCCATTGAAAAGTATGGCACCGGATGTGCGGGATCTCGTTTTCTAAATGGAACCCTGGACATACACCTCGAGCTGGAAGAAAAATTGGCAGCCTATACCAAAAAAGAAGCAGCACTCGTTTTCAGCACCGGGTTTCAGGCCAACCTTGGCATCCTCTCTTCGCTTACAGGGCGCAATGATTATATTATTCTGGACGAATACGATCATGCTTCCATCATTGATGGTACTCGTTTATCCTTTTCGCGTGTGGTCAAATATGCACATAACGATATGGACGACCTGGACTACAAACTCAGTAAACTACCCGACGAGGCCATCAAATTAATTGCTGTTGACGGAGTATTCAGCATGGAAGGTGACATTGTAAAACTACCCGAAATTGTACAGCTTGCAGAACAGTATGGTGCTAATGTGATGGTGGACGATGCGCACGGTTTGGGCGTATTGGGTTATAAAGGAGCAGGAACCGCATCGCATTTTGGAGTGACCAATGATGTCGATTTGATTATGGGCACCTTCAGTAAATCATTGGCTTCATTAGGCGGATTCGTAGCTGCAGACCACACCACTATTGAGTACCTCAAACACCATGCTCGCGCCCTTATGTTTAGTGCCAGTATGTCGCCTGCATCTGTGGCAAGTGTTATTACAGCACTCGATATTATTCAATCAGAACACGAACATATTGAAAGATTGTGGCGCAATACGCATTATGCTATGCAATTATTGCAGGACGCCGGATTTGACATTGGCGCTACCGAAACGCCAATTATACCTATCTACATCCGCAACAACGAACAAACTTTTATGATCACCAAAATACTACAGGAACAAGGTGTATTTGTCAATCCCGTAGTATCACCTGCTGTACGTCCGGAGTCCACACTCATTAGATTCTCGTTGATGGCTACACACACATTTGCACAAATAGACGAAGCTATAGACAAATTGAAAAAAGCTTACCAGCAAGTAACAAAAGGATTTCAACTAACTGCACAGGCCGTATGAAATACATAAAAGTTGTTTCGGACAAAAAGGAATTGAAGTCATTTATTGACTTCCCGCACGAGCTATATAAAAATGATGCGAATTATGTTCCGGAGCTGTTTATTGCCCAAAGGGACCTATTGACTAAGCACCCATTTTTACAACACTCTTCCCTACAATTATTTTTGGCTTACGACAATGATGTTATTGTAGGACGCATAGCTGCTATATGCAACAACAACCACAATGCCTTCAATCATACTAAAGATGGTTTCTTCGGATTTTTTGACACCATCAACGATCGCGAAATAGTAACCATGCTACTCAGTCATGCAGAACAATGGTTGCGTGAACACGGACTACAAACCATCATTGGTCCGGTCAACCCCACCACCAACGAAACATGTGGCTTATTAGTTACAGGCTTCGACACCCCGCCTGTAGCCATGATGACCTATAATTATCCCTACTATTCGGCACTATTAGAAGATGCAGGCCTGAACAAAAAAACAGACCTTCTGGCATACAACATACCCGCTACAGACCTCAACGACAAATCTGTACGGCTCATGGATAGTATTCGTTTACGGCTGGCAAACAAAGGCATTACCATAAGACCCGGAAATTTAAAAAACTTTAAACAAGAGGTAGATGGATTGAGGCAGGTATATAACAATGCTTGGGACAAAAATCTAGGATTCGTACCAATGACTAACGATGAATTTAACTATATGGCTAAGGATTTGAAGTTGGTATTGGATCCTGATTTTTGTCTTGTGGCAGAACACGAAGGCAAGCCTGTAGCCTTTGCATTGTGCATTCCGGACATCAATCAGATACAGATTAAAATTAAAAAAGGAAGATTACTACCAAGCGGCATTTTCAAGCTCCTATTTCAAAGAAAAAAAATAAATGCCATCCGGGTCATTGCATTAGGTGTTACAGCACCCTATCGAAAAATGGGCATCGAAGCCATTTTTTATGCAACCATTATTCAAAAAGGTTTAGAAAAAAACATGGCACGGGCAGAAGCATCGTGGATATTAGAAGACAATGAGATGATGAACCGCGCCATTGAACATATCAATGGTGCAGTGTACAAAAGATACAGGATTTACGAAAAAGCACTATAACAATGAATGGCAAAATATTGATAACCGGCGCAAGTGGCTTTGTAGGTTATCATCTTATTGAAGCAGCTTTACAACAAGGGCTGGAAGTATATGCAGCTATACGTCCATCCAGCCATATCGAACATTTAAAAACATTGGACATACAATTTGTATTGATCGATTTTTCAGACAAAGACAATATCCGCAAACATTTTAAAGAATCGGGTTATGACTATGTAATACATGCAGCAGGTTTAACCAAAGCACGAAACACAGAAGAATATAACCTCGTCAATGCACACTATTCGAGCAACCTTGCAGAAGTAGCTGCAGAATTTCCATTAAGAAAATTTGTTTTTATCAGCAGCCTTGCAGCATTAGGTCCGGTGCCTTATCATCATGAGTATCCACTCAGTGAAAAATCGCTCCCTAATCCGGTAACAGACTATGGCAGAAGTAAATTATTAGCAGAACGCCGGCTATCAAATATACCCGGATTGCCATTAATCATACTACGTCCAACAGCGGTATATGGTCCCAGAGAAAAAGATATTTTCATTATGTTCCGAACGCTGCGAAACGGTATTGAACCCTATATCGGACGCAAAGCACAGTGGTTGAGTTTTGTGTATGTCAAAGACCTGGCAAGTTTAAGCATTAGTGTACTTGCCCAATCCATCAAACGCAATGTCTATCATGTTTCAGATGGTCAGGTTTACGATCGTTATGCCTTATCTGCCATGACCAAAAAAGTGCTGGATCAGCGTACCCTCAAAATACATGTGCCCCTATGCCTCGTAAAAGTGATAGCCGGCACGCTCGAAATAGTCAGTGGCGCCAACAAAGTACCTACGCTCAATAAAGAAAAACTGCAAGAACTCGTAGCAGAAAACTGGAAATGCAACATCACTAAAGCACAAGAAGAACTAGGCTATCAACCGAAATATAATTTAGAACAAGGGCTTACAGAAACGCTCAAATGGTACCAACAAAACAAATGGCTATAAGCAGCCCGTCATAATAACAACAATTAATCATCAACATTTTAAAACAACAAAAATGGAATACCAAATTAAAGATGCTACAGGCAAGCTGGGCATTTTAATGCCTGGACTAGGCGCAGTAGCCACCACATTTATTGCGGGTGTAGCTGCTATCAACAAAGGATTCTCCCAACCAGTGGGATCGTTGACACAAATGGGCAATATCCGTCTGGGGAAACGCACTGAAAACCGCTATCCCCTCATCAAGGATTTTGTACCACTTGCCCAACTCAAAGATCTCGTTTTTGGAGGCTGGGATGTGTACACCGACAATGTCTATGAAGCGGCATTAAATGCCAAAGTGCTCGAACCAGCACTATTACAGAGTATTCGTCCTGAGCTGGAAGCACTCAAACCCATGCAAGCCGTTTTCGACAGAGATTATGTAAAAAACCTCGACGGTGTAAATGTAAAACAGAAAAACACCAAATGGGAATTGGCACAGGCACTCATAGAAGATATCCGCCGATTCAAAGAAGAAAATAATTGTGAGCGCTTAGTGATGGTATGGTGTGCATCAACCGAAAAATATATTGAAGAAACGGATGTTCATCAAACCATTACGGCATTCGAAACAGGATTAAGAAACAATGACGAAAACATTGCACCAAGCATGATCTATGCTTATGCAGCCATCAGTTCACACGTACCGTTTGCCAATGGTGCGCCCAACCTTAGCTGCGACATTCCTGCACTCATCGATTTAGCTAAAGAATTGAATGTACCTCTTGCAGGAAAAGATTTTAAAACCGGACAAACCCTCATGAAAACCATTGTTGCTCCTGGCTTACAAGCCCGCGCATTGGGTGTAAGAGGCTGGTTCTCTTCCAATATATTAGGCAATCGCGATGGACTGGTGCTGGACGATCCGGACAACTTCAAAACCAAAGAAGTGTCTAAACTCAGTGTACTCGAAGAGATATTGAATGCAGATATTAATCCTGAATTGTATGGCGATCTCTACCACAAAGTGCGCATCAATTACTACCCACCTCATGGCGACAATAAAGAAAGCTGGGACAATATAGACATCTTTGGCTGGCTGGGTTATCAAATGCAAATCAAGATCAATTTCCTATGTCGCGACTCCATACTCGCCGCACCCATCGTGCTCGACCTCGCACTCTTTATGGACCTCGCACAACGCGCCGAAATGGGTGGCATACAGGAATGGTTATCGTTCTATTTTAAATCGCCACAAACAGCTCCGGGGCTCAAACCGGAACACGACATTTTCAAACAATTGATCAAGTTGCAAAACACTTTACGCCATATTATGGGCGAAGATTTGATCACACATTTAGGACTCGATTACTATCAAGATTTAGTAGAAGCACTATAATATAAAAGTGAAACAACTACACAAAACAATAGCCAGCACACTAGGCATAGGATATATCGGCAAAGGCGGAGGAACAGTTGCCGCACTGTTCACCGCACTTTGCTGGTACATCTTTCAACCTAATATCGTAGGACAATGTACACTCACAATTGTCGTACTAATATTAGGTATATGGTCTGGCAACAAAGTAGAAGCAGACTGGGGAAAAGACGATAAAAAAGTAGTGATCGACGAAGTAGCAGGTATGTGCATCAGTCTTTTACTCCTGCCTGCCACACCCATGATGGTACTATCTGCGCTCATACTCTTTCGCTATTTCGACATCAGCAAACCACTCTTCATCCGTCGGATGGAACGACTCCCGGGCGGATGGGGTGTAATGCTGGATGATGTGCTCGCAGGCCTATACACCAATCTCATCCTGCAATTGTTGGTCTATTTCAAACTCGACTTGTCATGATACGGTTTATCAAAGCACAAACCTCAGCACTCAGTGCCACGTTGGTAGATTTTCTCCTCACTATTATACTCAAGGAAGTATTTGGTGTATGGTATGCCCTTGCCAATACTATCGGTGTCATTGCCGGAGGTCTCGTCAATTTTTATATCAATCGCGACTGGGTATTCAATGGCCGTCAGGATACATTACGCATACAGGTATTGCGCTACATCAGCGTATGGTGTGGCAACTTCCTGCTCAACATTACAGGCGTTTGGCTACTCACCCAATACACGCCTTTCAACTATATCTGCGCCAAAATAATAACAGCTACACTGGTAGGATGTACTTACAACTATGTCTTACAAAAAAACTTCGTTTTTAAATAAAACGTTATGAATCGAAAGATTACCCTTTTACTCTCCTTTTTTCTTTTCCACGCAGTAACACTACTGGCGCAGTTAACCACTGTGAAAGGCACTATTGTGGATGCACGCAGCAAACAGCCGCTCAGTTTCGTTTCCGTATATTTTCCGCAAACAAATGCAGGTGTAGTCAGCGATGATGATGGTAAATACCTGCTCCAGCTCAATGGCAATGCCAGTCAAATAAAAGTATCGCTGGCAGGTTACAACACAGCCACCTTCAATGTAACACCCGGCATAGAACAAGTAGTCAATATTAAACTCACACAAGACAGTAAACAACTGCATGAAGTAGTCATTAAAGCCAAGAAAGGTAAATACCGCAACAAAGACAATCCAGCAGTAGAACTGATCCGCGAAGTAATTGCACACAAGGCCGCCAATAGAATGAAACAATACGATTATGTATCGTATCAGCAATATGAAAAAATACAATTCTCACTCAGCAATACACCCGAAAAACTGCGCAGAAATATATTGGTGCGCAAATACCCCTTCATAGCCCAAAACCTCGATACAACAACACTCGAAGACAAAGCACTATTACCGCTGTACATGCAGGAAAATCTTTCCGACAACTACTTTCGCAGCAAACCACAACAGCACAAACAAATCATTACTGCCGAAAAGAAAATCACTTTCGACGAAAGCTTTATCGACAATAATGGTATGACCACTTATTTAAAACATGTATATCAGGATATTGATATCTACAACAATGATATCACCGTCATGACCAATCAATTCCTCAGTCCCATTGCCGATCTATCGCCAAACTTTTACAAATTTTACATCATCGATACACTGCGGGAAAACGGCGACACTTTGGTGCAGCTTACCTTTGGCCCGCGCAACAAAGCAGACTTCCTGTTTCAGGGCAGTATGTACATCACACTCGACGGCAACTACGCGGTACAAAAAGTAGATATGCGGGTCAACAAACATGCTAACCTCAACTGGGTCAAAAATATGAGCGTCAATTTAGCATTCGAGCGCAACAACGATCGTCGCTACTACCTCAGCAAAAGCAAATTGACCGCCGACTTCGGATTGAGCAAAAACAGTGATGGCGGTATATTCGGCGAGCGAACCGTATCCTTCCGCAACTTCAATAGCAACCAAATATTAGCCGACTCCATATTCAAAGGCGACCCGGTAGTGCACCTTAAATCGGCTACTAAAAAAAGCGACACTTTCTGGAAAGAAAACCGCCACGACAGCCTCACATACGCCGAGGAAGTGGTGTACAACAATATAGACAGCCTGCAAAATACACGCTCCTTCAAGCGCGCATTAAACATGGGTATGCTCCTGCTGGCAGGCTATGTTAAGGCAAGCCCTTATGTAGAAATCGGCCCATTCAATACGTTCTATAGCTTCAATCCTGTTGAGGGTTTCAGAGGACGCGTGGGCGGGCGCACCACCCCTGCACTCAGCAAAAGAATTTATTTCGAATCCTATGCCGCTTACGGGTTTAAAGACGAGCAATGGAAATATTATTTTGGCGGCATCTATTCCTTTACCAACAGATCTATTTACGAGTTTCCGGTCAAAAAGCTAAGCGCCAATTTCCAGCACGACATGAAAATTCCGGGACAGGAATTACAGTTCATTCAGGAAGACAATATCTTTCTTTCGTTCAAGCGCGGAGTCAATGATAAATGGCTCTACAACGACATCTACAAAATCAATTACCTCAACGAATTCAAAAACCACCTCTCTTTCGAACTCGGCTATAAAAACTGGCGCCAGCAGGCAGCCGGAGGACTTACTTACGAAAGTACCAACACATCGCGCGCCATCAAAGACCTCACCACATCCGAGCTCTCGCTGGAGCTGCGCTGGGCACCACACGAAGAATTTTATCAGGGCAAACTCTACCGTATTCCACTACCCAACCGCTATCCTGTATTTACACTCAGAGGCATAGCCGGCATCGACGGATTCCTGGGCGGGCAATATACTTATCAAAACATCAGTGCCAATATTTACAAACGTGTTTACCTCTCGCAGCTCGGCTATGCCGATGTAGTGCTCGAAGGTGGCTATGTGCTCGGCACTGTACCCTACCCCCTGTTGGATATACACAGAGCCAACCAAAGTTATTCCTATCAACTACAATCCTACAACCTCATGAACTTCCTCGAATTTGTAAGCGACCACTATGCCAGCATACAAATAGACCAATGCTTCAATGGCTTTTTCTTCAACAAAATACCCTTGCTCAAGAAATTAAAATTCAGGGAATTCATCAGCATGAAAGCATTGTACGGCGGGCTACGCAACGAAAACACACCCAACAAAACAAACAACGATTTAATCCGACTACCCGTCGATGACCATGGCAACACCACCACATTCTCTCTCGGCAAAGAACCCTATATAGAAGGCAGTGTAGGTGTAGGCAACATCTTAAAATTTTTCAGAATAGACATCGTCAAACGATTTACTTACCTCGACAATCCCAACGTATCGTCCACAGGAATAAGAGCACGATTTAAGTTCGATTTTTAAACAACAACAGCATATTCTAAACACTACCATTATGAGTAGCACAAGTATAAGAGACCGGCTGCAACAAGGCATTTACAAAATCATACATCCCTTGGTGCGCTTCCTCATCCGTATCGGGCTCACACCCAACGCAGTCACCGTCATAGGCCTGCTCCTCAACATTGGTGTAGCCGCTATATTTATATTCGGCGCCGAACAAGCCAACAGAGGCGACCTCTCCTATGTTGGCTGGGCAGGTGCATTAGTACTCTTTGCCGGCCTCTTCGACATGCTCGACGGGCAGGTAGCACGCATCGGCAATATGAGCTCCACCTTTGGTGCACTCTTCGACTCTGTACTCGACCGGTACAGCGAGCTCATCCTCTTTCTCGGTATCTGCTACTACCTCGTCGGACACCATTACTTCCTCAGCTCCATATTTGCATTCATAGCTATGATCGGTTCTATGATGGTCAGCTACACCCGGTCGCGCGCCGAAGGGCTGGGCATTGAGTGTAAAGGAGGGCTCATGCAGCGGCCGGAACGCATAGTACTCATAGCCCTATCTGCCATTGCCTGTGGCATAGCTGGTCACTATATCGGTGGCGACTACAAACTATTTGTACCCGGCATACCATTTCATATATTCGAAACCATGAGCATCTTCACGCTCCCCATTACCGTTATGGCCGTCATGACGAATGTAACCGCCATAGGTCGCATCAAAGAAGCCAAAAAAGCATTGGATCAAAAAGATGCCGCACAAAAAAACATACCCGTACAAAAGATAGCCGTAGTGGCCACCCTGCTCATCACACTCGCACTTTCGGGCATCAATAGTGCAAGTGCCAAAGGCGTACCCGACAAAAACACGTTCAACGAAGCAGACACCTTTCCGGTACCGCAGCAGTACGACAAACTGCTCTTCTATGTACAGCGTACACCCAACACCAACACCATCATGTACGAGCTCAACTACGAAAAAGATGGTAGCCTCAACGAAGAAAAACCGGTGCATGTGTATTGGCTCCGCTATACCGAAAAAGGTGTACCCAAGCGCGAGCTCAACTTCATCCAGCGCCGATATGCCTATGGACTACACACCAAAAAGATAGCACCCGATCATTGGGAACTCCGCTTCGTATCCTACACCGCCAAGCCACTACACCTCATCAAAGCCACCGATGGCAAGTACTATGTATTTGCCAACATCAACAACAACAATGCCGTACTCAAACGGGTGTACCTCAAAATAGATGGCGGAACCTTCTGGTCGCCCAACGTAGTATATATAGAACTGAAGGGCAGCGATACCGGCAGCGGCATCACTATTGCGGAAAGAATAAAACCCTAAAGCAATGAGCAAAAACTTTGTCTCCAACTCAAAAGAATCCACACGCATGTTTCAAAGCAACTTCTTTGAAGCACTATCCAAAGTACACTTCAGCGTACCCCTTATTATATACCTTCCGCTCATAGCCTATTACAGCTATCAGGCCATAGCAGTAGCAGCCTTGAGCTTGATGAGCTTCCTGCTCTACTTTCTGCTCGGCATCATTATATGGAGCCTCACCGAGTACCTCCTGCACCGCTTTGTATTTCACTTTGTACCCAAGTCCAAATGGGGACTCCGTATGCACTTCATCTTTCATGGTGTACACCACGATTATCCCAACGATGCCAAACGCCTGGTGATGCCCCCTTCTGTAAGCATACCGCTTGCATTCGGATTTTATGGCCTCTTTTCCCTTATACTCAGCAGTGCTCATTTATATGCCTTTTTCCCCGGCTTTGTAGCTGCTTATCTCTTTTACGACATCAGCCACTATGCACTCCATCATTTCCATTTCAAAAACAAATTCTGGAAAAAACTAAAAGAGCACCACATGCGCCACCACTATGCCGACGCCGCTAAAGGCTACGGTGTCAGTTCCTCCTTTTGGGACAAAGTGTTTGGCTCCGACTTTAAGCACCAGCACTCATAACCCTATAGGATTAACCGAGCACCATACCCACATTGATACACCACATGAACAGCAGTAGCACCATCCAAAATCCGACAACACTCCTGAGCGCCAAAAGCATCCTCGGCATGGGAGCCATCAGTGGCGCATACCTGCTGCTCTCGTACTTGCTCATCGGCTTCAAGCCCGAGCAAATATTCCTGCTCGTGCTCATCAACACACTTTACTTTCTATCGCGTGCCACACGCAAATTCATTACCGGATTTTCCATCTTCATTATCTATTGGGTCATCTTCGACTACATGAAGGCCTTCCCCAACTACCGCTACCAAACCGTTCATATCGAATCGCTCTACCAACTCGAAAAAAACATATTTGGCATCGGCACCGCATCATACCTGCTTACCCCCAACGAATACTGGCTGGCGCACCGCAGCACTTTTTTAGACGTGCTCACCGGGCTCTTCTACCTCAGTTGGGTACCCGTTCCCCTGGCATTTGCGGCCTACCTCTTTTACAAAAACCGGGCTCAGTTTCTCTACTTTGCCCTCAGCTTCCTGTTGGTCAACCTCATTGGCTTTGCCCTCTACTACTGCTACCCTGCCGCCCCACCCTGGTATGTGCAGCTACATGGCTTTCAGCTGGACACCGCCACCAGAGGCAACACTGCCGGTCTCGCCCATTTCGACAACTACTTTCATATCCACCTCTTTCACTCCATGTACGAAAAGAGCTCCAACGTATTTGCCGCCATGCCCTCCCTGCACTCCGCCTATCCCTTGCTGGTGCTCTACTATGGCTGGTGCAACAAGCTGGGTAAAATCAACCTGCTCTTTGCACTCCTCACCATAGGTATATGGTTTTCGGCAGTGTACAATAGCCATCACTATATATTGGATGTACTGGCAGGCATCTGTTGCTGTGCAGCCGGCATATTATTATTCAATTACAGCAACAGCCGAATACGAATCACAAAAGCTTTTTTTGCACACATATTACAAGATATTTCCTGACGACGAATCCGATGATATTGTGAATGTTTTATTATTTCCACATACTTTGCGTATTATATTAGACGAAAAAATTAAATTTGCGCCATGGCGTTGACTAAAGATGAGCTGATTAAGTCTGCAATTATTGAAGCGGCACAAAAACTGTTTCAACAATTCGGGTTAGCCAAAACAACAATGGAAGATATTGCGAAAGCAGTAGGGAAAGGGAAAAGTAGCATCTATTATTACTATGCTACCAAAGAAAATATTTTTGAAGCAGTAGTCGAAAAAGAAGCACAAAGCATTGAAAGCGACATTGTAACCGCTATCGAAAAAGAAACCAGCGCCTGCGAAAAACTAAACGCATTTGCCCACTCCAGGCATAAAGCACTCCGCAAGAGGCAACTCCTCTACAAAATAATGATTCATTCATTTGAAGAGAACATGTGCGTATTCAACGTCATCAAACAACGCTTTAGCGAAACCGAATACAACATCATCCAGTCCATCATAATCTATGGTATCGAAACGGGTGAATTTGATAAAGCACATGGTCAACCCAACACCGTCATGGCTACCAAAATATGTCGGAACACCTTCAAAGGACTCCAAATGGAACTCTCCTTTGGCAATTACAAAGACTCTGCCATTGACCTTATAGATGCTACAGTCAACTTTGTAATAAGCGGACTCAAAAACTGCTGATCGCCATACTATAAGCTGCCCGAGTACTGTATATCGAAGCAGTCAAACAATTAATCACCGATCGTTATAGATTTATTGTTCAAACGGTTTTGTTTAAAATGAGTGGGAATTTTACTGAGGAAATATTCCAAAGACTCATCACTTGGGATATAATCCCGCCTAAAAGATTGCTCAGAGTTCCATATATGGATCCCTCTGAAAGAAACGAAACGCTCCATACGCCTGTCATAAAAAGCAAATGCAACGTGGTTTTCCGGAATCTGATTACCTAAGTCAATAAATACAATCATAGCAGTTTTATTTATTGGTAAAAAATAGCCTACATCATAAACTTTTACAACATCAACAATCCTGTTTGTAAAGTTAGCAGACTTATTTGCAAAGTTAGCAGAGCTATGCATGAGCGCGCAGGGAAATTTCCACGTTTTTAAAAAATAATTAAAACATAAACCTATAATATAGAACAAGCAAAACCCATACCCCTTACACCTTTCCTACATACGTACCCTGACGTATCTAGCTTACGTTACCCAACCTATCCTGCTTACGTCCACAACGTATCTAGCTTACGTTATTCACACTTCCGACACCCCATCAGGCAACAACTATTTTTTAAAAGCAGGGAAATTTCCTCGTTGTTGTTGGAAAAGGAGGAGTAGGTTTGGGGGATTATGTAATCACTTATGGCTATAGAAGAAGTCAAAAAAGAAAAAATCCTTTATTATTTAGGTGCTGGTGCCAGCGCACAAGCTTTACCATTGGCAAGATCAATATGGAAGAATAAACCTGATATGATTGGAGCAGGTGCTATACCCGATGATTTCCCTATTGCCCCTGAAATAAACGGGTTAGCTTATGAGCTGGAAAAATTTACAGGATTTGTTAATTCATCAGCACATAAAGAAGACATCTATTTAGAAAAGATTCAAGCAGCAGGAAAAACATTAGCTAAGCTTGCAAACGACTTTGGAGATGTGGATACTTATGCAAAATACCTTCAAATTACTGGTCAACATGACAAACTCAATGATCTAAAAAAAACTTTATCACAGTATTTCGCTATTAAACAAACTATCCACGAGGCTCGCGACAAAAGATATTTACCCTGGTTGGTGGGCATAATGAATAATAGTGAATTTCCGGAAAACGTAAAGATACTCAGTTGGAACTATGACTCTCAGGTTCAGCTTGCAGCTATGAATTTTGGTGACAATGAAGATATACAGTATGATGTAACAGGTTATTCATATCAGCCTTCAATGATTTCTTGTTATCCTAATCTCGAAGCAAGTGCATCACATTCTAACTTATCGCTGATCCATTTAAATGGGCGGGCAGGGTTTAGCAGTTTAGATAAAAGTGGGCGTGAAAGTGTATTCCAAAAGAAGAATTGTAATTCAAAAGAAGCAGTATTAAATTTTGTATCAGAAAAAGAGATGTGTTCCGCACTAAATTTCGCATGGGAAAAAAGTGGCTACCACAGCCGTTTAATGAAACATGTAAAGCACATGATTGATGAAGTAACCATTGTAGTGGTTATTGGTTACTCATTCCCATTCTTTAATCGGGAGGTAGATAAACAGATATTTGAACAGCTAATAGCGAATAATACTTTGCACAAAATTTACTTCTAAGATCCAAATCTTGATGGTCAGCAACTAAGGTCACAATTCGGTTTAGGAAACAAAATTGATATTGTACACATCAAACAAACTGATAACTTTCATATTCCGTTTGAGTATTAAGATTTAAAAAAGCCAATTCTAATATATGAAAATAAGTAAAAAATTTGCGTTGAACAAAAGTCAGGCTGAGCTTGATTTTGTTGATATTGACACTAAAAAAGATACTCCTTTGTTTTTAGATCCATTTTTTCTCGGTAATAGATTGGATAGGTGGTCAATTGAAGCGACTTTGTTATTGAGAAATTTTTTTCAAAGACTTATTGAACTTATTCAGAAAGGTGATGAAAAATCAGCAAGAGAACTGTTTGAACATTTAGGTGAGGATAATTCGACTTGTCTTGGAGTATCAAATGACAAACCAGAAGGTAGAGGTCCTGGTGAAAAAGACTCTATAAATATTTATGATAATTTACTAAAGAGCCGAGCTATACAAACTGGACTAATCCAGGATATTGAAGATAGCATTTTATTTGTTGATCGTTTTGGGAAAGACAAACTTTCTGATATGACAACAAACATTATTAAGAGGCAACTTCTCGAATATACAAACGCACAATGCGATCTTCACAATATTGCTTTAACTGATAATATTCCATCAGGCTATTATTGGTCAAGTGAAAATCTATCTTGGGAAATTAACTATACTAAGATGCTAGTTGTAGATGGCAAACCTATTACTCTAGTCCCGAAAGGAATTGTGTCATTTAGTGAATCATATACTTCTGATAAATATTATAACCACTTTGTCTTAAACTTCTTACAACATGAACATTTAAAAATGAATTCGGCGCTTGTTCAAAAAAGGAAAAATGGTACACGGTTTGTCACAAAAAAAGATTTGAAGGAAGAGAACCCAAATTCAAAAGAATTTTTAAGGAGATTTACTTTAAAATATCCTGAAGTACTCGTGGATTTTAAGACCAAGACTAAAACAAATACTCTAAAAAATATTGAGATTACCGATATCGGAATAAAGGATGTTTGCAAATCTTTGGGCGAGAGGCTTATTCAAATTGCTTCGGGCAATCCTTCAGCTTCTGAATTTCACAATACTATTCTTGGAGTATTAGAATTATTATTTTATCCTCATTTAATCAACCCAAGAAAAGAGGCAGAAATTCATAATGGTAGAAAAAGAATAGATATAACATTTGACAATGCCGCAAGAGAAGGGATCTTTTATCGTTTGTCAGAGAATTTGAAAATACCTTGCGGTTATATTTTTGTCGAGTGTAAGAATTATTCTGCAGACATTGCTAATCCAGAATTAGATCAGCTTAGCGGTAGATTTTCTACAAATCGTGGGAAAGTCGGTTTTTTGATATGCCGTAACTTTTTGAATAGAAGTTTATTTATAGAAAGATGTAAGGATACATTTAAAGATGATAGAGGTTTAATAATTCCAATAATTGATAGTGATATTATTAACATGCTCGATAATTACAATGAAAACGACGATTTATTTTTTGACAATTATATTTCAAACTTGATAAGAGAAATCACATTGGCATAATTGATTAATTTATTAGTTTGATATGCGATGCTATTCTTTACTCCTATCTTTACTCCAATTGGAATAAAATGAATGAATTCCTAATCAAGAATTGCACCAAAATGGAAAGTACGTTTAAAGAACCTATTAGAACTTTAGGTTTATACTTAAAGAACAAAGTAACAGTATAATAGCCGAATTGTTCTCTTAAATACGATACTCTAGAGCCGATTTAATAAAATTGATTCATGAAGTTCATTAGTTCCTGACAATTATTTCCCTTATATCAAACAACACTAATAAGGATGGAATGAATGTCCCAGTAAATACGATATAAAAACCGCTCACACTTCAATACTCTTTTGCTTTCCTTTAGCAATGACAGGAGTGGCTTTGTAGGTATAGTTGATGATTAGCCTAGGATAATAGAAGTTGACGAACTGCTTCACTGTACGCACTATCTTCTTTATATCGATATCAAGAACGGATTGAAATAGCGCTTCATAACGGGTAAGGCCAGAACCTTTTTGTTGCTTTAAATGAGTTAGTTCATTTCTGAGGTTTTTCAACTCTCTGATTAGTACCATTTGCTTTGGGTAAACCTTTCCGAAATCTTTGCCAGACAATGTTGGTATTACTTCGTTTATTTTTTGATCAAACTTAAATGATCGCTCTATTTTTTCTTTGCTCACAGGTTTGTTTTTATGAATGATCTCTTCGTATTTAGGCAACTGTTGATTCAAGAAAGCTTCAATAGCGAGGAAGGAAAATATGATACACATACTATTAACTTTAAACAGGTAACTATATGCAACAGCCAGTTCATTGCTTTTGCTGTAGGGTGTAATATCCTTTTGAAGAATTAACGCCAATTTACTATGGCAGTCATCAAATTGTTTACAAGCATCGAAGGCTAAGGAATAGTAAAACGTAACGGGATTAGGCTCCGGTAGCAAAAAGGGAAATCTTTTGTACCACAGTTTGCAAATACCGTAGGCATTGTCATCACTGATATGAATAAAACAGTGCTGGGAATCTCTCATAAACTTTTTATACTCCCCCTCCTTCATTTTAGGTATAGCATCGAAATTATTCATTGAGGTGCGGTTATCTTTTTTCGGATTTGGTTTTCCCACACCACGGTAAGTGATTTTTGTTCCTTTCATAAGATTGATTTTTTAGTCCATTTATAAATTATGTCTTACTCTGATTTTTGTTAAAGAAACAAATTATGTTTGAACAGTTGACCTTTGTCAAGCTGGATTGATTATTACTTTTCGGTGAATTTATAATTGTAGAGCAGATCAGTGCTTTAAAAGCGCATTATTTGAGTACATTTATCGCACATCAGCAGTATGCAAATAGGTGGTAGCAAAAAAGAGCTCGGTAAGATTTGTTCCTCCACTATTTTATTAACCCAACAACAAAAAACATGGCAGATTACAGAACTCCCGGAGTATATATCGTAGAAAAAAACGCTTTCCCCAATCAGGATGGTACAGTAGTGGCAGTAGCAACCGCCATTCCGGTTTTTATAGGCTATACCGAAAAAGCGGAACGGAACGGGAAGTCGCTGAAAGGGATACCTACTAAGTTGAATTCATTGGCGGAGTACACAGCACTATTCGGGGGCAGCTACCAGCACCTGTTTGAAATAAAATCGGCCAACACTTCCGCGACAGATACCTTTAAACTGGGCGAAAGCGCATATACTGTGGCGGTCACCAAAACATTCCGTTTGTACAACTGTATGCGCTTTTTTTACGCGAACGGCGGTGCCGATTGTTATATCCTCTCGGTAGGTGACTATAGCGGTATCGTAGTGGCTACAGAACTGATGAATGAACAGGTGCAAACCGCACTGGAAAAAGAGTTTGAGCCTACACTGATTGTTATACCCGATGCACTGGAAGTAGCGACCACCAACAGCAGTGCTTGCTACCAAATATATACAGATGTGCTGAACCATTGCCGGAAAACACAAAACCGCATGGGGATATTTGATGTGCCGCAAATGAGTAATGACGACCAGGCCAATATAGATGCATTCAGAAATGGCATGGGTGCTAATAACCTGAACTATGGGACAGCCTATTACCCGATGCTGCATACCACTATAATAGACAGCACAGAGGTATCGTTCAAAAATCTGGTACCGTTGCCCGCAACAGCAGATGCCGCAAGCGATACACTCGATGACCTGCGGGCAGCATCAGCAGCTTTGAACGGGGAAGCAATTATTGCGGAGCAGTTCGTCCATTCCTTGTCCGACACATCGGCCGTGAAAGCGGAGGCAGTACAAAATGCAGCAGCGCTCAGGGCTAAAGCGGATGCCTGCCTGGAAGACATACAGAAGAGCATCACCACCATCAACTTTGCCAGAGCCAAAGCTTTGACAGATGCGCTGGCGCTACAAACCTCCGCAGAGGCTATGGCTGATACGGAATCAAATAAGGCAGCACTACTGGCAACGGCAACAAAGGCCGTGAAGGATGCTACTGACGCGCTGACAATGACCGTAAACGGATCGAGGCCGCGCATTCTGGTGGACAGCACAAAGACCGCAACAACAGCAATAGCCGGCGCCATACCGGTACTGATGACGCTGCTGACGGAAACACAGGCAACGACTGTGCTGACCCAGGCAGCTCATACAAAACCTGTAAGCAATGCAGATGATATGCGCCAGGCCGAAACAAATTTCCATCAAGACTTAATAGCTTGTAGCCCTACTTATGTATGCTTAATGAATGAGCTGCTGCGCCAACTGAATGAATTGCCGCCGTCGGCAGCTATGGCAGGTATCTATACTATGGTGGATAACACGCGCGGGGTATGGAAAGCACCGGCCAACGTAGCGTTGAACGGTGTAACTGCACCTGTGGCCAACATCACAGAGGATCTACAGGCGAATTTTAATGTGGATCCGGTGAGCGGAAAATCCATCAACTGTATCCGGCAGTTTACCGGCATAGGCCCGATGGTATGGGGTGCCCGCACACTGGACGGTAATAGTGAAGACTGGCGCTACATCAATGTAAGAAGAACTGTGATGATGATAGAGCAATCGATAAAGCTGGCTACGCGTGCCTATGTTTTTGAGCCCAATACCGCTGCTACATGGACGACTGTGCAAAGTATGATCTCTAATTTTCTGACCAACCTGTGGAAACAGGGCGGCCTGGTGGGTGCAACCCCGGCAGATGCATTTTCAGTACAAATAGGCCTGGGCACCACCATGACTCCTAATGATATACTGGACGGGATGATGCTCGTAACCGTTCAGGTGGCTGTTGCACATCCGGCAGAGTTCATTGTGCTGACCTTCCAGCAGCAAATGCAGCAATCGTAGTGTGAGGGTTCTATTAAAATCATGCAATAGCACTGCGCATAAAAGTAAACGTACGCGGCTCCACAATAAAACTACAGTATAGTAGTGCGTCAAGGTGCACGCTTTGGCTCGTTGCTACCTACAGGCTAACAGAAGGCACAGGTACTTACAAATCCGGGCAAATCACTAAATTTGAGGTGAAGTCTATATCATGAGCAAACACCAACCACTCCTACTGCATATACCCGAGCCCTGCACACAGCAATGGGCTGAGATGATGGATGCAGCGCAGGGTAAGTTTTGTGCACACTGCCAAAAAACAGTAACAGACATTACCGGCCTGAGCGATGCGGCTATAGCCCGGCTATTGGCACAACAACCGGACATACATTGTATCCGTGCGCGCAGTACCCAACTGAATAGGGCTATAGTGCCGGCAAGGTCCGCGCCTCATGGTCTGTATCGTACAGCCGTAGCACTGGGTCTCACCATTGTATTGGCCGGTGTCAGCCCTGGCACTGCCCACCCCAAAGCGCCGCTTACAGAACAGTATGGCTGCACAGATGATGACACACCTGAGTGGAACGACTCCGGCAATGAACCATCTGTAAGTGGTGTAGTGCAGGATCGGCAATGCAAACCTCTGGCTTATGCGCTGCTGAGTTGCTACTACGCCGGGAAGCTGATGAGTCAAACTACAACAGATGAAAAAGGTTATTTCCACATTGGCCATTTGCACCACCTGAAGAAAAATGAATCCTATAATTTGATGGTAGTAGCGGAGGGCTATCAGGCGCAGCACAGGCTATTGTACAACAAGGATGTGCATAGCGCAGGGCAACTGCACATCACTCTGGAACCGGAGCCGCAAGCAGAAATAATGATGGGCATGAGGGGTCCTACATTTAACAGACCTTTCAATGACGACACAACAGATAAGGATTCGCTCGGTCATATACCCTATACGCCACGTTGATGGCTCCTCCTACCTTAACAAGATCTTGTATTTCACACGCATTATTTATAACTATCTTCGTACATATTAAATAGTATGGTTATGAAAAATTTAGTTTTTATTGCTTCGACTGCAATTGTATTGACATCCTGCGGCAACAACAATGCCGAACTAGCCAAGTTGCAACAGCAAAAAAGTCTGGATTCGATGAATATGGCATTGCAACAACAACAGGCAAAAATGGCGCAGCAAAAGACAATAGACTCTATGAGTGCTTTGTCGAAAACAAACAAAAGCACGGAAAGAGTTGGTGGACATGGCAGCTATAGCTCTGGCAACACTCAGTATGTACAGGGCAATGCAGCCAGAGCCGAAGCTCCTGCTCCTACTAAAAAGAAGAAGGGTTGGAGCGGTGCAGCCAAAGGTGCCGTAATAGGTGCTGGTGTAGGCGCGCTATCGGGTGCACTGATCGATAATAAAAAAGGCAGAGGTGCTATAATAGGCGGTGTAGCAGGTGCCGGTATAGGTGCAGGCACAGGTGCTATAATAGATGATACTAAAAAGAAAAAGAAATAAAACATAATGACTTCGCCCATAGTGAAGGCACAACACAAAGGAAGTCCCGCTAAGCCTATTATAGAGCGCTTAGCGGGACTTTTAATACCCACTTAATTTTGTGCCTGCAAATCGGTAAATTTGGGCGTAAATGAACCGTAATAACTGATGTGGCGTTATAATATAATATGGGTATGGCTACTCTATACCGCATCGGTAAGCGCACAGTCGGAAGAGCGCGAACTACGCTACGACTATGCCCACCGCAGCGATATAATAGTAGCGGCTCAACTACTACAGGCCGATACACTGGCACTTACCAAAATATCGTGGCCCGCCTATACACTATCAGCGGCCGATTTTATCAGCTCTCGGGTGCACGATTCTTTATTGCGTGCTTATAACAGGAACTACTACAGGGACGATTCTCTTCGAAAAGCGAAAGCGAAGGTTCAAGCTAAAGCTAAAGAACAGGCAGCTATAAAAGCAGCACGCAGGCAGCATGAGCGCATACCACTATCGGTACCTATACCCGAAGAAGCATATACAGCAGTTGCAGCGTTGACCACCATCTACCGCTACAACATAAGGGTGAATGAAATACTCGAAAAACGCAGCGATACCAACATCCATAATAGCTATATGCAGCTGCGGCGTGGCGACACTATTACAGTATTAATACCACAGGGCAGGTATGGCAGCAAAGCATTGTCGAAGCATAATCGTTACTGCGTGGTCTATTTTAAAGAATCGGAATACTACAAATCAGATCAGTTGTCCAAAATGTTTAAAACACCCGAACTGGAAGCTTATTACCGCAAGAGCAAAACATTTTGGCTGGATACCGGAAGGGCGGAACAGGATATATGGAAGCCTGTAATCTGGCAAAAGTAAACACAATAAAAAAGGTGAACAGTGATGCTGTTCACCTTTTTTATTGACCAGCAATGGACGATATAAAACGGTAACAATTAATAACTAACAAAGAAGGAATTGTTTATTTAACGTTAATCCTTATAATCGAATTTGGATATATTTAATTCTGTTAATAAAAATACTATCTTTATTTTTGAATATAGGTTGGTGCAGAATGATGAATGCAGAATACGGTTGGGCAGGGTGGTCATATACATTAATGATACCAAGGGATCGCTAGAATATATTTTTAAAAAACGTGGAAATTTCCTCGGTTTAAAGAGGAATGATGCTGTAGGTTTGTAAGCGTTTAGAAAGGAGGGCAGCACTATAGTTGATGGGATAAGGAATAGTTTTAAAAATTTGCTCCGTTGAAAAATGCTGCATAAAACCAAAACCGAAACTTCGTTTTAAACGTTAATATCTATAAGATAAACCTATGTGCAAACACTTAAAATAACAGAAACATGGAACAAATCATCATCCAAACGACAACAGATGTTCATTACTTCTTTCAAATGCTACAGGAGCAGTATGGGATTATTGTTCATCCGGACAATGATTTTAGGGATTATTTGACACACGACACCCAGAAGCCAATTTTCAAAATGGAAGAAGCAGATTATCTGAACGAACTGATGACAATATGCTTTCAAGTGTGCCGAAAATCGGCAGTTGAAATTTATGAGTTATCCATAGTACATCAATATAAGACCAACTTTATGTCGTTTGCTTCCAACGGATAAATACACAGTATTTTGCCCACAAACTAGCCTTCGCTAGACTATATATTTATGTGTTGTCGGTGGTACAGGTAATTTGAATACACATTGCTGTTTTGAGCAGATCCTATTGCCTGCAGCAGCAAATCGGCATTTCCCTCCGGATTTATTTAATTATCTTAGTCATTGCGCCCGCAAAATCTTATTTTCGGGCTTTAGTTGCATTACTATGTACACCCATCTACCCGGACACTCGTTGAACAGCGCATATATCCGACAAGCGATGAGTAGCTATTACAGTATTGTATGAAATAAAAAACCTTTAAAAAACGTGGAAATTTCCCCGTCTTTATAATTATTGCCAGTCTATTTTTACGCCATGAAATCCAAACAGAAATTAATAACTGTTGCGTATGCCGAAGATCACTTAGCTGTAAGAAAAGGTATCATAGCAAATTTGGAGGCAGACGAGTCTATAAAAGTAACCATAGAAGGAAATAATGGGGAAGAGTTGTTGGCCAATATGCTGGAGGCCAATGTGCTACCTGATCTTTGCCTGATCGACATCAATATGCCCAAGATGGACGGCTTTAAGCTAATCGCCGAAATCAAGAAACGCTGGCCGCGTATGCGCTGTCTGGTGTTTACTGTATTTGAGTTTGAGTCTTACATTATTGAAATGATTAAGAATGGCGCAAACGGCTATTTGCTGAAGAGTTGCGACCCTGAGGAGCTCAATGTTGCGGTTCATTCCATTTATACAGATGGGTATTATTATTCTGAAACAGCCAATTCTACAGCCTTCAGTGTGGTGCACAACAAGAAGTTCAAAAACTCAGTTTTTAACGACAGGGAAATTGAATTGTTGCGTTATGCATGTACTGAAATGAGTTATGCAGATATAGCAGCGCAGATGAATACCACTTTCAAAACCGTGGACGGAATAAGAGAACGACTTTGTGTGAAGCTGGGCGTTACTACACGCATTGGGCTGGCATTAGCATCTATTCAACTGGGTTATTTCACTATCAAATCTTCTCACTTTTCAAAATAAATATTATGAAAAAAACAGTTACAGTAGCCCTTGTTGCTTTGTGTGCGCTTAGCGCTTGTCGTCCACCCAACCATTGCAATACCAATGGTGGACACCGTTCGGGAAAGCCACCTAAAGGGTGCCCAGGTAATTCACCTGATTTTATCCCTATGGATTCTGCCAACAAAATGGTGAACAGTTACTTGCATAGTATTCAATACCAAACTAATGATACGGATCTGAGATCAATCACCATTGATGCAGGTGCATTAAGAACCTTACTGGACAGTGAAATAAACAGCGGCACTATTACTACCGTACAGATAAAGCTGGCACATACGCTTGACTATATCAACAGGGGTCATGTAAACCAACCGGCAGGGTTTAATTGCGACGCATTGACACTGGTAATATCTGGTGTGGATGCAATGGGTAACTATGTGAATGTAACGAGCGACATCATTAATCATGGTCGTCCTTGTCCGCACAATTGCCCGCAGGGTACTGCCGGTAATGCGTTTTTTATTCAATAAATTATACCTGTGATTTACTACCTAGAAAGTTATCTTTATCTGTTTACTTGTTTTCTACCTTTTCTATATGGCATCAAACGTTTTAAGCTATTAGACAGGGCTTCGCGGACATTTTCCTTAATAGCAACAATCTCTTTTATAGCAGAGATTGTTGCATTATATGCCGCGGTGAAATATCACAACAATCTTCCTGTTTATAACGTATCACAGTTGTTGACCGTGGTATTGGTGTGTTTATATTTTAATGATGCAATAGATAGTTTTAAGAAGTACTATGTAGGTATTGTGCTGGCGGCCATAAGTACGCTGGTTTGGTCCTTCACCATATTCTTTGTGCATTCTATTATTACCATGAATAGTACGTTTATGGCTTATGAAGGTATCGTCACTATAGGAATGGCTGTTTTTTCGATGGAAAACCTGGTTTCGAAACGCAGTCATTCCTTATTCAAATTGAAGTATTCCCATCATTTTTGGTTTGCCTGGATGCTGCTCATCTATTGGTGCTGTTCTATTGTTCAATGGATATTGTATAAATACTTTACCAAAGAAGTGGACCAGTCGCAATATTTAGATTTGTCGCTCACTATTATTAGTATGTTGATCAATATTGGCTTTGCACTTATTTTTTTCTATTATCCGAAAATGAAACAGAAAAATGCTACCTAGCCAAGTTGTCTTATTACTTTTTGCGGGCACATTTTTGTTTATGCTGCTTGGGTTTGTGATTACGTTTCTAATCTTCCGACACAACAATAAACTCAATCTGCTTAATTTGCAAAAGAACCAACTGATCAGCGAATCGAGGGCAAGGCATATCAGGGAGAATGAGCGGATGATGAATCAGATATCTAAAGAGTTGCACGACAATATCGGACAGTCGGCAAGCCTGATCAGAGCAAGTTTACACAAAGCCACCAGAATGGCTAATGATGTGGAACTGACAAAATTAATAGCGGGCACAGCAGAATTGACGGAACAAATAATGCGCGATGCTAAAAATATCAGTCATTCGCTCAATCAGAATTTCATAAAAGCCCGAAACCTGCATCTGTTGCTCGAACAGGACTTAGAGCATATCCGCAATTTTAGCAATATCAGCTATGAGTTTGATATTGTTGGCAGCACCAAACGCCTAATGCCGGAATCAAAATTGATTGTTTATCGGATAGCACAAGAAGCATTTCACAACATCCTCAAACATTCCAATGCAAGCCATATATGCCTATTAGTAGAGTATGGCATGAATAGTTTTAAAATGCGCATACAGGATAATGGTGTAGGCCTACCTGCTGAGGTAATGCACGCCCGAGATGGGATTGGTCTGACCAATATGAGAGAAAGAGCAGAATACCTGAATGGCGAAATTATTATTGACTCCAACCCCGGCAGAGGTTGTACGGTAAATTTGATCGTACATAATTTTGAGTTCAATAGCGATGCAGACTAATTAATCGCTAAACGCATTTCATTTCTATATACATACAGTACACCGAGTTTGGATATTTTGAGTTAAACTACTTAAGAATAGGCAAGCTTTACAGTTTCTTGTGTGGCTTTGAAATTTGCCACTCGTAATGCAAAATACCACTTTGCAAATCATAAAACTCATTTCAAACAAGCATTTAATAATTATACAAAATTAATGCTGCATTTCAATATAAATACACTATTTAAGTAGTGTTTTTATATTGAAATCAAAACTATTGAATATCATAATCATACCTTTATGTTGCAATTCAAATATTACATTTGTATATTTGTAAAGCCGATTCCTCAGGTTAGAAATATTTATCTAAAATTTGTAATTCATTATGGTTATTAGCCGCTATTTTCAGATACTTATTTCATTTTTTTTATTATTGACTGCTTGTAAACCAAAGCCGGTTTTGGTTGGAAGACTCCCCAAAAGCGACTCAATAGCCATAGTGAAGCTCAGCAAGGCTTTCTCTAAGACACAGATTGCGAGCCCGGATAGTGCTTTATTGATTTGTAAAGAAATGAGGGTCATTTGGGCAAGAAATAGTTACACATCTGGCCTCATGGATTATTACAGGTATGTGACTACTATATACTCCAATTTAAAACAGGACACCCAACACGGAAAACTTTATGCAGATAGTGCATGGCTATTGGCCAAGGAGCACGAAGAGCTATTATACAAGGCACATCACACCTATGGTATATACAACATGGCTATCAATGATTATACAAATGCTGCCACTCATTTTTTATCTGCTTTAAAATTGCAACCTCAACCTATTGATTCTACTTTCGTTGTCGGCATTGATGACTACCTGGCGGACATATCTTCGTTTCAAGGAAATTATAAAGGTGCTATTCATTATTACGAACCAGTGTTACGATTAGCTCAAAAAAGTGGTGATACATCGAGAATAGTGCTTGCATATATGAGTATGTATGAATATTGTATGGAGGCAGATAGCGCCAAAGCTGCTTATTACTTATTTAATGCAAAAGCTTTAAGCAAGCAAGTCAGCGATAAGTCTGTTAATGCTTTTTTGAACTATTATTTGGGACGGCATTATTACAATAGACATAGGTTAGATAGCGCCGCATACTATTTGAAGCGCTCTGTACAAGATATTCAATCCAATCCTAAAGATTTTAATCGGTTAGAACGTCCCTATCTATTGCTTATTGAGTTATACAATGAGACTAAACAGTTTGCTCAAGCCAAGATTGCGATCAATAAATTGCAACACCTAGTAAGGATTGAGAACATGGTTGATGATAATAAAGAGGTGTACTATAGCTGCATTTATACACTAGACAAACACGAACATAATATTGAAGGTGCATTAAGTGCTTTGGAGCGGATTATTGAGGTGAGAAAGACTATTGAAAGAGATTTAAAAGATAACCAATTGCTGAATTATGAAAAAGAATTAACGCGATTATCATCAGAGAATACAATTGTCAGAAAGAATGACCAAATACGTAAACACGTCAAATATAGTATTATAGCAACAGTAGTAGCTATAATTTTTCTGATTAATAGTGCTGTGGTTTATTGGTATTGGAGCAGGAAAAAGAAATTGGAAGATGCCAGATGGCGGGAAAAAGAAAAGACAGCAAAACTGAAATCAGAAAAAGCATTACTTCAGTTGCAGATAAATGAGCGTAATCGTATAGCTCAGGAGTTACATGACGATATCGGCACTACCACCACTTCAGTAGTTATGGCTGTAGAACTTTTAAACCTAGATCGTAATAATAAAGATGCTTTAGAAATAATTAATAGCTCAGCAAGACTACTTAACAAACAAATAAACGAAATTGTTTGGAGCATGAATACTCGTAACGATAATTTGCAAAACCTTATTGCTTATATATTCGATTTTGCGCGTTCATTTTTGCACGAGGCAAATATTGGTCTAAGTTGGACAAATGACGATTGCACGGATGTAGTGGTGCTGGGCTATAAGCGGCGTATCATTTATCTTGCTGTAAAAGAGTTGTTGAATAATGTGGTAAAACATGCGAAGGCATCGAACGTGATTGTGACTTTTGAATGTTCTAATGATTTTTTAAATATTGAAATTGCAGACGACGGCATAGGATTTGTCAATGATAGCTTGACAGACAAAGGCAATGGCATATTGAATATACAGCAAAATATAAAAAAACTGAATGGAGTGATAGACTGGAGTGATAACAACGGCACCCGAGTAAATTTATCGATACCTATTTAAAACACAAGTTAATGATAACCGTATTTATAGTCGAGGATTTGCTAGAACATCAAACATATATAAATACCGTGATCGAAACCGATCCCGAATTGAGATGTCTTGGAATGACCAAAAGAGGGTACGATGCAATTCATTCTGTTACTAAGCTACAGCCTAATATTGTCCTTATAGATATTGGATTACCGGACATAAGCGGTATTGAGTGCATTGTGAAATTAAAGCCAATATGTCCTAATGTAAAATTTATGATTTGTACGGCGCATGAAGAAGATGAGCTTGTTTTTGAAGCCTTAAAAGCCGGTGCTGATGGTTATATATTGAAGACGAGTAAACCATATCAGATCATTGATGCTATTAAAGAACTATATCATGGTGGTGCTCCCCTAAGTAGCACTATTGCCCGAAAAATTCTAAATGAGCTACCACAAAATAAGAAAGAGCCGCATTCAATAGACTACAATATTACACCTAAGGAGCACGATATTCTATATCTCCTAGGGAAGGGTCATTCTTACCAAGAGGCTTCAGACTTAATGTTTATAAGTATCAAAACATTCCGTTGGCACATTCACAATATTTATCAAAAACTCCATGCTAACAATAGAACAGAGGCTTTAAATCGATATTATAAGCAAAGTGAATAATAAATGGCTACTTTTTATTTTGAGCGACATACACATTTCAATTGTACGAGTAGCGATAATTACTAAATTAATAAAATAGTTTTCTTGTATGAAAGCATACCAAACAGCAGTTGAACCACTTCTATCCTAGGATTAACTTTGCGCTACAAAAAAAATAAAACGTAATGAAAAAAGTATGGTTGATCACAGGTTGCTCTACTGGATTTGGTCGTGAATTGGCTAGTCATTTACTAGAGCAAGGTTATAGTGTGGTAGTCACTGCCCGCAAGGCAACAGATATTCAAGACATTATTGCAGGTCATGAAGACAAGGCTCTTGCCTTGACGTTGGACGTTACAGATCCGGCACAAATTAAACAAGCAGTGCTGCAAACTGTTGCACGATTTGGTCGCATTGATGTATTGGTCAATAATGCAGGCATAGGGTATTTTGGGGCTATTGAAGAGAGTGAAGATGCTCAAGTACGCAAGATGTTTGAAATTAACGTTTTTGGGTTAGCCAAAATGACCCAAGAGGTATTGCCTATCATGCGTCAACAAAGAAGTGGGCATATTGTCAATATTGCTTCAATTGGAGGACTAGTAGGTTTCCCGGCCGTTGGTTTTTATAATGCTACTAAATTTGCAGTTGATGGACTTTCAGAATCGCTTGCTAAAGAAACAGCGCCATTAGGTATCAAAGTAACGATTGTAGCACCAAGTGGCTTCCGTACAGATTGGGCAGGTCGCTCTGCCAACAATAGTCCGATTGTTATTGACGACTATGCTAGTACTGCCGGTGCTAACAAAAGTAATATCCGCGGCTATAGTGGCAACCAACCCGGCGACCCGGCAAGGGCCGCTGTAGCAATTGTAAAAGCGGTTGAGTCAGAAAATCCCCCGCTTCGCTTATTGCTTGGCGCCGCGGCGCTCAATGGCGCCAGAAACAAACTGGAGTTATTGAAAAAAGATTACGATGAATGGGCAGAAACAAGCATTGGCGCGGATTTTCCCAAAGAATAAAAAAGACAAATTCTGATACTGAAATAATGCTCGCAAGGGCATTATTTTTTTTATGTACCTATGGAGTAAAGCTTTATTCCATTTTTTTTCTTTTTCTTAAATCCATTGTCATGCCATTGTCGTATATGATTTAACCGATCGTTCAACATCAAAAACTTATTGTATGAAAAAAGGCCTGTTCAAGAAAATTCTTATAACCAGCGGTTCAATAATACTCTTGTTGATTTTGGTATTGTGTGTTCATATTTATATCGTAACACGCCCTAAAGCTCCTGATGCCCACACAATAGTGATGGCACGAATAGATATTAAACAGGATATAAATCAGGATGACGCTCAAAAGATAACAGGATGGCTTTATCAACAAAATGGGGTAGATCATGTATTGTGTAATCCGGAATCAGGTATTGTGGTTTTTACTTTTTATCCTATAAAAACCTCCGCTGATGCTATTGTCCGTCAATTCAAATCAAATTTTAATTATGAGGCAGCACGTTATGTACCCAGTGCAGATGAGCTTAAAGGTGGTTGCCCTGTAGCATCAACATCCCTGTCTTATAAAACATATTCGTTCATTAAAAACATTTTCTAACACCTCTAAAAATAAGCAAAATGAAAAAAGTATCATTAAATTTAAAAGATGCCTTGATGGCAATTGTTGTATCAGGGCTAGTAGTAAGTATGTCTCTGATGTCGGCATGTAAAAAATCCGATTCTTCAACTCCTGTAACGACTATGAGTCTGTATGATTCACTTGGTGGTACCACCAAGGTCGTTGATCCTACCAACACCAGTGTGATGATAGAAAAAGGTAGATTAGGTTTACGATCTGTGGTGGACAGTACTATTTTTGTCATTGCAGGCGACCCAAAATTAAATGGCTTTTTTACGGTCCTATTGGCTGAGGTTACATCTGGTAACACAAGTGGTTTTACTGCACTTAGTAATAATCTTACTGATTTCTTTTGCGTAGCAACCGGTGCAAAGAATTTTACCTATGGTGGTAAAAACATGGTAGATGCACATGACCCTGCCAAGAATACGCGTATGAACGGAAAAGCATCAAGTGCCGATTTCGACCAGTTTGTTACAGACTTAGTAGTAGGTGCAAAAAAGAATGGTCTTTCCGATCAATTGATAGGTCAGGTTGGTACTTTAGTCAATACATTGAGAAGTCAAGTAGTTCAAAAATAACCAATAACAAACCCTATAAATAAAGGCACTTGCAGTACAATACTGCAAGTGCCTTTATTTATTACAACTTAATAGCACGACACAATAATCTGCCTATTTTTTGTTCTTTGTTATGTTTAGAAAAAGCTGTAGCTTGTACTTACAAAATATTGTTTTAGATGGAGGACGAACTTATAAAAGTACTGGTGTCACTGCTTATTGGCACATTACTTGGTTTGGAACGCGAGTATAAAACAAAGGCCGCAGGATTAAGAACCATTGCATTGATTTGTGTCGGCTCTACTCTATTTAGTATTATGTCTCAAACCATTGGGTTAGCCAATCCAGATCGTATTGCATCAAATATTGTTACAGGTATTGGCTTTATAGGTGCGGGTGTTATTTTTAAAAGTGAACAATCCGTATCAGGGCTTACCACAGCAGCTACAATATGGATGGCTGCAGCTCTAGGCATGAGTGTTGGTGGTGGCCATTATGTATTGGCATTTACTTCATTGGGCATTGCATTGTTTATATTATTAGCACTTCGCTACTTGCAAAACCAAATAAATAAACGGCATCAAATACGCACGTACAAATTATTGTATCAATTGAATAAAATCGACAACCTCGAATTAGAAAAGGTGTTTATACTTTATAAATTAGAATATAGAAAACTCAAAGAATATAGAACTGTATCGGAAGCGACTTGTGTATATGAATTAAGCGGACAGGTAAAAAAATTAGATGAGATGAACGAATATCTAATGGCACTCAATATAATTGACTCTTTTGCTTATTGATATTAACAGCTTAATAGTTTTGTTCGCTTTAACTTTGCTTTTATAAATTATTTGTGTGCCTACAGACTGTACTTATCTTTCCTATAAAGATACCCATTCATTCTCATCATTGGTGAATGACTACCTCGAAAATGAGGATCAATTAAAATCGTTTTATGCTTTCCAACCAAATAAAAAGGGGGTAGAAGCAGCTATCAACGAACGAAAAAAAATTAAAACAGATAGAAATACGCTAGTCAATATTCTGCAACAACAGTACGACCATTTACCACAACAGGAACTTGTAAACCATAATATACAACAGCTTTTACAAGAAAACACTTTCACTATTTGTACCGCTCACCAACCTAATCTGCTAACCGGTTATCTGTATTTTATTTACAAAATCATTCATGCCATCAAATTAGCAGAAGAGCTTAATCTTCAATATCCTGACCAATATTTTGTACCTGTTTATTATATGGGCAGTGAGGATAATGACCTCGATGAGCTTGGTACATTTCGCTACAATAATGAAAAATATGTGTGGGATGCCGATGGTCAAACAGGAGCCGTTGGAAGGATGGACACCAAAAGCCTTAAACCTTTACTGGATAAATTATTTAATCGTTTCGGGCCTCCGGGCATCCATCGTGATCATTTAATTGAGCTGATAAGCCAAGCATACCTGCAACATAAAGATATTGGAACGGCTACACAATATTTAGTTCACGAATTATTTGGCAGATATGGTTTAATTGTTTTAAATCCAGATGATGTCGGGTTAAAAAAACAATTTATTCCTATAATGCAAGATGATTTATTAAATCATAGTGCATTACCTATTGTACAAAACCAATCTGATGCTCTTTCTGTACATTACAAAGCACAAGCGTATCCAAGACCTATCAATTTATTTTACTTAAAAGGAGCCATTCGCGAAAGAATTGAACATCATGATAATGTATGGCAGGTGCTGCATACAGAAATCAGCTGGACAAAAGATGAACTCCTGCAAGAGTTACAAGAACATCCGGAGCATTTCAGCCCGAATGTCATTTTACGTGGATTGTTTCAAGAAACTATTTTACCAAATGTTGCATTTATTGGTGGAGGATCGGAAGTTGCCTATTGGATGCAATTGATGCCTTTATTTCAGCATTATCATATATTCTTCCCACCTGTTTTACTTCGTCAATCAGTACAATGGATAGACAACCAATCTTACCATACCATGCAACAATTGGGCTTTAATGAACAACAAATCTTTGAGGACACAACAGTATTAACCCAAATATTGGTCGAACGCAATAGCAATAAAGATTGGACTGTTAATCAGGAACAAAAGGCATTTCAAGAACTTTTAACTTCATTAGCAAACAAAGCCAAAGACATCGACCCCACCTTGGAATATTCGGCATCGGCAGTATTGACCAAAATAAATAGACAGTTTGAAGTACTCGAACATAAAATGTATCGAGCAGAGAAAAGAAAGTCTGCAATTGATATTGCAAGAATAGAACGACTTAAACAACAATTATTTCCCAACGCAGGATTGCAAGAACGAGTCGAAAATTTTATGGATTATTTTTTGATGAACGGACCTGAGTTTTTTGATTTATTAAAAGATGCAATTCGACCGTTAGATAACCAATTTTTAGTAATTCGTACACACTAATTCTATTCAAAAACGGGTATTTTTGTATTTGCATTTTAAAACCATAACCAATGAGTATCATAAAAATGAGCCGATTTTTTTCGAGCGTTACAAATTTAGTTTTGGCAGCAACAATGCTGGTGTTTGTTGTTAGCAATAAAAGCCAAGCACAAGATGTGATTAAAAATGCTTCACCTATTCATCCTTATTTGGGCATTAAGATAGGCGGAAATTTTTCTTACCTCGATGGAAAATCCTGGGACAACGGCATAAAATCCAATCTTCTTGGAGGTGTATATGCCGGGATTAAGGGCTTGCGTGTAGGCATTCAGGCCGAGGCATTGTTTTCACAATCAGATTATACTACTGGTAGCAGTTTCCATGATGTATATTCCGATTATTACAACAATATTGGTGATTCCTTAAAGAATGGCAGTTTTAGAGTAAACAAATTGTCTATCCCAATATTGCTCCAGTTAAAAATTTCAGGAGGACTGTGGCTACAACTAGGGGCGCAGTTTAGTGGCATTGTATCTGTTGATGACAAGGATAAGTTATTGCACGACGCAAAGTCAATTTTCACACAAAACAATATCGCAGGTATTGGTGGGTTAACTTGGAATTTAGGTAAATTCAATATTGGTGCCCGCTACCTTTTTGACTTTTCCAATATCAACAATACGAATGTTGACGAAGTTTGGAAGCAGCATATTTTGCAAGTGCATGTAGGAGTGAAAATTCTATAAAGCATACTGTTGAACACTTAACTGAGTGCTGCTATCAAATCATCGACCACGCTTTTGAATCGTAAAAAAGGCTGGTCGATTTTATTTTTTTGAAAGGGAAAAGCTGCTACTTGTTTCATGGTTTTTTTTAATTCAAATTGTGCTTGATCTGCACTGAAAAACATACCTTTTCGGAACAAGTACTTTGCTAGATATTCCTGTTCAGTCTGTCCAGGGGTAGGTATCAAAATCGCCTTTTTATCCAGTGCCGTCAAATCCATAATTGATGAATACCCGCTGCGACAAATCACATAATTAGCACCATTAATCAATTCACTTAACTCCATTGCACTTGCTAGAGGTACATATTGAATATGAGCAGGTATATAAGTGGGTATATGGGCAGATTGGCTACCTGCAACAAAGATGATTTTCCCATCATATACCAAAGCCTGTTGCCACAACATGTCAAACAAAATACTTCGTTGCGGCTCTGCTCCCGAAAGTAATACGAGCAAGTAATGCTCTTGCTTGACCATGGTCTTTGGTTGGTCTGCACATTGCGACAATAATCCAATATACTTTGTAGGTAATTTAGGCAAGTATTGCGGATGCGCCAACATACCACTTAGTCCATTATTTTCCTGTATATCTACAACCCAGCATTGATCAAACTTTTGGATAAATTGATAATGCCAGCGTTGTACCAATGCGTCCACCGTCAATCCCATTCCCGATAAAATATGGAGCTGATGTGTCAAAAGCACACAAGGGGCCAAAGTACTGTAAAGACCATATCGGTTATCAGATATTACTGCGTCTATTCTATGTATTTTAATTTGCTCCTGAAGCCAAAGATATTCCCTCCTTATAGCACTTCTTATTTTAGGTATTTGCATTAGCAATTTAGGCATAAAAGCCAACTTTGTTGTTGCATATTGGACATTGTATCCATTGAGCTGTAGGTATGCCAGCTGAGGAAAAATTGTTTGCAGATATTTTTGCTGACTTTCATTACCAGCTAAAATTACCTGATGACCAGTAGAGACAATGTATTGAATAATAGGCACACAGCGACTTACATGGCCTAAACCCCAATCAAGCGGGGCAATAAGAATTCGCTTTGATGTTTTGTCCAACTGATTTTCCTATTTTTACAAATGTAGAACAATAAGATGCAGCCGAAAATTTTTAAGCCATTGATTTTAATAGCATTATTGGGCATTTGTATTTCAATGCTCAGTAGTTGCAAAACAGGGAAACGCAGAGGTTGCGGATGTGGCGCCGACCTTAATAGGATATACAAACCGTCTAAACACAGGCATTAAGTTTAAAACCCTGATTATTATTTTCGGTATTAAATTCTAGCTGCTATTTCGGGTAATATTCTTGGACTGTACTTTTTCATTTCACGAGCAATTGCAGCAATATGGTCTGGAGTTGTACCACAGCAACCGCCAACAATATTAATCCAACCATTTTGTGCGAAAGTACCTACAATCGCAGCAGTTTCGTCAGCCGTTTCATCATATTCACCCATAGCATTCGGCAATCCTGCATTGGGATAGCTGCTTACACTACAAGTTGCTATTTGAGCCAACTCTTCAATATGGGGTCGCATTTCTTCTGCACCCAATGCGCAATTCAACCCTATGCTCAATGGCTCACAGTGCATCACCGATACATAAAATGCTTCTAATGTTTGACCACTTAATGTTCTTCCAGAAGCATCAGTAATGGTACCAGATATCATAATTGGTAATTTCTCCTGGTTCGTATCGCTAAAATATTTTTCGATTGCATAAATCGCAGCCTTAGCATTAAGGGTATCAAAAATGGTTTCCACCAATAAAATATCCACACCAGATTCAACCATTATTTTTATTTGTTCATAGTATGCATCTGCGACTTCATCAAAACTAACCGCCCGAAAACCAGGGCTATTTACATCTGGAGACAAAGACAATGTTTTATTCATTGGACCAATAGCACCTGCGACAAATTTATATTCGCCCGGGTGTGCCGCCATGTATTCATCCGTCGCAGCACGAGCCACTTTTACTGCGGCAGCATTGATATCATTGGCTAATTCTTGCATATCATAGTCCGCTAATGAAATTCGCTGAGCATTAAAAGTGTTTGTTTCAATAATATCCGCACCTGCGTCTAAATATTGACGATGAATCCCTTTTATAATATCGCCTTGAGTAATCGACAATAAATCATTATTACCTTTTACATCTAAATGCCAATCCTTAAAACGCTCTCCACGATAATCGGCTTCATTTAATTTGTGGCGCTGTATCATTGTCCCCATTGCACCATCTATTATTAGAATACGCTCTTGTAACAATTGCTCCAGTATTTGTTTTTTGGACATAGGAATGTGGTATAATTAATACAAAATTAGAGCCAATGGAGTAGAAACACAAAAGGAATTATAAAGGTCTTACATTCGCATTTAAAATATAACAAGGTTATGTCATCAATAGCAGAAAAATCGGCCTTTTTAAAATACCAATATCTACCACTTATTAAAACTATTGCGGTCGACACCGTACCTGTATTCGGCAAAATGAATGTGCAACAAATGGTTGAACACATGGCAAGTTCTATCAGATTAGGATACGGGAATCCCATTATAACAACGATACTTACACCCGAAGAAAATATTCCCAAAATGCAAGCATTTGTGCTGAGTGACAAACCTTTTAAAGACAATACCCCCAATGCATTGATGTCCGAAACACCCGAACCTGCTCAATTCAGCACTATTGAATTATCAATTATCGATTTAGAAAAATCTGTGGGTGAGTTATTTGATGCATTCGGCAAAGATCAGGACTTGCAAGTAATCAACCCATTTTTCGGGGTCTTAGATATAGACAAAACAATGAGTCTCCTGTATAAACATGCCTTGCATCACCTTAGGCAATTTGGTGTATCGGTACTATAATTTTACAGATCGCTTATGGAGTTTCTGCAATTATGAGTCTTACACTTAAACAGATTCCTCTTTACATTTTTAATAGAAAATTCAACCCTAAGGATTGACATAATAAAACCTAATTTTATGAGTATAGAACCCAATAACAAATACAATTCGCGCCCATCGATGCGCTCTTGGATGCATATAATAGCTGGAATGATGTATGTGATTTTTGGCTTTATGGTCATCTTTTTAAGATATTTTAATAGCATTCAGTTGTCTAAAGGTACAGCGTACGCCATGGGTGGCTTACTCTTGCTCTATGGGATATTCCGACTATATAGAGGTATTAGCAATATTCGCAACGAGCGGCAAGAACAATAACTTTCTGTTATTTATGTCAGCTACAGAAAGCTGTTTACCACGTCTTTATTACCTTCGCCGGCTGTTAAACTTCTGTTAGAAGACACTTTGATTTATTAGCTGTCTGAAAAAATATGTCTAAAATTGCTATTATGCGTCGGTTCAGATTTTTCACCTATACCATTATCCTTAGTTTTTTGTTCATGGCCTGCAAGGATACAGGCAAGAGTGAAACTCCAATTGATACTTTGTCCTCGGGTGAAATAAATATTTCAGTTGATGAAACCTACAAACCTGTAATTGAAGAAGAAATAAAAGTTTTTATCAGCACCTACCCCGAAGCTAAAATAAACGTTAGCTACAAAGCAGAGTCAGAAGTAATAAAAGATTATTTATCAGGGAAAGCCCGCCTGATATTGGTAGCTCGCCCCCTTACCAAAGAAGAAGAAACTTATTGCGAACAAAAGAAAATTGTTTCTTCAAAATTGGAATTAGCGAAAGATGCTATTGCAGTTGTTGTTAATGGGGCTTCAAAAGACACCAATTTGAGCATTACCCAATTGCAGGGAATAGTGGCAGGTGTTTATAGCAAAAAATATACGGTAGTATTTGACAGGCAAGGATCAAGCACTATTAGATTTATTCAGGATTCACTGATGAAAGGGCAAAAAACGGGTAACAATCTTTTTGCTGCGAATGGCAATAAAGAAGTGGTGAATTACGTTGTTAAGAATCCCGATGCGCTTGGCTTTGTAGGATTAAGCTACATAAGCGACACTATGGATTCTACAGCAGAAATGTTTACGACACAGGTTAAAGCTGTTGCAATGATGAATGATAGTACCAAAGCTTTTTACAAACCATACCAAGCCTACATTGCATTAAAACTGTATCCTTTAAGTAGAAAGCTCATGTATATAAAGAATGAAACATACCCTGGATTAGGCTCCGGATTTGGTAATTTTTTAGCATCAGACAAAGGACAATTAATATTTGCACATGCGCGATTATTTCCATTGCGTATGAGCATTGTCATCCGTGACGCAGCAATCAATAATAGCGACAAACAAACGCAATAAATTTTACAATAAAAACCATAAATAATATAGCAAAAAAATACGCTCAATTTTTGAATCAATGAACACTAAAAAATCAATTATTATTGCAGCAGCTCTGTCGCTTTCCTATGGCGCCCAGGCTCAGACATTAGAAGAAGGCATTAAAATGTTCAACTACGAACGTTATCAAAGTGCACAAAAAATCCTTGAACCACTTGCTGCTGGAAATGCAAAAGCCAATTATTACCTTGGCCTTTCTGTATTGGGTAATGATAAAAAAGCGGATGCAAAAGCGATCTTCACTAAATTTCCTGAAGATCCGGCAAATATAGCAGGCTTATCGCAAGTAGGCTATGCAGAAGGAAACCCTACTGTGGGGCTACAAAAGGCACAGGAAGCTGCATCAAAAGCTAAAAAGAAAGAATGGGAGCCATTGAAATATGCGGCAGATGCACTTACCGAAGGTAATAACGCAACTCTAGCAGTCGATTTTTACACAAAAGCTTTAGAAAAATCGCCAGATAATGCAGCTATTAAAATAGCGCTTGGTGATGCTTATCAAAAAATTGATGGTGGTGCAGGTAAAGCTATGACCAATTATCAATCAGTAACAGATAAGGATCCTAAAAACTCATTGGCATATAGCCGTATAGGAGCATTATGGTATGCTGCCCGTCGATATGATAGCGCATTGGTCAATTATGCTCGTGCTAAAGATGCTGATCCGACTAACCCACTTCCGTACCGCGATTTGGCAAATGCTTACACTTATATTGGGAAATATGAGTTGGCAAAACAAAATAGCGATCAATATTTAAAATTGGGAGACCAATCAACGGCAGATAAAATACAACATGCCAATTTGCTTTATTTGGCAAAATATTATCCGGATGCCATTGCTGAAATGCAGCAACTCATTAATGCAGGTGCAGAACGCCCTTATATGTATCGTGTGATTGGTTATAGTCAATATGAGACTAAAGACTACACGAATGCGGAAAAAAATATGCAGACATTCTTTGCAAAACAATCTGCTGATAAAATTTTACCTTCAGATTACTTGTATTATGGCAAAATTTTCATGCAAAATGGAAACGTTGATTCTGCTGATTTCTATTATTCAAAAGCAATAACGGCAGATAGTGCTAAAGACAAATCTGATACATATCGTCAGATCGCAGAGGGATTTGTAGCGTTGAAAACAGAGTCCGGATATGCCAAAGCAGGTGATTGGTATGGTAAGATTCCCGCACAAAATCCTGAGACAAAACCAATTGATTATTTCAACTGGGGTCTGTACAAATATTATAGCAAAAATTACTCAGAAGCAGGAAAAGCATTTGCTGCGATGCGTGCTAAATATGCGGATCAACCTTCTGCTATTTATTGGCAAGGTCGTGTAGCTGCTGCTGTTGATAATGAAGCCAAAGCAGGCGATGCGCTACCCTTCTTTAATGACTGGCTTAACATCAATGACCCTAATTATGTAAAGAAACCCGCAGATTTGAACAAAGCATACCAATATATTGCGCTATATTATTACAATAAAGGAGACAAAGCACAAACACAAGTGTATATGGATAAAATACTTGCAATTGACCCTAATGATGCTTTTGCAAAACAATTGAAAGATGCCTTAGCTCCTAAAAAAGCAACGACACCTGCTAAAGCCTCAGCTACAAAAGGAAAAAAATAAAGATATAGTTCTGTATAGCCAAGAGTACTCAAATAAAGATGCCTTACAATAAAAATTGTAAGGCATCTTTATTTTCTCGAAGCTTCATCATTTAGATTTATTCATTACCCATAAGTAACGACAATATTAAAACTCCAATGCATTGCCCTACCTTTGCTATCGATTTTAATATCCATTTCATGCAATTAGAAGAGCTATACCAAAAAGCCTTACGATTCGAAAACTTGACGATCGAAGAAGGTGTCTTTTTATTTGAACATGCTGCACTCACTGAGCTTATGTATATAGGCAACGAGCTCCGCAAAATACAAGTCCCACATGGTAAAGTAACATGGATTATAGACCGCAACATGAACACGACTAATGTTTGTGTTGCCAATTGTAAGTTCTGTAATTTCTACCGAATTCCTGGTCATGCTGAAGCATACGTAACAGACATAGAAACTTACAAACAAAAAATTGAAGAAACATTCCGCTATGGTGGAGAGCAACTATTGTTGCAAGGAGGGCACAATCCGGATTTAGGTATTGAATATTATACCGACTTGTTCCGACAATTGAAACAATTGTTTCCGCAACTAAAATTACATGCACTCGGTCCACCTGAAGTGGCGCACATTTGCAAAATATCCGGGATATCACATCGCGAAGCGCTCATAGCTTTAAAAGAAGCAGGAATGGACAGTATGCCAGGGCCTGGTGCTGAAATACTTAATGATCGTGTACGCCGCCTGATATCAAAAGGAAAATGTGGTGCACAAGAATGGCTCGACATTATGAAAGAAGCACATCAAATAGGACTGACCACGTCAGCAACTATGATGTTCGGACATGTAGAAACTATTTACGAGCGATTTGAGCATTTGGTAAAACTACGCGAGGTACAAGCGCTCAAACCAGAGGATGCCAAAGGTTTTCTGAATTTTATACCATGGACTTTCCAAGATGTAGGTACGTTATTAAACCGCATTCGCGGAACAAAAAATCTTACTTCAGGAGAAGAGTATATTCGGATGATAGCCATGTCTCGAATAATGTTACCTAATGTCAAAAACATACAAGCATCGTGGCTTACCGTTGGAAAACAAATAGCACAAATGTGCTTGCATGCGGGTGCTAATGATTTTGGTTCTATAATGATCGAAGAAAACGTAGTTAGTGCCGCAGGAGCGCCCCATCGATTTACAGCACAGGGCATACAGGATGCCATTCGTGACGCAGGATTTGAGCCACAGTTACGTAATCAACAATATGAATTCAGAGCAATGCCTGTATTAGAAGAGCAAGTAATCGGGTACTAATACGATACTAAAGTATATCTTATAGTCGTAGCAATTATTGCTACGACTATTTTTATTACCCATGTTTACCTACCAACTTATTAATATACTGTTGGTAATATTATAATAGAAGTTGTCAATTGGGACAACTGGATTGGCATCATACATGCCATTAAAGCCTATTACAAATGCCGTATGTTTCCCTATTTTAATACTCCAATTTAGTAATGGAGCAATACGTGGATGCCAAAAATCAGGACGCGATTGAAGATAGACTTTAACGGTCAAAGTATTATTAGCATTAGGATGCCACTCAACATGGATGTAACTGTTGATTTTAATTAAGTTGTTGACAATATTGGGTGCATTTGCAGGAATTTTAGTAGAATCTACTCCATTGTAATTCCATCGTTCATTTTCGTACATCAATCCTACTGCTGCATTTAATTCCCAGACACCGCCTTTCCAAAAATTATACCGCATATTAGCACCATTCAAAATACGATGTTCGAGACCTCGCTTATTATCCCATTGGTATTGCGTAAATATTTCGGGTTGGTATTTATTCTTATAATTATGCCTTAATCTTAAATGAATGAAGCCAGTGTTCAGTATGTCATCAGGACCATTATACGTAAAACGATCACTAGCTGATGCAATAAATAATTCATGATTTTTTTGAAGCGAAAATTCAGCTGTAGTAGTTGCATCATAAAGGGTAGTCTTTTGTTTATCTATTTCAAGACCTGAGGCCAGATTAAAATTGGTTTTCCCTTTCTTTTCGTAATTAGCCGTATCCGATTTGTCAATATTGAGTATTTGTGCGCTGCATACATTTCTAGATGCTACAATGCATAATATACAACAAGCGAAAAATAATTTCATAAAGTTCAGGTTCTAAAAACGGATTACTACAAATGTAGTTTCAAATGGATAAAATGAATACGAACATTTTATGTCGAGTGCGTTTTTATATTTATACAACAGAAATAAAAAAGACGTGCCCAACATTGTATGTTGGGCACGTCTGAATTCTTTCTATTATTTACAAACTAATCAGTTCTTCCGTTTTGGCATCATAAAATTTGTATTGTGTCAATGCTAGAGTAGTATCTGACATTACATTAATTTTAGTTTTAAAAGTTCTGCTCCATTTTGAACGTATTGAACTAAAGAAAATCCCTTTTGTAAGATATGCCTCAACAATTGGATGTACGCGCAATATAAGCGCGCGATGTCCCTGATCCACCAAATAGCTTAAATCTCTTTCGATATTATCGCTCAATAGCAATGCAGGCCCAATTTTACCTGTTCCTTTACATGCAGGACAAGCTTCGGAAGTAGCGATATTGAGTTCAGGACGTAATCTTTGACGCGTTATTTGCATCAATCCAAATTTGGATATAGGCAATATTGTATGTCTTGCCCGATCATGCTCCATCGCTTTTTCCATCGCCTCAAGAATAGCACGTTTGTTATCAGGCAATTTCATGTCTATGAAATCGACAATAATAATACCACCCAAATCTCGGAGTCTCATTTGGCGAGCGATTTCAGCAACCGCCTCCAAGTTGGTAGCAAGTGCATTTTGCTCTTGTCCTGCATCTGCACTACGTGTGCCGCTATTAACGTCTATTACATGCAGCGCTTCAGTGTGCTCTATAATAAGATAGGATCCACTTGCCAAGCCTACAGTTTGTCCAAATGCAGCTTTTACTTGTTTGCTTACCCCATATTGATCAAAAATGGACATTGAATTATTGTGAAATGAAACAATATCCTCTTTTTCGGGTGCTATTCGTACAATATATTTTTTAGCATCGTCAGCGATACGTTTGTCATTTGAAACTACTCGTTGAAAGCTTTCATTGAGTAAATCACGAAGAATAGAGGTCGTTTTAGTTTGTTCCCCCATTATTTTCTGAGGAGCTTTAGCTCCTTTCAGATTTACCTGCACCTCTTCCCACATTTTGGCCAATTCCAATACGTCTGCATGGATCTCTTCTGTGCCTTTACCTTCAGCAGCAGTACGCACAATTATTCCAACATTTTTAGGTTTTACTGCCTCTACTATTTTTTGAAGTCTTCTTCTTTCTTCAGAAGAATGGATTTTGCGCGAAACCGATACTGAATCATTGAATGGTATCAATACGAGAAAGCGTCCAGGGAGTGATATTTCACAGCTAAGACGAGGCCCTTTTGAAGAAATAGGTTCCTTTAAAATTTGTACAATTACTTCTGGCTTTTGGTTAATTACATCCGTAATCTTACCGGCTTTAAGGATTGGTGCTTCGTTTTTAAAATTTCCGAAGTCATCTCCCCAAGTTTTATTGCCATCAATACACTGCTTCGAGAATTTAACTAAAGAGCGAAAATGAGGACTAAGGTCTGTATAATGTAAGAAAGCATCCTTTTCAAAACCTACATCTACAAATGCGGCATTGAGCCCGGGCATTAATTTTTTTATTTTGCCTAAATACAAATCTCCTACCGCAAAATCATCCTGACCACGCTCGTAGTGTAGCTCTACTAGTTTTTTATCTTCGAGCAATGCAATTTCTACTACATCGCCAGAAGCATTAATAATAAGTTCTTTAATCATGCTACAGTCATTTATTAAATCCATTAAATAATGAATCCATTTCAAAGCTGAGTCAATTACTAGATGTGATATTCATATATAACAACAATACCCTACATTTTATATACTTCTATGCATGAGCATAAAAAGCATATAGAACGTAAGGGGCATTGCCGATCTAATAAAAATCTTAAGTAATAAGCTATAAAAGCCGAGAAACAGAAAGAGTAATATTTACTCCTTTTATTTTTTCTTATGACGGTTCTTTCTTAAACGTTTTTTACGTTTGTGGGTAGCAATTTTATGACGTTTTCTTTTTTTACCACAAGGCATAGTCTTAATTATTTAATAGTTATTTAAAAGTTTTTATGTAGTTATCAACATCCTTACTAAAGTCCGGATTATTGATTGCTTTTTTGCATTTTTCCAAAAGCTCAAGTGCTTTTTGATTCTGCCCCAATCCTTTGTAAGCTTCTGCAAGTCCAAGCATCGCTTCCATATTTTTGGGGTCATTTTTTAAGACATTTTGAAAACGTTGTTGCGCTTTATCAAACTGCCCAGATACCAATCCTTGTTGCCCCAACATCAGATTGGCAGGTATATGTTCAGGATATTTTTGAATAATATCCTTTAACAACACCACACCCTTCATTGCTTCCCCTGTTCCAAAATAACATTCCGCTAGCCCTACCTTTGCAGTGTCGTTATTCGGATTGACTTTCAAAAGCTCGTCAAAACAATGAATAGCGTTATTAATTTCCCAAGTTTGTACTGTAGCAGAATGTTCTTTCCTGCCCAGTTCCAAAAACAATTGGGCGGCGAAGGTGAGCTTTTTTTCTGAACTTTCCAATTTTGCAGCTAAAGAATAATAATAAGCAGCTACGGGAAACTGTTTATGTTCTTGCCATATTTGGGCATAGTGCGTAAAAAGCGGAGCCATTTTCACAGAATCGTGCAACTGCGTAAAATCTTTTTCAACCGCATGTAATTCGCCTAAAGCATGTTGTGGTAAAGCTTTTTGAGCTGAAGCAAGTATTGAATCAAAAGATGCTTCCTGACGAACAGGAGCTTGTCCGGCTCCTTGCATAGGACCTCTTCCAGACATTCCTGCCTGAGCCGCAGCTTCTCTTGGTTTAGGAGGATTAGTATTGCCTCCAAAATAAATAAGCGCTAATAAGCCTAACGCCGCCGCAATAGTGATATAATGTATGCTACGCAATGAAAAAAATTTGAATAATCGCAGCAAATGTACTGCATTTAGGATGTTTATTTTCAATAATAAGCCTAGGGATAGTATGTGGTTTGATATTTAACAAGTAATTTCGCGAACTGTTTTTCAATAAGTTTATACCATTCAACGATGAAAGTTACGGAACACATTAGAAATGCGAAGTCGCCAATTATTTCGCTTGAAATATTACCTCCCGCCAAAGGGAAAGGAATCGATTCTATATTTAAAGTATTGGACTCGTTCATGGAATTCAAACCTTCTTTTGTTAATGTTACTTACCATCGCGCAGAGCAAATGTTTAAAAAACGTAGCGATGGGAATTTTGAACGTGTAGAAATACGTAAAAGACCTGGTACTGTAGGTATATGTGCAGCAATTATCAATCGTTATAATGTAGATGCTGTCCCACACATGATCTGTGGCGGATTTAGTAAAGAAGAAACGGAAAATGCGCTTATTGATCTTCACTATTTGGGTGTAAACAATGTCCTTGCATTAAGAGGCGATGCGGCAGCCAATGAAAAATTCTTTTCGCCGCATCCCAATGGTCATCGTTTTGCGGAAGATTTGGTACAACAAATAATGGAACTGAATACAGGTAAATATCAAGAGTCTGATATTATAGATGGTTTAAAAAGTGATTTCTGTATTGGTGTAGCTGGCTATCCCGAAAAGCATATTGAAGCTCCTAATCTGGACACTGATATTTATTTTTTAAAACGCAAAATGGATTTGGGTGCTGAGTATGTCACCACTCAAATGTTTTTTGACAATGCCCATTACTACAATTATGTAAGTAAGTGTCGAGAACACGGTATTGCTGCGCCCATTATACCTGGCCTAAAACCAATAACAACCAAACGTCAATTAAGTGTATTGCCCAGTGTTTTCAACGTGGACATTCCTTTTGAATTGACCAATGAGATGCTTGCTGCCAAAACTGATGCTGCATGTGAGCAGATAGGGGAAGAATGGCTATTAGTACAATGTAAAGACTTATTAAAAAACAATGTACCTATCTTACATTTTTATACGCTAGGCAAACCGCACGTCATACAAAATGTGTTGAAGAAATTATTTTAGCTTTTTGCATGAACTTGTAAATAATTTTTTCTAAGTATGTATTTCATTTACCTTGTCAAGATGTTGCAACATCTTTTTCTGATAGTTATGAAAATGATTTTTTGAAATATTAATTCTTGTTTTGAAGGCTAATTCATAATCTTGTTGTGGAAAATTTTTGCGTTTCCATTTATTGCGCCATTTTCGATCAGTCAATACCATCAATCCTTTATTGAGTCCGTCACTACTTAGTGCTTCAATCACTTTACCCCACCATTTTAATTTTGTGGTTAGAGTTGGCGTACGATCTGGCTTTATGTAGTTAGGTAATTGATTGTTCATCCAGCCCATATTATGGGTTAAAAATGTATCATAAAATTGAGCTGTGTCCACCCTTGGTTTTAAAGTGGCTAATTCTGTAGCAGTAAAAAAGTTTTGTTCTTCAATTTGGAGTGCTGTTTCGTCAATGAAATAATTCATGCAATACCAATGCTGTGAGCCTTTAAGGAAGCTGATTTTTTTCATTAAATGCAATAAGGTCCTACAAATCCATAGTCTGTTTTTTTGAGTAATAATAAACAGATCTATATCTGCATTTGGAGGAGCATAACCTTTAGAAAGTGAACCCGAAAGGCCTACAAATCGTACAAACGGAAAATTACTCAATCGTTTACACGATTTATTAACGCGGTCTTCTAATTCTTTAAAACGAGATTCCCCTTCCAATCTTTTACTTAAATAATCATCAATATCACTTAATGAATAATAACCATTTTTATATTCAATCTTTTTATTAGAAACTAATTGCAGAAGAGCTTCATTCAGTTCATTATCCGAGTTAATCTGTATCGTTGAAAAAAGTAAAATTTGAGCTTTGTTTAAAGGATATTTAAAATAATCGAAGTATCCCAAAATCTTTAAGATTTCAGAATTCAGTGATAATGGTATGTTTTGTATTTGTGTAATAGTAGCCGCAAAATAATTAAATGCCGGAAGAAAACAGATACTTTATGTCAATCAGCTTGTTAAAATACTAAAAGAATCTTTAAGAGGTAGATAATTTATAACTTTGGCTACTACTATGCGTATCCTATTTACTCATTCCTATTTTTTACAATTCGATCCCAAACAATGGGAAACGATGCAACCATATGCACCATTAGGTACAATATATGCTGCTGCGCTATTGCGAGATAACGGTTTTGAAGTTGCGTTGCATGATGTAATGTTTTTGAATGACCCCAATACAATTAGTTCTGTATTGGCTTCTTTTAAACCCGATGTCTTAGTGGTTTATGACGATGGCTTTAACTATCTGACAAAAATGTGCCTGACTAATATGCGGCAAGCAGCATATAAAATGGCTCAATTAGCAAAGGCTGTGGGCTGTATTACTATTGCCTCCTCTTCAGATTCGACAGATCATCACAAAGAATATTTGGCGCAAGGATTTGATTATGTAATATTAGGAGAAGCAGAATATACACTTTTGAACTTGGTACAATCACTAGATTCAGAAAATAGCACTTCAAATATTACTGGCCTAGTATATAATACAAAAGACGGCTTAGTGAATACTGGGAAACGACCGGTTATTAATGATCTTGACAGCCTACCCTTCCCTGCATGGGATCTTATTGACGTAGAATCATATCGGAAAGCGTGGTTAGAAAAGAATGGATATTTTTCTATCAATTTCGCCACAACGCGAGGATGCCCCTACAAATGTAATTGGTGTGCCAAACCGATTTATGGCAATAGATATAATGCCCGTACGCCACAAAATGTTTTTGAAGAGATTAAACAACTCTACGAAAAATATCATTTCGATCATATTTGGTTTTGCGACGACATCTTTGGGCTGAAGCCCGGATGGGTAAAAGAATTCGCAACATTACTACATCAGTCTAATATTAAAATTCGCTTTAAAATACAGTCTCGGGCAGATTTATTGCTTAAAGACGAACAAGTGAAACCATTGGCAGACGCGGGTTGTGCAACAGTATGGATGGGTGCTGAAAGTGGCTCTCAAAAAATATTAGATGGAATGGATAAAGGTATTACCGTGGCACAAATTGAAGAAGCTACAGCTCAACTTAAACAAAATGGTATCCGTACGGCATTCTTTTTGCAATTCGGCTATTTAGAGGAAACAAAAGAAGATATTGTAATGACTTTGGAAATGTTGCGAAAATTGATGCCTGATGAGATAGGTATTTCTGTTTCGTATCCTTTACCCGGAACAAAGTTTTATGAAAAAGTAAAAGAAGAACTTAAAACTAAAACTAATTGGACAGATTCAGATGAGATGGCTATAATGTTTAGAGGAACTTATGAGCCTGCATTTTATAAAAAATTACATCGTTATGTTCATACTTATTATCGCAGACTCCAAAATGATAAAAAAGTAAAACAGTTTCAAATAAAGGCAATAATCAAAATGCCACTTTACGCATTTCAGGAAGTTCGCCAAAAACAAATACTAAAGTGACGGATATTTTACAAGAAGAAAAAGTAAATGCTGCTTTTTCCAAACAATCGCCCATCTTCGACGAGATAGATGATAATAACCAATTAATACTGTGGGTGCGTGATCGCGTGCATAATGAAGTATTGGCACATATTCCGGACAATGCACATTTACTTGAACTTAATTGTGGAACTGGTATTGACGCATTATTCTTTGCTAGAAAAGGAGTAAAAGTAACTGCAACAGATAATGCTGAAGGGATGTTGGCTCAGCTCAATAAGAAAGTTGTAAATGCTCAGATGCAAGATAAAATATCCGTAGCAAGATGCTCTTTTAATGAATTAGAAAAATTAGGTGACGAAATAAAATATGATTACATATTTTCCAACTTTGGAGGTTTAAATTGTACAGATCGACTCGATAAGGTATTGAAAGATATCAACCGGTTACTTAAACCTGGTGGGCGTTTTACTTTGGTTATTATGCCAAAGGTTTGTTTGTGGGAAATATTCATGTTGTTCAGGGGATATTTCAAAACAGCCTTTCGCCGTTTTCGAAAAGGCGGCACGAAGGCCAAAGTAGAAGGACTTTACTTTGATTGCTTTTATTACAATCCACAGTTTATCATTGATCACTTAAATGATTCTTTTCAATTACTTAGCCTTAAAGGGCTTTCTATTACAGTTCCTCCGCCTTTTATAGAACATTTTGTAGAACGGCATCCACGCTTGTTTTCAAAGCTCGAACGATGGGAGAATAAAATATGGGATAAAGCACCTTTTAACCGATGGGGCGATCATTATATGATAACGATGGAGAAGAAATAAGTTTATTATACGCTGCTATTGAAAAAAATCATTCAAAATACACTTGCACTTTTACAAAGTAATGAACGAAAACAATTAATTGTTCTTGCGTTCTTCAACGTGTGTATCAGTATCCTAGACATAGTGGCAATAGCAATATTGCTTGCCGTTGTTAATTTATACACCGGCCAAGAATCCAAAATCCAACATGTATTGCCACATTGGCTTTCAGATAAAAATACCCTATTACCGATTATCCTATTTCTTCTTTTTTTTATTGGCAAAAACATTGCCGGATTTTCAGTCTTCCAAGCACAATTAAAATTTGTTTACCGAGTAGCTGCACGTATTTCAAGTATGCAATTGCCTAGATATTTAAAGAGCAGTTTCCATGATTATGTGACTATTGATAGCTCTATAATGAATCGCCGAATACAGCATCAACCCATAGAATTTGGTCATTATGTACTGTCTAGTTTACAACAAATACTCAGTGAATTAGTATTGGCTTCGCTTGCGATCATCGCCATTCTATTGTTTGATGCGCAACTTTTTTTACTGCTAATTACCTTTCTATTACCTCCGGTTTTTATAGTAGCATACTTCAGTAAGAAGAAGCTGAAAAACGCACGAATACATGTAAAATCGGACGCAGAAAAAACAACTCAATATTTAAAAGAAGCACTCGATAGTTATGTAGAAGCTAATGTTTATGGAAAAATAATGTTTTTCACAAAACGTTATTCTTCGTATCAGAACAAACTAAATAGCCATCTTTCTCAATTGCAAATTGCACAGGGGATGCCTGCTCGTTTGATGGAAATTTTTGCAGTAATCGGGTTGTTTATATTAATTATAATGCAACAGCTACACGGTCACTCCTCCGATGTGATCAGCTTGGGCGCTTTCATTGCTGCAGCATATAAAATTATTCCAAGTATTGTTCGCATTGCAAATCTCAGTACACTTGTACGTACTTATGCACACACTATTGAAGATTTGAGCTATACCGAAATTAGTGCAGCGCAAGAACCTATAGATACTACTCAAATCAATTCAATTCGTTTTCAAAATGTGAATTTCGCTCATCAAGATAAAAACATACTCCAATCAGTAAATTTCGCATTATCTCTAGGCGATTTTGTTAGTATATCGGGAGCTTCAGGTAAAGGCAAAACAACACTTATTAATATTTTACTGGGTTTTTTATCCCCCAACAGTGGAGTGGTACTGTTCAACGAACAAGCAACAACCAGTGCACAACGAATAAATGTACAAAGGCAAATAAGTTATGTAAAACAACAAAACTTCCTGATACACGATACGATTCTTCGCAATATCACATTAGAAGAAGACCACCACAATCAAGTTTTATTAGATAGGGCTATAGCGCTTTCCGGCTTAGATAATTTCATATCTTCATTTGCAGAAGGTGTAGAAAAAATAATAACGGATAGTGGAAAAAATGTTAGTGGCGGTCAACGTCAACGTATAGCAATAGCCAGAGCTTTATATAAAGATGCTCCTATAATTATTTTAGATGAACCATTCAATGAATTGGATAAAACATCTGAAATAATATTACTGAAAAACTTTAAAAAATTATCTGAAGAAGGAAAGCTAATTGTATTAATCTCGCATAGTACGCTCAGCTCAGATTATTGCAACAAAACTATAATGGTAAATGAATAAGAAAGCAGATACATTACTTATTCTGAGTCCGGCATTTGCTGCATACGAAGGAGATGAGGTACTGCCTGCACAGGAAAATCTTGTACGTGCCATAAATAAAACACACCCTTTGCTGAATGTTATCATTCTTGCTTTTCATTTCCCGGTTGTACAGCAAAAAGAATATAATTGGTATGGCAATACTATAATACCATTTAGTGGTGCGATGAAAGGAAAAACAAACAGCATCTTTTTATGGGCACAGGTGTGGCGAACATTAAAACGATTGAAAAAGCAAAACAATATCATCGGCTTGTTCAGCTTTTTTTGTTCAGAGTCTGCATTTGTTGGACATTATTTTGCACGCCTTTACAAACTCAAACATTTTATTTGGGTACTTGGTCAAGATGCAAAAAAAGAAAATAAACAAGTAAAACGCATTCACCCAAAAGAAGAAGAACTCATTGTTATTTCAGATTTTCTACAACGAGAATTTGAACAATCGCACGGGATAAAACCCAAACACATAATACCGATAGGAATCAACCCTACTTTATTTAGCACTGACCGGATTGAACGAGATATTGACATTTTGGGTGCAGGTTCATTTATCCCTCTTAAACAGTACAATGTATTTATTGAAGTATTTAAGACATTGACCGAACGTATGCCCAACCTTACAGCCCAACTATTGGGCAATGGTATTGAAGAGCATAGACTCAAAGAATTAGTAAAGCAATTCAATTTAGTAGGTAAACTTTCTTTTGAAGGTAAAAAAACAAATAGTGAAGTATTGCACTTGATGCAAAGGACTAAAATTTTTTTACACACCTCTTCTTACGAAGGTTTTGGGGCAGTTGCATTAGAGGCACTTTATGCCGGAGCTCAAGTTATTAGCTTTTGCCAACCAATGAATAAACAAATAGAGCATTGGCATATTGTACAAACGAAAGAAGAAATGATTGAAAAGGCATTTCAAATTTTACAATCAAAACATATTGATTGCACTCCCATTTTACCTTATGAAATACACGAAATAGCTCGCAAGATCATTGCGTTATATTGATACAAGCGCCATTTGAATATTATGTGCAATTGCTTCTGGCGCAAGTGTTTTTTTGTATTGGTTTAATGCTGCATTCCGCTGTAGCTCTTTATTCATCATCAGGCTTTTTTCCAAAGCAATTTTCAAACTATTTATTTCACCTGTAGTATATAAAATGCCACAGGTATTATTAGTCATAAATTGGAAAGAAGGAATGTCGCTCAAGATAGGGATGCAACCGCAAGACATTGCTTCACAAACAGACACACCGGATCCTTCATAGTAAGATGTTGAAACAACAAAGTCAACACTATTATACCAATACACTAAGTCCTCGTGAGCAATTCTACCAACTAAATGTATATTATTTCTTACCTCTTTATGCTGTTGTAACCAAACCTCAATCGCGACTAATAGGTCTGTGCTTTGAAAGATCATATACAAATGCGCATCCCCGTTTTCTTTGCAAAAATCTGTAAATGCTCGTACAATTAGCATTGGATTTTTATTTGAATTTAAATGACCTACCCAAATATAGGCATTGGAATTCCGCACACCTGTCTTGGCTTGCGCAATTGATTTATCCATAGTTGTAAATATGGAAGTCGTTTCCATAATTTCATAAACCTTGTGTTTATTTTTAATAATAGATTCATTGATCCAAATATCTGCAAGTTTCATAGCGGTAAAAAAATAAGCATCTATGTAGCGGTCCGCAACTTTTTGAAGGAGCTTTTTCAGTCTGTTTTTAAAAGGTTTTTCTGCATGATGTTGTACCACAATTTTTACGTTATCGCCAATCATCTTGCGCAATAGAATTACTTGCAATGGTGAATGTAAACCATGCACCATCACTACATCCGGTTCAGATTTTGCGATATAACGATGCACGTCAATCGGGAATCTTAATGCCAGTTTACTTTTATTTTTAAAAAAATAAGATATGCCATTATTGGATAGTGTACCATTATAATCAATAAACTCAATAAATGTCACATCATGATTAACGGCCATTGCTTCCCATATTCCCTTAAAGAATCTGGATCCTTCGATCCACTTTAAAGGGTTGTGGTGATTATCGAAATGCACATAAGCAATATTGATAATTTTCATTCTGTAAATTTATGTGGCTCTGATTTTGAAAATGGTCTTGTATTTTTTGTATTTCAAGTAGGGCAATATTATATAGATCAATCGCCAACCGATGAGCTGATACAGCCGGATATAAAATAAATCTAACCACGCCCTTCGACCAATAGCACATTTCGATCGCTTTAGGCGATTAGTAAAATCTTTAACCCAATAGTCAAAAGTTTTTTCTAATTCAGAAAGATTGTACACAACATTTTTGTCACTACACAAAATAATCAATGTACTCATCAAAGCTCGTATATGATGCCTAAAGAGTATTACTTCAAGTCTTTTTTGATATTGATTGCCTTCAATTATCGACAATTCTAAAACGAAAATCCTGCATGTATCTTCAATGCGTTTTACTTCAATAATACGGCGTGTAATAGAGGACGGTCTAGAATGAATGTTCCAAAGACCAATGTCTTCAAAAGATACTTTGCGTACATTAAGGAAATAGTTGAGCAAAAAGGGGCGATCTTCAAACCAAAGACCTTCCGGAAATTTTATTTTTTGTACAGTAGCCAATCTATATAATTTTGCCCATGCTGTAGATGCAATTGTATGTTCATACATACCACATGCCGCTTTAAAATTATCAATTGGTTCTCCATTCAAATTCCAACCATCAACACTCATCAGTTCACCAGAAGCATTATAAGAATTGAACTTAGCGACTACAATATCTGATTCGTCTTGTTCTATTTTTTGGACAAGCTTTTCTACAGCCAGATTTTCTAATTCATCATCACTATCCAAAAAAGTAATATACTTTCCTGTTGCCTTTGCTATACCAATATTCCGCGCATGACCTAAGCTATGATGTGCAGCATCTATGAATTTTATATTTGTGAATTTCCGTTCAAATTCTTTTGCAATTGCAGGAGAATTATCAATCGATCCGTCATTTACTAGAATGATTTCAACAGCAGAATATGTTTGCCGAAGCGCCGAATTAATGGCTCTTTCAAGAAATATTTCTTCATTATAAAATGGAATAACAATACTTACTAGTGGAAGGGGCATCTATTGTAAAGTTTGAACGATTTGATGGACCAAATGTTTTTGTTGCAATAATAAATTCTTCCAATTTTTGGGTGCTGTCCATTCCTTTGTAAGATTATCTGCTGCAATAAGAAGACATATCGATTGGAGTTGATAAAATGCAGCAAAAGAATATACCGCCGCGCATTCCATTTCTATCAACTGTGCACCTTTTTGTTGTACTTCATGGAGCAATCGTCGGGTCTCACGAAATGGGGTATCAATAGAAAAGCAAGTGCCGTTTTGGACACCTAAGGCATTTTGTATCTGTTTATAAAAATCGACATCAAATGTGCCCATCTCTGTTTTTGCAGAATAATAAGCTGAGCTGCCGACACCTGAAATCGCTTTTTCGACAGCATAAATATTCCCTTCTTTAATGTCCGGGCTTAAAATTCCTGCCAAGCCAATAAATACAAATTGCTTTACACCCAATGCCCTTAATTCTTCAAGCAAATTGATAATACCTCCGGCACCATTGTCGAAACCAGCGCAAAACAATAAGCCCTTTTTTATAAAATGACGACCTTTTAATCCTTTTAATTTTTTAACGCCGAGTGAGACCAAATGTTTAATCGCAGCATAATCTACTGTAATAATAGCTGTTTCAGGTAACGCAGAGAAATTATAAGACCCACGTTTTTTCTTCCATGCTACAATCATCTCGGCTTGTAGTACAGATGGCTCTTCAGGATAATACAATTGCATTTATATCAAACATTAAATGGTGGAAAGTTCGAACAGTACCAAAAATACAGTTTAATCGATACACTCGTAAATTTAGTTTTATCATACATTAGCCAATCAATTTGTGCGAAGGTGGATAAGAAATGTTTCAAACAAAAAAGTCATGAACATTAATGTTCATGACTTTTTATGAAGACTTCAATGTCTTTAATATTTAAACATCAATCTTAGCATATTTAGCATGAGATTCTATAAACTCGCGACGAGGAGGTACTTCATCACCCATAAGCATAGCAAATATTCTATCTGCTTCTGCTGCGCTATCAATAGTTATTTGTTTGAGGGCACGTGTTTCCGGATTCATTGTTGTACTCCACAATTGTTCAGCATTCATTTCTCCAAGACCTTTATAGCGTTGAATATTTACACTCTCTTCTTTCCCATTTGCTAATCTTATCACCGCTGCTTTCCGGTCTTCCTCTGTCCATGCATATTGTTCTTCTTTTCCTCTTTTTACGAGGTAAAGTGGTGGTTGTGCCAGATAAACATAACCTTGCTGCACTAATGCATTCATATAACGGAAGAAGAAAGTAAGGATCAATGTAGCAATATGCGAACCATCCACATCGGCATCGGTCATGATGATGATTTTATGATAACGCAGCTTGGTCAGATTGAGCGCTTTCGGATCTTCAGGAGTACCTATGCTTACACCTAATGCTGTAAACATATTTTTGATTTCTTCGTTTTCGTATATACGATGTTCTTGCGCTTTTTCAACATTCAATATTTTTCCCCGTAATGGTAGTATCGCTTGAAAATGCCTGTCACGTCCCTGCTTGGCAGTACCACCAGCCGAATCCCCTTCCACTAAGTATAATTCGCAGCGTTCCGGGTCTTTGTCAGAGCAATCCGCCAATTTACCGGGCATCCCTCCACCGCTCAGTACACTTTTACGTTGTACCATTTCACGGGCTTTACGCGCTGCTGCACGAGCTTGCGCTGCTATGATTACTTTGTCAATAATGATCTTTGCTTCTTTGGGATGCTCTTCTAGGTAGGCTTCGAGTACACGGCTTACGCATACATCTACCACACCCATTACTTCATTATTGCCGAGCTTTGTTTTTGTCTGTCCTTCAAACTGCGGTTCGGGTACTTTTACAGAAATAATGGCACTTATACCTTCTCGGAAGTCATCACCCGTAATATCCACTTTAGCTCTTTCAAACAATTTGTTTTTATCACCATAGGCTTTGAATACACGCGTAATTGCCCTTCTAAAACCGGCAACGTGCGTTCCTCCCTCAATTGTGTTGATATTATTTACGTAAGAGAAAATATGCTCACTATAGGAGGTATTATAGCTCATCGCTACATCTACTGCTACATTAGTATCCGCATCATGTGTCTCTACATATATTGGGAATGGCAATAATGGGTCGCGTTTGCCATTTCTGTCGAGCATTTGTACAAACTCTACAATACCACCTTCACTATAAAATGTTTCAACAATATTAGCTCCGGCATCGTCTTGCTCCCGCTCGTCCGTAAGTATTATTCTAATACCTTTATTCAAATAAGATAATTCACGCAAGCGGCCAGCCAATATCTCTCTTACGTAAACATTCTCTTTGAAAATAGATTGATCAGGCCAGAAATGCTGATGCGTTCCTGTTTTTGTGGATTTACCTATTTCACGAACCGGATATTGTGGAATTCCACAATTATATTCCTGCTCAAATATTTTTCCTTCGCGGTGAACCGTCGTATGCAAATGGCTGCTCAGTGCATTTACACAACTGACACCCACACCATGTAGCCCTCCGGATACTTTATAAGAATCTTTGTCGAATTTACCTCCTGCATGAAGCACAGTCATTACCACCTCCAATGCCGAACGTCCTTCTTTCGCATGTATTCCAGTCGGGATACCACGTCCGTCGTCCTGAACACTGATGGAATTGTCTCCATGAATTATTACTTCTATGTGAGAACAATAGCCTGCAAGCGCTTCATCGATAGAGTTGTCAACCACTTCATAGACTAAATGGTGCAACCCTTTTACACCAATATCCCCAATATACATCGCAGGCCTTTTACGAACCGCTTCCAAACCTTCCAATACCTGAATACTATCTGCCCCATAACCTTCGGGCATATTCAAAACCTCGTTTTCTTTACTCATTATTTTTTATCCGAAAATGAATTGATATTTATGATACAAACCAGCCAAACAACTAATTAGAATAAATTAATTATTTGTCTTACAAAGATACTGAAAATATAAGTTGTAAACAAGTAAATAACATGACTAAGTAGCCATATTTCACAGGGTTTACCAATTGTGGAAAAAGATGCGCGAAACTGTGGAAATTCAATAATTGAATTCTTTATTGTAGTAGGAAATATTTACTAAAATGGAACCGCCGGACTCAATTGACAAACTTTTTTTGATTGAATGGATAATTAAAATAAATTCTTTTCACTTACGCTCCAGCCACCCTTTGCTGTAATAAAATAGATGAGCTGAGCCACCTTTTCGGCAAAAATGATAGGTTCAGTTTCTAAATTTTGTGGGCATTTTAATTGTTTATTATTAAGCTCAAATGCATGTGTGTTGTTTTCGGCAAAAATTTCATTGTTGTGATGGTGTTCTTCTTTAAGAGAAGAGGAAGGCAGTAGGTAACAACCTTTGGCCGTGATAAAAATATAAGAAGATTTGCTCAGAGCGACAATTGTACGAACCTCATTGTTTTTAACACCTACAAAATCATAACTTGGTATTTCTCCAGTATAATCATTATTTCTTTTGAAAGAAACATTATCGGGCATTACCACCCATACGTTTGATGCTTGGTCGGTAAAAATTTGTTCTACAATATTATCCGGTAATTCGTAACCACTATAACCTTCTTCTGCATATCGTGTAGTTTCGAAATTCTTGGCCGCGATACGGTACATCCCAATATTAGTACCTATCCATATATTACTATCGGCACTACATTTCAGCGCATACATGCCTGCTATGTTTAGTTTTAGTTCGAAATCATTATCGGCGGTTTGCATATAGCAACCTTTAGTGGTAGTGGCTATCCAAAGTCTATTGAGTACATCGACTCCAATAGCGCTTATCTTTTCCTTGGGAAATGAGTTTTTCTTTTCTTTAAAATCGGTAACATCATAAACTTTTAGACCTGTATTTGTGGCAATAATTAAATCATTCTCGTGAATTGTTGCGTCTGTTATTGCTGTGCCTAATGCTAACAATCTTGCTAACCCATTTTTTTGAATGGTATAAATATTGTGTTCGTTTATTAATAATGTTCTCTTCCCCGCTTTTAATATTTTAATGGTTGCATCCGGACTCACCAAAGTAAATGAATGTGCCATTACACTTGTTTGCCAAATAAGCACTGAAATAATAGATAGTAAACACTTCATATTTTTTGCAGCAAAAAAACACTTATTGGAGGATAACTAATTCCGTAAAACAATTATTTACAATAAGGTAATAATACCGCTATATAGCAGTAACTATTTGGTGGTTTTATGCTAACAATGCAATAACATTATCTTAAAGTATCCGCAAGACCTTTGGAGCTGAAAATCAATAACAATTTATTATGAAAAAAATTTTAACCGCTGCATTGTTGGCTTCTATTAGTTGCCAAGTTTATGCGCAATCTCGTCCTAAAAACGTGATTATGTACATTGGTGATGGCTTTGGCATTTCGGCTAAAACAGCTGCTCGTATGTCTATGGGGCAGGGTACCGATGGAAAACGATTTACCTCAGATGCAGGTTTTCATATACTGTCTTTAGACAAACTTCGGTATAATGGAACCCTTACTACCCATTCTGCCAACTCATGGATTACAGACTCCGGACCAGGTGCTGCAGCTTATGCTTGTGGCAAAGATGGTAAACTGGATAATGAATCTATTTCTTTCAATGTAGCGACAGGAACACCTGTAGAAACAATATTGGAACAAGCTAAAAAGGCTGGTTATGCAGTAGGCATTGTAACGACTACCCGTGTTACACATGCTACTCCTGCCGCATTTGCAAGTCATATTTGGTTTCGCGATTTAGAAGATTATATAGCTGCACAGTATATCTCTTCTAATGAAACTCAGTATGAAGACATATACAATGCTTCATCATCATTGATAAAACCCTACAACCCAGCCCGCGACTGGGTACTTCCTGCTCCCAAAGTAGGGGTAGAGGTGGATGTCATATTAGGTGGTGGTGCCCGTCACTTTTTACCAAAAGGATATAATGATACCGTAAAAGCAAGTAATGGTATTCCAATACTTGACCCGTCAGGCAATGTAATAAAGCTTGCCGGAAAACGTATTGATAGTGTTAACCTAATTGATATGGCTAAAAGCCGTGGTTATGTATATGTAAACAGTCGTGATGCATTATTGAAATTAGACACAACACTGTTTACACCTGGTAGTACAAAAAAATTGATTGGTTTATTTAATTCTTCTCATGTTAATTATGAGCAGGATAGGCAATTGAATGCTGATTGGGAACCATCATTATTTGAAATGACAGAAATGGCTATTAAGGTTTTGCGCGCTAAAGGCGGAACGAAAGGTTTCTTTTTAATGGTAGAAGGTGGTCGTATCGATCATTTGGAACATGCAAACTCGGGAGGGATTACCGTGATTGCCGGAACACCATCCAATCAATATACTGTTGATGCTGATAAACGTTCTTATGTTGGTGGTGGTGAAGCAATATATGGAGTTACACCTACTACTGCGCGCCAACCGGATATCTATGGTTCTGATTATTTAATCAAAGAAGTGTTGGCATTCGATTATTCCGTAGCTCAAGGCCGTAAATTGTTAGACGATACGAAATCAAGAACATTGATTTTCTCTAGTTCTGATCATGAGTGTGGTGGTACCGCAATTGTTGGATTACACGATCAGAATGATCTTCAGGCAAATGGTACAATGATTCGTACCTACGCATCAGGTCCAAAACAAAATGGAATTGGCGCATCTTCCAGTGGTCCTGCTACAACAACAACCTTTGCTACGCCAAGCCTAGTAACAAGAGGAGATATTGATTTCGCTACCAAAAGCCCGAATGGCTGGTTCCCTAATTATACAACTTATACCTTTCAAGGTCGTCCGGAGCAATGGCCTAAAGTAGATACTGCCGGTCGTCGTATTGTTGTGTCTTACGCCTCTAACCCTATAACAAATGGTAATGGAACAAAAGCCGGTGGTACTCCTGGTAACCATACTCCAATGGATGTTTGGGTAGGAGCAGATGATAATTCGGGGGGAGATTTTGCTTCGCAAATAACCGGGAATGGTCAATTGGACAATACTTTTCTGACGCATATCATGTCTGATTTTTTAGATTTATCAGGCCTTACAGGATATATCACAACAGCTCCAGTTGGGCCGGATGCGACAATGGAATTATTTCCTAACCCTGCAACAGCTACTGTAAATATTCAATTGAAAGCAATTGAAAATACTACAGTTCAAATAATGGTTACAAATGTAGCAGGTCAGTTAGTGAATAATATTGCCAACGAAGCCATCACAACAGGTACACATTCTTGGACATTCAATACGGCAACTATGCCTGCCGGGATATATTTTGTAAGTGTATTGTCTAAAACAGGAACAACAACTAAAAAGCTAGTCGTTACACACTAAGGACTTACCGGAAAGGCCGAGTGCCTATAAATTATTAATTGTCGCTCTGAAAGTTTTTACGACTTTTAGAGCGACAATTTTTTGTTTAAGAAAGGTATAATTTTAAAATCATCAGGCAACCTTTCTTCAATAAGTAGCATTTATTAATCTTGCAGGGTATCATTAAGTATGATTAAACAATTACAAGAGCATATATATACTGATGATTCAACGCTAGTAGAGCGTTGTAAAAATGGTGATGCACTTGCACAAAAGCTTGTATATGAAAACAACGTGAAATGCTTGATGATAATCTGTCTCCGCTACATAAAAAATAAACAAGATGCACATGAGGTATTAATGGACTCTTTTTGCAATTGTTTTAAAATGATAGGTGGATTTCAATATTTAGGTTCAGGAAGTTTACAGGCATGGTTGAAAAAAATTGCGGTTAATCAATGCCTTATGTTTCTGCGTAAAAAAAGCATTGATTTTAAAGAGTTGGATGAAAAGATAGAGTATAGATTGCCAATAGAATCGACAGAACATATCATTGATCAGATGAGCGCCAAAGAAATAATTCAACTTATTGAGGATTTACCAACAGGTTACAGAACCGTATTCAATTTGTATGTATTTGAAGATATGCCACATAAAGAGATCGCACGATCACTTAATATATCTGAAAATACTTCAAAGTCACAACTACATAAAGCAAGGATGTTGTTGCAGAAAAAAATCGTTCAATCTCAAAGCGTAATGCTATGATTAATAAAATAGAATCAGCGATAAAAGATAAAATAGAATCGGCTTCACTAGAAGATCTAATTCCCGACTTTGATCAAGAGGCCACGTGGGCTGAGATCAACACAAAGTTGTATCAAAAACCAAGAAAAAAGAAAATGGTCTGGTTATACATGCCTTATGCTGCGGCTATTGTTTTGGGTATCCTGCTTTGTTATTTTTTGAATCAGAGCAACGAAAAAACTAAGTTTCAACAATCAGTAACGCAATTGAAATCCCAATTAAAACAAAAGGCATTTTCAACACAACAAGTAAACAAAGCAGACACAGCAACAGCAATTGTGCAAAATCTAAAAGCAGGGAAAATAAAACAGGCAAAACTACCTGCCACTCTTAAAAATGAATCTATTGTAAATAATGCGCCCTTGCAGCAACCATCAATTGCAGAACAGGCAGCAAGTGTTAATTCTGATCAAGCAGTTCCAATAGCAATAGTAAAACCTGTACTCGTAAAGCATTTTTTAGATATTGATAATGAAGACCAAAGTATCATGAAAGCAGAACAACATATACTACCACGACTTTCTTATAAAACACAAATAGTAAAAAGAATGAGTAAAAATCAACCCATCGACCAGAATGCTCTTCCCTTGCGTGAGTTGTATTATGCAATTTCTAACTAGACAGTCTCTTCAAAATATTTATAAAAAATAAAACATATAGCTATGAATGCAATGAAATGGAATGCAATTTTTGTATTATGCCTTGGCTCAACAATTACTTTTGCACAGAATAAAAATAAAATATTTCCGCCAATAGCCTCGGAAAAAGAAGTGGTGCATAATCTGTTTAATCTGAATGACGACGGGATTAAAAATCATTTTACAATTAATATTCCGGGAGGTGATTTTTTATTAGTTGAATTCAATACGCTCAGTGACTGGCGCGACACCGGTGCTTTTCATAACGTAATGGCGGCTACATCAATAGTATTGGATAAGTACAAAGAGAGTCTCCGAAATCAATTAAGCGGAAAAAGTATTTATATACATATTCCAATATCCGGACAGCCAATTACAAGTAAATTCACCCAATCATTTGATAATAGTAATCTTATTTCCATTGAAGGTACCGATGCCTCTCCTTTAAAAATTGGCATGGATACCATCAGGATATTGAAGAATATTGGAACCAAAAAAACTGACGATGGCGTGCAAACCGTACAGATACAGTACACCTTTCTTTTGAGGGATATTAATAGGTTTAAAGAAGTCGCGTCAAATAATGAGTGGAAACTCCAAACCGCAACAATTTTAGATTCTGTTGTTTTGGCTTATCGAAAAAAATGGAGCAGCCAGGATGCATGGTATCATCGCTTATATGTCAATTATGACCCGACTGCCAAAGATCAAAAGCTCATCGTTAATCAGAAGGTACGGGAAGATGATAAAGTATTCCCAGAATACGATATGTTGACGGTGAGCACGGGATTTGGCGCGTCTTTAATCCGTAATACACTTTGCCCTAGTGTTGATTTTGGTTTGGGTTATTATTTCTATTCCGATAAGCAAATTTTGACTTTTACCAGATTATCCCTCTATACTTTTGCAAGGTTTGAAGAGCGCGCGGATAAGTCATTTGAAACATTTGCCACATCTTTCGTGAATCTGGAGATTGGCTCCGAGTCAAATAATAAAAACAGTAAACTACCTTTTTACTCTACCTCCATAGGGTTCGGATATAAATTAGTCACTAAAGAACAGATTAACCGGGATCCAAGTATGTCTTATAACATGTACCGGCTATTTTTCAATTATGGATTGACTAAGTCGATCATGATCACACCTGAATTTGTAACCAACTTCAAGACGAAGGAAAAATCCAATGGTTGGTTTGGCCTTTCTATTAAAGTAGGATTGTTTTAAAAAAATAGCCGGACTTAATGAAGTCCGGCTATTTTTGTTTCATTTTATGCTTTTTTATTTTATCACAAAACGCAATACTTGTCGTGGTTGATTAGCCGCACTTATAGACAAGAAGTAGATACCCGGATTATTGCTATTGAGTGTAACTTCTTTCTTTGTATGATATGTTCCGGCCATATTGTTTGCGGGTGCAAAAAAAGATTCGTTATACACTTCTCTTCCAGTCACATCGGTTATGCTGATATAATATCTGGTAGCTCCTACAAAAATACCATCAATAGTAAAAGTACCTTCATTAGGGTTGGGGAATAATGAAATTTCTTTTTCATCAAGTTCAATAGTACTGATACCGGTAGCTTTTACAAGCATTTTTAATCTGTTACTTGATGCTGTATCTACAAGAGCACAAATTGACGATGAATACAAGAATACAGAAATGGTGTCTCCATTTTTATAATTTGTACCGGCAATAGCTGTGTAAGTACTGCCAGAAGCTCCAGCAATAACAACACCATTTTTCTTCCAAACATAAGTAGGGGTAGCACCAAGTATTGTAGCGGTAGCGGTAAAGGTTACACTTGTTCCTCCTGCAACAGCAGTGTCTGGGCTAGCTACAATGTGGATTGTTGGCTTGAGTGTATCAGCACAAGTCTCGTAAGAACCAAGATCTATATTCGTACTCATAATACGGTCTGCAGTACGAATGTCTGTAACAATTGCAGACAAATCAGGAGTCCCGGCAGGATTAAAATAAGTACTATCACCCATGTTTATTGCAGGGCTGCCCGCTTTTAGTCTAAAATCATTTGTAGTGGTGTCTATAAAGGTTGTTCCTGTTAATGTTGTTCCTGCACCAGTGCCTAATACATAATATTTATTGCCCACAATGGAATAATGTACTGTAGATGCAATAAACGTAGTCGGTGCATAAATATCAATAGCACTTGGTGCTATATTCCCTTGTACGATACAGTTGCGCAATTGAGTTCCACCAGCGTTATCATCGAATAAGCCGCCGCCACTAACCGCCGCGTTATTATTTGCAATGGTAACATTTGTAAAAATAGGGCTGCATGGATAAGTGCTACCCGTATAAGCCTGTGTATAAACACCTCCGGCACTCATTCCTGCGCTGTTACGAACAATCAATGTATTGGTAATAATAGGATTCGAATTGCGTTTGTTGTAGATACCACCACCATTACCATCAGCTCTGTTGCTATCTATAATCACATCCGTAAGTTTAGGAGAGCAGTCCGTATAATTATACATGGCACCACCATCACCTATTGCATAGTTGTTTATAAACGTTACATTATTAAATGTTGGATTACTTTTCCAGTTCTGAACAGCACCACCATTTCCACTCGTTTTATTTTCGCGAAAAACAACATTATTCAATACCGCGTCGCTACCACCATCATTTTCCATTGCACCGGTTCCTGAGTTTCCAAAGTTTTTGTAGAAAGTAACATTATTTAATACCGGTTTGCTATAGTCGTTATACATTGCACCTCCTTGGTTAGAGGCTGTGTTACTGTTGAATTGTACGTTATTCATTACCGGATTACTGCTATCTGCATTGTATATGGCTCCGCCACCGTCGCCACCACTTATATAGTTGTTAGCAAATACGACATTGGTATATGAACCTCCGCTGGCATTATTTTTAAGACCGGCACCACCTAATGCTCCCAATATATTATTTCTGTAGAACGTAACATTGTTCAGTATAGCATAGCCAGAATCATTGCTCATACCTGCACCACCCCCGCTAAATGGGTCGCTGCTAAAAATGAAATTATTGTAAAAAGTAACTGTATTAAGAGAAGCTGTACCCATTCGGTTGTGCATACCAGCCCCTGCAATTATTGCATTATTGTTGGTTAGCATTAAATTTTTCAACAATAGCCCAGAACTTTCTAAATAGATACCTCCGCCATTTCTACGATCAATACTTTTAACACCCAATACATTTACACCTGTACCGTTGGCATTACCATTCATTATTTTAAACCCGTCAAATGCAGTAGCGGTACCAACTCCGACTCCTAGAACTACGTGATATGCATTGTCCGTTGAATCACCAACTGTACCAATGTCGCCACTGAGTATCGTTACATTTGTCGTTAATATTTTGCTGGAATCTCTATTTGAAAAAGCAACTTCCGTACCTGCAAATCCGCCAAAATACTTGACACCGCTTTTCAGGAAAAAAGTTTTGTCCCGAACATCACTACCCGATCCGGCTATCAAAGTTGGGTAATAAGTGCCTTTTGCCACCCATATTGTATCACCAGCTGTCGCGGCAGTAAATGCTGACTGTAAATCGTTGTAAGCAGTAGCCCAACTGGTTCCAGTATGTGTACCTGTGGCTGCTGCATTTACATATCGTACCGTTTGCGCTTTTGCCTCAGCCATCATAAACAGAGGAAGGATGATAGGTAAAAGTTTAATTGCTTTCATAAGCTTTTTTTTAGATGATTTTCACGAATGTACAAATATCTCAGTATAAGATATACATTTTCTTATGTTTTTTCATCAATTTATTTGCGCTTATTCTGCCATTATTGTCAGCGTTTTACCGAAAGCATCTTCGAAGATTCGGAGTAAGGTAGAAATGCGAACATCGCAATTTCCGTTCTCAATACGGGAAATGTAACTTTTTTTAGTGCCTATCTTTTCTGCCAATTGTTGTTGGGTCATGCCTGCCTCCTTGCGACCGGAACGAATCATTTCGCTAATAGCATAGAGCTGTGCTTTATGTTCAAATTCATTACGGTCGGGAGTGCCTTCTGCACCATATTGCTTGTCGAGTAATTCCTCAAAAGTCAATTGTTTTTTCTTTGCCATAAAAATCAGTAAACAGACAACGCTCGTTTATATAGCTGAATACTATTTTCCAAACCATAATACAAAGCATCTGCGATTAATGCATGACCAATGGATACTTCCTGAAGCTGAGTAATGTTTTTTGCGAAAAAGTTAAGATTATTCCGATCTAAGTCGTGACCCGCATTTAATCCCAATCCTCTTACTACAGCTGCTTCTGCGGCGAGGACATATTCCTTTATCGCTGTAGTTCTATCATTGATATAATGCTGTGCATAGCTTTCCGTATACAACTCTACACGATCTGCCCCCGTATCTGCCGCTGCTTGCGCAAACGCTACTACAGGATCAATGAATATAGAAACACGGATACCTGCGGTTTTAAAAACAGCAACAATGTCACGTAAATACTTGGCCTCTTTAATGGTATCCCAGCCATGATTAGAGGTCAGCTGGTTTAGTGCATCTGGGACTAAGGTAACTTGATGTGGTTTCACGTCAAGTACAAGCTGTACAAATTTATCTTCGAGCGGATTGCCTTCTATATTAAACTCTGTAGTAATGATGGGCATAATTTCTCGCACATCACTATAGCGTATATGCCGCTCATCGGGTCGTGGATGTACGGTAATGCCATCCGCTCCAAATAATTGACAATCAATAGCTGCTTGCAGCACATTGGGGTTATTACCACCACGGCTATTGCGTAGGGTCGCTATTTTGTTGATATTAACGGAAAGTTTCGTCGTCATTTTAAATAAACTGAATGGCAAAGGTAAACGCAATTGAATAATAGACGGGACTCAATTTATTACCCAATTAAATGATTTAGGCTTTATTTTGCAGCTATATTATTATGTACACAGCACAGGACGAAAAACGCCTCTTTCAACAGGCAAAAGATTTATTGCAATTGCAGCCGACTACGGCTCATATCGCGCAATTACGCGAAGTGATTAATTATGCAGATCAGCGCTATTATGTTGCAGACGAACCAATGCTTGCCGACGTAGAATACGATCAATTGTTTGCAGCACTCAAAAAAATAGAACTCGAGCATCCGGAGCTTATCAGTATAGACTCTCCTACACAACGCGTAGCATCCGGTATTAGTGAACGACTACCAACTGTAGCGCATTTAGTGCCTATGTTGAGTCTAGATAATACTTACAATGCTGAAGATTTGCGTGATTGGGGTAAACGCTGCACAGGTCTGGTTCCTGATGCCACGATAGAGTTTTGTGTAGAGCCAAAGTACGACGGCGCAAGTATTTCCTTAATCTATGAAAATGGCCAATTATTGCGTGCTGCTACTCGAGGTGATGGTATAAGTGGTGAAGAAATTACTACTAATTTAAGACAGATACGTTCTGTTCCCTTATCTGCTCCGCTAATCAAAAGTGGTGTACAACAGATAGAGATAAGAGGTGAAGTTGTAATACATAAAAACGTATTTGCAGAGCTCAATAGACAGCGTGCTACAGATGGATTAGCACCATTGGCCAATCCCCGTAATGCGGCATCAGGAACGCTCCGCATGTTAGACCCCAACGAAGTTGCACGTCGGAAACTATCCGCAGTACTTTACCATATTAGTGATTATACATTGGATACAAATGTGAGTCGGCCTATTGAATTGAATACACATTTTGATTCGCTACAATGGCTTTACAATCTTGGATTTCCCACACCTGCCAAAGAGCTGAAAATATTTAAAGACATAGAAGATGTTATTCAATATTGTATCGATTTTGAACAATACAGAGATAACCTTCCTTACGAAGTAGATGGCTTAGTAATAAAGGTAAACAGTATTGCTCAACAAGAGAAAATGGGTATGACAGCCCATCATCCGCGTTGGGCTGTTGCCTATAAATTTAAAGCGCGGCAAGCAACCAGTAAATTGAGAAATGTAGAATTTCAAGTGGGTAGAACTGGTGCCGTTACCCCAGTAGCCAAAATAGATCCGGTACCTATTGGTGGTGTTATTGTGAGTTCAATATCCTTATTTAATGAGGATGTGGTACGCGAAAAAGATATTCATATTGGTGATACCGTATTGGTTGAAAGAGCAGGAGATGTTATTCCTTATATAGTAAAGCCATTGGTGGAGTTACGTGATGGTACTGAACAGGCAATAATATTTCCTACACATTGCCCCGTATGCAATGAAATTCTAGACAAACCCACAGATGAGGCTGTTTGGCGTTGTATCAATATTGCATGCTCTGCACAAGTAGTAGAACGTATCATGCACTATTGCAGTAAAGATGCAATGGATATCAGAGGTATGGGGGAATCAAATGTGAATAAGTTTTATGAACGCGGTTTTGTAAAAACAATACCCGAACTGTATCACATTGATTGGGCAACTGTAGCTACACTAGAAGGCTTTAGAGATAAATCCATCAATAATTTACAGTCTGCTATCGAAGCATCTAAAACACAGCCATTACATCGCTTAATTTTTGGATTAGGTATCAGGCATGTGGGCGAAACTACTGCTAAGAATTTGGCCAGATCCGTAGATCACATCAAAGATTTTTACAACTGGGACGAGGAAAGATTGATGACGTTAGATGATATTGGACCCAAGGTTGCTGCATCTGTTATTCATTTTTTTAAAACAGAAGAGAATCGACACATTCTTGAGCAGTTGGAGCAAGAAGGAGTAAACTTAGTTAATTTGCAACAGGACCAAAAGCAATCCGGTGGCGAATTTTCGGGCAAAACATTTTTATTTACAGGTACACTGCCAACACTTAAACGCAGCGAAGCAGAAGCAATAGCAGAAGCAAAGGGAGCGAGTATATTGGGCGGTGTAAGCAGTAAACTCAATTACCTGGTAGTAGGTGAAGATGCGGGATCAAAATTAGAAAAAGCAAAAAAATTAGGCTCTGTCACGATACTCAGTGAGGCAGAATTTTTGACGATGATGAGCTAAATATTATTCTATTCACCTCTTTCGAAATAAACAATACGATGAAATCTTTTGCAAGTGATAATTATGCGGGCGTATTGCCCGAAGTAATGCAGGCTTTATCAGATGCTAATATTGAACATGCCGGTTCTTATGGCAATGATGTAATTACACTACGTGTGATTACATCATTCAAAGAAGTATTCTCTGCCGAAGTGGATGTGTTTTTTGTATTTAATGGTACTGGTGCAAATGTACTGAGCATTAGTGCCGCCACACAATCATTTAACGCTATACTTTGTGCAGATGTTTCTCATATATATAATGACGAATCTTCAGCTCCGGAAACATTTACAGGATGTCGATTCTTCCCTTTAGCTACGAATGAGCAAGGAAAATTAGATATTACAACAGTTGAACAACGCATTATACGTAAAGGCGATTTGCATTTTCCTCAAATAAGCGCGCTTAGCCTTACACAGAGTACGGAATATGGTACAGTATATACCGCTGCGGAATTAAAAGCATTTTCAGAATTATGCCAAAGGCACAATTTATATTTTCATATTGACGGATCCCGTTTTTTTAATGCAACAGCAAGTTTGGATTCCAGCCTATCTGCAATGACTACCGATATAGGCCTGGACATCCTTTCATTGGGAGGCACTAAAATAGGCATGATGCATGGCGAAGCCGTGGTTGTATTTAATAAAAAACTTGCGGCACAAATAAAATATAAACATAAGCAAGTAATGCAATTAGCATCGAAAACGAGATTTATTGCAGCACAGTTTGAGGCTTTACTCAAAAATGAATTGTGGCGAAAAGCGGCGTTGCATGCCAATAGAATGGCACAAAAATTAGCAGTCGCATTGCAACAATTTACAAAAATTAATATCACCAAACCTGTTCAAGCGAATGTTGTATTTGCTATAATACCTAAACATTGGAATGAACCCCTAATGGCAGTATTCCCATTTTATGTTTGGAGAGAAGATTTGAACGAAGTACGACTTATGTGTGCCTGGGATACTGAAGAATCAGAGATTGATGCATTTGTGGCGTTAATAAAAACACTTCTGTAACCATCAATATGTTAGAAATGCTTTTATTGTTGTTCTTGGAATCTTTTATCTTTTATAAAAGACTCGTCATTTAGTGTATTTAGAAAATTAAGTAAGTCGCTGCGCTGCTGTGCAGTCAATTGTATCCCTGTTTTCATTAAAGGATCTAATGTTGTGCCATCAAATATCCCTGTGGCCATTTGGTCTAAGACTTGATCAAGCGTGTTGTATCTGCCATCGTGAGTATATGGTATAGAGTATTTTAGATTGCGCAAAGTTGGCACCCTAAATTTATAAAGGTCATTAGGGTCGAGTGTAATGTGTGCTCTACCACTATCATTGAGGCTGCCGGGTTGTAATCCCGCATTTCGAAAAGTATAGTCGGTAAATAGTGGCGCAGGATGGCAGCTTGCACATTTTTGTTGAAAGATATCCATACCCGCTAGTTCTGAACTAGTGAAACTTACACCTGATTCTTTGCGCATGTACTGATCGTATTTTGAATTAGACGACACCATTACCCCCATAAATTGAGCCAGTGCTTTCAATATATACTCCGAGCTGACCTCACTAGTGCCAAACGCATCATTGAATAGCTGTTTGTAGTCAGCATCGTTATTGAGTTTTGTTACAATGTTTCCGATTTTTTCGCCCATTTCAACCGGGTTTTGCATCGGTGCAAGAGGTTGAATTTCGAGATGATTAATACCTCCATCCCACATAAAACTAGTATTCCAGTTTAGATTGAACAATGTAGGAGCATTCCTGTTGCCAAATTGGTTGTTGATTCCATGGCTCAAAGGGTGGTCTAAATTAGCAAATGCAGCAAACGATTGATGACAAGATCCACAGGAAATGGTATTATCAACAGAAAGTTTAGTTTCGTAAAATAGTTTTCTACCTAATATAAAACCAGCATTAGTCAGTTTATTATTATCAAAATTATAAAAGGGGGTTGGCCAACCCTGAGGTATATTGAACGATATCGATGTGCTACTATCCGGTATTTGTACATCTTTTCGACAGCCCAATACTAATAATAATAAGCTTGTTGATATTAACAACGTATTCCGCCAAAAGCGAGCCTTAAGTTTAATTGATTTTTTCATTTTCGTTATGTCAAAATTATGAAAAAAGATTTGTAGTTTGCTTTGAATTCCTGACGACGATATTGGTGTGCAATGGGATATAAAAATTGACGTAGATGAAAATAACTATACTAGGTAATAATTCAGCACTGCCAGCACACAATCGTTATCCAACATGCCAAATAGTAGAGATAAATGGTCAATGCATCATGCTTGATTGTGGCGAAGCTGCTCAAGTGCTGATGAAAAAACATGGATTAAGTTGGAACAAATTAAAGTATATTTTCATTAGCCACATGCACGGCGACCACTATTTCGGATTGCCTGGATTACTCAATTCCATGAGCTTACTTGGTCGCACCGAAAGTCTGTATCTGTATGCACCAAAAGATTTAGAATCTATCGTAAAATTGATACTTGATTCCGCAGACACAGTATTATCTTATGCATTACATTTTATCCCATTGCCTAAAGGCGCAGAGCTGCTGGTGGATACAACTGCGTTTTCTATAACATGTTTTCCAGTTGAACATCGTATTGCTTGCCATGGGGCTTTAATTATTGAAAAATCGAAGGGAAGAAAATTGTTGCCGGAACGTTGTCGCGATTATGAAATACCTTCAGCCTATTATAAACAACTCAAAGCTGGTGCAGACTATGAACGTAAAGATGGCTTTGTAGTAAAGAATGAATTAGTAACAGAAGAAGGAAAAGGAGAACGTAAATATGCCTATTGCGCCGATACTATTTATACCGATTCATTTTTACCGTACATCCTTGGCGTTAATATTTTGTATCACGAGAGTACTTATTTAAATGCCGAACAAGAAAAGGCGGCATTACGCTACCATAGCACAGCAGAACAGGCAGCGACTATTGCGCTGAAGGCCGGAGTTGAAAAATTGTTGTTAGGGCATTATTCTTCTAAGTACAAAACTATAGCAGAATTTGAAGAAGAGGCAAGAGCAGTTTTTGCAACTTCATTCGCTACTAAAGAAGGTGATTGTTTTGAGCTGTAACGAATGTCATAATTAATAGTACTAGTTGAGTTAAATAACAGAAGTCGATTGGATGTCCTCCCATCGACTTCTGTAGTATTATGTCTATAAAGTTAATATTGACTGTTTCCAGTTTTTAATTACCATAAACTTTGACAACACAAGTAAAGTCTTGTATTTTTTCAATTTGTTGGTTGCGGCTCAAATTAGTCAATTTACTAGATTTGGGCAGACGAATATTAACAGATTCGGGAATACCTCGCAACAATTTAAGCATTGCTTTAGTGCTTACCGCAAATGTGGTTCCTACACTCTTGCTTTCTTTTGCTGTAACTATTGCGACTATATTTCCTGAAGCATCTAATACAGGAGCACCACTTTGTCCTGGGTCGGCAGGAAGTTCCAATCTATACTGTAATGAATCGCCTAAATAGCCATTGCGTGAGCTAATATAACCTTCACTGTAAACCGCATCATTTTGAGGGTAACCTAATGTATAGACTTGTGTTCCAAGACCAGATTTAGTATTTGCAAATGAGTAAGGAATCTGAGCGTTTTTACTGAATTTAAAATTCTTGGCTTGTATTTTTAATATAGCGATATCCGCCGTAGCATCAAAACTAACGGTGTAAGCTTTATAATAATTACCATCTCTTGTTTGTATATATAAAGAGTCAGCACCTTTTGTAACATGGTAGTTGGTCACTAAATATCCATCATTACTTAATGCAAAGCCAGTTCCGCTATACTTGTTTTCAATCTGTGGTTTGTTAGCCTTGTTATTCAAATCTTTTATAATTCGGCTTTGAGATTGTTTAATATTTTCAAGATCCGATCTTATTTCTTTGCGTAATTCGCTATACTTAGATGTGTTGTTATGCGAATTATGCTCCATTACCCACATGCTACCAACTGATGCTAAAATAGCGACTACTGCGGCAACACCTGCGGTGCGCAAATATTGCATACTAAGAGCAATCTTTCTTGGTTTAACGGCAGATTCTTCTTTTATCTTTTGGTTTATTGTAGCCAAATTATTTTTAAATTTTTGTTGGCTACCTGCATTGTTTAGCGAACGCAATAAACTGCACGCGTCATGGAATTCGGATGCGAAATTTTTATCTTCTCCAATTTTTATTTCCAATAATCCCAACTCGTCAGTACTCAAGTTTTTTGCCAAATATGCCTCGGCAGTAATCCATACTTTGTTATCTACAGACATTTCGTTATTTTTTTACTTATTCACCTGTGCGTTGTAAAACAATTTTTTCAATCGCGTCAGGCATTTATACTTTTGGGTTTTTGCATTGTCTTGGTTGGTATATCCAAAACTTTTTGCGATTTCCTGCATACTTTTGTCTTCGTTATAAAAAGCTTTTAACAAAGAGCGGCAAGGCTCACCCAATTCTTCAAGTGCAAGGTTTAATTGTTCAAAATGCACTTCTCGTTCTTCTTGTACCTTTATATCATCTTCATATATTCGGTCTTCATGTACTCCATCCTCATCTCCATTGCCATGGGGTAAAAAATCTGGTTGTCGCTGTTGTTGCTGCAATTTCTTATACCATATATACTTTGATACAGCTACTAAGTAGGTTCCGATTTTACAGCTGAGTCTAAATTCAGCTTGTTGTGCTTTCTGAAACAATATTACCATCGCTTCCTGAAATACATCCTCGCCATCAGTAGAAGAACCTCCTCTTGCACTCACCCACGCAATCACCGTTTTGTGGTTATCACGATACACCTGCTCCGTTGCCAACCTGTCGTTTGCAACTAAGCCTTCCAATAATATTTGTTCTCTATTTAACGGGTGTTGCACTTATTAATACCAATTTTGTAAAAAAGTAACCCTATTACAGGGCAAAAAATTAAAATGAACGGTAAACAAAGGTAATAGCGCGTATTCTAAATTTATTCATAAACTACGTAAATGTTGTAAAAATGATAGCCTAGCGCGCAATTTTATTATTAAGATAAAAAATATTTAAAAGCATTGGGTTACCTTTTCTTCTTTTCGGTATAAATGAGAAATAACTTTTAAAAATAACAAACATGAAATTTGTAAAAATCAGCATCGTTGCCCTTTCTATGGGTCTTTTCTTGGCTTCTTGCGGTGGTAACGCAGAAACTGCAGCTCCTAAAACTGATTCAGTAGCAGCACCAGCACCAGCACCAACTCCAGCACCAGCAGTAGATACTACTAAAGCTCCAGCTGTAGATACAATGAAAAAAGAAACAACTACAACTACAAAAACTGAAGTTAAAGAAGCTAAAAAAGAAGCAACTCCAGCTAAAAAATAGTTTTTAGTAAAAACCATTATAAAAAAAGCTTGCAAAATTTTGCAAGCTTTTTTTATTGCAATAAATTTCAGACTTAATTTTTATTAGCACAAATATTTTTATTTATGTGGTTAAGCAAAATTGGACGCTTCGCGAGGCGCACTTTTTTAATACTATTTGTTTCTTCCTTACTATACCTGCTGCTTTGCAAATGGCTGTTTCCACCTATTACAGCTACACAAGTAGTAGCACTATTAAGCGGAGACGGATTGAAGCGCGATTATGTAAGCTGGAATGCAATATCACCAAATGTAAAATTGGCTGCAATTGCATCCGAAGATCAACTTTTTGCAGAACATGGAGGTTTTGATTGGAAGGCCATTGAAAAAAGTATCGACCCTTCTGCTCAAAGAAAGAAAAAAAAACGAGCACTCGGCTCTGCGGCCAGCACAATTAGTCAACAAACTGCCAAGAACGTTTTTCTATGGCAAGGTTCAGGGTGGACCAGATATGTTCGTAAAGTACCAGAGCTTTTTTATACCAAAATGATAGAATGGGTATGGGGCAAACAACGTATAATGGAAGTCTATCTTAATACGATTGAGATGGGGAAGGGTATCTATGGTATTGAGGCCGCAGCACAAACTTATTTTCATAAGCATGCCAGTCAATTGAGTAAATCAGAAGCCGCAATGATCATCGCTTGTTTACCCAACCCCAAAATATTTACCGTCTTTCCTTTAAGTAAACGCGTAGCTTGGCGTTATCCCAAAATAATAATACAAATGAATAATCTTGAAGGAGATGAAGATGTTGAGGATTTAGTTAAATAACAGCAGTCACTGCACTCATTTTTTCACTCATGATAGCTCTAGTTTTTTCCTTAAGTAAGGAAAGATCACTCTGTGTTAATCCCTTTACAGAAATAGGTTCTAATATGTAAGCCCTATTCTTGCCGGGCCATAATTTCCACCATGCCGAATAATGCCAGCGTTCTTTCGTATCGGGGAATATAATAGGTAAAACAGGTACACCTGTATTAATGGCTAATCGAAATGCGCCATCATAGAATGCAGCCATCATTTCCTCTGTTTCATTAAAAGTGCCTTCGGGGTAAATAAAAATACTGCACTCATGTTTTATAGCACGCCACATCAGTCGCATACTTTTAGCTCTACTATAGGTACTACTTCTATCCACTAATAGTGCCATTTGCCCATAAATAAAGCCAAAAATCGGCACCTTTTTTAATTCCTTTTTTGCTAAAGGTCTAAAATACCAAGGTATGGTGTTAAAAATCACAATAGGATCGAGATAAGACACATGGTTGGCAACGACCACATAGCGTCCATTGTATGGAGCAGCTCCATACTTGCGTACAGGCATGCCTACCAACCATAACCACACCGTTGCCCAGATACGCGATACGACCCACATTATTTTCCTGCATTTCTTATTATTGGGCACGCTGAGCACAAGATAAAATGGCAACACCACAAAAAGCGTTGCCAAAAAAATACATAAAACGTACGCCGTATAAAAAGGCTGTAGAATTTTTCGAACCATTTTTAATTACATCCCAGGGAATAAAGGACGAGCAATGGCTTCACGGAATGGCCAAGGTATAGTAGCTAACATTACGATTAGCGATAGGAGTGAAAACAAAAATATTTTCTTGAATTTTTTATTATCCTCGATATTTTTCTTTGCGAATGCATAAGCAACATGTGCAAATACAATGGCTAAAAGCATACCTACTAAATGCTCTACAGCAAAAAATCTACTTGCACTGTCTTTCATTACTGCAGCCATACCCTGATTCTGAATATTTTTGATACCCATAGCTCCTGTAAAGTATAGCACCAATCCAATTAACAATTGAATGTCCATTGAAATCATAAAGAACAAACTTGTTTTTTTATCGCCAGCGGTAAACACTCGTTTCCCAGACATGCCGCTATAGCTCTTTACAATTGCAACAACAGCAAGGATAAGTACCACCCAGCGCAATAAATTGTGTAAATGTATCATGTAAAATACTTGATTTTAGAGGGTAAAGATAAGCAATTGAAAAATGCTCGGCATATTCGCTAAAGTATTTATCTTTTCAGCTATTGTTCTATACATGCCCTATTTTGCGTAACTAATTCCTATAGATGTACTTGTGCCAATATTCAGCTCTAATATAATCTCCATTTTTAATATATTGGAAATAAAAAATGATCTGTGATTTAACGCTTATTACTTAACAGATCCGACATTTTAATTTTGTATTTTCCGTACACCAAGCCATCAATAGTTGAATTGTATTGTTCGTAGTAACGGGTGCTTGTACATCCTTTAGATATTACAGATACCCCATATTTTCTAATACGCTCGATTACGTCCTTCTTTGGAGCAGCAATGCCAAACACATAGTATTTAGCCTTATTGGCGTTGAAATCATTTTGGGCAATTGTTGCGGCGTCTTTAGCATTATTGCCTATTGCTGCTTTACCCTTATTAACTTGGCAAACGGCGTTTGTTCCTAAAAACAAAGCCAATACAGGCAGGATAACAATTTTAACTGAACTTGAAATTTTATTACTTTTCATTAGGGTGAAATTTTTTAATGTTAAGTTTTAAACGAAAATACACTTCTTGTTTTTACAGAAGTGTATTTTCGTTTAAATAAGTAGTTAAATTATTCCGTTTAAATAACTAAGTCTAAACAAATCTAGAATTTCTGAAAATCTAACTATGGATTACAAAGATTAATTCCATAAAACCTAGACAGCCAATGTACAACAGGGCTAGTACAATCGATTACATTTTTGGATTCACGATTTCCTCTCCACTTCATGTAAGCGACATTTAATTCCTCGTAACTAGGAATATAAGTCCCAATTGGCTCTGATTCAATAATTGATGGTAATTCCGCATAATAGATTTGTGGATCTAATTGTTCTGGCAATTGATCGTCAGGAGCGCAAACATTTTTAATATTATTTGAATGGATGGCACTTTTTGCCAGTACATTATTTGTAATTGTTGTCATTATACAAGTGAAGCTAAACAATAAAAATACTTTTTTCATTTAATTTAATTTTTCACCTCTTCCATTTTAATAGGGCTATCCGAGGATTTTATTACTCCCTGTGGCAATTTGATTACCTATTGTACTCGTTATTTATATTACTTAAATTTACAATGTAAATTTATTGATCCATATAAGCCCAATTACCTCTTCCAGACTAGGTTTTAAGCTATATAGATCTGAACATTTCATGAAGTTTTATAAAACGAAATATTAATATTTAATTTTAATCTACTAGTATAGTACAATAATATTCAAAATTAAACGCAAAAATTTACATTATATTGACACTTTTTGGATTAAGTATGACTAATTTTGGTAAACTAATTTTATTTCGATGAACACCATTCTTATTCGTAAAAACATTAAGAAACTTCGGGAGGAATATCCGCTCACAATAGTGCAAATGGCAGATAGATGCTTTATGAACGAACGCAACTATGCTCGTGTAGAAAGTGGGGAGTCTAAAAATTTGAGTGTAGAGCTATTGCACACCATTGCTGTTGCATTAGGTGTATCAATATTAGATTTATTACCACAAGAAAGTATCAATATCAAAAATGTAACCCAGCAAGTAAGAGGAATAAACAACACTAATGTAACAGTTAATAATTCTCATCAAGATGTTAAAAAAACGTGTATACTACTTTTAGAGCAACAAAAACAGGCATTACAACTTTTCTCGGAATCCATATTATCAATGCAAAAACAAATAATAGACGAATATATAAACCGGTTTAATTGTACTAAAAAATAACCTTTTACTTGTCTATAATTATTATTTCGTCCACATTGTATTGTGTATTAAAGCCGTATTATATGCTTGTATAAAAGCTTTTAGGTATTGTCCCTGCTGTTGAGCCAAAGGTGCTTCTTTGGGTAATAAATTTTGATTGCACATACTATCTTTACTAAAATCATATAACCCATTCAGTTGGATTCCCGAGCTTTCCAGTAGATAATTATTCATAAGCCAAAGAAAATCACCATTCCCCTGATTAATCACAAAAGGATTATTCTTTTGTTGAAATATACTATTCCCAAAGGCAAAAAATGGTTTATCGTAGCCTAAATAATCAAGTACCGATGGCAAAATATCAATTTGTTGTGTTAGCTCCTTATGTGCTCCTTTAAGCGTAGCATCTCCAGGTGCAAAAAACACAATAGGTATAGCATATTTACCTTGTTTGCTTTGATAGTAGTTATTGTCGGACATTGGTGAACAATGATCCGGAGTGATAATAAACAAAGTATTTTTATACCATTTTTGTTGTGCTGCTGTTGCAAAAAACTTGCGCAATGCATTGTCTGTATAACCAACACAAGGATGTATGGCTAGTGTGCCTTTCGGGAAATGGTCTTTATATTCTTTAGGCAGTTTGTATGGAGGATGTGAGCTAAGTGTAAACATTGCCGCACAAAATGGTTCTTTTAAATTAGACGAAATGTCATGAGCTACATATTGCAAAAACGGTTCGTCCCATATACCCCAATTGCCATCATAATCTCGCTCATTATTATATTCAGTACGGCCATTGTATTTTTGAAATCCCGCATTTGCTGTAAATACATCAAAACTCATCGTACCATTAGTTCCGCCATGATAAAAAGTAGAACTATAACCCTCTTGATGAAGTTGATTAGGCAAAGATGTTATTTGATTTGTACCATATAATGATGTAGTGAACGGTTCTTCCTGAAGTGAAGGAATGCCTGCCAGTATAGCCGGAATACCTTCTGCAGATCGTAATGCATTGGCATAAGCATTGGTACAAACTAAAGATTGATTCATTAAGCTATCGAGGAAAGGAGTATAACTTTTTAATCCACCAATACCGGTGAATTCTTTGGAAAAGCTTTCAAGAATAATGACAACAACATTCTTTGGTTTAAATTGCTTTTCTGTAAAATGCTTACTTGTATTAATGTAGTTCCTTAGATTATTATCTGTAAAGTAATGCACGTCTTCAAGTGCGTTGTCAGCATAAGAATTGATAATGCTAAACGGCGTATTGAGTACAATTGGCGTGTATTTGCTCTCTGCTACTTGTATTGCATTACGAATGCCGATAGGTACATATTGTAAGCCTCCCCGAATGCCGATAACACTCAACCCTGCCGTTATTCCGAGTATTATAGTTTGTACTATAAACGTCTTCAGGTTATACTTTTGCTTGTAGAAATTAAGTGGGCTAAAAAGGCATATTTTTTTATTCACTTTTACAAAAAGCCAAACAAATAATACCGCTGCAAAAGGTACATACCAATAGTTTAATAGATAACTAGGCAAAAGCGCAATAAAATCACTTTTACGTGTAATGAGTTTTAATACATCGGCAGTAGATCTTTTGAAATTGAATGGGAAATAGGCCCAGTCGCTTATTTCAAATGAAAATGCCAGAGCATTGATTATTATGAATATTATTTGTAAAATTTTTTGCCATTGCGGCATTCGCCATATTGGAAGTGGCAAAAGTAATAGGATAATATAAAATCCGTTAAGTGCAAGTAATGAGGATAGATCAAAACGAAGTGCAAAAAATGCAATCCTTAGAAATTCAAAAAAACTCAGTCCTGCAAAATGGTTCGAATTTAGACACACAAAAATGCATCGGCTAATAAAATAGCAACCGAGCAAAAAAAATAATTGAAGTGAAATGCGTTTTAGTGGCGCTAATAATGATCTCATTCCTTTTAGCTCAAGTCTATTTCTGTATTGTCACCAATATTCAAACTTTGACTTCCTCCACGCACAAATGCATCATTACCAATGATAGAAGCATGGAGTACGATGTCTTCAAGTTGAGCGAATGACCCTATGATAGAATTTTTGATAATGGACGATTCTATTTTAGTATGCTCGCCAATAGTAACATTGGGGCCAATGATAGAATTTTTTATTACACAACCTTCGGCAATGCTTACTGGATCTATTATAACGCAGCCTGCGTGCGTAACAAAACTGTGGTTTTCTGTTTTTTGAAGTAATGTTGCATTGGTACTTAAAAGACTTTCTTTTTTACCACAATCAAACCACGTATTTACTCTGAAAGCATCAAAACGAACTGATTTTTCAACGATCATATACTCAATAGCATTGGTCAATGAAAATTCGTCCTCTTTGTCACAGTCCTTACACACTAACTCATTGAGTGTATTAAATAATATATTCGTCTCTTTTATAAAATAAATGCCCACCATAGCCATATTTGATTTAGGTATGAGCGGTTTTTCAACGACATGAAGCACTTTATCTTCATTAGTTAACTCAGCAACACCAAAGTCCCTAGGATCATCTACTCTGCGCACCCCTATTTGTGATGTTGTGCTCTGCAATATTTTTTTTACATTATAGTCACAAATAGTATCGCCAAGAACAATCATCACTTCATCATTCTGGATGGCATCTTGTGTAAGCCATATTGCATGACCAGTGCCCTTCCTATCGTTCTGAGTAACGAAGGTGCAACTTAAATGAGGATAATGTTTGGCTACGTAATCCTGTATTTTTTCACCTAAATAACCAATTACAAAAACAAACTCTGATACACCTGCATTGATGAGTTGATCAACGATGACACTCAAAATTGTTTTACCAGCTATAGGAATTAGCGCTTTGGGTTGAGTATATGTAAGTGGGCGTAGCTTAGTACCGGCACCGGCAACAGGAATGATGGCTTTCACAAAATATATTTTTGAGGAGTGGGCAAAATGCTACACAAATACACTGAACTACAAATGTAGTAACATTTGAGAATAGCAAATTATATAAAAGCATAAAATCTGGATTAAGCTAGAAAGGTCTGATTTGAAGACTCAAATCAGACCTTTCTAAATTAGAATATCTTTTATAAATAGGAGATTAAATCTTCCATTCTTCTACGTCACTGCCTGTTTGATTGCTATTTTCCATGACCGCATCTACAGTTTCAGACGGAACTACAGCGGCAACAGTTTCTGTGGTTGTTGCGCCAGCGTTGTATTCTTGGTCTTCATTTTCGTGGTTAAATGCATCGAAGTCAAAGTCTGGCATTAATTCTGTTTTTACATAATTTACTGTTTCATTAAGCGCTTCAGCAAATTTGTTGAAATCTTCTTTGTAAATAAACATTTTATGACGGTCGTAGCCATCGTCTTCAAAACGTTTTTTGCTTTCAGTGATAGTAATAAAGTAATCATTACCACGGGTTGCTTTCACATCAAAGAAATAAGTTCTTCTTTTGCCTGCCTTCACGCGTTTGCTAAAGATACTTTCGCTATTACGGTTGTTATCTCCGTAGTTTTTTTGTTCGTACGCCACTATTCTCAATAATTTAAGTGATTAATACCTACAAAAATATATAAGTAACTGAATTTTCCAAACAAATCAGTGCCGATATTTTATTTTTGTTTTTTCTTGAAGAGTTTTTTGTTTTTTGCAAAGAAGTACTATATTTGCAGCCCGTTAGCAAACGGTGCGATAGCTCAGTTGGTAGAGCAATGGACTGAAAATCCATGTGTCGGGGGTTCAAATCCCTCTCGCACCACACAAATACCGTTCAGTATTGTTCAAAAGCGTGTAAGTCTTGACTTACACGCTTTTTTTGTTTATTATTTAGTTCGTAATTGTACGCAAATGTTCGTTAATCTGGTTGCTAATTGGTTACCTATTTTGTTTTCTCTAAAAAAGGTAACAAGTGCCTGAACAAATACGAACAGAAAAGGACGAATAATGCAGTATTTACAGTTGTTTTACCCAAATTGAGTAGTTAATTTTGTATTCAAATGAGGGGGCTCATTTTAATATTACAAAAATGTCGTCAAAAACAACTTTCGGTTTGACTTTTTACATTAACCGAACAAAAGAAAAGAAAAATGGAGAATGCCCTGTAATGCTTCGCATCAACATTAATGGCGTTAGGGTTGCTTTACAACTAAAGCGTTATCTCAAACCTGAAAATTGGGATACAGATAAGTATCGTATGGCAGGAAGAACAGATGAAGCTCGTGTATTCAATGAATATATTGAAGCAATCAAAATGAAAGCGAATAAAAAATACAATGAGCTTATCTCAATGTATGATGATGTTTCTCCACAAATGCTTAGAGATGAAATTTTAGGTGTGAATACTGCAAAGCCTAGAATGCTCATTGAGATTTGGAACGAACATATTGAAGGACTTAAAAAATTGATTGGAAAAGAAAATTCTTATGCCACTTATCAGAAATATAAAAAGGCTAATGAATATATGCAATCATTTCTACAGAAGCATTATAAAGTAGATGATGTTTCTGTAAAACAAATTGACCATCGAATGATTTCGGAATTTTTAATGTTTATTAAAACAGAGAAAAATTATGCTTTTAATTCCGCAATAAAGATGTTACAGAAGCTAAAAAAAATCATCACAATATCATTACATAATGGTTGGATCACAAAAGACCCTTTTATCAAAATTAGTTTCGCACTAAAGCATGTTGAGCGATGTTATTTAACCGAAGTTGAATTAAAAAAACTAATGGATTATAACTCACGAATCGAACGAATTAATAGAGTGCGCGATTTCTTTGTTTTTTCTTGTTTTACGGGATTAGCTTATATAGATATAAAGCAGTTGAAGCGACACGAAATTGAAGAAAATGAAAGTGGCTTCTGGATACGGACACATCGACAAAAAACGGGCAATAGAGCCAATATCCCAATACTTGAGGTACCGATGAACATTATTAATAAATATTGTGTTTTAGATGCGCTCAATGCTGATGATCCTATTTTGCCAATTTTAAGTAATCAAAAAATGAATGCTTATTTAAAAGAATTAACAGACTTATGTGGAATCAGTAAAGAATTGACCTTTCATATAGCCCGACACACTTTTGCCACAACAGTAACCATGATGAACGGAGTACCAATTGAATCAGTAAGTAAAATGCTGGGACATAAAAATATGGCAAGTACACAGATTTATGCGCGAATTGTTGACCAGAAAGTTGGGGAGGATATGGAAATACTCTCCCGAAAATTAGGGACAAGATTTACATTGACACATTAATTATTAGCCCCGGATATTCCGGGGCTTTTTTTTGAACATTTTTAAACATTTTTGGAATGGAAACGCCCTTTAAAATCAAAAGCTATTCACTTGGAGAATTAGCACAATTGTACTTTCCAAATATCACAAAGAGAGGTGCTACAAACCAATTAAGACAATGGATATTCCTAAACAAAAAAACATCACAACAATTGAAGAATTCTGGCTATATAACTGGACAAAAATTGTTGACTCCAACTCAGGTGAAAATTATAATTACTGAATTTGGAGAACCTTAGATTAATATTACGCTACAAAAAATTACTATTAAGACAGTTGAAACTTCTACTGTTTTTTGTTTTGGGAGGTATTAAATTTACTCTTTTGAAATGTTTATATTTTCTATTAATTAAAAATAAATTCAACATAATATTTGGTAAGAATAAAAATAACGTAGTAAATTAGCAGCAAAATATTAAACTAAATAAAGCAAAGTAATAATAGAAATTACAACATAGATAAAACATTATAGCGTTTCGCTATACCGAAGCTGCCGATGAAAGTTCTAAAAGTTGCACGCAGCAAAAGTATAAGCAATACGCCTGCACTCAAGTAGTGTGGGTGTTTGCCCTACTTGCGTGCAAGGTCTTAGAACACCTCATCGGCGAGTAGAAAAGCAAACCCCATGCTACTTTTGCCTTTTAGAGTAGTTGGGTATTATTCACGAATAAAACCAACGTATATGAAACTCATCCCACCTTAGTACCTATCCGCTGAACCATCAGCCCAGATTTATCATTCACTGCATTAATACCACATTCTACATTAAGCAAAATGCCCGAATACCATGACGAACAGTACCCTATACACTAACCTAGCCCATATTAAAGCATTCAAACGCATTTATGTAGAATCATCCAACACGTACCACTTGTGTGACTTCTATTACTCGGAAGAAGACAACCAACAAGGAGTTTATCATATCAACATCATGTTTAGCAAAGACAGAAGGCAAGGATATAGCTTTCATTATTCCATTACCAGAAAGCGATGGGCATGTGATACTCCTGAAGCGTTAGAGCAGAAACTCATCAAAGACCTGATAGACATCATCCAAGTACTGGAGCAAAAGAGGATTAAATAATACAATAATTATTCAAGCGTGAAAGAATTTATTTATTAAAATACATTTCGTTTTTTGGTAATTAACGAATTAGATTTACCGAATCAATCAATAAATAAAGAATTATTTCACTAACACCCATTTCATTGAATCATTTTAAATAGACTAAACATGTTCAAAAAACTACTCATGGGAATCATGACGATTACGTCACTGTTCCTACAAAATGCCAAAGGGCAAATGGTCGATACCACCAACCATTTGAGTTGCGGCGTATCAGCTGCCTTTTTTCTGTCCAAAGGAGTAAACCACGCCGACCCTTCAGCAAGTGCAACAGCAGCCCTTGTAACTCCTTCCTTATTTCCTAGTGCCGCCATAAGAACATGCGGGCCATTTACCATATACTACGAAGATTTGAGGATAAATCTACTTTCACACATAGCCGGAGGTTTTGCGGATCCAAGCACCGGAGCAACACGCATAAGTACCTTTTGCAGTGTGCTCACTTACATGACAACAGTATTCGATTTCAGTAAAGTACCGTCAGGCGGCATACGCTTATATATAGACACATCGTACTGTGCGGTATTCCCATTCAAACGAATGACAGCGCCGGATAAATTATCTTGGAACTGGGGTTATGGTGCATCATTCTACGGTGCCACAAATTCCGGACTTGTGGATGGCTATGTTCATGATTATATTAAAACAGGGATTGATCCCAATCCCGGCGATTATCATGGCTATATTCAAATGAATTTTGACAAAGCATTAAGCTGGCCGGGCAGCTTTGCCGGAGCAAGAGCCAGCCATGACTGGGTGGACTGGGATGCTGTATTAAATAACGGCCTGAGCCCTAGCACCAATTGTCAGGCAGACCTATATTATAGACTCTTGCATACGATGGGACATGTACTGGGCTTCGCGGCATTTCACGATAGAAGAGGCATGGCTCATTCCCTGCCTTATTCCCCCACTATCTATACCAGTTTAGAGATGTCTTTACAGAACTTTTCAGACCTTAAAACAACACCCCCGCTAACCCTTACCCCTGCATACCCATTTTTATTTGGTGGTGTTTCGGTAGTCAATAATTTATCGTATCCCAATAATTATTTTCTTTCCTTTGATTTGTGCCATTTTGAAGACGTGGAATACAATATGGCATTAAGGGTATCGCCAGGGGACTACCACCACCCTGTAATGTGTGTGAATTGGGACTGGGGCATAAACAGAAGAACCTTCAACAAAGCCGATTTGTTAACTTTTAAGAATGCAGTAGGATTAGACTTTAATCCCACTGCCTTCAGCAGCAGCAGTGCCAGTGCAGGATTAATCAACAATCATGTACCCTACTCCAACCGTATGGCATCGATGGTTTATAGTACGTTTTTTGATTTGGCGAGCGTAGCAGAACGCTTACCCGCCGACTATACCATAACCAACAACACAGGTACAAACATTACGATTGATTTGACTGCTTTGAGCGCTGACCTACATGATGAGGATGGCGACCCTATTACAATTATGGACGGTTCACTGGTCAATCTCCGGGGCTGTGGCATCGGCGGAAATAACCATAACCTCCTTACCGTAAATGCAGCTAAGAATGCCATAACCTATACGCCGCGTAATAACTTCTATGGACGCGCTCAATTTGGATTCAACCTCTGGGATGGCAAAGAGAAAGGTGCTTACGTCATTTTTACGATACAAGTCAACAAAGGAACACGGGTATCCATACCGGCAGGCAACAACATCGTACTCAATGGGGACTTTGAAGAAGGATCGGAAGTACGATTGCTGGCTAACTCAGTCGATAACTTTACCAGCGATTGGTTTATAGGACAAGCCGGAAGATTCCATAGGGGACAGCATTTTGCAGATAGCCATCCTTACGACTGCTATACCAATGACTTTTATGGCAATGCCATCAGAAAAAGCTTTGAAGAGTGTCAAACGGTAAACTCCGGATTCGGAAACCCATATAACTCTTTCCCGCTATCAGGGGGAGCGGTCGCATTAGCTAATCCTGCAACCATAAGCATAACTCCGGGTAAGCCCGATGTGGCTCCGGATGCTTATTTCCCCGCAGGCGTTACCCAAAATGACCGGTATATGATATTGGGCGGCAACGGCTCATTACTTTATTTGGGTACAACTATGCAGCAATGTAAAGTGTACCAGATGGAATTTGACATCAGGCACAGGTATAGCCCCGCAGAATTCACCTATCCTGCTATTACATCCATAGCCATCGGGTTTACCGACGACAGCCATGTTGTTGATCCCGCAACATTGGGCACATCAAGCAGCACCAGCTTAGGACTCTTGACTTACAACCAGATGCTGCCTACACACGCCACATCAGGAGTGAGTAGCACTAGTTGGAAACATGAAACGATGTACTTTACCTATTGCGCCAGCAATCCGTCTAATGTGCTTTACTTCAATACGGGCTCCAGTCAGGTAAGTGGCTTATATGAGCTGATCGATAATATTTCCATCAAAGAAGTAACGAGCATACCGCTAACGGTGGCAGTTACCGCAACTCCGCTGCCTTCCTGCAACACCATGCTCAGTGCAGGTGATATTGTAAATGGCTGTACGAGCCAAACCTTCTCGTGGAATGTAAAAGGAAGCACAACCATATTGGCTACTACAAGGGATTATAGTTTCGCTAACCCAAATGTAGCCACCACCTATCAAGTCACTGTAGGTGACGGCTGCCATACGGCAGTAGGCGAATACACCGTACAACCCTGCCCATGCACACCGGGCGCAGTATTCAAAGCAGCAGCTACAACCCTTTCCGGAACTATAGCCACTCCATTGTCGGCTGGCTACTATTATATCCCTGCCAACATCAACATTGCCGGCAGCACTACCTTTACAGGAGCCAACATACTTATAGAACCCGGCGTAAAAATCACCGTCAACAACAGTGCTATACTTACCCTCGATGGTTGCCACCTCTTTACTTGCCCCGACACCAACAAACTCTGGCAAGGCATTGTATTAGCCTCAGGTGGTACATCAGGACGTATCGTCGTTACCAATAACACCCTTATTGAAGATGCTGTTACAGCAATTGCAGCATCGTACCCGACTACTCCTGCCAGCGGCAACATCATCCAGTGCAGCAACTCTGTATTTAACCGCAACAGGGTAGGCATTGCCATTGACCATTACACCATGGCTTCACCGGTTACTTATCCGTTCTCCATAAAAGGAACGGCATTTACCTGCCGCAATCTGGCTACCTACACAGGCTATCCTAATGCATGGCCGGCATCATCGCCATTGCGTACCGTCACCGGCATTACAGCAGCTACCCCGCCATTGGCTATAGAAAGCTATGCGATGAACACCTGTAAAGACGGGCAGATTGCCGCATCCGGTATCAGCCTGACCAATGTAGGTTATACCAATACCGCAGCTACTGCATATTCAGAAATAGTGATCGGCGATGGCTCAGACCCATCTGTACGCAACCTGTTTGACAATACAGGTTCCGGTATCGTGTCGAGCATGAGCAACCTGACCTGTTACAACAACTGGTTTATCCGTATGTATCCCAGTACGATCTATAGTTTGGTGAGTGCATCGGGATTTGGTATCAGTGCAACGGGTACTAGCCCTTCCGGCACAGACAAATACCGCTTGCGTGCTTTAGCAGTACCCGCAGGCTTACAGGGCCAGACTACAGAAAACCGCTTTTATGATTGTAAAAAAGGACTCAGTGCCGGTAATTTTTGGCGTACTAATTGCATTGGTAATTATTTCCAAACCAGTACAACCACTACCAGTGCACCTACCAGCATACCATCGCAAATGGGTGCTTGGGTAAGCACTGCTTATTTTGACAGTATCAATATCAACAGCAACAACATGTACAATACACCTGTTGGTATCAATGTCTCTTACTTAGGCTCAGGCAGTTCTTACAAACACGGGCAACTGAACATCAATAACAACAATATCTACCAGCAACCGGTAAGCCCTGTTACTGCCGACCCCAACAGGTATGTATATCAGGCCATCAATCTGAGTAATGTATTTACTCTACCTGCTACAGGAGCAGCTACCATCAACCTGAACACACAATACAATGTGCTCAATGGGATTAAACTCAGTGGGATTACCACCACTCCAACCACAATTACCAATAACCCCATCACTTTATTGGACAAAACACCGGTTACGAGTGCTACAGTCACCCAAAACGCCATTAGTGTTACCAGCTCTAAGGGGCTTAATATCAGTAGCAATTTCCTAAATACCGCAGCATTGACTGCGACCGCCGATAGGGTGAATGGGGTATATACTGCTTTCAATGCCAACCAAAATGTATGCAACAACAGCACCAACAATATAGGTCGTGCTTTCAACTTTGCAGGAACGACAACACAGTTCGCTACGATATGGAACAATAACAACATCACCCAAAGTGTCAAAGGTTTTGTATTGGGTAGTGATATTGGTGACCAAAACATAGGTAGCACCAAACTGCTCTCCTATATAGCCCCATCGGGCAATATTTGGAATGGCACATTTACTTACCAGACTTATGCTGATGGTGTTACAAAATCTGCGAACTCCAAACTGTATGTGCGCAATATACCTACCGGTGCAGTGGAGTTACCAGCGTTAAATTATGCCTTATCTTATGGCAATCGTTACATACTAGGAACAAGTATGTTCACCAGTACGGCGGCTTTGTTTAATTGCGGTGTCCAAAAAATTATATTGGGTGGTTTTACCTTTAAGGTGTTGGCGGACAGTTTGGGTTATGATGCCACCTACCGGCCAAACCAATGGATGGCAGAATTTGCTTTATGGCAAATGGGACTTATGGACAGCACGCTCAAAGACAGCTCTGCCGACTATGCCAGTTTTGCCAATATAGCAGCCAATAGCCGCTTTGCGTGGTTGAGCAATATAGAACAGGCATTGGGTAATGCCGATGTCGTTACAGCGCAAACCCTGCTCAATAATCCTGTAGCAGCAATGGGCAGGGTCGTGGTGAACAATAATGTGGTACTCACCGATTATACCGAAGCGAATTATGTGGTGAACAATTATGTCAACTATTATACCTGCTACCTCCATTGGCTGCAAGGCACGATGAGCAGTGCGGACACTACTAGTTTAACTACTTTGGCCAACCGTTGCCCGGATATACATGGCGGGGTGGTGTATCAGGCAAGAGCCTTTTTAGACCAATTGCTCGATCAGATCGGCAGTTATAACGATGACGGCTGTATCAATACCGGAGGCTTGTACCGGATCGCCCAAGATAACGCAGGTACAGACTCACCCGATTATAGTTTATACCCGAACCCGAATGAAGGTAGTTTTACCATTATGTCATTGCGGGGGGCAAAGCAAACTGAACCGGTAACGCTGAAAGTCTATAATGCCATTGGTGCATTAGTTTATCAAACTAATGCTAACTTTACGAATGGAAGTGTCCAAGTGAATTTAGGGCAGAAGGCATCAGGTTTGTATTTGGTATGTATCGGTGATACCAATGCTACTTGTTTACGTTTTATTATTAAATAAGGCTATGAAAAAAATAGCAGTAACAATCTATTTTATTTGTGCATGGGCGAATGCCCATGCACAAATAAATTTTGTAAAAAATCCTGATCTGGAAACATATACGACATGCCCAGACTACTTAAATCAAATTATCTACTGTAAGTATTGGAGCATTCCCAAAGACTCCACAACAACTTCGGACTATAGTATGGAATATTATAATGCTTGTGGCAATGCTTTTTTGGATCATGGATCACATGTGCCTGCCAATACAGGGTTTTATCAATATCCACATTCGGGTAATGGTATGGCAGGAGCAGTAATGTATTATGATAAAACCGCTCCTCATCCCGCCTCCCCAATTCCTTTTAATTACAGGGACTATTTACAGGGGCATTTGTATCAGCCACTTACGGCAGGCAAAACATACTGTATCAGTTTTTGGGTGAATTGCACAGAAGGTGCTGGCTACGCTCAGAATAAGATAGGAGCCTATTTAGATAATGGTGCGATAAATACACTACCCATACCAGTGGCTACGGAGATAACATCAGTAACGCCACAGGTTTATACCAATACAGTAATAAAGGATACCGCTAACTGGACAAAAATAGAAGGCTCTTTTGTGGCTACCGGCAATGAAACTTATATTACCATCGGTAATTTTTTTACTAATGCAGCAACAGATACCCTTGTTACCAACTATTGGTTTGGTGCATATCAATACTCCTACTACCTAATAGATGATGTGAGCGTTATACCTATAGATTCACCGGCAAGGGCAGGAGCTGATGTCTGGGTAGAGGAAACCAAGTCGGTACAGATAGGGCGCGTGGGCGATTCTACTGCAAAAGGACTGGACTGTAAATGGTATCATAAAGGCATGTTGATTGACAGCGGTGCAATCGTTAGTGTACATGCAGCAGCAACAAAGGGTATCGTAGATACTTATGTAGTTGTACAAACGATTTGTGGAATAGTAACAACAGATACAGTAAACGTTTGGACAGTACCATTAGGAATTACATCCCCCTCTCCTTTGGAGAGGGACGGGGTGAGGTTTTATCCCAATCCCAGTGATGGAAATATCATTATTACTAAGAGCGAAGCAAATAATAATGCAATCTCCGTTAAGGTATTTGATTTGTTAGGACGTGTTTTACAGCAACAGCAATTATTGTTTACCAACAATCAAAGCAATTTGAAAATAGAAGCATCAAGCGGCATCTATATTTTAGAACTACAAGACAATAAAGGAAATGTAAGTAGAGTGCGCATACAAATTGAGTAAATAATAACCGTTCACTATCCTTAAAACAATAACTATGAAAATCATCATCCCATCTTCTCTATTAATGATTTTTACATTAGGGATATTTTATAGTAACTCTGCACAAGCTCAAATGCCACCACCAAAATACACGAATCAAATTTTCTACGATTCCTGTACTTATCAAGGCGTATATGTAATTATAGACAGCTCAAAATATCATTCACATATAGTTGAGATTTCATACGGAGATGGCACTAAAGATACAGGCAACGCCATGGCTAATCCGTTATTCTTAGGCACAACTATCGTCGCTAATTTTATACATCATTATTCTACATTGGGTACTTATACCCTAAAATCGGTATTGTTAGATAGTGTTTTTAGGCGAGTGGATTCCAATGTTATTGTAGCAACTTACCCCTCTTGCCCTTCTAGTTTTACAGGTCGAATGTATTTAGACCAAAATGCAAATTGTGTTTACGATAAATGGTTGGGAGAACCTTTATTACCCAAGTTCACTCCCATAGAGGTGGACTCTGCTACTTATCCTATTGATACTATTTATGGATTCAATACTTATTCCTATGTACCTAAGTCAATAGGAGTGAGTTATGCTTTCAAATTATTAGATAGCGTCCCCCATCTAAAACTTACTTGCCCGGCTTCGGGTATTACCTCTGCTGTATCAACGACTAAAAGTGTCAATCCTGGTGATTTTGGTTATTCCTGCGATTCTTCTTCCGGCTTTGATGTTGCCGTATTTTCTACTACGCACATACTACCGTATTATATGCTTGCGGAGGCATTAGTGGTTAACACAACTTGCGATACATCATCAGGTACTTCAAGTGGAACTATAAGTATCACTTTAGACCCCATATATGGAGCTATTTCAAGTACGGATGTTCTGCCTATTGGTGCGACGATTAGCGGTAATACTGCTACTTGGAACTATACCGGGCTGGCAAGTGGAGCATTTAAGCGTTTTTATGTATGGGGACACCTAAGCGCACCATTAATGCCAGGTTTTTCTGTTAAAACAGTTGCTGTAGCACATCCAACAATACCTGATTTAGACAGCACCAACAATAAAGTTATTGTTGTAGATACAACCTTTTCATCCTTTGACCCCAATGAGAAACAGGTATCGCCTAAAGGAAATATTGAAGCAGGAACGACACTTACTTATACCCTTTCTTTTGAAAATACAGGCAATGCTCCCGCTACTAATGTTCATATTCTTGATACGCTAAGCAATAGTTTGGATTTGAGTAGTTTTAGTGTGATAGCAAGTACACATAATCTAAATATTTATAAATCTAAAGATATGAAGACAGGTCGAAACGTCATTAAATTTGACTTTCCGAACATCAACTTATTAGACAGTTCGCATCATGGCCTATGTGATGGTTTTGTAATGTATAGTATCAAAACAAAATCGAAACTACCAAGTGGTACTGTTATCAATAATAGAGCAGGTATTTATTTTGATGACAATGCCGTTGTACAGACAAATACCACAAGTAACAGTATTATAGATTTAAGCGTTCCTACTCCCGCCACTCATCCTGATATTTTTGTTTACCCCAATCCGAGTGATGGTGTAATAACAATAAGCTCTGCAAATGCTAACAACAAAGTAATCTTCGTAAAAGTATTTGACTTGTTGGGTCGTGTTATCCAACAGCAGCAATTAACCTTTACCAACAATCAAAGCAATTTGAAAATAAATGCACCGACTGGAACTTACATTGTAGAATTGCAAGACAGCGAAGGAAATGTAAACAGGGAGCGGCTTAGCATTCGCTAAACTCCAAAACATAATTTTTATGCAGAAAGCAGAAATAATACAACTCATATCCAAAAAGACAGGTGTCCACAAGGTAGATGTATTGGTCATTTTGGAAACCTATTTTGAAGAGGTTAAGCAGACCCTCCGCGAAGGCGAAGCCGTTACTGTGCGTAAATTTGGGGCATTTACACGTAAAAAGAGAGCCGCAAAAGTAGGAAGGCATATTATTGCAAACACATTTATTGCTATTCCTGAACAGTACACTCCTGTTTTCTTACCGGCTAAAGAATTTAAGGCTGCACTTAAAACTGTACCTATAAAAAAATAGCGTTAGCGCAATACAAAAGAAAATCCCTCATCAGTATTGGCAATAAATGGCGACATTGCAACGCAAACCTTTAGTGCAAGTAATTTAACCTTGGCAGACAAACATAAATTGATAGTATGAAACTAATAACATTTACAACAGACGAAAAAACCTTACTTCAAGGGCTTCTAAAAAAGCGGTTAGACTACTGTAATGAGATTTTGATGGAAGAGCCATCAGGCAGTAAAGCAGAGAGAAAACGCTATGAAAATTTTTATATCAAGCCGTTGGCATCGGCACTTGATAAAATTTCAAACGAAGAGTCCACAATTTATGATAGCAAAGAGCAATCAGCCTGCATAAGTTGTATCAATGAACACTATAACGACTTCTATAATGAACTACAATTGCCAACAGCTTTTTCATGGTTGACCATTTCAGACCAACAAATAAATGTGGTTCGTAAAATGGATAATTGCAAAGACATTCTTTATAAGTGTGGCTATTACAACAAGAAAAAAGCACATAAAGTAGTGAATGAATAAGTAGAATACAGTTTAAAAGGCATAGCGTACCTAAATAGGTACGTTATGCCTTTTAATTTTATCCGAGCAAAACACGTTAAGAATAGCACCGGTTGCACTTAATTGATTTTTGGGTGATGGTCAACCAATGAGTACCAAAATATGCAGATACCTCAATAGGAAAAATAACTTTCTATTGATGTATTTTGGAATATAAAAGTAACTATTATACATTTACTCCAATTCATTTTGAAGAGTAATTCATACAAACAATTGTAGCTAAAATATTTTAATCAACCTAAGCCCATGTCAGAACTATCTAAAGAACAAATTATTATGAGTGCGGATGATAATTCTATTACGCTCACTACGTACAGGATTTTGCAGAAAACCAACACACTCAATAAAGAAATATTACTCAAAGACATTATCGGCCACGAAGTCATAAAAAAACACAATAATTATTACAAGGGGCTATTATTATTGTTTGGCATTCCGACAGTACTGCTATATTTAATTTATTTTTTGCATCCGGAAACGTATGCAAATGCGTCGGATACTGAATTACAAACAATACTAAGTATGCCAACCATAATTACATCCGTTGCCGCCACATTATTTTTTACAAGGCTTGACCGATGGATCAGGATAACGGGACGATTCAATAACATCGAATTTTCCATAGGTAAATTGGGCGACAGCAGCGTCAATAAATTTTTAAACCGTATGACGATTGAAAGTGATAACAGTAAAAGAGCAGAATAACCAAATTTAAAATAAAGCGTATGACAGATGATGTATTAATCCGTATCCGTAATGTTGCGATGGCCTATTATAAGGGCGGTACATTCAATCCTACAGAAACAGACTTTAACCATTGGCTGGAAACCTTGCTGCCCAACGTTCAAAGAGCCATGAGGAACAAAGGGATGGATGACTGTAAGGGCATCCTCCATTTTCAGCGTGTCTATTTTGAGCAGCGCGGCTACAGTATGGAAGCATACATGAAAACGCACCTAAACAAAGAACAATACGAATATTGGCAACAAAAAAACCAATAAACTATTTTTCAAACTCATCATTACCAATGCCCCAACGGATAGCAACTTATACAGGACAATATGTACATTGTACTTTTTATGCCATACCCACGCTTGCAGACGGTGAAATTCCTATTTTTATATCGGTAGATCAGTATTCGGATTATTGCTTTCCCTACAACAACCCAAAACACGTTGACTTGGGAACAATAACGGCACATTTAATGCAGATTACACAAGACATTAAAGACAAGCACCCCAAAGTCCAGCCCTGTTTTATTATGAGTTATGGCAATGATTTTTGGCAGGACTTGCTCCTGAATATGAGTGGACATGCAACCCTGTTCTATGACCCCGAAGAAGCCTTTAGGGTAGGCTTACCCGTAATGGAAGCACTACTTAAAATCCCGCTTAAAAAACCATAACCTTTTTTGATAAGTGAAAGCCGGGTGTTGAACACCCAGCTTTCACTTATCGGTACAATAATTACATAACACATTTGCTGCGGGCAAAATTTATTTGTACCTTGTACTATACTTGCTGCTTGGAAGACAAGCGATAGCTTGCTTTTTCATAATAATTCGCCGGACGTTTCTACGCCCGGCGTTTTTTTGTCAAACCACATTCCTAAAATCTCATTTCACTAGGTGGTGCATAACGCCCAGCCGTTGCAATACCTCTTGTCGGATACCATAACTTGCCCAGTACTTCAACTCAGGAAGCGAAAACGCCCTTAGCAAAATAGGTTCTTTGATTTGAGCCAACTCTTTTTTTGCCAACTCCAGACTGATTTGTTCCTGAGTAGTTACAACTTGCTTTGCAGCAGGGGCATAAACAATAGCACTCCCGACAGCTTGCTGTTTTTGTTCCGGTTGTTGCATTTTCTGACGAAAAGCAGTAGCAGGCTTTTGTTCCGACAAACACAAATTCAGTTTGTAGTCAATGGTGTTGAGAATTTTCGGGAAATCATCAGCATTATCGCAAGACAAACCCGACAACTTTGCGACTAGATAAAAACAATCACCGCTAAATTCGCCATTGCCAAAGTCCTTGAACTTATAAATTCCTGAGCTTTTATCGAGATAAACGTAACAGGACGCTTTACTGTCCTGATAGAATGGGCTTTTAAAGGATTTACCGACAACAGCAAACCGATTACCCAAAAAATACTTGAATACTTCAAGACCTTTATTCGTAGCTTGTAATATGGAATCCTTACTAATAGACATGGACAATAGAAATTAAACTCAAAGCGGCTAAAACAACCAAAGAAAAATAACAACAACAGGAATAGTAGTAACACTACTATTGAACTACGACTGGCTAAAGGATAGAGCCCTTAGTCGGCACATAGTTGCGCTGCACATATTTCTTTACATCAGAAATCAGCACCCTGCGCTGTTTACCGATGTAGGTATAAGCCAGTTTGCCGCTTTTCATCAGCTCATATAAGGAGGTGCGGCCTGTACCTAAAAAGCGGCAGGCAGTCCCAACATCCATGTACCGCTCTTCATTAACGCTTGTATGAGCTGTACTGCTTAATTGTTGCAGCTTCTTTTCCAATGAACAGATACGTTCCTGTAATTCCTGAAAACTTTGCTTGGGCTTATCGCCTTTATGCTCTTTTTCTTCCCACATAGTTTGCATCATTTAATTGAATGCAACACTAAGCAGATTTGAAAAACTAATTATTGTAGTTGAATTGAAGTTGAAAGAATATTTTATTTACTAATCCCTAAACGTGTAATTAGTAAATACTTGGATGAGTTCTTTCAGATATGGACTTTCCTTATTGGTTTTCCTGTTTTTGGCTGCTGAAAGTGAACCTTCTAAATGCCCGATATTAATATTGAAAAACCACATCAGCAAATTGAAATAATCCTTTTTTAAAAGGCGGTGTTGGCCTAAAGGTTTAATGGCATTACTCTCATAAATAGCGGTAAATAATTCGATAAACTCAACTTTGCTTCTCGTCCATTGCATTAAAGTAAAGTCACTCCCTTTGGGAAACAGGCTTAATTGCCCCTTAGCATGGGCAGAAAGCTCGTCAGTCGATGGGTTTGAATCAGATAGTCCTTTTATGGCATGGGGCGAATAAAAGCGCTCTAAATGATGGATATGGTGCTGAAACAACAAATCCAATAAAGCCAGCAACCTGAGTTCTACCCTGAAATACTCAAGAAGGGATTGTTTAAGCGTAGCCTCATCCATTTTAGTTGATGGCGTTGCCCTTGAAAACTCGACTCTGCTCATCAATGTACCTGTATGGCTCTTGGGGAAATAGCGTTTGCGGAATGCCTTTAGCTCAAAACGGGCATCATCCAATTTTATTTTTAAATCATGGGAGGGGTCATGGTCTTGATTTGCGGAGTTAACCATGAATGCCGTAACGAACGCTTTGTATTCAGCATATAGTTCGTCAATGTGCTGTTGATAGGCAGAAAGTGATGGGAAACCATTGAACTGAATCTCGGGTATGTTTTCTACATCAAAAAGATTGACTTGTTTTCGGGTGGTCTTTGGAGACACCCGGACATTTACTTTTTTTAATTGGTTTAATATTTTATTCAAATGTTCAATCATAAATAAAATTTAGATTTAACAGTCTAAAAAAAATTATGGAACAACAGGAACAAAAACGGGAAGAACAAAAATTTCAAATCAAGCAAAAATATTCAGCAACAATTCCGGCAATGCAAACACCTTAAAATCACTACGGCAATGCGGCAATGGGTATATATATACCCATTG
>DBTQ01000022.1:117698-163523 GCA_002307135.1 Bacteroidetes bacterium UBA1312
TATATATACCCATTGCCGCATTGCCTAATAGATATGATTTTAGCAAAATGCCTAATTTTCGATTGAAAATCAATGGTTTAAAAATGTTAAAACGCGGCAATCGGGGACTTGAAAAAACGCCTAAAAAATGCACTGAAATTGCCGCACAGATTTGAACAGTTTCGGACAAAAACAGCAAATAAAAAAAAGCGGCAATTTTGGTGTTCAATGACGGAATGAAGGAAATAGAAAAAGGATAATTCAGGCATCGGATTCCTGAGTTTGTATTGCTCCAAAAAAATCCTGTGCAATAGCTGCAATTTATTTTACTACCTGTTTGAAGCATAATGCTGCTTACATGATTATATCCCCCCATAATGTCCCCCGATTTAATTTTTCTTAATGAACTAACTAAAAAAATATTAGTTTTATTTTATTGAACGCTATTCCCTTATAGATATTGTATAAATTAAAATCTAGTTATTGATGTTATCAGTTTGTTGCTTGTATAAATATTAAAGGGAATAGGACATTACCAAAAGAAGTTTACTAACGGTAGTGTTTAGTTTACAAGCGGTCAAAAATGACGTTATAAAGGTTCATTTTGCAATTTTTTTACTTTGCAGGCAATGATATTTTGAGGAAAGGTTTCTTTTGAAGATCAATTCAATTAAAAGCGCAAATAGAATGATTATACCATCAAGTAGTTAATGCTTAGGTAATTTTATATTCCTTTTGATTTTATGAAAAGGGTTCATTAGTTTTGTATCAGCCAAATGGAGAACGGTAAAGAAGTTATGCCCCCCGCTTTGGGACTGGGTTTCTAACTGGTCACTCTTTTAGGTAAGACAACACGCAAATACAGTATTGACACGCATTTTTGAGATAGGTTCATGTACCTCTCGCACCACATAATAAAGCCGCTCTTGTAGCGGCTTTATTTATTTCCGCATTTTGGAGCACCGTCTATTAGTTCAAAATGTTTTTTGCGTGACCACTTGTTTCCATGATGCTTAACTTGCCGTTAAATACGAGTTAAACCACGAATAGTATTATTTGTTACTTTTAATATGCTAACTAACTTCGTGACAAGATGAAAAGAGTATATCCCCTTATTATTATCCTTATTACATTTTCAGTGCTTGGCATTCTATTTATTCAAATGTCATGGATAAAAAGTGCCATGCTGATAAAGCAAGAACAATATATTCAAGACTTGGATAAAACATTGGTAGACATTAGAACATTGGCCCATGATGCTTTTATCAATTCAGAGGGTTACAATCCGGAACAAATTGCTAAAGAGGATAAAGATTGGTTTATTTTAACTCGTTTTACTGCTCAGAAAATTTCTCCCGACGAAATGAAAATGATTGTTGAGCAGGCAATGAAAAAAAACAACATCCGTCAACCTTTTGAATTCAGTGTCACCAATATTTTTGACATACCTATTTGTATTAGTTCGGGCTTTAAAACCTCAATGTATAATAATTCACTTCCCGTTTCACTGACACCTACCAACAGCTCACAATCAGAGACCTTTTACTTACAGGTAAAAGAGCCACAGAATTATATCATGCGGCAAATGGCTTGGATGATCATAGCTTCTGTATTATTTACTATTATTATTATTTCCGCTTTTGCATTGACTATTCGTACTATGCTACGACAAAAGAATATTTCAGAAATAAAATCAGATTTTATTAACAATATGACACACGAACTTAAAACACCACTGGCAACAATATCACTTGCTGTGGATGCTTTGAATAACGAAAAAGTCATACACGACACCGAAAAGATCCGCTATTATAGTGGAATGATAAAAGAAGAAAATAAACGAATGCATAAGCAGGTAGAGACTATACTACAGGCTGCAAAGTTAGAGAAACAGGACATTACACTTAATCTGCAAACGCTGAATGCTCACGATGCTATTAATAAAGTAGCGAAAAATTTGTCTTTGCAAATACAAGAGAAATCTGGCATACTTAATCTCAATCTGATGGCAGAAAACCCCAACATTGAAGTTGATGAAATGCACTTTTCTAATATCATATTTAATTTGCTGGACAATGCAATTAAATATTCAAAGGAACATCCCATTATCGGTATTTCCACAGAAGTGAACAATGGGATGCTGGCTATCAAAATAAAGGATAATGGTATTGGAATGAATAAGGAAACAGCCAGCCGTGTATTTGAGAAATTTTATCGTGCACATACAGGTAATCTGCACAATGTAAAGGGATTTGGACTAGGGCTTAGTTATGTAAAGACTATGGTAGAAGCACAAGAAGGTTATATAAAAGTAGAAAGTGTTTTGGGCAAAGGAAGCGTATTTACAGTTAACCTTCCTCTTGCAAAGAACAAAGCGGAAAGCTAATCACGACTAGCCTTCCGCCTGTTATTATTTAATAACAACTTGTACTGTTTGTCTTGTTTTTTGTTCCAACAAAGTATATCGTCCTTTTGTCAAATCAAACAACGTTTCGGGCGTGTAGTGACGTATGGTAAGCAAGCTTACATCTTCATTACTGAATACTTTGAAATCTTGTTCTAAAAGATTAATCAGCTCTTGTACTTGTTCTTCTTTATTGTCGATACAAGCCACGAAGCTAATTGCTGCGTTCTGGATCAGATTTATTTTTATTTTTAGCTTGTGAAATATGCTATAAAGGTTGCTCAAATTATCTTCTGTAATAAAAGAAAAATCTCGTGTTGTTACCTGTAGCAAAATTTGATTTTTTTTCAGAATAATAAGAGGTGGGTAGAAAATGCTACTGACTTCATTTTGAATTACAGTACCCTTCAAATCCTTATTCAGAAAGCATTTTACGTAAAGTGGAATATTGTTATTCTGTAGTGGTTTAATTGTTTTTGGGTGAATAACCTGCGCTCCATAATATGCCATTTCTATCACTTCATGATAGGTGATGGCTTCTATTTTTACTGTATCCGGAAATATTTTTGGATCTGCATTTTTAAGCCCCTCTACATCTTTCCAAATAGTAACTGAGCTGCCATCCAACATTGCGGCCATCATTGCAGCACTATAGTCTGAGCCTTCTCTTCCTAGCGTTACAGAAGCGTTATCGGCGGTAGCACCAATGAAACCCTGTATCACTACATTTCTTCCTTCGGATAGCAATTTACCAACTACTTGTTGCGCTTGGTTTTTAGAAAAAGTCCAATCTACTTTCGCATCGCGATAAGTGTCATTAGTGCGTATTACATCACGAGCATCCACCCATGTATAATTGAGTCCTTCACTTTGTAAATAGCTGCTCAATATTTTAGTAGAGAGTAATTCACCGACACACACAATCTGATCATAGGAGTAATCGTATCTTGCAGCACTAGCATCATCTATCGCCCATTGTAGTTCACTAAAAAATACATTCAGATCTTTGTCTATAAGCAAGAATTCTTCTTCTGTAAATAGGGATTGAGCATAGTTGAGATGTTGTTGTTCCAGCACTAACAATAAGTTGTGTGCCATTTTCTTATCTCCATAACAAGCTTCCTTTACTATTGCTTCTAATTGGTTAGTTGTTTTTCCAATGGCCGAAACCACAATAATTAATTGTTCGGATGCCTCTGCTATAATAGGTAAGAGCGCTCGCATTCTTTCAGGGCTTTCAATAGATGCCCCACCAAATTTGTAAACCTGCACGTGTTGTTTTATTTTATTGTTTGATGATATTTTTCGAGTAACTATTTATTTATGATTTAGGAGTCAATTGCTTTAATGCTGTTTCTAAAGCCGCAAACATTTCGTCCAATTCTTCGAATTTGCAAGTGCCGATGCTCATACGATACCACGGAGATTCTTTGTCCGCTCCAAAACATGAAAATGGTACGATCGCTAATTTAGCTTCGCTCAATAAGAAATTACTTACATCCGATTGTACAGATAGTTCTTGACCATTAAATGAATAGCCTTTCAGATCTATTTTAATCGTCAAATATATTGCAGCTTGTGGCGCAATAATCGCTACAGGATAGCCTTTTGACTGCAATCCATTGAATGCATTATGTATATAATTAAGGCGGTCTTCCAGCTTCTTTTTGAAGCTAATCATGAAAGAATCAAGCGCGGTGGTATTATTTAAAAACGCGGCGGTCGCATATTGTTCCGCCATAGGAGCCCATGCTCCAATGTGACTTAGTAATGCTTTCATTTTGGCAATGACGTGTGCAGGACCAAGCGACCATCCAACGCGTACACCAGTGGCCGAAAGCGACTTGGAAATACCATCAACAAAAATGGTATAGGCTTTCATTTCTGGCCTTAATGTTACGGGATTATAATGTTTTACAGCTCCAAATGTAAGTGTCCAATACATTTGATCGAACATGAGATACAGTTTTTTCTCATCTGCTGATCTGCTTGCATTCTCGGCGATAATCATATCGCAAATACTTTCCAATTCCTCTTTTTGCAGAGTTGTACCTGTGGGGTTTTGTGGTGAACAAAGGCATAAAAGCGCCGCACCTTTTATATGGAGTTGAATATCTTTTGCACGAGGCATGAAATTATATTCAGGAAACACTTCCACCACACAGTGCGCCGCTTCATTCATGTGCACATAGTGGTTGTTATTCCACGATGGTACGGTATAAATCACTTTATCTCCAGGGTTAATCAATGTTTTGAATAACGAATAAATCAATGGACGACCACCGCTTGCTATTTGTATTTCATCACTTTTATAATCAATTCCTTCGGTTCTGCGCATCATATCTGTAACAGCATTCCGGAGAGCTAATAGCCCATCTCCCGGAGGATAATTGGTATGGTGTTCTCTGTATGCTTTTACGATTTCCTCTTCAAATTCGGCGGGGATAGGAAAAATAGCAGGATCAAAATCTCCAATCGTATAATTATAAATCTGTTCTCCTTTGCTCTTTCGAACATTTATTTCGTTGCCGAGTTTTACAATTTCTGAACCGATAAGTGTTTCGGCAAGATTACTCAGTTTGCTCATGTTTCTTTTTTATAAAAGGTGGATAAAATAAAAAGGCTTACCAAACACGGTAAGCCTTTTGTGAATAAAATATGTTTGTCGAAACTACATACCACGCCTGCTTACCTTGCGGTTTATCTTCTTGGAGCGTTTATACATCTTTCGAGTCATGTTCTTGTTTCTTAATTTTGTTGCAAAGTTATTATTATTCTGATACCGACAAAACCTTCTTAAAAAAAAATTAAATACCTACCATCAATGGCATTAACAGCATCAATATATCTTCATGGTCGGTTTTGTCCACCGGGCGAAATATTCCTGCCCGAGTTGGCGTACTTAATTCCAGCTGAATTTCAGCTCCATCCAAGTTATTGATGAGCTCTATCATCAATTTGGCATTGAATGCGATTTTCATGTCTTCACCAGTATATTGGCAGGTCATTGTTTCTTTCCCTTCGTATGAAAAATCAATATCTTGTGCACTTATCGTTAACGAATTGCCTACAATATCAAAAACGACCTGGCTTGTTGTCTTATTTGCAAAAATACTTACCCTACGTAATGCACTAATCAGATCGCTACGATTAATAATAAGATTATATGGATTGCCTGTTGGTATTACAGCTTTATAATCCGGAAAGCGTGCATCAACCAAACGACAACTCATTTGTAAATTGTTGTTGCTGATAAAAATATGGCTGCTGTTGTATGAAATTTCTAATTGAGTATCTTCCGCCGGCAATACACTACGCATTTGCTGCAGACCTTTTTTGGGTACAATAAATCCGTCTTTCACTTTATTGTGAATATCTGTACGATTAAACTGAACTAGGCGATGTGCATCTGTTGATACAAAGTTGATGCTATCTTCATCTAATTGGAAGAAAACCCCTGTCATAGCAGGACGTAACGTATCATTACTAACCGCAAAAATTGTCTTATTGATACTCTCCACTAAACCGATTGAAGATATACTGAATGAAGTTGCTTCACCGGGTAATGGCTCTTTTGGAAAATCATCAGCACTCTCTCCCCCTATTTTATATTTACCAAAATCGCTCGTTATATCTATTGAACGGTCTTGTTCATTTATAGTAAATGTAATGGGTTGGTCTGGTAGGTTTTTGAGATACTCAGTTAATATTTTAGAAGGAATACAAATACGACCATCATTTTGAGCATCACTTACCTCTATTTGTATGCGCATCATTGTTTCAAGGTCAGAAGCTGTAAGGCTCAAGGTGTTCCCTTTAAGTTCAAACAAAAAATCTTCAAGAACACCCAATACTGAATTGGAGCCAATCACACCACCAATTTGTTGCAAGCTTTTTAATAAATATGCCGACGTAACTATAAACCGCATAACAAGACTAATTTTATAAGGTATAAGAATGTAAGGTGTATTCTAAATAAACAAATAGTGCGTAGCACGCAAAAGTGCTTACACATTTATAGGAATACTAAAGTTTGTTTTAGCGAACAGAGTTGTTGCTTTGTAAATGATTGGGACAACCATACTTTTTATTAGTGTTGCATGAACTAGCTACTACTACTAAAGCCAAAACGAATGCAACTATAACTGCGCTTTTACTCATTTGGAAATGTTTTTTCATAATTGTAAATGTATCAATAAATAGTGTAAATTCTAAACTACTTTTGCACGAAGATAAGTATTGCTATCCAAAAATGAAAAAAACACATTTTATTGCTATCGGTGGTGCTATCATGCATCAATTAGCGTTGGCCTTGCAACGTCAGGGGCATATTGTAAGTGGAAGTGACGATGAAATTAACGATCCTGCCCGCACTAATCTTGCCAATGCCGGTATTTTACCAGAAAAAAATGGCTGGTTTCCGGAAAAGATAACAACAGACCTTGATGCGATAGTGTTAGGTATGCATGCCAAGGCTGGAAATCCGGAATTGAAGGCCGCCCAAGAATTGGGGATTCCAATTTATTCTTTCCCGGAGTACGTTTATGAATTAAGCAAAAATAAAAAGCGGGTAGTAGTAGCGGGCAGCCATGGCAAAACAAGTATAACTTCTATGATTATGCATGTATTGCGCCATCGAGGCATGGATTTTGATTATCTAGTTGGAGCCAAATTGGATGGCTTTACCCAATCAGTTCAGTTGAGTGATGCCCCAATTATTATTCTGGAAGGTGATGAATATCCTGCATCGGTAATCGAAAAAAGACCAAAAATATTTTTCTATCATCCGCACATAAGTGTGTTAAGTGGTATTGCTTGGGATCACATTAATGTATTCCCTACTTATGAAAACTATTGCAGCCAGTTTGTACAATATTTACAGGATATGCAGGCCGGATCGGAATTGTATTATAACGCTGAAGACAGCGAAGTACAACGCATTGTTGCCCAAGCAGCAAGTCATTTAACAGTAGAGCCTTATGCTACGCCTCCATTTCATTACGATGATGCTGCAGCTATATTAGATACAGACCATGGAGCGATACCCGTGAGTGTATTTGGCCGACATAATTTGCTTAATCTTAATGGTGCCAGAAAAGTTTGTCGCTCATTGGGTGTAAGTGATAGTGATTTTTATCAGGCGATTCAATCATTTAAAGGAGCATCACTAAGGTTAGAGAAAATTGCAGAAAAAGAAGGATTTATTGCTTTTCGTGACTTTGCACATGCACCATCAAAACTTAAAGCGACTTTGGATGCTGTAAAAGAAGCAATGCCTAATCGTAGGGTAATTGCTTGTTTCGAATTACATACTTTTAGTAGCCTCAATGAGCAATTTTTAAGCGAATATGCGCACAGCATGGACGCAGCAGATTGTGCAATTGTATTTTTCAGCCATCATGCACTGCAATTGAAAGGATTACCGGAATTGAAAACCGAAACTGTTAAACAATATTTCAAACGTGATGATCTTATCGTTATTGATGATAAAGAAAAATTGCAAAACACAATCACGGATTATCTTACCCAAAGTACAGAAGCCACATGTTTATTGCTGATGAGTTCGGGTACTTTTGATGGTGCAGAATGGATTTTTTAAATCGGAAATCATTGCTATATCCGTGTTTATAAACTTTATGTCCTTCTTTTTCGTTTATTAATGATGCGACTAAAAATAATATTCTTATTGTCCCTTTATTGTTTATGTGCAAAAGGACAGATACAATATGAATACTTCAATAGTGAATATTTTTGGGGGAAGTTGGTGATGGAAACATCATCATCACCCTTGCCTCATTTTACTGCCGATGATTCCGTTATTGTAGTAATCAGTACCAGAATACTACAGCCAGATAGTTTTCGATTCGTTGGTGAGATAAAAGACGCCTATGCAAGCCACAATTATTTGGTATTTTCGAAAGACGGCAAATGGCACATTCATCCTTTTCCCAGCCTTGTAGATGCCATCCATGCAATGCCTAATATAAATCAGGATTGGGTTATTTATACCGAAGGTATGGGTAAAATATTCACGACCGATTTAGATAGAGGAATGCAGTTAAGTCAACAATATAATGTCAATACTATAGTATTTGATTACCCAAGTATTCGCACAGGACTTAAGCCATTAGGCAATTACAAGTTCGCTTATCGCAATGCAAGAAGTGCTTACAAAGAATATGTTCCTCTTTTAGATACAGTAATGATGCTGCGTACGAAAGCGAAAATGGGTAATGGGAAATTATCTTTATTCTTTCACAGTACGGGTAACAATGTGATTCGTGCTATTGCAAGAAAGGGAATAATAAACCATTACAACACAACAGCGTGGATAGATAATATTATCCTAAATGCACCCTGTGTACCTCGTAAAAAAAATGCCGTTTGGCTTAATAATATTCACTGTTCAAAACACATATATGTTCATTACAGTCCTATAGATGCTACACTAAGATGGGCTAGAATAGCCGGATTCAGACAAATAATGGGCGAGCATATAAAGAAACCAATTGCTGCTCAAGCTATATATATCAACTTCGCTGCTTTATGTGGTACCGAACATAGCAATTTCCTGCATCTATATCAGCGAGAAGGTCCACCACAAGAAGCATTCAATCATTATAAGGTTTTACTACATGGTGAAAAAGCCAAAACTATGGATAGCACACTTTATAGAGCCTCTCATTACAGGCATATCGGTTGGGAGTTATTGAGAAAAGAGTAGTAATTCTTTAATGCTCTTTCTAATATAATAAAAGGCAGCATTTTTTAGATGCCGCCTTTTATTATATTGCTCATTACTTTTTTACCACAACCTTACTCTTAAACTGTCCGCTAAATACATTTTGTTATTAGGTTTTACATTAAATGCTTCGTAAAATTCAGGCACATTAGGGAATGGTCCGTTCACCCGAAATTTAGCAGGAGCATGCACATCTGTGAGTATTTGTGATGCCAATTGTTCAGGGCGAATTTGATATAGCCAACCAAGAGAGTAACCTAAGAAGAAGCGTTGTAGCGGTGTATAACCTGCTATTTTTTGCCCTTTTTTGTATGCATCTGTTTGTTTGAACGCATCAAGACCTATTAATATACCTCCCAAATCTGCTAGATTTTCACCAAGCGAAGATTTTCCATTGATATGAATTGTATCTACTGCTACTATATTGTTGAATTGTTTTACGAGCACGGCGGAACGCTTTGTAAATTGGTTCTCATCTTCCTTGCTCCACCAATTTTTCAGATTCCCTTTAGCATCAAACTGACGACCTTCATCGTCGAAGCCATGTGTAATTTCATGCCCGATAGTGGAAGCGGCGGCATAACCATAGACTAGCGCATCGTCTAGCTCTTCATCGCGAAAACCTGGCACTGTAAATTGTCCGGCAGGTAGTACAATTTCATTATTAGATGGATTGTAATATGCATTGTACGTTTGCGGTGTCATATCCCATTCTGTACGATCCACTGGTTTGCCCAATTTGTTGATGGAATAATTGTTCCACCAATTATTGGCATGCATCATATTGGAGACATAAGAGCTACGGTCAATTTTCAATGAAGAAAAATCTTTCCATTTATCGGGATAGCCCACCTTTTTGCTGATTGCAGCTAATTTGGCAAGCGCTTTTTGCTTCGTGCTATCGCTCATCCAGGTAAGTTTTTCGATACGCCCTTTGTATGCTTTACGTACAGCTTCTGTCATATCGCTATAACGTGCTTTGGCTTTCTCATTGAAATATTCTTTTACAAATAATTGTCCTAAGACTTCTCCTATCGCAGCTTCTTCCGCGTCTAACACTCTTTTCCAACGTGCACGCATTTCTTTCGCACCACGTATCGTTTTGTTGTAAAAATCAAATTTTGCTTGCACAAAACTTTGACTCATATAGGGTGCATAATCATTGACCAAATGGAAGGTCATGTAATCTTTTAAATTTTGAATAGGTTCATGTGCGATGAGTTGACCCAATTCTTTGTAAAATTCTGGTTGGCCAACAATTACAGTATCAATTTTGGGCAATCCGATACCTGTAAAAACCATATTCCAGTCAATGCCTGGAGCTGTAGTTTTTAATTGAGCCATACCCATTTTATTGTAATTGGCATAAGGGTCGCGCAGTGCTTCCAATTTACGCGAAGCTTTTGCCATCTTAGTTTCGAGCGCCAATACTGCTACAGCCTTATTTGTAGCACTAGAACTATCAACGCCGCTTAATCGAAGTATTTTGCTTATAAAATTCGGGTACTCATTTCTAACTTTAACAGTGCGTTCATCGGTGTTGAAATAGTAATCTCTGTTGGGCATACCCAAACCACCTTGTGCTAATTGGTAGGACATTACTTCGCTATTCTTTGCATCTTGTCCTACACCTTCACCAAAAAATACGCCCACGCCAATAGCATGTAAATGTGCCGCAGCATTCATAATATCAGCAGGTGTTTTGGCCGCATTAATTTTAGCTAGTTCTTCTTGCAATGGAGCTATACCATCTTTTTCTATTTTAGTAGAATCCATTGCTGTAGTCCAAAAATCAGAAAGCTGCTGCTGCGTTCCGTTCTTGGGAGCAGCTGTTGTAGCATCCTGATTTATTTTGAGCTTACGTTGGTACAACTCTTCTCCCACTAAATGAGCAATACCCCAACTTGTTTCAGAAGCTGGTATCGGATTATTTTTTATCCAGTGGCCATTTGCAAATTCAAAAAAATCGTCTGCGGGATTTATCGTTGTATCGATATTGGATTGGAGCATATCAGCTTTTGTTGTATCGGCTGATTTCGGTTGATTGCAAGCACTAAAGAATACAATACTTGCAATTGGAATGACTATTTTTTTCAGCATAAGTGGATATTAAAAAATGAATTTCCAAAAATAACTTATTCAAAGACGAGTAATGATTTTTAATAGACTATTTCTTTGGTATAATTTATAAAAGGATACTTCAAAATATACCCACCCTTATGTAATGTACTACAATGAGGGTGGGTAGTTGCAATTAAATTAATTCGAATCTAGAATTGATTATCTACGAGGGCATACAGTTTTGCTAAAGCCTTTTTGAGGATCATTTAAAATACCCGTTTTTATAATTGATATTTCAAAACCTCCTCGCAGGTTACTTGCAGCTTTCAGTTTTGAAACATTCATGTCATAACTAGCCGCAAACGTGAGCTGGTTGTAATCCACTTTTACAACAGGAATGAGTGCATCTCCAATTCTGTAAAAGCAACCAGCATAAAAAATGAGTACACTTTCGCTTGCCGCTTCATCGTTTTTACGACCAACTAAACCACCCAAAATTGTTTCATTATAATTTCCTTGCAAAGAAAAGTTTCCTTGAAATTGCACACTCCACATTTCATTGATAAGCCTATTTGTGCTAGCATTCAGATTCCATCTAAGGTCCTTTTTTATACCTGCATTATCGCTGTAAAAAGTATTTTCGGGACGAGTCAGGTGATACGCCGAAAAACCAATCATATAATTGTTTGCATTTTCAGGTCCATTATTTGTACTATAATTAATCCCTGCACCGAAATCCATTTGACTCACTTTAGGATTACCAAACGATTCTCCTGTTGGATTACCCGGATTGTAACCACCCGGTCCATATTGATTATCGAAGGTCATTTTACTTACATCGAAGCTGCGTTGGATATAACCACCCATCAGCCCCAAGGACAAGAATGAATTATGGGCTTCGTTTATGGACTTATTGTAAGAAATAGCAACACTACCCGATAGGGTACGCAGATTAATACTGCCTGTTTTGTCATAGAATCCTAAAACGCCAAATCCAATAAAATCTTGTGATTCACCGATTTGTTTTTTACATTCCAGTGCGGCTTGCGCCGTTTGAAACGGCGCACTGATACTATTCCACTGATTACGGTAAATCATGCTTACTCTATAATCACCATTAAAAACCCCTGTAAGTGCAGGATTTCGTAGAATACTCGTTTCATAGAATTGAGAATAATGTATGTCTTGAGCCCATGTATAAAATGGTATCAATAACAATAAACTCAGTGCATTTCTATAAATAATTTTTTGGAGTGTTTTCATGAGTTTGGTTTTATTTAATCAATGTTATATCTCCCTTCCAAAAAACAGTTTCGCCGTTGTTACAAGTGGCTTCAAGTGTATAAACAAATGTATCTGAGCCAAGCTGTTCACCTTTAAATGTTCCATCCCATCCCTGACTTTTATCATTTACATCTATATTGGTCTTTTCGTAAACCATTTGTCCCCAGCGATTGTAAACACGGAATGATTTTATTTTACTGACACCAGTACCATGTGGATAAAATATATCATTTTGTCCGTCATTGTTAGGCGTAAAGCTATTAGGTATAAACAATTGGCTTTGGTCGCAGAATACAATTATGGTTACCGAATCTGTATCTACGCAACCATAATCTGAATAACCAATAAGTGCGTAAGTAGTAGTGGTTTGGGGTGTAGCTGTTGGATTAGGACAATTGGTACAGCTCAAACCTAATGATGGAGTCCATAAGTAGGTACTTATAAATGATCCTGTACCATTAAGTGTCACTGTTGTTCCTGACAACACCCTTTGATCGGGGCCTGCATTGACAATTGGGAGCGGGTGTACAATTACTTTTACATAAGCAGTATCAGGAATACAGCTTCCCTCAGATCCAATAACCATATATGTTATGCTACTGTCTAAAGTGGCAATTGGATTTGCAATATGGCTGTCACTCAGATGTGTGGCAGGAATCCAATTATATTTATATGCACCTGAAACGCTCAATTCTATTGGTGTCTGAGCACATGCTTCCTGATTATTTGATGTAATAAGTTTCGTTTTTGTTTTGACACCTACTGTAACAGTATCCTTATTAACACAACCAAACTGGTCACTTCCGGTTACATAGTATGTTGTAGGCACAGTTGGAGCCGCTGTGGGATTACTACAATTTGTACAACTAAGTGTAGGATTTGCATCCCAAGTATAACTTGTTCCTCCGGTAGGATATAATACAACTATATCGTTAAGACATATTACAGTGTCATCAACGTGTATTTTGGGTAAAGGATGTATTTCTATTGATTGTTGAACTGTATCGACGCAGCCATTTGTATTGGTGGATATCAGGGTAATTGTATATACACCAACTTTCGAATAAGTACGTTTAGGTTGTTTGAGACTGCTGGTAGATCCATCTTCAAATGTCCATTGTGAGGAAGCATAACTAGAGAATGGACTATAAGAAGAATCATTAAACGTAATTTCTGTTCCTATACAAGCTGGAGAAAAAGTTATCACAGGAGTTATACCATCTACTTTTATTGTATCAATCCCCTTACTAGAAGTAGAGCAACCTTTACCATCACCTAATATAAGTCGTGGTAGATAAGCGCCTGGTTTTACGTATGTATGTGTTGTTGTAGGCTTGCCAACTGCACTTTCAGTAACACCATCCGCAAAATCCCAAACCATTACAGACACATTAATCAAATCTGCAGAAAATGAAACGGTTAATGGTGCGCATCCGGTAAGCGGCGTATATTTTAATGCCCCATCATATCCCATTATACGCACTGTGCTTGTTGCAGTATCGGTACATCCATGCATATCATAAGCCACCAAAATAGGATGATATTTCCCAGAATCGACATAAGGGCTTGCTGGGCCACTAGTAAATGATGTGCTACCGTTGTTGAAATCCCAATAATAACTGGTAGCATTTTTGGAAGTGTTGATAAAGTTAACAAACAATGGAGGACAAAGAGCGATTGAATCACTCATTGTGAATGATGCCGTAGGTTTCGTTAACTTTATGTAATTCAATTTGGTAATAGAATCCTTACATCCGGTCGCATCTGTAACAACAAGTTTTACATTATAAGAGCCAACACTACCATAACTATGAACCGGTATATTTGCAGTTGAAGTTCCTCCGTCTCCAAAGTACCATTTATAGGTAAGATCTACACCACTTGATCCATTGGCAAAAGTGATATTATAACCAATACAAGAGAACGTATCAACACTGGAGTTGAAGGCTGCAATAGGCTTTCGCGCCTCTATACTCATAGTTGTTGAATCTTTACAGCCAATATTGTCTGTAGAAATGAGGGTCACTGTATATGAGCCAGCCGCATAATTATGATTAGCTTTTGACGAGGTGTCTGTTTTTCCTGTCGCATCTCCAAATGACCATTTCCTATTTACAACATAGGCTCCTTTAGTGTCGAAACTACTATCTATAAAATTTACTGTTAGCGGCGAGCAACCGATAACGGGGCTCGCTGTCAGTTTCATTTGTGGTTTGCCAACAATGATATAATGTGGTCGTGTTGCTGTATCAAAACAGCCATGAATATCTTTTGCAATTAGTGATACCGCATAGCTACCCGTATCAAGAAATTTATACAATAGGTTTCCAAAGGAATCATTTTTAAAAGTGCTATTAAGATACCAAGTATAATTCAAAAAATAAGGTTGCAAAATGGCAATCAAATGTGCTGTATCACCCTTGCAAAGTGTCGTGTCTAGTGCAGAGAAAGACGGATTAGCTTTAAATAGACTAATCGTTTGTGTGGTTGTATCTCTGCAACCAAACGTATCATTAACAGTGATTTGTGTAACCGTATATGTACCAAAAGAACTGTAAGTATGAACCGGATTTCTTAATATCGATGAATCTCCATCTCCAAAACGCCACAACACAGAAGTAGCTCTCCATGAAGAATCTAAAAAATGAACCAATAATGGCGTGTCGCAAGAATACTTTTCACCAAAATAGGAAGAAGGCGGATTGATAAATAACATTTTTGAAGTAGTATCTACACAACCGTAACGTATGACGGTTAAGCTGACACGGCGATCTCCGGCAACATGGTATTTATGATTGAGGTGTAAGATAGAATCTGTGACAATGGAGCCGTCTCCGAAATCCCAAACATAGGAAGTTCCTCCACCACCAATTCTATTAACAGTTATTGACCCTCCTTTACAAAGAATCGAATCCGACATAGTAAATGCCGCTGTAGGATGCAGACCTCTCTGTACTTGTATAGAATCAAGGAAAACGCAACCACTATCTGTAACGACTCTTACATGTATCATATAAATCCCCTCAACGGAATAAACATGATGAGGATATCTTGATGTAGATGTATAACCATCGCCAAAGTCCCAATAATAAGACCGCGGAGTTAATGGATAAGGAACCAGTGCTGGAGGTGGACTATACGGCGGGTCAAAGTAAGGATCTGGGTAAGGGTCAGGCGCATACATTCTAAAACAATACCAATAAGGCGGGCTATATCCCGTTATCCGGCTCAAACAGGCTGGCATTCTCGCCGTATCCGAAACAAGAGGTAAATAGGTATCCGTATAAAGATCAATTGATGGATTTACAGATACCGGTAAACATGCTGCAGGGGTATCTACTGCAATAGAAGAATATTCAGAATAAATTCTAACAATAATTGGACTATTGGTACTATCGTAGAATGGCGATGGATAGCCATTAGGAAATGGTTTGGTTGTGTCTCTTACTCTAAAGGTATCTAAGCAACCAAACACCGTTTTGCCAATCAAATAAACTGTAAAAATACTATCGTGTGTATAAGTATGAGCAGGACTCACACTTGTAGAAGTATAACCGTCACCAAATACCCATAAGAAACTGTCCGCACCACTGCTATAGTTATTGAAATTAATGGTAGCCGGTGCTGGGCAAGAATAAATAGGACTATAACTAAAACGTGGTTTAGGCTTAGGGTGTGCCGTATAGCTTTTGATTGCAGTATCAATACAGCCAACACCAAAAGAATCAATCATAGTGACGGTATAAGTTCCACCTGTTAAATAACCATGAAACACCGTACTCCCTGTTGTTCTATAACTATCGCCAAAAGTCCATTTAGTATAAACAGGAGGAGGGGTAGATGTATTAATAAATGTTGATGTAGCACCGACGCAAACACTTGATGGTACTGTAAAGTCGGAATGCATCGGTACAACTTTGATATAGTTGGTATTAACTACCGTGTCTTTACAACCATTTGCATCAGTTACAATCAGTGTTACAGTGTAGCTCCCTGCTGCTGTATATTTATGTGATGGGTTTGCCAATATAGATGTTCCTAAATCTCCAAAATCCCAACTGTAAGTGTAAGGAGCCTTACCTTTAGTTGGATAGCTTGTAAAAATGGTACTGTCAGGTACTTTACAAAGATTTGTCTTTGACGCACTGAAAGTAACTACCGGAGGTTCAAAAATAATCACCTTCGCTGTATCCAGCCTCGTATTGCTGCATCCTGCACTATTGGTCACTTTAAGGGCAATATTATAAGAGCCCGGTGTACAAAACGTATAATTAGTGTTATTGGTAGTAGATGTGGAACCGTCGCCAAATGACCATTGGGAAGTGTAAGGACCAGGAGCATTGGGTGTTGAAGTATTTGTAAAAGTAATGTTAGTACATGGGCAAGCGCTAAGCGGAACACTGGTGTAACTGGCAACTGGGCTAGGATAAACCGTAATAGTCGCTTTTTTTACACTTGAACTTCCTGATGGATTGGTTACCGTTAACGTTACAGTATAAGTACCGGCTGACAGATATGTCGTTGAACCGTCTTTGAAGTAAGAGGTGATCGTGTTCCCAAAATCCCAAGAATATTTTGTGGCGCTTGTTGTACCTGTACTTGTATTGGTAAATGCTACTACTAATGGTGAGCAGCCCGAACTAAAATCTGAAGTAAAATTGGCAGTCTGTGCTTGAGTGCAAAAACTTGCCGTTATAAACAGCAGAAATAAAAGTAGTTTTCTAGTAAAAAAAATCATGGTGCTATTTTCTTTTTTAGGGTGTAAAAAATAGTTTACTTAGATATTTTAGGGTTTTAAAATATCTAACTGGTGTTTTCGAACCACTAAGTTAAAAAAAATAGTTATAAAAAGACAAATAAATAACAATTGATTTATTTCAAAATTGTCATTTAAAATCAAGTTTTTTATAATAGCGATTATAATTTCTAAAGTCTAGGCACTACTTTTGTAGCCAAAATTATTGCAATGCAACATTCATTCGATATCAGTTTAGAATTCGCACAAACACAAGACAAACTAGATATCTTACATTCTTATAGAGAACGGTTCTTATTTCCCCAACATAATGGACAAAACAGCGTTTATTTTTGTGGTAATTCATTGGGACTACAATCCAAAACAGTTCGCTATTTGATGGATGGAGAATTGAATGATTGGGCAAAATTTGGCGTAGAAGGCCATTTTCAGGCACGTAATCCTTGGTTTTCTTACCATCAGCAATTTTCTGAAAGCCTTGCTAAAATAGTGGGTGCTAACAAAGAGGAAGTGGTAGCGATGAACACCCTTACTGTCAATTTGCATTTATTACTAATGTCTTTCTACCGCCCCAATGGTAACAGATACAAAATAATAATGGAAGCAGGGGCATTTCCAAGTGACCAATATGCTATCGAAACTCAAGTTAGAATGCATGGTTACAATCCCAATGATGCAATTATAGAAATAACACCTAAAGAAGGGAGTCATATTATTGAAGAAGCAGATATTGAGGCAGCAATTGAGCAAGCAGGTGATTCTTTAGCTGTAGTAGTATTAGGTGGGGTCAACTATTATACTGGACAGCTGTTCGACATGCAACGCATAACTGTTGCAGCGCATAAAGTAGGTGCTTATGCAGGCTTCGATTTGGCACATGCAGTAGGTAATATTCCATTGCATTTGCATGACTGGGCTGTTGATTTTGCATGTTGGTGCTCTTATAAGTATTTAAACTCAGGACCTGGCGGAGTGGGTGGAGCCTATGTTCATGAAAAGTATGGCAATGACCCAACATTTTTTCGACTTGCTGGTTGGTGGGGTAATGATGAGCAATCAAGATTCAAAATGCAAAAAGGATTTGTTCCACAACAAGGTGCAGCTAGTTGGCAAATGAGCAATGCGCCGGTGTTTAATATGGTGGCACATCGTGCGTCTCTAGATCTTTTTGATAAAGCTGGGATAATTGCATTACGTGAAAAAAGTTTGTTGCTAACCGCATATTTAGAATATTTGCTCCTGCAATTAGACAACCTTTCTTTTACACTAATTACACCCACAATGCCCGAAAGGCGTGGTGCACAATTGTCGTTACTCTTTCATGAAAAAGGACGGGAAGTTTTTGACATACTAACTAAAAAAGGTGTTATTGCCGACTGGCGCGAACCAAATGTAATACGCATAGCACCAGTACCAATGTATAATAATTTTGAAGATGCCTACCGATTTTACGAAATTTTAAAATCAATTAAATAAACAAAAAAATGCACTGCCCCCAAAAAGTTAGACACTTAATGGGGGCATTTTTATGTCAAGTATTTAAACTCGTTTATTTTTTCTTAAGACCTAAAATACTCCAATCCGTTTTTTCAGCAATAATGGTATTACTGAGTAAACCTAAACCATCAATTTCCATAGTTACCACATCGTTTGGTTGTAGCCACTGTACTTTATAGTTTGGATCATTCAGCAAACCGGTTCCATTAAGCTCAAGGAAACAACCTGTACCAACAGTGCCACTACCAATGACATCGCCTGGCAATATATCAACCCCGTAAGCACAACGTTCTATTATTTCGGCAAATGTCCAATCCATATCGCCCATATTGCCCGAGCTTACCTGTACCCCATTTACATGACAAGCCATGTTGAGGTTATAATTATTGCCAACATGATTTGGTTTTGCAGGTATTTTATAAGCTTCAAGTTCATCAGGAGTTACCAGCATTGGACCAATTACTGTACTGAAATCCTTACCCTTCGCAGGACCTAGATTGAGCGACATTTCTTCCATTTGGAGTGTGCGTGCGCTCATGTCATTCATTATCATATAGCCGGCTATATATTCATCTGCATCAGCAGCTTTTATATTGCGACCTTTTTTCCCAATAACAATAGAAGCTTCTAATTCAAAATCCAATTTTTGAAAATGATCCGGCATACAAACTATTTCCCCAGGACCTTGGATAGCATTGTGATTGGTAAAATAGAAAATCGGATACTCGTCAAATTCCGCAATCATATCCACTTTTCTATTACGTCTAGCGGCAGCTACATGCTGACGGAAAGCGTAGCCATCACGGCAAGATGTAGGATGAGTAACTGGTGCAAGTATCGACGCTGCGCTATATACGGCATCAGCTACAGGAGTAGCTTTACCAGCTTTAATATCCGCTTCTGCATTGCGCGCTATCGGCGACAGCATTTCCCAATCATGCAATAAAGCAGCCATATTATTAGGTAATTGATCATTTACTTTATTGGTATCATACAATTTCCCTTCAATAAGTAAAGCCAATTGTTCAGTTCCTTGTTTACTATACGTTACTAATTTCATTTTATTTTTTTGTTGGGCAAAGTTATTAATAATTCGATAGCACTTTTTATAAAAAAGAAATCGCCCTGAAATTAATCAGGACGATTCCTTTTTAAACTTGTTTTTATAATAAATCGATTATTTAGTTACAGAAACACGTTCAGTAACTGCACCTTTCTCAGTTGTAATTTTAACCATGTAAATACCGGCAGATAGGTTAGATACATTTACTGGAATTTGATGAGTTCCTACAGTCATATTTTGACTAGCAATTGTTCTTACTGTTCTACCCATTACATCTAATACTTCAACTGTTACAGAAGAAGCATCAGTAAGAGAGAATTTAGCATTTACTACTTCAGTAGCTGGATTTGGATATACTTCGAATTGATTAACACCAGCAGTAACTTCATTTATTGCTGTTCCTGCAGTTCCACCCAAAACTACATTCTCGGTATTTAAAACAGTACCATCAGCACCATTTACTAACATTAGGATTGCCTTCATGTTAGCCGTCTTCCAAGTTGAATTAAGTGTTATTGCTGGAAAATCATAAGTGTAAGTAGTTCCATCAGTTAGTGTCGCTGGAAGACTTCCTGTTGATCCTGTAGCAGATGGGTAGATTCCACGAGCTACAAAATTGAAAATCAATGGAGGTGAGCTTATGTATTCAGGTAATGAATTAAAGTTATAACCTCCACCACTCAAATAACCATTATAACCAGCTGGTAAACTATGTGCGGCACAATAAGCATCACTATAATAATTGTGTTGCGTGCTTGAAATAGTTACACCATCCTCTGTCAATGCTAATACTACTCTATAATCTGCAGCATTAACATTAAGTGCAGGTTTTACGTAAGCTTTTACATTAAGCGTTGTACCTGAAAGAGTTGTTTTTACTCCTAAATCGGCAAATGCAAAATTAGTTTTTAGACCATTGTAATAGTAAAATGCAGCTGATGGATCATCTGCATAAACTCTGTCATACAAAACTGATGGGTATCCGCTAATTTTTGTACCCATAAATGCGTCATAAGCAGCATTTTGCATTGGATCACTAGTTGAGTTATGAACAGCAACCAAACTTGCATTTGAACCATTCATTTTCAGCATAGAATCCATATATACAATACCTCTTACACACCAACCACACCATGTTCCAGTACCTTCTTCCAAAAGCGGTTTTTTCTTTGGCAATCTCGAAACACCGAATAAATTTGATTTTACAGTGTCATTCGTATGTACTGCATCTCCAGCTAGTTCAACCCATATCTTTACAGGTGTACTTCCTAAAGCAGGGATATTCGCTGGAGTAGTAAATGAAAAAGTTGCAGAAGCCAATGGCGTGATAGTTAATGATTTTGTTTCACTTACTACGGCACCAGTACCAATTTGGTATTTCGCTGTAAATGAAGTCACATTATTAGCACCATTATTTTTTACACTACCTTGGATGGTAACAGGAGATCCTACAGTTCCATATCCACCAACTGCATTTAAAGCAGGGCTAACAGCGGTCAATCCCATTTCTGTAGCTGCAGATAATATTGCTGACTGAACATTGTCTACTCTTAAACCCCAAGTATTTGTTGTGTTGTCGCGAAAGGCCATTCTCACGGTCATTCCATTATAAGCGCTCAAAGAAACTGCATGTGTAGCCAATCCCGAGTTTGGAGCTCCGCTGAAAAGAGTTGTAGTAAATGCTGCTGCTGTTGTACCAGCAGTAGTAGAAATAAGAACTTGAAGATTTTCACCTGAACCTAGATTGTCATCTTGCCACTCAAAAATGGTATTGGGACTAGATACTAAAAAAGAAGGTGTAATCATCCAACGATCCGCTGTCGCTGCCGGCGAGAATACGGATGTCGTAAACATACTGAAATCACCCGAACCTGTAGTATATTCTAGCGGCATCCAAGCATTCGAAGTAAGACCTGTATGGATAGCTGTAGAAGTTGTCCAAGTCACGGTATGTCCATCATTAATAAGTACCCATCCTGTCGGGAGCGTACCAGAGTTGAAATTTTCCAGCGCTAATTGGGCATTTGAGGCAAAAGAGCCAAGCACCAAAGCTGGAATTAGTAACAATTTTTTCATTTTTTCGATTTTTATGATCGCAATGTAATGATTTTTTAATATTGGAAAATCATTTTGCTCATTTTTTTTGAAGGCTACCGTTATTAATTTTTTTCCCCTTACTTTCGCAGCACAATTCAAAAATGAATTGTACGGGGTGCCTATTTCAGGCTGAGATTATACCCGCTGAACCTCGACCGGGTAATGCCGATTAGGGATATTAAGTATCCATCAGTCAATTTACGTTGTTGTTGTGCAGTACAAAATAAGAACTGAGTACATTATTCAGTGATTCTTTTTGTTCGCTACAACGATTACATTAAAGTGGATACACGATAAAGCGCCCCGGATTTTTTATTTAAAATAATTAAATCAAACAAATATGGCGCATTTTAAACAAATCACTTTTACAGTTATTCTTGCAGCTACTTCTGGAGTTGCTTTGGCACAAGTAGCAGAAGATACACTTGCGACTCAACAAAAAAAGTTTGTTCGAGAACTTCAACCAATAGAAGTTCGTTCACTACGGGTCAGTGGCGACGCTCCTTTTGCCAAAACTGATATTAGTGGAAAAGAAATAGAACAACAAAATCTAGGTCAGGATTTACCAATGCTTCTACAACAAACAGTTTCTACCGTTGTCACTTCTGATGCAGGAGCAGGAGTAGGTTATACAGGTATGCGGGTGCGTGGCAGTGATGGCACTCGTATTAATGTTACACTAAATGGTATTCCTGTAAATGATGCCGAATCGCAAGGCTCTTATTTTGTTGATTTACCTGATTTAGCTTCTTCTACCAGTTCAATACAGTTGCAGCGTGGTGTGGGGACCTCTACTAATGGCGCAGGAGCTTTTGGTGCAACATTGAGTGTAAGCAATATGGATCAAATGCAAAAAGCCGGAGCTGAAGTAAATATTTCTGCCGCTAGTTTTAACACACAAAAATACACTATAAAAGCAGGCACTGGATTGCTGGATAATGGTTGGTCTTTTGATGTTCGACTATCTAAAATCAGTTCTGATGGCTATATTCAGCGCTCCGCAAGCGATTTGAAATCATTGCAGTTGTTGGCAAGCTGGCAAATAAATGAAAAAACAAAATTCAGATTTCAAATATTATCGGGCTCAGAAAAAACAGGACAGGCATGGAATGGCGTTCCACAAGATTCTTTGTCAACAAATCGTCGATTCAATGAACTTGGATTAAAATCAGACGGTACTTATTATAATAATCAGACGGATAATTATATACAAACCTATTATCAGGCATTTCTTGATCATAATTTTAATGCTCATTGGTCGGGTCATGTCGGTTTATTTCTCACACGAGGTAAAGGATATTATGAAGAATATAAATTGGGGCAGAATTTCTCTGATTATGGATTGCCCAATTTTACAACGGCTTCCGACACATTACGTTCCGTAGATATGATACGCCAACTTTGGTTGGACAATTATTATTACGGCGGCGTATATTCAATTGATTATACCAAGCATAACACGCTCATTACTTTCGGCGGAGCTGTTACACAATATACCGGAACGCATTATGGCGTTATAAAATGGGCAGAATACGGAGTGCCTAATGATTATAAATGGTACTCCAATGATGCACAAAAAAATGATTGGAGCAACTATATAAAGTTGCAGCAAACAATAAACAAAAAGCTGACGTTATATACCGATCTGCAACTCCGTACAGTATCTTATTTTATGAATGGGTTTCGACAAAACCCAACACTCCATCCTACTGTTAATTATAATTTCTTCAATCCGAAGATTGGTGCAAATTTTATGTTGCAAAATGAAAAAAATAATAAGCAACGCATATATGCATCTTTAGCTATCGCAAGCAAAGAACCTAATAGAGACGATTTTGAAGCATCATCAACACAATTGCCCAAGCCAGAAAGGCTCACGGATTTTGAAGCCGGATATGAAATTAATAAGAAACGTTGGACAGCCTCAGCAAACGTTTTTTATATGGATTATAAAGATCAATTAGTATTGACAGGTCAGATAAATGATGTAGGAGCTTATACAAGAACTAATGTTGATAAAAGTTATAGAGCAGGAATCGAATTACAAGGTTTATTCAAAGCCAAAAAATGGATGCAATTGAATGGGAACATAAGTTTTTCAAAAAACAAAATTGGAAGTTTTACAGAATATATCGACAACTGGGATAATGGTGGTCAGGAAGCAGTAGCACATAAAAATACAGATATTGCATTCTCTCCTAACGTAGTGGCAGCACTCGATATTAAATTATTGCCTTTTCAACATTTCTTTAAATTTCATCCGGAGCAACATGTTGAATTCGACATATTGGGCAAACATGTGAGCCGCCAGTATCTTGATAATACAAGCGATAACGCGCGCAGTATCGCCGATTATTCATTGCTCGATTTTAGGGCGCGTTATGTTATTCAAATAAAGCATGCACGAGAGTTGTCTCTTACCTTTGCAGTCAATAACATTTTAAACAGAAGATACGAAAGCAACGGCTATAATTATAGCTATATTAATGGTGGAAACCTTACCACTTCCAATTACTATTTCCCTCAGGCTGGCACTAATATTTGGGGAGGCATCGGCCTAAAATTTTAAAAGATAATTTCAAAGAGATAATGGAATTTGTTAAGTTTGTTAGTACAAATATTTTAAAGTATTTGTACTAACATTACAGCCCTTATGTCAAATATGTTGGTCAACTTTCATTTATTGCTCCTTTTTGAAAATTTCATAGCCAAGCCATGATTAAAAAGCCTTTTGTTTTATCAGGGGGAGGTGCCAGAGGTGCCGCACATTTAGGTGTTGTTAAGGCATTGCAAGAGTATAATATTATTCCGTCCGAAATTTCAGGAACCAGTTCCGGCGCCGTTGTCGGAGCCTTTTTGGCGAGTGGGTTCAGCCCTGAAGAAATTAAAGAGCTGTTCGTTGGGAAATTTAAAATTAATTTACTCTCATGGAATGCTTTTCGAATGGGTTTAGTTTCTTTAAAAAATATAAAGAGATTATTGGAGCAGAATTTACGTTATAAGGACTTTGACCAATTGCATATCCCATTTTATGCAACAGCAACCAATTTTGTAGATGGCCGCCAAGTGATTTTTAAAGAAGGAAATTTAGTTGACGCTCTTCTTGCCGCATGTTCTATTCCGGTTTTATTTCCACCAGTGTTTATAAATGACATCCCTTATGTAGATGGAGGTCTGTCTAACAATTTGCCAATAGAACCATTTCAGCTCAAAAAAGGAGAAATTATAAGTATTTATGTAAACCCAATAAAGCAATTTCAATTACAAAAAGGTGTGGTTGAAATGATTGACAGGTCTTGGCATTTGAGTTTTAGAGAAATGGTAAGCCGCTCTTCTGAAGGTTGTTTTATGTATATCGAACCACAGCCTTTACAACAATTTGGTGTCTTCGATTTTCATAAATTGCCGGATATTTTTGAGGTCGGTTATTCTTTTACAAAAGAATTAATGAAAAAAGGAAACTTCTGAAATTTTATTTTAATCATACTGGATTCATTTTGGTATTATTTGTTTAGGAATATTCGAGCTAATATTATATTCTAGGCAATTAAGCAACGGCCATAAAAAAATACCCCCACAAATTTCGCGGGGGTATTTTTTATTCCTTCATTTTTTCTGCAACTGCATCAAGTGTGTCGTAAAACTCCGTTCCATATTTTCGAATTAATGGCTCTTTAAGAAATTTATAAACGGGGACTTGTAATTTTTTTCCCAATTTACAAGCAGGTCTGCACAATGTTTTTCGAGGTTCATAGTTGACCATTTCATAACCTTCTGTTTCGCTAATGCGAATAGGAAAAAGATGGCACGAAATTGGTTTTTTAAAGTCAACCACGCCATCCTTGTATGCTTGTTCTATACCACATTTTACAATACCTAGTGTATCTGTAAAAGCATAAACACATATACCTCCGTCTATTGTTGGAGTTACATTGCCATGCTCCGAATCATATACATGTGTTCCTTGTCGTTCTATTTCTGCTATATATTCTTCAGGCAGATAGTGTTTCATTTTAGGGTATATCTCAGCAAGAATATGAGTCTCTTCTTCGTTGAGCGGAGCACCACAGTCACCATCAACACAACAGCCGCCTTTACAACGTTCAAGGTCACATACGAACTGAGCTGTTACAATATCATCACTCAATAACACCTGTTCAATCGCTATCATGATTGTGCTTGTTGAAATGCTAATGCGCCTAAATATCTTTCTGCATCTAATGCCGCCATACATCCACTCCCGGCAGCAGTTACAGCTTGGCGGTATGTTTTGTCTTGAACGTCGCCGCAAGCAAATACACCTTCAATATTTGTTTTAGAAGTTCCAGGCTTAGTAATAATATAACCTTCGCTATCCATATCGATGATACCCGTAAATAAATCAGAATTTGGTTTATGGCCTATTGCCACAAAAAATGCACTAAGCGGAATTTCTTTTTCCGAGCCATTTTGGGTATTGCGAATACGTAAACCACTTACTTTTTTATCACCTAATATCTCAGCAGTTTCAGAATTCCAATGTACCTCTATATTTGTTGCACTTAATACACGTTGTTGCATCACTTTACTGGCTCGCATTTCATCTCTACGGATGAGCATGTGTACTTTACTGCATAGTTTGGCTAAATACAACGCCTCTTCACATGCTGTATCGCCGGCACCTACTATCGCCACTTCCAAACCCTTGAAGAAAAAACCATCACAAACAGCACAAGCCGAAACCCCATATCCATTTAATCTTTCTTCAGATTCTAAACCCAACCATTTGGCAGATGCACCGGTAGCGATAATAACGCTATCAGCCTCAATCCATTTTTCTTCGTCTATTTCTATTTTGAAAGGTTTTGTCGAAAAATCAACCTTGGTAGCCATACCCCATCGAATATCAGCACCCATTTTTTTGGCTTGTGTTTCAAAATCTACCATCATTTGTGGCCCCATAATCCCTTCAGGGTACCCGGGGAAATTTTCAACATCAGTAGTAATCGTTAATTGCCCACCAGGTTGTAGGCCTTGATATAACACGGGGTTCATCCCAGCACGAGCAGCGTAGATTGCTGCGGTATATCCAGCCGGCCCAGAGCCAATAATAAGGCAATGCATTTTTTCGGAAATCTCCATTATATAAATCGTTGTTGTGTTGTTTTATTAGAAAACATATTTTCCTTGAGGAGAATACATAACAGGTAATAACTTTCTGTTTTGCTCGAAGTAATCATATCCAGCTTTAAGGTTTACCCAGAATTTTTGCTTATCTACTTCTGTTCCGTATTGTTTGCCTAAGTAATCAAGACCTTTTTTAGTGAATCTTGTTGGGTAAATACTGATTGGAATATAATTCTCCCCATTTAACTTAGCACTTAAGCAAAGTACATAGAGTTCTTGGATTACTTCATCTGTCATGGGTACACAGCCGACAGTTACACAACCTCCATGAATGTAGATGTCGCCACCCAATTTTTTCTTGTCACCAAGTACAACATCTGAATAGTTGGGATAATTAATCAACATCGAAAGGAAAAAGTCGCTTTGAGGATTAAAATCTTCTATGAAATATTCTCCTTCTGGCACTTGTTTATCTCCTTCACTACGCTTGGGTCCAAGAATTCCAGACAGTGCACATATATGATAAAGTTTCACCAGTCTATATTGTTCTGCTCTTGAATTGCGTGCCCAAAGTTCCATCTCATTTTGTGATTTAAAACTTCGTAAAAAAATATCTTTGGGTGGGTAATTCAAATCTTTCGAAATAAATATTTTGCGCAATGTATCGGTGTATTTAGTCCAAGCTTGCGATACTCGGGAGAAAGACAATTGACTATTGCGCAGATTGGTCAAATCACTTTGAGCTTTTACTGCGGATATTGAGTTACAAAAGATAGCAATTAATAAGAGGCTACTTTTAAAGGTTTTTTTATTCATTTTATTAAAAAGACTTGTATTTTCTTAAGGCATTATTCTTATCTACTAAAATACCTCTGCGCATACAAGTTGCACAAAGGTATTTTAGATGCTCTAAACGATTTCTTAAAAATAAAAATTAGTCGGAGCTATTTTGTACAATGGCTATTTTACAGTTACTAGTATTGTTTTTTGGTTCGTAATACCATAAATATTTCTAACTGTAAAAGTATAACGTTCTGTTCCTGCTTTTTTCAGTGTAGTGAAAACGTGCTCATAATTGTATTGTACTTGTTTATCACCTGTTAAATTCTCATAGTAAACAGTTGTATCAAGTGTACCTTGATAAGTACGATCTACTTCGAAAGTAGCCAATGAACTTTGATCTTCAGAACGGTCTGCCTCCACTAATATTCTATATTTGGTATTTTCAGCTAAAGTCGTATCATTAGAAATATAACCAGCTTGGGTTTTTATTTCCAATATTGGTTTCAAGCCTACAGTTGTTGTTTTTGTACAAGAAGCAAACCCGGTTACTACCATTATTGCTATCATAGTTGTTATAAGAGTCCAACGTTTTTGCATTGCTAATCTATTGTTTTGGATGGCTAAGATAATAAAATTAATTACTAATATACAATAAGACAAAAAAATGATCGTTTATTGAATCATTTAATGGTGCATATCCTGGTCTAAAATAACTCTTTCAGCAAGCCAGCTTTTATTTAACGGCACTAACCATCGTTCTCGCAAATCTTTTTTGGTGGTCACTACATTGTTAAAAATATATGTTTGGCCGTTAATAAACCCTTTGTCAATCGCATATTGTACCTGATTAAATGGCAACATTTCGGCTTTATTATTCTTCAAAAAAGTAATTGTTAGCCTATCAAACATATTGACATTATACTGTCGCTCAATGCTTTTAATTACTCTTACCGAGGCATCGGTACTACAACCGCTTACGTGTACATTAGTTTCGTCTGCTATAATTACAATAAATTGCGCAAAAAGAATTCTTGCCCAACCCTTTACGATGGCACCGTGTGCTGTCCATTGACTATAAAATTGTAATAATTGTTCATTAATTTCAGTTTGCTCTCTTTCAGCAAATGGTCTGCTGCTTTGATATACCCAAACACGGGAATTGTTATCAAAATCTGACGGTAAGAGATGATTTAATTCTTCGATTAACATACTGCAAAACTAAGCAATTCGTCAAAAGCAACAACTCAACGCTATTTTTAGTATTCAGTATATTTTTTTGTGATTTCAAAAAAACCTTTGTAACCTTGCAGTAGTAAAAACAGTTTACTCGTTTTTTATCATACAATTTCTATATATAATTCTCCCTCTTTAGTTTTAATGTTTGTTTAGTATCTATTTACTAAAACTGATTTGACCTCAAGAGTATTTTAATTTATAATCATTATTCTTTTACAAGAAATCATTCATGCCTTACGACATTTCCCAATTAAATGATATGCTCGTTCCTGAGCTGTTAGATTTAATGCGCAACCAAAACATTCCTGTTGCTGCAGCATCCGACAAATCGTCATTAATTAACGCTATTTTATCCCAACAAACTGATTCAGTTGATACTTCAGCAGAAAAGAAAAAACGTGCTCCACGTAAACCAAAGCTTGAAAAAGCAGAAGATTTGACAACCGAAAATAGTGTTGTAAAAACGGTAATACAAAATGAACAAAAAGTAAGTGCCCCAATTGAGGATGCTACAATTTCTGAGGAACATAATAAGCCTATAAAACGTGCCCGTAAGCCCAAGGTAATAGATGCCGACCCTATAGTTGCAGTCGTACCAGAAGTTTCATCTAATGTGGCGGATTCATTAACGGCAAGTGCAAAAGCTCCGGAAGAAGTTATAGCACCTTCGCCTATAATAACAAATCCATCCACTCCTATTGAAGGGTCAGAAAGGCAGCAAAGAAACGATCGGTCAATTAGAACAGATCGCATAGAACGTACAGATAGGAATCAACCTTTTGAAAGAAGAGAGCGAAGAGAAAGAATTGAACCCAATAATAAACCTACTGGTAACGAAAATTTTCCACCGAAAAATAATCGAGAACCAAGACCTGAGGTTGTAAAAAATCCTCCAAACGCAGCAACCACAGCGGCAGTAAGACCTGAGGTTGTTTTACCGGAAGACGGCGGCATAATAATGCCTACTGAAAATACAAGTGATATTCAGCCGCCACAAGAGCCATTAATAAATGAACGTCCCCAACAAAATAACAATAATAATCGCCGACCAAGAGAGCAGCAACATGGTAATTATAATGTAGAGTTTGATGGTATCGTGATGAGCGAAGGCGTGTTGGAAATGATGCCAGATGGATATGGTTTTTTGCGTAGCAGTGATTACAACTATCTCAATTCGCCAGATGATATTTATGTATCCCCTTCACAAATAAAACTTTTCGGTTTAAAAACTGGTGATACTGTAAAAGGCACAGTTCGTGCACCTAAAGAAGGCGAAAAGTATTTTGCTTTACTAAAGGTTGATACAATAAATGGACGTTTACCTGATGAGATCCGTGACCGAGTTCCATTTGATTATTTAACTCCTCTCTTCCCTTTTGAAAAATTAACTTTAGCAACTCCCGGCACTAATTATAGTACTCGGATTGTTGATTTATTTACACCAATAGGTAAAGGTCAGCGTGGATTAATAGTGGCACAACCGAAAACAGGTAAAACAATGTTGCTCAAGGAAATAGCAAATGCTATTGCAGCGAATCATCCAGAATGCTATCTGATGGTAGTATTGATAGATGAGCGACCTGAAGAGGTTACCGATATGCAAAGAAGTGTACGTGCCGAAGTTATCGCATCCACATTTGATGAACCCGCGGATAAACACGTAAAGGTTGCTGCCATTGCATTGCAAAAAGCAAAACGTTTAGTAGAGGTGGGTCACGATGTGGTTATTCTTTTAGACTCTATTACCCGTCTTGCGCGAGCACATAATACTGTTGCGCCATCAAGCGGTAAAGTATTAAGTGGTGGAGTGGAAGCCAATGCAATGCAAAAACCCAAACAATTTTTTGGTGCAGCGCGTAAGATTGAAAATGGAGGATCACTTACTATTTTAGCAACAGCATTAATTGACACGGGTTCTAAAATGGACGAAGTTATCTTCGAGGAATTCAAAGGAACAGGAAATATGGAATTGCAGTTAGATCGCAAATTGGCGAACAGGCGTATATACCCAGCCATTGATCTTGTTGCATCTTCTACTCGCCGCGATGATCTATTATTAGATAAAGATGTGCATAATAAAATATGGATATTACGTAAGCATCTAGCAGATATGAATGCAGATGAAGCAATGAATTTCCTGTTACAACAAATGCGTGGAACAAAATCAAATGAGGAGTTCTTAGCAGTAATGAATAAATAAATGCACAACGCAAAGTGAAATAATAAATATTTTTTTTGACAAAAAGAAAAAACAGTATTAACTTTGCACAAAATATTTTTGGAGCGTCATGTTTGCGATAGTTATTATAGCCGGACAACAATTTAAAGTTAGAAAGGACGATGAATTGTTTGTACATAGATTAGCCGGAGAAGTCGGAGAATCAGTAGAATTTCAAGAAGTACTAATGGTTGGTGGAGATTCAAATATCTCTGTAGGAAAAACTGCTAAGTCTTCTGTAAAAGCTGAAATACTCAGTCACCTAAAAGGTGATAAAGTTATTGTGTTTAAAAAGAAACGCCGTAAAGGTTATCAGAAAATGAATGGGTTTCGCCAGTCATTGACGAAAATAAAAATTAACGCAATAGCTTAATTTTTATTTTAAGTTTGTTATATTTGTTTATTAATTAGTAAAAGAGTTAAAAATGGCACATAAGAAAGGTGAAGGAAGTGTAAGAAATAATAGAGACTCCGAAAGTAAGCGCTTGGGCGTTAAAATATACGGTGGTCAACCTGCTATTTCCGGCAACATCATTATCCGTCAGCGTGGAACAGTTTATCATCCTGGTAATAATGTAGGTCTTGGAAAAGATTTTACAATATTTGCACTTACAGATGGTATCGTTGAGTTTCGCAAAACAAGAAATAAAACATTAGTATCAGTAAAAGAATTAACCGCGACAGCCGAAGCATAGTATTATGCTTAGGCTGTTTTGCCATAAAGAGTTTTTGTTAACCCCCCTTAAATTCCACAACGGTTATGGCAACAGCAAAGAAAGCAGCACCTGCTAAAAAAGCAGCACCTGCAAAGAAAGCAGCACCTGCTAAAAAAGCAGTAGCAGCACCAGCAAAAAAAGCAGCACCTGCTAAAAAAGCGGCACCTGCTAAAAAAGCAGCACCTGCAAAGAAAGCGGCACCTGCAAAGAAAGCGGCACCTGCTAAGAAAGCAGCACCTGCTAAAAAAGCAGCACCTGCTAAAAAAGCAGCACCTGCTAAAAAAGCTGCACCAGCAAAGAAAGCAGCGCCTGCTAAAAAGAAGTAATTTATTTTAGCATTCTATAAGAGAAGAGATTGTTCTAACCCACAATCTCTTTTTTTTATTTAGGTACACCCTAAAATTTAGTCTTCGATATCAATATATAACAAGCTCGGGTAAAAATTGCTTCGCATTTCCTCCATTACGTATTACGTCACGAACAAGTGTAGATGAAATAGTAGCATGAAATGCTGAAGACGTAAGGAAAACAGTTTCAATATTGGGTGCTAAAGCATGATTCATATCGGCAATAGCCCGCTCATACTCAAAATCACTGACATAACGAATACCTCGTAGCATATACTGAGCACCAATTTTATTGCAAAAATCTATTGTCAAACCTTGATAATCTGCAACCTCAATACGATTATCCGCCTTAAAAATATTTGCTATCCATTCTTTACGTTGCTCCAACGAAAACATTGCTTGCTTAGAAGAGTTGGTACCAATACCAATAATTAACTTATCAAATAAATTTACAGCACGTTCAATAATATTGACATGTCCAAGTGTTATGGGATCAAATGAACCAGGGAAAAGACAAATACGTTCCATTAAATATATAACGTCTTAAGGTTGGTAAAAAAAAGAGAATACTGTAGTACCATAATTTTTCATCCGTTGAAAATTGGGGTGTAATTGATAATCATTACGGGGGGTATGTTCCAGCACAAAAAGACCTTCTGATTTTAATAGTTTTCTCTCGAAAACAACTAAGGGAAGGTCGTCAATAGTTTGTAATGCATAAGGAGGCCCAGCAAAAATAAAATTATATTGTTCTGTACATTGATTTATGTATCTGAACACATCCATTTTTATCGGATTTATGGTTGTAATGTTTAAACTTTGAATTGTTTTTTTGATAAAAGAAAACATTTGTTCGTCTTTTTCAATAATTGTCTGATCTATTGCTCCTCGCGAGGCCAATTCGTAACTTATAGCTCCTGTTCCGCCAAATAAATCAAGCGTTTTCAGTTCTTCGAAATCTAGAATATTTTGCAGAATATTGAATAAACCTTCTTTGGCAATATCTGTAGTTGGCCGGGTATAAGGCATTTTAGTAGGCGGATTTATTTTACGTCCACCAAATTCGCCACCAGTTATACGCATGAATTCAATTGTTGAAATAAATGTATAGTTGTTGCCCATTCTGGAGATGTGAGGCTGGCAATGCTCATTTTATCATGCTCCATGGCGGGAAATAAATCATGGAGTTTCGTAATGATTTCAGATTGTGTATCATTAATGGTTGTACATCGAATTGGAAAAACTAGATAGTCAATACCAAATGATTGACAAGCAGTGATTAATTGATACGCAATATCTTCTGCATTGCTGTATTCAAAAGTATGGTGCCAATGCAATAGCCTATTATGGTGTAACGTGGCAACAGCATATTGGCCGGTAAGTGTGCATTGCAAAATATTTTCTACATGAATGCCATTATGAAAATGCACATAATTAAGCGGTAGTATTTTTGCTTCTCCAATATGTTTTGTAAAGCATTGTTCGATATTTTCAGGAAAAGCATAACAGCAATGAGCATCACTTTTCCCTAAATGTTTTACTTGCATTTTTTCGCTTTTTTCGCAATAATATATTGCATTAAGCCAATCATACGCAGCTTCTTCTCCGGAAAACAGTGTTGCAGGGATGATTATATTTTTGAGTGTTGCAACAAAAATCACTTTTATTATACTAGGGTCTGCTAGGAGCACTTCGTCTAGTAATTCATTTTCTATAAAAGCGCAATTCCATGCTTCACCTACATATTGAGTGCTATTCACCATTAATATTTCACCTGACGGATGAATACCCGCAGAAATAAGACTGTCTGGCGTAACAATACAAATTACACTTGCAACCTGACTGAGTATATTATCGCCACTGTGTGCAGTATAGTGTCGTCGAACAATATGATTATTAATATCTGCAGACATAATTGAAGCTCGGAATAATAAAATAAATTTGCAGCAAAAACAGAAAATCGAGCACACATGCCTAACCATTCTTTTTGCAATGCTTACACGCAAAGATAATGATTGAAAATGTAAGCTGTAGCTGTTTATCACAATTTGAACAATTTACGTGAAGATTCTAATTTCAACTCAAGACATATTAAAGCTTGCTATACCTATATCATTGGCATTGCTAATACCCCAAATAAATTTTTTAACCAATACTGCATTCATTGGCAGACTAGGTCAGGATGAGCTTGGAGTTAATGGTATTGCAGGTGTATTCTATTTGTTGTTAGCCATGCTAGGGTATGGGCTGAGCAATGGATTACAAGTATTGATGGCTCGACGTGTAGGAGAGGGCAACAGAAAAGGATTGGGTAAACTTTTTGGTAATGGGATTGTCCTTTCTATAGTTTTTTCTATAGTTTTAATGATGTTGTCCTTATGGTTTGCGCCACTTCTTTTTGGGATGACACTGCACAACGATAAACATATTTATATGTCAGTCGATTTTCTTTTTGTACGTGTGTGGGGACTACCATTTTTGATGCTTACCCAATTAGTGAATTCATTTTTTATAGCAACAAGTAGATCCAAGTTTATTATTTATGGTTCTATCGTTGCTGCACTCTGCAATATTTTATTTGACTATTTACTCATTTTCGGCCATGGAGGTTTTACTGCAATGGGCTTACATGGTGCTGCTATAGCATCTGTATTAGCAGAAATTGCAGCCTGCATTATTATGTATTCTATTTTCTATTTTAATAGAATGCATAAAAAATATGAGGTCAGAAATATTTTATATTTTGATTTCGCACTATCAAGAAATGTATTGAATGTGGCCAGTCCTTTAATATTTCAATATTTTTTCAGCATTGGGGGCTGGCAATTGTTTTTTATTTTTGTTGAACATTTGGGGAATAAGGAGCTTGCTGCGTCACAAATATTAAGAAGCGTATTAGGTATCGTAGGTGTTTGCACTTGGGCATTTGCATCTGCTTGTAATACTTTAGTGAGTCGTTCTATAGGCCAAGGTTTACAGAATGAGGTTCCCCGTTTGATATTGAAAATAGTAAAGCTAAGTTTACTAACAACCAGTGTTATTTGCTTATTCTTACTTTGCGGCTCTTCCTACTTCTTATCGCTTTACACTAATGATACAGAGCTTATCGCATTTGCCATCCCTTCTTTACGTATTGTGGCTTTGGCTACACTTACTATGTCGGTTGCAACAGTAGTATTTAATGGTGTGGTTGGTACTGGAAACACATTAGTTAATCTAACGATGGAAATAGCTTGTGTTGGGTTTTATATTATCTATTGTGTAGTATTTATCCAACAATTACACTTTCCTTTGTATGTTGCCTGGGCTTCTGAATTTGTATATTGGTGCAGCCTTTTACTTATTGCAGCATTATATCTGAAAAGCGGACGTTGGAAAGGCAAAGTAATTTAAAAACATTATATGATGCTAGTTTGTTGCTAAGCAATGGGCATGCAACGACTAAAAATACAAACGAATGAATAAACCGACTATAAAAGAAATGCAAGAAGGGACTGTCCTATTGGTGGACAAGCCTTATCGTTGGACATCCTTTGATGTCATACGGCGATTGAATAAATTGATGGATGCTAAAATAGGTCATGCAGGAACACTCGATCCACTAGCTACAGGATTACTAATTTGTTGTACAGGCCCATTAACTAAAAAGATTTCCGATTACCAAATGCTGCCGAAGGAATACACGGGAATTATTCATCTGGGGGCTATAACACCAACTTACGATTTAGAGAGTGAGCCTCAAGATTTCAAAGATTTTGAACAACTTACTAATGAGGAATTACAAAAGGCTACAGAAGCTTTTGTTGGCGAAATAATGCAGATGCCGCCCGCACATTCGGCAATTAAGAAGGACGGTAAGCGTGCGTATGAACTGGCTCGTGCAGGCAAAGAAGTACAGCTTGATGCACGAAAAATAATTATCGGTGAATTTGAATTAACCAAAATTGAATTACCCGAAGTTCATTTTAGAGTTACCTGTAGTACAGGTACTTACATTCGCTCTCTTGCTCATGATTATGGCCAGGCATTAGGTTGCGGTGCCTATTTACAAGAGTTACGTCGCACCAAAATTGGTAATTTTAAAGCAGATGATGCAATAGATCCAGAAGAATGGATTAAATACTTAAAAGAACAAAAATCGAAATAAGTAACGAGCATTTTTATCATTCTACTGGCGAATTAAATTAATAACTGTATTTTCGCGTCCTAAAATCATAATTTTCTTTATGGACTTTCAACTTTCAGAAGAGCAATTAGCTGTACAAGCGGCGGCTCGAGACTTTGCAAGAACTGAATTACTACCTGGAGTTATTGAGCGCGATGAGCATCAAAAGTTTCCTGCTGAACAAATTAAAAAATTGGGTGAGCTCGGCTTTATGGGCATGATGGTCGATCCTAAATACGGAGGTTCAGGTATGGATGCCATATCTTATGTGCTGGCAATGGAAGAAATTTCTAAAATTGATGCTTCTACTTCTGTATGCATGAGTGTAAACAACTCATTGGTATGCTGGGGTCTTGAAACTTATGGCAATGAAGAACAAAAACAAAAATATCTTACAGAAATAGCTTCAGGAAAGGCTATCGGTGCATTTCTACTCAGCGAGCCTGAAGCAGGTTCTGATGCTACTTCTCAGCGTACAACTGCAATAGACAAAGGGGATCATTATTTAGTTAATGGCATTAAAAATTGGATTACTAATGGTAGCTCGGCTACCTATTATCTTGTTATTGCACAAACAGATATAGAGAAAGGACACCGTGGCATCAATGCTTTGATTATCCCGAAAAACACACCTGGGGTAGTAGTAGGTGCAAAAGAAAATAAAATGGGTATTCGCGGTAGTGATACGCACAGCATCATGTTTCAGGATGTAAAAGTACCCAAGTCGGACCGCATTGGTGAAGATGGTTTTGGGTTCAAATTTGCGATGAAAACGTTAGCTGGAGGTCGCATCGGTATTGCATCTCAAGCATTAGGTATTGCTAGTGGTGCATACGAGTTAGCACTTAAATATTCAAAAGAACGTAAAGCTTTTGGAAAAGAAATAATGAATCACCAAGCAATTGCTTTTAAATTAGCTGATATGGCTACTGCTATCGAAGGCGCTCGCTTACTTTGTCTTAAAGCTGCATGGCTTAAAGATACACACCAAGATTATGAACAAGCGGCTGCAATGGCTAAATTGTATGCTTCTGAAATAGCACAATGGGTGACTAACGAAGCTGTGCAAGTACATGGTGGGTATGGTTATGTAAAAGAATTCCATGTTGAACGTCTGATGCGTGATGCAAAAATCACTCAGATATACGAGGGGACTTCAGAAGTGCAAAAAATTGTTATCAGTCGTAATGTATTGAAAGCTTAATTTGTTTTAATGAGTTATAAACGAGATGAGGATTTAAACTTTAAGTTTGAATCCTCATTTTTGTATCTGATTCTATTATACTGCAATTCATTATGAAGCATGTAACTTGCGTTTAAATGTCAAAAGAAAAAAATAAGTATAATGAGGTAATGCAGTATGCTGGGTTGGCCACTCAATGGCTGGTCATGTTGGCATTGGCATTATGGTTAGGAATTAAAATTGACCAGCACATTTCTCAAAAATCTCGCGCCTTTACCATTGCACTCCCCTTATTATCACTTACAATATCGCTTTGGCTGTTAGTCAGAAAATTCAATCAACCTAAGAAATGAAAAAATATTTCCTATTGATCATTGCAGCTTTATTTACCGGAATAAGTATTGCACTTTATTTTTTAAAACAAGTGCAACCTGCGTATGATTTTGAGGCTATGATGGTTGCCAATCTTGTATTGGCATTGCTTACCGCTATTGGTTTTTTGATGATAAAAAAGCAATTAAAACAGGATGGTCCGCATGCTTTTGTTCGTGGCGTGTATTCGGCTACTTTACTCAAATTGATGGTTTGTATGGGATCTATTTTTGCTTATGCAATTATGAATAAGGAACACTTACATAAACCTTCTGTTTTTGCAATGTTGGGCATTTATATCATCTATACTTTTATCGAAACAATTGTTGCGCAAAAAATTGCAAAACAAAAATAAACATCCACTCTTTTATACAACAGCATTATCGCACATAAATATGAAAAGGGAGCAGCCTTTTTCGGGATTAGCGCAATTTTTGCCAGCCGGTACTTTTGAACAGGTCTTGCCTTATTTCAAAGAACATACGATTCATTTGACGCTTGCACGCGAAAGGAAAAGTATTTTGGGTGACTATCGACGACCAACAGTGGAACAACCAGTGCATCGTATTAGCATCAATGCTACACTTAATCAGTATAGTTTTTTAATTACCCTATTGCATGAGCTGGCACACATGTTCGTTTTTATCCAATATAAGGACAAGGTATCTCCACATGGATCAGAATGGAAAGTAGAATTCCGTAAAATGCTGATCCCTTATTTAGGTAAACATTTTTTCCCCCCAGATATAGAATCTGCACTGATTAATTACCTCAACAACCCTAAAGCTAGTACTTGTACAGACACTAACCTGTACAAAGCATTATATCGTTATTCGCATAGCAAAGAAGGTGTCTCATTACTTGAAGATATGCAGATTAATCAGCGATTTAGCATAGCGAATGGCAATGAGTATATTGTACTCGAAAAACGTCGAACGCGCTTCCGATGTAAAGAAATAAAAACAGGTAAAATGTATTTATTTCCATCCATTTACGAAGTACGATTGATCTCAGAAAATTAATAAAATTTGTCGCCTAAATAGTTATAAGTGATACTAAGCACATCGCTTTGTGTCTTAATTTCGCCGCACTAAAAAATATGCAAAATGCAATCAGCTATTGATAAAATTAATGAGCGAATCGCACCGATCAGACAAGCAATCATTAATCACAAGGTTTATGGAGCCATTAAAGACATAGAAAGCTTACAGGTATTCATGCAATTTCATGTTTATGCTGTTTGGGACTTCATGTCATTGCTCAAAGCATTGCAAAATAATTTAACCTGTGTAAAGGTGCCTTGGTTTCCTGTTGGCGATGCGAACACTCGATATTTAATCAATGAGATCGTAACGGGAGAAGAGTCCGATATTGATGAATATGGCGAACGTAAAAGTCATTTTGAATTGTACTTGGAAGCAATGCAGCAATGCAATGCTAATGTATCTGGTATTGGAAGTTTTTGCGAAGAATTACAGCAAGGTAATGGTTTTGAAAAGGCCTATCTGACTGCCAATACACCAACAGAAGCTCGTTCGTTTGTCGATTTTACATTCGATATAATCAATAGCCAAAAAGCTCATCTACAATCTGCAGTATTTACATTTGGTAGGGAAGATTTAATACCCAACATGTTTCATGCTATTGTTGGCGATATTCACAAACAGTTTCCTGACAGCGTTTCTATTTTTAAATATTATCTCGAAAGACATATTGAAGTAGATGGAGATCACCATAGTCATCTTGCCTTACAAATGACCACTAATCTTTGTGGCAATAATCCGCAACTCTGGCAAGAAGCTGAGGACGCAATTGTTAGTGCATTAGAGCAGCGAATGAATTTATGGGATGGTGTATATCGAATGTTGCATGGTAATTGATTTAAGAAAAGGTATTCCAATCATCTTCTTCCATTATGTGTAAATGGGTTGCAACAAGTGAGTATCTGGTATTATGATTTTGATCAGCATTCGTGTATATTAACATCCCCATTTATTAAAAATCGTATCTTTGTCAAATTATGTCAAAATCAGTACAACTACCAAAATTTGCAAAACCGCTCAACTCGTTTCATACAGAATTGAAACAGCGTGTTTATGGTTATTTTGAAACGAAAGGAATACCCAGTACGGGCAATTCCCAATTATATTTGAAAGCGATTATTTTACCCATTCTATATATTGCCACATATATTCATCTTGTATTCTATACACCTACAGCTTGGGTTGCTATTTTAGAATGCGTGTTAATGGGTTTTATCGTTTCTGCTATTGGATTTAATGTCATGCATGACGGCGGCCATGGTAGCTTTAGTGGCAAGCCTTGGCTCAACAAATTGGCGTTTTTTTCGCTCAATTTATTGGGTGGAAGTGCATTTATGTGGAATGTAAAACACAATATCGTACATCACGCTTATACTAATATTGACGGCTTAGACGATGATATTGATGCTCGCCCGTTCTTACGAATGAGCACTACGCAACCTAAGTTGGGAATGCACAAATACCAACACATTTACTTTTGGTTTTTGTATTCTTTACTTTATATGTTTTGGGTGTTTTTTACCGATTTTAAAAAATATTTCCGTAATAAAGTTGGGGAAGTACCGTTGAAAAAAATGGATGTCAGCGACCATATTATATTTTGGGCATCTAAAGCGTTCTTCTATTTTTACATTATTGTATTCCCTATTATTCACTTAGGTTTTCTACCTTGGTTAATCGGTTTCCTTACTCTTGCCATGACAGGTGGTTTTGTGTTGAGTATTGTGTTTCAGTTAGCACATACTGTTGAAGATGCTGTATTCCCTATGCCGGATGCTATAACACACAAAATGGAAGATGAATGGACTATTCATCAACTAAAGACAACTGCTAATTTTGCAACGAGCAATAAAGTTATTTGTTGGTTTGTGGGAGGATTGAATTTTCAAGTAGAGCATCATCTCTTTCCTAAAATCTCTCACGTGCATTATCCTGCAATAAGTAAAATAGTAAAAGAGACTTGTCAGGAATTTGGTATTGGTTATATCGAATACCCTAAAATGGTCAATGCAATATCTTCTCACGTAGCGCATCTTAAGCACGTGGGCAACGCTTAATTCTCACTTACAGCATTCCCCCCCCTGCATGTTATTTTCAGAAGTTGTAGGACAACAGACGGCGAAGAATAACCTCATTAAAATGTGGCAGCAGAATCATTTGCCACATGCATTGCTTATTTGTGGGCAATCTGGTGCAGGCAGTTTGCCAGTATCCTTAGCATTAGCACAGTATATTTTTTGCGAGCATAGAACACCAGTTGATGCTTGTGGTCATTGTGCGAGTTGTGTTAAAGTGGCGAAAATGGAACATGCAGATTTACATTTTTCGTTTCCTAGCATTGCACCCAAACCCGGTGTAAAAGCTATGAGTAAGCACTTTATCAAAGAATTTCGGGATTTTATTTTAAAAAAACCTTACGGTTCTACATTCGATTGGTTGCAAAATATTAATGCCGAAAATAAGCAAGGAAATATCACAGCAGAAGAGTCAAGAGCCATTATTGAATCTTTAAGCCTCAAGGCTTATGAGGGAGGGATGAAAATATTAATCATTTGGCGACCCGAATATTTAGGTAAAGAGGGCAATATGCTCCTTAAGCTAATTGAAGAGCCCCCAGCAAATACAATTATCATTTTTGCTGCCGAAAATATTGAAAATATTATTCCCACCATTTTGTCACGAACGCAAATGGTAAAATTACCGCCGATATCAATCGCCGATATCACTAACAAGCTATTATCATCAAGTGCGGTGGATACTAGGCTTGCCCAACAAGCGGCTCGATTGTCGGAAGGAAGCTATCCTGAAGCCCTGCGGCTACTTAGCGATGTAGCTAATGATTTATTCCCGCAAACACGAAATTGGTTCAATATGATATTTACGAATAATGGTATCGGATTGTCCAAATTTGTTGAAGACTTTGCAAAAATGGGGCGTGAACAACAAAAGAATATGCTCCAGTATGTCATTCATTTACTTGAAGCCACAATACACCACAGATATACAAATACCTGCAATCTTATTGATGATGAATTGTCGTTTGTTCAAAAATTAGCAAAAACCACTATTAGTTTTGAATCACTCGAAACAATGATTCGTGAAATAGCTGCTACAATGTACCATATTGAACGAAATGCTCATGCAAAAATGCAAGTTCATGCACTTAGTATCAAAATGGTATATGCTATTCAGAATAAACAAGTATCTTCGCTCATTAACTGATTTTTTAACACATCAACAATTCTTGTTCATCTTTGCTAAAAGTATCGCCTTAAACAAGCTTTACTGTCAATAGCAATATTGAAAGAGATTGTTGTCTTTATAAATATATATAATATGGGATGCGGTAGTTGCGGATCTGGCGCAAGTGGCAAACCCTCTGGATGCAAAAGCAATGGCGGATGCAGCAGCGGTGGATGTAATAAAATGAATGTATTTGATTGGTTGGGTACCATACCATTACAGGGTGGTTCGAAACCTTTTCCTATAGTTGAAGTTTCATTCAACAGCGGCAGCAGAAAAGAATATTTTAAAAATAATTCCTCTTATATAATAGTCAAAGGAGACTGGGTAGCGGTAGAAGGAGTAAGTGGTTTCGACATCGGACAAATAAGCCTTACAGGAGAATTGGTAAAGCTACAAATGAAAAAATATGGTATTCAGGATCAAAATGCCCTGAAACGCATAATGAGACCTGCCACTCTTGAGGATTTGACTGCCTATGATGAAAGCAAACTCAAAGAAAGAGAGATACTCGTACGCAGCAGAGCTATAACTAAAGAGCTAAAGATTGACATGAAGATTGGTGAGGTAGATGTCCAAGCTGACGGAAAAAAAGCTACCTTCTATTATACAGCTGAACAAAGGGTCGATTTTAGAGAATTGATTAAAGTATTTGCTACAGATTTTAAGCTAAAGGTCGAAATGCGCCAGATTGGCTCCCGTCAAGAAAGTGCAAAAGTGGGGGGTATTGGATCTTGTGGTCGTGAACTATGTTGCAGCACTTGGCTTACTGATTTCAAATCAGTGAATACTACTGCTGCACGTTATCAGTCATTATCGATCAACCAAACAAAATTATCTGGTCAATGTGGACGGCTTAAATGCTGCCTCAATTATGAACTAGATACTTATATGGATGCATTGCGTGGATTTCCGAGCAATGCAGATGTTTTGCAAATAGCGCAAGGAAAAGCGTCTTTGATTAAAAAAGACATCTTTCGAAACCTTATGTGGTATAGCTTTCAAGGTAGCAGCAAGCAATACCCCATGAGTATTGAACGTGTTAATGAAATATTGAAGCTCAATAAGGAAGGTATTATTCCTGAAGAGTTGCAAGCTGTAGAATTGGAATTAGAACGAAATAAAGAAAACCTGAAAATAGATGTCGGTTTTGTAAATGATGTAGGACAAATGAGCCTTAAATCATTGGAAAAGAAAAAGCCGTCAAAAAATAAAAATAAAAAACCTCAAAACAAAAACCAACAAGCCGCACCTGCCGTTAAAACCGACGCTATAAAACCAGAAGGGAATAAACAGAAATCGCAGCAACAACCAAATACAAAACAACAAACGCAACAACCAAAGCAAGTGCAGGGAAATAAAAACACAACTACCCCTAATGCTAATAACCCAAATAAAGCCAACAACAAACCTAAAAATAGGCCACATCAAAATAAACGTAAACCAACAGGTGCAGAAGAAATAAAGCCTGCACCTCCAATTGCGGAATAAAATTATAGGTTTTAAATATTGATTTAAAGTCCTAAACCCTAGTGGTTTAGGACTTTTCTATTGCGTTCATGCGAGAAAATTATAAAGAAATATTTTGCCACCCACTAACATTTTACAAAATGGTTACGTCAATACTTATAGACTAAACTTTATTAAACAATTTAAAACTTAACCACTATGAAAAAAGCACTATTATTATCCGCATTTTGTGCCGTATTTGGTCTTATTAAGACAGAGACGGTACATGCCCAGATTACCAGCATTAAAGTAAATATAGACGATTCATTATCGACCTATTGTGTAATTCCTTCCGTAAACAATTTTATAGTCAGTGGTAATGTTACGGGAACTGTTTCCGCCACAGACTCTGCAATCGTTAATGTCAATTTTGATGACGGATTTGACTCTACTTTTAAATTAAAAATTTATCCGACCTCTGGTGGAGGATCTTTTTATAACTATTCAATATTTCATACCTATACTTTTCCGGGCACTTTCAGTCCTAAGGTAAAAGCAAGTCTGGTGGGTGGCCTCGCCGATTCTATAATCAGTAAGCCGAGTATCACTATATCCAATACATGTGGTACGCTTAATGGCTTGCTGTATGTAGATGGTAATGGAAACTGTATCAAAGATGCGTCAGAAAAAGGAGTCAGGTGGATGCCTATTCTAGCCATAAATACTGCTACCAGCGACAGTTCTGTTGTCGGTTGGAGCAATGATACCGGATATTATTATGCCGCTTTACCGCCGGGTACATACACTATAGTACCTCTTGCTTATCATTACGGATCGTATGCCTGGTGGATTGACACCAATCTTGTAGCATCTTGCCCTTCCAGTGGAACGTATTCATTAACGGTAACCTCGGGTAGTTCTTACTCAAAAGATTTTGCTTATACCTGTAAACCTGTTACATCATACGATGCAAGCATCAATGTATGGACTAATGGTTTCGTGCCGGGAGATTCTACTTATGTAGCAATATCCAGCTTCGACTGGCTTTGGTATTATCATTATACTTGTGCCAGCCTTACTTCTACCGTCACCCTTACCTTAGATCCTAAGCTGACTTATTTATCTCACTACTATAGTTTAGCGCCATCAAGTGTATCCGGAAGTACGATTACATGGACCTTATCCTCTACTGCTGATGTAGTCGATTTCTACAGCAGTATTTGGGTTGGTGTGTCCACTTCTGCTACAATTGGCGATACCATTAGAATGACTGCTTATATTGCACCAACCTCACTAACAGATCCAAATTTGAGCAACAATACGCTTTATTATAAGAAAGCAGTAGCGAGCTCTCATGATCCAAACGCCAAAGAGGTTACTCCCACAGGAGCAAGTGCTGCAGGGTTTATTCATAAAAATACCGAATTGACCTATACAGTTCATTTCCAAAATACGGGTACGGCCGCCGCTCGCAATATTACTGTAACTGATGCAATTGATCCAAATTTGGATTTAACTACATTACACATGATCAATTCGACACATAATGCGAGTATGTATGTTACTGGTAATACAGTTAAGTTCAGATTTGAAAATGTTAACTTAGACTACAGTAGTCATAATATGAGTGCGAGTATGGGTGCGGTTACTTATGGTATCAAGCCAAAACAAACCCTGGCACCAGGTGCACAAATGACTAATACGGCTGCAATTTATTTTGATTATAATGCACCTATTGTCACTAATACAACGCTGAATACGATCGAAATTCCGACTAATATTCAACAGGTATCATTGGGTAACTTTAGCGCTAAAGTATTCCCCAATCCTGCAAATACAGAGTTGAACATAAAAGTGGACAATAATAACAACAGCAACATATCTGTAATATTAATGGATATGCTTGGAAGAGTTGTGAGTAATGAAAGCAGCAATAATGGCAACGTTGTAATCGCTACCCAAAGCATGCCTACTGGCTTATACATTGTCAATATCAAAGACAATAAAGGTAATGAGCTGAATACAAAAGTGTCTGTGAAGCACTAGAGCATCGACAATATGACTAGTCCTAAAAAAGCGAT
>DBTQ01000016.1 GCA_002307135.1 Bacteroidetes bacterium UBA1312
CATTTACACAATAAAAAAGGGTCGCATCTATAAAGAAACGACCACCTACTATATGTAATTAGGTATAGCTAATTTATGCTTTTTATTTGTAAATATACTAATACGATAGCCGCGGCACTCATTAATATCAATGCGGCAAATCCAAGACAATTGGACATTTTCCCATTGGTATATTGCCCCATTATCTTTTTATTGTTGGCAATATGAAGTATAACTGCAATAAGTACCGGTGCAGTCAGTCCATATAATATAGCAGAATAAATTAGTGCTTTTATAGGAGAAATACCAATATAGTTCAAAGACAAGCCTAATACTAAAGAAATGGCAATTACTATATAGAACGCCTTTGCTTCATGAAATTTTTTGTCTAATCCTTGTTCCCATCCGAATGTTTCCGTAACAATATATGAAAGTGATCCACTCAAAACAGGTATCGCTAAAAGCCCGGTTCCTATAACACCCAAAGCAAATAATAAATAAGCAGCATTACCTGCAAGTGGTTTTAATGCTATTGCAGCTTGCTCTACTGTATCAATTTGATGGATACCACTATTAAATAATACTGTTCCTGTGGTAAGTATCAAAAAAAACATAACAATATTTGAAAATAGCATTCCAAAATCGACATCTTGCTTCATGTCGCGCATTATTTTTTTATTTACGACAATTTCTTTTTTCATTTGTTTTATATGTTCGACCTCCATGGTTGCTTGCCAAAAGAAAAGATAAGGAGATATTGTAGTGCCTAATATCCCTACAAGAATGCTAATAAAATTTTTATCGAATTTTATAGACGGGATAAATGTGCCTTTTATAACAGCTAGCCAATCCTGCTTGTACAAAAATGGTACTATTAAATAAACAAGTAATGCAACGCATAGGTATTTTAGGATAGAAAATATCTTTTGATAAGGCAAAAAAACGATCAATATTAGCAACAACACAGTGAATGCAACACTAAAATAACTTGCATTTATATTGGGAAATAGCAAATTGCCAACAGCACCCATCCCAGCAATGTCGGCACCAATATTCATTACAATAGCAGGAAAACTAAATAATAACATTAAATACAGTACTGATTTAGAATAGTATGATTTAAGTGTTCCTGTTAGTCCCTGAGTTGTCACAATACCAATTCGCGCGCACATTTCCTGAATAGCTGCCATTAGCGGAAATGTAATAATAGCAGTCCAAAGAGTAGAAAGACCATAAGCTGCACCTGCTTGAGAGTAAGTCGCGATGCCGGAAGGGTCATCATCGCTAGCACCTGTAATAAGCCCCGGTCCGAGTATATTCCAAAATCGACGCAGTTTTATACCTAATTTATTACTTAGTTTCATTTTGAAATTATTGGCGGAATATAAGTAAATGTACACCTTAAAATATCGTATAGCTCACTATGAATGCACCAAAATAGTGAAAATAAAAAATAGGCTTTTCCTTTTTTAGAAAAAGCCTATTAAATGGATGTTGAAGTTTTATACCATTGAGTATTCTCTAATTATTTTATGTTTTTCTTTTGCCCAAAATTCGGATAGTGCAGTTACAATCTCTATAGCTCCCTCACCATATACCATTGTATGGTGATTGCCGGTAACAGATACATATTGACAGTCCTGCATTATTATTACTGTTTCCTTTGCTTTGAGTGCTGGTAATAAAGGTTGGCCTAGTGTGTAATTATCAGCGGCATTGATAAGTATGGCAGGTTGTTTAACTTGTTCGAATATGGAAGTCCATGATATACTGAGTACACCCATAGCTACTGCACTAATATTTGCAAGGTTTGATTTGGTTAATACGCTACCATCTTTGTTTATATTGACATCTGCACGGTAATACGTTTCCATAATATCCTCCCAAAATGTGTTTTGTGGAGCTGCTTTCATCGCATTTAGGAATGCATCGAAGGACGCGAAAGGTTGACCTAATCTGCTAAATACGGGTATCAGCATTTTAGCAGCGTTGGGATTCAGTTCTGCGGCTGCATCAAGGAGCATTAGACATGCAACCCGATTAGGGTATTTGGCAGCAAGATAAGCACTCAAAAGGCCTCCATAAGAATGGCCACAAAGATTCGCCTGCTCAATGCCTAAATAGTCTAGCATCCCAATAATGTCTTTTGCATGATCTTCAACAGAATAGCCAAACGCAGGTTTGCCACTATCTCCTCTTCCTCGAAGGTCGGGACTTATAATGTGAAAATGATCGTTGAGTCCGTGTTTGAGTAAACCATCAAAAGCATGGGCATTAGCAGTAATGCCGTGTAGTGTGATCAGAATGGGTTTGTTGGAAGCCGGATATTCTAAGTAATTTAGTTTTATTTTATTGATGTCAATACAACGCTCTATCATATTTTGCCAGAATTACGAAACGAATATTATACGCTTCTTATTGATTGTTTGATTAAAGAATGTTTGTGGTACAGATGCAACAAGAATATTACAGATCGACCATCATACGCAAGTTACAAAATTGTTACTAAAATAATAAATTCTTCTAGTCTGATCACACCGAAGCATTTATTATTTTATTACAGCAAAAATCGTACCAGCTTAATAATTAAGCTGGTACGATTTTATAGAAAAAGAATTGTTTTATTGTCTCGTCGCTTGAATCAGTGGGCTAGGGTACTTTACAGATTTTGCATTGCTTTTGAAGCGAGCTCTAATTTTACTGTACTTTATAGATGAGCTATAAGCCGCCAGTCGATAAGCTACAAATCCTGGATAACCATCTAAAAAACCAAGTCTTATAACATAGTCTATGAGAAATTTTACGAAAGGCCCAAATATAAGTTTGAATATGCTACAGTTTTTCCCGTTTTCAAATGCTTCTTCAGCAGATTGAGTCGTATAATTATCTGTCATTTTTATATAATCAGATATACTGTTGAAGCTATAATGCAACAAATCTCCATTCAATATGCCATAACTTTTATTAGTGTCTTTTAGTCGCCATGTTTCATGAATTTTGCCTTTCCATTCACCTTTTGTTTTATCCCAAAGCCTACATTGTTTATCTGGGTACCAACTACCATGTTTGATAAAACTACCGCAAAAATTTGTGCATCTTTTTATGAAATAAGCATCGTGAAAAGGTTTGGACTTTACTATTTTAATGGCTTGTACAAGTTCATTACTAAGTACTTCGTCTGCATCCAATGAAAGTACCCAATTGAATGTTGCGCATTCATTAGCAAAGTTTTTTTGGTTGGAGTATCCTTCAAAGTTTTTTTGAACGATACGTGCACCGAATTGTTGTGCAATAGCGCAAGTCGTGTCCGTAGATCCACTATCTACTATTAGTATTTCATCGGCAATGCTTGCTACAGAGCGCAAGCAACGACCAATGTTTAATTCTTCGTTGTAGCTAATGATGACTACGCTTAATTGCATACTTATGTCTAGATAAAGTTGATTTGTATTGCGTATATAGACTATAAGAAGTTACTATAGTTTAAGACCTTTTTATAAAAAAAATAGTAATATATGTAATTGTTTGAATTTCTGTTTGTTTAGTTTCGGGTTGTTTTAAATTCGCTAGTGAAATGGAACTCAATATCGGGGTTGTTCTGACGTTCGGTGTTTAAGAACCATTCACTTTGTGCTAAATAAACAAGATTGCCATCCTTATCCAGCATTATATTTTGTTGTTTGAAGCGGGCAAAGTCTTCTAATTTTTTCTTATCGCCAGTGATCCAACATGCTTTATAAAAGCTTAATGGCATAAAGGCACAAGAAGCGCTATATTCCTGTAATAAGCGGTATTGTATTACTTCAAATTGAAGTTCTCCTACGCAACCAATAATTTTTCTATTACCACCATGTTGTGTGAAGAGTTGCGCTACACCTTCATCCGTCAATTGGTTAATCCCTTTTTCCAATTGCTTTGTCTTCATTGGGTCTTTATTCACTAATTCTTTGAATATTTCTGGAGAGAAGGTGGGTATTCCTGTAAATTTCATCATTTCTCCCTCTGTAAGTGTATCTCCAATTTTGAAACCACCTGTATCAAACAAGCCAACAACGTCACCAGGGTAAGCATCTTCAATAATTTCTTTTTCACGCGCCATAAAAGAATAAGGGTTACTGAAACGAACATCTTTCTCTGTACGGGTATGCTTATAAAAAGTATTACGCTGAAATTTGCCTGAACATACCCGTAAAAATGCAATACGGTCGCGATGGCGAGGGTCTAAGTTGGCATGGATTTTAAAAATGAACCCGCTGAATTTGTCTTCATCTGGTGATACAAATCGAGTGTCTGTATCTCTGCCAAGTGGGGGAGGGGCAATAGCAATAAATGTATCCAGCAGTTCTTTTACACCAAAATTATTAACTGCAGAGCCAAAAAATACGGGTGCTACTTGACCTTTCTGATAAGCTTCTTTATCCAGTGATCCATAAACACCTTCCAGTAATTCTACATCTTCACGCAATTGATTGGCATCTCGAGCACCAACTTTGTCATCAAGTAAAGGGTCATTCAGGTTTTCGATTTGAATGGAGTTTTCTTCACTTGATTTTTGGTTGGGCGTAAAGAGCAAAAGGCTTTTGTCGTAAAGATTATAAACACCTTTAAATTCTTTACCCATATTAATAGGCCAGCTCAGTGGATGCAATTGTATGTTTAATTCTTTTTCAATTTCATCTACCAGATCAAATGGGTATTTACCATCCCTATCCATTTTATTAATAAATACAATAACAGGAGTATCCCGCATACGACACACTTCCATCAACCGGCGCGTTTGTTCTTCCACACCGTTTACACTATCAATAACCAGTATTACACTATCCACAGCGGTAAGTGTTCGGTAAGTATCTTCGGCAAAATCCTTGTGACCGGGTGTATCGAGTAGGTTTATCAATATATCTTTGTACTCAAAGCTCATTACAGAAGTGGCCACAGATATACCACGCTGACGTTCGATCTCCATAAAGTCGGAAGTAGCATGTTTTTTTATTTTATTGCTTTTTACTGCGCCTGCCACTTGTATGGCACCACCAAACAAAAGTAGTTTTTCGGTAAGCGTTGTTTTACCCGCATCGGGGTGGGAGATAATGGCAAAGGTGCGTCGGCGGGCTATTTCTTTTTCGTATTTCACTAATTATTATTTTATTCCAAAATTTCGTGCAAAGCTAATTAATAATGTTTAGTGAACTCCCCGGTTATTGATAATTAAATGCCGCAATCATGTAATGCTTTGTTTAAAGTTTCATTAAAACAACAATGGCGACCAAGATGGCCGCCATTATTAACTACTTGTAATAGTGTGTTTATGCTTTATTGATCACCACTCGGTGTGGTGTTGGTCCTTCTATGCCATGTGCATCGAAGGCATTTTTTACCAATTCTTGTACACCCACAAATACGCTTGGGTAATCAGGCTGGAGTGCTGACGGACGAAGGCTTAGGCTGACCATACCGTCTGCTATTTTTACCACCACAACTTCCGGTGCGGGGTCTTTTAATACCAATGGATGTTGCAGCATGGCCTGAATAGCTACTTGGCGTGCTTTTTCTATAGATGTACTCGGTGAAATATTCATTGGGATATCTACCCGAAGGCTGCCGCTGGTATTGTAGTTGGTGATTACTCCTGTGGACAATGCGCCATTGGGTAGGATTACTGTTTTTCTTTCGGGGGTAGTAATGAATGTGTTGAAAATGGCTATTTCGGTTACCACACCTATAGCACCTTGTGCTTCTATCTGATCGCCTACTTTGAAGGGTTTGAATATTAATATCATTACACCACCTGCCAAGTTTCCCAATGAGCCATTGAGTGCCGAACCGATAGCAATACCCGCACCTGCTAACAATGCAGCAAATCCTGTGATGTTGATGCCCACCATACTTGCTATAGATAATAGCAGCAGTATGAGCAAAGAGATGCGTACCAGTGATAACAAAAATGTTTGCAGAGAGCGCTCTATATGGCGCAGTGTGAGCATTTTTGCTACAATTGCGCAAAGTTTGGCAATGAGCCACTTTCCAATAATGTAAACAATAATGGCTAAAATAATTTTCAGACCATACTCAACAGCGTAGTCTTTGGCTTTGTCAATGAAGGTTACGCCTTTTTTTACACTTTCTTCGATTTGGAGTAGTAGCATGTGTTTGTTTTTTTGTTAGTGTGAATGTCTGTTCTCTATGTTTGCAAATATTGTGCCATCAGCAAGCACGGATATTTTATTCGATGCTATCAAGTATTATAGTACAGGCATTTTTAATTTCAGCTTCGTTAATAGTAAGGGGAGGTGCAATACGAATACAATTATCGGCAAATAAAAACCAATCAGAAAATAGTCCGTTGCTCAAACACTTTTCTAATGACTTTAGTACATCGCTCGATGAAGGGAGCTCTACTGCCATCAACAATCCTTTGCTTCGAACTTGAATAATGGATGGATGTTGTAGCAGTGTGTGAAACAATTGTTCTTTTGCTGCAATTCCTTCTATTAAATGTTCATCGAAAAGCACATGCATGGCTGCAATGCCGGCAGCACAGCAAACAGGATGTCCGCCGAAAGTTGTCATGTGGCCAAGCACAGGATTAGTAGCAAAAGCGCTCATCATAGCCATAGGGGCTACCAATGCACCCATGGGCATACCTCCACCTAATGCTTTTCCTAATAATATCATGTCTGGAAGAATTCCAAAATGTTCAAAGCCCCAAAGCTTGCCTGTTCTGCCAAATCCTGTTTGTATTTCATCCAAAATAAGTAGGGTACCTGTGTCTGTGCATTTTTTGCGCAAGCGTTGTATCCATTCCGTGTTTGGTGCTACAATACCCGCTTCACTCTGTACTGTTTCAATAAGTACACAAGCTGTTTGGTTATTAATAGCATTTATCAATGCTTCCGAATTGTAATCGTAGTGCCATACTCCTGGCATCAGCGGGCGAAATGCATTGCGCCAATACTCACTACCCATTACACTTAGTGCACCGAGTGAATGACCATGGTAGCTGTTATTGCAGGCTATTATTTCAGTACGAGCTGTTACCCGACGGGCAAGTTTTAATGCCGCTTCGGTAGCTTCCGATCCAGAGTTGGTGAAGTAAACACAATCAAGAGGTGCAGGTAAATGTTGTGTAATCAATTGTGCGAAGGCTACTTGTGGGCTTTGTATCAATTCGCCATACACCATAATATGCAAATATTGATCCGCTTGCGCTTTGATGGCCGCTACTACTTTTGGATGTCGATGCCCAACATTGCAAACACTGATGCCGCCTATCATGTCTATATAAGCTTTTCCATCTACATCGTATAGATAATTACCTTCGGCCGATACGATGTGTAAGCCCACAGGTGCAGGTGATGTGGGGGCCAGATGTTGTTGGAATAGTTGACGTGTGTTCATGCGGTGGCAAATGTAAGTATCGCTTGGCTTTAAGTTAAGGCGTAAGGTTTCCTTTTAAGTAGAATTTAAGATACCTAGAGTTATCATTGCTTTTTAGCTAAGTTCAATAGTAACCGGACAATGATCGGAATGTTTGACGCTTTGCAAGATGCCAGCAGATTTTAAACGTGCTTTAATCCCCTCTGATATGCTGATATAATCTATGCGCCAGCCTTTGTTGCGCTCGCGTGATGCTGCACGCTGACTCCACCAGCTGTATTCGTGTGGTTGGTCGTTAAATACACGGAAGCTATCTACAAATCCTGCATCAAACCATTTGTCCATCCAGGCACGCTCTTCGGGCAAGAATCCGCTACTCTTTTTATTACTCACCGGGTCGTGAATGTCTATAGCTTTGTGGCAGATATTATAGTCGCCACAGACAATCAGATTGGGTTGTGTCTTTTTCAATTCGGTAATGTATTCGTAAAACTCATCGAGCCACTGGTATTTGTAGGCTTGCCTGATTTCACCGGAGGTTCCGCTGGGGAAATAAGCGTTGATTAAAGTAAATTCTTTGTATTTTAAGACAATAACACGACCTTCAAAATCACTTTGTTCATAAGCGTGCCCGTGGCTCACGTTTTCTGGTAGTTGTTTTGAAAAAACCGCTACACCGCTATAGCCTTTCTTTTGGGCGGGATACCAATAGGTGTGGTAACCCAATGCTTCTATGGCCGCAACATCAATATCGTTTTGTGTAGCTTTTATCTCTTGCAGGCAAATAATGTCGGGATTACTTTCTGTAAGCCATTCTATAAATCCTTTTTTGATAGCACTGCGCAATCCGTTGAGGTTGTAGGAAATGATGTTCATGTTGTTGAAACTTTTTGAGTGGTAAAAATAGAACAAAATCGCTATTAACCTAGGCTACAAACAGGGTACTAAAATACCGTAGGTTATAAAAATAATTTTCTGTTTATTAAAAAATAATTCCTATGTTTGCCATCTGCGACTTCGGTAGCAGAACAATAAAATTATTATAGCGTTAGCTATATACAAAGCTGCCCTTCAAAGTTCGAAAAATATTGGATGCAGCAAGTATAACAGCAAGACGCCCGCACTCAAAAGTAGTGTGGGTGTTTGCCCTACTTGCATCCAAGGTCTTCGAACACCTGAAGGGCGAGTATTAAAGCAAACCCCACGCTACTTTTGTATTGTACAGGAGTGGGCATACAAGGGGGAATTTATTCACCACCTAAAAGCCGACCTTTATGAACAAAAGCCCGCCCGCAAAACATAATTGGCCCATGAATGATATTTACATAACAGAAAAACTTAGTTGATGAAGCAAATATTAGTAATACTCTGCTGCCTCTATACAATACAAGCAGCAGCACAGGAACAAGACCCCTACGATATAGAACCGAAACGACAGGAACGGTATAGCAAAACATTCTACGAACAGCAAGGCAACGCTTATGGTGTAGGCGCGATGACGCTCATTAACACTGCCGGTAATGGTTATGGGCTGCAATTTCAATACTTCCCTATGCACGATGCCAGGCTCGCGTTGGTGGTACCGGTATCGGTTAATTTTGCTATCCTTGACCATACCTATACACCTCGTCCTGCTATGTATTTTATATCGCCGGGTTTTCGGCGCTATACAGGCAATCCTAAGCATGCCGTTCGCTATGCCTGGGGTCTCAATTTGATGCTTGGTTCGGGCAAAGGAGTACGTGATGGTTACGAAAATGGTACCAATCAAAATTTACAATCGAGGTCTGTTTTTGGATTAACCTTTGACAATTCAATGTATATTCAATGCAGCAAACATATACACATTGCACTGGATTTAGGATTAGGCTTTGGCTACGACGATGGTTTTTGGTATGGTGGTGCAACACCTTTAGGGCAACTTTCATTAGGCTTGGGCTATAGCTGGTAGCCTTTTACAGTACAGAAAAACATAACGATATGAAAAAAACAATACTATTCTTTGCTGGTCTCTGTATGTTGGCGGCCTGCAAAAAATCCGATAATAACCAGTATTCTACCTGGCATATTATTGGTAAGGGAGATTTTAGTACCAACAAGGTAATCATTTATCCACCTGTTAAAAATGATTATACGATGCAATTTCTTACCAATGATGCATCTAGTGCATCTGCATTTGAATTTACTTTTCCTATGTACTATAATTCAACATTACCTCAATCAGGTAATTATCTATTGGTACCTAATGCCACCGCTATTAAACAAGTAAATTTATCTTTTGGGTATAATAACATTGGTTATTATCCTGCTGTTAATAGCGGTAAGTACATTAAAGCAGAATCCTACAATGGAAAAGCAAAGTTGGTATTGGATACTACATGGTTTTATAATTGGGCTGATGCAAATGACTCAGTACAGATATATGGTACTTTCTTAGAACCTTAATTAATCCATCTTAAAAAACTAAAAACAAATCTCAATTTATGTTTAAAAAGATATTGATGGCAGCATGCTGCCTGTGGGGTAACTATGCTGCTAACGCACAAAAACTGCCCAAAGTACACCTTACAGCGGGTAACGCCATAGGCGAGACAACACCTTACAAACTGGTGTTTTATGACGATTTTGATGGCACTGCTATTGACCCAACCAAGTGGAATACATTTGCAGCTTACTCTGGTATGTCTCCACACGACCATTCTATTTCCTGCGAACACGACCAATGGAGCAACGGGCGTATTTCTAATGACTTTAAATCAGCTATCAGAGACGAAAATGTAATAGTCAACGGCGGTATCTGTCATTTAATGTTTTATAACGAAGCATTGACTGTATTTAGCCCCGATGACCAATATACTACTACCGGTACTTGGTACAGGACTAAATTTTCAAAAGGTTTGTTACAGACACATATCCGAGTATATGATCCTGCCACAGGCTTTTGTAGCAAAGGAATTGGCTTTAATTCAGGACGCTTTGAAGCCAAACTCAAAATGCCTGTTTATAACCATGGGCATAGTTCATGCTGGCTCTTCGATACCAATGAAGTAAATGAACTAGATCTTGTAGAAGCTTATGGCGGCCCCAAAATGGCTATAGGTACACGCCGCTATGGTACATATGGCATACATGTATGGTGGAAGCACCCAGATCCTGTACCTGCAATCCCACCTCTTCAGAACCCTTATCACCTTGATTACGATTATGATGGATCGCAGAGCATACCGCACCAGAAGATAATCGATTGGATAAAAGGCAGCTATATGGATATGAACGACTGGCATACCTATGTATGTGAGTGGGATTCTAGTGTTATCAGATTTTACTTAGATGGAGCAGCATTGGTGCCTGCCTACAAATATTACTTTGATAGCACTTACTATAAATGGGAACAAAGAATAGATTATAATGCCGGAGGTTCATTTACATACTATGTTCATCAACCGTATAAAATACACTGCGTAGCCGATGGCACAGTAAAATATTCCGGCAACTATAATATATTTGAAGGCTTTCCATGGAAACCGGATTCCTGGAATGTTTTGGATATAGACCCGGATGTAACTAATGATGAAAGCTACGCCTGGAATCCGGCTGCTAAAACTCTATTGGGAGAATTAGATGTAGATCATGTAAAAATATGGCAACGCAACCCTGCTGCTGACAATCATATAGATATCTGTGCTCAAAATGTACCCAAAATTATAGGGCCGGATATTGTGTGTAGCAATGCTGCCTTTACTACCGATATAGTTGTGCCGGGTGCCACTTTTACAGCAAAACCTATGGGGCCTTTGGGCACGGTCAGTTCAACTCCATCTTCATTGTCCGTATCGAAAAACTCGATGGTTTACCCCGTATGGTCTGTTTCTTATACTTATTCAAAAGCGGGCTGTCCAGTTCAGAGTGTAATTAAAAAAGTAGATGTAGGGCCTCCTACTCAACCTTATCAGGCATGTACTAAAACTACTTCTACAGCAGGAATTCAGTATTATCTTTCTGCAATTCATCCGTTGTATACTGCTTTTGAAGATTATCATTCAGCTACAACATTTGAATGGACTGTAACTTATGGGGCAAGTAGAACTTATCATGCTTTTGGAAGATATATATCAACCCCTCCCATACCTTCAAGTGAAGCTTCGAGTGTATCTTGGACACTTAAAGTAACTAATGCTTGTGGCAATAGTACCTTCACTGGTAGCAAAGCCGCACGATGGCTTAAAGTGACGCAGGACAGTACTAATACTGATACAATGACCCATTTCTTCAATGCTAATATTACTGATACTGCGGCTTATGAGCAAGCTGTTCATAAGCGTGTAAGTTTAGAACCTATTATTGATTTGGCAGATACTATAGCTATTGAGGATATGATTGAAAGAATCCGGTTTGAAGAACTTGATCCATATATTTTATATGATACAACTTCTCTAGCAGGTGGTAATGTAGCTGATAGCAATAGCAATAATAATAACATGAGACTTGCACCTATTGAGGCCATTACAAAAGTTTATCCCAATCCTGCTACTCATTTATTAAACATTGCATTGGGTACGGATTTCGATTTTAATGCTACTAAAACAATTTCCATCAGTAATCTGACCGGTAAGGTAGTACTACAACAAGAAATACAAGAGGTTAAGAGACTGCTTAGTATAGATATCAGTCAATTGGCAAAGGATCTGTATGTATTAGAGATTAAACAAAATGGCCATGCCGAGCGGTTTAAATTTATGAAGCAGTAATGTTTGATTGAACCGGCATAGCTTCTAGGTAGCAATAACAAAAGCGAACCAAACAAACAATGATTACCCAAAGGCATTTCCACTAGTGGAAATGCCTTTGTTGTTGGTAGCGGCACAACAAAATATCTATTCCAAAATTGCATAAGCTAGACTTAGGGCAACCAAAATACCCAATAACCTAAACGTTTAGGTTGTACAACCTAAAACAACCACTTACCCAACCTAAACATTTACGTTGCCAACCTAACTAGGATACGTTCCCTAACCTAAACTTTTAGGTTGCCAACCTAAACTAGATACGTCCTATAACCTAAACTTTTAGGTTCTAAATCTAATGTGGATACGTTCCTGACCTAAACAGATACGTTACCTGACCTAAACGTTTAGGTTTTTCGATAAAATAGCGAAGCCCTTTGTCCCCTCCTAAAAAAGCTTGACACAT
>DBTQ01000036.1 GCA_002307135.1 Bacteroidetes bacterium UBA1312
TCTCGTCACCAAACGGAACAAATATCTCATGTCCGCAAGAACAAATTATCTGCTCCATTCTTGCTCCATCTGTTTAACCATTCCTAAATCAGATACTTGATTCCATTCAAGTATATAACCATCATAAGACTTTACCTTATTAATGAAAAAGCAATTCGGATAAATATTGCCACTAATACAATAAACAGTATCGTTGCTCGTATAAGAATGATAGGTTAATGTAATTGGGCTTTGTTTATTCGGCGGCACATCTATTTGCTGAGGAAATGTAATAGCTACTGTGCTATCGCTCGTTTTATATACATCTACATATCTTGACGTATCTGAAATAATTTTCCATCTACCGTTAAATGATGGTTTAAAATCTTTCTCTTTTTTACAGGATATAGCTGCAAAAGTTATTATTAAAATGGTTAGTTTTTTCATATTGTCATTTGATTTAGAAAGGCTGCCTATTGGCAGCCCTTTGATTAGTATTGAAATATTTTTTTGATAAACCGTTCCAGTTTATTCCAGATATGATTTCCACCTGTTATTCTACATCTTGAATTAGTGTTTGGTGTACTACTCATTTCACCACATTTGTTGCACTGATACTTTGCCATATAATTGATTTTAAGTGAACTCAAAAATAAGCTAAAATTTAGCTTTTGTAGCTCGTACGAATGTCAAATTAATGTTAAATCGAGTTTAGTATTGATTATGCCGCAACCAATATCAAACGAACAGAAACAACAACTAATTAAATTAGGAGAACGTGTAAGGAGTATTAGACAAAGTAAAGCGTTGTCCTTGCAAGATGTAGCGGATAAAATAGATAAAGACAGGCAATCAATTCAAAAATTAGAGAAAGGCGGATTTAATCCTTCGTATATTTACCTATTAGAAATCTGCAAAGGTTTAGAAATAGATATTAAAGAACTATTCTAATAAAAATGTCCTGTCTTAATGAACCTTTCTAAAATAGTAGATACCTAAATAGGATACGTTCTAACAACCGTAGAATCAATTAAATTAATTTCTTTGTTAATAAACTTTTATTACCTTAGCTATCAAATACTATTTTATGATGAAATGTATAAGATACAATATAAACAGTAACAAAAAAATCAAAACAATACTACTAATATGTGGTAGTTTACTTCTCACAAGCAAAGTAGAAGCTCAATTTACAACATCTAGTGGTGCTACGACTACGAATGATAATGTGGGTATCGGACTCGGTACAGCCGTTCCAGATGCGCAATTGAGTCTTCAATCAGGATATAGCAATGCAGGATGTGCAACTTATTCTGGTAAACCTGCTCTTAAAATTAATTGGACAATACCAGATATGTTTTGTCCACCTCCTGGTCCAAGTGGAACAAGACCTAATATCCTTGAAGTTTTCAATAAATATACTTCTGGAGGAACTACCACAATCACACCTTACTTGATGATGGACTATGCAGCTAATTTGGGTTTAGGTACTAATCCTATTAGTGGTTATAAATTTTCAGTATTAGGTAATTCAATTCTCAATGGTAATCTACAAGTAGGTAATTTATCTTTACCATCAGGTACAAGAATGGTAGTTGATGGTGATGTGGCTATTACTAACTCTAGTTCATCAACATGGCGAAATCTCACAGCTCGTACTACTAATGCTGCTTTTAATATTGCTGCTAATACTGGAAGCGATGATGGAGGAACTATTGAATTATATGGTCCAAGTTATTCTGGACATGAAGGTCAAGTAAAATTGATATCTTATGGTAATACTGGAACAGGTGTCGAATTTATAAGTTATAACCCAACATTAAGCACTTGGGTATCCAATATGAAAGTAATGAATACTGGTCAAGTAACAATAGGAACAAGACAACCCATTGGTTCATATTCTGGTTATAAATTGGGTGTCGATGGTGATATTGTTTGTACACGGGCAGTAGTACAGGCAGGTAGTTGGGCTGACTTTGTATTTAAACCTGATTATGATTTACCAACCTTAACTAGCGTAGAAGAATATATTACTAAAAACAAACATTTGCCTAATGTACCATCAGAACAAACAATACTAAAAAATGGTGTAGATGTTGGAGATATGAATAAAATACTGTTACAAAAAGTAGAAGAATTAACGTTGTATATGATACAACTGCAAAAGCAAAATGAAAATTTACAAGCACAAATTGATCTACTCAAAAAGTAATAAATAGTGAAGACGCTAATTCAATATTTTTTCGTTGTATTGCTACCTTTGGTAATAACATGCTCATGCAACAAAGCCTCTGTAAATCTTAGTGATACTAAATTAATAGGAACGTGGCGTTTAGATAGCCTTACGAATATATCAGGTGGTGATACTAAAACAGCAAACATGGATACATCAGTTAGCTCTTATTATAAAGGCAAACATATCGCTGTTGAATTTAAGGATGACTTTTCAATTTATTCGACCAATTATAGTTTTGATATTACTGGAAAATACACTCTAAAAAGTAGTACATCAGTAAATATTTCAATGAATGAAATCAAAAATGCAAGTATTGTCCCTATATCATTATTTCAGCCATTATTTGTAAAATCAATGAATGATGCCAGTACTTACAGAATAGACGGAACAGGTGCTTACGGTAGTCAATTATTTATTTATTATGCCAATGGACAAGCAGTAATTCGATTCACTAAAATTTAAAAATGAGATTTATGAAACAAAAATTTATCGTAGTTCAATTACTATTCACAGTAATGATACTTACAAATTTCAGTTGCACAAAAGGTTCTTCATCCAGCAGTCCAACCGTAATAGGAAGTTGGCGTGTAGATAGTTTAACTAATTTAACAGGTGGCGATACAAAGACAGCTTTAATGGATACTCCTTATAGTGCTGGATATAAAACTTTACATATTGTCATTGCATTCAAAGATGATTCAACGGCAAGTGCTACTAACTATAGTCATGAAATTGCTGGAGTGTTTAGCGTAGCTTCTTCATCTAAAATTCATTTTGTATTGAAAGAAATGCCTGATAAATTATTACTACCACCTTCGGATTTTCAACCTTTATTCATTAAATCTATGAATGATGCAAGTTCATATAAAATAGATGGAGATGGTTCTTTAGGAACTAAATTATCTATTTTTTATGCGAGTGAACAATCAGTAATCCATTTATCCAAATTATAAAACTGGCAATTTGAAAAAAATACTACTTTACTACACAAGTGTAGTTATGACAATACTGTGTACATATACTAACGGCAATGCGCAATTAAGTTTAAAAGGGGTGCCCGAAAGTTGGATAAATGGCACACAATATGAATCAGATATCCCAACTTATATAACTCCCGAAATAAACTATTTACAATTAGCTCAAGAAGACTCAGTAGATGAAAAAATAAATAATCCACCAAGATTTGGTTTCGCTAACCAGGTACAAATAAATCCGGATAATTCAGGAAAATGGAGCATATCAAGTTCTGGAATAAAAATTTGGCAAATAAAAATAAAATGTCCAGATGCTTTATCAATAAATTTTCTGTTTGATAAATTCCACTTACAAGTAGGCTCTAAGTTGTATATATACAGTACTAAAACAAATCAAGTTATAGGTGCTTTCTCTAATCAAAACAATAAAGGCACATTTCTAAATCCAAGAGGATTTGGTACTGGTTTAGTATATGGTGATGAAGTTATAATGGAACTAGATGTACCTAAAGATTACATTAATAATAATATTCTACAAATAAGTGCTGTTGTCCACGGCTATCGATTAATAAATATACCTGACCAATATAAAACTAGTACTACTCCTGGATTTGGTGTATCTAGTGCTTGTGAAGTAAATATAAATTGTCCCGAAGGATCTGACTGGCAAGATGAAAAAAAAGGAGTAGCACTCATTTTAGTAAAAGGTAATAGATGGTGTACAGGAAGTTTGATTAACAATACATGTAGAAATGGCGAAATATATTTTTTGACAGCTAATCATTGTTTAGGCGATCAAGCAGTAATAGGTGGGATCGATAAAGATGCTATTTCTCATCCAGATGCCAGTGATTGGACTTTCTGGTGGAATTATGAAAGCCAAGATTGTACAAACCCTAGTGTTGAACCTGGACACGGGACTACAAATGGTGCGGTAGTAGTAGCAAATAATTCAAAGTCAGATTTCGCATTATTAAGATTAACTGAAAACCCAGTATTTCAAAACCCACCCCTTGACGTTTATTTCAATGGATGGAATAGAATTACTTCACCATCTGCGGGTGGTGTAGGAATACATCACCCAAGTGGTGATATTAAAAAAATAAGCACATTTTTGAATGTTCCTGCACCAGGTTGTTCATTTAATATTTCCTCACATTGGTGTGTTAATTGGGTTTCGACTGTTACGAACTATGGAGTTACAGAGCCAGGCTCTAGCGGTTCTCCAATATTTTCAACTGATAAAAAAATATTTGGGCAATTACATGGTGGACCGTCTTCGTGTACAGCTACTATAACCGATAAACATGATGATTATGGACGTTTTTCAGTATCATGGGATTACTCCTCAACTAATGAGCGACAATTAGAACATTGGTTAGATCCATGTAATAGTGGAGAATTAAATATAGCTGGTGGATATTTTAGATTTTGTCCACTTGTTGTTGGGTATATTAGTGAAGAAGTAATAACTACTAAAAAAGACTTTTTGGCATCTGACAGAATTGAAACAAATTCCGTAATAACAAACACAGGAAATGTGTATATGTCTGCGGTCAATGAAATACAAATGAAAGATGGTTTTGACGCACAATATGGCTCTGAATTTGTTGCTGAAATTAAAAATTGTGGGGTTATTAGTACAGAGAGAGTATCAAAGCCAATTGCAAAATCTAATGAAGCAATTGTTAAAAATAAGTTGTATCCTAATCCAACATCAGGAATAGCTACACTAACTTTTGATGCAGAAAAAATAGATAACTATCATTTAAAATGTACTGACCTGTATGGAAAAACTATTTATGAAGAAAATGGTACAACAATACAAGGCATAAATAATGTTGTAATTCATTCCGAAAATTTATTATCCGGAATTTATTTTATTTTATTAGAGTACAAAGGAAATAGGATAACCAATAAATTGGTTGTTACAAAATAATCAAATTGATAAAGAATTAAAAATAGGTGATTTAATTTTTAAACAATAGAAATATGAATCAAGTACTTTTTCAAATATTGGCTAATGTAAAAATTATTAGCGAAAAACAAGCAGAAATCTTAGCAAAATTAAATGGCACAACTTACGGGCAGGAGCTTACTAAAATTACACACCAAATAAATGAATTGGAAAAGCAATTTAACGGAACAAATTAGTTAGCCGTTTTTCTCAATTGTTTTAATACCAAACACTTTTTCATCATATTTGAAAAAGTTGGCAATTTTTTGGCATTCATTATCAGACTTTTCTTTTTCTTTTCACAGTTGTATCTGTTCGTTTCTTATTTCAGTTAAAAGCCGAATTATTTCATCTTTCATACATTTTATAGTGTCTAAATTTTAATTTGTTTTAGAAGATATAATTCGACTTTTAGTAGCAACACTGCAAGTACCAAGGACGTTATTGATGAAGATCAGGGTCATTTATTGGCAGCAACTAGCTCAAATTTAGTAAGGCTCGATAAAAACAACTTTTTGTCTAAAAAGATACTGCTCCATAAAAGAGTGACATCTGTAGCTAAACTAGGAAATACGATATATGCCGGCACATTAGATGGTTTGATGGCAGGTGATACTTCAGAAAACTTTCATCAGATTTTCTCATCCAACTCCACTTTAAACGGACATATTGTAACGCTATCTGCCGGTGCTGATCATATTTTATGGGTAGCTAATAATAAAGCAGAATTGATAGCTGTGACGGGAGATAAAATAACTGCTGTTATTAACGATCGAAATGGATTACAATGTAACAGAATATCTGTAATCAAAACATCGTCCCGATTTATTTGGGTAGGAACAGATAAAGGTTTGTATGCCATAAACAATAAAGCACCATATAATATTGTACGCCATCTGACCTATATCACCGGACTCAACAACAATCAAATTAATTGTTTGGATGTGCACAATGGAAGGGTATGGATAGGTACCCCTGATGGGATCAATTATTTTGAGGAACAAGATATTTTTGAGCAAGTATCAGAGCCCAATCTAATTATTAACAGTATCAGGAACGGAAATATAACTTTGCCAATAAGTTGGAACCCAATCACCCTTCCTCAAAAAACGCTGGCAATTGATTTTGATATCATAGATTATTCAAGTGGCCAAAAACCTTTGTACCAATATCGACTTAATAATGACAGCGTTTGGATAAACTTAGACAATAGTAAACTGTATTTTCCTTCGGTACCTTATGGTAGTTTTACGATCAGCATAAAAGCATTGTCGCCCAATTGGAAAAATAGCGCTCATTGTACCTTAGCATTCTATCATCCGTATCCCTTTTACCTAAGGTGGTGGTTTCTAATATCGGCATCATTAATATTGATTGGATGTATTGTAGGAATTGTTGCTTTATTTATCAAACGAGTACGAACAAAAGACAAGGAAAAAATCGCCACTCAGCGTAATTTATTGCAACTCGAGCAAATGGCCTTACAGGGAAAAATGAATCCTCATTTTATTTTTAATTGCATTGCAGGAATCAAGCAGTATTACAGTAATGGTGACCTGGAAAAAGCAAATAGTTTTGTCGATGAATTTGCGTCATTGATACGACAGACATTTGATATGGGAACAGAGCTATTTGTATCACTCGACAAAGAACTAAATTACCTTACTCGATATTTGTCAATAGAACAGACACGATTCAATGATTCTTTCGATTTTACTATAACAAAAGATCTGACAATATCTGAATCATTCATTTATATACCCACAATGCTACTACAGCCAGTCGTTGAAAATGCAGTAAGACATGGTGTTCGACACTTGACAAATCGTCGTGGTGAAATAAAAATAAATGTAGTGCAAAAAAATGAGCGTATTGAAATAACAATTACAGATAATGGAGTGGGCAGACAAAAGAGCAGCAGTTTTGGACGCATGTATCAAAATATTATTCGGTTAACGAGCAGTACCGTCAATACAAAACGCATAGATATCCTTAACCAACTTTTTGAACAGCAAATTATAAATATAACAGAGGATATACTAAATGAACAAAATGAAGTGATAGGTACCCGTGTTTTGATCTCATATCCAATGAATATTCACCAATTACAACATTAAAAAAACACTACAAAATGAATACGATAAAGGCAATCATTGTAGAGGATGAATTAATGTCTCAACAATATTTAAAAAACTTTTTGCAACAGCACTTTTCTACTATTAATGTTGTGGCCATTATAGACAACTTACCGGATGCGGTTGATGCTTTAAAATTACATGTTCCGGATATTGTTTTCTTAGACATTGAAATAAAAATGGGAACCGGATTTGATGTTTTGGCTGCTATTCCGGACATAAAATCAGAAATCATCTTTACAACAGCTTTCAATCAATTTGCAATCGAAGCTTTTAAATATCACGCCATTGATTATTTACTAAAGCCATTAGAAGACAAGCGGGTATTTGAAGCCGTTAGCCACTGTATCAAAAGGCTGGAACAAAAAAATAGCGGACAGCAGATAACGCAACTATTGCAATCGATTCAACGGCCGGCATTACAAATACAACACTTAGGAATACATACATTAGAAGGTATAGAATTTATTAATATTGCCGATATTGTTTTTGCTGAAGCAAAAGGAAATTATACTGAACTAAAACTCAACTCGGGTGCTACAATAGTGGCGTCTAAAAAATTAAAGGAGATAGAGCAGAGTTTGACAGGTGGCAGTTTCTTCCGTATTCACAACTCTTATGTCGTCAATATGATGTACATAAAAAAATACAACAAAGGGCGGGGTGGCGATATCATACTTAAAGACGGTTCATGTCTTCCCGTATCTGCTACGCGCAAAGACGACTTTTTAAAATACTTTGGTGAAGTATAGATTCTTTAAATCAGTTATCACATTTTAGTCAAGCTGCAATTATCTAAAGTGTATCAATCATCAAAATAGATTCAGGAGAAATCTATTTTGATGATTGCTGCTCTCCCAGAATTTGCCTTATTTCTACATAGTTATACAACCAAACGACATACTTATACATTGCCGGTTTAATATCAACATATTGTTTTCTATTTTTAGATCAGAACATAATCAATGGCACAGCATAGCAATCCCAGACTTTTGTAAACCAATAATGTCATGCCCCTCATCCCTACCATGCCCCTTACCCATCATCATACCAAGGAAATGAGGAACCTAAAGTTTTAGGGCATTAAAATAGAACGGGGTACACTAAACGATTTTGTTTATTGTACCCTGCGTTTTTATAGCGCATCAGCGGATGCTATGAGAAAGCGCACATTTTTTCAAAATAACCACTAATATGCATTTATGATCGTGTTTAATTATGGGAATTATATTTTTAATGAAGAAACTATATAATGGCTAAAAACACAAGTATTATATTTGAATGACCAATTATTTTTTATTGAAAAACTAAAACATAATCACAATGAAAAAGAAACTATTACTAGCGCTCCTTTCTTTAACTGCTTGGGGCAGCAAAGCACAGACCACACCATTCCCAACCATTGAATATTTGGATGTCAACCGGTTTAATACAGGGCATCTGGTACATGGAGATATGTGGTGGAACCCAGCAACCAATCAACCTAGTTGTGAATACCCAAAAGGTACCGGAAAACATGCCTCTTTTGCGGGAGCAATATGGATGAGTGGGGTAGATGACGCAGGAGCCTTGCATGTAGCAGCTCAAACCTATCGGCAAAAGGGCAATGATTATTGGCCTGGCCCGCTGGATGCTACAGATACGATTACATACCCCACGTCGCAAAACTGGGCTAAAATATGGAAAATAAACAGAAGTGATGTTGTCAGCTTTTTGTCGAGCAGTACACATACATTGGCGAGCACGCCAACAGTTATTCTTGAATGGCCTGGTAAAGGTAGTGCTTATGCCAAAGGCAATGCAGGAGCCTCATTGAGTATCACTACTGAAATGGCTCCATTTGTAGATGTGGACGGAGATGGTGTATATAATCCGCTTAAGGGTGACTATCCGGATATGAAAGGCGACCAGATGCTGTGGTGGGTGTTTAATGATAATGGTTCGCCACATGGCAATTCCGGAGCTCAACCGCTTAAAATAGAGTGCCATGCCATGGCTTACGGCTACAGTAGAGGTGGCGCTGTGGACAATATGATGTTTTATGAATATACGCTGTACAACAAATCATCCAATAAATACAGTGGTTTCCGGTTCGGCTTTTGGTCTGATGCTGATTTAGGAAATCCTTCTGATGATTATATCGGTTTTGATTCCACACATCGCATGGCTATTGAATACAATGCGACTTTACCGGATGGCGCAAATGGGCTCAACTCTTATGGTACTCATCCGCCTATTACGGGTTTGAGCTTTACAGAGATGCCGGGCGACGGATGCGCAGGAGCAATGCCTGCAGGTAGTTTCGATTATTTTGAAAATGCTTCGTCTCCAATATTCAGGGATCCGGATAATGCGACCTCTTTTGACAATTACATGCATGCTAAAACATACAATGGTCTTCATATTTTAAAAAGCTACCCTCTCAAAGGTTTATCTTATCCCGGTAATTATGTTTTCCCGGGTACCGAAATGTGTGACTCTAGTTTTATGCTTGCTGACCGTAGATATGTAATGGCTACCAATGATTATACCTTCTTACCCAATAGCAAAACCAAAGTAGGCATGGTCTTTATGGCTACCGATACTACCGGCAATGCGTGCGGTCACCTGGACATTAACGCCATCACTAAGCTTGCCGATAGTGCCTGGAAGATATATTGCACGCCATTGCCCTTGGGCACGCATGATATAAGCTTAGCACAAAACACGCTGAAGGTGTATCCAAATCCTGCACAAACAATATTATTTATTGAAACAAAGTTGACATCAAACGAAGAACAAGTGCTGGTGTATGATGCACTAGGTAGAGTGATGAACATTGGCTACAATCGTAAAGGTGCCACACTCGAACTCAATATCAGTGCACTTGCCCCCGGTGTTTATTCATTGCTGTATCGCAATGGAACAGCACAGCAATCCCAGACTTTTGTAAAGCAATAATTTCATGCCACACCCTCTGTCATGCCGAGGATACGAGGCATCTAAAGTTACCTGACATTTTAAAATAGAACAGGGCATAATAAACAAAAGTGTTTATTGTGCCCTGTATTTTTATAGCGCAATAGCTGTGTATTTACAGCACCACATTGATCATTTTACCCCTTACAAAAATATCATCAATGCCTTAAATTTTCCGGGAACTTACCCCCTTTCTGGGCAAATGTTTTAAAAAGTTCTGTTTTTGAAGGCACGGAACTGATAAAGAAGCTATTGTCTTTAAAACTTAAATCTACAAAACTCGTATCTGGTAAATGAAGGCCCAAATAGTGTCCTGTATTGCCAACTACAGCGATTTCTTTTGTATTACCGGATAGGAATGTTTGGTCAATTTTATCGTCATAGGTTACGTGTCTGCCCGGATAAAAAGGCATTCTGCTTACTATGTCTTCATTAGAATAAAATATGATATGCCAAGGCAGCATGCAATCTGTAGAGTAACAATATTTGTATTGATGCGATTTTAAAAATTGGATAAGTTTAATTACTTGTCCTTTTTTGCCCTGTTGAAATTGAAAATTGTAGAAACTAATCATCGAGATAAAGCCTGTTACGATGAATCCAATTATAGTAAAGCGAATCGGTTTATTGAGCTGCTTATCTTTTAAATAAATGCATACAGCAATAAGTGCAAATGCAGAAACGGGTAATAAATATCTGCCCTCCTCTTTTATTGACGTAAGATTGAAAATAAAAATAAGAATAACAAAGCACGAAGACATAATAAATAACCCATATCCTTTTCGTTTAAATAATAAATGAACAATGCCTTTTAAGGTGAGTAGATATAATATTATGGAACAAGCAACTGCCATAATAGCCCCTGGTACAAAAGGCGATTCATAAACATCGAAGAAATACTGCCCATGTAGCGAATTGTATAAATATTCGGGAAACCGGGCGATTCGCGGCCCCACTTGTTCTATTGGCGGTAGTTTGAAAACGGGGTTATAGCTTATGGTAATTCCTTGTTGGTAATACCAGAAACAGCCTAAACATACAATGCTTACCAGTAGTGTAATGATGGTCTGCTTCCATTTTTTTTCAGATAATAGTTGAAAAGCGAATAAGGGCAATACACCGGTCAACCAAAGCATCTGGCTCTCATAAATAAGCACTATCAGTAGCCCATTTAATATGGAATAGCCGATTTTATCTTTTGTAGCGGGATGGAGCAGTAAAAGAATACACAGGTTGCTCAATGTAAATGCCGTAATGTATCCTCCTCTTGCTTTCATAGCCCAAACTGCCCATGCAGGGAGGCATATAAATAGTGTTATCAATAATAAAGCCTGAAGCTGGTTATTCTTGTTCAACAACAGGATAATTTTATAAAGAAAGATAACACCGATCGTCCATAAAAACAGAATACCTAATTTTACGGCTAATGTTCCTATGCCCAATATCAAGTAAAAAGGAACGATCGCACATGATTCTAAAAAGGTAAATCCGTATCTCTGTCCCCAGAAGAATAAAGAGAAATCTTTTCCTGCCATAAGGTATTTTGCCATAACGCCAGTTACACACTCATCTTCATCCAAAAATAAGTATGGACTCAGCAATTGGGGCAAACGTGTGACAATGCATAGTAGCACTATCACAATAACAGGATACTTCGTTAGCAATGTTTTCATGGGTAGCTACAATGACTAATTTCGTTAACGACGCGTTGCTTACAGCACCACATTGATCATTTTACCTCTTACAAAAATCACCTTCTTGGGCGCTTTGCCTTCCAGCCATTTCTGTACAATCTCGTTGGCCATTACAGTTGCTTTGATGTCTTCTTCGAATGCATCGAGTGCAAACTCCAGTTCTGTGCGGGTTTTGCCGTTGATGGCTACGGGATAGAGTTTGCTGTTTTCGGCTACATACTGCTCTTCCCATTTTGGGAATGCAGCAGCTACTACCGAACCCTCGTTGCCCAGCTGTTGCCACAGCTCTTCCGCTATATGCGGTGCATAGGGCGTGATCAACTGTACCAATGGCTCGAGGATGCTACGTTTGTGACAGTTGAGGTCGTTGAGCTCATTGACTACAATCATAAACTGGCTCACGGCAGTATTGAACGAGAAACGCTCGGTATCCTGTTCTATCTTTTTAATTGTTTTGTGCAATGCTTTCAACTCTGCTTCGGTGGCTGCTTCGGCTGTTACGATCCAACCCTTGGTGTCGTCGTTGTACATGCGCCAAAACTTGCGGAGGAAGCGGTGCACACCTTCAATACCCTTGGTATCCCAGGGTTTGCTCACATCCAATGGCCCGAGGAACATCTCGTACATACGGAAGGTATCGGCACCGTATTGTGCGATGATTTCATCGGGATTCACCACATTGTATTTGGACTTGGACATCTTTTCGACCAATGATGCAAGAAATATACCATCACGCCTAAGTTCTCCTTCCTCCCCAATAGTCAAGTCCTCTACACCTATAATTTTATAATCTTCTAGAGTTAGAAATCGTGCATTAGTAAACCTATAGCTTTCCTTTTTTAAGCGATTTAGATTTTCGTTAGAAAGAAAATATTTCCCACTAATAATTTCTAAATATTCAATAGGGATATGCAGTTCTACAATAGTGTAATTTGAGTTGAAATCGTGGTGAAAATCTCTATCAACAAGTAGTGCATCAATCCCTGTTATGTTGTCAGTGCCATTGTCTTTTATTATAAGATCTCCCGACTTGTTCACTATTACAACTTTAGTAATACCACTCACTCCCTGTATCATCCCCTGATTCACCAGTTTCTTAAATGGTTCGTCGAAGCCGATAAAACCTAAGTCGTACAAGGCTTTTGTCCACATACGGCTGTAGAGCAAATGCCCTACGGCATGTTCCGTACCGCCTATATAAATATCCACCTGGTTCCAGTAATCGGTAGCAGCACGGTCGGCAAATTCATGCTCGTTGTGCGGATCCATAAAGCGCAGGAAGTACCACGATGAACCTGCATAGCCCGGCATGGTGTTGGTTTCGCGTTTGACCTCACCCCCGTCCCCTCTCCTAGGGAGAGGGGTGCCCGAGTGGGCTAGCCCATCAGCATTTGCAGACGTACTATTTTCATTGTATTGTTCTGGTTCTGTATGCTTAGCGACCAGTTCACGGGCAATGGTATCAAGTACGGTATTTATATTTTGATTTACTTCATTATTAGTAAACCGCAACATACTAAAGCCTTGCTCTTTTAGCCATTCTGCTCTTGCGTTATCAAATTTTATTTGCTCGGGTTCGTTGTGGTAGCCCCCATCTATTTCTACAATTAATTTCTTTTCCAAACAAACAAAATCAGGAATATAGCCTGCAATAGGGTGTTGTCTTCTGAACTTAAAACCCCCAACATTTCTGTTGCGTAGTGCTTGCCACATTTTGTCTTCTTCAACTGTTGGCTCTTTTCTGTGTTGTTTTGCAAATTGTATGGTTTTGCTCCATTCATCAACAGTGCTATTGATGAATCTTGTCGTTGCTGATTCTTGGTGTTCGGTTTCGGATGCGGGGTCAGGGATGTCATTTCCCCTCTCCCTTGGAGAAGTATTAGGAATGTCAGTTCCCCTCTCTTCAGGAGAGGAATTAGGGATGTCATTTCCCCTCTCCTTAGGAGAGGCATTAGGGATGTCAGCTCCCCTCTCCTTAGGAGAGGTATTAGGGATGTCAGTTCCCCTCTCCCTAGGAGAGGGGCTAGGGGTGAGGTTAACCCACTCCTCAATATTCGCCAAAGGCCCTTCGCCGTCCGGCCCGGGGCCATACTTATCCACGTATGGCAATTCCAATGGCAACTCGCTTTCGTCCAACGGGTAGGCAATACCATCCTTCCATTTAATCGGGAAGGGTTCGCCCCAATAGCGCTGACGGCTAAAGGCTGCATCACGCATTTTGAAATTCACCTTAGCGGCTCCCAAACCATCTGCCAGCATCCGCTCAATCACTTTTGCAGCAGCCTCTTTGGGGAGCAGCCCATTGATGAAATCGCTGTTCACTAAGGTGAAATCCTTTTCGCTATAAGCCTCTTCGCCCGTGTATTTTTCGCCAACAATGTTGGTAATAGGAATATTGAAATGTTGCGCAAACTTATGATCGCGCTCGTCGCCGCAAGGTACCGCCATAATAGCGCCGGTACCATAGCCCGCCAACACATATTCCGAAATCCATACGGGTATCGTCTTTCCCGTAAACGGATGAACAGCATAAGCGCCGGTAAAGCAGCCCGAAATCTTCTTCTCCGCCATACGCTCGCGCTCGGAGCGGCTCTTTACGTGGTCGATATACTCCTGCACCTGTTGTTGTTGGGCTGCAGTAGTAATGCCCGCTACCAGATCGTGCTCGGGTGCCAGCACCATAAAGTCCACACCAAAAATAGTGTCGGGTCGGGTAGTGAATACCGCTATGGTATGCGCACTATCCTGCACTTTAAAACTCAACTGCGCACCTACACTTTTACCAATCCAGTTGCGCTGCATTTCCTTCATGGCTTCGCTAAAGTCCACTGTTTCCAGACCTTGCAGCAAACGGTCGGCATACTCGGTAATGCGCAGGTACCATTGGCGCAGCTTCTTCTTCACCACCGGATGGCCACCGCGCTCACTTACACCATTCACCACCTCGTCGTTGGCCAATACCGTACCCAATGCCTCACACCAGTTCACCTCGCCATAGCCACAAAAAGCCAAGCGGTAATGCATCAAAATATCCTGTTGTTGTTTTTCGCTGTATGCCTTCCACTCTGCTGCCGTAAAACGGATGGCAGCATCGCCGGGGCATGTGTGATTGGTATTCCCTTCCTGTTCAAATGCCGCTACCAAAGTGCTGATCGGTACCGCTTTTTGCAACTTCCTGTCGAGGAAGCTATTGAACAATTGCAGGAAAATCCATTGTGTCCAGCGGTAGTATTTCTTATCGCTCGTGCGGAACTCGCGGCTCCAGTCGTAGCAAAAACCAATATTATCCAATTGCTCGTGGTAACGTGCAATATTTTTTTCGGTAGTATTGACAGGGTGTTGTCCTGTTTCCAAAGCATACTGCTCGGCAGGCAGCCCAAATGCATCGAAACCCATAGGGTGCAGTACATTGAACCCCTTCATGCGCTTGTAGCGCGCATAAATATCGGAGGCTATGTAGCCCAGCGGATGGCCTACATGCAGGCCTGCACCACTGGGGTAAGGAAACATATCGAGTATGTAAAATTTAGGCTTGTCGCTCTTGTTGCTTACTTTATAAACATCCTGTTCTTTCCACTTATTCTTGGCATCACGTTCTATACTTTCAAAATTGTACTCCATATAAATAGCTAAAATAGTGCGCAAATTAAGCAAAATAAAGGGTTTGTAGGTGGCCATAGAATTGAAAAAATAATGCGACGCTATATTTTTAGCTTAAAAATCTAACGTCGATACGTTGGGGGACGTAATGCCGATACGTTGAGCACCTAACGCCGATACGTTAGAGACGTAATGCCGATAGGTTGGGGGGGTAGGTAAAAATTCAGGTTATTGGGTATTAAACAATTTTGTTTGAAAAACCCTCCTCAAACGCTTAGGTTTCATTAAGGGGTATTTTACAAGTATTTTACCAGCTCGCCGATGGGCAGACCCATCACGTTGTAGTAATCGCCGTTTATCTTTTCGATACCGATCATACCGATCCATTCCTGAATAGCATAAGAGCCTGCTTTGTCGAATGGTTTGTAGGTGCTGATATAATAATCGATCTGGGCTTCGCTTAGCGGCCGGAAGTGTACTTCAGTAGTTACCGAAAAGCTTTTTTGATCGGCGCCTTGTTGTATGCATACGCCTGTTACTACCCGGTGTATTTTACCCGATAGTTTTTGGAGCATGGCTTTGGCATCAGCAGCATCTTTAGGTTTGCCCAATATTTCACCATCGAGCAATACCACCGTGTCGGCAGCGATGATCGTCTTGTCCGGGTGTTGGTCGGCTATAACAGTTGCTTTCTTTTGAGCCAGAAATTCCGGTACCAATGCACCATCCATACCTGCGGGGTTGGTTTCGTCCACATCGGCAACGATGATGTCAAATGTAAAGCCGGCTTGCTCGAGGAGCTGTTTGCGGCGGGGTGATTGCGATGCGAGTATGAGTTTATCCATTGGCCTGGAAATAATAGATGAGTAAGGAACCGATACCGAGTACCATTATGATTTTGAGGTAGCGGCTCATGGTGTTGTAATGTTTGGTAGTAGCCTGCCTGGGCAGATAAAGTACCCATACTATAAGTGGTGCTGCAAGGGCTACAAATGTATAGGTGCCTAGCAGACCTTGTACTTTTACGGAGGCTATGAGCAGCGGAATGATGGCCAGCAAGGATAATGCTTGTACAAATGTACCGCTACGTTTGAGTCCGAGTTTGATAGGCATGGTAACACAGCCTTCGGCAGCATCGCCAATATGGTCTTCCATGTCTTTTACCACTTCGCGCATCCAGGTGAGTACAAAGGCAAAGCAGGTATAGATGCCGAGTATCCACACGGGATTAGGGATCATGTCTGAGCCTTTGTGCAACATGGACGGCTGTGCAAAGAATTGCCATAATGCAGGCTCATAGACGAATAGGGTAAGTATGGTCAATGCGGTCAATAGGGCAACAATGACATTGCCAATGACAAACATGCGCTTGAAATGCGATGAGTAAAGGAAGAGTAATACGGAGCAGGTGATCTGGATCCAGAGCCAATGCAGTTTGCCGGCTTTGTAAGCTACTATAGCTGCCAGTAATATGCCGGCAACATTGAGTACAGAGTGAAATATGATGCCTGCACGGCGGTGTATCTGGTTTTCCAGAATTACTTTTTCCGGCCTGTTGATGGCATCTATTTTAATGTCGAAGTAGTCGTTAATAATATAGCCTGCTGCAGCTATCATAAGGGTGGACAGGCACAATAAACTGAAGTTGAAGGTATCTAATAGAAATGGGCCATTGCCCCATTGACGCAGGGGTATGAGCACACAAGCCCATACCAACAGTTGGGTCAGCAATACAATTAATAGATTATTCCAGCGAATCAGTCGAAGCCAGTTCATACGATAAGGTAGTGCCGGGCTTAAATGCTCCAGGTACTGGGGCTAGTGCGCCATTCTGCTAATTTTGCTCTTTGCTCTGCGTCCACAATTTTTAAATCTTCTGCTACTTCCATCAATGCATTATAATTGCTGATGGTAAACAGGGGGACGTGGGCAGCAGCAAAAGCTTCTTCTGCAACAGGGAAACCATAAGTAAACAAGCCGCACATACCGATCACTTCGGCACCATTGGCACGCAAGGCTTCTACTACTTCAAGGCTGCTTTTGCCTGTAGATATTAAGTCTTCAACAACAACTACTTTCTGACCGGCTTCGAGCACTCCTTCTATTTGGTTGCCCATGCCATGTTCTTTGGGTTTGCTGCGTACGTAAATGAATGGTAATTTCATGAGGTCGGCAGCCATTACTCCGTGTGCAATGCCCGCAGTGGCTACGCCGGCTATCACATCTGCATCCGGAAAATGCTCCAACACCATGTTGGCGAGTTCACTTTTTACAAAGTCGCGTACATAAGGAAAGCTCAATACTTTACGATTGTCGCAATAGACGGGAGAGTTCCAACCAGATGCCCATTTATAAGGTTGTTGCAAGTTTATTTGTAATGCTTTAATTTGCAAAAGTTTTTCAGCGAATTGTTTCTGTGTATTCATGCGCCCAAAGCTACGCCCATTCTCTAAATTTACAATCTTGTTACGATGAGTTTTACACAAAAAATATATTACAACAATAAGCCGCTGATACTGTTTGTTGGTGATCTTGTGCCTGAAGGTTTAACTGCATACCCTATATTGGAAGGTGCGTCAGGCGCTAATTTTACAAAGGCAATAAGTATGTTGGAGCGCGTGGATTGCTTAGGCGTGATTGTACACGACAGCTCCCGGGAAACGATGGAAAAGGAATTGCTCTGGGCTTTTTACCCCATACATTCGGGGGGAGGGGTAGTGGTCAATGAGTCGGGCGATGTACTGATGATTTACCGCAGAAATAAATGGGATTTGCCCAAAGGGAAGCAGGATGAGGGCGAAGATATAGCTACTTGCGCCTTGCGAGAAGTGCGCGAAGAAACGGGATTAAAGACGGTTTCTATTGATTATAAAATTTGTAATTCGTTGCATCTGTACCCGATGAACAATAAGATGGTGCTTAAATATACGGCCTGGTATAAGATGAAAGGCACGCTCAAAGACTTGCTGTTGCCTCAGGAAGAAGAGAAAATAGAGCAGGCCGTTTGGGTAAAGCCATCGGCCATTAGTCCATTGCTGGTTAATTCTTTTGACACTATAAAGGATGTGCTGTTAGAAGCGGGTATTTTATAAAAAAGGTTAATCAAGTATAGATTAACAATACTCAAACATTTAATTTTTCATCTTTGCATAAGACAGGAAGGAGCGAGCAGAAAAAATTATGGCAAAGATTATAGACTTACGGAAGTTTGGTATTAAGGATACTGTTTTGAAGAGCATATCTAAAAGAAGAACGACATTTTGGAGTATGATGCGCAGTATGGCTCACTTAGATTATAAGCCGTCTCTGTTGCTGGTCATTACTTTTTTATTCGCGACTTTATATTTGATTGCACAAAAATTTATATTGCCGCCACTGCTGATTCGTTTAGCAGGTACCATTATTGTACTAGTTGTATTGCTCAAAACATTATCGAACGAAACATACCGCTATTCAAGATTTAAAGCACGAAGCAGAAGACATTGTGAGTAAAATAATAAAACCGACTCGGAGGAGTCGGCTTTATTATTTTGATGTATAAGCTTTATTAATTTAAGGCATTGATTGCTGCTTTGAATGCTGTAGGTGTGGTTTTGGCAATGGTAACGGTATAGGCACTTCCGTTGGATGCGGTCACATTGCTCAATATACCTCCATAGAAATAACCATTGTATATGGTACAAACAATAATGTGTGCTTTTAATTTGACCATATTGACAGATTTGAATGTGCTGTTGGAGTAGGTACCTCCATAGGCAGTATTATAAGAGATAGCACTCATTAGGCCATCCAATATATAGTAAGCTCTGATACTTCCTTTAGCCAATGTGTCGCTGATGCCATCAATTTTTACATCTACTAATGCCTTGTCGCCGGAGCCATATTTATCGCAGTTGGTAAAGCCCAAACTATCCGGATTAAGTGTGATGGTATCGCCATTATAAACAATAGGACCAGTTAAGCCTAATGTGTCCATGCTTATGAGCCAATTGACATTGCTGCCTGGTGTGGTGGTAGAACTATAGCCTCTAAAATACGTCATGCCGGCAGTAGCAGCACCTTTATTGGTTGGTAAATGTACTTCATAATTCATACCACTTCTCATATACAATGATGTAGTTCCCTGTGTGGCTTTCACATTGAACTCGCCTCCGGAAATTAGGATTTGGTCGTTGCTCATGGTCAGCATTTCTCCGAATATCATATCGCCTTCATTGGTACATTCCAATACTTCAATATCTACATTGCCACTTACTAAGGCTCCTGTGCCTGTTTGAAATGCGTTGGCCGGGAATACGTAGCGTGTACCACTGTTGCCATAGAAAGTGCCACCTGCATTGGCATTGATGGTTACTGTTTTGGACTTAGGTGCAGCTTCGGCATAGGCATTGCTGAAAGAGGTGTAACTACCGGGGCTGGGAATAGGGTTCTCACCTTTTTTACAGGCAATAAAAGAGGTACTGAGGCTCAGTAGGAGCAGTGTTGGGATTTTTAGATTTTTCATAAGTAAGCAGTTTATGTGATGAAATTTTGGCATCGCTACCTTTCTTATATATGACGTACGGCCAATACTATTTGTTAGTAATCGTTAGCAGTTTATTTTTTGTGTGTACCAAATATGGTATAGCCTAGCGAAAGCCTGATATAGGCTTGTGAGAATATTTTACGCAATTCAGGATCACTGATATTATTGTAGCCCGATAGGTTTTGTTGTATCAATAAATCAATCAGGAATTTTTCTCTGAAGGAATAAGACAGTCCTAAGCTATAGCCGAACCTTATGGGGCTTGGCGTGGTTGAGGAGGTAGCAGTGTAGCTCGAGAAAGGTGTGGAGCCACTATGCGAAAATTTGCTGGACGGGGCAGGGGCTACAGAGTCTTTGTAATTTAATAAAGTATCTGTAATGGTCAATCCGGATATGGTACGTAGGTTATTATCTAATGCAATCAGTTTTCCAAAAGTGAAGTTGATGCCCAGCATAACCGAGAAGTGGTTATCTAATTTATATTTGAATAAGAACGGTAGTTCCAACTCGATAAATCGTCTCTGGGCTTGAATAGAGGCTATCATAGAATCGTAACTTTGTTTGTAGGCATAGTCATATACCGGAGTACCTGTAATTGAATCTTTAGTGGCGTGATATAGGGTAGCGTATGTACTATCCGGGCCTAACTGATAATAAGTGCCGGTAGTGTTGGTGTAAGCCTTGTTTGTTTGTGCTATTTTAATACTCGGTTGTAACAAAAAGCTGAGTCTGTTGGTGAATTTTACTTCACCAAAGATGGTGCCTACATATTTACTTGCTGTAAAATTATTGGTTCCTCTTTCATAACCTGCCTTAACACCAATAAGCATGTTCAATGGTTTCCGGATTTTCTTTCCTTTGGTATCGGGAGTACCGGCGCCTCCACCTATGGCGGTGCTGTTGGGTTCTTTCAGTATGTCTGAAGTGTTATTGTCCTCTTCAGATAATTTAGGAACACCTGATAAAAAGTTTTTGTCTTTGAGTTGGTCAGCAATTTTGTTTTTGGCTTTCGTTTCTTTTTTCTCTTGTTCTTTTTTTAGACTGGCCGGATTAAATTGATACACAGAAGATAATTTCGTACTGTCTGAATTATTGCTCTGCTCTGTTATTTTTATTTTGGTGCTTGGCTTGTGGTTTTGTACAGGTTTATTTTCCTCTGTTTCTGTAAGCTGTACAGAAGGTTTTGAATTCGCTTTTTTCGCTGCTACATCTGTGTTATTTACAATATTTTTTTTGCTGGCAGGTACAACGCTTGACGAGTGACTTTGAATATGGTCTTGATCTTTGTCGGGATGTTTTGTTGTAAGCGGATTTCTATTTTTAGGTTTATCTGTAGCGGTTGCATTCAATGCTTTATTTACAGTGCTTTTTGAAACAGATACACTGTTCTTTTTAGCTACCGGTTTGGGTTGAGTGGCCGTTCCTTTTTTATGTAGGGACATCCGGGTTGCTGTACTTTGAGCGTTGGTCATTTTAAGATTTGATGCTATAGTATCTGTAGCGGTACTTATTTTTTTTACTGATTTTGTCAAAGCTGCTGTATGAGTAGCTGTATGGGGCACTACGCGTTTTGCAGCGTCATTATCATCTGCCGCTTGCTTGGTGGTTGGCTTTGTTTGGTTTTGTTTGTCCTTATGTGGTAATATATTGGTGTTAGTAGCAACAGTTTTATTATTGCTGGCATTAGCCGGCGCATTTCTTGCAGCGTCGTTATTGTCCTCAGCTTGCTTGGTTGGCTTTGTTTGGTTTTGTTTGTCCTTACGTGGTAATATATTGGTGCTAGTGGCAACAGTTTTATTGTTGCTGGTATTAGCCGGCGCATTTCTTGTAGCGTTATTATTGTCTGCCGCTTGCTTGGCTGGCTTTGTGTGGTTTTGTTTGTCCTTATGTGGTAATATGCTGGCGTTGGTTGTTATAGTTTTACTTGTCGCTTGTATTGATGTAGTATCTGCAATATTATTGGCTATTGCTGTATTGCTTGGTGATCCAAGAGAGTTGTGTTGTTTCTTTTTGTGCTGTAAATGATCGTTGCCTCGGCTGTTTGCATATTGAGTATTGTTGTTCTTTTTTATCGTTTTTACTAAATCGTTGGTGGTGTCTGTTTGCGGATGCTTTGTTGGCGCGTTAGTGTTTGGTGACGCAATAGGAGGTTGGGTAATTGGATGACTAATAGAAGCAGATGTGCGGTTGTGGATATAATAAGCAGCAATAGACCCGCCTACAAATAGCAAAGCTATCAGCAGGTAAAACCACCATCCGAATATTGGTTGAGGAGACTTGTTATCGTCTAATCTTTTTTCCAATGTATCCCATACTGATGATGGAGGCGTTTCGGTAGCATTACCGAGCTCCTCCAGGAAAAACTCATCAATATTTCTTTTGTTGTCGTTCATTGCTTTATATTAAAGCGTCAATTTTTTCTTTTAGTCGGCGTCTTGCATCGTTTAAATGCCATCTACTGTTGTTTTCTGTAATACCCAATAAGTTTGCTATTTCTTTATGTGAACAATCGTCAAATACAAATAGGTTGAACACACTTCGCTGGACATCAGGCAAAGCATGAACTAATGCTATCAATTCTTTATAGGCTAATTTTCCAATACTGGTTTCGGGGATAGGTATCTCGTGTTCTTCTATTTCAGTCGCTACAATTTGGGTCTGCTTTATTTTTTTACGCAGGAAATCCATAATTGTATTGAGTGTAATTCTATGTATCCAACCTTCAAAGGAACCAGTGTTGGTATATGTTTCGATATGAGTTAATATTTTAAAAAAGCTTTCGTTCAGGATTTCTCCGGCATGACTAGTGTCATACACATATCTACGGATTTTGGCGTAGAGCATGGGAGCGTAATGGTCGTACAGTTTTTTTTGGGCACGTTTGTCTTTGGCAATACATTGTTGAATAAGCAAGAACACGCCTTCAGTACCCAAAAGGGCACCGTCTTTTTTAAAAAAAGCAGGTTGTGTTTCTTGCGTACTCAAAATATTTGATGGGGTTAATGGGGCATCATCATACTGTTTCCATAATAATGACGTACAATAACAAGAAAACGTTAGTAATCATGATGTATTTTTTTTAAAAAATATGAATTGCTGTTATACAGACTGGTACATGAGCTCAATCATTCGTACAACTTCTCTGCCTTCTTCGGCAGTTGTCATCATATTTTTGCCGTTATTCAACACATCTATTACATTTTGTATCAGTTTGTCGTGATTGCTCATAGAGCCTTGATAGGCACCATAATCATTATTTTTAGCGCTGATATTTATAGCGGGTATAGCTGCTCCTTTAAGTTGTTGGTATTCTATGGTATTTAAGTATTGTCCGCCAATTTTTACGGTACCATGCTCTGCAAATAGGGTAATGGCACCTTCCATATTTTTATCGTAGGAGCAGGTGGTAAAGTTGAAGTTAACAATAGATCCATTTGCTGCATTAAGTACGAAGCTTCCGGTGTCTTCAAATTGTGTATTGTGTTGGTGGGCGAAGTTATTTATAGACCCTTTGGCACTTATAATAGACCCATTGAGGTAGTAAAGGATGTCCACAAAATGGCTAAATTGGGTAAACAGGCATCCTCCGTCTTTATCTTTCTTTCCACGCCAGTCGCTTTGCGTATAATAGCTATCACCACGGTTCCAAAAGCAGTTTACTTGTACTAAAAATGTTTTACCTAAACGATGTTCTTCCAAGAGCTTTTTTACGGCTTGTACGGGTGGATTGTAGCGGTTTTGCTTTACTGCAAAAATCATTTTTCCGGCTATCTCAGCAGCTTCAATCATTCGGTTGCATTCTTGAACGCTGAGTGCCATTGGTTTTTCGACAACTGTATGCAGTCCTGCCCGTAAGCCGGCAATAGTATGGGATTCGTGCAAATAGTTAGGTGTACAAACACACAATACATCGGCATTATTATTGTTTAATAAGCTATCGATGTCCTGATAAAAAGAAACATTGGAAGGAAGCTGTTCTTGAAGTAAGGTATTAATATCACATACAGCTACCAGTTCAGCAGCTTCATTATTCAATATATGCTCTGCATGGCGCTTGCCAATATTTCCAAAACCTATTATTGCGAACTTGATTTTAGTCATTATTACCCGAATTCAAATTAATTGATATGCGAAAGTATTACTCCCACTTAAATACTCTTCCTGCAACAAAGTAAATAACAATACCCCATGCGAGTAAGATTAAAACATCCCATCTCAATTCCCAAAGATTGGCTCCTTCAAAGGCTGTTTTTCGAAGTGCATCATTAAGGTAGGTGAGGGGCATAGCACGACTAATTGGTTGTAACCATTTAGGAAATTCGTCAATAGAGAAGAATGTGCCTGCCAACAAGAACTGCGGCATAGTGATTAAATTCGCCATTGGAGGGATCGTCGATTCACTTTTGGCCAGACCACTAACACTAAATCCAAAGCCCATAAATACCATGACGCCAATCATACATAAGAAAAGCATTTGAGCAATGGTGGCAAAGCCATGAATAAGATGATAGTCGAATGCATAATAGCCAACGCCAATAATGATCAATGCGGTCAATAATTGAAAGAACATCCGTGCAATACCTTCACTCAAAACAATGATTTCGCGGCGAACGGGGGTGGCGAAGAATCGCTTCAATACTAATGTCTGGCGCATATTGAAAAATACGAACGCGGTACCAAATACACTGCCTGCCAATAAAGAAAAACCTAATTGACCCGGTAAAATAAAGTCAATGGTTTTCAACTCGCGCATTGTTGTCAGTTGAACAGAAACGGTGGCTTGTTCGGCTGTTCTTTTGGCGATTTCAGGATCTCGGCTTTCCACTACTTGGTTAATAATAGCACGTAGTTGCTCTACTTTAGCCGCCTGGGCTGTAGATGCTGCTATGTTTATTTTGTATTTTGGTAATGTACCGGCTGCTTGAGTTTTGATGTCGATAACCGCCACAATATTACCTTCTTTTAGCCCTTTTTGTACAGCTGCATCATCTGAGAAGTTAACCCATTTAAGTACAGGTATGCTGTGCAGTGCCTGATACATTTCATTAGTTGTATCTGAACCCAAAGCATTAGTAACCTTGATACTAAATCCTTTGCCTCCACCCAAAAATCCAAACGCAATAATGAATACCAAGGGAAATGCCACACTGAATACCACAGCCGAAGGGCTCTTGGTGATAGATTGAAGACTCGCTTTGGTGAGAGCAGTTAATGCCCGCAAATTGCTATAATCTGACATAAAATAATTCCAAAAAGATGCACAAATGTAGGCAACTAGAAGTTTATAAATGTTCTAAAAGCGAATTGTCGTAATTTGGCTGCTATTGTATTATCTGACAATGACAAGAATTACTAAATATTTCATTTCTACAATAGGGAGTTTACTATTGTTGGTTAATTGTTGCAATAGCTTTGCTGCGCGCATATTTATACCTATGGATGCCGAGAGTCAAGCCAACCACCTTAAGGCTTATGGCGTTGCTTATGCTGCGCTTAAACTCAATATTTCGGTGGACTGGTTACTTAATTATCGTGGAGGAAGTTTTGCATTAATACAAAATGAGTCTATTGAGCGGATGTGTAAGCTCCGAGGAGTGGACTATGATGTGATTAGTGATGCACAGTATTTGGGTATTGTAGAAAAAATAACTGCTCCGGATAATAATCAGGATATTATTAAATTGGAAAAGGCACCTAAAATAGCTGTTTATACACCGACTGGTAAGCATCCTTGGGATGATGCGGTGACGCTCGTATTGACATTTGCCGAAATACCTTTTGATAAAATATATGACGACGAGGTATTGAAACAGAAATTGCCTGAATATGATTGGCTGCATCTGCATCACGAAGATTTCACAGGTCAGTATGGCAAGTTTTGGGGTATGTATAAGAATGCAGCCTGGTATCAGGAGGATGTACGTCTGCTGGAATCTATTGCTAATAAGAACGGTTACAAAAAAGTGTCTCAGTTAAAATTGGCTGTAGCCAAAAAGATTCGTGAATTTGTAGCAGGCGGCGGCTATTTGTTTGCTATGTGTTCCGCTACCGATAGTTATGATATAGCATTGGCTGCCGAACATACTGATATTTGTGATGTGCCATTTGATGGCGATCCGATTGCTCCTGATGCTCAAAGTAAGTTAGATTATAGTGCATGTTTTGCATTCAAGGATTTTATTATTTCCCAAAATGCCTATGAATATGAGTACTCTAATATTGACAATACCAATTTTCGAAGAGTACCTATGGAAACGGACTATTTTACATTGTTTAATTTTTCTGCAAAATTTGATCCTGTACCAACGATGCTCTGCCAAAATCATACCAATATTGTAAAGGGTTTTATGGGGCAAACTACTTCTTTTAGAAAGGAAGTGATTAAATCCAGTGTATTGGTAATGGGCGAAAATAAAAGCGCTAATGAAGCTCGTTATATTCATGGCGAATTTGGCAAGGGTACATGGACTTTCTATGGTGGACATGATCCGGAAGATTATAAACACCAAGTGGGCAATCCGCCAACAGAACTGTCATTGCATCCTACTTCGCCGGGCTACAGGCTCATTCTGAATAATGTTCTTTTCCCTGCCGCAAAGAAGAAACCTAGGAAGACTTAGTAGTTTGAATTGAAACCAAGTATAAAAAAACAGAGCCGATACAATTACAGTACCGGCTCTGTTGTTGCATTTTATTGGTTGCTTGTTTCAAATGTAACACCTAATTTTCTTTTTCGGAGCACTGCTGCTATTTCGTCCAGAACAACAGGGTCGTCTATTGTCGATGGAATTGAATAAGGTTTTCCGTCTGCTATTTCACAAATCGTTTTGCGGAGTATTTTGCCACTGCGCGTTTTGGGTAGGCGCTTTACAATAGCCGCATTTTTAAAGGATGCAATAGCTCCTATCTTTTCCCGTACACTGGCTATAAGTTCTGTTTCAAGTACTGCTTCTGTAATGTCTGTGCCATCTTTCAGCACCACCAATGCAATTGGCCTTTGACCTTTAAGTTCGCAGTAAATACCCATTACTGCACATTCTGCAACGGCCGGATGGCTCGCAACGATTTCTTCCATTTCGCCTGTACTGAGCCGATGTCCACTTACATTGATAACATCGTCAATACGCCCCATGACAAAATAATAACCATCCTCATTTCGGAAACCACCATCACCACTAAGGTAATAGCCCGGATATTTGTGGAAATAACTTTTTTGAAAACGGATTTCATTTTTCCAAAGCGACGGTAAACAACCTGGGGGCAGTGGTAATTTCACTGCAATATTTCCTTCTGCACCAACAGGTACTTCATTCCCATCTTCATCGAGTATTTTGATGTCAAAACCACATACAGGAAATCCTGCTGCACCTGCAATGGCCTCACGCTGATCTATTTTGGTCATTATGCCCAGCATCGCCCAACCACTTTCTGTTTGCCACCAATGGTCGATTACAGGTTTTTGTAATAATGCTTTTATCCAATCAAAAGTAGCGGGGTCGCAGCGTTCGCCGGCAAGGAATAGTTGTTTTAAGCTTGACGTATTATATTGTTGTAATAATGAACCATTCGGATCCTCTTTTTTAATAGCACGTATGGCAGTTGGTGCAGTAAAAAGCACATTTACTTTATGTGCTTCAACCACGCGCCAAAATGCGCCGGGATCTGGTGTGCGTACAGGTTTACCTTCGTAGAGCACAGTAGTACAGCCATAGAGCAGGGGAGCATATACAATGTAGGAATGACCGACTACCCAGCCTATATCACTGGCTGCCCAAAATACATTGCCGGGTTGTACATTATAGAAATACTCCATGCTAAAATTCAGGGCGGTTGCGTATCCGCCGGTATCGCGTACTATGCCTTTAGGCTTACCTGTAGTACCTGATGTGTATAATATGTATAAAGGATGTGTGGCAGGAACAGGGATGCTCTTAGCACTGCCACATAAGTACATCGCCTCGAAGTCGATTTCACGTGGGCCACCTAAGTTGTCGAAGCCCTCTTCTCTACGATAGTACACCTGATAATCTGGCTGGTGCTTCGCTTCATCGAGTGCTTGGTCAACTAGTATTTTGTATGGGATTTTTTTGCCGAATTCTATACCGTACGAAGCAGAGATAACTACTTTGGGTCGTGCATCGTCGATACGTACTGCCAACTCATGTGGAGCAAATCCGCCAAATACTACAGAGTGTATGGCACCAATTCTTGCACATGCCAGCATCGCTATTAGTGATTGTGGTATCATGGGCATATAGATAATGACGGTGTCATTTTTACGTACGCCCAAATTTAAAAGACCTGCTGCAAACTTGGAAACCTTTTCGTAGAGCTCATTGTAGCTGATATGCTGTACCAGATTGAACGATGGTGAATCGTAAATGATAGCAGTTTGTTCGCCTCTGCCGTCTTCAATTTGTTTGTCGATGCAGAGATAACTCATATTAATACGTCCATCCTCAAACCAAGAATAATGCCCGGCATCATTTTGAGATAGGATATTTGTAGGCTGTTCGAACCACGAAAGCTTGGTTGCTTGTTCTGACCAAAATTGTTCTTTTTGATCAATACTATAACGATATAGTTCTTCGTACTCCATCCCTTAATTCTTTTCTGAAAATTAACACAGAATAAAATAGGCTATGTGATATATATACCAAATAAGCAAAAATATGTTTTAGTTATTGTAACAGTTCATTGACTTTTTTCATCAGATCGCGAGTAGAAAATGGTTTGGTAATATAGAGTGACGCGCCCAATTGATAACCCTTTTCGATATCTGCTTCTTTTGTTTTGGCACTTACAAAAACAACATGAATGTTTTTCAATTCTTTTTTAGATTTCACATGTTTGCAAATAGAATAGCCATCCACGTCCGGCATCATAATGTCCAGTAATATAAGGTCGGGTTTTAGTGTATTGATCGAATCCATAGCCTCAGTACCATTGCGCGCTATCATTACCTGATAGTTGTTTTTTTTCATCAAAAATTCTAAAGACATAAGTATATATGGATCGTCGTCAACGACTAGTATTTTTTTCATTACGTTCAAGCTTTAACTGTTGGGCAAAGTAAAGACAAACTTAGCACCTTGCGGTGAAATCGGTTCAACAAAAATGCGTCCTTGATGCATTTCAACAATTCTTTTACAAATGGCAAGGCCGAGTCCGCTTCCTGTTGGTTTTTGGATTGTTTGATTTTTTGCCTGAAAAAATTTATCGAAAATTAGTTCGCGCAATTCGACAGGAATACCTTTCCCATTATCCATCACCCAAACTTGAAGCTCGTCGAAATCTGCTCTGCAAATTATTTTTATTGACCCGTCATTTTCCGGTACAAATTTTATTGCGTTGGCTACAAGGTTATAAACTACTTGCCGAATCATGTCTTTATCGCACTGTAATAAGGCCATGGTGTCGGGTGGTATAAATTCGATCGAAATATTTTTTTCTCTTATCAGTGGATGGAGTGAATCAATGACTTCGTTGATTAATGCGGCAATATCAACAGCTGAATAATTGAGTTTTTGACGTCCGGATTCATAGCGCTCTAAATTGAGTACCTGAGTAATCAGATGACTTAATCTTTCGATTTCTTTGACAATACCTTCCAGATAGTATTGACGCTGTTCTTCTTCAATGTCGGGGTTGTCAAATAATATTTCACTTAGTGCTCTGATAGAGGTGAGTGGCGTGCGTAATTCGTGTGTAACAGTGTATAGGAATTCATCTTTGAGTACGTCTATTTTCATCAATTGCTCATTCACCTCGGTTAGTTGTTCGGTAGCTTTGGATAGTTCCGTCGATTTTTTCTTGAGCTCCTTGTTGAGCTCCAATACTTGTTGCGATTCTTTTACAATGGACAATACTTTATCAATACTGATTTCTTCTTCTTTGGCAATATTGCTTACTAAAAAACGAGCCGATGCAGATCCAATGACCCCGGTTAGTATTTTTTCAGAAAAATCTATTATTCTCGGGTCTGCTTCTTTTTGATCCAGTGATATTTTATGCCTTTGTGCATAAGAATTGAGTAAATTATCTGCGCGGTTTTTACCTATAAAATTGGATAGAAGGGTATTGACATCAGATAAATAAGCGGAGGTTTTCCACATACCAGGCCCGCCTGTTACGCCTTCATATTTATAGATATTGACAAATAATTCTGCTTGGTACTCTTCTTGTCTTGTGGCAGATGTGAGTATAGAAATAAGTACTAACGACACAATATTAAAGAGCATGCTCCAAAAGAAGCTGTGTGCTAAAAGACCCATTGTATTGAGTCCGAATAAAGATTGTGGCTTTAACCATTCAATACCCCAAAGTCCGTTCGTCATGATACTCGGGCTTAAATAACCGGCTGTGATGATGGATGGTATAATGATAGTGAAAAACCAAATAGAGAAACCGACTATGATACTTGCAATGGCTCCTTGTCGTGTTATTAATTTAGAGTAAAGTCCTCCAATTGTTGCAGGTGCAAATTGAGCAACGGCTGCCATAGATATCAATCCAATAGATACCAATGACGTAGAGGATGCAATCCATTTGTCGTATAAACATGCTAGTAAAAGAATGGCTATAATGCTTGCCCTACGGGAAAGAATAATATTTCGAACCGTAGATTTTTCATTGTCGATCTTTATTTTTTTTGAAGAGAAAATTACAGGAAGAATCAAATGGTTACTAAGCATTGTAGATAGTGCGATCGTTTCGACAATAATCATTCCACTGGCTGCAGAAAGCCCACCAATATAGACAAACAGACCTAGTATGGGTTGGTGAAAATGCAAGGGTAGTGATAGAACATAAGTGTCTGCATTTACTAAATTGCTGAGCAACAATTTTCCGCCCATAGCTATAGGTAATACAAAGAGGTTGATTAAAAATAGATAGAGTGGAAATAGCCACATGGCTTTATAGATATTCCGTTCGTTGGTGTTTTCCACGATACTTACCTGAAACTGTCTGGGTAAAAAAATGACAGACAACATAGATACTAATATCATTACCAGCCAGTCATTGTTTTCGAATCCTTTGTTTAATGTAAAAAACTGTTCGAATCCTGCAATATGTGCTGCTGTTGATACAGAAGTAAACCCATCGAATAAAAAATATGTAACAAATATACCTACCGCTAAAAAAGCGATTAGCTTTACTATAGATTCGAAAGCAATAGCCGCTACAATACCTTCATGACGCTCTGATGCATCTACAGACCGGGTTCCGAAAATGATGATAAATATGGAAAGTATGCCTGCAATTATAAAAGTTTCGTCATTCCAAATATCTACAGCAATATTATTTCGGTTGGTAATAATATGAAAGGACGCTGATATTGCTTTGAGCTGTAAAGCAATATACGGAATGATGCCAATGACACAACATAAAGTAACAATTATACCAAGGGTATAATTTTTGCCGTAGCGTGTAGAGATTAAATCTGCAATACTATTTATCCTTTGGGTTTTACAAATGCGTAGTAGCTTTCGTAACAATGGAACAAATAATGCGCACATGATTGACGGGCCTATGTAAATACTTAAGAACTCAGGACCATTGGTAACAGCTCTTCCCACACTGCCATAATAGGTCCAGCCTGTGCAATAAACCGCTAGCGAGAGTGCGTAGATCCAACTTTTGTTTAAGGTTTTTTTACTTTTTTTGAAGCGCTGCTCTACCCAATATGCAATTGCAAAAAGCAGGAGCAGATACGATATTGAACATACTATAATGAAGGCTTTATTCATTACTTTTTATTCCGGTCTGAATTACGAATATTGTTAAGTGCAAATAGAATTATTATACAGACCAGCCAAACTGAAAATAAGTAAACAAAGAGAATCGGCATGTTATAATGAAATGCAATTCTATTGACTGTCGAAAGAATGGGTGCATTGAATAGAAATAGCATTAGTGCTGCTAAAAGCAAATAGGCACTCTTTTTTTTTGCACTTATATTCATGGAGCTATAAATTGAATTGAAAGATAAATAAAAAAACATAGACCAAGCTATTGGTCTATGTTTTCCGTTGAAATAATTGTCTGAATTATTCTTTAGTATCATATTCTCCTTGCATGGCGTACAAACCAAATCGCACTAAGCCTCCTACTATAATAGGCATGAGTACAAAAAGAATAATAATGCCAAATACTAAATCATCATTGCCTTTTGGATGTATTAGTTTGGGTAATCCGAAATCGTGAATGCCAAAATATCCACATGCTGCTGCTATTGCAATCCACAAGATCCCCAATGCTTTTTTTATCGAATTCATAATTGAAAATTTAAAGTGTTTGAGAAATTAATCTTCTATCTGTTTATTTTTTGAATTGATATAGACTAAGCCTATCAGAAAGCAAACTGCTGTTACTATAATTGGATACCATAATCCTTCAAGATAAGGTTGGGCATAAGGTGCAGCCTCTCCAACTTTTTCTGCTACAGTATTGGCATCTTTCGCTTTGGAGGCCAGGTAGGTTGCAACGGCAGGTAATAAGCCACCAAATATCCCATTTCCAATATGGTAAGGCAATGACATGGACGTGTAACGAATTTTTGTTGGGAAAAGTTCTACTAAAAATGCAGCAATAGGACCATATACCATGGTAACCAAAAGTACTTGGAGGAACACTAAAAATACCAACATCCATTTGTCGCTATCGTTAATAGTGACGGTCTTTTTTGTTTCTGTTTTCGCTTTTCCATCAACTATTTTGGCTGTACCGTGCTCTAAAGTTAACGTTTTAACTTCATTGAGGTGTGTGCCATCTTCGTAGTATTTATTGGTTGTGAAAACAGAATCGAAGCCTGCTGTTTTTTTATTCACTTTGAGCTCTGCCAATAATGATGTTTTGGCTGTGATCTCTGTTTTGTTTTTCACATTCACAGTCTGGTACATTTTCTCATAAATTGGTCGATAAGCAAATACGGCAATGAGCATACCTGCCAGCATTATTTTTTTTCTGCCTATTCTATCCGATAAGCCACCAAATACTAGAAAGAATGGTGTTCCCATTAATAGTGCGATTGCCATTAAGGTATCTGATTGCATTTTATCAACGGCACATATTTTTTCAATAAAGCTCATCGCGTAAAACTGACCGGTGTACCATACTACGCCTTGTCCCATTGTAGCGCCAAATATGGCGAGTAACACATACTTGAAGTTGAGCTTGTTGCCAAAGCTTTCTTTCAATGGATTGACTGCTGTTTTTCCTTCTGCTTTTACCTTTGCAAACAAAGGTGATTCGTGCATATTTCTTCGGATGATGTATGATACAAAAACCATAAAAATAGAAACCCAAAATGGAACACGCCAGCCCCATTCATTAAACTGCTCTTTTGATAAAGCAGAACGTGTACCCATGATAACTAATAACGAAACAAATAATCCAATAGTAGCTGTTGTTTGAATCCAAGATGTCCAGTAGCCGCGACGATCGGCGGGAGCATGCTCTGCCACATAAGTAGCCGCACCACCATATTCTCCGCCTAATGCAAGCCCTTGTAATAAGCGTAACAGCAAAACGAGTAAAGGAGCGAGAAACCCTATTGTGTCATAAGATGGAATACAACCAATAGCAAAAGTGGCGCCTCCCATCAGTAATAATGTAACCATGAACGTATATTTTCGACCGATTAGATCACCTAAACGCCCAAAGAATAATGCACCAAACGGGCGAACTACAAAGCCCGCAGCAAATGTTGCCAATGTTGCCAGAAAAGCGGCGGTTGGATTGTCTGAAGGGAAAAATTTAGTTGATATTATCGTTGCTAAACTTCCAAAAATATAGAAGTCATACCACTCGATTAAGGTGCCTACCGAGGAGGCCCCAATGATCTTCCAGAGACCTTTAGTATTAGTGCTCATAGCTTAAGTGTTTTACAATATGAGGATTAGAATGTATAGCTGGTGGTCAGTTGAATGCGGAAATTGCTAGCTGTAAAATCATTTGAACTTGTACTTGCAATTTTTAAATTTGACTTATCGGCATTACCATAAAGCATGTTTGTAATTTCAATTTCAGGGGAGAATTTGAATTTATTGTAAATAAAATCTACTCTTGGTGCTACGCGGAATATATTGTCAAATGTTCTGGACAAGCCAATACCTCTGCCGTACAATGATAATGTACCCACTTTGTAATCACTTGTGCTCAGGTTGTCATTTAGACCCATATTTTTGATATAGCCAATAAATAATGCCGGTTGAATATGTTTGCTTTTGGTTACAATTAATTCTGCCCAAACGTTTAACTGTTTCTGAGCTTTATATTTCCATGCGCCGGTAGCAGAATCTCTGTATTCTACAAATCCGCCTGTGCTTACATATCTGGAAAGATTCTGTCCCATGATAGCGTAAGCTTTCACTACGAAATCTTTGTTTGTATATTTTGCATACACTTTTACATTGGTCATCGTTAAATTGGTAGTAATATTTTGGATATATCCTGAAGATGGATCTACATCGTTGGTTCGTGGGCGAATAGTGTTGATTTCAGCACCAATTCCAGCTAGAAAAAATTTGTCTTTTGTGTAAGTCAATTCTGCTGCAAAGTCTGGTATCCCTGCATATTTGAACGCATCGGCACCGCTTGCTGTCGCGCTAATGTTCGTATAAGTGCCGGCAGAGCTAAAGCCGGCCAGCTCTTGTCCAAACATCATGCCCATTAGCGATAAATTGCTATTGAATTTTTGAGTTACACGAACTTGAGGCGAAAAGCCAAATGGATTGAATGGAATGCCTGTGTTGAAATTGGCTGTGCCGGGAAAACAAGCTGTAATGAAATTGGGATTCCAATACTGACCAACCAATAATTGTGTTTTTTTCCAATCCAACGCCACATAAGCATGACGAAGGCGTAATAAATTTTCGCTACCGGTGCTTATGCCAAAGAAATCTGTTTCTAAAGCGCCACTTGCTTTTGCACCGAGAGCCGTAAGCCCATTGAATTTCACACCAAGCCTAGATACGATACCCGTAAAACCAAGCTGACTAGGGGCGTTAATATCGGCATTCGCACCATTCGTTAGGTGTGCTGTTCCCGCATCCATGGGGTATAGATTGAGCGTGCCGTCTCTTAATTCTACATTTTTTCTAGAGTTGTAATAAATATCACTTCTGACAAATCCGTAAACAGTTACTTTTTGTTCTGCGGGTTCAGTAGTTGTTTGTGCTAATGCCGATAGCCCATAAGTACAGGCAGAAAGCAGTGTAAGTAATTTTGAAATTTTTGCCATGATTTTGAAATTTTTGTGAATAATAATTTTATGACTTCAAAATTTGCTTCAAAAATTTCAAAATGGGAATCGTATGTATATGCTTGGTAATGGTGTAGCCAATTGTACTTAATTTCGTTTGAATCGCTCCCATTTAATCACCATGAACTTATCCCCCAATTCCGTGATTAAAGTGCCTGAATGTTTTAAGGAGTCTTTATCCACAAAAAACTCAAGCAATTCGGCATGTGTAAGCACTTTGTATGTAGGGTGATAATCTAGATTTTCCGGAGCTTTTACATTATATCTCTTGATCCAGTTCATTACAGAAACGTGGCTTACACCCAGTATCCGTTCGATCTCTCTTAGGCTAACCCCTTCGATGTATAATTGGAGTGCCTTTATAACGTAATAAGGGTCTATACTTTTACCTTCCTTCATGACGGTAAAATTATAATTACAGCTATGGCATTTATAACGCTGTTTCCCTTTAGCCATACCGCTTTTTACAATTTCTTGAGACTTGCATTTAGGGCAAAAAATATCTTTCATAACATAAAGGTAATAATGTACCCTATACCAAATTAGCATAAATATACCAAATTAGCAATTTGTATATTTTGTTTTTTACTTTAGACCTAACTGAATGTTTAATATGGAGTTGCCAATACGAGAGATGTTGATCAATATTGGGTTTAATGACATTTATATAAAATAGATCTGCGAAATGTTATGTTTTGTACGACCTACTTGTAAATAATATGGATGAGTGGAGTATTGTTTTAGTAGGCTGCTCACACGGTGCATTTTAAACAAACAGTTTGATGGTACACTTATTTAGATTTTTAAACGCTCGCTATTTATTCACTTTGTCAGGCTTATTTCGTTTTATATATACTTATTTAGCACAATTTTAAAGCCAATTTCTAAACTATTGATTAATTATGTACTTTGAAACTAAACAGAATTTTATGTCATACCCATTTAAAATTAATAGTCTGGAAGCCTATAACAAAGCAAGAGAACAAAGCGTTAAAGATCCTGAAGGCTTTTGGGCAGAAATAGCATCTTCTTTTCTCTGGAAAAAACGCTGGGATACGGTGCTTAACTGGAATTTTAAAGAACCCAAAATTGAATGGTTTAAGGGAGGTAAACTCAATATTACTGAAAATTGTATCGACAGGCATTTAGGCACTTTGTCAAATAAACCGGCAATTATTTGGGAGCCTAATGATCCTGATGAAAATCATCGCGTGCTTACCTACAGAGATTTATACAATAAAGTGATTCAGTTTTCTAATGTTTTAAAAAATAATGGCGTTAAAAAGGGAGACCGTGTTTGTTTATATATGGGTATGGTACCTGAGTTAGCTATTGCCACATTAGCTTGTGCACGAATTGGAGCAGTACACTCGGTTATTTTTGGTGGTTTCAGTGCACAGAGTATTGCCGATAGATTGCAGGATGCGCAAGCCGAGTATATTGTTACCTGCGATGGTGCATATAGAGGTAATAAAGAAATTTCATTGAAAGCTGTAATTGACGATGCATTGGTTCAATGTCGTTTTGTGAAAAAAGTGATTGTACTCACGCATACACGTACACCTATCAGTATGATAAAAGGTAGAGATGTATGGTGGGAAGATGAAATTAAAAAGGTAGAGACAATGGGTAATCCTGATTGTCCCGCAGAAGAAATGGATGCAGAAGATCCGCTGTTTATACTCTACACATCAGGTTCTACAGGTAAGCCAAAAGGCGTGGTACATACGGTAGGTGGCTATATGGTATATACTACATACAGTTTTGTCAATGTATTTCAATACACTCCCGGCGACATACATTTTTGTACAGCAGATATTGGTTGGATAACGGGGCATAGTTATATCGTTTATGGTCCATTAGGAGCAGGTGCTACAACACTTATCTTTGAAGGCATTCCTACCTGGCCCGATGCGGGAAGGTTTTGGGATGTAGTGGACAAGCATAAAGTAAATATTCTATACACGGCTCCTACAGCTATTCGGAGTTTGATGGGTTTTGGATTAGAGCCATTAGTGGGTAAGGATTTGAGCTCTCTTAAAGTACTGGGCTCAGTGGGAGAACCAATTAACGAAGAGGCATGGCATTGGTTTGATGAACATATTGGCAAAAAACGTTGTCCAATTGTAGATACGTGGTGGCAAACAGAAACCGGTGGTATTCTTATCTCTAATATGGCGGGTATTACACCATCTAAACCCTCTTATGCTACATTACCATTGCCGGGAGTACAGCCGGTATTGGTAGATGAAAATGGAATGGTAATAGAGGGCAATAATGTCAGCGGAAATTTGTGTATTAAATTTCCTTGGCCGGGTATGTTGCGTACTACTTATGGCGATCATGATCGTTGTCGTACTAACTATTTCGCAACTTACGAGAATCTATACTTCACCGGAGATGGTTGTTATAGAGATGCGACTGGTAATTATCGAATAACAGGTAGGGTAGATGATGTATTGAATGTGAGTGGACACCGTATTGGCACTGCCGAGGTGGAAAACGCCATCAATATGCATGCTGGTGTGGTAGAGAGTGCTGTGGTGGGTTATCCGCACGACATCAAGGGACAGGGGATTTATGCTTATGTGATTTATGACAATACACATGACGATGATAATTTGACTCGCTTAGATATTAATCAGACCGTTTCGCGTATTATTGGTGCCATTGCCAAACCTGACAAAATACAATTTGTAAAAGGGTTGCCTAAAACCAGAAGTGGCAAAATAATGCGCCGTATTTTGCGTAAAATAGCAGAGGGGGAATTAGAAAATTTAGGTGACACATCTACATTGCTTGACCCTTCAGTTGTAGAAGAAATCAAACAAGGAAGAGTTTAGTTTTAGTTTGCAGTTGCAGACCGGCAGATATGTAAATGTCTGTCGGTTTTGTTTAGGATGAAATTCTATAGTTTGAGGAACCTTCGGAATAAATACAATAGAAAAGCTTACAAACAGCTGTTTGTAAGCTTTTCTTATTTATTAGAAAGATTTAGAAATATAAACCTACACGTAAAGCAAAATTGTTCAAACGGGTTCTTCCGTCATCAAAGGAATAAGGTTTGTCTTTAAATTTGGTAGGGTCAGTAACATCCGGGGCAAACCCATTGTTGAAGAATAGACCAATATAAGCATCCAGCTTGTTGTTTAGGGGGTATTGTGCTCCAATACCAATATTCATTTGAAATATTACCGGGGTAATAACGCCAACTTTACCAGTCACTTTTTCTTTACTATCGGCAGTATAAAGGCTATCCGTTGTTTGTACAGAGTAGGTGGCTTTTTTACTGATATTGAATCCCATTGTTACACCTAATTGTCCGAAGAACACGAATTTATTAATAGGATCTGTTTTTAATTTCAATGCTAGGGGTATTTCAAGGTACTTGAGTGAGTAATTGTATTTCGAACTCAAAACAGTACCTGCCGGTGGTGGAGTACTTGGATTAAGTTCCGTACTTATTTTACCCCCGGTACCATTTACTTGCAATCCGGTAGCTATAGAATAGTTGCTGGAAAAGTTATAGTCTGCCATAAGCCCATAGATAAAGCCAACCTTGCTGCCGTCACTTTTTTGAGTTTGATCCCCGTCTTTTGCGGTTGTCGGTTTCATCCACGAAAGTGAAGGGGCAATATAAGCGCCAAAACGAAACTTCTTAAAGTCAGATGTACTGTTAGGGAGTATGTTTGGTGTGTTTGTTTGCGCATACGATACTTGTGTTAAAAAGCTAAGGATAGCTAAGGATAAAACTAGTTTTTTCATAATTGTGTTGGTTAATGAAACTGTGATTATCAATTACTTTTCAAAAATTGTGCCATAAAAAAAGTAGTATTCATACTTTTGCTGCAAAAATAAGGAATCAGTTATGGTAATAGTATTTAAAAATAAAAAAATGTCGAAGTGTATTTGGTCGATTGTATTGGTTTGGGGACTTTGTTTTTCTTTTGTTGCCTGCACTTCGTCCGACGAGAAACTGCCTGATGTATCTGCTATAAAAATCGAATTAAAAACCCAAAGGCTTGATCGGGACTTGGCAAAATTGGATACGAATAATTTGTCTAAAGAGCTACAGTCCTTACAACAAAAGTATCCTGATTTTCTGAATTTTTACTTGGATACGTTGATGGCATTCAGTATCAATGGCAACTATACTGATACTAACAAAGGTATTCAAATAGGTTTGCGCAGCTTCCTGACTTATAAAGATTATAGGGGATTGTTCGATACTGTAGCCGTTCATTTTCCGGATACTAAAAGTTTGGAGCAAGATTTGATAAAAGGATTTAAGTACATGAAATATTACTATCCGAAATACGAAATACCAAAAATTGTCTATTTCATGTCAGAATTGAGCAATTGGGGTGTTGTATCCTACGATACGGTTTTAGGGATTGGGCTAGATATGTTTTTGGGTGAAAAATATCCATTTTATAGATCCGTTGGACAGCCTGATTATATGCTTATTAATTTCCGACCAGAGTCCATTCCGTCATCTGTATTTTCGGCACTCTATCTTAATATGCATCCCTACAGTATGGAAGACAAAACGTTATTGGATATGATGCTTCAAAAAGGTAAACAACAATATTTTTTGCAAAAAGTAATTCCTTTTATTAAGATAGAAGATCGTATTGGCTATACTGTTGCGCAGTTGGATTGGTGCGAAAAAAATGAGGGTATGATTTATAACTTTTTTCTCAATAAAGAATTGATTTATGAAAAGAACTGGCAAAAAATGATGCGCTATGTAAGCTATGGTCCGGGTTCTACAGGTATGCCTCCAGAGGCTCCTGGCAATATTGGCACATGGCTAGGTTTACAAATTATAAAAGCATATTCTAAAGCCAACCCAACATTGACACCAGAAGATATTTTTAGTGAAAAAGATGGTATGAAAATATTGAAAGCAAGTAAGTACAAACCTAAATAAATTTCATTGGAAAAGTATTCTCTCACAAAACAGAATAATTATGATTAAAAAAGTACTAAGTGTTGCTGCACTTATTGGCGTTTCTTTAGCTACAAATGCACAAATCGTCACAGATGCTGATAAAATAAAACCTGCCAGCACTGATTATGCAAACAAAGATACCACTGCATGGATATATGGAGGTATATTGAATATTGGAGGTAATGAAGGATTATTGCACAATTGGGGTGCTGGTGGAGAGGTGGCTTCGTTAGCTGTAAACGGGATTTTTAGTGGTTTTTTGACACATCTCAATGGTCGTAGGATATGGACTAATAATCTGGATCTTAACTATGGGCTAAATTATGCATATTCATATAGTTTTGTTCCTCGTAAGACAGATGACAGAATAGATTTTACCTCAAAATACGGTAGCAGATTTAAGAATAGTAAGAACCTTTATTTAACAGGCTTGTTCAATTTTAAATCCCAATTTACCAAGGCCTACGATTATACTGACACTAATTGGAGAAGTTATAGTACTTCAAAATTCTTTTCACCGGCATACTTTACATTGGCACCTGGTATAGAGTATAGAAGAGGTACTAATTTCAGTATATTTCTTTCTCCTTTGGCTGCTCGGCTAACTGTAGTAGATAAATATTATACAGACAGGTCAGTGCAAGGTGCATTTGGTGTGGAGCATGGTAAAACGACTAAATTCGAATTGGGAGCATATTTATCGGCACGCTATATGGTCAATATAACACCCAACATTACTTTTCGTACAAGGTTAGATTTATATTCCAATTACTTGGCCAAAGATGCAAAGGACAGCACGGGGGCAGTGGTAAGAAAAGATAATCCCGGTAATATTACAGTATTGTCTGACAACTTATTTGCGTTCAAAATAAATAAGCATATTAATGCAACATTAGGGATTGTCTTTATCTATGATAATGCGGTTCCTTATGTATCCACATTCCCTGGCGGTACTCCAAAAAATGAACCACTTTCAGGCTTAGGTTGGTTACAAATGAAACAAAATTTCAATTTTGGATTTGAATATAAATTACCTCTTAAAAAGAAAGCATAAAGTAACACTTATCGCTTGTTAGTAAAAATACTAGCAAGCGATTTTTTATCTAGGAGCACTACTTAATGTGGAAAAATGCTACATTATACCAAAGGGTTAATTTAGTTACACAATCCTCTTTATCTTTGCTCTATTCATGTCCGATACTTACCAGATAAAATTACCTCAGTTTGAGGGACCTTTCGATTTGTTGTTGTTCTTTATAGAGCGCGATGAGCTGGATATTTATAATATCCCTATTTTTAATATTACTAAAGATTTTCTTGCATATATACATTCATTGGAATCTCTGAATATAGAATTAGCCAGCGAATTTATCTTGTTCATATCCACGTTAATGCGTATTAAAGCTAAAATGCTATTACCGCGCAGAGAAAAAGATGAGCATGGTAATGAAATAGATCCTCGTCAGGAATTAGTTGATAAACTACTTGAATACAAAAGATTTAAAGATGCGTCTGCAGAAATGGTGTTGATGGAAGCGGAGCGATTATTACACCAAAAGCGTGGAAATATTCGTCAGGAATTAGACAAATTAAGTGAAGAATATTCTGAAGGGACGGAGATACAAACAGTCTCTTTATACAAGTTGATGAGTTCGTTTGAGCGTACTATGAAGAAATTTACAGAACGTCATAATAAACCCCAACATGTGGTTGTTAAATATAATTATAGTCTCGAAGGGCAGCGTAATTTTCTATTGGTGTACATGAAGGAGCACATCCGCATTGCATTCGACACTTTATACAGCCAATGTGAAAACAGGATTCATGCTATATTTACTTTTCTGGCAATGTTGGAGCTTATTCAGCAAAAGCATTTAAACATTCTTATAGGAGAAGGTCGCAATAATTTTATTTTGGAATGGAATACGGATCCCGAATTACAAGCTGTTATTTTTGAAGATGAGGCATAACTAATATAAATGGAGTTATTGGAGTTATTTGGGTACACCAGATTTATCGACCGATACCGTACCTCTGATATTCGTTATTTTGTACCAAGAGAAACTTGAATTAGCCTCGAGTCCGTCGCCATACAATACATTGGTTGGAGTTGTGATTTTTACTTTTTTTTCAGTATAAAATTTCTCCAATTTTTTATTCCAAACGAGTTCTTCTGTATTCAGTTTTTCTCCTTTTTTATTGACAACACATACACTGTCACGCACAATTACATTTCCATCATTTTCGTAATACCTTGCAGATTTGGCTGTTAATGTGCTCGTTATTTCCAGACTGTCGTTTAGAAATTCCACCTTCATACCTTTTTTAATGTCTGTGTATGGAGGGTTCGCTGTTTCATTACGGATAAATTCTTTAGCGTGTAGTATAGCATAAACTCTTCCTTTTTCACTGTAGTAAAAGGTTACATCGGTTGCTTTATCTTCCTGCATACTCATTCCCTTACCAGTCAGGTCATCTATTTCTTTTGTTGTATTGTGGCACGATATTATTAATAATGAACAGCAAAACAAAATGCCCGAAATATAGATTATTCGGGCACCTGTTTTTTTATTTTTTTTTATTTTGGAATTAATCATACTTGCGTTTTTGGAACCAAGAACGGTCGCTGAGTGATATACCTAGAGAAAAACGAATGAAATTTTGTTTGATTAGATCACTTGACTGTGTGCCGATACGACCAATTTCCATGGAGGTTTGTATGCGGTCATTTGTACGTTTAAATGGAAGCCCTATTCCAAAAGTGATCGCATAATAATTCATTTGTTTACTATTTATGCTAACATAATCTTGACCATAATAAAACCCAATACGATAATTAGCTCGTTGCCAGTATTTATAAAGACTAGTCGAATTTGGTGTGTATTCGGCACCCACACTTAATTTGTAGGCACTTTTGCCAATTGAATCTTGGAAACTACTGTTGTTGAATTGACTCCAGTTGGTATAAGTATAATCAATTCCTACCAGTAGTTGATCGCTTTTCGCCAATTGTACACCAAGGCTGTAACGCATAGGGAGTGTAAGCTTAGTTTTTACTTTAGATGCATTATATGCAGTATCTGATCCAGAGGTGTCAGTTGCATAAGAAGGGTGGCTAATCCAATAATCATTTAGCTCCGAATTTATTTTCTGGCTCAAAGCAAGAGTTCCTCCTATACGAAGTGTATATTCATCAGATATTTCTGCCTCGTAAAGAGCACCAAGCTTGAAGTATAATCCTCCTGTTTGGCTATACTTCGAAAATTCAGAATTATTATTATAGGTAGTGTCAATATTTTGAAGAAGACTTGCATTTTGGATTGTTCCAAACAAATAGCCAAGATTAGCACCGAGGCTAAAACCTTTATACTTTCCTGCGCCACCTATGTAAAAGTAATTAAGACCGCCTTTCCCGGTATAACTATTTACTGATTTTCCAATTAGTGTTTGAGTCGTGTCATTTAGTGTATATCCAACATTTGTCATTGGCCGATAACCGATAACCATTCCTCCGTTTTTTCCCAAAGGAACTCCAATCGTTAAATAGGATAAATTAGCAGCGCCCGTTTTGTATTTCTGGTCACCAGCAAGTACTGTTCTTGAACTCATAGTTGCACCAGCTTCATAAGTTACGTATTTCAACGTAGCATAAGATGCCGGATTGTCGGTATTAATGGTGTATGGATCAGCATAAGCAGATGTAATGCTTCCCATAGATTTTAGTGCCGGGTTAATGGCATTTACTTCTTCACCAACTCCATATCTTGAGAATGGCGCATTTTCAAATGAACGAGTAATGTTCTGTGCATTTGCCGTTGAAGTAATAAAAACTGATGTGCTTACGAACAGAAAAGACTTAACGAGCTTGAGGAACATTATATTTTAGGATTTGATTTAGCCCTTTGAGCAAAATTTCAGGGTCTGCAAATATCTTACATTTCAGTTTGCTGGCAAAAAGAGTAGCATCGCCACCGGTTAAGATTGCGTTAAAATCAGGATATTGGGCTTCAAATGCAGCTACCATACCATCAATTTCGGCAGACATGCCATTTAGCGCGCCACTTCGCATACTAGTTTCAGTGTCATAGCCTATAAGCATCAATTCTCCATTTACATTCACTTTAGGCAGTTTTTCAGTGAACTGATGCATAGCTGCAAGGCGCATTTGTGCTCCAGGAGAAATAGCCCCACCACGGAAGGTTTTGTTTTTGCCAACGAAATTGTAGGTGATACATGTGCCAACGCACACTACTAAATTGTTTTTGTTAGGGTCAGAAGCATACGCTCCAACTGCTAATGCTATCCTGTCTGCACCAAGTGTATCTTGCGAGGTATAAGCATTCATGATAGGTAATGGTGTATTGCTGTCTAATACTATAACATGGGTTGTTATTTCGCGGAGTGCATGAACTAATTCCATGTGTTGGTCTGTTACTGAGCTAATAATAGCCCCAGCAATAGTTCTTCGAGGTAATATCTCATCATGAAGCTTGTGAATAACTTCGTCAGCAGTCATTATGTAACGATCCGTTATTTTATCATTTTGGTCAAAGAGAGCAATCTTGACAAAGCTGTTTCCCCAATCAATACAAAGTTTGGTTAATGACATAAAAAACGATTTTAGTTGTTTAAATTAGGGAACAAGATAACAATATGAAGCTGAATTGCAAAAAAAAATGACCACATAAAATAGATTGTGGTCATTTGTATAAGTTAGACAAGTTTATTTTTTTACATCAGTATTGCTTTTAATCCAAGTTTTATCAACACTATTGTATTTGTCAAAATTTGGTGCCATTTCTTTTAGAAATTCGGGTCCATAATCGGCGTTATAAATATGTTTTACGCTGTCGGTATAACTGATCAGGTAATAAATACTGGGTAAGTCTGAAATGAGTGATTTATAAGATGGCTGACAAGTATCAGGTCGATAGGAGGCAAATTGTGTTATCGTTTTGATTGCATCATTTGAATTGATTCTGGTTTCATATACTCCTATGTATGCCACATCAGAACGCCCTGTATAACGAACTAGGCCATTTTCGAATATTTCGATTGTATAGACAGGACAATGCCCATAACACGCACCACGACCCATTGCGATTGATTTAATGCCTGTCATATTGGAAGTAGTTGCCGCTGTTTGTGTTGTTTTTGATTTTCGCTTTTTCTTATTCTTGACGGTTTTGAAATTAGCCCAAACGTTACCAGCTAGTAATAATATCATTAAACATAAGGTAATTTTTTTCATTAGCATAAATTTTCTATTTTACAAAGGTAATTGCAATAGGCCGACAATTTTATTAAATAAATGACAATTAATAAAGACGAATTATATCATCAAATAGCATTGAGTTTTGTACAAGGTATTGGTGCTAAAATGTCAACTGCACTAATAGCGTATTTTGGCTCAGCTCAGGAAGCGCTTGGCGCCAGTATAAAGCAATTAACCGGTGTAGAAGGTATGGGCGAATTAAAAGCGAAAGCTTGTAAAGATGCCCAAATATTTGTGCATGCAACTAAAGAACTTGAATTTATTGAGCAAAAGAACATCACTGTATTGATGAGGGGTAATGACAATTATCCACAAAGATTATTGCAATGTAGTGATGCACCGCAAGTGCTTTATTATAAAGGAACAGCCGATTTAAATACTCAGAAAGTAATAGCTGTAATAGGTACACGCAAAAACACAGAATACGGACAACGTTTGTGCAACGATTTATTGGAAGGCTTGGCAAAAGAAAAAGATTTAATAGTTGTTAGTGGCTTAGCACATGGCATAGACACCATCGCGCATAAGGCTTCACTTAAAAACAATATTGAAACCATTGGTGTTTTAGCACATGGATTGGACTCTATTTACCCGGTTGCTAATAAAAATTTGGCTAAAGAAATGATTGAATGTGGTGGTTTACTAACGGAATTTTGTTCAAATAGTGGTGTTGACAAAGGAAACTTCCCGGCTCGAAATCGTATTGTAGCAGGAATCTCAGATCTTACTGTTGTTGTGGAAAGTGATATTCGTGGTGGAGCAATAATTACAGCCTATATTGCTAATTCATATAACAAGGAGGTGGTAGCTTTCCCCGGTCGTGCTTATGATAATAAGTCCTCCGGTACCAACATGCTTATTCGTAAAAATTTGGCATCGTTGATTACTTCTTCCGATGATTTATTAGAACTAATGAATTGGCAAAAAACAAAGAAGGAAAAAGTAGTTCAAACACAATTATTGATCCATCTTACTGAAGAAGAGCGGATGATTGCTGATTTGTTGCAACAAAAGGATACTGTTCATGCCGACGAATTATTAAATAACACGGGCATGAACAGCTCAATATTGGCATCCACACTGCTACAGCTTGAAATGCAGGGGCTTATAAAAGCTTTACCTGGAAAGCATTATCGGATTAATTAACAACTGTTGCATTATCCCATATAGCAGCAAATTCGTTGGAAGATTTGGCGGGTAATTCACTTTCGTTGAGAATAGCATCTGGATATAAAACTATTGAAGTGTAGTCATTTCGCCACCAATTATCCTTTAGTCTCGAAAAATGTAAAATACCCGAAACAGAACAGCCATTCTTATTGCTGGTCCATTCATCAACGCGTTCAAAAAGATGGTGCGGAACTTGTAACAATCGATCAAAGCTCACATACACTTTTATATAAAAATCGTCGGTTAATTCTGTATCTCTATTGTTGTTTAGTTTTTTATATTCGTACTTGTATTCATATCGTAAGGCTGACAGGTCGCTTAATACAGCTGATGCTGTAGGGAAGCTTCCTGCTCCTTTTCCTGAAAAAAATTGTTTGTCCGCAAGGCCACTTTCAATAATAACGCCATTATACTCGTTATTGACATGGTGCAGGTTATTGTCGCTGTTTACAAATTGAGGCAGCACAAACGCAGCAATAGAACCGTTCTCCAGTTTTTTAGCTTGTGCAATCAATTTGATTTTAAATTTCTTTTCTTCGGCAAAAATGGAATCGCGCGTTTTAAGATTTTGTATGCCTGTATGAATAATGTTTGTTGGATGCGCCACAACACCATAAGCATGAGTCAATAGTATCGATAATTTATTGACAGCATCAATTCCTGCTACATCCAATGTAGGGTTGCTTTCCGCGAAACCTGCATCCTGAGCGAGTTTTAAAGCGTTGGTAAAAGATAGACCATCATCTGCTATTCTGGAAAGAATATAGTTGGTAGAGCCATTGACAATTCCTTGAATGCTTTGTAAAAGATCATTGTCGTAGTACTCTTCGAGGTTGCGGATAACGGGGATACTGGCACAACAGGCAGATTCGTAAAGAAAAGGCGTATCGTTATCTTTTTGCAATTGAAGCAACTCTGGTAAATGTTCCGCAATCATTTTTTTACTGGCACTTACTACAGATTTTTTGTTGTTTAATGCAGTCCTTACAATGATGAAAGCTGCATCAGCATCATCGATTAGCTCTACAATTACATTGATATCTTCATCTTGTAATAATTCAGTTGCATTAGTCGTAAATAGTGTTGCAGGGGCGTTGCGCTTCTTGTCTGCATGTTTGATACACACTTTTTTAATACTTGCATTTAAGGATGGTGTTTGCTGTAGCACTTTGTACAGACCTTCTCCTACTACACCAAAGCCAAATAATCCGATTGTTAGTTTCTTGTGTTGAATAGACATTTTATTATGTTTTTGTTTGATTATAAAGAATGAATTTGCTATTAATTAGTGACGAATATTTCTTCGTATAACTGGGCGAGATTTTTTGTTTGATTAGATTTTAATGCTTGTTCGATATCTTCGATCAAATCTTTCACGTCCTCAAGTCCGACACTTAATCTAATGAGGCTGTCAGCTACACCAGCAGCGCGTCTTTGGTTATCTGGTATTGTTTTGTGTGTCATGGTTGCAGCGTGTGAAATGAGGCTTTTAACACCACCCAAGCTTTCGGCGAGTTTGAATAACTGTGTATTACAAACCACATTTTTTGCTGCCTCTACGGTATCTTCTTTTAGCGTAAAAGAAATGATACCTCCGAATCCTGATTGTTGCTTTGCTGCAATCTTATGATTTGGGTGAGTTACCAATCCCGGATAAAATACTTTATCTATTGCCGGGTTATTATACAGAGCTTCTGCTAATGTTTGTGCGTTGATACAATGTTGTTTAATCCGTAAATGCAACGTTTCAACACCTCTTATTGTCAAAAAACTATCTTGCGGACCGAGTATTGCACCACTTGCATTTTGTATGAATTGAATTTGCTCCGCTAATGCCTTGGTTTTGCTCACCACTAAACCTGCTATTAAATCGCTATGTCCTGCAATATATTTGGTAGCACTATGTACAACAAGGTCTGCACCTAATCTTATTGGTTGCTGCAATGCTGGCGAAGCGAAAGTGTTGTCCACACAAAGCAATACGTTTTGCTCCTGAGCAATAGTAGCAATAGATTGAATATCGCTGATTTTAAGTGTTGGATTGCTTGGTGATTCCAGCCATATTAATTTTGTTTTTGGAGAAATGGCATCTGCTACATTTTGAGGGTTGCTCGTATCTACATACTTTACATTAATCCCGAACTTCTGATAGATTTTACTAAACAAACGGAATGCACCGCCGTATATGTCATCTACAGCAATGATTTCATCACCACTTGCCAATAACTTAATCACAGCATCAATTGCAGCTAGCCCACTCGCAAAAGCAGACGCGCCCGCTCCGCCCTCTAATTTTGTGATAATATTTTCGAGCGTTGCTCGAGTAGGGTTGTTACTCCTTGCGTAATCATAGCCTTTATTTATCCCGGGAGCTTCTTGTACAAAAGTGGATGTTTGATAAATAGGTACGGAGATAGATCCGGTAAGTGGATCAATAGGAATGCTGTGGATTAATTGCGTTGCACTGTTCATTTTTTTGATTTTTATCTGTTTACGATTGATTTTTTATAAAAATCTTTGCCAACAAAAAATATCAAAAAAGTGCAGTATGCACTTGCCGAAGAGCTTTATTATCGGAGCAAATGCTTGTTTGCTGCAATAAAAAAAGCTTCCCCGACAAGTCAGAGAAGCTTAAGTATGTACACAACCGAGGTTGGTTTTATAAACTTTTAGTCTGACTTATCTTCCACGATTTTATTCGTGTTGGAGTTAGCACCATCCTTCAACTTGCGTTGAAGAGGTTGCTAAGGCGTCACAGGGCCAATCCCTCTGCCTTTCTTGATAAGTAATGTTTGTAAAGAACTGGTACAAAGGTAAAGTTCTATTTTTTATCTTTCCAAATATTTTTTTAAGCAGAGCATTTAGTCGCTGCAATTATTTATGCAAAAAGATTCTGAAGTGCCTATTGCTATTGTGTTTACAAGTACTGTTAGTAATTCAATGTTTCATAGATTGAACATCGAAAATTATTTTTCTTTCAGTAATAAGGGTTGTTTTGTACTTTCTTTAGTCTCAAATTAAAGTACCTTCGCAGCAACTACAAACCGGGTTATCGTGCCATTGAAATACATGGTAAGGAAAGTCTGGACAGCGAAGGGCAACGCAGCAGCTAACGGCTGCGGTATCGTGTAAAAACGAGATACAGAGAGTGCCACAGAAAATAACCGCCTTGCTTCGGCAGGGTAAGGGTGAAAATGCAGGGTAAGAGCCTGCGCAGTTTATTGGTAACAATAGATTGGGGTAAACCTTGCGTGCTGAAATGCCAAATAGGCGTATGTTTGAGGGCTGCTCGCCCGAGTACGTGGGTTGGCAGATATGAGGTGTTTGCGTGAGCAACATCACAGATAAATGATAACCGTTTCGCTTTATTGCGGAATACAGAATCCGGCTTATAGGTTTGTAGTTTTTTTATAAGAAAGCTCCGTGTAAATATTTATACGGAGCTTTCTTATATTGCGTTTAAATTACTGAATTTTTTCAATTTGGCGAGTGCTCGTTGCCTTGTTTTATTCTTTAGAAATGATGTCCATCCAAGTAAATAACCTTTCCATCCTAGTGCTTGTTTGAACCAAGTCCATAAGTTGAATGTATCTGTATGTTTTATTATTTTACCATCTTTGAATTCGAATGCTGCTGAAATATTATTGACTACTTTATTGCCTGTTTGGCTAAAAGTATAATAAGCTATCCAATGTGCAGCGCCGTTTAATTCATCTGCTTGTACTTGGTCAAAGGTTATTTTTATTCCGGGCTGTACCAGCATTCGCCACATGTTTTTGGCATCATCACCTTTTAGTATCCCAAATACAGGGTCTTCAAATTGTATTTCATCGTGATAACAAGCGATCATTCCCGATGCATCGGCAGATGCAAATGATTGGTAAAATTGCTTGATTAATGCTTTATTATCCATTTCAATACTTATTTAATTGCACACACTAGTATTTGCGTTTTTTCCTAGCGTCTTCAGTTTTTGATTTGGGTGCTGATTTTCTTACTTTTTGTTCAGGCATACCCACCACTGCATAATCAATTTGGCGTTTGTCCAAATCCGCACGTGTAACTCGCACTTTTAGCTTGTCACCAATAGTAAAACGCATACCGGTACTACGACCTACAAGTGCATAATCGCGTTCTGAGAATTCAAAATTGTCAATATCCAAAAGTTCTTGAACACTAATCATACCTTCACATTTCTGTTCTATTGTTTCCGCCCAAAATCCGAATGCCGCAACCCCTGATACTATTGCATCAAACTCTTCCCCAACATATTGTTGCATGTATTCTACTTGTTTGTATTTGGTAGCTGTTCTCTCTGCATCCATAGCATGGCGTTCCTGGTCACTGCAATGCTTACACATGGCATCTAAGCCTTTTATCACCTTGATTTTTTTGTTGAGTACATCATTCAGTATCCTATGCACCAAAATGTCTGGGTAGCGTCGTATTGGAGAAGTAAAATGGCAATAATTCTCGAATCCTAAACCATAATGCCCAATATTTTCAGTAGTATAAATTGCTTTAGACATAGTACGGATACCAAGGGTTTCCAAAACATGTTGTTCGGGTTTTCCATGTGCTTTTTCCAACATTTCATTAAATGAGGTCGCAATTGTTTCCGGAGTATTCAGGCTTAGTTTATAACCAAATTGTGCAGCAAAAGATGCGAAAGAGCTGAGCTTTTCTTCGTTTGGAACATCATGCACCCGGTAAGGAAAGGGGAGTGGTTTATTGTTGATTTCTATTTTGCCAACATGGGTTGCCACCAGCCTATTAGCTAATAACATGAGTTCCTCAATTAGTTTATGGGCATCCTTGCTTTCTTTGATAATAATACCAATTGGCTTTGCATGTTCGTCCAGTTTAAAGCGAACTTCTGTAGAAGAGAAATTAATGGCGCCATTATCAAAGCGTTCTTTACGTAATGCTTTTGCAATGGTATCCAGTAGGAGTAACTCTTCTTTATGGTCGCCTTCTTTCCCTTCTAATATTTCCTGTACTTCTTCATAGCTAAAACGGCGGTTGGAATGTATTACTGTTTTGCCCAATCGGTAATCTTTTACCTTACCTTTTTTGTTGATGTTAAATATAGCTGAGAAGGTGAATTTATCTTCATTTGGGCGGAGCGAGCAAAGCATATTACTTAAATGTTCTGGCAACATTGGTAATACCCTGTCGGGTAAATACACACTGGTAGCACGGCTCAGAGCTTCTTTGTCCAATTCCGTATCAGGTAGTACATAATGGCTTACATCGGCAATGTGTACACCGACTTCGTAATAGTCATCTTTGAGCTTGCGAATTGAAATGGCATCGTCAAAATCTTTTGCATCTATAGGGTCAATGGTAATGGTTAATACATCACGCATGTCTTCACGTTTGGCTATTTCGTCATCATCCAATATATCCGAAAAACGTGCAGCTTCTTCCAATACGTCATCCGGAAAATCAAGTGTGAAGCCATTCTCTGTTAGTATATCCTGCATGGCGAGTTCATTCGCCGGTTCGTTAGTTAAAATGCGTAAAACCTCACCAACCGGATTTTTCGATTTGCTCCATTCTGTTACGCGCACAGCAGCTTTGTCTCCATCTATCCCACCATTTAAACTACTGAGTGGAATGAAAATATCTACAGGCACTTTATTGCCATCAGGTATTAGAAAGGCAAAATTGGGTTTTACTTCCAATCTGCCAACAAATTCATTCTGTTTACGTTGGATTACTTCTTTTACGACACCTTCCGTTCGCTTATTGGCACCTCTTGATGTTTTTACCAACACATCTATGCGTACAGTGTCGCCGTTAAGGGCAGAGTTCAAATTTTCAGGATAAACAATAATATCCCGCTCCACTCCTTCTATGGTCACAAAAGCCATTCCACTTTTTGTAATATCTATTTTGCCGCTCATGCTGACTACCTTGGCAGCATTTCTTGGATCTGTTTTTTTCTTCGAATGTATTGCTGACTTAGCGTTAGCATTTCTATTCGATTTGTTATTCTGCTTTGTACTCTTGTTATTTGATTTTCTTCCCGACATGGGTTTACCTTTATTTTATATTATTCAAATATCCGACATTATGCTTTGAAGTCAAATTAAAATATGATTATTCAAGGTTTAATTAACTATTTTAACACGCTATTTATTCGTGTTGCAACTAAATTAATGCGGTTTTTAGCAGTGTACTTTATATTATTTTTCAAATGGGAATATATTATTAATTCGCGGCGTTCTTACAGGCGCATATCATCAGACTGCCAGTGTTGGATTGTTTTCTTAATTGCATCTCCGCTTGTATGCTCTTTTAGTGCTTGATCTAATAATAGAATAAATTCAGCATCACTCGCGAACCTAAGTGCAGCTATTTGTGCAAAAGAAAGTTGCTCTTCAACCGTTATTGAGCGTTTGCCTAAAAGTTCGAAATATCGTAGTCGAAATTCTAAACGTACAATTCTGTCCTGATTGCCTAGTGCATAATGCTGGCGCAACATGATGGCCAGATATAAAATGGAAAAAGATAAGATGCTAAACAATATCCACTCCAGTCGATGCATTGGATTATTATACGCTGCGATCACACCGTACACTACGGAAATAAGCATTAGTGGCAGAAATATAAAATGATGCGGGATGTAATACCTTTTATGATTACTATAATTTTGTTTTTTCATAATAGTAATATTAGACAATGTACTGTTAATAATGATCATAAATATAAATGAATACTGATGCATTTGAACGAAACCAATGAGTTGTTGGGACAATTAAGCATCAAATAGTGTGATCTGTAATATTTATTTGAGCAGAAACACTAGATAAGCTTTTGTAGAACTTTAATTCGATCACTTTGTAAAACAGTAAGTTTAAATCAATAAAGGGCAGTTATTTTCAATAAGAAGCCTTTAACTTTGTCGGGTTCATGCAACAATTAAGATTCAATATATCACAGGCATTACGCACTATTGGTGCAAATATCTTACGTTCATCCATCACTATACTCATCATTACATTGGGTATTACAGCATTGGTGGGCATACTTACCGCTACAGATGTAATGAAGGCTGGGGTGAGTAGCAACTTTAGTAGTATGGGGGCAAACTCATTTCAAATAACCAATGAGGTGATAAAAACTAAAAAGAACAAAGGGGGTAGAGGGATGCAAATATCAACTACCGAAATTAAGAATATCACATACGACGAGGCGAAAGAATTTAAACAGCGCTATCAGTTTCCGAATACAACTGTCGGCATGTCGGTGGTGGGTACGATGGTTGCAACAGTGAGCAACCAGGCTGAAAAAACAAATCCTAATGTACGGGTAATGGGTGTTGACCAAAACTATTTAAGTATTTCTCAAACAGCGTTATTGGTAGGCAGAGATATTTCTAAAAATGAAGAAGAGAATGGAAGCTATGTTTGTATTTTAGGTAATGCCGTAGCCAAAAAAATATTTAAAGATGCGCGTAAAGCGGTTAATCAAATGGTATCTGTAGGCGCCAATAAATTTAATGTGATAGGTGTAGCTGATGAAAAGGGTGGGAGTATGATGATGAATGCCGATAATATGGTAATGATACCCGTCAATACTGCTCGTTCAGTGTATGGTACAGACAATTCTTATGCGATTAGTGTATTAGTCGGTAATGTGAAAATGAAAAGTATTGCCAGTGAAGAAGCTGAAGGTTTGTTTAGAGTTGTTAGAAAACAACCTTTAGGAACAGAAAATAATTTCACAGTCAGTCAAAACAATTCGATGGTGGAAATGGTGCTGGAAATTGTCGGTAAAATAGGTTATGCTGCAATGGGAATAGCGATTGTAACATTACTGGGCTCTATAATCGGACTAATGAATATCATGCTAGTGTCAGTTGTTGAGCGTACCCGAGAAATTGGTATCAATAAAGCACTGGGAGCAAGGTCGGCAGTCATTCGTCAGCAATTTCTATTAGAGTCTATTATCATTAGTTTAATGGGTGGCGTGCTCGGTATTTTATTTAGCTTGTTAATAGGTTTTGCATTGTCCGCAAAATTTGATGTCGCCTTTGTAATACCTTGGGCATGGATACTGCTTGGTGTTTCTATTTGTACCGTTGTTGGTGTTATTTCGGGTATTTATCCGGCACTAAAAGCTGCGAAATTAGATCCAATTATTGCATTGAGAATTGAATAAGCCTATAACTTTATATCAAGGCTGTATAAGTGACATGAAACAAAATTATTGTGAAGGGAAGAGTATATAAATCGACAGGAAGCTGGTATCAGGTAAAAGATTACGAGGGTAATGTATGGCAAGCAAGGATAAAAGGCAAGATGAAAATCGATACGGCTATCTCTTCTACCAATCCTATCGCTGTTGGTGATATTGTAGATATGGAACCCGAAGAAGGACAAGGCGATCGGGCAATGATCAATAATGTTCATGCACGCAACAACTATATTATTCGAGTATCGCCACACAACCGGCATCATAAGCACATTATTTCTGCTAATCTCGACCTTGCCTTACTTATTGTTACTATAGCCAGTCCTCAAACTTCGATGGGTTTTATTGATCGTTTTTTAGTAACCGCAGAAGCTTATCATGTAAAGTCTATTCTCTTAGTCAATAAAACGGATTTGCTGGAAGAAAAAGACATGGAAACACTTGCCAAATGGCAACATATATATGGAGATGCGGGTTATGAAGTATTATCTGTATCTGCACTTGATAGTGGAAGCTTACAGCAACTTCAAGATAAATTAAAAGATAAAACAACCTTGTTTAGTGGGCATTCCGGGGTGGGTAAAAGTACGCTCATCAACCAATTGATACCTGGTGTGGATTTACGCACAGAAGATGTATCCGACTGGAGTGGCAAAGGGCAGCATACAACTACTTTTGCAGAGATGTTTGAATTGCCGCAAGGTGGTAGTATCATTGATACTCCCGGTGTGAAAGAATTCGGATTAATTGATATGAGCCAGGCGGAATTGTCCGAATACTTTCCTGAAATGAAAAGATTATTGTCGCAATGCCGATTCAATAATTGTAAACATATCAACGAACCAGGTTGTGCTGTAAAGTCGGCGGTAGAGGAGGGTATTGTATCTGAGGAACGTTATTACAGTTACCTTTCTATTTGGGAGAGTATTGAAAAAAAATGGTAAGTATGCTGTTACACACCAAACAAATAACAGTAGCTTTTATCCTATTTTTTGTCTTATTGTTATTAAGCACTTCTTGTAGCCATGGTAATAAAAAAACTGCAGTCTCGTTTTATTACTGGAGAACTAATTATGCACTAAAAGCTAATGAAATAGAGGCATTACGCAATAACAGTGTGACTAAACTATATCTTCATTACTTCGATATTAATTATGAGCCAAGCCTGTCTCGGGCTATTCCTGTTGTTCCCGTTACATTTTCGCAGAAGATGGTCAACAGCATAGAGATCGTTCCTGTTATTTATATTAAAAATAATGTTTTTGAAAATAGTAAACAAGAAGAAATGGGTGCATTAGCATCAAATACTTGGCACTTAGTCAGCCAAATAAATGCTAGTGCTTCAATTCGGATTAATGAGCTTCAATTCGATTGCGATTGGACTGTTAATACGGCGCATCTTTATTTTGCATTTATTGATTCGTTCCGAAAATATTTGGTTCAAAATAATCAACCGGTAAAATTATCTGCAACTATTCGTTTACACCAAATCAAATATTCGGACAAAACGGGTGTTCCTCCAGTAGATAAAGGCGTGTTGATGTACTATAATATGGGTAAAATCAATACTTCTGATTTGCTTTCTATTTATGATAGGCCAACGGCACTCAAGTATATCGGTGCATGTAAAAAATATCCTTTACCGCTCGATATTGCATTGCCTATTTTTGCATGGTGTATTCATCTGCGAGACGGTAAAGTCGTAGAATTACTGAGTAAGATGGATGAACGGGACATGCTCCATGATTCGCTATTTATTAAAACGGGTAATTTTCGCTATAGAGCCAACAACAGTTTTTTCAAAAATGGCTTTTATTTCAAAGCGAAAGACGAAGTTAAAGTAGAGCAGATGGGTCAAAATCAATTGATCCAGATGGCACAGGATTTGAGTAATAATTGTAACAAAAATGTGTATCAAATTATTTTTTATGATTTAGATTCGCTTAATATTTCACGTTATGATGCGCAGATTTTCAAACAAGTCGCTAATTATTTTTATTAGTATTATAGTAGCGGGAGCGGGTATTGTATGGGCTTGTGCAGACGGGGGCTGGGATGATGGAGGTAATTCTTCTTTCACACCTGAAAGCTTTGTCGATACGGCTTATGCGCCATTCTTTTATTCCGATCAATTTTACTATGGTATTGGGCATGATGAAGCCCATGTACAACGGTTCAACGACGATGTAGTTAATGAATGGCAGGGTTATTTGGGTATCTCCAAATCAGATACGGAGCTTCATTATTTTTTATTGCAGGCACGAAAAGGTATAGTAGATTCCGTGAGTCAGTATTTTGAAAATGCGTCAAACCCTTTACCGAAGGAGGTGACTCATTTTTCTATGGTTCAGAATCGGGATAGTAAAAAATTGAAAGCATTTTTTACGTTCTTGGTTTACGCCAAAGCCAATGAAGCTTATGCGGCTGTAGTATCTTATTATTGGGATTACGACACGAGTAAAAAGCAGACCTTGTCTGATGCAGATAAATTGATCCGTATTGGATTAGAAAGTCAATTCTCCAAAACAAAAGATAAATTTATTAAGCAACGCTATTGGTTTCAAATCATAAGAAGTTATTTTTTTGGTGCAGATTATAACACCTGTATTGATTGGTTCGAAAAGTACAAAGACGATTTTACGCAAAATGTAATGTATTACCGTGCCATGAGCTATGAAGCTGGTGCGTATTACAAGCAAAAAAAATACAGTCAAGCCAATTATTTATATAGCAAAGTATATGATGCTGGTGCTGCATTTAAAACCGTAGCCCATTATAGTTTTCATCCACAAAATGAAAGCGACTGGAATGCTACATTGCAGTTGTGCAGCAATAATCAAGAGAAAGCAACGTTGTGGCAACTTTTGGGTATTTACTTCGACGAACAACGTTCTATAAAAGAGATTTACCAATTAGACCCTAAAAGCGAAAAATTAGAACTATTACTGTCACGGCTCATTAATATTGAAGAAAACAGGGTTTCTGGCTATGATCGTTATGGATATGATGTCAGCACACACATCACTTCAAAAGATTCAGCAAAACTACAAACCTTGCAGCTTGTGGAGCGCATTGCAAATGCTCAAAATACTTCCAAACCATATATGTGGCAATTGGCTGCCGGGTACTTGCATTTCCTTTATGAAGACAATGCTAAAGCAAGTCAATATTACACATTAGCAAAAACCACTTTACCCCAAACAAATTTACTACAAGCGCAGTATCGCCTATTGCTCTTTATTAATCAGCTAGCAAGTTTTAAAACATTAGATGCAGCTGCTGAAAGTAAATTATTGCCCGATTTGGAATGGTTGCAAACACTTAATACGGAAAAAATGGGCTTGCACAACTTTAGGTACACCACAGCCTACTCATGGGCAAAGCTGAATATGTCTGCAAAATACAAGAAGCAGAACGAATGGCTGAAAGCAGAATGTTTTGCGCATCAGGACACGTTTTATACCGATAAAAAGCAAACGGCTAACATGAAAGCTTTTTTACAAAAAGCGAACCCAAGCTCATTTGAACAATACTGTCAAAATATTTATCCGGTTAAAACCACTGATATTAACGAATTTCAGGCGATTCAATTGGCATTTGAAGATAGAATAAACGAGGCGATCACTTTGATGAAGGAAGGGACTGGGAGTGCTACGCAATTGTTGGGTAACCCATTTAACGGGCGTATCAGAGATTGCCACGATTGTGACCATGAAGCAGCACAGAAGATCAAATATACAAAATTGAGCTTTTTGGAGAAACTGAAAGAGATGCAGGATAAAATAGCTGTGAATCAGGATGTATATGCCAATAATTTATTGCTGGCTAATGCCTTTTACAATATCTCTTATTATGGCAATGCGCGATATTTTTATGAATGCCAAGTCATTGGAGGAGAATTTTTATTGTATTCTTTTAGCCCGAACATGTTTGATAATATGCTTGTCGATAATCATCTTGCTATGGGTTATTATAAAAAAGCGCTTGCTGCAGCTCAAACGGATGAACAAAAGGCTAAATGTACTTTTATGATCGCTAAGTGTACACAAAATGAAATGTACAATGCTGCGTTTAAGAAAAATAAAGATTTTGATTTTGGATACGCTTATCTTGGACCTGTTGATTTTTCTGCAATGCAAAATTTCAAAAACACAAAATACTATCAGGATGTGATCGATGAATGTGGCTATTTTAGGGAATACCTTCACCTAAAAAAGTAAATAAAAAAATCAAAAGAGAATTATTTTACGGATTATGTATTCTTTTCAGTCTATTTATAACCTTTCAACCTGATCTTAAATAAATATACTTTTATGGAAAAGCAAAACGTATTAAAAGCGCTGATTATAGGGCTTTCTATTATTATCACAGGAGCATTGCTGGGTCGAGCTTTCAAGCAAAGAAATGCTAGCCAGGATACCATATCAGTAGCAGGTTTGGGGACAAAGGATTTCACTTCCGATGAAATGCTTTTTTCCGGATACTATACTGCAAAGGCAATGGATGCTAAAGAAGCTTATGCTATTATTATAGCTGATAAAGAGAAAGTAAAGAATTTCTTTATTTCAAAGGGTTTCAAACCAAATGAAATAACATTTAGCGGGGTGGATTTTGAGAAAACCTATAAAACGGTTGAAATTCAATCTCACGATTTTAGTAAACTTAACGCAAGTGATATTAAGACAGAAAAGACATTTGATGGGTATATCGCCAAGCAAACGATTACGATAAGCAGCAAAAAAAATCCTGATTTAATGAAGCGTATTGAGGATGTCGCTGACCAAACTTCCGAGTTAATCAATTCAGGTATTGAGTTTAATCCCAACACCGTGCAATATACTTATTCTGACTTACCAAGTCTGAAACATGATCTTATTGAAAAGGCCACACAAGATGCTAAAGAACGTGCGCAAAAAACGGTAAAAACGGCTGGTGGTAATTTAGGTAAGCTTAAAATGGCCAATCTTGGTGTTTTTCAGATCACAGGACAAGGTACAGTTTCAGAGGATAGCTATAGTGGCAATAATGATATTTATAGCAAACAAAAATCGGCGCGCATTGTAGTAAGGCTGGAATATCAATTGGAATAATTCTACCTGCTCATCTACTTTCATCATCAAAGAGCATACAAATATACCGTATGCTCCTCTTTGAGGATGAAAACGGTAATTCAAGTACTGTCGTTTGTATGATCGAATTCAAAAAATAAATGGTTATTTTCGCCGCATATTGATTAATATAAATTTAGAGGTTATGCATAAAGTATTCGATAATATTCTACAAACAATCGGCGATACACCACTTGTAAGATTGAATAAAGTTTTGGCAGATTTGCCTTGTCCTGTATATGCTAAAATAGAATATGGCAATCCTGGCAACTCCATCAAAGACCGTATGGCACTTAAAATGATAGAAGTGGCGGAGTTGGATGGTCGCTTAAAACCGGGAGGAACTATTATTGAAGGTACATCGGGTAACACGGGTATGGGATTGGCAATAGCCGCAATTATTAAGGGTTACAAATGCATATTTACCACTACAGACAAACAATCGAAAGAGAAAGTGGATATATTGCGTGCAATGGGTGCAGAAGTGATAGTTTGCCCTACAAACGTAGAACCGGAAGATCCAATGTCTTATTATTCTGTATCTAAAAGATTGGCTACTGAAGTTCCTAATTCCTGGTATGTTAATCAATATGATAATCTCGCCAACCGCTTAGCACACTATGAGCAAACTGCTCCCGAAATATGGAATCAGACCGATGGAAAAGTAACGCATGTAGTGGTAGCGTCGGGTACAGGTGGAACGATTACAGGTTTGGGAAAATACTTTAAAGAACAAAATCCCAATATACAAATGTGGGCTATAGATAGCTATGGTTCATTGCTCAAAAAATGGTTCGACACCGGAGAGATAGACATGAAGGAAGTACATCCATACATCTCGGAAGGATTTGGAGAGGATTTTGTACCTGAGAACTATGACAAGAGTGTTATCGATCACTTTGAAAAAGTGACTGATAAAGATGGGGCTGTAATGGCACGCAGAATTGCGAAAGAAGAAGGAATTTTTGTAGGCTATTCAGCAGGTTCTGTAGTTGCTGGTTTACATCAGCTAAAGGATAAATTGAAAAAGGACGATTTTGTAGTTGTCATTTTCCACGATCATGGCAGCCGCTATGTAGGCAAAATATATAATGACGAATGGATGTTGCAACGGGGATTCCTGGATGTAAACACAGTGAAGGATTTGATCGGCGGTTTAGGTCGTAGAAGGGTAGTAACAGTAGATGGCCAGGATACGGTAGCTAAGGCTATGGAATTGATGAATAAATACGATATTGAACAAATACCCGTAATGAGCAATGGTGAAATGACGGGCAGTATCACCCAAAACGGTTTATTCAAAAAGCTGATGGAAGATGCAGGTATAAAAGAAAAACAAGTAAAAGAGGTACAGGAGGCTGCAATGCCTGTCGTAAATATGGATACCCGTGTCGATAGACTATCACACTACATTAATAAAGATAATGGAGCGGTTCTAGCAAAAGATGATAGTGGCGATTTTCATATCCTTACTAAGTACGATATCATCAACGCGTTTTCTAAATAAAGCAAAACAGCTTCATGCAAAATAGTTTTCTAAAACGAATCATCAGCAAGCCGCCCATATTATTTCCATGGGCGGCTTTGTTTCAAATAGTGATAACAATCGCAGCTGTTGTTACCCTTTATCCTACACCTTTAGGGCAACAGGACTGGCTGAGACCTTTGTGTATGGCTCTATTTAGTGTCATCTGGCTATTTGTGTGCGATATGCGCAAATGGGCTGCAATGAGTTATATTGTATTTACTATGCTGTGTCTCGGATTGCATTATTTTACAAAAATGGATACCCCTGAACGTATTTTTTCAGACGCGTTCTTCCCATTCGATATGGTGCTCTCCTTCTTTATACTGCTCTACTATAAGAAGTTTCAGTAAAAACGCTATGGAAACCAAGTACTTTGTCGATATGATGGGCAATAAATTGGAAATTCATTTTCCACCCAAACGTATTGTATCATTAGTTCCTTCTCAGACCGAATTGTTGTTTGATTTAGGTTTGGAAGAGGAGGTGATTGGTATAACTAAATTTTGCGTTCATCCTCAGCAATGGTGGCGTAATAAGCTCAGAGTAGGAGGTACGAAGAAGCTGCACATCGATAAGATATTGGCATTAAATCCAGATTTGATTATTGCCAATAAAGAAGAAAATACACAAACAGAAATAGAATTTTTAGCAACCAAATTTCCTGTTTGGGTAAGCGATATTGGTAATATCGCTCAGGCTATGGAAATGATTCGAACTGTTGGTGATCTGGTCAATAAAAGTGCTGAAGCCTCGGTATTGTTACAGGAAATCAAGTCCGGTTTCGATGCTTTGCGACCAATAAACCAACCTAAACGAATTGCTTATTTCATTTGGAAAGATCCCTGGATGACTATAGGTCACGATACATTTATCCACAGTATGATCAACCACATTGGTTGGAAAAATGTATATGCAACTCAAACCCGTTATCCGGAAACGACACTAGAAGTACTCCGACAACTCGCGCCCGAAATTGTTTTACTATCCTCAGAACCATATCCGTTCAAAGAAAAGCACATTGCAGAATTGCAGGCTATTTTGCCGGATAGTCGCATCCAATTGGTGGACGGAGAAATGTTTAGTTGGTATGGGAGTAGAATGAAACTGGCTTGTGGTTATTTAGCGATGACTTTTTTGACCGAATAATATTGCTAACAACATGAGCCGCAATTTGCGGCTCATGTTGTTTTAATTTTTCGGTATCCGCTTTAATGTTTCTAAGAAATATTTCCAAAATTTCTGAACGGAACTGATTTGTACTCTTTCGTCTGGAGAGTGCGCGCCATAGATATTCGGGCCAAAAGAAATCATTTGCATCTCAGGATAATTGGTGCCTAGAATACCACACTCCAATCCGGCGTGTACCGCATTTACATGGGGTTTTGTACCAAATAATTCTTCGTAAAGCTGGCTCATCAATTGGACAATCGGAGCATCTGGTTTGGGCTGCCAGCCTGGGTATGCACCACCATAACTCAAGGTTGCATCCATCAATTCAAAGGCACTTGCAATAGCAGTTGCTAAATCTTCTTTTTCACTATCTACCGAACTACGTGTAAGGCATTGTAAGTTATAGTTGCCATCTTTGATCAACACACGAGCCAGGTTATTAGAGCTTTGCACCAGACCTTGTATGGCAGGACTCATTCTATAAATGCCATTCGGGCAAGCATAGAGCGAACGCAATAATTTTTCTTGAAATGCTTTATTCATCAGCATTTGTGGCAATTCCGTTGTGTTTATTGTAATGGTCAGGTGCGGATCAGTAAGTGTATATTCTGTTTTAATAGCCTGAACTAATGCTGTAAATGCGTTTTGCAGCGCTGTTCCTTTATGTTCATCGCTAACAAAGATGGCCACAGATTCACGAGGTATGGCATTGCGTAAACTACCGCCATCTATACTACTGATATTGATGCCAATTTCTTTGTCGAGGCTCAGCAAAATACGGTTCATTATTTTGTTGGCATTGCCTCTGCCTAAATGAATATCAGCACCTGAATGCCCACCGGTTAAGCCTTTCACACTGATCTCAAAAGCAGTAGTACCAGCCGAAATAGGGATTTGCTCATAATTGCCTTTGGCAGTAACATCAACACCACCTGCACAGCCAATGGTCAATTCAGTATCTTCTTCTGTATCAAGATTCAATAAAATTTTACCATCGAGCAATCCTCCTTCTAAATTTAAAGCACCAGTCATGCCTGTTTCTTCATCAATTGTAAATAATGCTTCTATTGGCGGATGAGCAATATCTGTTGAAGATAGAATAGACATAATTGTCGCTACTCCAATGCCATTGTCTGCGCCAAGTGTCGTTCCTTTTGCTTTAACCCAGTCGCCGTCCACATACATATCAATTCCCTGCTGTTCAAAATCGAAAACGGTATCAGCATTTTTTTGGTGCACCATATCGATATGGCTTTGTAAAACCACTGTTTGTCGATCTTCCATACCCTGGGTTGCAGGTTTTTTGATAATGACATTACCCACTTTATCTACGCTCGTCGGTAAATTCAGACTTTCACCAAAGGCTTTCATAAAAGCAATTACTCTTTCCTCTTTTTTAGATGGGCGGGGTATTGCATTTAAGTCTGCAAAATGAGACCATAAAATATTAGGTTGTAAATTTTTAATTGAATCACTCATGATATTAAATTTGGATTGAGGATGCTAAAGTATAGAAAATTACAAATTCGACCACCAGATACTTTTGTCTGCAAATTTGCCCCAATCTTTTGTACTGCTCTTAATACTTTTAGCCATCTCCGAAAGATTTGTTTTCTTGCCTTTCTCCGGGACAGTCAGCTCTGCTTCGCCAACATTTACAATTGTCACATTTTGAGCCACCCATGTAGTGTATAAACGAGGAATAGCAAGTTCCATAATCATACCCGGCAATCCTGCAAACATTTCTGGGCCACCGCTAACGGCAATTTTGTCGGTATAAAAGGCAACGACAACGACACTATCATTGATACGTGTTGTCGCTTTCCGACAATTAAAGCCTGCAATAGTTCGAACCTCATCCAATATCTTCCAGGTGCATTTGCGTATGCTGTCGTTGATTAGGAAATTTTGTTCATATACTTTTTTGAAGGCGATTGTTTTTTGTTGGGTAAAATCATTCCATACCTGAGTTTCTGTGCCGGGTAGCCCGCCCATCATGCCCAGCATCGGATTTTCTTCCTGTTTTATAGGCGTGTACTTACTGTATTTAGCATTGAAGTAAAGTGCAAAATTTCGGGTATCGAATTTCGGGATTTTGGCAATAAACGCTTCCATGTAACTATTGTTATCAGAGCCCATATCATCGAATTGGCGATGGATATTCATTTTGCGGGTGTATTCAATTTTACCTTGTAATACAACTTGCGCAGTTGATTCCAATGCCAAACTGCAACAAACAATAAGGGTGAATATGATTTTATGTTTCATTAATATCTATATTTTAAGAACAACTATTTTTTTATCTCCATGATTTGGTTTTCGTCACTTGCTTTGTCTTTTGGAGTCTGTGTAAAATTCCATATAAACGATAACATAGCATAGCGGCGGATGGTATTATAGTTTTGTTGTGTAACGGCATTGCCGGACCCGTATTGGCTAAAGCCCATGTTTTTATTAAAAATATCAAATACGGAGATGCGCAATTCAAATTCGTCCTTTTTTGTAAACCTTTTAGACACATAAGCATTGACCAGAAACACGTTATTATTCCGGTCAAAGGCGACAGTCCGTTGCCGGATATTCCAGTTGAAATCAGTACTGAATTGAAATTTCAGAGGCAAATAAATCAGCACATTAAAATCCTGCTTCGTGCTCCAGTAATTGGTATTTACCTGGTTGATGCTACTTTTATTCTCATTGTAGGATACGGATGGATCGTAACTGATGCTTATTTTTTTCTCTTTGTCATAACTGATTGACCCGCCAAAAACATACGTATTATTATCATTTTTATTGTTCTCGCCATTCACAATATTGTTGTTCCTGCCCTGATTGATATTTGTATTAAAGCCATAATTCAAATCCCATTTTGGAACTTTATATCCTACTCCTGCAAAAAGATAACTATTGTAATTGCCGGAAACATTCACATATTGGGATGTCCTTATTCCTGAGGACGTTACATTTTGACTGGTACTGATCGCATTACTGGTAAAAGTAGTACCTCCCCCGGCATAGTAATAAGTCCCTTTTAATACTTTGTAGCTATTATAACTGAAGCTAATAGCGTTTCTGAATTCCTGCTGTAGATTCGGGTTACCGATTGATATATTAAGCGGGTCCGTATTTTGGTGCACCGGTTGGAGTTGATCTATACTGGGTTGCTTGGTACTTCCCTGGTAATTGATACGTAAGCCACTTTGTTTGTTCAATTTGAAATTAATTCCTGCCGCGGGGTAAAAATTATTGAAGTCCCGTTCTTTCGTTGTTTTGTATAAGTTGTCTGTTTGCAGGAAATTGGTATTGGCCGCAGCAACACCAAATGAGAAGTTGAGCTTATCATACACCCATCTGAGGCTGGCTCCGGCACGATGTGTTTTTACATCAAAATTATAATCAGTACTATATAATGTATCGAGTGCAGTATAATTATTATCGGCATCTTTATTAAAAGACAGTTGCTTTGAAAAATTATTTTGACTGTTGAATCGATACTTCAATTCTAAAAACCCTTTTTTAGAAATGGGTTCTGTGTAAGTAAGGTTCGCCGCAATAGAAGATGTTCTGGACTCTGTTTTTTTCTTCTGGTCAATGATCGCAGTACTGTCTATTGATCCATTCGAGTAAAAAGAGTTGGTGGCGTATAAAAAACCATCATTATTATTGTATGCCTGGTTGGCATCCAGTTCTAACAACATGCTTCTGCCTTTTTTCTTAAAACGTTTTTTCCATATGGCAGCTGCATTCATATTTTGATTTAATCCTTCATTACTTGTTTTACGCAAACTATTGTTGATAATTCCTCCTGCGCTTCCACGTGTATCTGCGTCTATATTACTGTTATTGATTTTATTCGCCTGGGCAGCGTCTGCTGTTATTTTAAGTGAAGACAATGAATCAATTGTCCATTCGTATAACCCGGTCATGCTGTGTTTATCCGAAGTAGAAAAAGTATTGGTTTTTTGGTTGTTGTAATAGGCAGAGTCAGGTAAAGTATATTGAGTCAGTGTATTGTTTACTGTTTCGATACTTCTTCTGTTGAACCGGTAATTTAAGTTTAAATGCTGCTCATCATCATTCCATTTGTCTGAAAAATGAGCACCTGCTGTCCAGGCTTTTGGCAAACCCTGCCCATTATAGGAACCATCCCAGTTTATATCTTGCTCGTCACTGCTAGCGTATGTAAAAAATTGTCCGGATTCTTCATCTGAATAGGCTTGCCCGCTATTTGTATATTTATTCTTGTCATCGTAAGAAAGTCCGATTTTACCCGTATTGGCAGTGATGCCGTACACGGAGAATTTTTGTTTTCCACGGAATAAATTAAACATGCCTTGATTTTCGAAATAGCCATCACTACCTCCACCAAGTGCCAGTTTTCCAAAATATCCTTTTTTGTACTTGTCTTTTAATTTTAGATTAATTGTTTTAGTACGGATACCATCATCAATACCAGTAAACTCCGCATTTTCACTTTTTTTATCAAATACCTGTACCTTATCTACCGTTTTGGCTTGCAGGTTTTTAGTAACGACGGCAGGGTCGTCACTAAAAAATTCTTCGCCATCTACTAATATTTTTTGCACTTTTTCTCCCTGTGCGGTTACTTGGCCATTTTTATCTACTTGCAAGCCGGGTAAACGCTTTAAAAGCGATTCTACATTTGCATTTGCATCTACTTTGAAACTATCTGCAACATACTCAGTTGTGTCACCTTTTATCAAAATAGAACCTCTCTTTTGATGAAGCACAAATTCGCTTAGTAATTTGCCTCGAGTATATAACATTATTTGTCCTAGAGATAAAGTTGCTTCTTTATTATTAGGGATAACATCTATATAATCAGCAAATTCCGGATAGGTAATGAGTAGCAGATATTTTTTTTCATCAGCCACTTTTAAAGAAAAATTCCCCTCCTTGTTGCTATGAGTATAACCTAACAAAACGGAGTCTGATGAGCGCAAAATGGTTATAGTAGCATATTCTAATGCTTCATTATTAAAAGTATCGATTACTTTTCCGACAATATTTTTTTGTGCAGAAGAAGATGAAACAACAAAAAATAAAAGAAGGATGAATAGGGATATTCTTTTCATTGTTTAAAATAAATTAGTGCACAATGTTAAGCGATTGTGATTGATTTATTCTGCTAACCATGTAGTGAAAAAAGGGGGGATTTTTTACCAATAATTATTTTACGTTCCCTGAATGATATTTTTATCCTTGGTAGGGAGAGGTCATCGATAGTTTATTTTTATTGATTTACTTTAATATTGTTTGTCAAGAACTTGCAATCTATATAGTCTTTTTATATAATGATGTTTCTGTTTTGTGGCACAGTATTTGACAATTTTTAATTACAGTTTATGGTTCAACACTTGTAAATAATATTTGTTGATTTCATTCTCAGTAATTAAGCCACGAACTGCTTAAGTTTTTAAAACGACTAAATTTAAGATAATGACAGAGGTAAATTTTCAACAAAGATTTGCGGGGTTAATTATAGATTTGTTGGTAGCTTATGTACCTGCATTTGCGTTAAACCTTCTTGCATCAATTACCCATATACATTTCGTTGCCATATTGGGTTATTGTATTATGATTGTTTTATTCTTATTGCGGGATGCCATTTTTTATGAGCAGAGCATTGGCAAAAGAATAATGCAATACAGAGTAGTAAGGCAAGATGGTCCATCTATGACGAATGATTATAAAAGAAGCGTTTTAAGAAATCTCTCCCTTTTTATTCCTTTTGTAGATATTTTTAGGTTTTTGAGACACCAGCCGCGCTTAGGTGATATTTGGGCGGGTACACGATTGCTTCAAATGAACCAATTTGAGTTGTTTTAAATACAAAATTTACAAGGCGTTCAGTTTAATATGTGAATAAACTAACGGCCATCTCGGCACACCGTTCCCCATCAATGGCGGCGCTTACAATACCGCCGGCGTAGCCTGCTCCTTCAGCACATGGATACAGTCCTCTTATCTGCGGATGCTCAAGCGTTTCTTTGTCTCGGGGAATACGAACGGGGCTACTGGTACGTGATTCGGTAGCAACAAGTAGCGCATCGTTGGTGTAATAACCCTTCATTTTTTTACCAAAACTTTGTACTGCTTTGCGTAGTGCGTCGTTGATTTCTTTAGGTAAAATATCTTTCATTTGCACACTTGCAATACCCGGTATATAAGAGCAATCGGGTAATGTAGCAGATGATTTATTGTTTACAAAATCTACCATCCGTTGTGCCGGAGCAATTAAATTACCGCCACCTGCATTGAAGCAATTTTGTTCCACCATTTGTTGGAAATGCATTCCCGCAAGCTTCCCATTAAACCCATATTTCTGAAAATCCCGTTCATCTATAGCCACCACAGTACCGGAATTGGCATAGGGGTTATTGCGTTTGGAAGGACTCCATCCATTGACTACTAATTCGCCAGGGCCTGTAGATGCCGGCGCAATAATACCACCGGGGCACATACAAAAACTAAAGACACCACGACCATTTTCTTGACTCACCAGTGAATAACTGGCAGGAGGTAAATGTTCGTCTCGATAATTACAATGGTATTGGATACTGTCGATCAATGCTTGTGGATGTTCGATACGTACACCCAGAGCAAATGGTTTTGCTTCAATCAATATTTTTTTATCTTCCAATAATTCAAAAATATCCCGCGCAGAATGTCCTGTTGCCAATATGAGCCGTGAGCAGTCGATCTTGCTACCATCTTGTGTAACAACTCCTTTAACTATATTGTTGTGGAGCAAAATATCAGTGAGCTTCGTCTCGAAATGTACTTCTCCACCACAGTCTATAATTTGCTCGCGCATAGCTGTAATGATCTGTGGTAATTTATTGGTACCAATATGGGGATGTGCTTCGTAAAGAATATGACTTTCGGCTCCAAAATATACAAACAGTTGTAAAATACGTTGCACATTACCTCTTTTGGTTGCACGCGTATAGAGCTTTCCGTCGCTATAAGTACCTGCGCCGCCTTCACCAAAACAATAATTGGATTCAGCATTTACAACACCGGTTTTATTCATTACGGCTAGGTCGCGCCTACGACTACGGACATCTTTCCCTCGTTCCAGCACAATAGGTTTGTAACCCAAACTAATTAACCGTAAAGCAGCAAATAGACCTGCAGGACCCGCGCCTACAATTACTACACTTGGTTTATTACGTACATTTTGAAGCTCGGGATTGAAGGTCTCCTTTTCCTGAAAAGGCTCATCTATAAAAACAGACAATTGTAGTTGTATTTTTACAGCTTTGCCTCTCGCATCTATAGATTGCCGAACAATATTAAACCCTGTAATTCGATTGGATCTGATACCTGTTGTAGCAACAATATTTTTGAGGATTTGGTTATCCTGTATCGCTTCTGCCGGCGATAGCAATAAATTGATTTGTTGTATCATGCGTTAGGTTTTTATCCTAAAATGCGTTGTTCTGTTTTACTTATTCAACTCTTTATATTTTGCTTTTACAGCGTCGAGGTGCGCAATAAACTTTGTTACATCAGGGTCATATCCATAACCGTTTGGTGCAAGCAAATTATCGTGTTCGTCGATATAAAAATAAAAAGGTTGAGCGTTGGTATTAAAATGAGTAGCCTGATAGTCCGCATTTTTATTACCAACAGTTACTACTTTCGACCCCAAAGCCTTAGATTCATATTGTTCAGACTCAGGTAATTCTTCTTTATTATAATCGCAATACAAGGACACTACTACAAAGTCTTCTTTTAAGCGTTTCATCACTTCCGGATCGCTCCATACCTGTCCTTCCATTTTGCGGCAATTGACACAGTTAATACCTGTGAAATCCAGCATCAATGGCTTCTTTAATAGTTTAGCTGCGGCTTTGGCTTCATCCAAATCATAGTATGTAACTAAACCATATTTAGTAGCCACTTCCGGTTCGTAAATTTTTAATTTGTCAACATATTTCATCGGCGGTTTGGCACCATTATCGTGACTCGCTGTAGGGCTACCACCATTGGCTACAAAATCTTGCGTACCCATTGGAGGTACAAATGAACTAATCGCTTTTAATGGAGCTCCCCACATGCCGGGAATCATATATACCGCGAAACTAAATGCCGTAATGGCAAGGAGCAAGCGGGGAATGGAAATATATGCAGTTCCAAACATGTTTTTAGGTAAATCATCATCGTGGCTGAAACGTAATTTGCCAAGCAGATACAAGCCTAAAAGAATAGAAAGTACAATCCAAATAGCAATGAAAATTTCTCTATCCAACAGACGCCAACCTTTGGCTAAATCGGCATTAGATAGGAATTTTAAAGCCAAGGCCAATTCCAAAAATCCAAGGGTTACTTTTACTGCATTCTGCCAACCACCTGGTTTTTCGAGATTTTTCAAATAAGATGGGAATAATGCAAAAATGGTGAATGGCAACGCGATGCCTAAACCAAAACTTCCAAATCCAACCAAAGGTCCCCAAAAACCACCTTTGCTGGCTAGTACCGCAATACCACCAATGAATGCTGAGGTGCAGGAAAAGGAAACAATCACCAAAGTAAGCGCCATAAAGAAGATACCCGTAAAACTGTTAGTATTTGCTTTAGAATCAACTTTGTTCGTCCAAGAGGAGGGTAATGTAAGCTCGAATGCACCTAAGAAGGAGAATGCAAATAAGATAAAGATGGCAAAGAAAATAAGATTCGGGATCCAGTGTGTAGATAGCGTGTTCAATGCGTTTGCTCCAAATACGCCAACAATCAGCATACCTAACGCAGCAAAAATAAAAATGATAGACAAGGAATAAAAGGATGCATTAATGATTCCTTGTTTACGATTTTTACTCTTTTTGGTAAAGAAAGATACCGTAATTGGGATCATTGAATAAATACATGGCGTAACTACTGCTGCTAAACCTGCTCCTAGACCAGATAAGAGGATGAGCCAAATTGATTTAGGGACGTCTTTATTATCACTTCCTTGTTTTGTATTTGAATCTGGTTTGTTTGATTGTGGCACTATTGCAGCAGCAGTTTGTGTACTATCTTTTTGAGGAGCTGCTGCAGTGCTTGTGGTATCACCATTTACCGTTGATCCAGCATCAGTTATTTCGAAGCTAAAGGATTTGGTGGTCGGTGGTAAACACATCGACTCATCACATACTTGATAAGTCAAATTGCCGGTGGCTTTTGTATTAGACAGTATTTCTACCTGTTGTACATAATTCACTTTATTTAGGAAATAATGTACCAAACCAACGACTTCAATTGTTTCACTTTTAATTGTGCCATTTTCCTTTACTTTTCCGATAAGCTTTACGGATGGATTCTTCTTGAAATTAAAAGTTGGTGGCAGTTGTGAACCATCTCCTCCGGGATTAAAAGACCAGATATGCCAGTGTTCTTTGAGTTTTAGATGAAAAATAAGGTCATACTTTCCTTCACTTTTTTTCTTTACTTCATAAGTCCAGCTAGTTGGATCTTTTGTAATTTCGGCATTTGAAACAACGCTACTCAATAGTAACGCGGACAATAGGAGAAAGTGTTGAAGTGGTTTGATCATTGCGGCTTTTTTCAATTTTTGTTATGTAATTGTTTGTACTTTGGGGTAATAGTTTCTTTATTTTAATTCAAATGCAAAGTCTTTATTCATCGGTGGTAAGCAAACATTTTCATTGCATACCTGATATTCTTGTTTGCCCTTGAGTAGGGTATTACCTGTTACCTTCACTGTCATTATGTAATCTACCTTATTGGCTAGCGAAGTCACAAGTCCTTTTACTCCTTCCACTTTTTTGGTAACTGGTTTTCCTATTTCGCGAATCTTGCTTTGCGATTTTAACGCAGTATTTTTATCCAAAACAAAGGACGGTATAATTTGAAATCCATCCCCACCGGGTTTGATGGACCAAACATGCCAGCCTTCTTTGAGGGAAAGGTGGAATATCAGCTCGTACTCATTGACCGACTTTTTTTTCACTTCGTAAGTCCAACTAGTCGGGTCTTTTATTATTTGTGCATGGACATTATTGGATACCAAAAAAACAACAGTCATTAATATATACATTCGGAGCAGACGCATAAGCCGGTTTGTTTATTGTATTTTATATCTTTTCGAGCGATAAAAGTAAGCCAATATTTACAAATCGGACAAACAGACAAAATAAGATTTCATTATTCCCATAATTGCTTTTATCGTAGTTGTGCTTCTACTAAAATCATACCTTTGCCCAAAACTGCGACCTGTAAATATGGCAGAGATATTAGAAAAAGTGATTGATGAAGAAAAGCAAGGCACCGCTTATGCTCCCTTTTCCAACGATACCAACCAATACGAAAAGAAGTTTTATATAGAAAGTTACGGCTGCGCAATGAATTTTAGCGACAGCGAAATTGTTGCATCCATACTGCACGAAGAAGGTTTTGGCGCGACACGCAATATGGAAGATGCCAATCTTATCCTAATCAATACATGCTCTATCCGAGATAAAGCGGAACAAACCGTACGTAATCGGCTCCATATTTTTCGTAAAATGAAAAAGTCGAAGCCAGGAATGCTGATTGGTGTTTTGGGGTGTATGGCAGAACGGTTGAAAGCAAAATTTTTAGAAGAAGAAAAGCTGGTAGATATGGTTATTGGACCTGATGCCTACCGTAGCTTGCCCAGTCTCATTAGTGAAGCAGAAAGTGGACAGAAAAGCGTAAATGTATTGTTGAGTAGAGAAGAAACCTATGCAGACATTGCCCCTGTACGCTTAGATAGTAATGGTGTAAGTGCGTTTGTAAGCATTATGCGCGGTTGTAATAATATGTGTACTTTTTGTGTAGTTCCGTTTACGCGAGGAAGAGAAAGAAGCCGGGACGCAGCAAGTATTATCAATGAATGTAAAGAATTAGTAGCAAACGGGTACAAAGAAATTACGCTATTAGGACAAAATGTAGATTCTTATCATTTTACGCCGGAACATGCACAAGACCAAACGAATTCGGTTACGTTTGCGCATCTGTTGGAACGTGTTGCATTAATATCACCGCAGTTGCGGGTTCGGTTCAGTACATCCCATCCTAAAGATATCACAGACGACGTATTGTACACAATGGCCAAATACCACAATATTTGTAAATGTATTCATCTCCCTGTACAAAGTGGTAACACTCGTGTTTTGCAAATGATGAACCGTACCTATACACGTGAATGGTATTTGAGCAAAGTAAAACGGATCAGGGAAATAATGCCCGAATGTGATATAAGCACTGATGTTATTATTGGTTTTTGCAGCGAAACAGAAGATGAGCATAAGGATACACTGAGCTTATTTGACGAATGCAAATTTGCATTGGCTTATATGTACACCTATAGCGAACGGCCAGGTACATTGGCTGAGCGTCGCTATAAAGATGATGTACCGGAAGATGTGAAAAAAAGAAGACTGGAAGAAGTAATCGCTATGTATAGAGGTCATTCATTGACCAGCTATCAGGCATCTGTAGGGCAAACTTTTGAAGTATTAATAGAGGCTACCAGTAAACGCAGTGAGGCACATTGGAGTGGACGTAACAGTCAAAATAAAGTAGTAGTTTTCCCGAAGGAAAATTATAATTTGCAGAAAGGCGATTATGTAAGTGTAACCATAACAAGTGCAACATCAGGTACGCTTTTGGGTGAAATTGTTTCTATTTAAAAGAACGAATTAATGGAAATACAAAGTATAAAAAATAGATTTGGAATAATAGGCAATTCACCTGGTCTCATTCATGCATTGAATGTGGCAGAACAAGTAGCAAATACGGACTTAACCGTATTGATTGTAGGAGAAAGTGGAGTAGGGAAGGAGATTTTTTCTCAAATTATTCATGCGCTTTCGGCACGAAAGCATAATCCGTTTATTGCTGTAAACTGTGGAGCGATACCTGAAGGAACAATTGATAGCGAGTTATTCGGTCACGAAAAGGGATCTTTCACTGGAGCTGTTGATGCTCGAAAAGGCTACTTTGAAACAGTAAATGGCGGAACTATCTTTCTTGATGAAATTGGGGAAATGCCCATTGGTACTCAGGCTCGTTTGTTGCGGATGTTAGAAACCGGTGAATATATTCGTGTAGGATCGTCTAAGGTTCAAAAAGCCAACGTGCGGGTTATTGCTGCAACAAATAAAGATTTGCTGGAGCAGACACAGCAAGGACGTTTCCGTCAGGATTTATATTACAGGCTAAGTACAGTACCCATTAGAGTACCATCATTGCGCGATAGAAAAGAAGATATTCCAATCTTATTTCGAAAATTTGCATCCGATTTTGCGCAAAAATATAAGACACATTCGATTATTTTAGATGGAGGAGCTACTCAACTACTGATTAATTATCCTTGGCCGGGCAATATCCGTGAGTTAAAAAACATTGCAGAGCAAGTCTCTGTTTTGGCTACAGATACTACTATTACTGCCGATGTATTGCATCGTTTTTTACCACAAAATAACGAACGCTCAACTGGAATGTCTTTGTTGCCAACCGCTACATCTGGTTCTTCTTTTCATAATGAATATACTTCAAATACGGAAAGAGAGATATTGTATAAACTCTTTTTTGAAATGAAGAAAGATATTGGCGACTTAAAGCAACTGGTTTTTGAATTGGCACATAGACAGGGTATTACAAATGTGCCCCAAGGAAATGAATTGCCGAACGTGAATTTCTCGGAGTCTATTGCGCCAATACTGTCTGCCCCTTATGCTGCAAGTAATCCGGTATATTACCCGCATGGCAATAATGAACAACATGTTGACCACCACGAAGAAGTTGAAGAAACTTTGGCATTGAGTGATAGAGAAAAGGAATTTATTCTGAAAGCATTGAAAAAACATAAAAACCGTCGAAGAGATGCTGCAAATGAATTGGGTATTTCAGAGCGAACGCTTTATCGTAAAATTAAGGAATACGACATCAAAGAATAATGGAATAAAGGAACAATAATGTTTGAATTTTAATTATTTTGCTCAATTACTCATCAATTTAATGCAACGATTTTTTTTATTTTTAGTATCACTAACGGTTGTACTTACAAGTGGCTGTGGTATCTATAGCTTTACCGGAGCCAGCATAGATGGTAAAACTATTTATTTTCATACGTTCGATAATAAGGCGCGCAATGTAATGCCCTCATTAAGCGCCACGATGACGGAAAAAATCCGGAATCGAATATTGTCTCAAACAGGGCTTTCACAAGTAAACAATGAAACGGCAGATTATGATTTGTCGGGCTATATTAGCGCTTATGATGTAACGGTGACCGGTGTGCAAAACACCCAAACGGCTTCTCAAAATAGATTGACCATAACATTGCAAGTAGAGTTTAAAAATAGAAAAAATCCTAAATCCAGTTTCACTCAATCTTTTTCTCGTTTTGCAGATTTTAGTGCAACTCAATCCTTACAAACAGTAGAAAATGCACTTATTGAAGATATTGGTACTCAGTTGGCGGATGATATTTTCAACAAAGCATTTGTAAATTGGTGATTTTTTAATCAAAGAGTACAACAATATTTCCAAGAAGTAATAGATATTTGATACAATAAAATAGTTTAATGACAGAGCAAATACATTTTATAACAACTTGGCTGCAAAATCCCTCGCGTTTGTCAGAACAAGAGCAAGTGCAAGTTCAGAATTGGTTGGAACAATACCCTTATTTTGTACCTGCGCGATATATGGAAGCGGCTCAAAAGCATTCTATCCAACCATTTTCGAAGGATATGCGTCATCAAATGCAACTGTATTCCGGTAATTGGTTACTTTTTTATCAAACAATGCAACAATCATTAAAGCTTAAATCAGAACAAAAAACATCACGTACAAATCAGATTGACGATACGCTAATTGAAGTCAGTAAAATGAAAGAAGAATTATTAATAGAGCCCGTTTTTACAGAAAATTATTTTTTGTATGAAGGGATTAATGTGCCCGAAAATTTACCTAAAGAGGAAGAATTATTAGCGACTAAAGAAAATATAATCGATACGGAGAAATCATTGATGCAAATGATGGGTTTCGATGAATGGTTATTGTTTTTAAAATCTAAAAGTGAAAAAAGTAAAAGAGAAGAAGAAGATAAAATAATGCTACGTTCGATGTGGCAAAGAGAAAAATTAGCGGCAGCTATGGGTGAAGAAGATGAAGAAATTCCGGAGGCTGTATTTGAAATGGCTATCAACTCCATTGATAAGGAAGATACCTTAATCAGTGAGTCTTTAGCCGAAATTCATGCAAGACAAGGGCACTACGACAAGGCAATAGAGATATACAGAAAATTAAGTTTGCAGAATCCTCAAAAAAAACCTTACTTTGCTGCCAAAATAGATAATTTAATTAAGGAAAAACAATCATGATCATTCTAATCACCGTAGTAATATTGTTAGCTTGCGCCGTATTGGCATTTTTTGTATTGATTCAAAACCCTAAAGGTGGTGGACTTTCAGGCACTTTTGGTAGCGTTAGTTCTCAAATAATGGGTGTAAAACAATCTGGTGATGTAATGGAAAAAGGTACATGGACTGCAATGGGTATCATTGCTGCATTGTGTATTATCGCCGTTATGTTTGTCGAAAAACCTAAAGCAATACAACAAGATGCTCAAAAAAATGCTAAGTCAGCTCCAGCTCCTGTAAAAGGTGCGGCTGCACAAAAGCCAGCAGGAAAATAATATTCTAACCAACATTTTATACCAGCTCTAACTGTACAGAGCTGGTATTTTTTTTGAAAATAATCTACCCTGATTTTTAAGTTGCAGTAGTTCTTGAACCAGCTTAGTTAACTTGCATCTTTTCAACCCTAATTATTATGGCAGCTAAAGCTCGTCGGAAATCATCGAAGCAAAAAAACACTACTAAAAAAAGAATTATCCAGGTTTTGGGTATTGTAGCATTGGTAGCATTTCTTTTTGTAGCGTTCAAAATATTTGGACCTAATACCGGTAGCTTTACGGAAGGGAATTACATTTATATTCATACAGGTTCCACCTATGATGAGGTGATTAAAACATTAAAAGATGAAGGTTTTGTACGTGATATAAACAGTTTTGAACTCTTGGCAAAGGAAGCGGGTTATAAAGATCATGTGCGTTCCGGTAAATACAAAATAACTAAAGGAATGAGCAATTTTAGTATTGTACGATTATTGCGTTCCGGTAAGCAAACCCCTGTAAAAATAGTGATCAATAAACTACGTACAAAGCAGGATTTTATCAACCTTATTGCTACTAATCTTGAAGCGGACTCAAATGTATTGAATCATATTGCCGCGGATACCGTGTATCTGGCTCAATATGGCCTTGATCCAAACACGTTCATGTGTGCTATTATGCCCAATACTTATGAGTTTTATTGGGATGTAAGTGCTGAAAAAGTGTTTCAGAAAATAGCTAAAAGTTATGTTGTGTTTTGGACAGATGAACGAAAACAAAAAGCGCAACACCTTGGACTTACTCCCCAAAAAATAATTATTGTCGCCTCAATAGTAGAAGAAGAAACCAATAAAAATGATGAAAAATCCACCATCGCAAGTGTTTATCTCAACCGAATAAAAAAAGGAATGAAGCTACAAGCAGACCCAACCGCACGTTTTGCTTATGGTGATTTTACTATTAAACGCATTACATCTGTACAAACAAATTTTGTATCTCCTTACAATACATACCAAGTTACGGGTTTACCCCCAGGTCCAATTTGTACCCCTTCTGAAAAAAGTATTGATGCCGTATTGAATGCCGCTAAAACGGACTATATATTTTTCTGTGCAAAAGAAGACTTTAGTGGTTATCACAACTTTGCAGCAACAAGTGCACAACATGCACACAACGCACAGTTATACCACGATGCGCTCAATGCAAGAGGAATAAGATAATAATGAAATGCTGAAGTGTTTAACCTCCTGATGTATTATTTTCTTTGATTGGCCAATTCCTCATAATACTGACTCATATCTTTCACCAATCTTTGATATGAATACCGGCTACTGACGAAATGTACACCTGTATTCCCAAATTGTTGTCTTTTAACGTCGTCTTCGCACAGCTGAAGTAAGGCTTCTGCAAACTGCAATGGATCATTGGCAGGGGTAATAATACCAGTTTGGTGTTGTAGTACTACATCTGCAACACCTCCTACATTCGTACTTACCACAGGTTTTCCCGATGCCTGCGCTTCTATAAGCGACACCGGTGTTCCTTCATTATGTGATGTAAGCGCTACTATATCCAATCCTGCAAGTACTTCATCCATTTCTGTTTGCCAGCTCGTGCATATTGCCATTGCATTTCTTGGCTGTTCGGGGAAATAGCAATAATCAATACCAGCAGCAACTAATTCTTGCTCTGTTTGTTTACGCATATCACCATCACCGATAATGATAAAACGTAATTTTTTTGTTGTTAAAGGAATCAGCCTTGCTATTGCAGCTACAAACAAGCTGTGATTTTTGACAGGAACAATTCTGCCAATAATACCAATTGCAATTTCATCTTCGATAATAAAATATTTTTTTCGAAACTGGATTCTCTTAGCATCCTTACGCTCTTGAAACTTATCTAAATCTAAACCTAGAGGTATTACTTTTATTTTATCTTCTGGACAGATTTTATAAGTATGTGCTAATTCATTTTTTTGAATATTACTGATAGCAATAATACCCGACGATTTTTTAGCCAAATAGCGTTCTATTTGTATAAATGCCTGTGTTTTTGTTTTCCCAAAATAGCTATGAAAAACATGACCATGAAAAGTATGCGCAATAATAGGAACATTGCATGCAGCAGCAGCTAAACGACCTATGGCACCTGATTTGGCTGCATGGGTGTGTACAATATCCGGTTTAAACTTTTTAATTAAATCTTTGATCTCTTTATAAGCCTTTCTATCGTTACTCCAGTTAATCGCACGTTTCATGTGAGGTATCACTACTGGTTCAATACCTAATCTGTCGGCAAGGTGAGTCGCATCTTGTTCATGATCATCTTTCCCTCCAATAACGAGCATAGTCTCATATTCTGGAGCCATATATTTGGTCAGGTAGGTTGCATTGAGCGAAGGTCCGCCAATTATTAATCTATTAAGTATCCGCAATATTCTTGGCATAGGCTTAAGCTAAATATTTTTTCCACCAGTACTGAAATACGATGAGCGCCCAAATGGTCGCATGGCTATCTTCAGGATTATTGCTTTTTAATTTTTGTTTCAACATCTCTATTGCTTCAACGTTAAAAATACCTTGTTGAGCAATAAAAGATTTTTCGAGTAAGTCGTCATTTATCATCCCCCACAATTCATTTCTGAACCAATCAAGCAACGGAATTTCGAAACCATGCTTGGGTCTGTTGTACAACTCTTCCGGCAACATGGACCGGAAAGCATCCTGCACAATCTTCTTTTTCATTATTGCATCAATTTTATATTCGGAAGGTAATCCAAATGCAAAATCCACTACTTTTTTATCTAAGAATGGACTACGTACTTCGAGGCTATTGGCCATACTCATCATATCTACCTTTACAAGCATATCGCTCAATAACACCAAGCGAACGTCAGTTAATAAAACTTCATTAAAATCGTCAGTTTTAATTGCAGAAAGTAATGCTTCTTTTTCCTGTTGAAGGAGTGGTCTGTTTATTTTTTTTAAAGAAGCGTCGGATAAGAGTGATGAAGCTTTTTCATTAGTATTAAAACTTGCCCAACGCCAATAACGCTCCTTGTCTGAAAGTTTTGCACCATCTGCAAAACGATCCAACTGACGGAATAGATTGGTGATTTTATTATTTCGGCTATGCGGTAAAACTTTCCACAACGGTGCAGCAGTTTTTACGAGCATTTGTGCAATAGACCCCTGTCGCATTTTCCATTCTGCTGCGTGTTTGTTGTATCCCGAAAAAACTTCATCAGCGCCATCACCACTAAGTGCAACTGTCACCTCTTTGCGCGTCATCTGACTGAGCATGTAAACAGGTATTGCAGAAGAGTCTGCAAAAGGCTCGTCAATATATTCAAGGACTCCATTCAGGTGTTCCAGAAAATCATTGTTGGACAAGGAAAAAACATGATGATTTGTTTGATATTTTTTGGCAACTAATGCTGCATATTTTGTTTCATCAAAATAGCTGTTGTCCTTATAGCCTACGGAAAAGGTATTGAGCTTTGAAGTGTATCTACTAGCTAAAGCTACTATTACAGAAGAGTCAATGCCTCCACTCAAAAAAGCACCCAAAGGTACGTCTGAAATCATCCGCTCTTGAACTGCAATATTCATGTGTTCTACCAGTTTATCCTTAGCTTGTTGGTAAGTATATTGTGGGTATTCTTCTGGATGGCATTTTAACTCATAAAAGGCTTTGTATTCTTGTATTCCTGTTTCATTAACAGTCATATAATGACCAGGTTTCAATTTTGCTACATTTTTGAATATACTTTGTGGTTGAGGAATATAATTCAATTGTAAATATTGGTGGAGTACTGTATAATCTAATTCTTTAGGTACACCCCATTCCAAAAGTGACTTCATCTCAGACGAAAAAGCAAGACATGATTTCGTGGTATAATACAATAAAGGTTTTTTGCCAAAAGGATCTCTAGCAAGTAACATGGTGCGTGATTGTTTATCATAAAAGCTGAATGCAAAAAAACCATCAAGCCATTTAATACAAGATGCACCATATTCTATTAAAAGGTATAATAATATCTCTGTGTCTGAATGAGTCTTGGGGGCTCCGTTTTTTTTCCAAAATTCGACAAGATATTGGTCTGAGAGTTGTTGGTAATTAAAAATTTCGCCATTAAATACAATAACATATCTACCGCTATTATCATGCATCGGTTGGTCGGCCGCATTAGAGGTGTCAATGATAGAGAGACGGCGTTGCCCCAAAGCTACATGAGCATCAGTGAAAATGCCTCCATTATCAGGGCCACGCAATATTAATTTATCATTTGATTGCTGTACATTTGCTAACGTATTAGCGTTATTATTATCGAAAGTGTAAAAACCGGTAATGCCACACATTGAACTATAAAAATTAAACAATCCCAAATAAATAATTGAGATAAGCGGATGCAATTTATAACAATACTGGATTACTTGTTACTGCCATTTTATCTTGGTCTTATTTATTTCGTCGCAAATATTATTCGCAATAAATATTATCCAGAAGGTCATCCTTGGCGTAAGTACTTTATGTCAGGTTTGACGGTAAAAATTGTAGGTGCCATTTTTATTGGATTAGTTTATCAATATTATTATGGTGGGGGAGATACAGCGTATTATTTTTACCAATCTAAAGTAGTTAATAGTGCATTTTCTGACTCTTGGTATAAAGGTTTGATGCTTATATTACATATCCCTACATGGTATGATGGCGAATATCAAATTTATATTTCACAAATGGAATGGTACGGTGGTTGGAATACATACTTAATTATCTCTATTACCGCTATTATAAATATATTCACTTTTGGTAGCTTTTTATGTACATCAATAGTATTTGCTTTTGTATCATTTTCAGGTATTTGGGCCTTGTTTCGCACATTTGCCCATCAATATCCACAATATTTGAAACAAGTAGCGATTTCTATTCTTTTTATCCCAAGTACTTTTATTTGGGGATCAGGCATATTTAAGGATACGCTATGTGTTTTTGCGTTGGGTTGGCTTACTTATTGCATTTTTCAAATGTTAATACAAAGGAATTTCAGCCTTTCAAATATTCTTTTTTCTATTGTATCTTTTGTAATATTAGGTATTGTAAAATTGTATATATTGCTGGCATTTATACCGGCGCTTGCTTTATGGGTAGTATTTATGTATTCCCATATGATTAAAAGTAAAATTATTCGCTTAAATATTAAATTGATATTAATATGTATTACTGTTTTGGGTTTTGTTTTTCTTTCTAAACAATTTTCGAATCAGCTTGGCGGATACTCACTTGACAAAATTTCGAAAACAGCAGAAATTTCTCGTAGTTATGTTTATGGTGAATCGAGTAAGAATGAGGGTGCTGGGTATGACTTAGGAGAGATAGATCCAAGTCTTACGGGCATGTTTAAGATTCTTCCAATATCTATCGCAACTGCGTTATATCGTCCATTTATTTGGGAGGCTCGAAAACTGATTGTTTTATTGAATGCCATTGAAGCATCATTATTTCTAATAGTATCAGTCAAAATATTGTTTAAAGTAGGTATAAAATCAATATTAAAAGCGATTTCTTCTGACCCAAATATTCAATTTTTCTTAGTATTTACTTTGATTTTTGGATTTGCAGTAGGGCTTACATCTGGTAATTTTGGCTCGCTATCAAGATACAGAATCCCTTGTTTACCAATGTTTTCATTGGCATTAATGCTCATTTATTATAGTAAATTTCCATTACGCGAAAGACTATTCCCATTTTTAAACTTTTAAAACAGAATTCATTTTAATACTTCATGCAATTTATAACTTGGGAAGATTATGTATTATTACCATTTTTTATATTTTTAATATATAATGTGTATAAAAGAATCTGCAATATATATTATCCTGTAGGCCACCCTTGGAGAATGTATTTTATTTATGGTGTTGTAGTTAAAGTTATCGGTGCAATTTTTATTGGACTTATTTACCAATACTACTATGGAGGAGGGGATACGGCATACTATTTTTATCATGCTAAAATCATCAATAGTGCGTTTTCTGAATCTGTAATAAAATGGGTTAATCTTTTATTTCATATACCAAATTCATACGAAGGTGAGTATATGGATTATACTTCACGTTTGGAATGGTACAATGATAAGGGCTCATATATGGTTTGTTGTTTAACGGCTTTTATTAATGTATTTACATTTAATACTTTTTTACCAACTTCAATTATTTTTGCGTCAGTCTCTTTTACTGGTTTATGGGCCATGTTTAGAACATTTGCGAAGCAATACCCACATCTTGAAAGACATATTGCATTAGTTATTTTATTTATACCAAGTTGTTTTATTTGGGGCTCTGGAATATTTAAGGATACAGTATGTATGTTTGCTTTAGGATGGATGCTTTATTCTTCTTTTCAACTATTAATTGAAAGAAATATGTCTGTCAATAACATTATATTTCTTATACTAAGCTTCTATATATTATTAGTTGTAAAAATATATATATTAATATCTTTTCTGCCGGCATTAGCATTATGGATTTTGTTTTACCATTCCCACAAAGTAAAATCAATTGTTTTTAGATTTTTAACTAAGTCAATTGTATTGGTTGTTGCTATGTTAGTTTTTAGTTTTGTTTACAAATACTACTCCCCATCATTGGGTAAATACTCATTAGATAATATTGCTAAAACATCTTTAGTTACTCGTGATTGGATTGCATATTCATCTGGTGATCAGGGGTCTGCTTATGATTTAGGAAATTTTGAGCCTTCGGTTAAGGGATTATTGTCAAAATTTCCGGCAGCAGTTAATGTAACCCTTTTTCGTCCCTATTTATGGGAAGCAAATAAACCTTTAGTTTTTCTGAATGCATTAGAAGCTATGGTGTTTTTATTATTGACATTGAAAATACTGATAACTATTGGACCGATGAGAATATGGAAGGCAATATCTTCGGATCCTAATATTCAATTTTGTTTAATATTCTCAATTGTGTTTGCTTTTTCAGTTGGTATCTCAACCTATAATTTTGGATCGCTATCCCGTTATCGAATACCTTGTCTTCCACTATATTCAATGGCATTAGTGCTCATTTATTACAAATATAATCCTCCAGGAAAAAACTTCCTGAGCTTGAATTAATAAATGCTTTTGTATTTTGTCGATAAACCCAAAGAATAATTGAGCCGTTTTTTAAGTTTGTTCCAATCCTCACGTGGCATATCCTTAGGAATGGCATTTTTTCAGATTTTGAAAGGATGTCTTTCTTTGTATATGGTAATGCTTTCTGCATCTTTTTTTGGTGCGGGGGTAGCGAGAGATGCTTGGGTCATTGGTTGGTCTGCTCAAATTTTTGTTTTTAAATTATTATTTGGCCCTGTTAATGAAATTCTTAGAGCTAAGTTTATTCATCTTCAAGTAGAGAAAGGAACAGAATATGCGCTTCAATCCATCTCATTATTAGTACTAGTTTTCTCGTTAGTTGCAATTGCGATTATAGGTATAACAATTATTTTTGCTGATCAAGCTACTGTTTTTTTTGCTCCGGGATATGTGATACCTAGTGAGCGAAAAGTGATTGCTCAAATGATCAAATTGTTGATACCTACTTTGTTTTTGAGCGAGTTAATTACGATATTAATAGCTCTGCTCAATGCCTATAAAACCTACTTTGTTCCGGAACTGTTTTCTGTTTTTTCATTGCTCATCAATATTATATTGCTCTTATGCTTAGCCCCTAGTTTGGGTATTTATACACTTGTTATTTCCAATTATTTGAGTGCCATACTATTGGTAGCTGTGTTAAGTTATTTCTTGCTAAAAAAGGGCGTAATATTGAAATTTAAGATGCTTAGGATTGGAATGTTGCAACCATACCTTTTGTTTGCGCTTCCATTTTATATTTCATATACAGCAGGCCAGTTTAATGGATGGGCGGAACGGGCATTGTCAACTATTCTTGGTGTTGGTAATACTTCTGTATTGGATTATGCCCGTAAATTTATTGATCTGCCTTTGACTATTGTTATTTCCATAACCATGTCTGTTATGACACCCGTTTTAGCAGCTATTTGGATACATGAGAAAGATAGTATTAATTATAGAAAAGAATTTTTCGTTTTTCTGCGAATAGGGTTATTGATAATATGTCCTGTTGTCACATTATTTGTCGTTTGTCCACAGGATATTATTCACTTTTTTCTATTGCGTGGTAATTTTTCGCATGATTGGTTGACACCAGCAAGTCAAACATTATTTTGGTTTGGGATTGGGCTACCAGGATCGGCGTTGTATTCCATGTCAGGTCAAGCCTTAATTGTTCAAAAAAGACCAGCTATCTATGCTAGCTTGGGTGTTGCGGCGCAAGTGTTGCCTATGGGGCTCAATTTTTTATTTTTCAAAAAATTTGGGTTGCCCTTCTTTGCCATCTCTTGGAGTGTGGCGCAATATCTTGCTGCTTTTGCAATGCTGTATTTTACAAGGATTTTTAAATATGATTCAATAAGGCTATGCTTACAAGTTGTTGCTTTAATTTTGATTACAATTGTTATAAGTTTTGGCTTACATAGCATTGTCTCTGATTTTAAAGACTGGCAAATAATTTTATTTATTTCTGTTGCTTGCTCCATCATCATTGTTTCATTGCTCTATTTATTAAAAATGGAAGAATTTGATGTGCTTAAAAAAGCAATCACAAAATTAATTAGAGGTCGATGAATAAGCGTTTCGTAACCATATTTCCTGAAGCTCAAAATATTCACCTCAAGAAGAGGATTGGGATGGTGCCCTATATTTTACATCGTGAATATAATTATGACTCTATTGTCGTTTGTTTCAAAAATGAAAATACATATCCATTTCTCAAAGGGCACATGAATGGATTGGGTATTCATTTTTTACCATCAACATCAAACAAAAAAAACCTTTGGGAGGTTGTAAAATATGTATCAAAAAATGCGCAGCAAATAGATGTATTAAACTTATACCATCAAAGCGAAGCCACTTTTATGATTGGTTGCTTATACAAATTATTGAATCCCAAAGGGATTCTGTATATGACTTTAGATATGAATATAGAATATCTAACAAATTTATTTTCAAAAAAACCTAGGCGCCATCTATTTTTTTGGAATTTCTTTTTTGACAAAATCGTTAACATCGTATCCTATGAATCAACAGAGGTAAAGTCATTTTTACTTCATCATTATAAAAACATTGCTAATAAATTATTGAGACTTACTAACGGTATTGATGATATTGCCATTCGTGGGAATAATATTTCTAATAATTCATTTGAAACAAAGGAAAATTTAATCATTACAGTTGGAAGAATTGGTCTCCCTGAAAAAAACAATGAATTATTACTAGCAGCATTGGAAAAAATAAACCTTAACAATTGGAAAGTTGCCTTTATTGGTCCTATTTGTCTTGGTTTCGAGCAAAATATCGTATCCTTTTTTCAAAGAAACCCTACCTTAAATAATAAAATCATTTTTACCGGGGCAATTTATAACCAGTTGGAATTATACGATTGGTATAATCGAGCTAAAGTTTTTTGTTTAAGTTCTAAAAGAGAAGGCTTCGCCACAGTCCTACCGGAAGCAATGTATTTTGGCAATTATATAGTATCCACCAATGTGTCTTCTATTAATGATATTACCAACCAAGGTACCTTAGGGTCTATCGTAGAAAATGAATCGGAATTGGTAGCTGTCTTACAATCAATAATTGATGATAAACTTAAAATAGAGCCATTGTGTATGGCCATAAAGAAAAAAGCAAAAATTGAATATTCTTGGACTAATATTGTTGCTCAATTAAATCAAAGATTGGTACAAGAATGGGCTGAATATCGGCATTAAAATACTTGAAGTGAAAGATGTTTCGGTTATAATAATTAATTACAATACTGCTGCACTTACATGTCAGTGCATTCAGTCTGTTTTGCAGCATACAACACAACTGGACCATGAAGTCATTGTTGTTGATAATCATTCTGCTGAACGAACTATAATTAATGTAGTAGCACAATTCCCATCTGTAAAATTGATACAGTTGGATGAAAACATAGGCTTTGGCAAGGCCAATAATATTGCAGTAAAGCAAGCTAAAGGTAAATATCTGTTTTTACTTAATCCAGACACGATTATCCAAAATGATGTATTGTTCTTATTTCATAAATTTTATGAAGCAAATGCTCAGCAGTTAAGCTTGTCTGTAATTGGTGCCGAATTGGTAGATGTAAAAGGTCATAAAATACATAGCGCCCAGCACTTTCCTACAATGCAGCAATATCTGTTTAATAAATCTAGGAGTTTGCTAAATTATGTGGGTTTTAAAATTAAGCAACAACCCGAAATTTTTTCTGTTGACCGTTTTTATCCGGTTGACTATGTGACAGGAGCGGACATGTTTATGGCTAAACAACTATTTGAAAGTGTGGGAGGCTTTGATCCGGATTTCTTTTTATATTTCGAAGAATCTGATTTGCAATATCGCCTTCACTTGAAGGGGGGGAAAAGTTTTATTATAAAAGAGCCATCAATTGTGCATTTGCAAGGGAAAAGTACGGCATTAATAAGACAGCGTTCGAGTGTTTTGTATTTGAAGGGTATGATGGTGTATATGAAAAAACACAACACAGCATTAAAGTTTGGACTATTCAAAATAATATGGACGATCTTGGATATAAAAACAGTCGTATTGCAATTTATCCTCTGGGTTAAGTCGAAACGTTTCTGATTATATTTGTCTTACAATATGATATTAATTGCAGAGCCCGTACATTTTGGTGATGTGCATATACAAGTTAATAGTGCTTTCATTGCTATGTTTCGCCAGATTTATAGTAAGGATGAAATGGAAGTATTGGCCGAGAAAAATCATATTGTGGCATTAAAATCTAATGTAGAGAGCCATTTTGATAATATTAAGTTTAAGGCATTTAGAAAATATAGTAATTCAAGGTTCTTTTATTGGCCTCAAAAAATAATAGGGGAGTGGTATCAAATATTTAAAGTATTAGCAATAGCACGTAAAAAAAAGCCCGAATTACTCGTTTGGCTTTGTCTATTTCCTACAGGCCAATTGTTGTTACAATTCTTATCGACATTTTTATTTCGAAGACAACAGCAAATAATAGTATTACATGGAGAAATGGAATACCTAGCCACATGCGATAAAAAACTTGTTGACAGGGCTTTGGGAGGCATACTTCGGAAAGCCTTAAATGCGTCACCTCGTCATGTAAGGTTTATTGTGCTTGGGGATAGCATTAAAAAGAAAGTCGATCAATTGGGTTTAAAATGTGCTGATAGGATTTGGGCTATACAGCACCCGTATATATACAACCAGCAGGTAAAGCGCTATATTCAAAGAAAAACAACTTTACGTATTTGTACATTTGGTGTTTTAAAAAAAACGAAAAATGCTCATTTGTTTTTTCAACTGGCAGAGCGTTTTCAAACTGAAATTGAAGCAGGAAAAATATCGTTTCATACTGTTGGTAAAATATATCCTGATATGGAGGCTTATTTAAACAAATTTGTGGAGTGCTATAAGCCGGATCAATTTTTACCTCAACAAGAATATGAACAAGTAATTGCTCAAAATAGTATCTCAATTTTTTGTTATGATGAAAATATGTACCAGATGAGTGCAAGTGGTACACTTCATGAATCACTTCGTTTGGGGTTGCTAGTCTATTCATTAAACAATGATTACTATAAAAGCTTTATAGATAAACATAAGGTCGGTAAAGTATTTATGAGTTTGGATGAAATGTATCTTGAGCTGTCTCAAATGTTGAAACATGAGCAGGAAATTTGCGAAAGAGACTACATCAATAACTTGGCTATGTTTTTTGAAAAAAATAGCGTTCTTTTGCAGTCTGAAATACTCCGCAATTTGTTGAGATTACCTCTGTTATAAAGACTAAACGCTGAATGATTAATATTTCGGTAGTAATACCTACCTACAATAGACCTGAATTGCTCAAAAGAGCGATAAAATCTGTTGTACAACAAAAAAATAATCAGCTCTCAATTGAGGTAATAGTAGTCGATGACTGCTCTACTCAAAGTATTCGCTTAGATGAATTTGACGGCGAGCGTATTATTTATAAACGATTGTTGCAAAATGGAGGACCTCAGATCGCTCGAAATGAAGGTATTGCTTTGGCTACTGGTGACTGGGTCTTGATGCTTGATGACGATGATGAGTTTATCCAAAATGCTATTACTAATGCTATTAATATTATTCTAAAATTTGATAATAAAGAGGCATTTCCTGTTTTTTTCTTTGCTACAACTATTGGTAAAATACCTGATGACTATTTGCTGATTACTCCAAAGCAAATAATGGATGAAACGCTTCGAGGTGATTTTACGCCCATTATTCAGCGTGAAAAATTTATTGAAAATAATCTACGTTATTTAGATTATCCTGAAATTGTTGGAGTGGGCTGTGAGCAGCTTACTTGGTTTTTAATAAGTTCATTATTTCAAATTCCCACATTTAGTCTTCAAATAGTAAAAGTGAATGCAGATGCACCTTTTAGATTAACTTCATATCAGAATTTTATCTATAATTCGCATAAGTTCGCATTACAGCAAGATATAACTGTTCAATTTTTGCAACAGCATAAATTGGATACAATTTATCCTCCTATTATAGCGAAGAAAAAATTGGGCGCAGCTATATACTATTTAGTTTCCGGAGAAAAAGAGATGTGCAAGGAGCGGCTCTTTTCGGTTAAAAATTACAGACCATTTGCAACGTCTGTGATTGCTTTTTTGACTTATTTACCCAATTCGATCTCTAAGTTTTTATTTAGAGTTTATAAGATTCGATTTAGCAAATAAATTCTTCATTTAAAAGTAGTATGTAATAAATAAGAGATGGCATTAACCATCTCTTATAGTTTTTAAAATAAAATAATGAAATCAAGTATTGCTGCAATAGCAAGCTTATTAATGAGGTGTTTCCTCATTTTTGTCATTATTCGTTAAGTCAGCTACTTTGTGTTTTGCTGCCTCCAAAGCATCATTTGCTTTATCTTTTGTAGTTTCCCAAACGTCACCGGCTTTATCAGCTAATTCCGAAGCTTTATGCTTGGCTGTATCCAGTGCATCTTCAGCTTTATCTTCTAATTTTTCCCAAGCGTCACCTGCTTTTTCTGTCAAATCGTTCAACGCATGTTTTGCTTTATCAAAAAAGCTTTCTTCTTTTTTTGTTTCTTCGCTCATGTCTTTTGATTTTTAAAGTTGAATAAATGATTACTATGCTAAAGTAACTTAAGAAAATTAGAACTTATCGCACAATTTCTTTTATAACAATTAGGTAACCTTATATTAAATATGATTTTTTTTCGAAAGTAGATTAGACAATTGGAGCATTTCAATCGTCTTTAGAACAGACTCCATACAGCAATTACCGTGATTTATTGAGCTTATAAATAGTTTGAATACTTTTATTTTTATTAAATTACTCTTGCCACAGAAAGGGAAATAAGATAAGGCTTAGAATAATTACTAACGCAATAAGGAGTATCAAAATAAGTGCAAGTTGCCACCATCCTGCCTGATATACCGGCATAATGGCTTTGGTAGCCAGTTTACTTAAAATCATTAATACAGGTGTGACAATCGGGAATCCTAATACGGCCATGAGTGCTGCATTCTGGCCAGCTTTTGCGGCAATCGCCGAAAGGAAGGTAAAAACAGTGGACAGTGCCATACAGCCCATTAATGTTACTAATAAAAACAAACCTACCTGCTCTAATGGGTTGCCTAATAACAGCCAAAACAATAGAAGGCTTACGAAACTAATCAGGATTTGAATAGATACACTATAAATTAATTTTGCTGCCATAAAATAGGATGGCTTGACAATGCTGAAATAGTAACGATATCGAGCATTTGATTCTTGCAAAAAACTTTTGGCAACGGAATTGACGGTAACGAATAATTGTGTCAACCAAAATAATGCATTCCAAACTTTTGCATCAGGTTGACCATTCATCATATATATAGCAAATACGGTGGAACCAACATAAAGTAGTACACCAAATAGCGTATGTTTTTGACGCCATTCTATTTTGGCATCTTTGATGACTAAGGAAGCTATTTGTTGAAATGCCATTTATCTTCTGATGATTGTAGTTGATTAAGTTTTGGTAAACCAAGCTGCGAAATTAAGCATTTATATGCCATACAAGCTTCCACTTTTTGCCCAAAGCCTATCTATTCTTTTTTCTGTTTCTGCGTCAAGGATTAAAGGTGGGGCATGGTGGGTTTTTATTCTTGCATCAATAATTAGTGAACTACGGCAGCCCCAATGCTTGTACTCCATAAAGCTGTCAATACCATGGATATCGTGTGATGGGTTACAACGAGTGAATGTTATCCAAATAAAATTATTGAGCGTTTGTGCCGCAAATTGAGTGTTATCACAAAGTACAATCAACGGAAATGATTGCAAGGCAGTTGTTTTACTGCTCAATTGCTCATTGAGTGATGCTATGGTTTGTTTAGTTTCTTCATAACTCTCAAATGGTTTCACTTGCAAGATAAGTATGCCTGGCATAGGTATATCTATGCCATTAATACCGTTTATGTCTTTTAGCTCTGATGGTATTTCTTTTCCTAATGATCTTATAATAGCACCATAAGCTGCAAATACAACCTTACTGCCCGTGTTTAAACCTGTTCCTGAATAGTCCAGAGTATCAATAGTAGTTTTTGTTTGAAAATGAATATCACGACTCCAATCTATACGTTCTAATATATACTGTAGATATTCTGACACATTGTGGGTATGCAATTGATTGGTATCATCGGCCGTAATAAATAAAAATTTCGCTAGGCTCAACTGTCCGGTGCCTAAAATATGGTTAGCAATAGTCAATAATTCTGCAGGTTGTTTCGTTGGTGCATAAGGTGTATAACGCTCGCTACCGATAGCCAGTAGTAAGGGGTGTACTCCTGCGGCATCCACTGCATGTACTTCTTTGAGTCCTGGGATCTCATTTTTTAATGCACTGCCGGTCAATTCGTGTATTAATTCACCAAAGCTCGTATCTTCTTGAGGAGGACGACCCACTACGGTAAACGCCCAAATTGCATTTTTACGTGCATATACTTTATGCACTTTCATTAGTGGAAATGGGTGTTGCAAACTATAATAACCCAAATGGTCACCAAAAGGCCCCTCTGGTTTATTTTCGTTGGGGTACACTTCTCCTGTAATTACAAAATCGGCATCGCTGCTGATGCAAAAACCATCTTTATAGCTGTACCGAAAACGCCTTCCTCCAAGTAATCCTGCAAAGGTCATTTCACTCATACCTTCGGGTAAAGGCATGACCGCAGCAAGCGAATGGGATGGAGGACCGCCTACAAAGCAAGAAACTTTAAGCGGTATATTTTTGTTCATTGCTTTCAATTGATGTACACCAATTCCTCTATGTAATTGATAATGTAATCCTACTTCTTTATTGAGTTCATAATTGTTACCGCTGAGTTGTATTCGGTACATACCTAAATTGGCATTCATAATACCAGGTTTATCGAGGTCTTCACTATATACCTGAGGTAATGTTACAAATGCACCGCCATCCATTGGCCAATGTTGTATTAATGGTAGGTCACTAATATTGATTTCTTCGTGGAATATAGGTTTGGATATTGGATTCTTGAGTGGTAACGCCTTTAGTGCTGCAAATGCAGTATGTATATTGTCCAATGGATGTTTGAGCGCTTCTATTGGGTTATCTTTAAGTGCAATTGTCTTTTTTACGGCGTCAATAGTATCTCTAAAAATAAATTTACTTCTTTCTAAACTACCAAAAATATTACTTGCTGCGCGATATTTTGAACCTTTTACATTTTCGAATAATAGAGCTGGGCCTTTGGCTTCGTAAACCCGCAAATGTATTGCGGCCATCTCTAGATAAGGGTCAACTTCTTCTTTGATACGAACAAGATGACCATTTTTTTCTAAGTCTAAAAGACAAGACTCGAGCGATCTATAACCCATTTTACAAAGTTAAGATTTAGTAACTAGTATTAGAGTAACAATCAAATTTATAGATTGGAATTGATGTAAAAAAGGTTTGAATGTATGTTGCATTCAAACCTTTTTATTAATTGATTTTTTGACTTTAATTATAATAAGGCGATATTAAGTAGTACACCAATACACCTGTAACACTTACATATAACCACAATGGCCAGGTGTATCTTGCTAATTTTTTGTGCGCTCCAAATTCACTCAATAATCCTCGGTAAGCAGTAAATAGGATAAAGGGAAGAATAATGGCTGCTAATGGGATGTGTGTAATAAGAATAAAATAATAGAATGTTTTTGTTGCACTATCTCCTCCAAATTTTGTTTCTCCAGCCAGTAGATGGTGTGCTATGTAGGACACTAAAAACAAGACAGAAAGCAACATCGCTGCCAGCATAATATTCTTATGAGCCTGATAGTTTTTCTTTTTCACAGCCAGTAATGCTGCAACAAGCAATACGGATACAATAGAATTGATAATAGCATTGGCCAGAGCGAAAATATGTGGATTGAAACCTAAATTTATTTCGAGTTTAAATTTGGATAAAATCACTACAGCGGCAAATACTACAAATGATACGGTGAGTATGAGTAGTCTTGCTTTTTTGTCATTTTTTTCAATAGAAGGACTGAGCATAAGTTTAATCTAAATGATAAATTTGGGTTTAAAAACTTGTAGTAATGCTACCTTTTATACCGCTAAATGCAGGCTCATAGCGGCATACACCACCAGTACAGTTAATGCCGGCTACTTGTTTTACGTAAGCCAATGTAAATCGGTGTGGACCTTTTGTATAGGCGGTAAACACATTGTAATAATGTGTTTTTTCATTGCCGGGAGTAGGTTTGATATTGTACATGTCAGACAATGCGAATGACCATTTAGGTGCAATATTGAATTCTACAAGTCCAAACAACCAAGAACCTAAATCTTGCTTGCTATCTTGGTATTCCCATTCTGTACGAATAGAGTGTTTTTCATCGAAGCGATAAGTTACTTCAGCAAAAGGTGTGATCGCAAACATCATTGGCAGTGGCTCACTACGATAGACCTGAAGATTATATTCCATGTACTGTATGCCTCCTCCAATAATCCAGTTCTTTATACCACGGTATTCAGCATCAGCAAATGCTTCACGATATAATTTATCGCCAGTTAAAGTATTGATACTAGTATAAGTTAGTGTTGTATTAAAGTTGTCATTCGGAGCTAACAGTACATCACCTTTATAGGCCATTTCTGAAATGTCTTGCGATGCAGGTGTATAGCGAGCTAATAAACGCTGTGGTCTAATAGTAGCTACAACAGGCTGCCAGTTCATCATACCATCTAATAGCGTTTGATTAGGCGATGTGCGCATCACAAAGTTTTCAGTACGTTTCCCACTCACGTTAAGTGCAATCCCTTTTTTCGCCCAACCGAGTGTAGAGTATTCAACATTACCAGCCTTGTCCTGTAAAGTGCCATTATTATTAATGGTTTCGTGCGTTTTGTAAGCACCTTCGGCGTACCAAGATAGATTTTTAAATGTCAATGTATTATAGCCTGTGAAAGCATACGTGTTGTACATTGGAACAAAGCGGTCTGATAGCGGCATACTGTTTATTGTTGCAACAATTGCATCCATTGAAGTTTGGTCAAGTGTACGATTAATCATGCCCAACCCTGGAGCAAGATGCACCTTTTTAACGGCAAAATCACCTTCTATATTTATCCCTTTAATGATAGGTGCATAAAAAGTGTTGATAGCATTGTTGTTTTTTTGTTGACCAGAAAACCCTTTAATAGAAAGGTTCTTCGATACTTTATATTTCATCAGCAAACCTACTAATGCATTGTCAATTAGTAGGCCTCTGTCTTCATAAGAACGAAATAAAATACCACTCCCAATCTGGTCGTAAATATACCCTGCAGTAACGCTTAGATCGCCAATGTCTTTACTTAAGCTAAAGGCACCAATCCCATAAGCAGTCATGGGTTTGGTCAGGTATTTTAAGTTTGAATTTTGAAAGGCATCAACACGCATTGTAGCGGTAAACCCGTTGTTATTATAACGTAGGTTCATCCAGCCTTCTCCACCACTTTTGGCTTGTTCGTAAAGCGGATTATTCGGAGCTATAATAGCCTGATCATTTTGGAAAATATTGAGGTTGGTCATGATATCACCACTCAATGTGCCCTGTGCAAATGAATGCACTGAAAGGGTTGAAATTGCAACAAACAAGAAAATCTTTTTCATTAATCAACTGTTAAATTCCTTAAAAAAAGTTCACGAAACTACTTTTCTTAGCTAATATTAACAACTAAATTTTGTCAAAGCATTTTAAAATAGAACAATAATGAAAAAAATCAGCTCAATTGTATTGTGTTTGTTTGCTTCTGCAAGCCTTTATGCACAAGCCACAGAATTACCAACCACACAAATTAAAGATGTAAACTCAGGGAAAAAAATTGCCTTCAACGAAACTTTTGAAAAGGGTAAAGTGACAATTGTAAGTTTTTGGGCAACTTGGTGTGTACCATGTAAAAAAGAAATTAATAATATTAGAAAGAAAATGGCTGAATGGAAGAAGGAAGCCGATTTTAATTATGTTACTGTTTCTATAGACGAGTCGCGTGCTGAGGGTATGGTACGTAGTTACGCTAAATCGCAAGGATGGGATTTTGCTTATTACCAAGATCCAAATTCAGACTTGAAGCGTTCTTTGAATTTTCAAAATGTACCTTTTACTATTATCGTAGATAAAAATGGTAAAGTAGCATTTATGCACACGGGTTATGAAGAGGGTGGTGAGAATGAAGTGTTTGCTAAAGTAAAAGAATTGGCGGGTAAATAGTTTTCACATATTCTTTGATACCAATAATAAAGCGGAAATGATCATGTCATTTCCGCTTTATTATTTGATGTATTTATTGAAATAACTAGTCTTTCGTTAATTCGAAATTAGCAACTAAAGTAACATTATCTCCAAGCATTGCAGCAGGAGTAGATGTAGCCAAGTTGAAATTAGTACGTTTGATAATACCGCCAACTTTAAATCCGGCTGTAGTTTTTTTACTCATTGGATTTTCGCCGGTACCATTCAATGTTGCATTCAACAATACAGGTTTAGTTACACCATGCATAGTCAAATTACCTGCAACGGCATACATATTACCTTTTACTTTTTTAATAGAAGTACTCTTAAATGTCATTGTTGGGAATTTTTCTACATCGAAGAAGTCTGCACTTCTCAAATGTTTATCACGGCCTTCGTTGTCTGTGTTAACACTAGCAACATCTGCAGTCAATTCAATTACAGCATCAGTGAAATCTGCTTTTGATGATTTTACTTTGATATCAAAGTTTTTGAATGATCCTTCAACATCAGAAATTTTCATGTGGGTAATAGAAAATCCAAGTTTGCCATGAGCTTTATCCAAAGACCACGATTGAGCAAAAGAAGTGGCGTATGTAAAAAGGACGCTACCACAAATCAAGATAAGTTTTTTCATTTTGGTTAAAATTGTTTTTTGAATGGCAAATGTAGCTATCTTTACTATCCTTTTTATACTACTTACCCAAAGTATATCGGTTTTGTTTAGTAAAGTAATTATTTGATAACATCGGTAGGTTTTGGTCTTTAATTTTGTATTTATGTTAGAAGAACTCACAAAAGAAGAATGTTCAAGATCCTTATTGCCGGTAAGGGATGCTTTGGATGTCATAAATGGTAAATGGAAGTTACATATCATTGCTTCCCTCTTGCATGGTGATAAACGATTTAAGGATTTGCAACGTGATATTAATAATATTACTGCCAAAATGCTTTCACAAGAATTGAAAAGTCTGGAGCAGCATGAACTGGTAGTACGAACAGTGTATGATTCGTCACCCGTAATTGTTGAATACTCATTGAGTGAGTATGGAAAAACATTAAAAAAGCTACTAGGAGCACTCAGAGAGTGGGGGACGGAGCATCGAAAACGTATGATGATTACTACAAAAGAATTAGTATGAGGTATTGAAAATACCCATGATTGCAGATGTATGGTGTAATAATATTTGCAATAACCCAGAAAATGAACCATATTTGTACGAGTACCTTTTTTGTCAATAACTTTCAAATTTTGATTTTAAGATGAAGCATTTACTGCTACTTTCATTTGCATTATTGAGTATGTTGGGCCTTAAAGCGGCTCCTGGTGACACTACATGGGTTCAGGCACATAGTGGTCTGCAGCTCGATTATTACAATAATTTCGATACCACAATAAAGTTTCCGGACGGGACTACCAAGTATCGCAAAATTATTATGGTATTTACTATGGGCAAGTATGTTTGTCCTGCAGGATCTAGTTGGTGTGGTGACTGGGACTACACTGTACAAACTTTTGCAATGAACAAACGTGGAGATTCATTAGAATTAGGCCGTATCATTACACCTTATGCAAATGTTAGTTATGCACGTTTCCCTTGGACATGGAAACAACGTTACTATTTCGATGTAACAGATTATTACCCGGTATTGAAAGATTCAAATACAATCCGTATCCTTTATTCTGGTTATTCTGGAGGTTTTACAGCTGATGTAAAATTCGCAATGATAGAGGGAACTCCTGATAGAGATGTTACTGGTGTTAAACATCTATGGCATGGCAGCTACAGTTTTGGTAATGCATCTGATCCAATTGACAATCACGTTGCTGCTACAAGTCTTACGGCACCATCAGGTACGCAATCTGCGGCATATAAGCTCAATATTACAGGGCATGGTAGTGATGCTACCGGTTGTTCCGAATTTTGTAGTAAATATTATCAGGTATTGAAGGACGGTATTTTGGTCAATCAAAAAGATATTTGGAGAGATAATTGCGGTTTCAATAACTTGTATCCACAGAGTGGAACTTGGGTATATAACAGAGGTAACTGGTGTCCCGGAGCCCTTGTTAATACTAACTTACATCCATTGCCTGGCATAAGCGGCGGGACGAATTTTAATCTAGCAATGCATTTTGAAAATTATACTACTGCGAGCCCGAGCGCAATTTATACAGTAGATGGTACAGTTGTGTATTATGCAGGGTTTAATAAAACATTAGATGCATCTATAGAAGACATTATTGCGCCGACGGACAATGAAAATAGTTTTAGACAAAACGCTAGAATTGGATTGACTACTATTAAAATAAAAAATACAGGAAGTACTACAATTAATAATATTGATTTTCAATATGGTGTTACTGGTCAACCATTAACTAGCTATACTTGGTCGGGTACTTTAGCTGCATTGGCCGATACTACCATTGATTTACCATTTGCTGCTTCTTTATTGAGTGCTACAGGTACAGGTTTACCTTACGAAGTGAATATTATTAAAGTTAACGGTGCAACAGATAATGATGCAACAAATAATAAATTAACCTCAACATTTAATGCGGCACCTCAGTGGGCGAATAACTTTGTTGTTACGTTTAAAACAAATGCGTCACTAAATGGTAGTGTTAGTGAAACAGAATGGAACATATATGACAAATATGGCACTGCTGTAGCACAAAGAGTAAATAATGCAGCAAATACAATCTATAGGGATACCATTACACTTCCCAATAATGAAGTGTACAAATTTGTAGTGACTGATGCTGGTTGCGATGGATTAAGCTTTTGGGCGAATACTGCAGGTGGATCCGGTTCTCTTCAAATAAAACCAACACCCTTTACAACTACATCATTAAGTGGATATTTTAATGGTGATTTTGGTTGTGGTTTTACACAATATTTCAAAGTAGGGACACCTACAAGTATTGCTGATATCCAAGGATTAGGTGCCATGTCAATGGATGTTTATCCAAACCCTACTTCTAAAGACGCTACAGTTTCTATTAATGGATTGGCGAATGTGAAAGGTTTATTGCGTTTGTATGATAATATGGGAAAAATGGTCTTTGAAAAAAAAGTGAACAACCCTGAAGAAAAAATAGCATCGAGCAATTTGGCTAATGGCATTTATTATGTGATATATACGCCAGAACAATCAAATGCAAAGAGTATGCAAGCAAAGCTTGTGATTATTAAATAATTATAGTGCCTTCAACAAATAATGCCATGAAAAATTCATTGAAAATAGGTTTGACACTGTTTAGTGTGTTTTCTTGCTTTGTTGCATGTAAAAAGATTCAAGGTGATAATCAAGGACTAATCGCCGCGAATCAACAAGCGAATGATTTTATGTCCACTAAAAAAGGATCTTACTGGACTTATGGAGCCCCGGATGGTACTGTGTTTACAAGAACAGCCACAGGTAAGGATTCCATAAAGTTAGGCCTTACCTATAGTTATTATGAAAGGAAACAAGTAGGTGCAGATTCTACATTCCCTGATTATTTTGGTAAAAATTCGATCAAATATATTACCCTTGTTGACCTTACTGGCGATAAAACACAATATGTCAATTTTATATTGATTGAGGATAGTGCTAAAGTAGGCGATAATTGGAACAGTACGGAAACGATTAATTATTCAGGTGCAAATATAAATGTGGCGATTCAAAGTTCTGTACAGTCGGTTGGCGGTACTCTTGTTTTTGGTAGCACAACCTATACAAATGTAGTACAAGTGCATAGTGATCTAAAGGCAAAATTGACGTTGTCTCCTGCATATACCAACTGTGGGTCTCTTAATATTTGGTTTGTAAAAGGCATTGGTATCATTAAAGAAGATGCGGATATTTCTATACTTGGTTTTTTCTCAAAACAATACAACGATTCATTGTTGAGCTACCATATTGAACCTTAATTACGTGTTCTGAACGATAAAGAAAACCGAAAGCAATTGCTTTCGGTTTTCTTGTTTTTTTACTTATTCTTTTATTGCAATCATCTTATGCAATATGTCAATAGCACTCTTGGCTATAACAGTACCTGGTCCGAATACAAACGACACGCCTGCGTTGTAGAGAAAATCATAATCTTGCTGAGGAATAACACCACCTGCAACGATCATAATATCCTCACGTCCATATTTTTTCAATTCTTCAATTACTTGAGGAATTAATGTTTTATGTCCGGCAGCAAGACTTGAAATACCTAGAATATGCACATCGTTTTCTACAGCTTGTTTGGCTGCTTCCGCAGGTGTTTGAAACAGTGGGCCAATATCTACATCAAAGCCTAAATCGGCAAAACTGGTGGCTATTACTTTGGCGCCACGGTCATGGCCATCCTGTCCCATTTTAGCAATCATTATCCTTGGACGACGACCGTCCTGTAACGCGAATTCATCTGCAAGCCGTCTTGCTTCCTGAAAGTTTTTATCCATTGCTATTTCTTTAGAATAAACACCGGCAATGGAACGAATGCGTGCCTGATAGCGGCCATATATTTTTTCCATTGCGAATGAAATTTCGCCCAATGTAGCCCTTGCCCGGGCTGCTTCAATACCTAGTGCTAATAAATTGCCGGTACCATTTTTTGCAGCCTCTGTCAATGCATCTAATGCCTGTTGTACTTGTTCATTGTTTCTGTTATCCTTCAATTGTTTCAGTCGCTCCAGTTGCTGTATGCGTACTTTGGCATTATCTACATCCAGAATTTCAATATTAGAAGGTTCGTCGGTAATGTAATTGTTTACGCCTACTATAATATCTTTTCCTCCGTCAATACGTGCTTGTTTCCGAGCCGCCGCTTCTTCAATGCGCATTTTAGGTACACCTGTTTCAATAGCTTTAGCCATACCACCCAAGGCTTCTACCTCTTCAATTAAAGCCCAAGCTTTTTGTGCTAACTGTTCGGTCAAATATTCTACATAATAAGAACCGCCCCATGGATCGACTGTGCGGCAGATGTCGGTTTCCTGCTGCAAGATAATTTGTGTATTACGAGCAATACGCGCGCTGAAATCAGTTGGCAACGCAATAGCTTCATCGAGTGCATTGGTGTGTAAGCTTTGTGTATGACCCATTGCTGCAGCAAGAGCTTCTATACAGGTGCGTGTAATATTATTGAATGGGTCTTGCTCTGTAAGACTCCAGCCACTTGTTTGGCAATGGGTACGGAGTGCCATACTTTTCTCTTTTTTCGGATCAAATTGTTTAACTAATTTGGACCAAAGCATACGAGCAGCACGCATTTTGGCTATTTCCATAAAATGATTCATGCCAATAGCCCAGAAGAAAGAAAGGCGTGGGGCAAAATCGTCAATAGCCAATCCTGCTTTGATACCGGTTCTTATATATTCTAAACCATCCGCCAAAGTATAGGCCAATTCAATATCTGCGGTGGCTCCAGCTTCTTGCATGTGGTAACCGCTTATAGATATAGAATTGAATTTTGGCATTTTCTGTGAAGTAAATTCAAAAATATCCGCAATAATTCTCATGGAAGCATCAGGTGGGTAAACATAAGTATTCCGCACCATGAATTCTTTGAGTATATCATTTTGTATTGTGCCACTTAACTTTTCCATACTAACACCCTGCTCTTCTGCTGCTACGATATAGAAGGCAAGTATAGGCAGTACGGCGCCATTCATGGTCATGGATACACTCATTTCGTCCAAGGGTATCTGGTCGAATAGAATTTTCATATCCAGTATCGAATCTATGGCTACACCAGCTTTCCCCACATCACCGACTACGCGCTCATGGTCGCTGTCGTAGCCCCTGTGTGTAGCTAAATCAAATGCAACCGACAATCCTTTTTGACCTGCTGCAAGATTTCTTCTGTAAAAAGCATTGCTTTCCTCTGCTGTACTGAAACCTGCATATTGTCTGATTGTCCATGGTTTTTGAACATACATGCTGCTGTATGGCCCTCGAAGAAAAGGTGTTATGCCAGCAGCAAAATGTAGCTGTTCTTTCTGTTCAATATCGGTATCTGCATAGGTCGGTTTTATCGCAATATCCTCTGCAGTATGCCACAAAACAGATTCTGGCGTAGAGTTGGTTACAATTTGATGCTTATTGTTTTGGTATTCAATATTTGAAAAGTCTTTACGCATGTTGACTTATTGTATTTGAAGTAATTTTTTCGATGGATAATAATGGAATGAAAAATTTAGAACCGATAATATTCGTTACGCAATAATCCATACACTAAGGAGTCCTCAATTTTTTCATTTACGCAATAATGTTGTTTCAGCAAACCCTCTTCTTTAAATCCAATGCCTGTTAGTAATTTTCGGGATGCTATATTTTCAGGATGAGTAAAAGCTTCAATTCTGTTTAGCCCCATTTTGGAGAATCCATATTCCATAATCGGTTTTATGGCTTCTTTCATAAAACCTTTATTTTTATAATCTTCAGAAGACATCCCATATCCAATTTCAGATCTGCTGTGCATCTTATACCAGTTATGATAGGCACAATTTCCAATAATAGCGTTGCTCTGTTTTTCAATAAGATGGAAAAATAAAAATGAAGTTCTATACGTGGTCATACCACCTTTAATTTTATTTTGTTCAATTTGTAATTGTTCTTCGGTCGTTAGCCCAAAGTAATCCATGATATCCTGCTCCGTACTCGTTGCATACAAATTGAGGTAATCTTCAGCCGTAGTTATTCTCAGCAGAAGTCTTTCAGTTTCCAACATATTAGCGTTATACATGCAAAGTATTTTTGGAATTTTGTTTAAATAATTTCGTCTGATAACAATACCGGCTGTAATCCTTTACCAACAATCTTCTTATTAGCATTAGCTATTGGTTGATCCGCTGCATTAGGATATTTGTTTACACCAATCAATATACGTTTCCCATCCTTATACTCCTGTATCCATTTGGTTGCTTGAGTTGCAATTTCAGATTGGATTATTCCTTTTTCAAAATACGCAATCAAACCTCCCGCTTTTTCAATTTCCTGAAAATATGTCCAGCTTTTTGTCGCTATTTGTGTGGTAAGCGTTTCTAGGTAGTAAGATCCTGAAGCAACATCTGCTATTTTATGCAAATAGCTTTCTTCTTTAAATAAAAGTTGTTGGTTACGGCTCATGCGACTACTGAAATTATTGGAAGTGTTTATGTTTTCATCAAATGCACGAATTAATAAGCTATTGCAACCTCCCAGTACGGCAGCCATTCCTGCAATAGAGTCACGTAACAGATTATTGTAAGCATCGAATGGAGCACGATAAACACCACTCGTTTCTATATGCAATTGCACATTAGGGTTGATATCGTACTGTTTAAAAACAAGAGGTAATAATGTTCTGAAAGCCCTTATTTTGGCGATCTCTTCAAAAAAATCGGTACCGGTTGCCAATGACACTTCAACGTTTTTAATGTTTTTTATCCTGTTGGCTTCATCGAGCCAATACAGATATTCATTTACCTGAGCCAATGCACAAGCCAGTTGATAAGACGAATTTGCACCGGTGTTTTGGAATAGGGTAGTGTCAATACTAATATTGGAACAATTGCTTTGGGCTATAAAATTTAAAAATCGTTGTTTTGCTTCTTCTTGTTGCCATTCGCCGTCTGCTAGGTACACGGCAATAGGGTCGAAAGAAATCCTGCAATTCAATTCGTCCAATGTAATATTTGCTGCACCTAAATATTTTTTAAAAGCAGGAATAAAAGACTGCTCATTATTGGTTACAGAAAAATGAGTGTAGATAAATTTTAGTTCAATACCGTTTAATAAATCGGCAATATCTACTTCTTTATTTATAATAAAACATAAACCAGAAGCACCTCCCTGTAATTCTTGTAAAGACTTACTATTAGCAGTTTTAGCGTCTTCAACAATAATTGATGCGCAGATTTCCCAGTCTGGATTTTGAAAGACCGCAGTAACTTCATCTGATCTGTCCTCGATGGTGTAAAACGGATGAATTTTAATGTCGTTTCTATCCAACACTTCAAGATTGTTAAATGTGATGCCTTTTAAGTCTCTTTCTAGTCTTGCCTTCCAGTCTTCGGCATTTGCAGGACTAAATTCAGAAAATAGTTTTTCCATTGCTGGTGAAAATATGATTTTAATTGAAATATCGTTTGCAATAACAGTTTGTAAAGGTAATACGCACCCGCTAATGTATTGCTATGGTTCTAGCAGTTTTCTTTGATGCACCATCTATTGTAAAGGCTAAGGCTATTCGCCCCATTTATAACTTTTTATTGCTACACCTGCAAGCTGTAGTGCCCTATCTACAACTGTTTCTACTACTTGCTCTATAGTTGATGGATTGCTGTAAAATGATGGAGTAGCCGGGCATATAATTCCTCCAGCTTCAGTGACGGTAGTCATGTTCCGCAAATGAATAAGACTGTAGGGTGTTTCGCGCACTACACAAATTAGTTTTTTACGTTCTTTGAGCATTACATCAGCACTACGGCTAATAAGATCATTACTAATGCCGGTCGCTATTCTTCCCAAAGTACCCATGCTGCATGGGCAGATGATCAACGCGTCATATCCTGCACTTCCGGAAGCAAATGGGGCGTAAAAATTATTCTTTTCCCAAACTTTAAATGGATAGTTATCATAGGCTGTATTGCTTAATTCATGTTGCCAAACGCTACGTGCATTATCGCTCCATACCAATGATATTTCTTCAAAACGATCACTAATTTGTTGCAGTTTGTCCAACATTACTTTGGTATATACAGACCCGCTTGCGCCGGTTACAGCTATTGCTAATTTCATTTTTACCGTGTAAAGAATTTATTTTTCTGACAACAAAGCTACATGGAAAATAGTTGTAAATTCGTCCAATAAAATGACGAACACCAATGAAAAAAATACTTTTAAGTTGTGTTACAATATTGATGCTTTCACCACTGTTGATGGCACAGAGTAAGACTAAGAAAAACACTAAGCAAGCAAGCAAGGTCGAGGCTGTTGACCTCAACGAAATAAAATGGGTCAGTATTGATGAGGTGCAACAACTAATGAAAAAAGAACCTCGTAAAGTTTATGTTGATGTATATACACAATGGTGCGGCTGGTGTAAGGTGATGGATAAGAAAACATTCACAAATAAAGAGGTCATTAAATACATCAATACTCATTTCTATGCAGTAAAGTTGGATGCGGAACAAACAGACAGCATCCACTTCATGGGTAATAGTTATGGGCTTGAAGGTAGAACGAATCAGTTTGCCATATCCTTATTGCGTGGACAAATGTCTTATCCAACAACTGTTATCATGGAAGAGAATTTTCAAAATCCACAGGTTATTCCTGGCTATCAGGAAGTAAACAATATGGAACAGATACTCAAATATTTGGGTGGTAATATTTATAAAACGACACCTTGGGAAGAGTACACGAAGTCATTCAAAGGAAGTTGGCAATAAATCGATGGAATTACTGATTTTAATCAAACAATCCCTTTGCCAATACATCTGCAATATGAATTGTTTGTATTGGTAATCCTTGTTTATCGATATAGCCTTGTAAGTGCATCATACAGGATACGTCTGTTGAAATAATATATTCAGCACCTGTAGCTAATGCACTTTGTACTTTTGTTTGTGCCATAGCTACAGATATTGTTTCATATTTGATCGCAAATGTGCCACCAAATCCGCAACAGGTTTCGCATTCTTTCATTTCAAACAATTCTAACCCTTGTACATGCTCTAGCAATTTTCGCGGACCTGCTTTGATACCGCATTCCCTTAGCGCACCGCAAGCATCGTGATATGTTGCTTTGGCATTGAATACCGCACCTAGATTATCTACTTTCAATATATCTGTCAGAAACTCTGTAAATTCGTAAATGTAACTTTTAACTTTTTTGCTTCTTTGGGCTTCTGAACTGTCTGCGAACATTTCATCAAAAGAGTTGCGCACATAACCTGTACATGAACCACTAGGGGCTACTATATAATAATCTTCATTAAAGTCGTCCAAAAATTTGATGGCCACTTTTTTTGCATCATCTTTATACCCTGCATTAAATGCAGGTTGGCCACAGCAAGTTTGTTTAGGATTGTAATGTACAATACAACCTAAACGTTCTAATATTCTTACCATGTTGAGTCCTGTTTCTGGATAAAGCTGATCAACAAAACAAGGGATAAATATTTGGACTTGATGCATATTAAATCAAAAAATAGTGTGACAGAAAGCGCTCAGTGAAGGTATGTTTTTTTGTATAGATAAAAGCTGAATTAAAGACTTAGGTTACGTTTGAATTGAATCATCTTTAATGCTGCTATAGCGGCCTCTTCACCTTTATGCCCATGTATGCCTCCGAGTCGTTCCCATGCTTGTAGTTCATTGTCTAATGTAAGTACTCCAAAAATAACAGGTATAGAGAGCGTGATGTTTAATTGAGCGATACCTTCTGTTACCGCCTTGCATACATAGTCGAAATGTGGTGTGCCTCCACGTATGACTGCACCAAAGGCAATGATGGCTTCTGGTATGGTCTCGCTTTTTTGTAATGCTATTTGATGACAGGCATAAGGAATTTCAAAACAACCAGGTACAACATAAGTACCGGTCAATAAGCTGTTGTGTGCAGCTAAAATTCTATTACAGCCCAATAGCTGTTCCATTACTATTTTTTCATTCCATTCGGTATGTACTATAGCAACACGAGGATTGTTTAATTGCTGGAGTACGCTTGTGTCAAGTAATGAATTGCTATCCTGAGAAGATGCCATATTTATTTTCTTTTTTAATTTAAAATCCCCTTTTAACCGAAGTAAAAAGGGGATTTTTATTATTTAAATGTTGGATACTTCGCCAACAATATGTTGTAAATGTATGTTACTTACTAATTAAGAACACCCAATTTAGCTAAGGCTTTATCTACATCACGTGATTGGAAGCTACGTGGGTATTCGTCTCTTATGCGCGTATATGCTTTTTTTGCATCTTCGGTTTGGTTGTTTTTTTCATAAGCTACGGCTAAATGTTGCAAATAAATTGGCGTATAAACATCGTCTTCTTTATCACTTGTTGCCTCAGTATATTGTGCAATACCTTTTTTTACATCACCGGTTTCCATGTAGGCATCGCCTAGTAAACCACTTTTTGCATGAGCTAATACAGTACCATGCGCGTTGAAATCATTAAGATATTTAATCGCATTTTTATAATCACCCATTTTCAAGTAGCACACACCAGCATAATAACAGCTTAAATTAGCGCTAGCCGTACCATCATATTTTTTAATTATTTTTAGGAAGCCTGCATTTTGAGCATCTCCATTAAGTGCAAGATTTACGGAATCAATACCGAACATTTGTTCTGCACGCATCATAGCTATAGATGCTTTTTCTTCTTTTGGCCCTACAACAAGCTTTAAATAAGCGAAAATACCTATTACAGCAATTAAAATTACTGTAACAGCGGTGTTGATACCTTTCTTATTGTTTTCGTAAACAGCAACAACTTTTTCTAATGTATTCATGCCATCATTTGTTGTTCCTATTTCAGTGACTGGGTTATTCTTTGGATTGTTTGCCATTTAATTATTATTGTGGTATTGTGTTTTAAAATGTTTTAAAATTTCTGCAAAGTAACAAGATTAGTCCGTAATATATGGATAATTCTCATCCACATAAATGTCTTTGAACAACTCATCGTCGTTTGGCCATGGGCTTTCTTCTGCAAATTGTACGCTTTCCTCTACTTCTAATTTCACTTTTTCATTTATAGCTTCAATCTCTGCTTTTGTAGCCCAATTGTTTGTTTGTATTACATTTAATACTTCCGTAATTGGATCTTTTTCTTTGTATTCTTCTACCTCATCTTTACTGCGGTATTTTGCAGGGTCACTCATGGAGTGGCCACGGTAGCGATAGGTTTTTATTTCAAGGAAAGTAGGGCCATCACCTTCACGAGCACGTTTTACAGCACGTTCAATGGCTCTGTGTACATCTTCACAACTCATGCCATCTACAGAATCTCCAGGCATATCATAGCCGTCTGCTAAACGGTAAATATCCAATACTTTAGAGGTTCTTTCAACAGAAGTACCCATTGCATAATGATTGTTTTCACAAATAAATACAACTGGTAATTTCCAAAGCACTGCCATATTGAACGATTCGTGCAAAATACCCTGACGAGCAGCACCATCACCAAAATAACATAAAGTAACATTCTTTGTTCCTTGATATTGTTCAGCGAAAGCAATGCCTGCTCCTAAGCCTATTTGACCACCAACAATACCATGTCCGCCAAAAAATCGTTTTTCTTTTGAAAAGAAGTGCATTGAGCCGCCTTTACCTTTAGTACAGCCAGTTGCCTTTCCATAAAGTTCAGCCATACATTCTTTTGGCGACATTCCTTTGGCTATAGCAATAGCATGGTCACGATAAGCCGTGATAATATTATCATTTTCAGTAATTGCAGACATAGTACCTGCTGCTACTGCTTCTTGACCTATATATAAGTGGCAGAAACCACGAATTTTTTGCATTCCGTATAACTGTCCTGCTTTTTCTTCAAAACGACGCATTAACAGCATACTTTCGTACCAATAGAGGTATGTTTCTTTATTGAATTGAGTCTGCACGGTTTTACTAAATTTGTGCGAATTTATTGTTTTTTTAATTCTGTTCAAACTCCATTTTGACAATACTAAATAAAATATCGCTTTTTCAGTTTCGCAATTATAGTCAAGAGGCTTTTCAATTGGACAATTCAGTTACTTGTATCACTGGTGCCAATGGTTCCGGAAAAACAAACTTTTTGGATGCAGTTTATTATCTCTGTTATACAAAAAGCTATTTTTCGGCCAGTGTACAACAATCTGCACAACATAATACAGATGGTTTTCGGATAGAAGGTATTTTTAGCAAAAACGAACGCTTAGAGACAATTGTTTGCAAATATAAAAATGCCAAAAAAGAAGTAAGCGCTGGTAATGTACTCTACGAAAAAATGTCCGATCATATAGGTAAATTCACAGCGGTGATGATTGCCCCAGACGACATTGAGCTCATTAATGACGGTAGTGAGCTCCGCCGTAAATTTATGGACAGTATTCTAGGGCAAAGCGACAGTAACTATTTAGAAAGTTTGCTTCAATATCAACGTGTATTGCTGCAACGAAATGCCTGGCTCAAAATGTATGCTTTTCAAACGGTTCAGGACTACTCTTTTCTGGATTATTACAATGCGCAATTGCAACAATATGGCGGCTATATCTTTGAATGCAGACAACAATTTGTTCAACAGTTTTTGCCACTGTTGGTAAAATACTATCAATTACTTTCGGGTGCGAAAGAAGTTGCAGGGCTGGTGTATCAGAGCGATTTACATACAAAAAAACTGTCTGTTTGGCTGGACGATAGTTTGCCGAACGATTTTCGTTATCAGCGTACATTGCGGGGAATACATAAGGATGAGTTGTCATTCTTGTTGGACGGTATTTCTATTAAAAACTTTGGATCTCAGGGGCAGAAAAAGAGTTACTTGTTCGCACTTAAATTGGCACAATATGAATATGTCAGCCAAGTGCTAGGTAGCAGCCCGATATTGTTGCTTGATGATATTTTTGAAAAACTTGATCAGCAACGTATGGAAGCACTATTGCATATTATTAGTGCCAATCATTTTGGGCAGGTTATATTGACAGATACCCACGAAAATCGTGTCCGTGCAGCATTTGGGGCAGAAAAAGAGATAGGATTTATTAGATTGTAATTATGTTTATTTGTTGATATGAGTGCTTAATGTATTTTTTTATTTAAGAAAATGTAATGAGAAAAATTTACGCAGTCGTTATATTGTTTTTATTGGTATCCTTGTTCGAAATTGTGTCGGAACACAAATATGTATATAAGCAGCTTTTGAAATATGATGCTTCTGGCTATTATTTATATTTACCTGCTACCATTATCTATAAAGATTTAAAGCAGTTGAAATTTTATAAACAAATAGATAGTCTTTATCATCCTTCTGATATTGGTACTTGGTATGGTGTTCATGACCAGCCATTGATTCAACAAAAGACAATTAAATATGCTATAGGTACAGCTATAAGTGAATTACCTTTCTTTTTAATTGCAGATGCTTATTGTAGCATCTCAAAACAATACCCCAGAGATGGATATTCCATGCCATACCAATTTTCTGTAGCTATGAGTACGCTGATTTGGGTGGTGCTTGGGCTTTTTATTTTGGGAAAATTGCTTTTGCAATTTTTTGATGCCAATACGGCGGCAATAACATTAATACTCATTGCATTTGGTACCAATTTATATTGTAATACTTCAGAAGATATGGGTATGAGCCATTCATTTGTTTTTGCCCTTTATTCGTTTATCATTTACTGTACGCATAGATTTTATACCCGACAGAATAATAAGTATCCACTATTGCTGGGCTTATTGTTGGGGTGGGTGTTGATGAGCAGACCTGTGGACTTTATTATCATTATTATACCTCTTTTATGGCCGTTACCAGAGTATGCTATAATTTCAAATATCAATCGCTTTACTTTCTGGCGTGCTCGGTATAAGCAATTGTTTTTATGTGCCATAAGCGCCATTATTGTAGCAAGCGTTCAATTATTTTATTGGAAATATACCACTGGTCACTTTTTACATTATTCCTACCAAGGAGAGGGTTTTGATTTTCGTCATTCAAAAATATTGGATGGATTATTTAGTTATCGTAAGGGTTGGTTTGTTTATACACCTATTGCATTAATAGCGATACTAGGTTTTATTCCATTATTTAAATACCACAAGAAATTGGTAGTCCCATTAATTCTGTTTCTGTGCTTAATGATTTATGTAGTCTTTAGTTGGGAAGCATGGATGTATGGGTGGAGTTTCGGTTGTAGAGCCTTGGTTGAATCGTTGGTTGTGCTAGCAATCCCATTAGCTGCAATAGTTCATTTTATTAGATCGCGTAATTGGCTTATAAAAAGTATAAGTGCCACCGTATTTTTATTTTTAATTTGGCTGAATATTTATCAAACACACCAATACACTAGAAATATTTTAGATGGTTATAGAATGACCAAGTCATATTATTGGCGCATATTTGGCCACATGCAAGTAACAGATGAGGATAAACGATCCTTGATGCAATAAAATTGTTACGCATTTTTCTATAGTTGTTAAAGCTGATAGACTAATTAGTTTCTAAAACCTTGTCTGCTCATAAAAAACTATCTTTTACATAACAATAACCTTCTGTCATTAAACGCTATAGTTTTTCTTAAGTCAACAGTACATAAATTGTAACAATGACTGCACAAGAAAAATTAAAACACTTATACAATAGAGCTGGCTTTGGTATTTCAATTGCTCATTGGCAAGGTCATGTACATATAAGCAAAGCTGTTCGGCATTTATTACATCCTAAAATGCTCCATCCACTTGAGGTGACGAATAAAGAAGATTGGCAGTCGAGTAATATGAAAGTGCTTAAGATGATGGAGATTTCAGTGGAGGAACGCAAGGCGCGGCAAAAATTATTTAGGGAAAAAGGCGCAGAGTTGAATATGGATTGGTTGCGACAAATGATCGGCGAAGAAAATCCATTAAATGAAAAAATGGCTCTTTTCTGGCATGGGCATTTTGCGACACACACTGACAATCCTTATTTCGATCAACTTTTGTTGCAACAGATTCGCACCAATGCATTGGGCAATTTTGGGGATATGTTACGTGCTGTAGCTCAAAGTCCTGCAATGCTACAGTTTTTAAATAACCAGCAAAACAAAAAACAACACCCGAATGAGAATTTTGCCAGAGAATTGATGGAATTATTTACACTGGGTCGTGGTCATTATACTGAAACAGATATTAAAGAAGCGGCGAAAGCCTTTACGGGTTGGTCTTTTAATGAAGATGGCCATTTTGAATTGAAAGAAAAACAACACGATAATACTTCAAAAACCTTTCTTGGTAAAACGGGCAATTTTGATGGTAATGCAGTATTGGATATTTTACTGGAACAAAAGCAAACAGCCATCTTTATTACCCAAAAGATTTATCGATACTTTGTCAACGAGGAATCTGTCGATGCACAAAGGGTACAATTATTAGCGCAAGATTTTTATACGAGTAATTACAATATCCGATCTCTGATGTATGCTATATTATCATCAGATTGGTTCTATGATCCCAATAATATAGGAGCACATGTAAAGTCGCCTATAGAACTATTGGTAGGTATGAATCGTACTATCATTATGGATTTTAAGAGCGATAAAACGCTTATCAACTTACAGCGTGTTTTAGGGCAACAATTGTTTGCGCCACCCAATGTGGCGGGCTGGAGTGGTGGGCGCAATTGGATAGATGCATCATCGTTGGTTATCCGAATGCAATTATCTGAAGCATTCTTTGCTTCAAAAGAATTACATCTCGAAGCCAAGGAACCATTGGATTCTGAAGTTACAATTGAGCATAAAATGCAGGCTCATAAAAAAGCGCAAGGCGAAAGGTTTAAAGTTGGACAAGTAGATGCAGATTGGGCAGATTATCTGGCATTTTGGACTTCATACGATGAAAAGGAATTGCCTAGACAACTTGCTGATTATTTACTACCAGTCCCTATCAGTGATGAGAGTTTAGCGAATTTGTACGCTTTTATTGATACGACCAACAAACAAACCCTGATTCAGAGCCTGACAATTAGATTAATGGGCTTGCCGGAATATCAACTTTGCTAAAATATATTTCCAATGAATATTTCAAGACGAAAATTTATACAGCTTAGCTCACTAGCTAGTGCATCAATGATGGTGCCTAAATTTTTGAAAGCTTTTGAACGCCCTGGTTTTCCTGTTACAAATGGAAAAATATTAGTGGTACTGCAGCTTTCAGGAGGTAATGACGGTCTTAATACTATTATACCTTATCGAAATGATTTGTATTATAAAGCAAGGCCACAGATATCTATTAAAAGAGATGATGCTTTATTTTTAACGGACGATACTGGTTTGAATCCTTCTTTTACAGGTATTAAAAATCTATTTGATGAGGGCAATGTAAGCATATTGAATAGTGTCGGCTATTCAGAGCCTAATCGCTCTCATTTTAGGAGTATGGATATTTGGCAAACAGCAAGTCAGGCAAGTGAATTAATCGCAACAGGGTGGTTGGGACGTTATTTAGATGGCGCTGTATGTACCGATTGTAACAAAAGTACATTGGCTATAGAATTGGACGATTCATTGAGCTTAAGCATGAAGGGTGAAAATCTGAAAGGTCTTGCGTTACGCGATATTAATCAGTTTTACAGAGCATCGAAAGACTCTTATTTGTCAAAAGTGCTGGCTAATGAACATGACCAAAAACATCAGGCAAAATTGGCAGGTTATCTCTATAAAACATTGCGTGAAACGGTATCTTCAGCAGAGTATGTATATGAGCATAATAAGGCTTGGATTGGCACGCAAACTTATCCTGATACTCAGTTGGGTAAACGAATGAAAACAATTGCTTCCCTTATTTTAACCCAATCTGAGACGAAAGTTTACTATGTGTCACATGGTAGTTTTGATACACATGTGGGTCAACGTAACCAGCAAGATAAATTGTTTAAACAGATGGATGAGGCGATGATGGCTTTTGTTGCGGAGCTAAAAGCTAATAACCGCTTTAATGATGTGTTGGTAATGACTTTTTCAGAATTTGGTCGAAGAGTAGGAGAAAATGCCAGTAATGGAACAGACCATGGCACAGCAAGCAATATGTTTTTTATTGGTGGAGGCTTGAAAGCTCCTGGTATATACAATGAAATGTCAGACCTCAACGATTTAGATCAGGGCGATTTAAAATATCAAATAGACTTCAAGCAAGTGTATGCAACAGTTTTGAATCGTTGGTTGGATACAGACCCTCAAAAAATACTGGGACGCAAATACGATCAGCTTAAATTTATTTAATACCCATTGGGTCAATACAATTTAACTAATCGAAGCTTTCATGAAATCATCCACATTGCTGAACAGAAATTCTGGGTAGGCTGCACTAAATTTTGCTGTAACAAAACCGCCCAATAGTGGTCGTGCAGCTGGTTGATTGAGTGCAGCAGTATTAAGTGGGATGAGGTCATATTGCGCGTTGGGGAAGTATTGTAATACACGCAATGCTAGAGCTACTCTATTCATATAATCAGTGCTGCCAATATGGTAAATGCCGTTTTTATTATCGCGGAGCAATAGAAACATAGCACGAGCTATATCGAACGCATTAGTGGGCGATGCAAACTGGTCATAGGGAAGTTTTAATGTTAGTTTCTGCCCTTCTTTACATTGTTGTATAATTCTTGCGACGAAGTTCTTGCCACGCTCCTCGTGTCCATAAATGTTGGTGACCCGCAATACCAATGTCGCAGTTAATTCGCGGAGTGCCAGTTGTTCTGCTTCGAGTTTGTGTCGCGCATATACGCTCAATGGGTTCAATGGCGCATCTTCTGTATAAGGGCCCTCTTTGCCGTCAAATACATAATCGGTAGATATATAGACGAGCTTTGCATTACAATCTTTAGCTAGAGCTATTATATTGATCGTGCTTTGGACAGTTTTCTGATAGCTCTCTTCCTCATTAGTTTCGCAATAATCTACATGAGTAAGTGCACCACAATGAACAATTACATCTGGCTGCCAAGCTTTAATATTATAATTATCAATATGGCTTGGCTCCAACGTGTTGTAAAAAATAGTATTTTCTGTAGGGTAGGAGAAATAAGAACCCATTACATCCCAACCCTCTGTTGTAAAATGTTGCATACAATTACTGCCTACTAAACCCGATGCACCTACAATAAATACTTTCATAGCTTCCAATTATGCCGCAAAAATAAACGCTTATCGCTCAAAACAAAGTGGTAATTATTTTTTGACTGGAGGTTAGCGCATCAAAAGTTAAGCAATTACTACGATTGGTAAAATTGGTTTCATTAAAATGACGTCCTTTTATAATTGTGGCAAATACGTGGGATTGCGAATAACATACTTAAATACTTATTGTACAAATAGTCATTCATTGCTGTATTACCCAATAAATGTGTCGAATTTTGGAGTATTGTGCTTTATACTTTGCATAAATGTCATTACTTTTGCGGTTCTTATTTAAATTCATTTCAACAAATAGTGTTGCAAGAAGAATCCATCAAAGCAAAACCATCTATGTTTGTAGTACTTCGTTTGAAAGACTATATGCAATTGTGGAAACCTAACCTGAGTATCATGGTTGTGTTTTCAAGTGTTATAGGTTATTTGTTAGCCCCTAACATTGTCTTTTCATTACAACGGGTTATATTGTTATTTGTTGGCGGTTTATTAGTTACTGGTGGAGCCAATACGATTAATCAAATTTTAGAACGCTATAGTGATAAATTGATGAATCGTACCATGATGCGCCCGCTTCCTGAAAACAGAATTGGCGTTATCGAGGCATGGATTTTCGCGACATTGAGTGGCATTGGAGGGGCATTGCTATTAGCGATCAATTTTAATGTGCTCTGCGGCATCCTTAGTTTTGTATCGTTATTGCTGTACGCATTTGCATATACACCACTTAAAAAAATCAACCCGATTGCAGTATTTGTTGGCGCTATACCTGGAGCATTACCTCCGTTGATAGGTTGGGTAGCTGCTACTAATTCACTATTGTCCCCTTCCGATATGGGCGGTTGGGTTATCTTTCTTATCCAGTTTTTTTGGCAATTCCCTCATTTTTGGGCTATAGCTTGGGTTGGTTTTGATGATTATGAAAGAGCCGGTATAAGGATGTTACCATCAAAGGAAGGGCGTACTCCTTTTACCGGGTTGCAGTGTATGTTCTATAGTATTATATTAGTTCCATTAGCTATTGTACCACGTTTATTGCACATGTGCAATAATTGGGGTATGTGGATTGGTATGTTATGTGGAGTCGCCTATTTTATTTCATCCTATTTCTTCTTTAAAAACAATGATTACAAATCAGCTAAACGAGTAATGTTTACTTCGTTTATATATTTACCCACAATATTGCTGGCCATTTATTTTTGCAAAATTTAATTACGAATGAATACTACTATAGAGCGGAAGAGAATGCACCCGCAAAAATTTGCGCTTTACGTTGCCATGGCAAGCATAGCAATGATGTTTGCCGGACTAACCAGCGGTTATATTGTTGCTAAAGGTCAGGGTAATTGGCGTATATATGATTTACCAGTTGTGTTTTGGTATTCCACTGCGACTATTTTGCTCAGTAGCATTACCATAACACTTGGCTTGCGCGCATTCAAGCAACATAATATACCCAAATACAGATTTTTAATCACCATTACATTGCTATTAGGTATCTTATTTGGGATTTTTCAAGCCTTGGGTTTTTATCAGTTATATCATTTGCCACAACCTGTACGTGTCGATGGTACAAGAAGCGAATCATTCCTTTTTATTATTGCTGGACTGCATTTATTACATATAGCAGGCGGTCTTATAGCATTGCTCATCGTGTTTTTCAGAGCATTTAAAGCAAATAGAAAAGAATATAACGCTACAGGTTTAGAAATTGTCGCTAATTATTGGCATTTTGTCGATTTGCTGTGGATATATTTATTTATATTTTTTATGGCGAACCAATAAAAAAAAAAGACATTTGCATGACTGAGAAAAGCGTATTATTTTCGCAGCAAAATAAAAACTTACTTACACACACTTACAACACAACACAATAACTTTTATGTCTCAAGCAACAGCTACTACAGCGCCCACAACAAAAGCATTTGGCGGAGGACGTTCTCCATTTAATGTGAGCTATGGTAAAATGATGATGTGGTTTTTCCTTTTATCGGATGCCTTTACTTTTAGCGCTTTTCTTATTTCTTATGGTACCACTCGTTTTTTCAACGCAGTATGGCCCGATGCCAATACCGTATTCCATTCATTCCCATTTGCAGGTGCACATGCAGAATGGCCTTTGATGTTTGTTAGTTTGATGACATTCATCTTGATTTTAAGTTCTGTAACAATGGTATTGGCAGTACATGCCGGACATTACAATGATAAACAAGGTGTCATTAAATGGATGTTGTGGACGATTATTGGTGGTATTGCGTTCTTGAGTTGTCAAGCTTGGGAATGGACCCATTTACATCATCAAGCAGCATGGTGGGGTTCATTTACAGACATTACGGCATCAAGAGATGTTTATAAACATTTTTTCAAACCTGAAGTATTGGCATCAGCTACGCCTGAGCAATTGTCTCAATCTACAAATAACTTTTTTAATTTCTTCTTTACGATCACTGGTTTTCACGGATGCCACGTTGCGAGTGGGGTAGTATTGAATATCATGTTGTTGGTAAATACGGTAAATGGAACTTACGAACGTCGTGGTCACTATGAAATGGTAGAAAAAGTTGGTCTTTATTGGCACTTTGTGGATTTGGTTTGGGTATTCGTATTTACTTGTTTCTACCTACTTTAATTATTTACTAACCTTACTTCTTCTTCTTAAATTATTAAACTATATAGCAATGTCTCATAGTCACGACGAAAATAACATTCAACATTTATACGAAGGCGACCAGTCCAAATTATATTCTGGAGTAATGAATCATCATTCTGATATTAATTCAACAGAAAGTAAAGCTCAGGTTGCTAATATTTTAAAAATAACACTCTATTTAGCTATTATTACTATAGTTGAAGTAATCGGTGGTCTTTACTTGTATCATTATTTACCAAAAGGAATAATTAATACAGCATTCCTTATACTTACTGTCGTAAAATCTGCATTTATTGTAAAGGTGTTTATGCACTTAGGCGATGAGGTGAAATGGTTTAGATTTTGTGTGTTGATACCTTTAGCACTTTTTATTTGGTTTATCATTGCCTTTATGTATGATGGTGGTGCGTGGTTAAAAATTAACCGTGGTAACCCTACCCGTATAGACTACATAAAGACAAAATAAGTAATGAAAGAGAAATTAAGTAATAAAAAATTTTTCAAAGGATTAGCGGTGGCATTTGTGCTGCCGCTATCTTTTTTCGTGATAGCACGACTACTGTCGAAAGACAAATTGGTTATGCCTAGGCACTATAGTTTTGACAGCGTTGATAGCCAAATGGTAGCCGGTAAAATGGAATATGATACTGTTTTTCACAAAATAGCAGATGTAGTATTAACCAATCAATTGGGCGATAAAATATCAGTGAATAAAGATCTTGAGGGTAAAATGTTACTGATTAATCTGTTCTTTACCCGCTGTCCTAGTATTTGTCCTAAGTTAACAGGCAATATGACTATTATGCAGAAAGCTTTTAGAAAAAATGATACCACGGTACAATTACTTTCTTTAAGTATGGATCCTGCTAATGATACGGTTAGTGTGCTTAAATCTTATGCTGATAGTTATAAGGCAAATCATGATCATTGGTGGTTTTTGACAGGGGACAGAAATGATATTTACAATTATGCACGCAATGAATTGAAATTGCTTGCCAAACCGTCGGATGCAGGTGTTGAAGAATTAGATCATTCACAAACAATAGTATTAGTGGATAAGGATCGCTACATAAGAGGATATTATAATGGACTTGACACCGCAGCGTTAAAACATTGCGCTGATGATATTATATTGCTTTCTTTAGAGAAAAAGAGAAAGAGAAAATGGTAAAATCTGGCAAGATTTTACCATTTTTAACTATAGTTCGTTTTTACAAACTGCATAAAAACTGCATCACATCTATCCCGTCTGCATAATCATTCAAAGATGGTATTTGTGATTCCCCAAATGGAATAAATCCATTGCCAACAATACATTGAATGTCATTATTGTTTTTAAGTCCTTCCATAAGCAATTGCTTATCGTCGTAATACCGGTAATGTAAAACGGCAACTGATGAAAAGGGAACTTCGTTCTCAACTAACAGTACAGATTCATTACTTAAATAAGGAATTCGATTGAGCAAATAAATAGCTAAATAATAATCAAAATTATTTCGGTATTTGTGATGATTATTGAAGCCTTCGTACCGTTTGAATGCATCAAATAAATGTTCAAAATCATATCCTTTAGGTACACAAATTTGTGTCACATTTCTACACCCGAGCCCGAAATAACAGAAGACATCATCTGCCAGTTTCTGTAAATCTTCTTTGCTTTCGTTGCCATCTAGTACTGCTATAGATGTGCGATTGCGACGGATAATGTGCGGGTATTTACTGAAATACTGCTCAAAATAACGTGCAGAATTATTGCTGCCTGTTGCTATATAAGCATCACAGTTTTTGAGCATTTCTGCAGATTGTATTTGCTCAGCTGTTTCAGGTGCCCATTCTGTAAGTTTTAAAATTAAATGCTCAAGTAAAACACGATCTTTTGATGAATATTTTAAGACTAATTTATGTCCAGAAATATAGCAGCAAAGTACATCATGGAAGCCAACTAATGGAATATTGCCAGCCATTGTTAACCCAATAGTCTTTGTGTCTTTTGGCAAATTATATTGAGCTATCCATGCTTCCAGTTTTTCTTTTTGTAAAAATGATTGTACAATATTTTTTACTGCAATATCAATATGCTCTGATGTGAACCACTGATTGCTTTGTACTGCCCGATCTTTTACAAGAAGCCAATCTTGATCTTCAGATAGCATATAATGACCTAGTTTAACTAAAAGCTCAATTTTATGATTCAATAATATCGTCATCAGTTCTGTTTTTATGAATGCGAAATTGTAACTTTGCAGCGACACAATCAAACTTAAATATACACAATGGCAATAAAAATAACCGAAGACTGTATTAATTGTGGTGCTTGCGAACCAGAATGTCCAAATAATGCGATTTATGAAGGTGGTGTAGAATGGACAATGTCTGATGGAACTTCAGTGAAAGGAATGTTTACTTTAATGGATGGAACAACAACAGATGCGCATAAAAAACATGAACCTGTTTCGGGTGAAGTTTATTATATCACTGCTGAAAAATGTACAGAGTGCCAAGGTTTCCACGAAGAACCTCAATGTGCAGCAGTATGTCCTGTAGATTGTTGCGTACCAGATGAAATGTATCGGGAAACAGTAGCTGATTTATTGGCGAAAAAAGATAAAATGCATATATAGTAAAGAGCAGATCATAAAAATGCCGCGAATATAATTTGCGGCGTTTTTGTGCAATATCAGCTGTTAAAAATATTAATTAACCTTAGTTTCACAGGTAGTTGTTGTGCAAAGAATACTCATCCCTTTATATTTGAACAATTATTTTAGTAGCTTGCGCTTAACAGGAATTTAAAGTTTAATAAAAAAACATCAATGAAGAAATCGATTTTAGTAATTGCCGGAACGGCTTTCAGTTTAAGTGTATTTGCACAAGCAAAAATATACACTGCAAAAGAATATGCTCGTGATGGGGATATGAAAAAAGCTATTGAAACAATTAATGAAGCGGTAAATAGTGAGAGTTTAAAAGGTAGTGGTGATGCTTGGTTTACAAGAGGTGAGATCTATGAGAAAATGGCAGAGAAAGATACGAGCAAATCGTTGCTTGAGGAAAGTGCTATTTCATACATGAAAGTATTGACATTGAAACCAGGATACGATAAAGATATGATTGATCCCAAATTATTGAGGATTGCTACATTGTCTCGAAATGCGGGTGTCGGTGCTTACAATGATACTAAATACGATCTGGCATTTAATCAATTTAAAAAAGTAGTTGAGATACATGATATTAATGGGGGCAAGCACTTTGCAGGAAACAAAAAATTCGATACTGCATCTGCTCAGGCATTAAAATTTCAAGCACTCTGTGCTTATTATGCCAAAAAATATGACGAGGCATTACCTGTAATGATTCGTGCAAAAGAAAATCCCATTTCAAAAGATGCTATTGTTTATTCTATGCTGATAGAAATATACGTTGAAAAGAATGACAATGATAATGCAATTAAAGCGATCGACGAAGCAAAGGCAGCATACCCTAAAAATACAGAAATACAAAGACAGGAAATTAATTTTTATTCAAGAACAGGTAAAACTGATATTTTAATAAAAAAATTAGAAGAAGCAACCGCTAAAGATCCCAATAATTCATTGCTACAATACAATCTTGGCGTGCTATATGCTAATATGGCTAATCCAATGGATGATAATAAGCAACCTAAGGCAAAACCTGCTAATGCAAAAGAGCTCGAAGCAAAAGCAGAAAATGCATATAAACTAGCAATTGATGCAGACCCCAATAAATCAGACTATAATTTTAATTTAGGAGTCCTATATTTTAATAACGCTGCAGACTATACCAAGCAAATGAATGCGATTAAAGGTGTTAGTGCTGCGGATAATAAAAAGTATGACGATTTGAAAGCACAAAGGGCATTAGAATTTACTAAGGCATTACCTTATTTTCAAAAATCCTTCGACTTACTTAGCCCAGATGTTGCAAAATTACAAGGCGATGAAACATTAACTTATCAGGGTACTTTAACTGCACTTCAAAATATTTATGAAGTAATGGGACAATCTGAAAAAGCAGATGATATAACCAAAAAGTTGGAAGCGTTTAAAAACAGAAAATAACCAACTGCTTTGATACAAAAAAGCCAATGCATTATCCGCATTGGCTTTTTTGTCCGTATATATACTTTAGTGAGCACTAAAAAAGTGATAACCTTATTGATTCTATATTACCGAGAGACAATTTGAAATCTAAAACTTCATATCGTATTACACTTCTTTTTGCACTATTGCTTTTGCAATGTGTGCATCATCGGTTATATGCTCAAAAGACGGATGAGCGCACTTCGTTGACTAAGCGAATAGGTAATTCAGTAAAGGACTTATACAATCAAGGTTATAATTCGATTAAACGAGATCCAAAAAATGATAGCATCCAGAATGCAAAAAATAAAATTAACAGCCTTAAAAGTGAAGCAGAATTAGAACCTTATGAAGGTAAAATAATCAGGGAAATTTATATCGAAAGAATAGGATTTGATCAATCCTTTACAGAAAATACCAGTAAGCTCGCCAATTGGGGTACAAATATTCTAAACCAACTCCACACAAACACCAAGGAGTTTGTTATTAGAAATAACTTGATCATTAAAAAGAATCAGCATTTTAGTGCTTATATAGTTTCGGACAATGAGCGTTATCTGCGTTCACTTGATTTTATACAAGATGCCCGTATTACGGTCATGCCAATAGATGGTGTTTCAGATTCCATCGATTTGCTCGTTATTACAAAAGATATCTTTAGCCTTTCTGTTAGTCTGGATGCAGATATCAATACTGCTAAATTAAAAGTCGGAGATGATAATCTATTTGGTATGGGGCAAACACTCCGGACTACAGCACTTTATGATTTAAATAGGCAACCTCATACAGCCTACGAGTTTAGATATGGCAAAAGTAATATTGCCGGAAGTTTTATTAATGCAGAGTTAGGATATTCAGAAATCAATAACGGAGCTCGTATTGGTGGTGAGCAAGAATATGCCAGTTATTTTCGTTTGTCCAAACCGCTGGTTACGCCATATTCACATTTCGTAGGTGCCGCAGAAATAAGTTCTAATACTTCTGTTAATGGGTACCATAAAGAGGATTCGCTTTTTTATAAATATAGTTATACTTACTACAATGCTTGGTTGGGTTATAATATTTGTAGCCAGAACAGGAGTTTGGAAAAAAACACAAAGAAAAGAGAACGGCTTTTTTGGGCTATAAGATATTTGAATACTAATTTTTCTGAAAAGCCTATTCAGGTAGGTAACCGTTTTGATCCATTGTATAATGATAAAGAGGCTGTACTAACATCATTGACATTTTTTAAAGAAAATTTTTATAAAACCAGTTATATATATGGGTTTGGTACAACTGAAGATATACCCATAGGCTATAATATTGTCGCTACTACTGGTTGGTATAGACAATTGCAATTACAAAGACTTTATACAGGTATTAACCTTAGCTTTTTCAAAACACTAACGAATGGCTTTTTCGGTAATTACTATTTGCGCGCAGGCTCTTTCTATTCTGGAACAACACTACAGGATGCAACTTTGTTAGCTGGGTTGGATGTGTATAGCCCATTGCTTAAGTACAGGAGTTTGAAAATTCGACAATTTATCCGTGTTAGCTATTCCCGCATTTTTAATAGAATTACCTATGAACCTTTACAAATTGGGAATTCATTTGGATTAAGGGATTATGGATCAAATATACCCTCAGGTCAGGAACGCATGAATATCAATACTGATTTGATTGTTTATACTAAACTCAAAATTTTAGGTTTCCGTTTGGCTCCATTCGTATATGCTGATTTGGCGCTACTTCGTCCAGATAGTGCTGCATTCAATAAATCGAGTGGTTATGCCAGTATTGGTGGTGGTATGCGTATGAGAAACGACAATTTTGTATTTGGAACAATAGAAATGAGGTGCATCTATTTTCCTACCCCTATGCCTGGCGCACAGACATTTCGGATCAATATATCTTCAGAACTTCAATTCCGTTATCGTACGGATTATGTACGCGCCCCGGATATTATCCGGCTAAACGAAAGTCTGTAAGCTTATTAGAATCCGATATTAAAAAGGGCTCACGAAATCTTTAAGAGCAGGAAAATTCCGGTCTCTATCAGACATGATTGGATGCTCTGATTCCCAATTGAAGTAAATGCTGTCAAATGATATACCCGTATCATGTGCATGATCATATTCTGAAGAAACTAGATAATACGTCATTGCATTTTCGGTCAATGCTTTGAATCCATGAGCAAAACCTTCTGGAATATAAAATGCCTTATTATTTTCGGCAGAAAGTATTTCAGAATAACATTGTCCAAATGTTGCTGAAGATTTGCGTAAATCAATGGCCACATCTAAAATTGTTCCCTGCGGGCAAAATACAATTTTAGCATGTTGGTGTGGTGGTAGTTGAAAATGCATGCCACGAATCACATCTTTTTTAGAAATGGAAAAATAGCTTTCCTTAACAACAAAATCAATACCCCAGCTTTTGAAAAGGCTATCATTAAAGGATTTTACAAAAAGTCCTCTAGCATCATTGAAGGCAGGAAGCTTTAGCGTCTGAATCAAGGTTGAATAATTTTGATGCAACTTAGTGATTTTTTTCATAATCAGAGGACACAGCAACTGCACGAAAGAATATTTTCATATTATCTATAGCTTTTTTGAAAATGTTGTTTAACTTTAAGACTTAATTATAATAAAAGAAGCTTGAATCGACACGAAAAATAAGCCAAACTATGAGAGGAGTCAATAAAGTAACCTTAATAGGAAATGTAGGTAAAGACCCGGAAATCCAACAATTAGAAGGCAATTTGATTGTGGCTAAATTTCCTTTGGCTACAACTGAAAATCACAAAGATAAAAATGGAAATACTATTTCTCAAACAGAATGGCATACTGTGGTACTTTGGCGTGGCCTTGCTGAATTGGCACAAAAATTTTTACACAGAGGAAGCATGATATATGTGGAAGGTCGTATTAGATACCGCCACTGGGAGGATAAAGACAAGATTAAACGAACCAGTACTGAAATTGTTGCAGATAATTTTGTGATGCTGGATAAACGCAAAGAGCAAGATGGTAGGGTGGAGTCATTACAGGTAGATGAGACATTCGATAAAACTTCAATGCCCGATACTAATGATGACCTCAGCTTTTAGTTATGCGATCTTTACTATTCTATGATGTATTTCAAAAATGACCTATCTATATCATTTTGTGTCTAATAAATATAAATCTTTTAGCCAAAAGCAACTAAAATCAAATAAATAACGAAGTTTTCATTCCTTTTTATAACTTTGGCTTTCGTTTATCAAAACAACCTCTCCATTGGAAAGTACAGCTGAAGGCGGGACGATACTGCATACTATGCTTCTCGACGCGATAAATACCGCGCCATCGTCCGCCGATATTACTATACTCATTATCATTATTTCTTTGCTTTTACTGCTTACAGCTATATCGGCTGGTGCCGAAACAGCATATTTTTCACTTAAAGCCAAAGACATTAACGAGCTCAAAACAAAAGAAAATACTGCATCACGGCAGGCTATTCGACTGCTCGAACAGCCGCAACGTCTTTTGGCTACAATTCTCATCACCAACAACTTTGTAAACATCGCTATTGTTATTACTACCAACATGTTGGTTAATAATATATTTAGCATGGTGCATGTACCCCCGATAGGCACAGCTGCATTTCTTATAAAAGTAGTAGCAGTGACATTTCTGTTAGTATTGTTTGGAGAAGTACTCCCTAAGGTATATGCTACGCAAAACAATATGCAGATGGCACTTTTTTGTGCACCGGTATTAAGTGTAATATCTCCGATTTTGAAGCCTGTAAGTGGTCTATTAGTTTCTTCTACCAAATACATCGAAAATAAGATTGGGAAAAAGAAAAATGGCAATATTAGTAACGAGGAATTTGAACATGCGATTGAACTTACTGTAGGGCTTTCAGCAACAAAAGAAGAAGTAAATATTTTTAAAGGGATTTTAAAATTCGGCAATATTACCGCCAAACAGATTATGCGTACGCGTATGGATGTAAGTGGTGTATCCGAGGATATAAGTTTTGAAGCGGTACAAAATTATGCCGTAGAAATGGGGTATAGCAGACTTCCTGTCTATAAAGAGAATTTAGACAAAATAGTTGGTATGCTTAATACCAAGGATTTTTTACCCCATAGTGATAATATAAATCTTGATTGGCATACATTAATTCGTCCTGCATATTTTGTACATGAGGGTAAATTAATAGAAGATTTATTGAAAGAATTTCAACAAAAACGGATCCATTTTGCTATAGTTGTTGATGAATTTGGAGGAACGAGTGGAATCATTACACTCGAAGATATTATGGAAGAGATTATTGGCGATATCAAAGATGAATTTGATGAGGATGATTTGCACTTCAAAAAAATAGACGACCATAATTATATCATAGAGGGGAAAACATTGATCAATGATGTTTGCCGCTTTATTGGCGTTTCTCCAGATGAGTTTGAAAAAGTGCGCGGCGATAGCGATTCATTAGCGGGTCTGGTGTTGGAAATAGCGGGAAAATTTCCAATAGTTAATGAAGTATTGCATTTCAAACGATACGATTTTACTGTCGTAGAGGTGGACAAGATGCGTGTTGCTAAAATAAAGATGACCATCAATCCAATAAATGATAATTGATCAGGTCATTAAAATAAGAAACCCTTAATTTTCTCCGCAGATCACCAGATTAAGCTACATTAAAAAAATACATACATTTTTACGCATAAAATGGCCTAATTTCGCAGATTAATTTGTAATTTATGGCAGGATTTACTGTGGCGATTGTAGGGCGACCTAATGTAGGGAAATCAACATTGTTCAACCGATTGCTCGAACAAAGAAAAGCAATTGTAGATAATATCAGTGGGGTAACCCGCGACCGTCAATATGGCGTTGCCGATTGGAATGGCAAAACTTTTAACGTAATTGATACTGGTGGATTTGTTTCTAAAAGTGAAGATGTATTTGAACGTGAAATACGCAAACAAGTATTAATCGCATTGGATGAGGCTGATTTGCTCATTTTTGTATGTGATGCTGCAACAGGTATTACCAATTTTGACGACGATATGGCAAATCTGTTGCGTCGTTCTTCCAAACCCGTTTTATTAGTAGTCAATAAAGTTGATAATGCGGCTCGTTTGCTGGATGCATCTGAGTTTTATGCAATGGGTTTTGAGAAAATTTTCTTTGTCTCTTCTATATCCGGTAGCGGTACAGGTGAATTGCTCGATGAGGTAACAGCCCAAATGCCTGAAGATGTAGAAATGGCAACGGCTGACGTAAAAAGGACGATTAAGCGTGTAAGACAAGTAAGCGACGAAGAAATAGAAAAGGAATGGCATACTGGCGAAGAATGGACAGATGACAACGACGATGATCCTGAAGGTGAGTTTGATGGTGATGATGACTTTGAAGAAGCACCATTAGACGAAACGGCGAAAGTAGTTGTAGATGAAACGCCTGTTCCCAAGATTGCTATAATTGGTCAGCCAAACGCAGGTAAATCCACCTTGTTGAATGCCTTAGTTGGTCACGAACGCACGATCGTGAGTAGCATTGCTGGTACTACCCGCGATAGTATTCATACCCATTACAAGCTGTTCAACAAAGAATTTATTCTTATTGATACCGCGGGATTGCGTAAGAAGAAAAATGTACACGAAGATCTTGAATTTTATTCTGTTATCCGCGCTATTCGTGCTATGGATGAAGCAGATATTTGTTTGCTTGTTATTGATGCAATAAATGGCGTTACAATGCAAGACATAAATATCTTTAGTCTTGCTGCGCGCAAGGGAAAGGGTATTGTGATATTGGTCAACAAATGGGACATGTTTGAAAAAGAGACCAATACAGCACGCGATTACGAAAAGAAAATAAGAGAAAAAATACAACCGTTTAATGATGTGCCTATTATTTTTATTTCGGCACAAGACAAAACGCGCATATATCAGGCAATGGAAAAGACAATAGAAGTACACGACAATCTTAATCGTCGTATTGCTACTTCTAAAGTCAATGACATTATGCTTAAGGAAATTGAGCGCTATCCACCGCCAATGGCTCGTGGACACAATGTGAAAATTAAATTCATACGCCAGCTTCCAACACGCTCTCCATCTTTCGCTTGTTACTCCAATTATCCTGATGCGATTAGTAATTCATACCGCAACTTTTTAGAGAATAAATTGAGAAATCATTTCAATTTTACAGGGGTACCGTTGCGTGTGTTCTTCAGAAAGAAATAAAAAATTGAGCTCATCTAAAATCGGTGAATTTTGAAAAGTAAGACGTTAAAAAAGAATAAGGTAAATATCATTACGCTGGGTTGTTCCAAAAACTTGGTGGATAGTGAGGTGTTGAGTGGGCAATTACAAGCCAACGATATAGCTGTTGTACATGAAAATTCAAAGAAAGACCACAATATAGTAGTGGTGAATACCTGTGGCTTTATTGACAAGGCTAAAGAAGAAAGCATTAATACTATTTTGGAGCAACTCGAGCTCAAAGAGCGGGGCAAACTCGACAAAGTATATGTGACGGGTTGTCTTAGTGAACGTTATAGAGGAGAATTAGCTGCTGAAATAGCAGATGTGGATGCATGGTTTGGCACAATGGAATTACCTATGTTGCTGAAGGAGCTGGAAGCCGATTACAAATCGGAGTTGATAGGAGAGCGTATGTTGGCTACGCCAAAACACTATGCATATCTTAAAATATCAGAAGGCTGTAACCGTACCTGTTCCTTTTGCGCGATCCCATTGATGCGTGGTGAACATGTTTCGAAAACAATAGAAGAGATATTGGCTGAAGCTAAGAAGTTGGTGTCAATGGGCGTTAAGGAAATTATGCTTATAGCACAGGAGCTTACTTATTATGGCTTAGATATTTATAAAAAACGTGCATTGCCCGAGTTGTTGAAACATTTGTCGGACGTAAAAGGACTAGAGTGGATACGTTTACATTATGCCTATCCATCCAAATTTCCATTGGAAATATTAGATGTGATGCGTGAGCGTGATAACATCTGTAACTATCTTGATATGCCTCTGCAACATATCACAGACAACATGCTCAAGGCAATGAAACGTCAGATGGACAAGAAAGAAATTTATGACCTCATTGGCGCTATTCGCGAAAAAGTACCCGAAATATGTCTGCGCACCACACTTATCGCAGGCTTCCCTGGCGAAACTCGTGATGATGTCGAAGAGGTGAAAGCATTTTTGGAAGATATTCGCTTTGACCGCGTAGGAATCTTTACCTACTCGCACGAAGAAAATACATCTGCTTATGATTTGGTGGATAATATTTCTGCGGATGAAAAAGAAGTAAGAGCACAGGAAATAATGGACGTGCAGCAGGAAATATCTTATGAAAAGAATCAGGAGAAAATAGGCAAAACTTTTAAAGTACTTGTCGATAAAAAAGAATCGGGGCGCTACTTAGGGCGTACAGAGTATGATAGTGTAGATGTGGACAATGAGGTAATCATTAATAGTGATAAGGTTTTAAAACTAGGTCAGTTTGTACAGGTTAAAATAAACAAGGCTTACGATTTTGATTTGGAAGGCGATGTAGTGCTTTAGCAGTTATTGCGTCAAATATTTAAAATGAACAAAACAGCATTAGTATTTGGAGGTGTATTTGCGGGATTAGCCGTTATACTCGGTGCATTTGGTGCACATGCGCTCAAGCAAGTATTGGACGCTGCACAATTGCAAACATTTGAAACAGGTGTACGTTATCAGATGTACCATAGTTTTGCGTTATTAATCGTGGGCATTTTGAGTGCTACTTTTAGCAGCAAACAAATCCGTTTGGCAGCAGTTTTTTTTATAATCGGCACTATTTGTTTCAGTGGTTCACTATATGCGCTCGTTTTATTACAGATGAATGGAGTAATTGGACTATCAGGCGTTGGTATTATCACTCCCATCGGAGGACTGTTCTTTATTATTGGCTGGATCTTTATGTTGCTCGGTATCCTTAAAAAATAAATACTATAAATAACTTTATCCCAAAGCCACAGATATGTATCTGTGGCTTTGGAATTTTAAAATGAATTGCAACCTGTGGGAAGTCGAAGCCCATAGTAATTACCTTTTCATAGGTTTTGCGACCAATAATTACCGTATCAACTGTTTTTATAAAATCGGAATAACCATAATCTTGTCCCTCCTGTTCAACGATGGATAAAAAACTTAAGTCATCATTGAGCGTTGCAATAAATCCATCTACGCTCATTGCAATGAAAAGAATAACCTTTCTATCTGATATCATTTATTTGAAGTGAAAATTAATGTACAATTTCTAATTATAAATACCTTTCGTTGATTATATTGATATGATGTTTAATGTGTCCAATCATGATGTAACCCAATGCTCTGGCTGTAATAGGATGTGTTATAGCATTACCTTTAAAAGAACTTTGGATTTCAGACAACTGTTCAAATAAGATGGATGAATTTTTTCGAACGATCAAAAACTCATCAATTAAGCTTTGCATTGTTCTATCAGCAACATTTGCATTAGCTGCATATAAATGTTCATCCATGCTATGAAGCAATGTTTTATCATCGCCTCTCATACAGACGAAAGCTCGATAAGCAAATACTCTTTCAGTGTCAATAATATGCATTAAAACTTCTTTTATTGTCCACTTGTCGGTAGCGTATTTATAGTTATGTTTTTCGATGTTAATATTACTAAAGCAAGTCACAGTTTGTTCTGTGTTTTGCTGTAACAAATCCAAAAATACACCATCACCAGAAATGTCTATATAATGTTGAAAGTACGGATTGTACTCATCAGTCATAGGTTTTTGCATCTCCGTTATTGTTTTATAAGTTTTATACGTCGTATAAAAATATGCTCAAGAATGATTATTGGCTAGCCATTATCAACAGTTAGTTGGCTTCAACTTTTAAATATTAATGTCTCGTTTTACATTTCTGAATTAAATGTATCACCTTGGTTCATATCACCGGTTTCATAACCTTTTTTGAACCAATACATTCGTTGAGCTGATGTGCCATGAGTGAAAGCATCAGGAACAATATAACCCTGTGCTTGTTTTTGCAAATTGTCATCGCCAATGGCATGGGCTGCATTAAGGGCAGCTTCGATATCGCTGGTTTTTGTCCAGTTTTTCATTTTTTCTGCATGATATGCCCATACGCCCGCAAAGAAATCCGCTTGCAATTCCACTTTCACAGAGAGTCTATTTGCATCTATTTCGCTCATATTACGACGCATACGTTCTACTTTGTCAGATATACCTAATAGATATTGTACGTGATGCCCAATTTCATGTGCGATTACATAAGCCATGGCAAAATCGCCAGGTGCATTAAAACGATTTTTTAATTCTGTATAAAAAGACAAATCAATATATGCTTTTTGGTCTGCAGGGCAATAGAAAGGTCCAGAAGAAGCACTCGCCTGTCCACACCCAGAAGTGATGGTACTACAGAAAAAGGTAAGTGTAGGTGCTGTATATTGTTTGCCCATTTGTTGAAATAATGGCGTCCATACATCTTCAGTACTGGCCAATATAACTTTTGAAAACTTCTTGGATACTTCATTTTGGCTTTCGGAAGTCGGGCAAGTACCGCCAGATGCGCTGGTACCATTCGTTTGCTGCAATTGTTGCATTAATTGCAGCGGATTCCTGCCTGTTATCAAGGATATTATAATTACAAGTATCAGACCTAAGCCACCGCCTACTAAGGTCCTTCTACCGCCACTACCAGTGCTGCCGCTTTCGTCGTCAATATTTGTACTTTCCCGTTGACCTTGCCAATCCATAAAAAAAGTTTGAATCAAATGTAGCAAAATTTGTGCCAGATATCTATACTATTTATGCACATGTTTTTTAATTTATACACACCGTATTAATTACTCAATTCGATGATTATTTTTGCGATGAAACTAGAAAATGACCATGGAACACTCACGACTACAAGATGACTTATTACAGGAATTTAGAGCAGAACGAGACTTAGTAAATGAACAGCTCGATCTGCTTGATCCACTTGCGGTATTGTTGCTCAAACCTATTGCCACACGTATATTACACAAAGGGGTAATTATTTTATTGGAGATTATAGCTTGGCTTTGTTCAATTATAATGATTGTTTTTTGTGTGTTTAGAGACAAGATTTATCCGTTTCATATTCTTGCCCGAATGCGTATTAAAGGCACTGAATATGGATTTACCAATACAGATGTACAAGAACTTTATTGGTCATTGACTCTTTTTGCAATTGTAATTGCACTTTTATTTGTGGTAGTTGCACGCATATTGGCCAAGCTTCGTCAGAAAAATAGTATAATACAGATGGCTTCAGGCCGAATTAAAACCATTGTGGGTCAGGATTTGAAAAGGAAAGCAGCAATCAGTACCATTGAGCAAAGACATTTTGATATTTTGCAACCGCTCTCAGACGACGATGTAGTAATTAATACTACACCTAAGTCTGTTAGTCAAATAATATTATAAATCATTGTTGGAAGCCTATCTTAAAGGGTTCAAAGTGTACCTGCAATTGGAGCGTTCCATGTCGGTCAATACCATTGATGCATATTTGCACGATGTCAATTTTTTATTTCATTTTTTGCAACAAAAGGAACTAAAATTGACAGCTGTTGACTTGCAAGTGCTCCAGAGTTTTTTGCAATCGGTCAATGAAATGGAGTTGAGTTCTAATACACAAGCAAGAGTATTGAGTGGCATACGTTCTTTTTTTCGCTATTTAATGCTTGAAGAGTTAATAAAAGAAGACCCTACAGAATTGCTAGAGTCACCTAAATTGACCCGTCCACTACCTGTTGTATTGAGTATTGCCGAAATCGACCAAGTTCTTGCAGCTATTGATCATAGTACGCTTGAAGGTCAGCGTAATAGAGCTATATTGGAAGTGATGTATAGTTGTGGTTTACGTGTTTCGGAACTTATAAATCTTCGCTTGTCCGGTCTGTTTTTGGATATTGATTTTATCCGTGTAATAGGTAAAGGCAATAAAGAAAGGTTAGTACCTGTTGGTGGTGAAGCCGTTCGACAAATAAAATTATATCTTCAATATACGCGGCCACATGTACCCGTAAAAGAAAAATTTGCGGACATACTTTTCTTAAATAGGAGAGGGGCGGCACTCTCAAGGGTGATGGTTTTTTTAATCATTAAAGACCTTGTCTCCAAGGCAGGTATCAATAAAAATATTCATCCACATACTTTTCGACATTCATTTGCCACGCATTTGGTAGAGGCTGGAGCCGATTTGCGAGCCGTACAGGAGATGATGGGTCACAAAAGTATTACTACAACAGAAATATATACCCATCTTGATAAAAGTTATCTTCGTACAACGCTTGAAAAATTTCATCCTAGGTATGGAGCATAGTCTTGCGTATTTTCCATTGTTCATCCGCTATATTTGCAAGAGTAAAATAATTTATGTCGTCAATTAACAAAAAATTTCTGTCTAAAGGTATTGATAACTCAGGCTTTGGCTCTAACAGTAATACAGAGGGAGGAAGACTGACTAATAAAGACGGTTCAATAAATCTGCGAAAAACAGGAACTCCTTTTTTTAGTAGGTATAGTCTATACCACGTTCTAATTCGTTTACCTAGAACCAAATTTTTATTGTTGGTTTTCGTATTTTATACAGTAATTAATATCTTTTTCGCATTCCTTTATGTGTATATTGGAGTCGATAGGCTAGAAGGGACTCAACATAGTAATAACTTTTTTATACAATATTCGCAGGCCTTTTTCTTTAGTTCGCAAACACTTACTACTGTTGGCTATGGACATGTAGCTCCCACTGGATTGTTGGCAAACTCTTTAGCATCGATAGAATCATTTGCAGGTATTATGGCATTTGCATTAGTAACAGGTTTGTTTTATGCACGTTTTTCAAGACCCAGGGCACATTTGATGTTTAGTGAAAAATTACTACTAACACCATACAAAGAAGGTAATGCATTTATGCTCAGAGTCGCCTCAAAAAAGAATAACCACCTTACTGATGCCGAAGCATTCGTGACCACCGCATTTCATGTAGAAGAAAATGGGAAACGAGTAACTAAGTTTTACACATTACCTCTCGAAATTTCACACATTAATTCATTGGCACTTAGCTGGACTATTGTACATTACATTGATGAAAAGAGTCCATTTTGGGGATTCAGTGAACAAGATTTGCGCGATGCAAATATTGAGGTAATGGTTACAATCAAGGCATTTGACGACAACTATTCTAATTTGGTGCAACAAAGGACATCCTATGTGGCCTCAGAAATTGAGTATGGTGCTAAATTTATTCCTGCATTTGCACGTTCGGAAGATGGCAGCCATACTATTCTGCAACTTGATAAATTGCATGTTTATGAGCCTGTAGAGCTCAATGTGTAACAGTAATAAATAAATGCAGCCGGCATCCTTAAACGGCTCATACATTTTCGGTACTTTTGCCCACATTTTACACTGTATAACAATGCTTACCCATATTATTAAAAATGCCGCAGGACAAGGACTTAAGAGCTTATATCCTGATACAATTATAGAAATAGAATCAATCGGAATCAATCAAACAAAACCTGAATTTGTTGGTGATTATACAGTCGTGCTTTTTCCATTTGTGAAATTACTACGCCAAAAACCAGATTTTTTAGGCGACCAATTAGGGGAGTATTTGGTAGCCAATAATACTATGTTTACTGCTTATCAAGTGATCAGTGGCTTTTTGAATTTGACTGTTAGTGATTCTTTTTTTACCGATTTATTGCAGAAAGAATTCAATAATTCCAATTATGGCACATCTAATTTGAGTCATCAAAAAGTGATGATAGAATATTCATCACCTAACACTAATAAGCCATTACATTTTGGACATCTTCGTAATAATTTTTTAGGCTTTGCAGTAAGTAATATTTTAAAGGCAACTGGCAATAATGTAATTAAAGCCAATTTGGTAAACGATAGAGGCATCCATATTTGTAAATCAATGATAGCTTGGCAACGCTATGCGAATGGAGCAACACCAATGTCAACTGGGCTCAAAGGTGATAAATTTGTTGGTGACTATTATGTAAAGTTTAATGATGTCTATAAGCAAGAAGTATTAGACTTGATGAATAGTGGTATGGATAAAACTCATGCCGAGAAAGAAGCTCCGATAATGAAAGATGCACAACAGTTATTGCGTCTTTGGGAAGCTGGTAATACCGCTACATTTGATCTGTGGAAAACGATGAATGGTTGGGTATATGAAGGCTTTGATATAACGTATAAGCGCTTAGGTATCGACTTTGATAAAATGTATTATGAAAGTGAAACGTATTTGTTGGGTAAGGCAATTGTAGAAAAAGGATTGGAAAAAGGAATCCTTTTTAAACAAGAAGATAACTCAGTTTGGATTGACTTAACAGCTGAGGGTTTAGACGAAAAGTTGTTGCTTCGTGGTGACGGTACTTCTGTATATATGACTCAGGATTTGGGTACTGCGGTATTGAAGTACAATGACTATCAGCTCGATCGCTCGGTATATGTAATTGCTGATGAACAAAATTACCACATGCAGGTGCTTAAGGTAATTTTGCAAAAATTGGGCGAACCTTGTGCGGATGGTATTTTTCACCTTTCTTATGGTATGGTAGAATTACCAACGGGTCGCATGAAGAGTCGTGAAGGGACTGTGGTAGATGCGGATGATATGGTAGATGAAATGATCACTATGGCTCAAGAGCAAACTGAACAGGCGGGTAAGACGGAAGGGTTTACAGAAGAGGAATTGAATGAATTGTACAATACAATAGGGCTTGGTGCATTGAAGTTTTATTTATTGCGTGTAGATCCTAAGAAGAAAATGATCTTTGATCCCAAAGAATCCATCGACTTACATGGTTTTACGGCTACTTTTATTCAATATGCACATGCACGTATCTGCTCTATTTTGCGTAAAGAAAATATGACTATTTTTCCTGAAACCAAGCAGTTTAAAGAACTTGTAATAACACAGAAATTATCGAAAGCAGAAAAAAGTATTATGGTTGCATTGGAGCAATATCCTACTATAATAGAAAGTGCGGCGATAGAATTGAACCCCGCAAATATTTGCAATTACGCATTTCAACTGTCACAATTGTTCAATACCTTTTATGACCAACACAGCATTGCTAAAGCAGAAAATGAAGAGAAAAAACAACTACGTTTGATGATGATTGTAATGATTGCTCAAACACTACGTCATGCAATGAATTTAATGGGAATCAGATTGCCTGAAAAAATGTAAAATTTCGTACTATCTGGGGATATTCAATGGTTGGTTCTGTAAAGTAGAACCAACCATTTTATTTTATTAAAAATGCAATAGACGGAGCGTTCAGTTTTCAATTCTTTAGTTAACGAACCAACCAAAAAAACGCCGCTCTTTTCAGAACGGCGTTTCCTTATTTTATTTAAAGCTAAAATTATTCAGCAATTGCTTTCTTTCCTGCTTTAGCTACGACTTCTTCCTCAATATTACGAGGAGCCGGAGCATAGTGGCTAAATTCCATAGTAGAAGATGCACGACCAGAAGATAATGAACGCAATTGAGTTACATAACCAAACATTTCGCTCAATGGAACTTTTGCTTTGATTACTTGTAAATTGTTACGTGTATCCATACCTTCTAGCATCGCACGACGACGGTTCAAGTCACCTGATACATCACCCATGTATTGATCTGGAGTCAATACTTCAATCTTCATAATAGGCTCTAGTATGTTTGGCTTAGCTTTACGAGCTGCCTCACGGAAACCACTCTTAGCACAAAGCTCAAAAGACATAGCATCTGAATCGACGTTATGGAAAGAACCATCAAAGATAGTCACCTTCATGTTTTCAACTGGGAAACCAGCCAAAACCCCGTTAGTCATACATGATTCAAATCCTTTATTGATAGCAGGAATAAATTCTTTTGGAATAGAACCGCCCACAATTTTGTTGATAAATTGGAATGAACCCTTTTCTTCTTTTAAGAATTCTTCATCTGCAGGGCCAATTTCAAATTCGATATCGGCAAATTTACCACGACCACCCGTTTGTTTTTTGAATACTTCGCGGTGTGTCACTTTTAAGGTTAAAGATTCTTTGTAAGCAACCTGTGGCGCACCTTGGTTTACTTCTACTTTAAACTCACGACGCATACGGTCAAGTATGATTTCAAGGTGTAATTCACCCATACCACTCAATACTGTTTGTCCGGTATCTTCGTCTGTTTTTACACGTAGTGTTGGATCTTCTTCGATCAATTTAGCAATCGCCATACCCATTTTATCAACGTCTGCCTGAGTTTTAGGCTCAATAGCAATAGAGATAACGGGTTCTGGAATGAACATGTTTTCCAAAATGATCGGGTGCTTTTCGTCACAAAGTGTATCTCCTGTTTTGATATCTTTGAAACCAACTGCTGCGCCAATATCACCAGCTTCGATAAAATCGATCGGGTTTTGTTTGTTCGCATGCATTTGCATGATACGAGAAATACGCTCATTTTTACCTGAACGTACGTTGAGCACATAAGAACCTGCATCCAAATGACCTGAATATACCCGGAAGAATGCTAAACGACCAACGAAAGGATCGGTCATGATTTTGAACGCCAAAGCCGCGAATGGTTCTTTAGCATCTGCTTTACGAACTAATTCTGTTTCATTATCGTCTGGATCAATACCTTTAATGGCCTCTACATCCAATGGACTTGGCAGATAGCGGATTACGCAATCCAACATTTTTTGAACGCCTTTGTTTTTGTAGGAAGAACCACACAACATAGGTATAATGCTCAAATCCAATGTAGCTTTACGTACAGCTTCATGGATTTCGTCTTCTGTGATAGAATTAGGATCTTCAAAGAATTTTTCCATCAATTTGTCATCGTATTCAGCCACAGCTTCAACTAACTCTGCACGATATTGGTTTGCTTCTTCAAGCATATCAGCAGGTACCTCACCTTCTACATAAGTCATACCCATTGTAGAATCATCCCAGATCAAAGATTTCATGGTAATTAAATCTACCACACCTTTGAAATGATCTTCAGCACCAATAGGCAATTGCAATGGAACTGCTTTTGCACCCAACATATCACGTACTTGTTGTACTACCATAAGGAAGTCTGCACCAATACGATCCATTTTGTTTACAAATCCTAAGCGAGGTACACGGTAACGGTTTGCTTGGCGCCAAACTGTTTCAGATTGTGGTTCAACACCATCTACTGCTGAAAACAAAGCAACAAGACCATCCAATACACGCATAGAACGTTCTACCTCAATAGTAAAATCAACGTGACCTGGAGTATCAATGATATTGAATTTGTATTTTTTAGATTCAGGAAGTACCTTTCCTTGAGTAGTTGGGAAATTCCAAAAACAAGTAGTAGCAGCCGAAGTGATGGTGATACCTCTTTCTTGCTCTTGAGCCATCCAGTCCATTGTAGCGCCACCTTCGTGTACTTCTCCAATTTTATGATTAACTCCTGTGTAGTACAGAATACGTTCTGTAGTGGTGGTTTTACCCGCATCAATATGCGCAGCAATACCAAAGTTGCGCTGTAAGCGTAAGTCTGCCATTGTATATTATTTAATAATCGTTTTTAACGGTGTGCAAATGTAAGCGAATTTTATAAATAAAATCACATGACTATTATCTGCCTAAATAAAATTATTTTACCTTTTACATTACCTGTTGTGTCCTTATGGTTATATATCACAAAAGACTGCAACAGAATGTCACAGTCCTTGTATTGTTTATGGATTTATATATGTCCTTGGTCTTGTTCAATAATTGAAAGATACAACCTGAAATCTATTCAATAATGAAGATAAAACTTAGTACTGCTCTGTCTCATTGGGGAAAGAACCATTTTTTACATCACTTATATAGTGTTGTGTTGCTTTGGTCATTTCGTCGTATAAATCGAGGTAACGGCGCAAAAACTTTGGAGAAAAATCTTTGGTAATACCCAGCATATCGTGCATCACCAATACTTGTCCGTCCATGTGCATACCTGCACCAATACCAATTACGGGTATTTTGAGCTCTTCGGCAACACGCTTGCCCAAACTGGCAGGTATTTTTTCCAATACTATTGAAAAACAGCCTGCTTCTTGCAATGCATGTGCATTTTCCACCAAAGTTTCGGCTTCTTCTACCTCTTTGGCACGTACAGAATAGGTGCCAAATTTATTGATTGACTGAGGTGTAAGCCCAAGATGACCCATTACAGGTACGCCGGCACTTACTATCCGTGCGATAGATTCACATTCGTCCTTACCACCTTCGAGTTTTATGGCATGTGCACCAGTTTCTTTCATCACCCTTATGGAAGATTCAAGCGCCTTTTTACTATTACCTTGATAACTGCCAAAGGGTAAATCGACAATCACCAAACAACGCTCGATACCACGCATAACACTTTGTGCATGATATATCATGTGGTCGAGTGTAATTGGAAGGGTAGTACTATTGCCCGCCATTACATTTGAGGCTGAATCCCCAACAAGCAGGACATCGATACCTGCACCGTCCAGAATCCTTGCCATAGAATAATCGTAGGCAGTGAGCATACTTATTTTCTCATTATTTTGTTTCATCCACTGCAAGGTGTGCGTGGTTACTCTTTTTATTTCAGAATGTACAGACATACTTTTGGGGTATGGTTAAATTGAATAATAGCGTAAAGGTAAGCGTAAGATTTTGATATGTGGGATTATTCGCTGCCCCCATTAAATTTCTTTTATTGGCATAATTGCGATGCTATATTCTTACGATTAAATAAAAACAAAAAATTACTTTTGCATCCCATGAAGTATTTAATAGTAGGACTTGGCAATATTGGTGCAGAATATGATGCAACTAGACACAATATCGGTTTTGATATTGCAGATACTTTCGTAATGCAAAATGGCGGCAGTTTTAATCTCGATCGCCATGCATTTGTAGCAGAATGCAAATGGAAAGGCAAAATCTTTATTGTGATAAAGCCAACTACATATATGAATGTAAGTGGTAAGGCTGTAAAATATTGGATGGACAAAGAAAAGATCAATATTGAAAATATATTGGTTTTGGTAGATGACCTTGCCTTACCAATTGATACCTTGCGCTTGCGAGGATCGGGTAGTGACGCGGGACATAATGGATTAAAAGACATTCAAGCTGTATTACAAACGACACAATACGCAAGGCTTCGCTTTGGTATTGGAAGCAATTTTGCTAAGGGGCGTCAAGTAGATTTTGTACTGGGTAAATGGACACCTACAGAAATGCCTGTTGTAAAAGATAAAATACTAAAAAGTTGCGAAGTTATTGAAAGTTTTGCTGCTCAAGGATTAGCACGAACGATGAACGTGTATAATAAATAGGATTCTTATACCATTTTTCCATTGAGCATCATTCTTTCCACAGGATTATTCCCGAAATTATAGGGTATATATGCTAAATTATTCATTGGTCTGGTAATAATTAAGTTTGCTTTTTTGCCTATTGCTATTGTACCGTGGGTCTTTTGCAATTCCATTGCGGCAGCACCATTGATTGTTACCGCATTAATCACCTCTTCCGGAGTCATTTTAAGTTGTGTACATGCAATACTTAATAATAATGGAATATTGCCGGATGGACAACTACCCGGGTTATAATCGCTAGCAAGGCAAACAGGTAATCCTGCATCAATGATTTTACGTGCAGGTTGATACTGAATACCTAAGAAAAATGCTGCAGCAGGAAGAAGAGTAGGTATAGTATTTCCAGAAAGTAATGACTCAATTTCCGCATCTCCAACGCATTCCAAGTGATCGACGCTAATAGCATTGTGCTTTACACCTACTTGTACACCTCCGGAATAATGTAATTGATTGGCATGTATTTTCGGTTTAAGCCCATATTTATATGCTGCCTCAAGCAATTGTTCTGTATCCTGTACACTAAAGAAACCATCTTCACAGAACACATCCATATAGTCTGCTAATTGTTCTTCAGCTACTTTAGGTAGCATTTGATCTATGATTAGTTTTACGTATGCTTTTTTATTGTTTTTATATTCAAGAGGATAGGCATGTGCTGCTAAAAACGAAGCTTTTATAGCGACCGGAGTCTGCTCTTTAAGTTTTCGAATAACTCGTAGCATTTTCAGTTCGGCCTCTAAATTAAGCCCATAACCACTTTTTATTTCTATTGCACCAGTTCCTTGAGCAATAACCTCATGCAGTCTTTGTAAAGATTGATTATAGAGCTCGGTTTCATCCATCATATTTAATTTTTGAGCAGAGTTCAATATGCCACCTCCTCTATGGGCTATTTCTTCATAACTTAATCCTTTGATCCTATCTTCAAATTCTTGTTCACGGGGTGCTGCAAAAACGAGGTGAGTATGTGAATCGCACCATGCAGGGAGTACTAATCTGCCACTTCCATTGATCTCTGTATCGTATTGATTATCATTTATTTCAGACATTTTTCCGAAAGAATGAATCAACTCGTCCTCAATCAATATCCATGAATCACTTAGGCTTGGGACTTTGGACATGTTTTTACCAACAACTATATTTTTTTGAGTTGTGGTCTCTTCTATCTGACAAAGTAGTTGTATGTGTTTTATTAATGTCCTCATTTCAAATTCGATTCGAATGTTTTTTGTTAATCTTATTCGCTTTATAAAACGATAAAGGTATAAGAAAAAAAATAAGAGCAATCAGACAGATCGTCTATTGCTCTTATTTTTATTGTAATAATTATTTAATCGTAGTGTTAATTTCTAATATATTGATGAGCCGCTAATCGTGGAATTTAATCCGCTTCCTGAATTAAGGTCTATCGATGGAGAGCAATCAATTAAACCATTAATCGCGTATTTCCATTTAACAGTACCTTTTGCAGTGTCTAAAGCATAAAGGTTCTTGTCGTAGCTACCAAAATAGACTAAGCCATTATATTGAACTGGAGACGACTTAATAAGTCCATCGGTTTTATATTGCCATTTAATAGAGCCATTTAAGACGTTTACTGCATAGAAATTTTTGTCATAGCTGCCTACATATACGACCTGACCTTGTAAGTATGGAGAAGATCTGATTCGATCTCCAGCAGTCATTGTCCAACGTACAGCACCATCTATGTTTTGCAGGCAATAAAGGTTATTATCGTCACTGCCAAATATTACATTACCACCAAAAATAAGCGGGGAAGATTTAATCGCAGCAGAAGTAAGGTGTGACCAAGTTAATGTACCCGTAGCTTTATTAATACAGTACATTTTTCCATCTTCGCCACCAATATATACATGTGCAGTATCAACTACAGGTGATGATGAAAAAATTGTTGGAACAGTAGGCGAATATTTCCAAATCAAATTACCATTACGATTATCTATATTATACACAGAACCATCATTGCTCCCAAAAATTAGAGATGTATCAACAGCAGTAGGTGATGATATTATGGAGCCCCCTGTTGTATAAACCCACTCAATGGTATCTGGTTGAATATCTATAGAATACATCGAATTTCCGGCTCCAACAAATAGAAAACGATCCTTTCCTACCGGAGTGGTTGGGATACTGCCTCCGAATGCTACTTTAGATTGAGAACGTACACCTGTATTTGGGTCTATTTTATACAATGTGTTGGAACTGTTGGGCACAAACAAAATATTATTGTAGAGTACAGGAGATCCATCAAAATTAGCACCAATAAAACACTCCCATTTTTTAATTCCGGTTGTAGGATTAATCGCGTAGATAAACTGGTTTTGACTTCCAATAAACACTGACGGAGAAACGACTGGAGGTAATGGGGTATCTGTTTCAGGGTCTTTCTTGCACGATGTCAATAATGTTGATGAAACGACAAGTGATAGTAATACTTTAGTCCAAATATGCTTCATGTGAAAATAGTATAATCACGAAAGTACTGTTATTTTTTTAGTAATGCAATAGTTAAAGAAAAAAAAATCCGATTACGCAAATAATCGGATTTCAATAAACTATAAAATCAATGGTTTAAGCAGGTATCTTTTCTTTTCTTTTTTTAATTTGGCCTACCAATGCGTCAAAAGCTTCATCAAATGACTCTTCAAAAATTTTGCTTTCGTGCTTTACAAAAAAAGTATGCTTAGGTATTTGGACTTTAATTTCAGCAATTTTGTCCTTTACTTGATGGACTATATTATCTAATTTCAAATAAACTTCAACTCCTACGATGCTGTCATGAAATGTCTTCAATTTTTCTAATTTCTTGTTTACGTGGTCGATCAACTTTGAATCTGCATCGAAATGTACTGTCTGAATTTGAATATTCATAGCTTTTGTCTTTTGAAGGTTAACAATAAAAAATCTGTTTTTTATCCTCTTGGATGGTTCAATTTATGTACTTTTTTTAATTCCTCAATGTTAATGTGCGTATAAATTTGTGTTGAAGCTATTCCTGCATGACCCAAAAGTTCTTTAATCGATTGAATATTAGCGCCTTTGTTCAATAAATGAGTAGCAAAAGTATGTCTTAATATATGCGGACTTTTTTTCTTTAGTGTCGTTATTTTTGATAAATAATGTTTGACAGTACGATATACATAACCTGCATAAAGTTGCGCTCCACTTTTCAAAACAAGCAAATATTTTGATGTAATTCCTTCTTTTTTCTTTGCTGCTATATAATCTCTGAGCTGTTCAATAGTTTGATAATCAATAGGTAAAAGTCTTTCTTTATTTCCTTTTCCCAATATTCTTACTTGTTGAAGGCTCCATTCAATATCAGATTCCTTCAGGTTGATCAATTCGCTCCGCCGCATACCTGTTAGATAGAGGAGTTCCAAAATAATGCGATCGGTAAATCCTTTGAAATCTGTTCCAAAACTAATTTCCTCCAACAAATATTCTGTTTCTTGTTCTTTTAAGAACGTTGGAAGGCGCTCAGGGAGTCGCATTGCGTGTAATAGCTTTAACGGATTTTGCTTCATCCAACCATTGCGTAGTAGAAATTTGTAATAATTATTAAGGCTTGATATTTTGCGATTAATACTACGTTCCTTTTGGTTAGCCTCTTTCAGGGTGGCTAACCAACTTCGCAAATGAATATGAGTGATGGTTGCTAAGGTTGGATGGTCAAATGTGTCATTTACATAACTTGCAAATTGTTGCAAATCGGTCATATATGCAGTAAGCGTATGTGCGGAATAACGTTTTTCGAAACGTAAATAATGAGCGAATTTTTCAAAATATTGCTGAAACATAGAAATAAATAAAAGACCGACACCACAAATGTAAACATTTGTAAGTATCGGTCTTTAAAATTTATTACAAAAAGGACTTGCCTTAACGTTTAATAAATTAATCCAACTGACCAGTAGTCATTTGTTGAACATAAACTGCTTTCAAAACTTCAAAACGACGTTTTACTGAAGGTTTGGTAAAAGCTTGGCGCGAACGTAATTGCGTAAGTGTACGAGATTTTTCAAATTTCTTCTTGTATTTTTTTAGCGCTTTATCTATATTTTCGCAGTCTTTAGCATCGATGATTAACATAATTGAATATACCTCCTTTCCGAAAGATTTTTTTAGAGGTTGCGAAGGTAAGTTTATTTTTTGTTTGAGCAAATTTTTTATTTACAATTTTTTGAATGATACTTTTGCAATCACATTGTGCGTTATGTAGTGTAATTATGAAACCATCACCTTATCTTTTAAGTCTATCATTTATATTGCTCATCGCATTGGGTTCCTGTGCTAAATGGAAAGATAAACCCGCCCAAAACTTGGGTCTGACCAATAAGTATTGCAATAATCCTAATGCAATTAATTATAATTGGGGATTTCCCGGAGTGGAGGATAGTACCGTATGTATTTTCCCTGCCGACCCATTTGTTGGTAGCTATTCCTACCAAGACTCTCTTTATTTAGCTAATGGAATATTAGACTCTTCTTATGTTCATCTCATAACATTTAATATTAATAAAACTAGTTTCAAACAATTTAGTTTGTCTGGATTTTGCAGCAGTTCAAATCTGCTTTTTTCTGCAGATCGCTATTATAATGCAAATTCAGATAGTGTAATAGGCGCAGGGCAACAATTGATGTGTCGATCACTTGATACACTAACCGGTAATTTACTTTATCGTATTTCAGATAGTAGTATGACGATTAATTTTACGGTTGTTAGCGATACAGGTATTACTTATCATAAAGGCACTGCTTACAAACAGCATTAATTTAAAAGAAATGTTTACAGGAATAATAGAAGGCACAGCAATTGTACGGGATATAATACAAAGCGGCTCCAATACTGATTTTTGGATAGAAAGTTCACTGACACAAGAGTTGAAGATAGATCAATCTGTTGCACACAATGGCGTTTGTTTGACGGTGGTACAAATTGTAGGGAATACCTATAAAGTAACCGCAGTTGATGAAACGCTTAAAAAAACAAATCTGGGTTTTTGGAAAAAAAATGACGTTATCAATATCGAACGTTCATTGCGTGTAGGAGATAGGTTAGATGGTCATTTTGTTCAGGGACATGTGGATAGTACTGCATTTTGTATTGAACAACAAGCTTTGGATGGCAGCTGGCTTTTTCGTTTTCGTTTCCCTCCACATTTTGCGCCATTAGTTATTGAAAAAGGATCTATTTGTCTTAATGGTGTTAGTCTTACTGTTTTCAATGTGGGAGATGATGAATGTATGGTCACCATCATACCTTATACATACGAGCATACGAACTTCAACCAAATAAAAGAAGGTAGTGTGATCAATGTTGAATTTGATGTGATGGGAAAATATTTATTGCGTCAACAACACTTGAATTGATCTATTTTAAGTGAGCAATTCTCAAATAACGATAGCCGTATTAGTAAAGAATAAGCGTATCATTTTAGGCAGTAGTAAGAATTTCTTACTACTGTTTGTCATTTTATGGGCGCACATTTTTTTCTTTTGAGTACCGAAAATTAGATTTTTTGGTAAGGCCGACGAATAATAATATGGACAGTTAGGCTATACGCTAGATGGAAATCTAAACGCATTTTTTTCTTTTTGGGGAATCGGGTGGAATACAGGTTTGAAAAAATTGAAGCCTATTTGATTTTCTTATAGAGCGGGAGTTGACCTGTGTCGAAATGACTACAATGTGTGGTTGTAGTGCTGTAATTCTGAAGTCTGCTATAAGAAGAGGCGAATAATGGCTCTATTTGCGTTCCTTTATTTTTGAGGTTTGTCAGCAAGGTCTCTAAAACCAATCTGCAATTCGTCCATATCATGATTGAAATTTCTTTTGAATAATGGCCAATCAGTTTGATCGCACGCATAAGCATCTATTCTTGTTTGCATATCATAGTTTCGTGCTCTTAGTCGGTTAATTCTATTTGCATAGATAGGGTCTTTGTAGCTTTTGGTCTTTTTTATTGTTGCTTTTAACTCTCGGATGGTTGCTTCGTTTTTGCTGATTACTGTCTGAGTTCGCTCTTTGAATATTTGCCATTCTGTGACGTTATCCGCATTAAGAGCTGCTTTGTCTGCATCGTTTTCAGCCTGTTCAATATCCCGCTTCGCATCTTGCAGTTCTTTATTGTGATGCTTCTTTTTGAGCAGATGATTCCATACCGCTACTAAATGGGGTTATAGAGCCTGCTACAGCAAGTAGGTAAATTGTTATCTTCATTTTCATTTTTGTTGCTTTTTAAAATTTGTTGCCACTTTATTTCGGCTTTCCAATCATTGTTTAGAGGTAATGGTGCTAATAGAATAATTGCAATGCAAATATCCGTTGTCCTGTTGGGTTAATTGTTATATCATTAAGGCAACGAGTTGTAATATTCACACTTCTGTCGATTCTGTAAGCAGGGTTTCTTCTGCTAATAGTATCGGATATAATAGGTGTGTAAAAAGGGTAAAAAATATCCCCTGCTTATGACAGAGGATATTTTGGAATTAAAAAAACAAATAATTGTCTTGTTTATTTTAGTAGAAGTGCATTAATATTTGGCAAATGTTATTATGCCTTATTACCACCAATGATTTTGAGCAATACCGATATAATGGCTATTACCAAAAGTATATGTATTAATGCTCCTGCTCCGTATGCAAAAAAACCAATCGCCCAGAAGATAACGAGTACTACCGCGATGGTGTACAATAGATTGCTCATGATTGTTCATTTTAAGGGGTGAGATTATGGAATTATATATTGCTTTTATTCATTTAGTTGAGTGCAATGGATAGGTATAGGCTAAGTACACCATTGTGTGCATCGGGGAATGTATAAGATTGGCTGCCAAAATAGTTTTTTTCTTTACCCACATTGGTTAACCCATGTGTATAACGCGCACCTATGCCCATGCCACCAAGGTCTAAACCTGCGCCCAGCGCGAGCCCTGCATCGAATCGATTGTAATCATCGGTATTGATATTGTCTTCAAAGTTGAATGCGTTGCTGCTCGATTCATTGGTTACTTTACCGCTGACCATATAGGCTGCATAAGCACCTGCCTGTATATTGAAGTTGGGTAAAATATTCATCACTAACATGATCGGCAGTTCTACATAATTAAAATGGTAACGAGCAGTGCCGTTGACCAGAGCATTGTCATAGGTAACTTCAGATCCTTTTGTAACGAAATAGAGTTCTGGTTGTATCGCTATAAATTTGGAAACTGGTAGTTTGGCAAATAGCCCAACATTAAAACCAAGTAGTATTTTATCTTTTTTGGCATCTTGTGTGTATAGGTTGGAAAAACTAGGGCCTCCTTTAATACCAAAGCGAGCTTCGTCTTTATTTATATTTTCTTGTGCATTACTTGTTTGTGCTGTACTACACATTAACAATAATGATGCGCTGGCTATAATGATTAATTGTCTCATAATATTCGATTTTTAGTGTTGGTTTAACTATAGCGGAATAACTAGTTATTCTTGTATTACAAGATGCTTTGTTATTCCGCGATATTTTTCGTTCTTCTACATGTTCTTTTGTACTAAGTAATCCGAATTATTTATTAGCGATGTCCTTGTCCATGGTCTTCTTGTTGATGTCCATTATCGTGCCCGTTATCATTATTACCATGTTGTTGGTCTCTGCCATTGTTACGATGCCCGTTATCATTATTGCCATGTTGTTGGTCTCTGCCATTATCGCGATGTCCTTGATCGCCTCTTTGTCCCTGCCCGCCATTCCATTGGTTATGCATTGGGTGATTAGGATTAGCATAATAGCGTTGATCGCGGCTATCGCGTATCACCACCTGATTGTGCCTACCTCTATATCCAGCATATTGACGACGGTAGCTTGTCGCATTCATCCAAGGGTGGGGTCTGTTGATGACTACTTTATAGCTTCTATACAAGTCAAAATTTGGATAGCTTGGAGGTAGCTCACGTGCAGATATCCATCTGCCTCCACTGTTGTAGTAAAACAATTGAGCATTGACATCATAATAGGCATCAATATCTGGTAGGTAATAATTCTGTACGTTGTCATAACCTACAGGCCCCCAAATAGGTTGGCTACTTATATTGAGGTTGACCCTTACTTGTGCCTCTGCGACATTAATAGATAATGCACTACCTGCAAATGCGATTGCAATGATTAGTTTTTTCATAATAGTTTTTTTTAACGTTATGGATATAGTGATCCGGTTAAAGCGATGTAATAATTTTGTACAGCTCTTCTTTGGTTTTACCCAATTTTATTTGAAGTCTGCCCAGCATTTCATCTTGCTTACCTTCTTTCAATAGAAGGTCATTGTCCGTAAGGTTGGCAAATTGTTGTTTCAATTTGCCTTTTAGTTCGTTCCAGTTTCCTTTTATTTCAGTGGTATTCATGTCGATGCTATTTATTTTGTAACAACATTATTACTATTTAAAGGTCTGCATCTATTTCGACAGAAGTGTTACATTATTCGTTAAAATCCTTGTATGATTTTGTTGTTTAACAAATTATTGCGGTCTTATTCATAACCACTTTTGATAACGGTCCTGATCATTTTGAATCGACCATTTGGCTTTATAAAGTTGGATTCGTGTGCGGGTATTACTATTGATTGCCCCGTAAGTAATAGGTTGGACTTGCCACTGATGACGATTTCTGCTTTCCCATCAATGATTTGAACAAAGGTGTCGAACGGTGTTGTCCTTTCTGTTAGGCCTTCACCTCTGTCCACCGACATAACACTGATATTTTCTGTCGATTTTTTTAGTATTGTTTTTATGACTACAGAATTGGGTACATACTCTATGATTTCAACGGTGATCATAGGAGCGGATTTTTTGATTTCCTAGGCATCCATTTTATGCTTGTTGTTAAGTGAGAAAAATCAATGAAACAAAAAGACGAGTTGTAATGCTCGTTTTTAAATTTTGTCTTTAATAGTATCAAAAAGACGCTAGACTAAATACCTGCTGAGTATCTAAGTTATTGTTTCATATTGCTCTGAGAGGAAAATGATAAATCGTTCTGCTTTTTCAATTGCTGCAATATAGCTTGTTTCATTGACTAATTGCGGGTTAACGGGGCATTATCTTGAGCAGGATATAGGCGATGATGCCTACAGAAATAAATGTGCAGAGGAATATAAGCGAGAATTTACCCAGTCCATATTCTTTGCCCATTTTGCGAATGGGTTCTGCAATGATCCGGTAAATATGAGGTATTAATTTGCGCCATGCTTTTTCTCCTTTGACTACATAGTCTGTTGCACCTTTGCGAAAAGATTCAATAGCTATACCAATGCCTTCATTAGAAGACAGCATGATCACTTCTGTTTTTGGATTGATCTTTTTGATACACTTTATTACATAATTACCCTTTTTACCTTCCAAAATATAATCAAGTATAACGATGCTTGTATCCTCATTAATTTTTTTCAGAGCACTTTCTCCTGTATGAAAAATAGAAATGTCAATTAACGGATTATCATTTACGATAAAATAGTTGGAGTCCTTAATTGCTCATGAGGCTAGTATTAATGGTTGTAAGACTGTACTTAATTTCTGTTTAATAATAATAGTAATGTTTAGCAGGAAAGCTACCTTTTATGAATGGTTGGTCAGAGATTAACTAGTTTAAGTATCGTCTGAGTATCCATGCTGTTGTTTCATGCTGCTCCATAAGTCCGGTAAGAAAGTCAGCAGTGCCTGCATCTTTGTTTTTTTCAGAGCACTCTTCAACATCTTTGCGGAGGGAAACGATGACCGTTTCGTGGTCATCTAATAATTCTTTAAGCATTTCTTTAGATGTTGGATATTTCCCCGGCTGTTCTTTTATGGTGCTGAGCTTTAAAAATTCGCTCATTGTACCCACTGTTTTTTCGCCAAGTTTGCCAATGCGTTCTGCAATTGCATCTATAGATTCTTCGAGTTCTTTATATTGTCCTTCGAATAATTTGTGTAGCTCCATAAAGCTTTCTCCTGTTACGTTCCAATGAAATTTTCGTGTTTTCATATACAAAGTCATTTCATTGGCCAATATACCTGCAAGTAATCCTGTACTTTTCTGTAAGTTCTTTTCGTTTATGCCTATTTCCGGTTTTACCATTGTTCTATTTTTTGAAGGTTATTTTTTTACGTTGTTTATATATTTTATTGAGCGAGGTAACCACCGTCTATAGTTAAGGCGGTACCAGAAATGAACGAACTGTCGTCGGAAGCGAGAAAGATAAATCCGTTTGCAATCTCTTCGGATTTTCCTAAGCGATTCATCGGATGTAGTGCTATGATGTGTTGTTTAACTTCTGGGTGGTCTGTAATGCCGCCTTTAGCAAGTAATGGGGTGTCTATAAACCCAGGGCATATTGTATTGATCCTTATTCCTTCAGTTGCATATTCCAGTGCTGCTGTTTCTGTAAGTCCTATTACGCCATGCTTGGCGGCTACATAATGTGCAGATGTGGCAAACCCGACTTTTCCTAATATAGATGCCATATTTACAATAACTCCTTTTTTCTGCTTAGCCATCTGGCTTAATTCGTGCTTCATACAATTGAATACACCATTTAGATTTACACCAATAACTTTTAGCCAGGCTTGTTCCGTCATGTCACCTACTTTGTTGGACTCACCACCAATTCCGGCATTGTTGAGGGCAATGTCAAGGGAGCCAAATGTACTCACTACTTTTTCGATGGCGGTTTGTACCTGTACAAAAACAGATACATCACATTCAATAAAGATGGCTTTGGGATTTTCTTTTTTTATTGCGTCCATTGCATCATCTGTAATGGCAGACTTCATGTCTGCTATAGCTATTTGGCTCCTTCTTTGGCTGCAGCCAACGCACATGCTTTACCAATGCCGGACAAACCTCCGGTAATAAAGACTGTTTTGTTTTCTAATTTTTTCATTTTTAAAAATTTACTGTTTAGTGTGCAGTTACTTTGTCACCCGGTTTATGTTTTCCATCACTTCGTGTTTTGCTGAGCGTTGCTGATAAGGAAGACCATATACTAAGGACTAGGTGTCACTGTCCTTTATGATCCTCGCTCCGGTTTTTATTTCTTGCCCGTTATACGATCTCTAGTGCATTAATTATTTTCTTCCAATCCGTTGTGTTCATCACCGCCAATACTATAATAATTATTCTCTTCATCTTCACTACCAATATTTTCTTCCTCATCATCCAATTCCGATCCGGGCACATCCAAGTCTTCGCCTGATATATCTTCCTCAAAATTCTTTTCGTTATTACCTTCATTTGGATTGTTAGGCGATTTTTTTTCAGAAATATCTTCCGGATCAAGGTCTTCTATGTCCTGAGATTTACGATAAATATCTTCGCCGTCGGGATATTTGGGGTATCCTGGGACGTTTTTTATTTCGTCATTGTCGGATGCATTTATTATCTGGTTCATTTTATTTGTTTTGGTTGTTAAAAAATAGTGTCTTTAAAATATTTTTTTACAAAAGCGTGTTGTTGTGGGGTTGTCATTTTATCGGCTTGCTGAGTTTTGATTTTTATTTTTCCAAATTGATGATCTGCTCTTAAGATATTAAAGAGTTCAACTTTAGCTTCGGTAGGTCCAAATAAAATCACCTCATCATAGTTTTGAATTACTTCTCCCAATTTTTTGTAGAATGCAGATTGATCGTGTTGTTCCTTATTGTGCATAAGACTTTCACTCTTTTGGAGGCTTTCATCTTTTTCTTCGTGGGTAAAATTTGATTCAATCGTTTTTGTTTCGATTTGGTTGCTGTCGTTTAGCTCCATAATATGAGCATTTGAATGATCCATCCAAATTCCTAACTTTTTTGTCGCTGTCATAATATTTAAAATTGATTGGTTAGATAAAATGCGCTTTAATTTGTACTGTTGTCTTGATTGTCTGCATACTTTTTTACTAAAGATTCTAATGAGTCGTAGTATTCTTGGAGCTGTCTTACCCTTATGGCAGGTTCATTTTCGTCAGGAATGGTAACAGGCATTTCTCCAATATATTTCGATAATTCAGGAAAATGCTCATTGATGTGCATTGTTATTTTAAGAATGTTGTCGTTGAGTTCTTGTTCCGTTTTCATAAATATTATTTGGGTTAAATTCGAATCAACAATATTGTAGTCAAGAGAATAAAAAAAAGCACCAAGCCATTGCAAGATGCTTTTCTTAAATTTTATTGAGAAAATCTAACTAGCTGTTTTTGCATGGTATTTAGAATCTTCTTTTTGAGCCTCATGTGCAAGTGTATGATGACCATTAGCTTTTACTGTTGATGAACTTGCTTTTTCATGATTCCCTGCTTCATGATGTTTCGCTGCATCTAGATGATGTTTAGCCGCTTCCTCATGATGTTTGGCCGCAGTTTTATGATACTCAATTCCTTTTAGCTCATCTGTAGTTGCTGTAGGTGTTTTTGTTGTCGTTGCATCGTTCGGTGTTGTTGGATTGGACATTGTATTTGAATTAAGTTTGTAACAGAATTATTACGGGGTAAAGGTCTTTTGTATTGTTAGATTAAGTATTACACAATTAGCAAAAAAAAATTACATCATTCACACGTTTAGGTATATAAAAGTATCTTTCTTAGTGTATACTGCGTCTATTGGATTTTTTACTTGTTTTATATAATAAAAATATTTTACCGTTATGTACTTACATCCTATCCATATACCAATTCAATTCTTTTTCTATTTTTTGGTATCGGAAAATAGTATTGATAATTTTTTGTAATCGTATAAAAGCTGTTTCACTTTTTACCACATAGTCGAAAGCTTTGTGGTGCATACAGTCTATGGCAACATCAATTTTATCCTGGCTGGATAGCATTACTACAGGGATGTCGTTGTCTATTTCTTTTATTCCATCCAAAGTTTCTATTCCATTCATTGCATTTTTGTCGATGCCATCTAAATGATAATCCAAAATGATTAAATCAGGGTGCTCATATAAATGAGCAATACAAAGCTTTCCGTTGGTATAGGTTTGGATAATAAAATCGCCATGATCTAGAAAATTAATTTCTAGTGATTTTAGGAATACAATATCATCATCTACAAGGAACAGCTTTATCTTATTTTTGTTGTTCATGAGTTGGACATTTTTATTCGATTAAATTCTTCTTGTAATTCATTGCAGACTTCAGAACAAACATGTTCTAATTGCATAACGAATTCGTTTATTTCTTCTGTTTGTTGTTGTAAACTTGCATATTCGTGTATTTTTTTTGCCATGTTTTCAAAATCGGTACTGATACCCATTATAGAAAATGATGGAATCATTTTATGTATTGTTGCTTTCAGTGAGCTCCAGTCTTTATTGTCCAGACTTTCCTTCATTAAACTGATTAATGGGGGTGTTTGTTCCAAATAGGCTGTAATCATTTCCATTTTCAGATTTGAATTGGATTTTGTGCGACGATCTAAGTAAGCTAAATCGATGTATTTTATCTTTTTATTGATTAATTCGTCTTGTGCTTCCTTTGTAAGCGGTGGTTTTTTAAGCAACCCTATTATTTTATTGTACAATAGCCTTTCATCTACAGGTTTTGCTATATAATCGTTCATGCCAACAGCTTTACATTTCGCTAAATCAACAGTGGTAACATCGGCGGTCAATGCAATGATTGGTATTTTAGAATTCATTTCATTTCGGATGTATTGTGTCGCATCAAATCCATTCATTTCCGGCATTTGCAAGTCCATCAATATGATATCGTAAGATTTTTTTTGTAGTTTTTCAATGGCTATTTTACCATTTGTAGCAATATCACGTTCGAATCCAAATTCGTCTAATAGTGTTTTCATTAGCAACTGATTAAGTACCATATCTTCTACTACCAAAACTTTAATATTCTTAATTTCAGTATTCAATTCTTCTGTTCCAACTTCAATTTCAGCCTCGGCATTCGTTTTTTGAAAGGGTAGTTTAAAACTGAATGTAGAACCTTCATCAATTGTACTTTCCAAATTAATGGTTCCTCCCTGCGATTCTACTAATTGTTTAACGATAGCAAGTCCTAATCCGGTACCTCCATAGAGTCTAGATGTGCCGCTTGTCGCCTGTTGGAAGTTTTCAAATATGGTTTTTATTTTGTGTTCACTGATTCCTATTCCGGTATCTTTCACTGCAAATTCAATAATGACTTGCTCTTTATCTTCTTCTATTAATTGTACACTTGTAGTAATTGTTCCTTTGTTTGTGAACTTTACGGCATTACTCAATAAGTTTAAAATAATCTGGTGTAACCGAGCAGGGTCGCCAATCAATACTTCTGGAATTTTCTCATCATACTCTTTTATAAGTGTTAAATTCTTTTCCAGAATTTTAGTTTCAAATAAATGAAGCATAGCAGATATAGATGATGCCATTTTAAAAGGAGTTTGTTCAAATGTCATTTTTCCGGCATCTACTTTTGCTAAATCGAGTATGTCATTAATGAGTACTATTAGTGCATCTCCACTCATTTTAATAGCCAGCAAATACTCTTTTTGTTTGGCGGATAGCTCTGTTTTTAATACTACTTTGGTGAAGCCAATAATGGCATTCATCGGTGTCCGGATTTCATGGCTCATGTTTGATAAGAACTGCTGCTTGGTTTTTACCGCTTCACCGGCTATTTGGGCTGCATGTTCGGCTTTTATTTTGGCCTCTTCTGCAATTCCTGTAGCTAGTTCAGCAAATATTTTAGCTTCTATTAATTCTTTCTCACTTCTTTTGAGTTCTGTAATATCTCTTGCTACCACAACGGCTCCTAATACATTTCCATTTTCGTCTTTATATACTGAGCCATTAAACAAAACATCCGTAAGTTCACCATCTCTTATGGTAAGTGGGTAGTCTGCTACAAAACCTTTTTCAAATACTTGCTTGTAAACTTCCCGTGCTTTTTGTGGTTGAGTAAAATAATTGAAAAAATCTGTACCAATTAATTGTTCACGTGTAACACCTGTAACCTTTACTGTTGCATTATTCATGTCCGTTATTTTACCCTCCGGGCTAATAGTGAATAATGGATCAAGACTTGCTTCAATCAGACTTCTTGCGTATTGCGATTGTTGTATTTTTGTTGATTTCATTTCATTCATTATTTATCCTCTGGATTACCTATATCTTCAATTGGCTTTCTTCTTTTGTCTTTCAATTGTTTGAAATGGGAAGGGCTAAGCCCGGTCATTTTTTTGAATTGATTAGACAGATGTGCAACGCTGCTATAGTTCATTTTCCATGCTATTTCGGTGATGTTTAATTCATCGTAGATGATTAATTCTTTTATTTTTTCTATTTTATGAGAGATGATAAATTGCTCAATGGTCGTTCCTTGTACTTCAGAAAACAAATTAGCCATGTATGTGTAACCATGGCCTAGTTTTTCGCTTAAATAATGAGAAAAGTTTGTTGTCGGCATTTCGTCCGCATAATGCACCATTTCTATAATTACACTTTTTATTCTTTCAATTAAAATGGCTCGCTTGTTGTCCATCAATTCAAGTCCCAAGTTTTGCAATGCCGATTTTAATAAATCTCGTTGTTCTATGGAAATATTCTCCATGATTTCCACTTCGCCTAAATTCACAATAATAAAATGCAGACCAAGTTTTTTCAACTCCTCCTTCACCATCATTTTACAGCGAATGCTTACCATGTATTTTATGTAGAGTTTCAACTTGTATTTATATGTAAATGGTTAAATCAAAGATAGGTGCATTAATAGCTGCAATTGTTACACAATTACGGGAGGAGTTACATAATTCACACTGGATAAAAGTATCCAATCAGTTATTCGTGCGACTTGTGTTTATGAAAATATAAATGGTGCTTATTATTTTTAATTGGTTGCTTTATTCTTATTAAATATACTATTTATTAATGGTAATGGGCATTAATAAAATACATAAAAAAGCCTCCCAAGTGTTAATCGCTTGGGAGGCTTTGGTTTAATGGTACTTATTTTATTTATGCGTGCTTAAATTTTCAAGCATTGTTGCAGTCATTTTTTGGAGATCAAATTCATGTTTCCAGTTCCAATCATTTCGGGCAGCACTGTCATCAATGCTTTGTGGCCACGAGTCTGCAATCTGTTGACGGAAGTCAGGCGCGTAGCTGATTGTGAAATCTGGTATATGTTGCTGGATAGCTGCTGCAATTTCTTTTGGTGAAAAACTCATTGCAGAAAGGTTGTAAGCCATTCTGGATTTTATTTGCTCAATTGGAGCTTCCATGAGCTCGATGGTGCCACGTATAGCATCATCCATATACATCATGGGCAAGTAGGTGTTTTCTGAAAGGAAGGAGGTATATTTTTGTTGTTTCAAAGCTTCATGGTATATTTCTACTGCATAGTCTGTCGTACCCCCACCCGGTGCCGATTTCCAACTGATTAATCCAGGATAGCGAAGGCTACGGACATCTAAGCCCCAACGTTTTTGATAATATTGGCACCATAGTTCTCCTGAATACTTGCTGATGCCATATACTGTTGTCGGTTCTACAATTGTTTTTTGTGGTGTGTCTTGTCGAGGTGTCGTAGTGCCAAATACAGCAATAGAACTAGGCCAATATATTTTATGGAGCTTTTGTTCCACTCCAAGTTCTAATATCTGCAAAAGACTATTCATATTAATGTCCCAAGCTTTCATGGGCATTTTTTCGCCTGTGGCAGAAAGTAGTGCAGCAAGCAAATATATTTGAGTGATACCTTCTTTTTGTACTGTTTCTGCTACTGCTTTAATGTCTGTAGCATTGATGGTCAGATATGGACCGGTACCTTTAAGCAATTCATGTTCTTCGCGTATATCGCTGGCAATAACTTGGTTGTTGCTATATTGTTTACGCAAGGCTAGTGTTAACTCTACGCCAATTTGACCGCAAGCACCAACAATTAGAATTTTCTCCTGCTTCATTAATTATGGGTTTTCAGTATCGAAAAATGGAGGCAATGTACTTTTTTTTGCGCTTATTTCATCATTGCGATAAATTCATCGAAAAGGTATCTTGAATCGTGAGATCCAGGAGTACTTTCAGGATGATATTGTACCGAAAATGCAGGTTTATTTTTGATGCGAATTCCTTCTATTGAACCATCATTGAGGTTGATATGTGTAATTTCAACTTTATCAGATGTGCGAGCGGATTCAGGATCGACACCGAATCCATGGTTTTGAGTCGTAATTTCAGATCTGCCAGAAATTAGATTTTTTACCGGATGGTTGAGTCCTCGATGCCCGTGGTGCATTTTGAAAGTAGGAATTCCATTGGCCAGTGCAAGTAGTTGATGCCCTAAACATATACCAAACAAAGGTTTACCTTTTTCGAGTAGTTGTTTCACTGTTTCTACTGCGTAGGGCATGGATGCCGGATCGCCAGGACCGTTGGAAAGAAAGTAGCCAGTTGGGTTAAAGCTTTCAAGAGTCGCTACATCGGTATGTGCATTAAACACTTTGAGGTAAGCGCCTCTTTCTGCAAGGCTGGTGAGTATATGGCGTTTCACCCCAAAGTCGAGTACGGCAATTCTTATTGCGGCATTTTCATCTCCGGCTGTATAGGGTTCTTGGGTAGAAATTTCGGATGAAAGTTCCAGACCGTCCATATCCGGAATTTTGGCCAATTCTTTTTGCAGTTGTTCAATATCTGAATATTCAGTAGAAATAACACAGTTCATTGCTCCTTTGCTACGTACATGTTGTACCAATGACCGTGTATCAACATCATAAATTGCAATAAGGTTGTTGTTAACGAGGTAGCTACCTAGAGATTCATTGGCCATTAAGCGAGAGTAGCGCTCGGAAATATTTTTGCAAATAAGCCCCTGTATTTTTACAGAGCTGCTCTCCACATCAGTATATCTGGTGCCATAGTTACCCACATAAGCAGTGTTCATGATGAGTACCTGCCCTGTGTAAGAGGGATCCGTAAAGACTTCTTGATAACCGGTCATGCCTGTATTGAAGCATATTTCGCCGCCGCAAGTACCTTTGGCACCAAAGGATTTTCCTTTTAAAAGCGTGCCATCCTGAAGTAGCAGGTAGGCGGGAGTGTAAGTGTCGCTGAAAGTATTCATATTGAGTTGCAAAATTGCAGCAAAAAAACCATTCGCGGAATAGTTAAATCAAATTTGTGCAAAATAATTCTTGAGCGCCTGTCAACAGGTTATTAATTGATAGGTTATCAGGTATTTTTAACGAATATTTTGTGGCTTTAGATAAATATCCGAACTTAATATATTAACCTGTGATCAGTCGTACTGCAGAGTAAGGGCTTATCGTTCCCGCAGCTATTTCCTCTTCTATTTGTTGGATTTTTTCAGTCAGCCCCGGTTTTGAAAAAAGTAGATTCCTCAATTGTTCGTTGAGGAGCCGTTGAAATGCGAAGATGTTCTGTTCATCTCGTTTTTTCTGAAAAAAACCATTGCTGATATGGTAATGAATTTGTTTGGTGATCATAGTCCATACATCTTCAATTCCTGTATGTTCATAAGCGGAGCATATTTTCACTTCAGGTATCCAACCAGAGGGTTGAGGAGGGAAGAAGTGTAGAGCTCTTGCATATTCCATCCTGGCCGATTTTGCTTTCAGCTCATTACCGCCATCTGCTTTGGTAATGACCATACCATCTGCCATTTCCATAATACCTCTTTTGATACCTTGCAGTTCATCGCCGGCACCTGCCAGCATGAGCAGCAAGAAAAAATCGCATATATGGCTTACTTCTGTTTCGCTTTGCCCCACACCCACTGTTTCTATAATGATGGTATCAAAGCCTGCCGTTTCACAAAGTAGTATTGCTTCGTGTGTTTTATAAGTGACACCACCCAAGCTGCCACTAGCTGCTGATGGTCTGATGAATGCATTTGGATGAACAGAGAGTTGTTCCATGCGAGTTTTGTCGCCAAGGATACTGCCTTTGGTAATGGCGCTGGTTGGATCTATAGCGAGCACAGCTATCTTTTTGTTTTGACCGACAAGGTTCATGCCAAAACTTTCAATAAAAGTACTTTTACCTACTCCCGGTACTCCCGTAATACCTATCCGGATGGATTTTCCTGTATATGGGAGAATCGTGTCAATAAGCTCTGCTGCCTGTAGTTTATCGTCCGTTCTTGTTGATTCTATTAATGTAATAGCGCGGCTTAATACGGCAATATTACCATTGCGGAGTCCATCGACGTAATAGGATAAAGGAAATTTTGAGCTCAAGGTCTTATCGTTCTATTAGAGGCAAATGTACAGTTTTGTTAGAAGGAATATTATTTTGATCAATAGCACAAAAGTAGGGCGAATTTATACTAAAAAGCTCCGGCATTCAATTAGATTGAATACTGGAGCTTTTAACAAGGACGTCGATAATTTAGCTCACTGCGCCCATTTTTTTCAACAATTTTCTGTTCTCGCGCTTATGGATCAAATGATGTGTTTTGGCATAAATAACGGGTAGAATCAATAAAGTAAGCAGGGTAGAGGTAACTAATCCACCTATTACTACTATTGCTAATGGCTTTTGCGTTTCAGAACCTACACCTGTACTTACAGCTGCGGGCAGCAAGCCAATCATGGCCATGAGGGCGGTCATTACTACAGCCCTTACTCTCGAAACCACACCTTGCTCAATAGCTTGGTCTAGTGGCATTTTGGCTTCTAGGTTTTTTCGGAATACGGATATGAGTATGACCCCATTTTGAATACATACCCCAAATAGGGCAATGAATCCGATACCTGCCGAAATACTGAAATTCATATTGACAATGAGCAATGCCAAGATTCCACCTATAAGTGCAAATGGTACGTTCATAATGGTCAATACGGCATCTTTTACATTGCCATAAGTAATGAACAAGATCAGGAATACTGCAATCAAACACAAGGGTACTACTCTGCTCAACGTGTTGGATGCGCGGGTTGCATTTTCAAACTCCCCGTTCCAAGTCATGCGGTAACCATCAGGTAGCTTTACTTTGGCGGCTACTTTTTTCTGTGCTTCTGCGATGGTACTTCCTAAGTCACGACCACGAATAGAAAATTTGACGGGAATATACCTTGCATTGTTATCGCGATAAACAAATGAAGGACCGATCAAAGTTCGTGAAGTACTGATTTCCTTAATCGGAATTTTGGCTCCGGCTTCGGTAGGTACCATCAGGTTGCTTATTTTCTCATCCGTATTTCTGAACTCTTTATCATATCTGATACGAACATCAAATTTGCGTTCGCCTTCATATAGCTGTGTTGCCGCTTTCCCTCCAATAGCCATTTCAATGACGGCATTTGCATCAGCTACGTTGACACCATACATCGCCATTTTCTTTTGGTCGAGTTCGATATGGTATTCAGGTTGCCCCAGATTACGTAACACGCCAAGATCTTCTACGCCTTGTACGGTTTTGAGTTGATCCATTACCTGATTGGCAAGGCTGTCCAATGTATTGAAGTCTTTACCAAATATTTTTACAGCCAAGGCTGCCGGTACACCTGCTACAGCTTCTTCCACGTTGTCACGAATAGGTTGGGAATAGTTGTATAAAATACCTGGTATTTTACTCAATTCTTTATCCATGTCGTCTATCAACGATTCTGTAGTAACGCCTTTTGGCCAGTCTTTTTTATTTTTTAAATCAACGGCGATCTCCACATTGAAGAATCCCTTAGGGTCGGTACCATCAACTGTTCTACCAATTTGTGCCAGTGTATGGTTCACCTCAGGGAATTTGCTGATAATGGTCATCATCTTGCGCGAAATATCGTTGGACTGCCCAAGAGATGCGCTCATGGGTAATTGTGCTTTTACCCAAAGAGCACCTTCATCCAGCTCTGGTAAAAATTCGGAACCAAGAAATTTTGCAGATGCGAAGCTCAATACCATAAAGCTAACAGCTACAATTAGACTGGTGCGTTGGTGTCCATATACCCATTTAAATGCTTTATGGATGTTTTTTTCAAAAAACTCAACTACTACATTGTGTTTCTCCCTCACATTTTTGCGCAGTAAAACACTGGATAATGCAGGTACTAAAGTAAGCGTATAAATAAGCGCACCCAACAATGCAAAACCTAGTGTGTAGGCAAGTGGGGAGAACATTTTACCTTCTACCTTTTGGAAGGCAAATATGGGGATGAGACAAGTAAGGATAATGAGTTTAGAGAAGAATATGGATTTACCCATTTCTGTACCTACTTGCTTGAATAAACCGAGTTTGGCCAGCTTATTGAATTTCTCCATGCCTACTTCTTTGGCTCGATGGTCAAGGGCCACAAATATCCCTTCGACCATGACGACGGCACCATCAATAATGATACCAAAATCTACCGCCCCCATCGACAATAAATTGGCGGTCATACCACGCATACGCATGAGCATGAATGCAAACAATAGGGATAAGGGAACAATAATACCTACGATAACAGTAGTGCGCCAGTCGGCCATGAAGATAAGTACGACTAATGTAACTAAAATAATACCTTCTAGCAGATTATGCAATACGGTTTCAGTAGCATACTCCATCAAGTTTGTACGGTCGTAAAACGGTTCAATTTTTACATCTTTGGGTAAGATACTTTCATTGAGTTCTTTTACTTTTTCATGCAACGCATCCAGTACCATTTCGGCATTTTCACCTTTACGCATTACTACAATTCCTTCTACTTCGTCGTCTGCGAGATCTCGTTTTACATTACCTAATCTTGGTTTCTCTGTTTCAACTACAGTAGCCAAGTTTTTGACTAAAATAGGTACAGCATTTATTTTAGTAACAATGATGTCATTGATTTCATCAATATTATTCAATAGACCCATTCCTCTTACTATAAAGGCTTGACCATTGCGTTCGATAACATCGCCACCAACATTTATATTGCTTTTAGCAACTGCATTATAGACATCTAATGAAGTAAGACCATAAGAGCGAATGGCATTTGGGTTGACGCTTATTTCGTAAATTTTTTCACCGCCACTAAAAGTATTCACGTCTGCTACGCCCATTACTTTTTTGAACTCACGATCCAATACCCATTCTTGTATGGTGTTTAGCTCGCGGATATTTTTAGTAGCACTTTTGAGTGTGTAACGATAAATTTCACCGGTAGGTCCGTAAGGTGGTTGGACATCTGGTTTGGTGCCGTCTGGTAAATCTGCACCGTTAATACGGCTAAAAATTTGTGCACGTGCAAATGCATCATCTACATCGTCATCAAATATTACCCGAATGTAAGAGAGCCCAAATGAGGACGTGGAACGCAGACTGGTTTTCTTCTGTACGGAATTAAGTGTGGTTTCTAAGGGTACGGTTACATAACGTTCTACTTCCTCTGCACTGCGGCCAGGCCATTGAGTAATGATAATGATCTGTGTATTGGTGACATCGGGAAATGTTTCAATTGGTGTATTCTTATAGCTTACATAGCCAATGACAGCAAGTACCGCGGTCATAAAAAATACGAGATAACGATGCCTGAGTGAAAAATGAATGATGCTCTTTATGACTTTATTCATAAGATATTTTTAGGCGAATGAAATAATGCGCTTGAATTTGTTTTAAAGGGTTTGATGAAATGGATTATTCACCCAGCAGTTTCGTGAAAACAAGCAATTGATTTTTGACAATTAATTTTTGTCCTACACTTACACCACTATTGATGAATGTTCGGTCTCCCACTGTTTTCAAAATGCTTACTTCTGCTATTTTTACATCGGTGGCACTATTGAAAACGACTACGTAGTTTTTGCCGTCTTGTGCTACCAAAGCAGCTGTTGGAATATTTAATGCAGTTGTACCTTCTTGGTTGGTGACAATAACTTTGGCAAACATTTCTGGTTTTAGTAATTGGTCTGTATTAGGTAAAGAGATACGTACTTGCATCGCCTTACTTTGAGGGTCAAGTACTCTGCCAACAGTTTCAATTTTACCGGTAAATACTTTGTCGGGATATGCTATAGTACTGATTTTAGCTTCGTATCCTGCTCTTACTTTTGCAATATCTGCTTCATAAACGTTAGCATTTACCCATACATTTTTGAGGTCGGAAATAGTGAATAGGTTGTCACCCATATCAGTACGGATAAATGAACCGGCAGCTATTTTCTTTTCTACTACATACCCGTCAATAGGAGATAGTATTTGGTATTGGCCGGTTGCATTTGCATTGCCACCGCCATTAATATTGATGACAGACTGTGTTTTGTTTTTGTCTGCGAGCGCCTTTTGGTAGTTCTCTTTAGCTTCGGTGTATTCTCGTTCACTGCTGATGCCTCCTTTGTATAAAGATTCTGCATTTTCCATTGCTCTTTTGGCAATAGAAAGGCTCGCTTCCGCACTGTGTAAATCACTGAAATTTCCTGCTACATCGGCGCTGCGTATAATGGCAAGCACTTGTCCTTTATTTACTTTGTCCCCCATAGTTACACGGGTTTCTATAACCTGCCCACTACTGCGTGGAAATATTTTAACGACGTTGTTTTCATTAAAAGTAATCTCACCACTAAGCGATATTTCATCTCCGATATGACTGTATTGCACACTGTCTATGGCTATCATGTGCATCATGGTATCACTTATTGCAAATGCTTTTTTCTCATTTGTAACAGTGTTTTTTTTACCACAAGAGGCTAGTGATAAAATAGCTACAAACGACAAAATGCTATATTGTTTCATGTTCAGGATATTTTTAAAATTTGATATTTTAGAATGCTGCATTGTTCCCAATTATATTTATATGAAGGAATATTAGTTGATATCTTGACCTATTTTCAAGTTTAATTCTTCTTTAGCTAAATGAATATTTAATTCTTGTTGAGCTTGACGTTGGCGAGTTTCCTTATAAGCATTGAAATAATCAATAAACTCTACAAGTCCTATCTGACGTTGTTTATAACTTTCTACAATATTGTTGTATAATTTTTCGTAGTTGGTATAAAAATCATCATTCTGTTTGCCTGCACTCAATTTTACTATTAATTGCAATTTCTTCCAGGCACTCATTACTTCATTACTCAATTGCTGGTCTATAAATTCCATATTAGTCTCTTCCTGTTTTACCTGCATTTTGGCCGACTTTATGTTTCCTTGGTTGCGATTAAAAATAGGGAGCGGTAAGCCGATTCCCAGTCCAACATAATGAGGAGCGTAGTTACTGTTGAGGTCATAGTTGGGCCCCACAGAAATGTCCGGTACAGCCATCGCTTTTTGTAACGATAAATTTTGTTGCTGTAGCGACAGTTGAAGCTTTTGCAATTGATATCCTGGGTTATTTTGTCTGGCCAAATCGGTAATTTGTGCAATCGATTGTTGAGGTATTTCAGCTATTGCTTTTTCCTTTACAACTGGTTTGATGTAAATATTTCCGGTTATTTGTAACATAGTCTTTAGCTCGGACTGCATGTCCTCCAGTTGCTTTTCATTTTCAATTGCGTCCTGTTGCAGTGAGATATCAAGAGCTTGTATGCGCAACAAATCTTTTTGAGCAATATTGCCAGCTTTCAACTGTTGGCTCATACTGTACAATAATTTATCCGTTTGCTCGAGTTCTTGCTGTAGCAACTTACTGTTCAATTCTAATTGTACCAAAGTATAAAAATCTTCTCTTAGCTGTGCTTTTAGCTTACACATTAAGTCTCTGAATTGCCATTGGGAAATTCCTGCATTAGTTTGTGCAATTTTTATTTGTTTGCCACGCTTGCCCGCAGTTTTTACTAAAAACTCGAGCTGCACCATAATTTGTCCCTTAGGTGTCCCATCGGCGTTTTGTCCATGTTCAAACCATGTGTTGTTGGAGTACACATTCTGGTCGGTAGCAAGGTTGGGGTTGTCCCAAAGTTTGGCTTGTTGAATTAATGCGCTGTCTGCTTTTACATTATAACGACCTGCGAGTAATTGAAGATTTTTATTCAAAAAAATCTGTTCGGATTCTTCAATTTTTAGCCGCAATGTGTCATTGGTTATTGTACTTGACGATTGAGCGATGACTTGATTAATCTGAAATAAATAGCAGGCACTTATAGTAAGCACTAGCTTGGAAAGCTTTACGGTGAACATAAAATTTAAAGAATGGTATTTAAAACTAGAAACCAATACATCTTGTGCTGTATTGATGGATGATTAAAGTTAGCGCAGCATAATATACTACTAACAATTTTTGGGAGGAGGTGGATTGATTTCTTTAAAAAACAGGCATTTGTATCGATTTTTCAAATAGTTTGAGTAACAGGTGTTCTTTATATCAGAAGCAGTACTTAAAACAATATTATCCCCATATTGCATGGAGAGGACTATAATCTTACCATTAGTATCATTTGGAGATACTTTACTTTTAGAAAAAGGATGTAAATGCTTGTGTTTCTTTAATACGCTTGCTGATTCACTGTTTTTGGGACTAGTGGTATTTGAAGCTTGTATTATTTGGTGAGTTTTATGAATGTCTAAGATATTAAAACTAGGTGCATCATCCAGTTGTGTACAGAAAATGTACACAACTGTGATGCAGAGCCAACCGACAATGTAAGAAAGATATGTTGGTAAATGTTTCAATATTTAATGCTAAGAAAATGCAAGGTTAAAAAAAATAAAAATAAGGTGTTGTTAAATAATTGTGTCGCTAATTTGTTCTTTATTCTAAACAGAAAGATTAAAGTCACGAAGCGCGTCATTGAGACTCGTTTTAAGATTTGTTGATTCTTTGCGTTGCCCGATAATCAACGCACAGTTGACATGGTATTCGCCTGCCGGGAATTTTTTTGCATAGCTGCCGGGTATTACTACGCTCCGGGCTGGTACACGGCCTTTATACTCTATAGGTTCATCGCCGCTTACATCTATTATTTTGGTAGATTGAGTCAATACAACATTTGCACCTAATACCGCTTCTTTTTCTACAATCACACCTTCTACTACAATACAACGAGAACCGAGAAAACAACCATCTTCTATAATAACAGGTGCAGCTTGTAATGGTTCTAGTACACCTCCAATACCTACGCCTCCGCTTAAATGTACATGTTTGCCTATTTGAGCGCAAGAACCAACGGTAGCCCAAGTGTCCACCATCGTTCCTTCACCAACATAAGCGCCAATGTTCACATAAGAAGGCATGAGTACCACATTACGGGCAATATATGCACCATAGCGGGCTACAGCGTGTGGTACAGCACGAACCCCTAATGATTCGTAATCTTTTTTGAGTAACATTTTGTCATAAAACTCGAATGGACCCACTTCCCAAGTTTGCATTTTTTGTATGCCGAAGTAGAGTAGAATAGCTTCTTTTACCCATTGGTTTACCTTCCAGTTACCATCGCTTACTGGTTCAGCCACACGAAATATTCCTTTATCAATATTGGCAATTGTTTGTTTTACCGCATCAGAATAAAGTTCTTCATTTATCAATTCACGATTGGCGTAAGCCGCTTGTACCAACTCTTGTAACTGGTCTTGCATATCTGTTTGTTTTGTGCGAAATTAGTGCAGCAAATAAAAAGGAAAGAATTTTTTTTAAAAAAATTTGGAGATTTAAAATTGCCGCGTATCTTTGCACTCCCAAAACGATAGAAACACATCGAAAAAAGGGAAAACAGTTCTTTAAAATTGGGAGCATAGCTCAGCTGGTTCAGAGCATCTGCCTTACAAGCAGAGGGTCCGCGGTTCGAACCCGTGTGCTCCCACAGTCATTAAAAGCCTCGCATATTGCGAGGCTTTTTTGTTTTGTTCTCATCAATGATCACAAACAATTTTTTGCCCTGTTTTATAGTTCGTGTCTTACTATAACTAAGCTTTTAAATGAGCTTTTTTCGTTCTCAAATTTTTAGCTACTTTTGTGCCTCGTAAACAATTTTAATTCAAAATCATACTTATTTATTTATGGCTTATGATGTAATAGTAGTTGGTAGTGGTCCTGGTGGATACGTTGCCGCTATCCGTGCTTCCCAGTTGGGTTTGAAAACTGCAATCGTTGAGCGCGAAAGTCTTGGTGGCATTTGCCTCAATTGGGGCTGTATCCCAACCAAAGCATTGTTGAAATCAGCTCAGGTAATAGAATATATTAGCCATGCACAAGATTATGGTGTTTCTGTCGAAGGGTCAAAACATGATTTTGAAGCAATCGTAAAACGGAGCCGTGGGGTAGCCGACAAAATGAGTAAGGGCATTCAGTTTTTGATGAAAAAAAACAAAATTGATGTCATCAATGGTTTTGGTAAGCTCAATGCAAAAAAAGAATTAGAAGTAACCGGTGTTGATGGTAAAACAACAGCCTATCAAGCAAAACATATCATATTAGCTACAGGTGCACGTAGTCGCGAATTACCTTCTTTACCCATAGATGGTAAAAAGATAATCGGGTATCGCGAAGCGATGACTTTGCCACAACAACCTAAATCAATTATAGTTGTAGGTTCTGGTGCTATTGGAGTAGAATTTGCCTACTTCTATAACAGCATTGGCACACAAGTTACCATTGTTGAATTTATGCCACGAATAGTGCCTGTTGAAGATGAAGATATTTCTAAAGAATTAGAAAAATCATTCAAGAAAAAGGGTATAACTATTATGACGAATGCCTCTGTTGAAAAAGCAGATACTTCGGGTACTGGTGTAAAAGCTACAGTAAAGACGGCTACTGGTGATGTTGTACTGGAAGCGGATATTTTGTTGAGCGCAGCTGGTGTAGCTACTAATATTGAAAACATTGGATTGGAAGCGTTGAACATTACTACCGAGAAAGGTAAAGTAATGGTTGATCCTTATTATAAAACAAATGTTGAAGGGATTTATGCTATTGGCGATATCGTGCCAGGTCAGGCATTGGCACACGTAGCTATGAAAGAAGCTGTGATTTGTGTAGAGTCAATTGCACATAAAGAAGGCAAATATGCACATCAGCCGGAAGCTTTGGATTATGGCAATGTACCAGGTTGTACTTATTGCTCTCCAGAAGTTGCATCTGTAGGTATGACAGAGAAACAAGCTAAAGAAGCCGGATATGAATTGAAAGTGGGTAAATTTCCATTCAGTGCAAGCGGAAAGGCAAGTGCAGCTGGTGCTACTGAAGGTTTTATAAAAGTGATCTTTGATGCTAAATATGGTGAATGGTTAGGCACTCACATGATTGGTGCAAACGTTACCGAAATCATTGCGCAAACGGTTACGGCTCGTAAGCTAGAAACAACATGGCACGAACAATTGGATACTATTTTCCCTCACCCTACGATGAGTGAAGGTGTGAAAGATGCGATTGAAGTAGCTCTTGGCGAAGCAATACACCTTTAAACAATAATATTTTATTACAAAAAGACCGCCTAATATACAGGCGGTCTTTTCTTTTGCTTAATAAGCGTTCTGCTATTTCATCAGTTAGGTAAATAAATTTAAGAAAGCGTCTTTTTGAGAACGGATACTGTATTCTGCTACCATTTTTGCTCTACCAGAAGCACCCATTGAGCTTCTCAGTGCGAAGTCAACAATCAATTTTCGGAGTGCATTTTTCCAATCATTCGAGTCTTGAGCAATAAATCCATTAATACCTTCGTCTATTATTATCTTATTTACGCCAACCGGGCTTGCTACAGCAGGTATGCCCAATGATAAGTATTGAATGAGCTTAAAACCGCATTTGCCCTCACTCCAATTGTCATTGCTCAGCGGCATAACTCCTACATCTATTTTCAGCAAATCTTCAATTTCGGTGCGTTCGTTCCAAGGGCAGAAACGCCATTTTTTTAATGCCAGAGATGGCTCTTTGTCTGCAATAACCAGAAAAGTAAAGTCTAGCTCTTCCTGTAGTGCTTCAATCACAGGTATTAATTCGTCCAAATACTTGAGTGTTGAATGACTGCCTGTCCAACCCACAACAATATTACCTTGCTGGTGTTTTTTTAATTGGTTGTATCGTTTTTCTGCATCTACTACAGTAGGTATTTTTACAATTTGAGTGGCTCTGCTTTGTTGGGCAAACGCACATAAATAATCATTCCCTGCCGATATCTTGTAAGACCATTTGCAGATGTAGCTTACTTTCCAAAACGCTTTTACAAAGCCCGCAATTTTATTATTTGCTGATGTATTAGGTATCCAGATGGCATCATCAAAATCGTAGATGATTTTTTTACCCAATATTTTTTTTAAGTACCATTCAAATATGGGTGGACCTAACGGAGCCGCTTCTCTGTGAATGAAAATAAATGAGTATCGATGTGCTTTGAAAAAAACGGTATTGCAACGTATCAAATAGCTTTTAATAATGCCCAATGCCTTTCGAAGAATAGAACCTTGTTTGTATAAGACTTTCCAAACATCTTCGCTCATGAATGGGGCAAGCGTATAGCTAATATCTGCATCGTCCAACAAATACAATAAATTCTCTACTCTGAAACGTTGTGATGGTGCCCTATGTAAAGGGTAGGGAAGCAGCAATAAAACTTGGTTGGTACTCATATTTAGTGCTGCTTATTATTATTTGCTGAAAAATATTGAATAGCGAGTTCATAACTCATTAAGCCCAATCCTGAAATGGTACCAATACATTTACTTGCTATGTAAGAAGTTTTGCGGAAATCTTCTCTTGCCATCACGTTTGAAATGTGAATTTCTATCGTAGGTATGGCTACAGCGGCAATTGCATCTGCCAAGGCTATACTGGTGTGTGTGTATGCACCTGCATTGAGCAGTATCCCGTCGATTTTCTGTGCTAAACAGTTTTGTACATAGTCAATTAATTCACCTTCAATATTGCTCTGAAAATACGAGAGTTTTATATTTGTAAATTTTAATTCCAGCTGTTTACTGTAGTCATCAAATGACATGGTGCCATATATTTGTGGCTCACGAATGCCCAATAAATTAAGATTAGGACCGTTTATAATGGCTAAATGCATCTTAAATGACTGTATATTTGAAGGCAAGATACAGTGATTGTGTTATTTTTAAAATTATTTGCGCCTTTTGGAAGAAAAATGATACCTTTGCCATCCTTTTAAAATCTTATTGTTAAACCTTAATAATTTCTATTATGTCGGTTAAAATTCGCCTTCAACGTCACGGGTCAAAGAAAAGACCTTTCTACTTTATCGTAGCAGCAACAAGTACAGCTCCTCGCGATGGTAAATTTATTGAAAAGTTAGGAACATACAATCCATTGTCTGTACCGGCTACTGTCAATATTAACCGCGAACGTGCATTGTACTGGTTGGAAAATGGTGCTCAACCCACCAACACTTGTCGTAACATCCTTTCTTATAAAGGTGTAATGTACTTGAAACATCTTAAACGCGGTGTGTCTCTTGGTTTATTCGAAGAGAAAGCCGTTTGGGAAAAATTTGAAAAATGGAATGCTGAACACGAAGCATTAGTAGCTAAACGTCAAGAAACTCACTTGAAACATAAAGCAGACAAACGTCATGCAGTTACATCTGAATCTGTACGTAAAGTAGAAGAGAAGAATGCAGCGAAAGTTGCAGCAGCTCTTCCTACAGCCGCGGAAGCAGAAGCAGAAACTTCAACTGAAAACGAAGCAGCTGCACCAAGCGAAGAAGCATAGTTTTTATTTAAATTTTATTGTTGAAAGCGGTGAGTTTATGCTCATCGCTTTTTTCTTTTTTGGATTATAAAAAAGATAGAAAATGTGGTTATTATTTTAATCATTAAAACCCTACATTTGCCCATCTTAAAAAAATAAACTTCACAATAAAATGTTTGAAAACATTCAGAACGTAACAGTTATTGGTTCAGGTACTATGGGCAATGGTATTTGTCATGTATTCGCACAAGCAGGCTTCAAGGTCAATATGATGGATATCAATCAGGCCGCATTAGACAAAGCACTTGTTACCATTGGTAAGAATATGGATCGTCAAATAGCTAAAGCTGCCATGACGGAAGAGGCTAAAGCGCAGGCATTAGCCAATATTATTACTTATACCGATATGGCATCTGCTGTAAAAGAAGCTGATTTGGTCATAGAAGCGGCAACTGAAAATATTGACTTAAAGCTTAAGATTTTTACTCAGTTAGATGAGTTTGCTCCTGCAAAAGCAATACTTGCATCTAATACATCTTCTATATCACTTACACGTATTGCTTCACATACCAAACGCCAGGGTAGAGTTATTGGAATGCATTTCATGAATCCGGTACCTGTAATGAAGCTGGTGGAGATTATTAATGGTTATGCTACTGACGACGACGTTACTAAAACTATTCATGGTCTTTCTGCATACATTGGAAAAGTACCTTGTGTGGTGAACGACTTTCCTGGTTTTATTTCTAATCGTATATTGATGCCGTTAATCAATGAAGCGATACTTGCATTACAGGAAGGTGTAGCTGGTGTGGCTGAGATTGATACTATCATGAAATTAGGTATGGCACATCCAATGGGTCCGTTACAATTGGCCGATTTTATAGGATTGGATACTTGTTTTAGTATTATGAATGTACTACACATGGGCTTTGGCAATCAAAAATATGCACCTGCAACCACTTTGGCTAACATGGTACAAGCTGGCTTCTTAGGTGTAAAATCAGGAGAAGGATTTTATAAATATACACCGGGTAGTAAAGAATTAGTGGTAAGTAGTCGTTTTAAAAGCTAGGTCAATAACTTATTTTTATTGTAAAGTGGTTCGTGGGGATGTCACGAACCACTTTCTGTTTTTGACAAAAGCGCTGTTTCGCTCATTGTTAGTGTAATCTAAAATTTCGATAGGTTTAATCGTATAATCGTCTTTTTAATGTAGGTTTGAGCATCTAAGGAAACTTATGAATATCCAACGCGCCACCTCAGTCAATGAACTTTTAGCCAAGCTTATATTCCTCATTGTCCCTACAGTGGGTGTAGGTTATTTTTTATTGTGGAATGCAAACACATATTATTCTATCCTTCAAAATCAGGCATTACAACAAAGTACTTATTTTTTGTTGGGCATGGTTGGCGCACTTGTCTTTTATGCATTCCGGTTTCGATTTATCAGTTCTTTTTTGGTGCTATTGTTAGGCTTTTATTTTGTTTATAAAGGCCTAGATAAATATGCTATTGGTGAATTTGATAGTTTTTTTATTACAGTACGTTTTCTCATCTTTGGCATATTATTTATTATAGGTTGGGTATTGGCTGCGGCATTGGCACGTATGCGTTATGCCCATTTTATCATTGCTGCAGTGATGTTGTGCGCCAGTATTTTGTTGATCGCCAAGCAAAAAACAGATACGCTGCCACATTTATTTCAGGCTTTTTTACCCGCGGTATTTTACTGTTTCTATATCATTTTTGCAGCAGAACAGATCTATAATTACAAAGATAAGTCTCAACGGTTTTGGTGGTTTATGATTCGTCGCCTTTTCTTTTTCTTATTGTTGGTAGGATTGCTTTTGGGTGCAGTTGCATTCCAAATGCATCAAAAATTTGAAGAAGCTATTGCTAACGCTAATGGGGCTGCGGGTAAGGATGGAGATAATGGCATGTTGAAAAAAAATAAAGACGGCAGCTTCAATCTTAAAGATTATTCGCAATTGAGGGATAGGCAAGGACGTAGTAATCAGCTATTGTTTGCAGCTCATATCAATAATGTTTTTCCGGGTACTGATATTCCTAATCCTCTTTATTTAACGGCATTTTATTATACCAAATTCGATACGAGTACGGAAACATTTGAACGTGATACCCGTATTCCTAAAAACGATTTGTTTGAACCTGATCCATCTAAAATATCGATGTACAGTACACGTACCGACTCGTCAGTGATACATAATGGGATGGGCGATAAGCTTCGGAAAACGGTAGAAGTAGAAGTGTATAGTAAAGACTTGTCACCCGACACTTATTTAGCACCCAATATTGGGTTTTTTGTTCAGCCGATTGCCATTGAAAAGGATTTTAGAAAGGAGTTTAAAACTGCATTCAGGGCTAAAGGTTATGTGTCGGAGCTCAATAGTGCCTATTTCGTTTATAATGCCAAAGATCCTCAGATTCGTATTTTTCAAGAGCAGCGCTTTCAGGTGTTGCGCAAAGCGGACGGCTATGCCAAGGTTGATAAAGCCTTTCTAGACTACTATACAAAAATGCCTACTGATGCTAAATTCCAACGTATAGCACAGCTAGGAGCAAAGATTGCAGCCAATGCTACAACCACTGTAGATAAAGTATTAGCCATTCGGGATTATTTTCTGTCAAAAGACGAAGATGGTAAACCTTTATTTTCTTATACCGATAACCCTAGTGTACCTGATATTCCTAGTGCATCCAAGCTCATGTATTTTTTGTTCGATAATCATAAAGGTTATTGTGCATATTATGCTGGGGCTACATTGTTTTTATTGCGTTCAATGGGCATTCCTTCTCGTATTACGGTTGGTTTTATGACAGTGGACAGAAGTGATAAAAACAAAGGTTGGTACTGGTATTATGCTAATCAGGCACATGCTTGGGTGCAAGTATATTTCCCGGGTTATGGCTGGCTCGACTTTGATACAACTGTTGGTAATGGAGCTGCACAAGAGAGTCCTAAGCCCGACGGCACACCTCCAATGCAGCCTCCGCATGCTTGGCTGACTGCTGACGGTGTGGTCGAAAATGTCGATACACTGAAGAAAATCATGACTATTAAAGTGGGGCATGTTATGTTTCATGATAAGGAATACATGGTCAAGAAAACGGATTTATTGACTAAACTGGATGTGCATATTGCCAACATACAACGCGATAGTGTGGACATACCGCTTCATGATGTGCGTATAGGTGATTCTGCAACAGCGGTTTCGTATGCCGAAGTATTAAAAAACATGGGAGAAGCTAGGGCTAATGAAGATGCCGATATGATATTGGCTCGTGTTGTTTCACCTATACCGATTGATGATGTTTATCTGAAGAAAAATATAGTTAAAGATAAAGAAGCTGCGATAGCGCCGGAAAAGTTAAAACAGCCCATTTCCTATCGGACAATTATTATAGTTATCCTAAGTGTAGTATTAGCATTATGCTTGTTGTTTTTATTATTACCCGCATGTATCATGCTTTATTATCGATTGCGTGTACGGATGTCGAAGAATGTTGAAAATGCCATGTATTGGCAGTATAAGGCTATTGGTTTTTATATGAATCAATTAGGCATTTTTAGAGGAACCGCTACACCATTTCAATATGCGCAAGACATTGTTGATACGCGTTTTGGTACACAACTGAGTAAGTTCATGACGATATACCTCAAGCATAAATATGCCCATCAAATATTATCTTCGAGTGAAGCCGATTATGCGTCGGGTTTTATGCATAATTTTATGCAAGATATAAATGGTCAGATGAAATTTAAGCAACGACTGACTGCATTCTTAATGCCGTTACGCGCATTAAGTTACTTTATTCAATAATTCTGATCTGGGTTGCTCTGGGTCAATACAACTATAATTTCTCAATAATTTATCTTGGATAAATTATCTAATAAATTGTCTTTATAGTTGTATAAAAATTGATACTTATAGATTGACCATTAGCATAATACATTTGTCATCGTAACTAAAAAATATAACTATGAGTGACCAAAAAAAATTAACTACGGCATCGGGTATTCCTTATACCCAACACGAAGACACCATGAGTATTGGCGCTCGTGGACCATTATTACTGCAAGATTTTATTTTGCATGAAAAGCTGGCTCATTTTAATCGGGAACGTATTCCTGAACGTGTGGTACATGCTAAAGGTACTGGAGCCTATGGTACTTTTACTGTTACCAATGATATTACTCAATACACACGTGCTAAAGTATTTAATACAATTGGTAAGCAAACGAAAGTTTTCCTCCGTTTTTCTACTGTAGGTGGTGAAAAGGGTAGTGCTGATACAGAGCGTGATCCACGTGGCTTTGCAGTTAAATTTTATACGGAAGACGGCAACTGGGATTTAGTAGGAAATAATACGCCTATTTTCTTTATAAAAGATCCGAAAAAATTTCCTGATTTTATACATACACAAAAACGAGACCCACGTACCAACACAAAAAGTCCTACAATGATGTGGGATTTTTGGAGTCTGAATCCAGAAAGTTTACATCAGGTCATGTTTCTAATGAGTGATAGAGGTACACCTCATGGCTATCGCCATCTAAATGGATACGGTAGTCATACATTCAGTATGATAAATGATAATAATGAAAAGATGTATGTCAAGTTTCATTTTAAAACGGCACAAGGCATCAAAAATTTCACTAATGATGAGGCGGTTAAAATGAAAGGCGAAGATCCTGATTTCGCACAACGTGATTTGGTGGACGCTATTGACAGGGGCGACTTCCCTAAGTGGAATGTGAAAATTCAGGTGATGACAATAGCTCAATCAAAAGCGCATCCTTTTAATCCTTTTGACCTAAGCAAAGTATGGAGCCACAAGGAATTTCCATTGATTGATGTAGGGGTATTGGAGTTGAATCAAATTCCTGCCAACTATTTTGCAGATGTGGAACAGGCTGCATTTGCTCCTGCTCATGTAGTAGATGGTATTAGTTATTCTCCGGACAAAATGCTGCAAGGCAGAATATTGGCATATAATGATGCACATCGCTATCGTATTGGTGTCAATTACGAACAGCTTCCGGTGAATCGTTGTCCGTTTATGGTCAATAATTATCAAAGAGATGGTGCGATGGCAGTGAATGGCAACGGAGGTAGTGAACCCAATTATTTCCCCAATAGCTTTGATGAAGTTAAACCTGATATGGCTTACAAAGAGACTCCAATGGAACTAGACTCCAATGTGGCAGATTGGTATGATAGAAATGCTGAAGGAGAAAACGATCATTATACGCAGCCGGGTATTTTTTATCGCGAAGTATTGAGTGGTCAGGATAAGAAAAATTTAGTGAGTAATATAGTGGGAGCGATGAGTGGAATTTCCGGTGCTAAAAAATCGGAAATTATCAATCGTCAATTGTGTCATTTCTTCCGTGCGGATATAGGATTGGGAATGGCTATTGCACAAGGTTTAGGTGTTACCATTGATGAATCAATAATGCAACATTAATAGTACGAATAACCATTTTAAATCTCGGTTAATTATAATCGACTTATGTGTAAATGAGCATGCAATTTGTATGCTCATTTTTGTGTTTGTCTGTTTTGAAGTCTATCTTCGCACAATACCTTTTGCTATGCCAATAAATATAAAGCGAATGTTTTTGAAAATCATGAAATACACCGGTATTTCATTGGCTGCTGTAATTGGGTTACTTTTTATACTGCCTTATTTTTTCCCTGATACTATAGCAAATGGCGTCAAATCGTGGACCAATAATAATATTAACGGGAAGGTCAATTTTACCAAAATGCGCCTTTCTTTTTTTAAGCATTTTCCGTCCCTTACCCTTACGCTTTACGATTTTTCATTGAAGGGTTCGCCTCCATACCCCAATGATACGCTTGTGGCTGCAAATGAAATCGCTTTCGGGATAAATCTTCACTCTGTATTTTTCGAGAAGAAGGTGATGATCAATCAGGTTTATTTAAGTGATGCGCAGCTAAACGTGCAAGTTGATTCTTTAGGTAATGCCAACTATAATATATATGTCGGTAGTAAAAGCAATCAGGCTGCCAATGCGAACGATACATCAAGTGCTTCATTAAAAATTCAGAAGATTCAAATTACACATTGCCACCTTAGATACAATGACCGATCTATTCCTATGCGTATCAATGCCGATGGACTGAACTATACCGGAACAGGTGATTTGAGTAATGCAATTTTTGATTTGGCAAGTAATTTGAATGTTGATGCACTTGACTTCTCTTTTAATAATGAAGATTATTTGACAGATAAAAAGATTAACGCTGATTTATTGACACAGATCAATACCAATTCACTGTCGTTATTATTTCAGAAAAATTTTATCAATATCAACAAGCTCAAACTCGATTTTACAGGAGCATTCAAATTCCTGAAAAATGGTTATTCCCTTGATTTTACTGTTGGTACTAAAACAATAAAGCTATATACACTTATTACAGCACTGCCTCCCAAATATTTGAAATGGTTGGAGAAAACCGATGTGAAAGGCGATGCTGATTTATTATTTACGTTAAAAGGTGACTATGTCGCTTCTCAAAATCTGAAACCTAATGTTGCATTCAAAATGGATATCCATGATGGTTATGTAGCATACAGTGGTGCTAGTCCTGCATCAGATATTCAATTCAAAATAAACGCGCTATTGCCTTCGCTCAATACCGATAGTTTAAAAATAGACATCGATACATTAGCTTTCAAAATGGAGAAGGACATGTTTGATGCGCATATTCATACCTTAGGTTTGAATAACCCGCTCATAAAAGCGAATGTAAAAATGGATATGGACTTAGGAAAATTGCAGCAGGCCATTGGGTATAAAGATGCAGATTTCAAAGGCCAATTTAAATTAGATATTAATGCCGATGGTCATTATTTGGCAACAACAAATGCTAATGGCAGCAATGTAATACAAACTATTCCTCGTTTTGATGCAAAGGCATCGATGCGCAACGGGTATTTCAAAATGGGCTCATTGCCGCAAGGGATTAACAACATCAATTTTAATATTACCGCAGCTTGCCACGATGGCAATTATAAACACAGCAGTGTTAATATAAACGATCTGAAAGCAACAGCACTCAATAACTTTTTTCAGGGACATGCATCGATAGCCAATCTTGAAGATTATCAAATGGATGCAGACATTCATTCCAATATTAATCTGGCAGACATCAAAAAAATTGTGCCACTCGATAGCCTACAGTTGGAAGGGTTGCTTAAAATGGATGCAACTATTAAAGGTAAATATTTACCTGCACGCAAACTATTTCCCGTGGTTAAGCTGAATCTCGATTTGAAAAATGGTTCGGTGCAAACTAAGTATTATCCACATCCCATTACGCAAATACAAATCACAGCTGATATCAATGATCCCACTGGTAATGCTAAGGGCTTATCTGTACATATTAAACCTGTTTCATTTTTATTTGAAGGCAAGCCATTTACTGTTAATGCCGCGCTTGACAACTTTGATGACATTCGCTACAATATTCAGGCAAAAGGAGAATTGGATATAGCAAAAATATACAGTGTTTTCGCTCGAAAGGATTTGGATGTTAGCGGTTTTGCGAAGTTAGACCTGTCATTAGCCGGCCGTCAAAGTGATGCTACCAAAGGTTTGTATGGCAAATTAAATAATTCGGGAACATTGCAATTGCAACAATTGAAGATTAAAAATGCCCAATATCTACCATTGCCATTGACCATTACAGAAGGTCTCTTTGCTTTTCAGAATGATAAAACACAATTCAAAAAATTTAAAGCAATATACGGTAAATCAGATTTTACGCTTGATGGCTATCTCAATAATGTCATTAATTATGTGCTCTCAGACAAGGAAAAATTAAAGGGCGTATTCAATCTGAACTCCAACTATATTTTGGTCGATGAATTTATGTCGGGTACTACAAATGTTGCTGATACAAGCAAGAAGGTAGCTGTAGATACATCGGGTGTCATTGTCATTCCGCCAAATTTGAGTGTAACGCTTAATGCAGCGGTCAAAAATATTTCTTACGATGGATTGAACCTCAAGAAATTTTCAGGACAAATGGTTATTGATAGTGCTAAATTAAAACTGATTAAAACGTACTTCAACATGATTGGCACAGATGTCACTATGGACGCAGTATATCAAAATGTAAAAACTCAAACTGCACTCTTTGATTTTGCTATTCAGGCTAAAGATTTTGATGTCCGTAAAGCGTACAATGAAGTGAAACTATTTCATGATATGGCACCGGCAGCTGGCAAAGCGAAAGGCATTGTGTCGCTCGACTATAAGATAAAAGGTAGGCTGGACAATACTATGGGGCCTGTCTATCCATCACTTGAAGGTGGGGGAGTATTGAGCGTAAGAAATGTACAGTTTGCCGGTTTTAAATTATTAAATAATGTGAGCAAAGAGTCTGGGAAGAGTGACATCAAAGACCCGAATGTAAAAGATGTAAATCTTAAAACGGCTATTAAAAATAATGTTATTAGTCTGGAGAAGGTGAAAATTAAAATGGCCGGATTCCGCTTGCGGATACAAGGAGAAAGTACATTCGACAAAAAACTCAATTTTAAAATGAGATTGGGTCTTCCGCCATTGGGTATAATAGGAATACCTATGACCGTGACAGGTACATCCGAAAATCCTAAAGTGAAAATAGGAAAAGAAGAGCAACAGGCACTACCTGAAACGGAAGACGAATTTGAAGGGAATGGCAAGTAATACTCAAATGATTACTTTTTGCACCATTGTTCGGTCGTCATTTTTGATCAAAAATACCTGCATGTTTTTACCTGCGCGTTATTTAGGAATTGATTGATTCTTCCTGTAAAATTATTTTTTTGAGCAATGCAATTTGCCCCAAATGATAATGAATATGCTCAATAATGCCGTGTATATTTCTGTAGTAGTTGCCATACTTTTCGTCTGAAAAAGTTCCGCCGAGCTTTTGGTCGGGTAGCTGCTCAATCAGGCTGGCAAAACTTTCTGCATCAGCCCAGGTTTTATTCAGCATTTGTTCCCAGTCTTCTTGCGATTGAATGGGCGGATGTGCAAAGCTATATTCATCTTTGGCATCGAGTGTTGCTCCCTGAAGTACTTTCAATACGGCATCTACATAATAATTGGTATGATAGACCAGCGTGGCAATCGTATTGAAAGAATAAACCTGTTTTGTAGCTTGTTGCCAGCTTAGTCCTTCCAAATTGTCTTTAAGATTGGAGCAAGTCCAGTTACCGCCAAAATGAACATCTCTTAAATGTTTTGCTATTTGTTTGGTGACCATCATATACTTAAAATTTAGTGTCATTCACCATTGGGGATACGGTGCAAATGGATACCAAAGTTAAATACATTTACAAAATTATAGTGGTATTTGATTGCGCTCATAAATGGATAGATATTGTTGCCCCCAAACAATAAAACACAATGGCATTTCTGTTGACTCAATAAAAATGCAAGGAAGCACAATCAACAATTGTGCTTCCTTGTGAAAAATATAAAGACGGTTTCCTATTAATAAAAAAACTGCTCAGTAATAATCCTGCCTTCTTTTACTTCAAAGATGCCTATTTCTTCTAAACTCATACGGGGCTTTCCTTTGAAAGTAACATCTCTTTTTAATGTGAGGCTAAAGAAATTACCTGCCACTAAAGCTGCACTGCACTGCTGGCTGTGAATTTCCTCAATCATAGCTCTATTTGCGTTGCCTTTGGCTTTTATGGCATCCAGCCCTATGGTAGTTGTTGGTATGCCCCTTTCAACAACATGTTCGGGTTCTTTATTCACTAAACCCTGCGCGCAAAGTTCGTCTAAGATTTCTGTCCATTTGTTTTGTTTGGCCAGCTCGCAGTATCTGTTGGCTACATCTTGTGTTGTCATAGTTGTTTGTTCCATTTTTATTAAATTTTTTGATATTGCAAAGATGGAACATCACTATGACAGCCCTATGTCATAGGTTAGGAAAATATTTTTCGCTCACAAATTTAAGCATATTAGGCGCTTTTATACTTTGCTCAATTGAACGACTGTCTGAATGCTAGCGGCGAAAGATTCGTTTTGGTTTTGAATAATTTGCTGAACGACTGTGGGTGCTCAAAGCCTAATTCATAAGCAATCTCACTTACAGATAAATTGGTGGTTGACAACTGCTCTTTGGCCTTTTCTATCAGCTTATCGTGTATGTGTTGTTGTGTGCTTTGTCCGGTCTGCACTTTTAGTAAGGCGCTTAAATAATTGGGCGATACGTTTAATGATGCTGCAATATATTGAACAGTAGGCAATCCTTTTTTTGCTAATGAATCGCTGCTGAAATATTCCGAAAGTATATCCGCCAAGCGGTTCAATACTTTGTGATTGGATATCTTCCTGGTGATAAATTGGCGTTGATAAAACCTTTCCGAATAAGTAAGCAATAATTCAATCTGTGCGATAATAACGCTTTGGCTGAATTTATCAATATTGGAATGATATTCCTGCTGGATATTTTCCATAATGCCGGCAATAATTGTTTCTTCTTTTGCTGAAAGAAACAAGGCTTCGTGTACCGAGTAATCGAAATATTCGCATTGCTTTATTGTTTTGGCCAATGGCGTGTGCCACAAAAAGTCGGGATGGATAAGCAGCATCCACCCCGTCTGTTTTGATGTTTCACTTTTTCGGTTTTCAACGCCAAAAACCTGATTAGGCGCAATAAAAAACATCACCCCCTCATCAAAATCATATTGCTGTTGGCCATACTTAAATTTGCCAATGCAATTCCTTTTCAACGAAATGGAATAATAATCAAATATAAAATTTGCCGGTCCCTCATCGACCCCATGTTTCAAATCTGCTACATTTATAACGCTGATTAACGGATGTTCTGGCTGGGGCAAGCCTCTGAGCCGGTGAAATTCGCTGATGGTTTTGATACGAAGTGGTTGTGTGTTTGCCATGGTTTAGTATTTTTTATTCAAGGAACTTCATATCCTCTTCGGTCAACTTTATTTCGGTTGCTTTTAAATTTTCTTCGAAATGCGCTAATGACGAAGTGCCGGGTATGGGCAATATCCAGGGGGAACGATGCAATAGCCATGCTAAATTTATTTGTGCATCGGTGGCATTATATTTTTGGGCAATTGTCGAAATCCTGCTATCCTTCTTAGGCATGGATTGAAATAATGAGAAGTAAGGCACCAGTGGTATTTCGTTTTGCTCGCAAATGGCCAGCACTTCCTCTCCGCCTCTCGTTTCTTGTCCATACAGATTTATAGAGCTGCGTTGTGCATGGCCGTACATATTTTCTACTGTAGCAACATGCCCCATTGCCATAGCCATTTGCACTTCCTCGGCACTAACATTACTTACACCTACATGCAGTATTTTTCCTTCCTGCTGCATGTCAAACATTGCTTGCATTGATGCTGCAAAAGGTACATCGCTACCTGCCAAAACCCTGAAATGCACGAGCGTTATTTGTTCTAATTTCAGTGTACGTAAATTATGCTCTATGCTGCTGCGCAAATCTTCCGGACGATTAAAGGGCACCCAGCTTTTATCAGGCTTTCGTGCTCCGCCTACTTTGGTGCATATTACCAAATCGGCAGGATAGGGATATAATGCTTCAGCTATCAAGCGGTTGGTTACATCATCACCATAATAGTCGGCAGTATCTATAAAGTTGACGCCGCTTTGTACACATTGTTTTAATATTTGCAATGCTTCGGGGCGGTTTGCAGGCTCTCCCCATATACCTTCGCCTGTAAGCCGCATCGTTCCATACCCGAAGCGCTTTACTTTTAAGGGCTGTTTACTTGCCCCTGCAATTATCATCTCTTGCGTATTCATCATTAAAGTTAGTTATTGTGGTTAAAATTGTTGATTGCTCAACATGGGCATTGGAGCCTCAATTGAGCTTTGAAGATCAAATGTCCTAGGCTTTATTAAATGCTGCGGTAAACTCGTGTACAAAATCAGTCAGCTTTACTTTGCCCAATACAGGTTGGTGCTGGTAATAATCTTCATACAACACACCGCTGCGTCTGCCTTCATTCATTTCCACAAACCCTTTGGCTGTTTGCGGATTCATGCCTGCGGCTATCATACCCTGAAGCATTTGTTCATCCGAAATAACCAGCCATCCTAAATCGGGCTTTCCGATAGCTTCACCTAAAACTTTTGCTATTTCATTTGGCGAAACCTCGTCACTTGCTATATAGCGAATTGTTCTACCCTCAAAAGGTTGTTCCAGCTCTTCGGCAATAACCGCTGCAATGTCTGAAGGCGAAACCCAGGGTTCTTTTTCATCGCCGCCATAATTTGAAACAATGGCACCTTGTGCTTTAATCGTTGGTATAAAAGCAAGCATATTGTAGTAAAAACCTACAGGACGCATAACCTTGATGGATACATCGCTGGGCAATTGTTGCAATATGTTTTCTACATTGTAATGAAAAGCAAGAATACCATTGCCTTTATCCGTATGCGCGCCAATGCTGCTCAAGTGCACAACGCGTTTTACACCCGAACGCTCAATAGCCGCTTTGTAATTATTACCGATCTGGTTAATAGCTGCAATAACGTCCAAATTTTGATCAAAGAAACTACCTGCACCAAGTGTTTCCATCACATAAACCGCATCTGCACCTTCGAAAGTGGCCGATAGAAAATCCACGTCTTCCATAGTGCCAATAGCGGCTTTGGCACCCAATGCTTCAATGGCCGACTGTCTTTCGGCGTTGCTGCTGATCACCGTCACGGAGTGTCCTTGCTGTACCAGCGTTTGTGTCAGCGGTTTGCTGATATGCCCCAAAGAGCCTGTTACTATAATCTTCATGTTGCTGTTTTTTATATTGCAAAGGTCTATTGCAATACAGCAACACACGAAGCCAAATCTACTTTTGTTGTAGTCAAAAATAAAATAATTGAGTTGCTCGCCAGCCAGCACTACAATAGTAGTAAGCTATAAAAGGGTTGCTTAGTCTAAAAAATCAGGAGGGTAAAACTGTTGTCCATACCGTTCACCAATAGCTTTTAATTTGTCCAGTGCTTCGGGAGTCAAAGGTGTGGGAGCCTTAAAAGTACCCGGCTCAACAGGCGTGCCTATTTCCTGAAAAAAACGATCCAGTCCGGCAGGCACTACCGTACACAGCAAATGCACCGTAGTGTCCGTCTTGTTTTTAAAACCGTGAACAGCACCACCCAACGGAATATTTATAAAACTGCCCTTGCCTGCTACCTGTTTCCCTGCTTCCATTTTAAACTCAACCTCACCCTCCACTACATAAAACATTTCTTGAATATCCTTATGTGCATGAGGCCCCGGCCCTGCGCCAGGAGGTACCAGCATTTCTATTACCGCATAGTTATCATTAGTTTGTTCGCCCGAAATAAGAATCCGATAAGCGCCACCGGCAATAGACAGACTTTGTCCTTGTTCTTTACCGACAACAGTAATAGTATTATCCATAATTATTTTTGATTATTGAGTGAGGTACCAATCGTTGTTGAAATTTATTGTCCGCAAGTTTACCCTAAAAGTATAAAAAAATCAACTTTCTTATTTACCCTTCATCATGTCTTCAATTCACTATTCAGAAACGCCAATATTTCCATTGGCAATTCTTGGTGAAACTGTTCCCGGTCAAATCCCGGAGGATCTGTTGCGGGCAGAAAACCGGGGTGCTTCATAGCAGCTGGAAACGGGCTTAAAAAAGAAAAATGCCCGGCATTAGTCACCTTTCGGAAGTGCACCTTCGATGGGTCGGGTACACCATTCAGTACGATCTCGGCGTTCCAGTCGGGGGTAATACCATCGTGCTCCGCAGTGAGCATCAATATTGGTATATATACCTGTCCTAATGAATGCATAAACCAGCCTGTGCCCGGCGCGAGTAAAACAATAGCCCGCACTCTGGCATCTGCTGTCACCGCTATTACCTGTCCTGTTCTTGTGCGGGGTATGCCACCAGCCAATGCCAACGCCGTATAGCCACCCATTGAATGGCCTATTACTGCTATCTTATGGGCATCAATACTTTTGCCCAAACAATTTTCAGACAGCAACTCGTCGATCGTCAGGCTGATATGTTTGGGACGGATGATCAAATTTTCGTCCGTGTTTTCCAACGCGTTGTTGTTACGGTTATTGCCATAATGTTCGGGTAGGGCAACAATATACCCGTTTCTGGCTAAGTGCATACTGATAGATCGATAAAGCAGATGTGAACCGCCATTGCCGTGCGAAATAACCACGAGGGGAAACTGACCAGCTATTATTGTTGCGTCCGGGCTCACGTCCATTATATATGGGCCAAATGCTGTGGCTATGGAAGACTGATGGGTAGGGTATTGTACTAATACCGGAAAGGAGACACCCTTGGTTTTATCTGTAACCTGCAATTGCCGGCTGCCTACAAAAACGGCTGAATCTGTACTGTTCATCTTGTTGTCTTAATGTGTGTGGATATTAGGTGATCAGCTACAAATGTCCGGTATTTTTTGTTTGTTCAGGATTTGTTGGAGTGCCATTCTTAATTGAAGTTTAGTTGAGCCCATGTCTGCCAGTCGATTCCACCAACTACTTTTTCGGTAAATGGCCATACCGACGCATGTAATAAAAGAAAGTTGGCTACGGCTTTTATCTTCAACTATTGTACTTTTATTGAGCATTGGTTGCCATTTCAGTGCGATACTTCTAATAGACAACAAATAATGACAGAAATAGACCTACTCAAATATTCATTGAACCAGTTCGCTAATTTAGACGAAAAGGATTTTGCACTTTCTGAAAAGTATTGGCAAAATAAAGAATACGCAAAATGTGACAAAAATATTTTCCTCTACTCGCTGCATCAATAATTGAAACGAAGTTTATTGGATATTTTTTTAATGTTGCTCATATAAGGCTAATTATTTTTCGGCTTAACACTTCGGCTGAACGCATTGCATACATTTGATTGAGGTCAGCGTATTGAATTTGTCTAAAATTGATAATGAATAGTGAAATAAGATATTCTAAAGAGTTCGTTTTATCAGTCATGTGTTCTTTTGCTTTTTCTCTTATCTGTGTTATTAGTTTGAAAATGTCAAAAGCAGTTTTTCTATTAATAAATGATAAATCAAAGTTGTTTGAAAAACTATCAATTAAAAGCAGTTCTGCTTCATATTTTATCAAGTCGTCAACTGGAATATAATAGGGTAGGTGCTTAAATTTTAGCGAACATTCAAGTGTAGTATAATCAATAAGAGAATGATGTTTATTCGTCCAACCGAAGTCAATTAAATAAACTCCCTTGTCATCTTTAAAAAAGTTTTCGCTGTGCAAATCTCCATGACAAGTTTTTTTTGTTGTGGATAATGAATGCTCTTTTATGATGTTGAAGTTCTTTACTAATTCAACATCATTTACCTTTTCCTCATCAATGCCATTTATAAGCGAAATACTTTTTAGAATTTTTTCTTCCGATTGCAAGTATTCACCATATAGATTTTTTACAAATTCTGTTACAGGATATTTTCCACCATCCCAAACTTTATATGGGTCGGATTCAAATAACTGGTCAATGACTTCTTTTAGCGTAAAGGGGTAACCATATTTATTTTTTACTTGGTCGCTTATTAATTTAGAAAATGAAAAGGAATCTTTTTTACTATCTGAAGAAGCATAGTTGTATCTAATCGCTTCATGTGTTTCTGTGTAATAGTAATTGGAAGAGTAGTTATTTACTGCACTAAGCGTTATGTATTCATTGAATCTATCGCTTTCTATTTGAATTTTTCTTTCCTTGTCAATTTGAGAAACTTTTGCAACCGACCTTAACATTGTTGGGCTATTTACTTTTGAAGGTTGTATCTCGATTACTTTAGAGCCACTATTTCCACCTTTCAAAATTTTATAATCAAGTATCATTTCTTTTCCAGGAAATAACCTTTTGATTATAGCTTCTTCTTCAAATGTCAATTCTCTGTTGTTGAATACAGTGCTTGAGTAAATTTCAATTCTATTAAGCCCCTCTTCTATTGGCTTGTAATCAAAGTCACGAAAACTACTGACTGGTTTTTTCTTAATCGAAATGTAGTCGCAATTGGAAAACATCTTTGTCAAGTTCTTTACTTCCTTAATGATTGCTTCGTTCTCTCTAAGATGTGAAGTTATAAGAAGAACACATAAGTAATTTTGATTTTTGATTTCAATCTCCTTGCTTGCTGAATTAACAAATTCAGTTAACTGAATTTTCTTTAAGTCATATTCTGTTTCTTCAAGGTCGAAAGAATTTATTTCGGGATGCTTATTAAATTCTTCATCGAATAAAATTCTAACTTTTGTATTACTGTTTTCAATATTCTCCAAACGGAAAAGGAAATAACCTTTTATCCTTCCAAATATTAATTCATACTTAGTAAAAAAGTGAGTTAGGACTTTGTTGAAATCACTCTCTGTAATTTCTTTCTTTTCTTTTTTCTTGTTCGGAAAAGCCTTTTGAGATTCATCCCAAATTTTCTTTTCATTTTCAAGACTGGAATAATTCAAATTGGAAATTTCAATTCCATTATCGAAAGCATCTTCTTCAATTTGTTTTAGAAGTGGAAGAAGTGCAAATCTTTCTTGTGGTGGAAGCGATAATATTTCAGATACAAACTCTTGTGCTAAACTGAAAGCATATTCAGGCTTAACCTTTACTTGGTTGTATTTTTCAAAGTATGCAGATGTGTTAGTTTTCATTCTTTACTTTTTAATTATCATAAAGAATTCTTCTTGTTTCAAAGGCATCCTTTCCACCTTCAAGCAAGTTCAAGATATTTGATTTAACAGTTTCAATTTCTCCCGATACATCAACTTTCGATTTTTTATCATCGTAGTTTAAGAACACATTATGTTCTGCATCAGATAGAACTGGTATGTTAGGATTATGGGTTATGAAAATTAATTGTCGCTTCTTTTTTTGCTCACGAATAATTTTGTGAATTGTGTCGGAGATATATTTGTTATCTAAATTGTCTTCGGGTTGGTCAATCAATAAAGGATTGTCGGATACAGCAAATACAATTGGTAGAACTGTTGTGCATCTTTGCCCTGTAGATAATTCATCAGATTTTTTGTAGTTCTCTTTTTGTTTTTTTTCGGTATTGCCTTTTGCATCAACTTTTAAAAAGAACTCTGGTAAGTCTTCGCTATACAAACTTTCAATTGCATAAATTTCTTCACTTTCATAAATCGCTTCAATTATTGACTTTGATCTTTCTTCATCTACCTGTGCTATTTTTTTTAATGTCTCAAAGTCTTTGTTGTGAATTGTTGAGGCAAATTTGTCTGGAGTAAGATTTTCGACTATGTAAGGAATAATTGCGTTGTAACGCAAGTTTGAGCCTCTTAGAGCATTTCTTAAATGGTTTTCATATTCTTCGGTTATTCCACCAAATGTTAAAGTGATTTTTACAGAACCAGCCAACTCCTTGTTAAGTTCGTCAATGATATTTTTTCTAAGTGTAAAAAGTTCTTTCTTTTTTTCATTCAATTGGTTTACAAGTAAGTTTCTTTGTGTTCTTACTTTTTGTCTTTTTCCTTCTAATTCTGTAATCTCCTTTTGAAGAATACTTTTTTCTTCAACTTTTTTAGATAGCTGATTGTATTTGTTTATGTATTCTTTATGCTTGTCAAACTTCTGTTTTAGTTTAACGAATTCACTCTGTTGTTCTTGATGAATGGTTTTTAATTTGCCAACTAATATTTCAACTTTTGAAGTTGCGTTAGTTATCAATTTAATGTTTGATTCATTGTCTTTAACTATCCTACCCAATGCATTTTCTAATTCAGATTTAATTCCCAAAAGAATTTCTTTATTCAGATATGCTTTAGCATCAGAGTTTGTTGACAAGAAACTCTGAATGTCTTCATTTACTTCTTTTAGGTTTACCTGTGTATCATTTAGTTTTTGAACAACTTTGGCTGCATACCTTTTTTCTGAATTTCTTATTTTTTCATTTAAATCTGCCTTTTCAAATTCTTCTTGCTCTTTTTGGTTTATGTCATCTGGTTTTTCAATTTTCTGTCTTTTTAGATCTTCTTCGACTGTTTTATAATTTAGCAGTTGTTCATTTATTTGGACTACTCTCGCATTTTCTCCTCGTATTATTACAGCGTTTTGTTTAAGCCCTATTTGCAGCTTTTTTATTTCTGACTTTATTAATAATACTTCCGTTCGGATTCGTTTGTCAATGAGTTCAAGCCTGTCCTTGCTATTTATTCCGATCCGTTCAATTTTTAATGCGGGGTAAATGTCACATTCGAAATTTTCCATTAAATTTTCCATCGAAATATTTCGTTTAGAATTTAGTGTTTGGGCTTGTGGCTCATCTCCAAATGTTTTTATAACCTCATAAGATTTACCTTCATCATCTTCGAGTACAAGTTGAATTGTTCCATTATTTAAGTTCGCTTTCAAAATATTGGCAATGAATGAATCTTCTTCGGCTTCGCTATTTAAAGTTGCATGAATAAAATAGAGTAGGGTAGATTTTCCAGTACCTCTACCTCCCATTAGACAATTCAACTTTTCAGAAAAGTCAATTGAAAAATTATCTTCAAAAAATGAAGAGCCTTTTAAAGATATTGATTTTATTTTTTTCATCTTACTTCCCACAATTTGTTTTGTTGATAATTGATGCCTTTATTTTCCAAACATACTCCTCCCAACCTTACCCATCCGAGGAAATTTCCCTGCTTTTTAAAAATAATTGGTTAATGAATTGCTAACGATGTTGATTTTGTTAGGCTGAGCTACCAAAACGATAGGACGACCTATCAAAATGATAGCTCCACCTAGTAAAATCATAGCTCCACCTATCAAAATCATAGGTCGAGCTATCAAAACCATAGCTCCACCTAATAAAATGATAGGTCGAGCTATCAAAACGATAGGTCGAGCTACCAAAACGATAGGATGACCTAGTAAAATGATAGGTGGAGCTATGAAAAATGAAGGTTTGGGTATGCGCTCTTATTTTTTGAACTCCTTGGGCTCAATTGTCAACAGCAGAAATTCAACAGAACTTTAGCACTAAAAAACATAATATTGTACCGCTGCAAACAAGCAGCAGATACACTAAACAATATTGTTTAATAATTATAACAATGACGAACTCTATAAAATACACCCTTGCAGGCCTCCTGTTGCTATTGCTTACGGTAAGCTTTACCATGCCCGGCGACTGGTACGTATTCAACACCAAAGGTGCTACTATAGAATTTCCTAAAAAGCCCACTACGCAAGTACAAAATCAAAAGACAGCTATCGGTGAGCTGAACATGGAAATATCCATTTACGATGCTACAAAAGATACCTTTGCCACCACCAACTTTATCTACGCGCTCGTTACTACCGAATATCCGGATACGGCTGTTAATTCCAACAAGAAAGAAAATATAGCCATCTTTTTCAGGGGAGCTATTGATCAGGCAGTAAAAAATGTGGCCGGTAAGATATTGTCGGAGCAAGCCATTGAATTGGATGGATTTCCGGGTAGAGCCGTAAAAGTATCGTTCGATAATGACATGGCTGTAGTGAACATGCGGGGCTACTTGGTGCACAACAAATTGTATATGCTACAGGTAATAGCCGAAACAGGCAAAGATCAAAATCCGCTATTGTTAAGATTCCTGCATTCGCTGAAACTAAAGGCATAATGTTGCTGCCAAATGACTATCTTTATGTATGAGCCCGCAAGAACAGATAGCCATCAAAGAGCAAGAGCTTTTAGCAGCCTTGCAAGCCAATGATTGTACTGCTTTGGATAACTTGTTGCACAACGATCTACTCTTTATTTTACCTACTGGCCATACCATTACCAAGGAGCTCGATATAGCCACTTACCGCTCCGGCAATATGGTGATTGCTGCGCTGGTGACCGATGGACAGCACATCAATGTTATAGAGGATACGGCAGTAGTCAGCGTGCGGATACATTTTCTGGGTCGCTATTATAAGGAGTTGATAGACGCTACTTTTAATTATCTCAGGGTGTGGAAGCTATGCGATGGCGAATGGAGGGTAATAGCCGGCAGTGCTACACACGATACAACTATTCAATAATTTAATTCAATAAAACAATATGAACAGAAACGCAATTTGGATGATGAGCATCTGCATGTTGGTCGGCTTTGGGGCTCAGGCACAAAAATCAACGAAACAGATGCCGGCTCGGGTGCTAGCAGGTGCCGATAAGGATGCACATGGCTGCAAGGCTTCGGCAGGATATACCTACTCTGTGGTCAAAAACGATTGTGTGCGCTTGTTTGAAGAAAAAGTGCAGTTGAAAGAATTGCACCCGAAGGGTTCTTATACTACAAATGCTACCGTAATATTCAGTAAAGACAATACCAAAGCAGAGGTCTTTATGGCTTCGTCAAAAACGAGTATGATATTGATCCGAAGCGGCAAAACGGATCATTATATATGGCAGAAAGGCAGCTTATCCTTATCGAAGGAGCGCGGCTATGTGTTGAAACAGTCGGGTAAAGCAATATTTGCCGGCGAGTAACTGATAAGTCTGTATTAACTAATCGAACAATAGTAGGGGTTTGCATTTTTTAAACTATTTTGCACTCCCTTTTTTTATTACATCTATACTTGCTTATGAGTTCAAAAATTACCCCGAAACATATTGCTGTAGCCGGCAATATCGGAGCCGGCAAAACAACACTTACTGAAATGCTGGCGAAGCATTTTAATTGGGAACCTTACTTCGAGGATGTTGAACACAATCCTTATCTGGCGGATTTCTACGAGGATATGCCTCGTTGGTCATTTAACTTGCAAGTGTACTTTTTGAACAGTCGTATCCGTCAGCAAATAGCCATCAGTGCCGAAAAAAAAACGGTGATACAGGATCGTACCATCTTTGAAGACGCAGCTATATTTGCGCCCAACTTATACGAGATGGGGCTGATGCCGCATCGCGATTTTGAAAATTATCAGACCTTATTTGGCAGCCTCAAGCAATTGGTCAATCCTCCCGATCTGCTGATATACCTCAAAGCATCTGTCCCCAAACTGGTGGATCAGATACAGAAAAGAGGCCGGGAGTATGAAGAGAATATCCGTCTCGATTACCTCAAAAGATTGAACGAATTCTACAACAAATGGATAGACTCCTACAAAGAAGGAGCATTGCTGGTGATCGACTTGGACAAACTCGACTTTGAAGAGAATAAAGAAGATTTTGCAGAAGTAGTGAGCCGCATCAATGCACAAATCAATGGCTTGTTTTAAGCCCGAATAGCTATAAGTAAGGGGTATTTTAGAGGTGAATTCTGCAATTGTTGTTGCACAAATAGCAACACAATTATTATCATTGTAGCATAAATAAACTTTATGAACAAAGCCATGCGCTTGCGTCGATTTATTGTATTCACATTTTTATGGAGCACTATGGCTTGTGGAGCTTGGGCTGCTGTAGTAACCGGTAAGATAACGGATGCTCAAGGCGACCCGCTGCCCTTTGCTTCCATATTGATAAAGGGTTCAACAATGGGTACAAGTGCCAACGCCAATGGAGTGTATCGTATAGAGCTCCAGCCCGGGCACTATCAGATCATCGGCCATTTTATCGGCTTTGTACAATCGGTATTTGACATTACCTTGTCGGGCAATGAAACGATCACCCACGACTTTGCGCTGAAAGATCAAGGCTACGAACTGAGCAATGTAGTAGTACATGCCAGTGCCGAAGACCCTGCCTACCGGGTCATTCGTAATGCGATCAAGCGCCGCAGCTTCCACCTCAATCAAATGCACTCCTTCCAAACCAGTATCTATGTAAAAGGGGTAATGCGCAATAGGGTATTGCCCGACAAAATAATGGGTGTGCGCCTGAAAGAGAGCGATAAAAAGGATATGGGTGGCTCCATGGGGCTCGATACCAGTGGTAAAGGTGTACTGTACCTCTGCGAAGAAATGGCAGACTACTACGCTGCCGGCGATGGCAAGGAAAAAGTAATCATCCGCTCTGTAAAAGAAAGCGGAGATCCCAATGGCGTAGGCTTGGGTAGTGTACCATCTGTCATCAACTTCTACGAAAACAATGTAAAGACGCTGGTGGTAAACAATGGCAACACACAAGGATTTATTTCACCCATTAGCAACAATGCACTCAGTTATTATAAATATAAATTACAAGGCGAGTTTAAAGAAAATGATGTCACCATTTATAAGATAAAAGTAACGCCCAAGCGCTTATACGAAAGATGCTTCCAGGGCGACATTTATATTGTAGATGATATATGGGCGATACACAGCCTGAATCTGCTGGCTACAAAAACATCGGGACTCGATGTGCTCGATACCATCAGCACACAACAACAATATATACCTACCGATAAGGATGTGTGGGTGATCAAAAGCCAGATTATCTATCCGACTATTGGTATTATGGGCTTCGACATTACGGGTTCTTTTGTGAGTGTTTATGACGACCAGAAAGTAAATGTAAGTATCCCTGACAGCATATTCGATAAGAAAGTAAGGGTCAGCTACGATCAGGATGCAACTAAAAAAGATTCCACTTACTGGCAGTCGCAACGCATGATGAAGCTCGAAAATGATGAGCAACGCAATTATATATTTAAAGACAGCGTGCGTATCGTCAATGAAGATCCACACCGCATAGACTCCATCAGGCGCAGGAACAACAAGGTATCGGTCAGCAAAATTATTTTGGGCGGATTGAAGTTCAACAGCAGGGCGTATAAAAATACCTACACCATTTCGCCCATTATTTATGATGTCAATTTCAATACAGTTGAAGGATTGAACTATTCACCATGCCTTGGCTGGAAACATACTATAGACTCGCAACGGAAACTGGAACTGGGGTCGAACGTGCGCTACGGCTTCAGCAACAAACATTTTAATGCCAAAGCAAGTATCATATACCAGGTAAACGACCGCAAGTGGACGGGGAGATATTGGTGGGTAGGCTTGTCGGGGGGTAAATACATATCTCAATTCAATGGTACACAGCCCGTGCCTGAATTGTTCAATACAGAATCTTCCTTATTGCTCCGGGACAATTTTTTCAAAATATACGAACGCAGTTTCATCTCTGCGGTGGTCAATAAAAACTATGGCAACGGATGGACGTGGAAAGCGGGCATGTCTTACCAACAAAGACTTCCGCTCGAAAATACAACCGACTATACTTGGGCCAATAAATCTAAAACAGATGCTTATACACCCAATGTGCCAACAGAGCTGGCGGCTGCCAATTGGGAAAAGCACAATGCCATGCTGGTAAATGCCAGTGTGTCCTTTAGTCCTGGCTATACCTATACACAATACCCCGATCGTAAAGAAGCGTATCCCGGCAACTGGCCCATCTTTACACTCAACTATCAAAAAGGTATTCCCAATATATTGAACAGTAAAACGGATTTCGACAAATGGAGCTTTAAGGTGAAAGACGATCTGAATCTGAAACTGCTGGGTTCATTGGCATATACCTTGTCGGTAGGCGGATTTCTGAATGATAAATATGTAAGCATTCCCGACATGATGCACTTGAATGGTAATCAATATTTGATCACCAGCTCCTATGCCAATAGCTTTCAACTGGCACACTATTACAGATATAGCAATACCGCCAAACTATATGGCGAAGCGCACGTTGAATACCATATGAAAGGTTTGCTGACCAATAAAATTCCTTTACTGCGACAAGCGCACTGGTACTTTGTAGTAGGCAACAACACCTTCTATGCCAATGCCAACCAATATTATACAGAAGCATTTATAGGCATAGATAACCTTGGGTTCAAAATATTCCGATTCCTGCGCCTGGACTATGTACACGCCTGGGATGCTGAAAATAGGAATTATTCCGGATTCCGATTAGGCATCAACCCCAATGGCATATTGAAGCTCAACTTAAAAGATACCAAAGCGAGCGAGTTTTAAACCTGTACTTGTTGCATCATTCCTTAACTTTGCGCGCTACAAAGCAGTAGCGTAACCAATGAATACAAGTTCCATTATCCTGGCCATTGAATCGTCTTGCGACGACACCGGCGCGGCTGTATTAATCGATGGCAAAGTGCTGAGCAATGTGATAGCCACACAAAAAGTGCATGAACAATATGGAGGAGTGGTGCCAGAAATGGCTTCCAGAGCCCATATTCAGAATATAGTGCCGGTGGTAGATGTGGCACTTAAAAATGCAGGTATTACTAAAGCACAGGTCAATGCCATAGCATTTACACAAGCGCCCGGTCTCATCGGTTCCTTGCTGGTAGGTGCCGGCTTTGCCAAAGCATTTGCACAGGCCAGAGATATACCCCTCATAGCCGTACACCACATGCAAGCGCATGTGCTGGCACATTTTATAGACGATCCGAAACCGGAATTCCCATTTCTATGCCTTACCGTATCGGGTGGGCATACCCAAATAGTACTTTGCCGCAGCCATTTGGATATGGAAGTAATCGGTGAAACGATTGATGACGCCGCCGGTGAAGCATTCGATAAAACAGCTAAAATGCTGGGCTTGCCTTATCCGGGTGGTCCGTTGGTGGATAAATATGCAGCGCAAGGCGATCCGTTGAAATTCAAATTTCCACCGTCCAATATGCCGGACTATTCATTTAGCTTCAGTGGATTGAAAACAGCCATACTTTATTTTTTACAAAAGCAAAAGAAAGAAAATTCGTCTTTTGTCGAAGACAACTTGGCCGACATTTGTGCATCGGTACAACACACCATCATTCGTAGCCTGCTCACCAAAATGGAAGCTGCTGCGAAAGCCTTAAAGATCAAACATGTTGGTATAGCCGGTGGGGTATCGGCCAACAGCGGTTTGCGCAAAGCCATACAGGATATGGCCAATACAAATGGCTGGCAAGCCTATATTCCCGACTTTCAATATTGTACCGACAATGCTGCTATGATTGGTATAACAGCTTATTACAAATACCTTAAAGGTGACTTTGCCGACCTGAGTATTAGCGCAAGTGCAAGAGCAAGCTGGTCATGAGTAACACCTACTTTCAGTTCAAACAATTTAAGGTAGCGCAGGAAAATACCGCCATGAAAGTGAGCACCGATGCTTGCATTCAGGGGGCTTGGACACCAGTGTCGGGTCGGGTGCAGTATGTGTTGGATATAGGAGCAGGAACCGGATTACTCACATTGATGCTGGCGCAGCGCAACCAGCATATACTAGTAGATGCTATAGAAATTGATGAAGACGCAGCAGCGCAAGCGGCGGATAATATTGCCCAATCACCATTTGCCAACAACGCAACAGTGCATTGTGCCGATATTCGTAACTGGCAACCCCACCATCGTTACCAGCTCATCATTTGCAACCCGCCATTTTTTACCAATAGTTTATTGGGCAATAAAGACAAACGCAACCTGGCAAGACACAATAATACTTTTACACATATAGATATGGCTATCGCTATAGCCCGTTTGCTCGACGATACGGGTATGGCTTCTGTATTACTACCCGCCTCCGAACAAACGCAATGGGAAACTACGCTGCAAAGCAAAGGTCTGTTCGTCAACCAAAGATTATTCGTCCAGCCTTACGCTCACAGCGCCGCGAACAGGGTAGTGAGTATATGCAGTAAAAGCAAAGAGGTAATAGCTGATGAGTCAGTGATTATTTATCGTCAACCAAATCAATATACGGAGTCGTTTGTGGAACTGATGCAGGCTTATTACTTGCATCTTTAGTGCCCTTATCTTTTTTGAGCAACAGTATATACATGCTGATAATAGCCCAATTAATCCAAAAAATATAAATGCCTAAATGGAAACGCTCACCCACCCAGCGATGGCTAAGGTCGTGGCGAAAATCACTATACGTAAAATAAAGCCCGGCAAGCGCCAGAATAAAACAACATACCTGAACTAAAGTAGCTGTGAGTACAGATTTCTTGCGTTTGATATAAAGTTGAAAAGCCAGTAATAATAGCAACACGGCAAACACTGCCAGAGCACCTTGCCACCAAGTACGCATAAATTCGTAGTACTGATATTTTTTTCGAAATATATTCATGCTTGTTCTGGCAATGAACGACATTTTAGACATTAAAATACCGGAAAGCAGGGAAAGAGCTGCTGTGCAAAAGAGTAGCGGCAGTATTTTTTTCATAGATCAAAAAATCAACAGCAAAAATAAATGTTTAATAATGATTAAAGTTACCTTTGCGCAGCTAAAAAGAAAAGGCTTTGTAGTACAATGGATAGTATAAGAGTTTCCGAAGCTCCAGATCCAAGTTCGATTCTTGGCAAAGCCACCCAACAGGCAAAATGTCGATCGATGTTTTGCCTGTTTTTTTATTCCGGTGAATTGACGCTAACATATTTCAATTTTGCCTGTTAGGTATGGAGCCACATCTGCAACGCACAAAGACGATTTTTTAAAATGGTTTTAGAAATAGAGGCTATTGAAGTCAATAGAAATTAAAAATATCTTGCTTAGGGTTTAAGTAAAATTGTTTGCATTTCGTTTTTTATGGAAAAGTGATTTTACGAATTTTTAAATAACTTTCTTCTTGGAATCCCCCTTGTTCCTACATAATTATACAATCAACCGACATCGCTATACAATGACATTTATGTTAATGTATTTTGTAATTAACTTCGAATTTGTACTTTCACATTAACAATTTAAACCTAAACGCTATGAAAACGCAAAAACTACTTCTCATTTTTACAACAATTCTATTGGCATGTACCATGCTTGATGCAAATGCACAGATTACAGGTTTTAAAATTACAAAGACGGATTCCATGTCGAGCTATTGTAGGCTACCCGCTGAAGATGGTATTTTTATCTATGGTACAGTTACCGGTATAGTAAGTCCTACGGCACATGATTCAGTATATATTGGTATTAATTTTGGTGACGGGACTTCCATTCCGCTTTACACGTACGATAGTGTTAACGCTGAAATTATTCCAAGCGGTTCAAGCGGCGGCTATTTTTCATGTTATGTTGCTCACCCCTATACTTTCCCGGGCACTTTTACTCAAAAGATAGTCGCAACACTTAAGGGTGGAACTATTGCCGATTCTCTGGTTGCGTCAGCTATTACAATATCCAGTACCTGTGGTACACTTAGTGGCCTACTTTATATAGATGGCAACAGCAATTGTATCAAAGATGCTGCTGAAGACGGAATCAAATGGATGCCTCTTTTAGCGGTAAATACTTCTACAGGAGATACCATAAGTGCTGGTTGGAGTAATGACTCAGGTTATTATTATGCGGAGTTGCCACCAGCCACTTATACAATAGTTCCGGTTGCATTTCGCTATGGGTCTTACGGCTATTGGATAGACAGTAATATTACAGCATCTTGCCCGTCAAGCGGTACTTATACGTTGTCAGTAGCTTCAGGAGGATCTTACAGCAAAAATTTTGCCTACACTTGCAAGCCGATTACTACTTATGATGCGAGCATTAATGTGTGGACTAACGGTTTTGTTCCGGGAGACTCCAGTTATATCTATGTAATTGCTTATGATTGGCTTTGGTATTTCCATTATACTTGTGCGAGCCTTACCTCAACCGTAACATTAGCATTAGATGCTAAACTGACTTATTTGGGATCGTTTTATGGTCTGGCTCCTTCCAGTGTCTCAGGCAGTACGGTTACCTGGACTTTATCTTCTACCAAAGATGTCGTTAATTTCTATAGTGGAATATGGGTAAGGACTGCAACTACAGCAACTATTGGCGATAGTACAACAACACCTCCTACAATTGGGGACACTATAAAACTTGTCGCTTATATAGCACCAACAACGTTTACAGATCCTAACCTTAGTAACAACACACTTAATTACAATAAAGAGGTACGTAGTTCTCATGACCCCAATGCAAAAGAAGTAACGCCTGCCGGAGCAGGTAAAGAAGGCTATATTGCTAAAAATACAGAACTAACCTATACCATACATTTTCAAAATACTGGTTCAGCAAAGGCCCGCAACATTACTATTTCAGATGACATAGATCCAAATCTGGATATAACTACATTGCATGTGATTAATGCAACTCATAATGCGAGTATGTATGTAACGAATAATACTGTTAAGTTCCGATTCGAGAATGTAAACCTTGATTACAGCAGTCATAATTTGAGCGCTAGCATGGGTGCTGTTACTTATGGCATTAAACCAAAGAGATCAATAACCGCTGGTACGAAAATGACTAATACTGCTGCCATCTACTTCGATTATAATGCTCCTATTATTACCAATACAACGTTGAATACAATTCAGATACCTACAAGCATTCAACAAGTTTCGTTAAATGATGTTTCTGCCAAAATATTCCCTAATCCGGCTAATACAGAACTGAACATCAAGATGGACAATAATAACAATAATATCTCTGTAATAATCATGGATATGTTAGGACGTATTGTGGCCAACAAGAATAGCAATAATGGCACTATTGTAATTGCTACTCAGAATGTTCCATCCGGTTTATATCTCGTAAACATCAAAGATGCTGAAGGTAATGAATTGAATACCCAAGTTTCCATTCAGCATTAAACACACCATTTATGTCATGGTAACAAAAAAAAGCTTCCAAATATTTGGAAGCTTTTTTGTATCATTAATTCAACTATACCTAACATTCGGTTTAATTATCATTCGCTTATTGCCACCCCAATATTGTAAAAGACACGTTTTATAAAACGTGTCTTTTTTTGTGGTTTTCAATCTGTTGTATTATTTATTTGAATATGCAAAAGTGATCTTTAAAAGGTCACTTTTGATCCATTTTTTACCGTTCGTAGAAAAAAACGACCGTTCGTAAACTTTTTTGGGAATATTCAGACTTACACAAATACATTCGCACAGCTAAGACGTTAGCAATTTATTGGCCCCTTGAAACAACCAATCAACAGAAAACGAGTACCCATTTACTTAACCCTAAAACAAAATTGATTGAAACGAATTTTGTTATGCACAAGCGCCCTAGCCATATTGATGGTTAGCTCGTGTAAGAAAAAGGACAGCGGTTCGTCGACGAATCGCTGGACTATTGCCGGAAAGACATATAATGCTGTTTTTGCTGGTTATGAAGCACCGTTCTTTTCGGCCAGCGATGGATTAGATAGTAACAACAACATGTGCTCATTTGCATTTTCCGGACTCACTACACCTACTGCCGGTACCTACAAAGTAGTCGGCTCCTTTAGTTCTATATACATACCCGGAGAAGTAGTGGTGGAAGCAGGTTTTAAAAACAGTGATGTATTGTACGAAAGTACAGATAACAGTAAAACAACACTGACCGTAACTGTAAATGCAGGCAAAATTTCAGTGTCCTTACCCGATACCTATGTACAGAATTTTGACACAAAAGACAGTGTGTTAATTTCCGCACAACTGACACAAACTTATTAATCTACTAAAGACGTTTGGGAATAAAGGTGTTACCCTGAGCCTTATCTTTGGGTAGCATTTTTATTATAAGCCACGCGTGCTATTCTAGTGCATTGTTCTTTATTTTTGTTGTCAGACAATATTTTTATGTACGCTATTATTACAGGAGCCACACACGGCATTGGTGCAGCTATAGCCAAACGATTGGCACAAGAACACTTCTCATTAGCCATCTGCTCGCGTAATGAAGACGAATTGGTGGCTTTTAAAATAGAACTCCAATCCTTAGGTAGCCCAGATGTTATCTATAAATGTGTGGACTTATCTTTATCCGAAGCTATACCCGAGTTTGCAAACTTTGTTTTGCAACAATTTCCACAAATAGATATACTGGTAAACAATGCGGGATTATTCATACCAGGCACTATATGCGACGAACCTGAGGGGCAATTGGAAATGATGCTACAACTCAATGTGTTGAGCGCTTATAACCTTACCCGAAAAATAGTGCCGCCCATGAAACAAAGACAGCAGGGGCATATATTTAATATTTGTTCGGTAGCGAGTCTTAAAGCATATACCAACGGCGGCTCTTACAGCATTAGCAAATATGCTTTACTTGGTTTTTCCGACAACTTGCGGGAAGAATTAAAAACCGACAACATTAAGGTTACGGCTATATGCCCAGGTGCCACACAAAGCCGTTCCTGGAGTGGTAGCGGTATAGCTGATGAACGAATCATGAAGGCTGAGGACATTGCTAATATACTTTGGTCTGCATACACACTATCCCAACAAACAGATGTGGAGTTGATTGTATTGCGGCCACAATTAGGTGATTTATAGGTGAAATCAGCAAACATTTTCTGATTAAATCAAGAATCCTTCAATATCTTTGTTGCAAATAATTCAATAAATATGAAAAAATCGCTTCCCGTAATTCTTGTTTTACTGCTTATTGTAATGATAGGTGGCTGCATGTCTTGCAATATCCAACGTAGTCTTGTAAAATTGGATGAAGATACTAAAGCTAAATGGGCACAAGTGCAAAACCAATACCAACGCCGTTCTGATCTTATTGGCAACCTCGTAGAAACAGTTAAAGGTGCTGCAAATTTTGAAAAAAGCACACTTACCGATGTGATTAATGCACGTGCAAAAGCAACATCAATCCAAGTAAACCCTGAAGACCTTTCTCCTGAAAAATTGAAAGAATTTCAAGCAGCACAAGGACAATTGAGTCAGGCCTTAGGTCGCTTAATGGTAGTCAATGAGGCTTACCCTGAATTGAAATCAAACGCCAATTTCTTGAAACTACAAGATGACCTTTCCGGAACAGAAAACAGAATAGCAGTTGCCCGTAAAGATTTCAACGAATCTGTACAACAGTATAATGTACAAACGCGTCAATTTCCCAACAACTTGTTTGCCGGAATGATGGGCTTTAAAGTGAGAGGAACGTTTGAGGCAGACGCCGCAGCGCAATCGGCACCTAAAGTAAAATTCTAAATAAAACTCCTAGAGAGCAAGAATGTTTTGCCCGGATGGGTAGTTCATTTTTGCTCTTATTTTTTTACAAAGGCTTAAATTTTTGAACGGTGTTCTCTATCTTTAAAAAACCACTTCTTTCCAAGCAGGATCAAAGCCTGATTGTTGCCAGTATAGCGGCCGCAGAACAGCGGACTACAGGCGAGATACGTGTGTTTATAGAGTCGCACTGCAAACACGATCATCCGATACATCGAAGTGAGGAGATATTCACCTCATTGAATATGCACCTCACAGAACATCGAAATGGTGTGCTTATTTATGTAGCGTTAAAGGATAGAAAATATGCAATTGCAGGCGATGAGGGCATTAATAAATTGGTAGGCGGCAATCTATACTGGAATGCTGCTGCTGAAAAACTTTTGGGCTTTCTGCGTGAAAATAAGATCGGAGCAGGTATTAGTAATTGCATAGCAGAAATCGGAGCAAGCCTTGCAGAACACTTCCCCGATGACCATACGAATCCTAAAAATGAATTACCTGACGAAATAGTATTTGGCAAATAATGAAGCAACTAAAGCAATTTTATTTTTCTATTCTTTTTGTTGCTATAGCAATATTGAGCAGCAGCACATTTGTTTTTGCTGCTGATAGTGATTTTCCGGCCAAACCCAATCCGCCTCGTTTAGTCAATGACTTCGCACATTTTATGTCGCAGCAGCAGGTAGATGAATTAGAGCGGAAATTAGTGGCGTATAATGATTCTTCGAGCAATCAAATTGCCATTGTAACAGTAGAAAGTATTGGTCAATATGAAATCGCTGATTACACCATCACGCTCTTCAATCGCTGGCAAATAGGTGATAAAACGAAAAAGAATGGCGTCCTTATTCTAGCTTCAAAAGACGAACGTAAAATGTGGATTGCTACTGGTTATGGGCTTGAAGGCGCATTGCCTGATGGTTTAGTTGGTCAAATTGTTCGGGAAAAGATGGTGCCGGATTTCAAACAAGGCAATTTTTATGGTGGCTTCGACAAAGCTGTGGATGCCATGATGGCCGCCAGCCGTGGAGAGTACACTGCCAATGCGAAGGACAACAATAAAGGCGGCGGCATAGGTTCTATATTAATTATTCTGATTGTAATATTCATCGTCATTATCATTGTCAGCCGCGGCAGTGGCGGTGGTGGTGGTGGCTTTTTGAATAGTGTTGGTTGGATAGCTGCAAGTATGCTCAATAGTGGCGGTTCTTCAGGTGGTTTTGGAGGTGGTGGCTCATCCGGCGGTGGTGGCTTTGGTGGTTTTGGAGGTGGTAGTAGTGGTGGTGGCGGAGCCGGAGGTAGCTGGTAATAGCCGTTTTCGCATCCTTCGCCAACTGTTAAAAGGTCATGTTTATTAGCATGTCGCTGAAATAATTACCGATTCAAATTTCTATTCTTGCCGCTTTGGCATTTCATGTTTAAAAATTAAGACATTATAGCATAAAATTATTTGTGGCTTTAGGTTTGTCGTACCTTACACATAACAACCCAAATACAACGCTATATATGAACTTAAATAATTTCACAATTAAAGCTCAGGAAGTGATACAAGCTGCACAACAAGTAGCTTTTAATCATCAAAATCCGAGTATCGAAACAGCACATATTTTACAGTCTTTACTAGACGATGAAAATGGCTCAATATCTTTTTTGCTCAAAAAGAACAACATCAATTTAGCTCATGTTGCATCTAAACTTGAAGAGCAAATTAAACGTTTGCCCAAAGTGCAAGGTGGTGAGCCCGCACAGACATTAAGCAGGGATGCAAATAATGCTATCCTTCGGGCAAGTAGTAACCTCAAACAATTCAAAGATGAATTTGTAAGTGTTGAACATATATTGTTAGGCCTACTACAAATCAATGATGAAGTAGCTAAAATGCTCAAAGATGCCGGACTAACCGAAAAAGGTTTGATAGCAGCCATCAGCGAATTGAGAAAGGGTAGTACTGTTGACTCTCAAACTTCCGACAATCAATACAACAATTTAAAGCGCTATGCCAAAAACTTAAATGAATTGGCAAGTGATGGTAAACTTGATCCTGTGATCGGTCGGGATGAAGAAATACGCAGAACATTACATATCCTGTCTCGCCGGTCTAAAAATAATCCAATATTAGTTGGAGAACCCGGTGTTGGTAAAACTGCTATTGTTGAAGGCTTGGCACATCGGATTATCAATGGTGATGTGCCGGATAATTTGAAATCGAAAATCATATTTGCACTTGATATGGGGCTGCTTATTGCGGGCGCAAAATATAAGGGCGAATTTGAAGAACGACTTAAAGGTGTTATCAAAGAAGTGACTGAAAGTAATGGTGAAATTATTTTGTTTATTGACGAAATACACACGCTTGTAGGTGCTGGCGGTGGCGATGGTGCAATGGATGCCGCCAATATTTTGAAACCTGCATTAGCTCGTGGCGAGCTACGTGCAGTAGGTGCAACAACACTCAACGAATACCAAAAGTATTTTGAAAAGGATAAAGCTCTGGAACGTCGTTTTCAAAAAATAATGGTGGATGAACCAAGCGAAGAAGATGCTATTTCTATATTGCGTGGTTTGAAAGACAAATACGAAAGTCATCACCAGGTGCGTATCCTAGACGAAGCGATTATAGCTGCGGTGCAATTATCGGCGCGCTACATTACAGATCGCTTTTTACCAGACAAGGCTATTGACTTAATCGACGAAAGTGCGGCAAAGCTTAAACTGGAAATGAACTCAATGCCGGAAGAATTGGATGAACTCGAACGCAGGATTCGTCAATTGGAAATTGAACGTGAGGCTATTAAACGCGAGAAAGACGAAGATAAATTGAAAACATTGGCACAGGAAATTTCGGTGCTTACGGTACAGCGCGATACGCTAAAAGCCAAATGGTTGAATGAAAAGGAATTGGTTGATAAAATCAATCAGGCTAAAGGTAAAATAGAACACTTGAAGCAAGAGGCGGAACGTGCCGAACGTGAAGGTGATTATGGAAAAGTGGCGGAGATCCGTTACGGAAAACTACAAGCTGAAGAAGCCATAATAGTTGATTTGTCCAAACAACTCGATGAAATGGACAGTCAGCACAAACGCCTACTAAAAGAAGAAGTAAGTGCTGATGATATTGCTGAAAATGTGGCTAAGGCAACGGGTATTCCTGTACAGCGCATGATGCAAAGTGAACGAGAAAAATTGTTGAACCTCGAAGGGGAATTACATAAAAAGGTAGTTGGTCAGGAAGAAGCGATAACTGCGGTGTCAGATGCCATACGCAGAGGCCGTGCCGGATTGCAGGATCCACGCAAACCAATTGGTTCTTTCATATTTCTAGGCACGACTGGTGTCGGCAAAACAGAATTGGCAAAAGCACTGGCTGAAATACTGTTTGACGATGAGAATATGATGACGCGTATAGACATGAGTGAGTATCAGGAGAAACATAGCGTGAGCCGTTTGGTAGGTGCACCTCCCGGATATATTGGTTACGAAGAAGGAGGGCAATTGACAGAAGCTGTACGCCGTAAGCCTTATTCAGTAGTACTCTTGGATGAAATTGAAAAAGCGCATCCTGATACCTTTAATGTTTTATTGCAAGTATTGGATGATGGCCGATTGACAGATAATAAAGGTCGGGTAGTCAATTTTAAAAATACCATCATCATTATGACCAGCAATATGGGCAGTCATATCATTCAACAGAATTTTGAAAATGTCAATGATAATAACCTAGATGACGTCGTTGAAGCTACTAAATCGCAAGTGATGGATTTGTTGCGTCAAACATTGCGTCCAGAATTTTTGAATCGTGTGGATGATGTGATTATGTTCCATCCGTTGATGCGTAAAGAAATCAAAGGCATTATCAAAATCCAATTGAATGGTATAACACAACAATTATCCAAACAAGGCATAGAATTGGATTTCTCTGAATATGCTATTGACTACTTGGTAGAGAATGGTTTTGATCCGCAATATGGTGCAAGGCCTTTGAAACGGGTGATTCAAAAAGAAGTCATTAACCTGTTGAGCAAAAAAATAATAGCCGGTGAAATAGATAAAACAAAACCGGTGCTCATTGATGTGTTTGACGGCACAGTAGTGATGAGAAATAATTAAAATAACGCCTAAATAGATAAAATGTACAACTGCCTGCTGATCTATCAGCAGGCAGTTGTCGTATATATTGGTGCCCAAATGCTGTTATATTTTATTTGTTGTATGTTTTATTGTTATAATTCACTATTAGTTAATAATGTATTAATAACTTAGTTACATTACTATCGGTTCTTTGCACTGTACTTAAAAATGTAATATATGGCAGTTCGGGAACCAGAGATAGTGGTTATTTCAGATGTGCATTTGGGTACTTATGGTTGCCACGCCAATGAGTTACTGCAATACCTCAAAAGTATTCGTCCGAAAATGTTAGTCCTTAATGGCGACATTATTGATATCTGGCAATTTAGCAAACGATACTGGCCGGCTTCACACATGCAAATAGTCAAGTATATAACGGGACTCATAGCACAAGAAATACCTGTTTACTATATCCCGGGCAATCATGATGAGATGCTGCGCAAATTCAAAGACTTTCAATTAGGATCTTTAAAAATTACCAATAAGCTATCCTTGAAAGTGGATAATTCGAGAATCTGGATTTTTCATGGAGATGTATTTGATGTTGTCATGAAACACAGTCGTTGGTTGGCCAAGCTTGGTGCTATTGGCTATGACACACTAATTCTTATTAATAAATTTGTCAATTTCCTGTCCAAGCGTTTTAATGGTTCACAAATCTCTTTCTCCAAAAAGATAAAAAATAGTGTAAAAGGTGCAGTGAAATTTGTCAACCAATTTGAAGATACCGTTTGCAGCATAGCGGCCGAAAATAATTATCAATATGTCATTTGTGGACATATACACCAGCCGGAAATAAGAACAATGGCAACGCCACATGGTCCTGTTATTTATATGAACTCCGGCGATTGGATAGAAAACTTAACCGCATTGGAGTACAACGATCGTAAATGGAGTTTGTATAAATATAACGACGACCCGATTGCACAAAATATCGACCTTAAAACAGATAATACCAGCAATGAAACTGCTAAAGAGTTGATGAACCTGTTGATACAGGAAATGAATCTTAAAGAACAAAAATAAGCTGACATTGAAAATACTATACGCTATACAAGGAACTGGTAACGGGCATCTGGCACGAGCTAGAGATGTATATCCAGAATTGGCAAAATATGGAGCAACAGATGTATTGGTAAGCGGTATTCAGGCTGATATTGAGCTGCCATTTCCTGTCAAATACAAATTGTATGGCTTGAGTTTTATATTCGGACAACACGGCTCTGTAGATAAATGGGCAACCTTTAAAAAATTAAGACCATTTACCTTGATTAACGACATCACCCGATTGCGTGTACAAGATTATGATCTCATCATTAACGATTTTGAACCTGTATCTGCTTGGGCATGTAGGCTGCATAAAAAGCACTGTGTATCGCTAAGTCATCAGAGTGCTGTATTGCATCCTATGGCACCACGACCGGCTGCTTACGATTGGTTAGGCAATATGATATTGAAGCATTATGCGCCACATTCCAGTGCTTATAGTTTTCATTTCCAATCGTTCGACCAAAATATTTTTACACCAGTGGTGCGCAAAGAAATACGTAAAATTGCTATTTCTGATGAAGGTCACTATACCGTATATCTACCTGCCTATAACGACGAAACTATTGTAAAAGAGCTCTCGGTTTATGAAAATATAAACTGGCAAGTCTTTTCCAAACATAGCCATGAAGCATTCACATTTAAAAATATCCACGTTCAACCCATCGAAAACGATGCATTCATCAGTAGTATGGCTTCGAGTACTGGCGTATTGTGTGGTGCAGGATTTGAAACACCTGCTGAAGCATTATTTATGGGCAAAAAATTAATGGTTATACCAATGCATGGACAATATGAGCAACAATGTAATGCGGCTCTTCTTGCATCAATGGATATACCTGTTATCAAATCGCTGAGCCGTAAATATAAAAATAAGATAAGTGGTTGGTTGATGCAGGAAGAAGGCATCACTGTTAATTATCCCGACAATATAAGATCTGTTGTGGCCAAGGTAATGGAAGATTATCTGGCACTACAGTTAACTGTCAATCCTTCAATGCCTCAATTGGGTTAGTTGGTCAAAGCATATTTTTTTTGTTGGACGAACGGATCATTTCGGCATAATTCTGTCCTTTCGATAAAGATGTTACCGCCATCACTATTCGTTTTTCACGTGTGGCAGCAGTCTTGGCACTTTCTATCCATTTACTGTAATAATTCTGATTGGAACGAGGCATTTTGTAGAAGGCATCGCTTGCTTCCGGTACTTCTTTTAAGCAATCAACCAAATCTGTATTGAGTTGATACGCTTCCTGAGCTATTTCCAAACCCACATGTAGCATAGCGCCTTCTTTTTTTGCTATTATCTTTCTGATTGCAGCATTCAGCGGTAAAATAAAGCTGGCATCACCCATGGGCAGCAATGACATGCTGGTTACTTTATGCTGATCAAATACTGCATTTACCCGATAAGACTTCCGCACGCCGGGGTTCAACTCTTCTGCAATATCTGTAGGTACTTCTATATAAGTCCAGCCTGTTTTTTCACCATTGCTTCCGAATTTAAGGATGCGGGTAGTGTATTTGACCATAAAGAAAATATGAGCTACAAATTAACGATATTCATTTATAAATAAAAAAAACGTGCGGTACACTAGGCAACGCACGTTTTTATTTATAAATGAATATTGGAATGGATTAGCTAAAAGCATCCTTTATCTTATCGAAAAAACTTTTCTCATCCTTGTCTGCACCAGCTTCTTCTCCGGGCTTAAAGTTGGAGGAATGTTTTAATTTTTCCATGATGTCACGTTCTTCATTGCTCAATTGCTGTGGCGACCAAGCATTGACCTCAACCAATTGATCTCCTTTTTCGTATGATTGGAAAGCCGGGAATCCTTTGCCTTTTAGACGGAATAGCTTACCGCTTTGTGTACCTGCGGGTATTTTTATTTTAGCTTTTCCATCTATAGTTGGTACTTCTACTTGAGTGCCTAGTACAATTTCGGGGAAAGTCAGGTAAAGATGGAATACAACATCCAAATCCCTGCGCATCAACTGCGGGTGTTTTTCTTCTTCTATTAATATTAATAAGTCGCCTGATGGTCCGCCACGTTCGCCTACATTACCATTACCGCTCATGCTTAGTTGCATCCCGTCCTGTACACCGGCAGGTATATCCATGCTAATAGTTTCTTCGCCATATACACGCCCTTCTCCTTTACATGCGCCACATTTTGCACTAATGCTTGTACCGTCTCCGTTACAAGTAGGACAGGTCGTTACGGTTTGCATCTGACCAAGAAAGGTATTTTGTACACGGCGTACCTGACCGCTTCCACCACAAGTGCCACAGGTTTTTATAGAGGCTTTGTCTTTAGCGCCTGAGCTGTCACACTGTTGGCAGCCCACATATTTTTTTACTTTAATTTTTTTATTAGCACCATGGGCTATTTCGCTAAAGTTCATTTTCAACTTTACACGAAGGTTGGCTCCACGACCCGCGCCTTGCCTGCGACCTCCGCCACCCTGACGACCACCAAACACATCCTCGCCAAAGATATCGCCGAAGTTGGAGAAAATATCTTCCATACGCATACCGCCACCACCAAATCCACCTGCACCACCACGCCCACCTGCACCGGCGTTGCCCATAGAATGACCAAAGCGATCGTACTGTGCACGTTTGTCAGGGGAGCTCAATATTTCATAAGCTTCTGCTGCTTCTTTAAATTTTTCTTCGGCTGCCTTATCCCCCGGATTGCGGTCGGGGTGAAATTGCATCGCTATTTTGCGGTAAGCTTTCTTAATCTCATCAGCACTTGCCGATTTAGACACGCCTAGTATTTCGTAATAATCTCTTTTTGACATTTATTGTATAACTTATAAATGACGCTACAATTGGGTTATAAAACCGTTGTGTCGTCTTCATGAATATATGCTTATTTCCCTACAATTACTTTCGCATAGCGAATCAATTTATCATTGAGGTAGTATCCCTTTTCCATTACGTCCACTACTTTTCCTTGCATGTCTTCGCTTGGTGCCGGTATTTCAGTAATCGCTTCGTGCAATTCTGCATCAAATTCTTTACCAATTGGTGATTCCATTTCCTTCAGCCCTTTTTGGTTCAGAATATTGGTTAATTTACTCAATACCAAATTCATGCCTTCTTTTACGGCATTGATATCTGTAGCTGTTTCCAACGTTTTAAAAGCACGGTCGCTATCATCCATTACTGCCAACAAGGACTGAATCAAATCTTTACCAGCTGTTTGTATCAATTCCACACGTTCTTTAGCATTACGCTTACGGAAATTGTCGAACTCTGCAACAAGTCGCAAATACTGGTCTTTTGAATTACTCAATTCTATGCGAAGCTGATCTACTTCTGATATTGATTCAGGTGCTTCAATTGCCGGTTCATTATTTTGTGCCGTTACTTCATCTTGTTGTGTCAGATTGTCGTCGGCTGTTGCTTGGTTTTCCAGTTCTTTATCGTTCATTGCTTTCTTTTTTTTGAAAATCATACTTATACACTAATCGCAAAAACGTTGCCAAAGCGTTTTTGGGGACAAATTGTCAGCGAAAATATAATTGGCTGACAAGATGTGGAACTAACTTAAGCGTCTGCAAATTCCCAGGCACTCTTATATGCATTCAGCTCTTGTGCATAGCTAATAAAATCGGCATAAAAAGGTAAGCGGGAAAGCGTAGCACTATCTCCAACAATAACTAGTTTTTTTCTGGCTCTTGTCATGGCTACATTCATCCGCCGAATGTCAGATAGGAAGCCAATATTTGCTTCTGAATTGCTTCGGGTCATGCAGATATAAACAATATCCCGTTCCTGTCCCTGAAAACTGTCAATGGTATTGACCGTTATTTTGTCCAGATACGGTTGCAACACAGGTTGGTGCAGTAACTGTTCCTTCAATACCTGAATTTGTTGTTTGTAAGGTGAAATAACAGCTATTGTCGGAAAATCTTGTCCTGAATAATGTACTTGAAGCTCTGTAGCCACTAATGACAGATGCTTCAATAAAAAAGCCGCTTCTTCGGGGTTAGTGGTGCTGGTACCTTCTGCTACTTCGTCGAATCCGCAACCCGCTGTATCAATAAATGCCAAAGGTGCATCATCAATAAACAAAAGCCGGTTTTTTACCGAATCGTGTGCTTTCAGCCTATTGTTGTAGAACACCTGCGATGAATAGCCCATAATGGAGGTGTGCATCCGGTATTGTTCTTCCAGCAGTACAACTGCATCTGGATGCAAAGCCACCAGTTTTTCGAGCAGGGTAGTATTGAGCCCGTTTTTGCCGGCTTCGTGCGATTTGATGGTGGGTGGCAACTGACAATGATCGCCTGCCAGAATCACTTTTTGTGCTTTCAGTATAGGAATCCAGCAAGCGGGTTCCAGTGCTTGTCCGGCTTCATCAATCACCAGCGTATGGTAGCTGCGGTTGCGTACGGTATAGTGCTGTGCACCTACCAAAGTGGCGGTAATCACTTGGGCTTTATTGAGTACATCATCTATAATGTATTGCTCGGTCTTGCCCGCATCTTTCATTATTTTGTGTGCTTCATCAAACAAGGCTTTACGTTGCTCACGTTCTGCTTTACCAAAATTCCGCTTGTATTTATGTGCCATATTACGGAATTCATTGGCCTGTTTTTTAAGTGCTTTAATGGATTTCATTTGGCTGTGCTCCGCCGTTTTGCTGTCGAGTGTCAAGGACATTAGCCGCTCAGATACCCGTGCCGGATTGCCTACCCGTACCACATTCAGTCCTTCATCCGACAGCTTTTCACTCAGCAAGTCCACCGCTGTATTGCTTGGTGCCACCACCAATATTTGCTGATGATCTTGCTGTATCAGTGCCTTTATAGCTTGTACCAAAGTAGTGGTTTTGCCGGTGCCGGGTGGTCCGTGTACGATGGCCAGCTCATTGGCGGCTACTATTTTATGTACAGCTAATTGTTGTTGTGTATTGAGCCGGTCAATAGGATTGAGCTTCGTTTCTGTATGGAAAGTAGGTGCTTTGACACCTGTAAGTATCTGTATCAGGCGACCGGCCTCTTTATCTTCTATTAGGGTTTCTGCCGATCGAAGTGCAGTCTGCATTTCGTCGTAGCTATTGTCGTCGAAGAGCAGGTCGAGTCCTAATTTACCATCGCTGCTCCATTCGGGGAGCTCATCGGCGCGTAAGGTTATTTTGAGTCTGTTGCCACTTTGAAAAGTAACGGTTCCTTCTATCCGATTGTTCGCAGCATCGTGGTTGGAAAACAAAACAGCTGATACGCCAAACCGAAACTGATGGTTGAGGTCTTGGTTTGTAGTTCGTTCAATTTCAACACTTATATAATCTCCTTTACTCATTTCTGTACCCCTAATAGCGATAGGGTACCAGGTCAGGCCATTGGTTCTGCGTTCAGCAGCTGAGGCACTGGCAGTCAAAGCCTGATACGATGCCAAATCCGCCAAACGTTCAGTTTTGAGCAGTTCAAGAAGTCTTTTGAAATAATCCATTGCGCGCAAAGTTAAGGTCTTGTGCGTGGATTGTTGTGGAGGTGTAAATTTCTATTCCTTGGTTTGTTCGGCAAATGTTTTAAAAAGGCGGAGCTGGTCTTGCGCATATTTTTGGGCAGCTCCAGACAACAACCTTATTATTATCCTAGAAAGCAGCCCTGCATATTTGGTGATATTCATTTCTGCTTCCACCAAGGTTTTGTCTGCTGCCAATGCTGTAAAGCGGTGTGTGGAAGTATGGATCATTTTTGTTTTGGCATGTTCATAGTCGGCCGTGATGACAGCTGGCAGATTGTTGGCTACAATGGTTTCATACAGTGTGCCGCCATTCTTAAATAATAGCTTTGTTACTGCACCGTTGGTTCCTGGTATGCCACTTACCGGCTCATAGCTGAGCATACCCTTTTTCCATTCTTTAAAATTGTTTTTGTCCATGTATAGACCTATTACCTGGTCTATGGGCGCATTTATTGCAATGGAGGTTTTCATATTTTATGGTCGGTTAGTGTCCAAGTTCAGATATGTATCCACCTTACTGCTGATGTCTGCAACTAATTCGGGATCCATATAAGTATATTCGTCAGGGATGTCCAGTACCACTATTGGCCGATCAGCTATATCCTCAGTAAATTTATCCAGTATCCTTTGTTTGTGCCGTTTTTCCATTACAAATATAATGTCTGCCCAAGCTATTCTTTTAGCTGTTAGCTTGATACGGGCAGAGGGTTCCGTACCTGCCGACTGTGCTTGCAGATCTTGTCGGTTTTTATAAATAGCTTCGGCAGTGGGGCTCCGCCATTGATTGCGACTACAGACAAACAGCAGGTTCATGGGTTCTTTTTTCGGTTTATTTTGTACGCTCTTTTTTCATTTCTTCCAGCATACCGATTATTTTGTCCAGTTTTTCGACTTCGAGGGTACTCAGTTGTTTCGACAAAGCTTCTATTTCTAGGCGGGCGCTGACATTGGTTTCGTAGTCGGCCAATGCCTGTGCGCGGTCGCGTTCGCTTTGCCTATTTTGCGACATCATAATGATGGGCGCTGCATAGGCTGCCTGTGTAGAGAACACGAGGTTGAGCAGTATAAAAGGATAAACATCCCAATGTTGTATAAAGCCTACCAGATTGAGTCCCATCCATAGTATTACCAGTACGGTTTGGATGATAATGAATTTCCAGGAACCCATACCACTGGCTACTGTATCGGCTAGTCGGCTACCAAAGTTTAAACTCTCTTTATGCCTATCGTGCCAAGTTTTTGGGCTTTTCATATTGACTATAGTGTTTTATAAAGTACTACAGAACGAAGTTAATGGAAAACCATACTATATCAGGTAGCATGGTTTCTCTTTTCATCATCTTATCCTATTACTTACTGTTGTTGCATCACATTGAACATCCAGCGGATGCCGAAACGGTCTTTGCAAGTACCCCAGTATCCCCAAAATTCCTCGTGTGGTGCTACGGCTTCTGTTCCGCCTTCAGATAGTTCGTTGTACAATCTGTCGGCTTCTTCTTTGCTATCGGGGTTTAGGCTGATGGTAAAATTGTTGCCTTCTACCAGTTTGTGCCCCATACTCTCCAGCATATCAGTGGCCATTATCTGTGTACCACCCAATATGGGCAATGCCACGTGCATTACTTTGTTTTGCTCGGCTTCAGGGAGCGATGGTGCGCCCTCCTGTGCCGGAATGTCCTTCATGCGCATCAGTGGGGTAGAAAATTCCGTTTTAAACACTTTTTTGTAGTGGTTGAATGCTTCTTCTGCATTGCCCATAAAGTTTAAATAGATCGATACGAATGCCATAGCGTGTATGTTTTATGATTATTTAATTTTTAAAGTCGGTATGCCTCCGGCAGGATGTTTGTTGCTCTTTGTACTGTCTTTAGCCCCTGTAAATTGGATTAATTTTACAGACGTAAATGTACAAAAACTCCTGCGGATAAAAATGGTTATAAGCCTTCAACATTTCTTCAGATAATAGATTGTTGTTGTGCCCGGCTTAAAGATGAAGATGTATAAGATTGTCCGGCATCGCCGCATAGGGTATGCACCGCGTTTGCCGATTGATTGCCCAATCGATGTTAGCAACAGGTTTTTTCTTAAAGGTTCTATTTACAAAATGTAATAAATGCGGTCGGCATCCACCACATATTTAGTCCAAATGCAACAGTCACCACTTCATAACCATCTCTGGTTTTTTCGTTAAGTATTTTTTCAACTTTTTCTTTCAGTGCATCTGTTGACCACATGGTCGATTCTTTAATAATGGAATATGTTTTCATTTTTAAATACATGCACCCTATTCATTTGGCTTTTCGGTTTCGCCCCGTTTTTGTTAATGGTTGCTGGTCTCCATTTTTGATACTTATGCGTGGGTATGTTTGGCCTTGTTACTATTCACTTCCAAATTCTAAAATTCAGTCTCAATTTTTTCTTTTCCAGAAGTGCAAACCAGTCAATAAAAAGCAATGCACCAATAAGTAATATACCGAGCACCAAACTTCCAATTGATTTCCAGGATAAAGCTGACTTTACCATGCCTTCAAAATTTTCGGACGCGTACTTACCCAAATGAACGGTAACAGCATCACTTATAAACTTACCGATAAAAAAAGCAGGAATAATTTGAACTGGTTTTATGCGTGCCATGCCACCAGCCAGAAATAATGGGGTAGTGGGTAAGGGCAGTAAAGAATAAGTCACTATTATCAATTGACTTTTCCATCCTTTCTCTTTCATTTTTTCTCCCAAAAATTGAACCTCTTTATTTTTTTCAGGTTTGAATACCTTATCGGCCAACAACGGAATATAGAGCGTGAGTACATATCGCCCCAGTATCGATCCTGCAACACCTATTATAATGACCAACCAGGTATTCAGCCCAAACATGATCTGTAAAGGAACCATAATTGAAAATGCCGGAGGAAAGGGAATAGGCACTACGTCAAATAAAAATGCTCCCGCAAAAACTAATAAATATTGCCACCACATAATTTTACCTGATATTAATTTGCGCCATAATTATTGCATTGCTAAGGTGCAACAATTTAATGGCTTTATGTTATATAACGATTAAAATGAATTACATCATTCCATCAGCAATAGACAGATAGGGTCAATAATGAGCGCACGGGACAAATTTCGTTTATAGGCATTAATTGCGCTGCATATTGCAGTGGCTATTGGTGCAAAACCTGCCAAAGCTCCTCCAGCAGGCCGTTTTTCGGTTGATCTTCGTTCAGTTCCCAAAACATGATACCGCCTAATTTTTTGCTGCGCACGTATCTTGCCTTTTCCCTTATGGAATGTTTATCGTCGAAAGTGGCAAATAACTGCTTACGCGCATTGTATTGATAAGGGGCTCTGGCTTTATTGTCCCAGTGGTATTGAAAGCCGGAAGTATCGCTGAAGTATTCCTTGAAATGGGCAAAGTCGATACCTTCTTTAAATATACCCGGCTGGTATAAACCATTATTGATATCCGGCACTTTTTCCCATACCCGCGCATAGAAAGCCGCGCCGGTCACCAGTTTTGCTGCGGGTACTTTATGCGCCAGCAACCAGCTGACACAGACATCTGTCGATTCCTGTCCTTGGCGGTAGCTGTAGAGGGGGGTATGGTGGCCCGTAGTGGTGGCATACCCGCCCACAAGGTCGTAGGTCATCAGATTCACAAAATCCACCAGAGGCATTACCGCAGGCCAGTCTATCGATTGTTCCAGGTATTTGATAAAGCCGCCTGCGGCAAAACTCAGGATATAATCATTACCCATTTCGTTGCGCAAGGCTTGGAGCAATGCGGTAAAATGCGTTTTATCGCTGGCATCATACCGATGTCCGGGAAAACCTTCAATAGCCGGGTATTCCCAGTCCAGGTCAATGCCGTCAAGTCCGTACTTTTTGAGCAGCGCAACAGTAGTTGCGGCGAAGTTTTTCCTGTGCGTTTCTGATGCAAACAACGCGCTGCATGGGGCGCAGGCGCTCCAGCCACCAAAGGATATCATGACTTTGAGCCGTGGGTATCGCTGCTTCAGCGCCACTATCTGCTGTATGGTCTTTTCCTGTGCGCTGTCTTGCGCCAGCAACGTGTCGTTTTGCAGGTGTACAAAACTGATAATAATATGGCTGATCTTATCCACCGGGTATTGCTGTATCTGCGCTCCGATGCCGGTATAATAAGCAATGATTTTATAAGGCTGTTCTTTTTGTGCAGACACCGCTTGAATGCCAGCAAGTAATAGGAGTAGCAGTAGGATCTTTTTCATTCAGATAAAGATAGCAAGTTTAGGGAAACTGCGCTTGGTTCATGCAGCACTATTAGGCCAATCAGTGTTCGCCATGTAGTCTCCCGAAGGGGACTCATGGCATTGTTACCATGCAATAAAAATAATGTACTTTCGGTTGGCTCTTTTTAAACTGCTCAGCAATGAAGAAATTAATATTACTCCTTAGTGTTTGCTCTATAGCGGCTAAAGCACAAACCAAGGACTCGTCCAATTATCTCGATATTAATTCGCCTTTTATGGAGCGCCATATTTATGGTACAGATACCGTTTATGTAGAAGATTTTATAGGGAAACAAGCGGCCAATAATAAATCGTCTAAAATAGTTTATAAACGAGTTGAATTTAAAATGCCGACATTTAAAGGTAATCTCGACGAATTTATTAAAGCAAATATTCACTTACTACCTTCCGAAAAAGGAGGGAAAGTCGTTGCATATATTCATTTTGATAAAACCGGTAAAATAGATAAAGAACCTATAATTACTCATTATTTATCTACCAGATTGGATCAGGAAGTAATACGGATTATTAAACTAATGCCACCTTGGGAGCCCGGTAGAGATGAACATAATAATCCAATGGCAATGGATTATAGCGTTGTTTTTAATATTAAATAGAAGGTCAATCGTTTAGCTGCACAAATTATCCAATTCCAAGTCTGATTTTTTAATCCACAATGAACAGGCTGTTCGCTATGTAGTCTCCCGAAGGGGACTCGTGGCATCAGTAACTCAATTGAGTAAAAAGTCTGCTACAAGTTTTAAATACCTTTCTGTTTCTTCATACAATGGTGCATGTCCCGAAAATTGCATTTCTGTAAACATTGCATTGGGAATTAAAGAGGCAATTTCTTGCCCGTCTTTCGGAGGGTTTAAACCGTCATACTTTCCGCTTATTATAAATGTTGATGCTGTTATGCTTGGTAAGTCTTGTCTGAAATCAAAGTTTGTGATGGCTTTATTGGCAGCAGCAAATTGTTCAGGTGTTAAATCTGTTTCAAAAACATCAAGATGGTGTTGCATGATCTCTGTGTTGTAAACGAGATATTTGAGTAAAGTCAAGATAGTATCGTGAAAACTTTTCCCTTTAATTTCTTCTGCGTGTTCGCCGAACAATATTTGCACGGACGAAGTAAGACCATTTGATTTTGGAACCGTTAATATCAGTTTTTCAACTCTTTCAGGTGCAGCAATGGCAACGCCTTGTGCAATATAGCTTCCCATTGAAACACCAAGCAAATACGTTTTTTCAATGTTGTAAAAATCCATAATGCCCAACACGTCATTTATATGGTCTTGCAAAGTATATCCCGTTGGTTTTTCGCTTTGTCCGTGTCCTCGAATGTCAAACGTAATTGTTTTAAAATGTTTAGAAAGAGGATTTGTAATAATAGCTAACTGCTCTTGATGACCACCTAAAACGTGAATCGGTAACAATGGCTTTCCGTTTCCTTTTATATTTATGTTTAAATCAATACCGTTTATTTTTACTAATGCCATATTGTAAAGATATTATTATTTGACTTTGCAAGTGCCTTGTAGTGTGGTCGTGCACAAAGCCTGATGTTACCTGCTGCTCTGCTGTTCATACGAAGTACAAATGTTTGGTTAGCCAGAAATTTCGTGCGGCGGGAAAAATAAAATTATAAAAAAAGGAAGAGTGGTTTTAGGGGGGAGCAAAAAAATACTCTTTTTAAAAAATTACCATTAGCGTTGGTTTGTAACATTTTTAAAAAGAGTATTTTTTGTGGATGGCTTTTGCGTGCCGTGTAATGCTATCTTATAGAAATTAAAGTTGCCCCATACCACCATCTAATACTATTTCACCACCCAACATGTAGGAAGAATCGTCGCTTGCTAAAAACAAAAAGCCTCTTGCCATTTCATCTACTGTTCCCAATCTTTTTAATGGAACCCCGCTTGCCATGTATTCTTTCATACCATCCACATTTTCTTGTGGCATTCCTAATCTATCAAAAATTGGTGTTTCAATCGGACCAGGAGAAAGAATGTTTACTCTAATTTTCCTTTCTAATAAATCAGAAGAAAAACTTCGGGCTAATGAACGAACTGCTGCTTTAGTGGCTGAATAAGAAGAAGCTGTTGCCATTCCTGTTTCGTTTACAACACTTGATGTAATTACAATCGAAGCACCATCATTCAAATAAGGCAATGCTTTTTGAACAGAGAAGAATGCACCTTTAAAATTGATGTCAACAATTTCGTCAAATAGTTCTTCGGTAAAATCTGCCAAAGGCAAACCTTTAAAAACACCTGCGTTTACAATAAGCACATCAAACTTACCATGCTTATTTGCAATTTCTTTGTAAGCAGTATCAATACTTTTCAAATCAAGCACATCAGCTTTTACTCCAATTGCATTGTTGCCGATACTTGTTACAGCATCTTTTATTGTAGCATTGTTTCGTCCTGTAATGCCTACTTTGGCACCTTCATTTGCAAATAGCTTTGCGGTTGCTAATCCCATTCCACTGTTGCCACCTGTGATAACAGCCACTTTGTTTTTTAATTTGTTACTCGTCATTTTTTTATTTTTTAATAAATTGATTGTCGTTATTGACAATGCAAAAGTGGAATGACTTTAAAAAATTAAAAATGATGTAGTTTAGGAAATTCAGTTGATGTAGGTCAACTTTATTTACGAAGTCTGCTCCGTAATCTGCTAAGAAATTCTGTTGTGAAACCAAGATAAGATGCTAATGTGTATTGAGGAACCCTATTGGTTATTGATGGATATTTTTCAATAAATTCATTATATCTTTCTTCGGCTGATTTGGTGAGATTGGTAATTATTCTTCGTTGCATAAATGCTGTGGAGCGTTCAGCCATCATTCTAAAAATAGTTTCAAAAGTATGATTACTACTTTTTAATTTTTGCTCACTTGTATAATCAATTTGAAGTACAGTGCTGTTTTCTAATGCCACCACAAACATGGTTGCGGGCTGCTGAAAAATATAACTGTTGTAATCTGAAATCCACCAATCTTCAATCGCAAATTGAATGGTATGCTCTTCTCCTTCGTTTGAAACTACATAAGTTCTAAAAGCACCTTTCAAAACAAAGTAACGGTGTTTGGCAACAAAATTTGGCTGAACAATAAACTGTCTTTTTTTTACTTTGATTAAATTGAATGAGGAAATTAAACGTTCCTTTTCATCTTTCGAGAGAGAAACATATTTTTCAAAATGAGCAATTAATTTTTCATATTCTGTCATGTTGCTGTCAGTTATGATTTGTTTTATTTTTCGCAATGCGAAGGTAAAATTTTTCAAAAGAAAACAGCACCGTTTTCAGTGCAGTCTTTGATAAATAGAATTACAAATGTTCAGCCTATATTCGTCTGCCCGAACCAAAGTACAGCGATGCAAACAGCCGAAGTTGTAGCGTCCAGCCCTGCTTGCACAAAACAGTTTATATTAGCGGTATTGCTTTTTGCAAATTATCATCTTTCCAATTCAAAATATTTCTGTTTGCGTGTTGTTTCGCCATGTAGTCTCCCGAAGGGGACTCGTGGCATTGAAAACGTTGTGGCATCAGAGCAGCAGTAGCTCATTCGTCCACATCTGTTGCTGTATTTACTGTGATGATGATTTTATTTTTCTCGTGTCGAACGGTTACTAATTGTCCGCAGTCAAAGCCCATATATACTGTATAATTAACTAATATATAATATGTATATTCCAAATTGTCTTTACAGTATAGTATTTTTTTTAACACATTTCAATACATTTGTTATTCGTTTTCTGTATTTTTAAACTTTATTTTAAATTTGATATGCAATGCTTAATCAGAGTAATATCAATTTTTATAAGTTGTTGTCCTTGTTTTGCATTTGGACAATTTTCGAATGTACCCCAAACGCCACAACCGAGTAGCTTCCAACCAGTAAACACATCCAATAACAATTTTGGGAATATACCATCGGTACCCAATCCCAATGGATCAGGAACAACCGCCGCCGACATTATGCGCCAAGCCAGTAGCAACATACCCTTTTATAAAGCAGAAGGGGATACACGAAGTACCCAACAAGTAAATGAAGATTATATCAGGCAGCGAATGGCAAAAGACCCTGCCTATAATCCGTCTTTGCGAAATGCAGTAAGCAATAATACACCCATCAGCAAAGACGCTGAATTTTATAGGTTATTGAATGGTGTGGTAACTTCGAGCCGTCCAATTAAAAGTTCTAACCCACAAGAATTTGCCCAACAAACAAAACCTTATACCGATGCTCTGGAAAGCCTCAAAGCAATGCTTTCCGGTAAAAAGAAACTATCCATTTCCGAAGCATATTACACGATGGAGCAAAGTTGGGGAACTCCCTACCTTACCAAAGAAGAATTTAAAAGCATCCTTAAAGAATCAACTGATTTTATCAGAGAGTGGATGCGGGAAAACAAACTCAATATAAAAGACAATGCAGCGATCAACCATGCCATACAAAAGTTTATGGGAGAACAGCTCTCTATTGCAAAAACAATAAAGACCAATGACGGTAAACAAACCTATGAAGTAAGCGGGCATCAACCTTTTTCTTATGACTTTAACGACAATAAAGGAGCGCAAGACCACCGAAACTTTTTTCTGACCAAATGCCTGGCTACAGGTACAGGGCAATGCAATAGTATGCCTGCTGTTTATTTATCACTGGTAGAGGCTTTAGATGGTTCAGCTTATCTGGCGATGGCTCCCCAACATTCATTAATTAAATACCCTGACGGAAATGGCAACCTCAGGAATTATGAAGCGACTTCCAATTGGAGCATTACTAATGAGTGGTACGAAGACAATATGTTCATCAGCGCACCCGCTTTAAAAAACCAGCTTTATTTATATCCGTATAACAACAAGCAAATTGTAGCAGATATTGTGTTGCAACTGGCTTTGGGCTATCACCGAAAATTCGGCGCAGGTGACGGCAGGTTTGCATTGGACTGTATCAATGCCGCCAAACCTTATTTTCCTAAAAACAACAACCTCGCTATTTATTTTACCTATAGCAATTTTTATGGTGCGCTACTGGTAGAGGAGCTACATGCCAATGGTAGCACTTCATTAGACGATATTCAAAAATCACCTAAAGCACAAAAGATATATGCACAATGGGAAGCGAACGAAGACACTATTAAAGCGTTAGGTTATGTAGATATGCCCAAAGGCATGTATGAAGAGTTGTTGAAATACGATGAGTTCAGGGGGCGAAAACAGCAAGGGGACGGAAAAACAAAACGCAATCTTTTTATAAAAACAAAATAATACAGTTATGCCTACACGTTACATCCGATTTGTATTAATTGCTTTGTTGCAATGGATACCTTTTTGTTTGTCCGCACAGGACAGTACCCAACAAAGAACCATAACAAAAGCCAACTACCAAACGGCAAAGTTGGAATTAGAAAAAATGTTGGATGGCAAACAGGCATTGAGTTATGAACGTGCCATTTACCTGATTGAAAATGCGTGGTGGGATAACCGGATTGACCCTATAAAATTCCAGGCAATGTTGGACTGGGGTATTAATAACATCCGTCAGATAATGGCACACAGCAAGTTTGAACCTAAACCAAGAGTACAGGAGTGGGGGCATACTACCGTATGGGATAAGCTGGATGAAAAATACAAGAAAGATAAAGGCTATTCCAAAAGCCTCACCGCTAATTATGCCATCTACAAATACATGACCGATACCACCCTGTTCATGGAGCAGGATCATATTTTCTTCCATGAACCTTATTATTATTCTACAAGCGACCCTATGGGCAGCAATGATTGGACGAATACACAGGTGGTCAGTTTGATGCAAAAACACATGGGCAACTGTTATGCTTTTGTGTCCTTGTTCAAGATATTTGCAGAACGCTTGCATACCGATGCGGTAATATGCAGCGCGCCTAGCCATGTGTATATATGCCATAGCGACGAAGATGCCACATTGTACAACATAGAGCTGTCCAGCAGGGCATTTCCCTCAACCGGTACCATATCAACCTTAACTCATACAACACAAACAGCAGCGGAAAATGACATATCCTTACGCCAACTAGATTTGAAGCAATCCGTTGCTTTGTGTTTGGTGTACCTTGCCAAAGGTTACGAACACAAATTGGATATTCAAGCAGATGACTTTATCTTGCAATGTGCGGAGCAGGCGTTGCAATACGATGCGCATAACCTCAATGCTCTACTATTGAAAAGGGAGGTGTTGGAGCAACGGGTATTGTCACTGAACAAAAGCATAGCACAATTAAAAGACAATCAGGACTATAAAAATCTGGAACAATTGACTACAAAACTCTATCAGTTGGGTTATAAAGAAATGCCTTTAGACATGAAAAACTTGCTGATACAGCAATGGTCGAGGGATAGCAGTGTAATACTTGTAAAACAAAATTACAGCCCGGTTGCAGCGAATAAATCAGTAAAGAATCCTACACGAAATTTCAATCTTGCATGGGGTGTATTTGAAGAAGAAATAAAGGACAAGCCGATGGAGCGCTATGGTAGATTTTTATACAATACTAAGCTACATAAGATAACCGCAGTAGCACCCGAACAAAAGCTATACAACGATTATAGCTTCGACCCTGTGGCTTTTGCTATGAATGTTGATCCTTTGGCGCATAAGTTCCCGTGGCAATCTCCGTATAGCGCATTTAATGGCAACCCAATAATTTATAATGATCCAACTGGAGCAGCAGGGCATCTTGTAATTGTTGATAATCCTAACGGTAATGGCGGAACCGTATTTATTGTTGCAACTTATTACACTGTTAAAAACGATGTTGCCCAAAACGGGTTTAATGCCGCGCAGGTTGCCAAGATTAATACGATAGAAGGCAGTTTAAATGCACAGCATTATCAAATTACGGCAGATATTAATGCTAATGGTAAAAGTGTGAAAGGATACAATGTCCAATTTTCCATTAATGTTGTTGAAGTCGGTACAAAAGCAGAAGCAGAAGGAAAGATTAGCAATTCTCTTACTCAGAGCTTTAAAATTCCATTAGATAATGCAGGCAAAAACATCGAATCGATTGCCCCTAATAATGCGCTTGTCAATTATTCGCAAAAAGAATTTGGGGCGATTGATGGGGTCAAAAAAGTAGCAAAAGCATTCCACACAAATACACTGAATGTTTCAGGTATAACATCGGAGGATCAAAACAACATCGCTAAACAAGATGGAGTAGTGCTTTATCAATCAATTGGTGGAACATACGAATCAAATATTACGCATGAAATATTTCACACTTGGGGAGTAAATAAAGATAATGTATCTCCTTCCGAACAAAGTATGGGAACTGGCTATCCAACACCAAATCAATCCGACGTAAATCAAGCGGTGCAATCAATAGTTAATGATGGCAATGTGTCAACCGGTGCAGCCGCACCTCAAAAAATAAAATAAAATGGACAAGATTATTATTCTATGGATAGCAATGTTATTATGCCCGTTTTCAAAAACAGAAGCACAATCATTTAAACCACCGATACATGAGTTTTGTGGGTACTTACATCATATTTTTAACGCAGATATTGATGACCCTGATGTTAGCTTCAGCATAATTACATCATCAAAGGAAATTGAACTTAGCTTTAAATATGATAAAGCGACCAAATCATTTTACTTTAACGACACCAGTATTATCATGGTATTTTATGCTAATTCATACCCAGTCGGTAATCCTGATATGGATTCTTTATATCATCGTGAAATAACTGACAAACCCCTTCAATACAAACCAGATATTATAAATGATAAAAACGAGCGGTCGTTTATCAATCCAATGGATACGGTAAAATATTACCACTATACCAGCAAAAAGAAAGTACACTTCACTGCTTACGATTACGAAGACTATAAACCATTTGAGAAAAAATTCGGAGGGTTTAGAGCCTTCACCATTTTTGGTAAAGGACAAATTTATCCATACATGGTCAAGTCGGGTAACAAAACCTACATTGTCAATTATTTTTATAAGAAGAGTAAGTGTAAGTAATTCAATTTATAGAAACATAAAATACTTCCCGAAAATGAAACTTCTAATATCCGTCCTGCTTTTTTATACGTTAGTTAATCATCCAATGCTAAATACGGGGTCTTATAATTCGACTTCAACGCGCAAGACCCGTAATAAACAGGAGCTTTTCATAAACAAGAATGGAACATTTTCACGAACCTATTACGATGTAAATAAGAATACTGGCAGTTCTAAAAAAAGAATCAGTGGAATTTGGGAACAACGAGCTTGTTTTCTTGTTTTGATAGACACTACTGTTTATCCAGCTTCAATGAAACCAACGTTCAAACAGATGTATGGCATTGATGATTCAGTAATTGTTACACGTACAAAATACGTAATTGAGAAACATAACAGACTTAGTTTTCTTTGGTCTAAGGTGGGTAAAATTGAATTAAAAACAACTTTACCCAATTTTCGATTTGTAGATAGTATCGAACATTAAATCAGGCATTCACCAGAGAATGTAAGAAAACAAAAATGGTTTAAATAACCTTGAAACAAAGTAATGAACCAATAAGATGACTAAAATACATTTTATACTTATAGTTATCTTTTTTAGCGCTATGCCTCTTTTAGGGTTTAGCCAAAGATTTGTTGTCTCTAACCTAAGAGAAAATATAATTTATGTAGATGTCCCCAATACATTAAATTTTGCAGTAGAAGGTCGTCTCTGTAAAGATATTCTACTATCTACTGATAATGGAAAAATAGAAGTAACGCAAGATTCATCCAACTATATTATTTATCCTGAAAAAGTAGGTTATACAGAAGTCATATTATGTGATAAAAAGTCTAAAAAGCATAGGGTGATTGGCAAGTATGGTTTTCGCACAAAATATTTACCCAACCCCATTGTTTTGCTTGCGGGTAAGAGTGGTGGCGAAATACGCAAAAATATACTAAAGGTTCTGCCAGGCATAACAGTTGCATTGCCTACTTTCGATTTTGATATAAAGTACGCTATTGAACAATACACCGTAATCATATTCAGAGACAATAAAACGATATACTCACATGAATGTGAAAGCGCTATTTTCTCAGACGCTTTAAAAAGTTCATTTAATACAATAGAAATTAACGATAAAATAGTCTTTCTGAATATATCATGTAAACTAGCCAACAATAAGCGTATCTCGTTGTCTCCTGCCGAATTTAAAATAGTCGATTAAAAATTAAACGCACTCAATACATGAGAAAATAAACAGTGCACATGAAAATATAGTTTCTTATTGGTATCATTTTAGCATTCCAATATCATTGTTGTTTTGTGCCGCTGCACATCAAAAAATAAAATAAAATGTACAAGATTATTATTCTTTGGATAACAATGTCATTATGCCCTTTTTCAAAAACAGAAGCACAATCATTTAAACCGCCAATACATGAATTTTGCGGGTACTTGCATCATATTTTCAACGCAGATATTGATGATCCTGACGTTAGCTTCAGCATTATAACGTCATCAAAGGAAATTGCGCTCAATTTTAAATATGATAAATCAACCAAATCTTTTTACTGGCAAGACAGTAGTATTATTATGATATTTTATGGTTCATGGTATCCTTCTGGCACTACGGAGATGAATACGTTGTACCACAATAAATCTGAAACGGAATACCTTATGTCTATGCCTCATATTATAAAGGCTCAAAATAAAAAGGTATTTATTAACCCTATGGACTCTACGAAATATTATCATTATACGAGCAGAAAGAAAATTCATTTTACCGCATTCGATTACGAGGATTACAAGCCCTATGAGCAAACATACGGTCAATTAAAAAAGAGTTTCGGTCTGTTTGGTAAAGGATACATTTTGCCTGATATGGTCAAATCGGGTAATAAAACGTATATCGTCAATTACTTTTATAAGAAGAGCAAGTGCAAATAAGCATGTATAAGAGTGTGATGAGTTCACCTTTATAGATGTTGAAGTGTCGGCAAGAGCAGCCTACTTACAAGTAAAAATGTCAATGGCATCACGTGTCCTTTTTGTATTTGCTCCGCTTCAAAAAACAAAATGAAAATAAAAAAGAGACAACATGATATACGCCACGCACACAGCTCGGCACGTTTATAGTTTTGACCCGGTTGCTTTTGCTATGAATGTAGATCCGTTGGCGCATAAGTTTCCGTGGCAATCACCGTATAGTGTATTTGACAATAGCCCTATTTGGAAAAATGACCCAACTGGTGCAGCAGCTAGCCCATCAACTGAAGTAACAGATAATGGCAGTTATTATACAGTTGTTAATGGTAAAGCTGATGGAGATAGAAATATTTATGTTGTGGGATCAGATGGTAATAGAACAGGGGCAATAATAGGTAAATCTTTAACTGAATATTCATTTCTAAGTGATAAAGGAGAAGCAGTAAAAGGAGCAATTATAAAGCCAAATGACAACTCAGGGGAAAACTTTCTCAATAATGAAATTATTGGTTCAAATCTGAATGTGATGAGGTATATTTCTCATGCGACTGGTGGTCAGACTTATGACTTTAAAACAAGAGGAATGGGTAAAAATCTTGACAAAATTCATCAAGACCAATACAAATATAGAGGGATGCCCGTTAATGGCGTTATAGGATTGGGCAATACGGGTGGTGGTAAAGTATATGCCTCTGGTAGAGATATTGGTAATGTGGGTGCAGGTATTGTAGCGGGCAACAATGGTTTAAGTTGGGGTGCGGCAAGGCTTGGCTTTGATGCCTTACAAAGCTACCAACGTCATGGTTTTGATACTGAAGGTCAGCCAACACAGCAAGCAGAAAGGGTGGGACATGAAATAGGCATTAAATTATACAATGACGATTATATAAAAGATTTATGGAAGGAGTCAATTAGTCCAGCGGTTGGACCTAAATATTAATACTTATTTTTATGAGAAAAGCATTTAAAATCATTGGGGCAATAATAATCTTTATTGTCTTGTTATTGTTGTGGTTTGACCAATCACGTAGTTTCTATTGTGTAGATGGCAATAAATATATCACTGTTTGGAAAAGATCTAAAGGAATCTGCTATATTATTCCTGATAAATATTATGGAATATTCAGCCCATCTAATGGTTATATAAAATCTACCATTGATAATGCAATGACAATTTATTGGACTAAATCACTTCCTAATACTTTAATCATTAAATGCGGGAATGATTATACGATTAGCAATAGTAGTAGCAAGAACAAGATTACTATTATTGATTATAATAGTGATAGTACTAAATATCATGCAATAATTTACAAATCCAGTTTAATACAATTTGGAGCGGTAAAAGAAAATGTGGATTTTATAGATTTGGGTATTCTTGAAGGTTACGCAAAGGATAAATATGGTAAGAATTTGTAGTTGTGATGATGGTGTAATGTTTTATATGTGGGTAGTTTATGAATAATAATGAGATGAGCCATTGGGTTAATTGTAAACGATAAAGCTTCTTCAAGTTATTTTTTGGTGTTATCCCCAGTTCTCCATAGTTTCTTAGGTATGAGTAGAGCCAACTATGGAGCAATAAGTTGATGGTCATGTTTCAAGTTTGGCGTTATAATAAAAAATGGAAAAAAAAGCGGCATCACGTGTCCTTTTTGTATTTGCTCAGCTTCAAAATGCTAAATGAAAATAAAAAGAGACAACATGATATACGCCACGCACACAGCTCGGCACGTGTCGGGCTATCATTTTATTAGGTCGAGCTATGGTTTTATTAGGTCGAGCTATCATTTTACTAGGATGGGCTATGATTTTGTTAGGTCGAGCTGACCTTTTACTAGGATGAGCTATGGTTTTATAAGCTGCAGCCAGGAGCAGGGTAGTTGCTGCTAAGGTACAAAAAAAATACCGTAACTATTAGTTGAGTTACGGTATTTTATTCTGTTGATATTCAATTATTTATTTTCTTGTACTTTTTTATCGGTTGTATTGCTTCCGAAACGGGCATTCCAGGCATCCACTTCCTGCATAGCCAGGTCGAGCGATGCATTGTTTTTTCGGCTCACCTGTAGCACCTCGGCATAAGCATCTACATCCTGCATAATGTCCATGCTGTTGGCGGTTTGTGTTTCGCTGCTACTTTCCAGCAAGCTGATCACGGCTTGGCGGGCTTCTTCCAGCTTACTGTCGTAGGCCAGCCGAGCCACCAGGTCGGTAGGGTTGCTTTCGCGTGGCAGGCTGTTGATGTTGTTGTTGGCAATCTGGCTGACCATACGTGCATAGCCTTCGCGCCCTTCGGCCATTGTGCGCAGCCCCGGTTTCTGTGCATCTACAAGGTTTACTTTAAAGGGGTTCATACTCACGCTTAGGTTGCGTATGGTGTTGGTAACGGTGTCAATGAATGTGGCTGGCGCCGGGTTGACAATGAAGTAAGGCATAATTTTTTTAATTTTTAAAAAGTGAAATAATGAATGATAAACGCAAACTTATGTAATTAATTGTCTTTACTGTTATTATTTTTACAAATTGTTTTATTGTATTTATTTTAATAAAATGTTATGTATTTTATATCAAAAAAAATGAGCAGGATTTATACAATCCGGCTTTTGCCGGCAGTCCATTTCCCCTTTTGTTTTTGTGGCTATGCAGCCCAATAATTAATGTATAATGAATGATGTATTAAATTCATATAAATTTGTACTAAGATATAGTTTTGTATATCTTCGTAATAAAGATCATTACAATTGAAGGTATTAGTAATTGTTTTATTTATTTTATTTTCATATTCTCTTTATGGGCAAGAGCATAAGGATCGTATTATTGATGCTACCAAGTATGCGCTTTCCAACAGTAATGATGTTATTAATACGGTTAATGTTTTAGATAGTTTATCATATACCTATGCTGCCATCAATCCGCAGGAGGGTATCAAGTATGGGCAGCAGATGCTTCTTTTGTCGGAGCAATTGGGTTTTGAACAGGGGGTAGCTACAGCCAGTTCCAATATCGGTGTCAACTATGCCGAGTTGTCGGATTTCCCCAATGCATTGAGTTACGATTTTAAAGCGTTGAAGTTGTGCACCAATGCCGGCAATAAAAAGGGGATGGCTTGCAATTTGGTCAATATCGGGCTGGTGTATCTGGCTCAAACAGATTTTGCGCGGGCACTCAATTATTTTTATAAGGGGTTGCGGATTTATGAAGAGCTGTCCGATCAAAAGAATATTGCTGCTACTTTAAATAATGTGGGTAATGTTTATCTGGTGCAGAAGAATTATCCCAAAGCGGCACAAAATTATCAGCAGGCATTAAAAATTTATCAAACACTTCATTTTATTGATGGTACAGCTATTTGTCTGGGCAACCTAGGTGTGGTCTGTAAGGAACAAGGCAATTATAGGAAGGCGCTGGACTATCATTTGGAGGCCTTGGCAGCACTGAAGCAATCGAATAATAAATATGCACTGCAAACAAATCTTGCTGATATAGGTATTATATATCGGCATTTAAACAATTATACGGAAGCACTGGCGTATCAGTCTATGGCTTTGTCCATGAGCGAGGAGTTGGGTAATCAACAAAATATTGCGCTCAACTTGGGCAATATCGGGGAAACGTATTTGGCTATCGGCACCGGCAATGCCGATACGTTCCATTCCAATGGTTTGATAAAGCGGGGGAAGCAAAATAATTTGCGGAGCGCTGTTGATTTTTTGCAGCGTGCAATAGCGGTTTGCAAAACCACAAGTTATAATAGTGCACTGATCGAATTTAACAGTTGCCTGGCAGATGCCTATTATCAGTTGGGTAAGTATCAGCTGGCATTTGATGTATTGAAGGACAAAGAGTTGTTGAGCGATTCACTTTTTTCGCCGAAAAAAATGGGTGAAATGACGCGGGTAGAGGTCAAGCGTGCGCTCGAACTTAAAGACAAACAGTTAATAATAGACCAGCAGAATGTAGAGTTGCGAAAGCATAATGTTTTAATCTACATTTTCTTTGCGATTACGCTTGTGCTTATCCTCATTATTGCCACCAATTATTTGTATGCTTTCCGAAAGTCAAATTTGCATCTGGAGAAGGAAAATAGGGAAACGCTGAGTCTGCTGCTGGAGGCACAGTTTTTGGCTAAAGTAGGCAGCTGGAATGTGGATGTGGCTAAAAATGAGATCTACTGGTCGGAAGGTACCCGTATTACTTATGGTGTGGATAAGGATTTCAAACCCAGTTTTGAAGCTTTTATATCGATGATACACCCGGAGGATCGGGATCGTATTGTAGCAGGAATAATGGATGGGCAGAAAACGGGCAAAACAGTTAAGTATATTTTTCGGATTGTACGACCCGATGGCGGTATAAGGGTGCTGAACGGCATTACTAAATTTGAACTGGGTAAAGACGGGAAGCCCACTCGGGTTTATGGTATATCGCACGATATTACGGAGCTTAACCTTGCAGAAGAAACGCTCCGAAAGTCGGAAGCCAATATTAAGACCATTTTCGACAATACAGATACGGCTTATATTTTGGTCGATGCTCAGTTGAATATTATTTCGTTCAATAAACCGGCTCAGGAATTTGCTCAGGAAATGCTGCAGCTTGCTTTGTCTGGCGGCAATCCTATTTTGTTCTATTTTCCTGAAGAGGATCGGGTAGCAGTGAGTCAACAGTTTGACCGGGTGTTGGGGGCGGAGAGTATCAGTTTTGAATCGAAATACACTAGCCACAATGCTACTGAAAAATGGTACGAGTTTCATTATATTCCTGTACTGTTTTTCGACAACAATGTTTCTGCTATTATTATGTCCGTTATGGATATTACGAAACGCAAAAGGTCGGAACAGCTGACCAAAGAGCTTGTTGACAATTTACAAAAAAAGAACAACGATCTCAATCAGTTTGCTTATATCATTTCGCACAACCTCAGAGCACCAATAGTGAAGGTACTAGGCCTTGCGGGATTATTTAATAAAGAGGATGCCTTTGATGACAATAAAAAGATAGTCGGTTATATTGCTGAAGAAGTGAGCCGGCTGGACAAAATTATTAAAGACTTGAATGATATTATTGCCATTCGGGATGTGCGTTACGATGCCAAGGAGCTTGTCGTTTTTCAGGATAATGTTAATTTGATTACAGATGTTTTAAAACAACAGATTAAAGCGGCCAATGTGACGATCTCCACCCACTTTGAGGTAACGGATATAGCTACTGCAAAGGCTTATTTGTATAGTATCATGTACAACCTGATGTCCAATGCCATCAAATACCGTTCACCCAACAGGCCATTGCATATTGATGTGGCTACAAAAGAAGAGGATGGTATGATCAGGTTGTCGGTAGCAGACAATGGTATGGGTATTGACTTGAATAAATATGGCGATGAGCTCTTTGGTTTGTATAAAAGATTCAATAGTAAAAACATAGAAGGTAATGGACTCGGGTTGTACTTAGTAAAGACCCAAGTGGCGTCGTTAGGCGGTTATATACGGCTCAATTCTGAAATAGATAAAGGAACTACGTTTTATATTTATTTACCCAAAAATCAATAAACATGGAAATGTTCGACAACATCTTTTTGATAGATGATGATGCAATAATCAATTTTATTACGATGAGAATATTGAATATGGCGGGTATTGCAAAAAATGTTGTGGCATTTGATAATGCACCTGATGCATTAAAGATGATTGAAGAACGTGCGGATAGTGCTACTAATGATCTCCTGTTTTTGGACATCAATATGCCCGATATGGATGGGTGGGCGTTTCTGGATGTATTTGAACGATTACCCGAACAGATTACCCGAAATTATAAAATAGTTATGCTCAGCTCTTCCATCAACCCACACGATATGGAACGGTCGAGAAGCTATAAATCGGTCAAACAATTTATTTCAAAACCATTCAGTATAGACCAACTCAATATTGTGTAAAATGAGGAATGCTTTGTCGTATCTGCCTGTTTGGGTACTGCATTGTTTGTATTTTTGTCAGTATTCAACTGGTCAAATAGTGTATGGATCCTTATAAGGTAACGATAGCAACATGGAATGAGCTTGCCCTCCTGTATGAGGAAAAGTTTATGGATATGGTACTCTACAACGATACGTATGATGTTTTCTGCGGGCTTGTGCCAACACATGGCGCTTCAATATTGGAAATCGGTTGCGGACCAGGCAATATTACCCGTTATCTGTTGTCCCAAAGGCCTGATTTTAAAATATGGGCAACTGATGTAGCTCCCAATATGATTGAACGGGCTCAGAAAAACAATCCGGCAGCCGAATGTATTGTGTTGGATTGCCGGCAAATTGGCTCTTTGAACAGGACCTTTGATGCAGTTGTCTGCGGTTTCTGCCTGCCTTATTTGTCGAAAGAGGATGCCGCACAAATGATTTGTGATTGTGCGGCATTGCTCAAAAAAGATGGGATACTGTATTTCAGTGCAATTGAAGGCGAGTATAGCCGTTCGGGTTATGAAACGGGTAGCAGCGGTCAACTCAAAGCGTATGTGTACTATTATGAGGAGGCTATACTGATGGAAATGCTACAGCAAAACTCATTTGAATTACTCAACCTCAGTCGTAAGTATTATACCGCAGTACACGGCAACACCTCCTGTCATCTGATCTTTATGGCCAGAAAAAAATAAGACGAGTGGCTGCTATATAAATATTTCGCCGGCAGTTAATTTCTCCTTCTATAAATAGATGAAACATGTCCTACGTCAGAAGACCCTGCGGCAATCGCAAACCCCCATCTATTTACACTATAGTCCAATATGAGGTCGTTTCCGGATATACTCATTCTGGCTCGTTCAAAATTATAGCCAAATACCAATGGCACAAAAGGGTAAATAAAGACCTTTGGTCGTACATAAAAATATCCGTTTTTAAATTTCCCATGAACGATTTTTGAGAAAATAAATCTGTCGTTATGGTACAAACTCAAGGTCAGTCGCTTTTTTGATCTCAATGCTATTTTAACCCATTGTTCTTTTGAATCAATACGTTTGTTATTGCTATCCCGCCACGTAGTTTCAGGTAATTTTCTAAATAGTTGGTTTAATATTGTGCATCGTTCAGTATCACTTTGTCCATTGCCAGGAATATGTATTATTTTACCAACTGAAGCGTTGAAGCAATTTGCATATATGCCCTCCAATTTTTTGAGATCGTCTGCAGTTCTGATTTCGGTCTGAATATTTTTGTCGTTTATTTTAGACAAGGGTTTGCAACTTGTAGTCACAATTGTAAAAAACAATAAAAAAACGATTGCGTATTTTAGGCATTTTTCATACGTGGTACTGTTTCGCGTTATTGTCATTGTGTCTGTAATAGAATTTCGTTAAGTGAATGTAATACAAATGCTAAATAGTTGTACAAAACTAGAGCACTTGCTCATAAGCCCATGATACAAAATTCATGTTGAAATTCGTATCAACAAGTATTGAAGAAAAATTGTAGGTTAATCCCGTCTTACCTAAAATAGCCTCCTGTCATCTGATCTTTATGGCCAGAAAAAAATAAGACGAGTGGCTGCTATATAAATATTTCGCCGGCTATGCGGAATGCTTCGTTGAATGCTGCTTTGTTGAGTCCTAAATCAATATCATTGCCGGCGCACCAGTAGAGCAGATTTTCGGTAGCAATATTGCCCACCAACTCATCTTCTGCCATGGGGCAGCCGCCGATCCCTTTTATAGAACTGTCGAAACGAAGGCAACCATTGTCGTATGCCGTTTGTATCTTTTCTTCCCAGGTAGCACTATCTGAATGGAAATGCGCACCAATATGCAAGTCTTTGAACTCGGGTATTAGGTGCTTGAAGATATAAGCAATATTGTCGGGCTTGGCCACACCCACCGTGTCGGACATGGCTATGGTGCGGATGCCGAGCTGTGCCAATCGATCCACCCAGTCTATAGCTACCTGTGCATTGTAAGCATCGCCATAAGGGTTGCCAAAACCCATAGATATATATACCACCAGTTCCTTGCCATGCTGCACACAGAGCCGTTGTATTTCCTCTACCTGTGTGAGCGATTGTGCAATCGTCTTATTGGTATTGCGGAGTTGAAAAGTTTCGGATATGGAGAAGGGAAATCCCAAATAGCTGATCTCGTCGTACTGTATGGCCTCTTCGGCACCACGCGTATTGGCAATAATGGACAGTAGCTTTGTGTTTACACCATCCAGCTGCAACTGAGGTATCACCTCTTTAGTATCTGCCAGCTGTGGTATAGCCTTTGCCGATACAAAAGATCCAAAGTCGAGCACATCAAAACCTACCTGCAACAGTTTATTGAGGTAGCGCACCTTATCGACAGTAGGTATAAAGTGTGCCCAGCCTTGCATCGCGTCGCGGGGGCATTCTATAAGCGATATCTTGTTCGTCATTGTCGTAATTGTTAAAGACTATTCTGCGATCATGCTCAAAAATAAATCTAATCCTTTGAGCTTTTCCGCATCCAATAGGTAATGAATATTTTCGGTGTAGTAAGTTTTCAAATCGTATTCCGGGAAATAATTTTCGGCCACCACATCGTCTATATGCAGCAGTCCATAAGCATTGGCCTTGTTGAACGCCTCTTTGAACGCTTCGGGCAACTCCTTGTTGGCTACCCATGCCGCAAATACAAAGGGCAAACCGGTAAGTGCCTTCCAGGCTACCGACAAATCATACACATAAACAAAATTGTTTAATTGCTGCAAAGCTCTGTCGCCGATAATAACAGCTGCAGTGCTGCCTCCTATATGGTGGATATAATCGGGCTCGGCTGGCAAAAAGGTGACTTCCTTTTTCCAATACTGCTCAAACAACAATCTGGTGAGTCTTACAGAAGTACGCGACTGATAGTCGAGATAAACCGTTTTAATGTCTTCGATGGGCACTTGGCTAAACAGGGCTACAGACACTACATTGGCATCGGCAGCTATACCATAGTCGCTAATGATATTGGCCCCATGGATAAAGGGTATGGCGGCTACGGGCAATAGTGCCAAGTCTATCTTCCCTTCGTTCAGGCTTTGTGCGAGTTGGGCCGGATATTCGAGCACCATATCTATGTCGTTCATCACTTCGCTGCGTTCTATTCCGTAGAGCAATGGTTTGGTATTGAGATAACTTACTGCAGCAACTTTTATTTTGGCTTCCAACTGATTACTTTTGCGCACAAAGATACGATTAAGAGTAGATACACATGTCGCAACAACTGAGCATTTATACGGATGGTTCGTCGAGGGGTAACCCCGGACCGGGAGGCTACGGAGCTATATTATTTTGGGGTAATCAACAGAAGGAATTGTCGCAAGGATACAGGCGTACAACGAATAACAGGATGGAGTTGATGGCAGTGATAGCAGCCTTGCAAGCCTTGAAAAAACCGGGGGTCGATATAGTTATCTATAGCGACTCGTCGTACGTAGTGAATGCCGTAGAGAAGAAATGGCTGAATAATTGGTTGCGGATTAATTTTAAGGACAAGAAGAATGCAGATTTGTGGCGGTTGTATGCTGAACTGGCTAAACCGCATAAGGTAAAGTTTGTATGGGTGAAGGGACATGCCAATAATCCGTACAATAACCGCTGCGATGAGCTGGCTACCGCCGCAGCCGATAGCAGGAACTGGATAGAGGATACGGGTTTTGAGCAGGAAGCGAGTGGGGCATTGGTATAGCTAACCGTTTAATTAAATATCTTTGGCCGAACAATGTAAATCCCCAGTGTCCCTGAAAGCAAAAGCGTTATATGGTATTTAGTAGTATCAGTTTTATTTTTTATTTCTTGCCTCTGTTTTTGTTGTTGTATTTTTTGGTTGGCCAAAAATATAAGAACACAGTGATCCTGATCGGGAGTATTTTTTTTTATGCCTGGGGGGCACCTCGTTTTATTTTTGTTATACTGGGTACTACGGTGGTCGATTTTTATGTGGTGCGTACTATGGATGCGGCCGAGTCGAGGCGTAAGCGGATTGCTTTGCTGGTGCTTTCGTTGTCCATCAATCTAGGTTTGCTGTTCTATTTTAAATATTCCAACTTCTTTGTCGATAATTTGAATTATCTGTTGCATTCGCTGGGTACAGGGGAGCTGAAATGGGCTAAGATATTGCTGCCTATTGGTATCTCTTTTTATACGTTCGAAACGTTGACGTATGTTATAGATGTATATCGCAGGATACACCGGCCGCTCAAAAACTTCTGGGATTATCAATTGTATATCATACTGTTCCCAAAGCTCATCGCCGGTCCCATTATCCGCTACCACGATATTGCAGACCAGATCTACGATAGGAGTGCCTATGAAACCTCAGAATATCGCTTGCGGGGTATGTATCGTTTTTTTCTTGGCTTGGGCAAAAAGGTATTGATCGCTAATGTGATGGGTGCCAATGCCGATGCGATTTTCGGGTTGCCTACACAGGAGCTGAGTACGGGTACAGCTTGGTTAGGCGCATTGAGTTATACTTTTCAAATCTATTTCGATTTTTCGGGTTACACAGATATGGCTATCGGTATAGCGTTGATGATGGGTTTCCGTTTCCCGGAAAATTTCAATAATCCTTATACGGCAGTGTCTATTACGGACTTTTGGCGGCGCTGGCATATTTCGCTGGGTAGCTGGATGCGCAATTATTTGTACATACCGCTGGGTGGTAATAAGGTGAAGACAAAGGGACGTTTGTACCTCAATCTCTGGCTGGTGTTTTTGGCATCGGGTTTGTGGCATGGCGCAGCATGGGGGTTTATTATCTGGGGTGCGTATCATGGTTTGTTTCTAGTGATAGAACGTTCCTTTTTGTCGAAATGGCTGGCGAAACTGGGCAAGCTCTCCTTTGTGTACACCTTTTTTATTGTGATGATTGGTTGGGTGTTTTTTCGTCTGGAGCATTTCGGGCCTTCAGTTCAGTTTCTTCGGCGTATGTTTGGCAACTACGCTGGCGTGGGCAATACCTGGTATGCCGATAAGGAGTTTATTTGCCTGATGGTAGTGGCTGCTTTTTTCTCGTTTTTCACACTGGCTCCTGTTGGGCAGCGTATTCAGGATAAGGTGTATCATGCCGACTATACCATGCGTCGCCATTATTTGATGGCTTTTGCCACTTTATTGTTGTGTGTGGTTTGTGCCGGCCGTATTACTACTGCTTCGTTTAATCCGTTTATTTATTTCAGATTCTAAAGCCATGGAACTAAAAACAGCTAAAGGACGGATTTTCTTATTTTTATTCCTGGTACTTTGTGCGCCTTTGCTGCAGCAGCAATTGAAGCTCATAGACAGCGGTAAACTGGGGGGTGCTGTAAATGGTACACCCAATCCTGTTTTTTCGTGGAAGGGCTGGTGGAATGATTCTTTTCAGCTGCAAAAGAACGATTACCTCAATGACAGCATGGGGTTTCGTCAGGATTTTGTACGGATCAACAACCAGATCGATTATTCGTTGTTAGATAAGACCCATGCCCATGGAGTAGTAATCGGTAAGGATAAATATTTGTATGAAGACAATTATATCCAGGCTTATTGCGGGGAGGGCTACCCCGGCGATTCGGTGATTCGTGTAAGGTTGCTAAAGTTAAAGGCGTTGCAGGATACGTTTGGTAAAATGGGAAAGCAACTGGTCGTTGCATTCGCTCCATCTAAAGCACGGTTTTATCCGGAGTTTTTTCCAAAAAATATGGAATGCAGTGGCAAGAATCCCAATTTGTACAGTACACATATCCGACTCTGCGACTCGCTGGGCGTTCAATATATCAACTACAATGCCTGGTTCGTATCCATGCGCTACACTTCTAAAGACTTGCTTTTTTCGCGGCAGGGCATTCACTGGACCACTTTTGGTTCGTTGCTGGCAGCAGATAGTATGATAAGGTATCTGGAAAAGGTGAGGCATACAACACTGAGTCATCCCACATGGACCACCGTCAGCCATACAAAGTCTGCTGCAGATAATGACAAAGACATAATAAAGTCGTTGAATCTTATACTGCCGATAAAAAAAGACGTGTTCAGCTACGCTGCAGATTTGCATTATAATACAGGAAAAACAAAGCCAAATACCATTTTTATTGGCGATAGTTTTATATGGACCTGGATGTATCTAAACTTTCCGCATAATATTAGCAATACTTGGGAGTTCTGGTATTATTATAATGAAGTATATCTTTCCAACAAAGACGGTAAAGAGCGGCCTACGACAAGTATCAAGGAGCATAACCGTAAGCAAGCGCTCCTAGATGCGGATTGTATTATTATACTCAATACAGAAATTAACCTGTCCCAGCTGGGTAATGGTTTTATAGAAGCTACTTACGATTTATATTTCCCTCATCTGATAAAATAGTTTTGCCCGTTTATACAAAATGAAAATAGCTATTATAGGAGCTGGTGCCGCAGGTTGTTTTACCGCCGCCAATATTCCTTTTGAAGAAGGTAATGAAGTGATGGTGTTTGAAAAAACATCGCGTGCTATGCAAAAGGTAAAGGTGTCGGGTGGTGGCAGGTGCAATGTGACACATGCCTGTTTTGAGCTCAGGGAGTTGGTGGAAAGATACCCCAGAGGTAAGCAATTGCTGCGCAAAACATTGCATCAGTTTAGCCCCAAAGACACGATTCAATGGTTTGAAGACAGAGGTCTGGCATTGAAGACGGAGGCTGATGGGCGTATGTTTCCTGTTACCGACGATTCGCAAAGTGTAATAGATACTATATGGCGCGAAATGATGCGGCAACAAGTAAAAGTACAGTTTCATAAAACAGTAACTAGTATTGTCAAAAACGAGTTGGGTTTTACCATTTCCTTTGCCGATAAGAGTAGTTATCGTGCCGATAAGGTGTTGATAGCAGTTGGTGGTTATCCCAAAAAGGAAAACTACGATTGGCTTAATAATATGGGGCATCCGACTCAAGTACCTGTACCTTCTTTGTTTACGTTCAACTTGCCCAAGCATCCTATTACAGAGCTAATGGGTGTAGCTACAGAGGTGTCTATAAAAATAGCAGGTACTAAGTATATCGAACAAGGACCGCTATTGATCACACATTGGGGCTTTAGCGGTCCGGCAGTGTTGCGTTGTTCTGCATGGGCAGCGCGGGATTTGCAGGAGCGCAATTATGAGTTTACGATACTGATTAACTGGCTCAAGGATATTACGGAAGCGGACTTGCGCGAGCAGATTGTGTATTTACGCAAGGAGATGGGTAAGCAAATGGTACAACATAAAAATCCATTCGGGATGCCCAAGCGTTTGTGGGAGTATTTGCTGAAACGTATAGGTATCAAAGACGATACGCGTTGGGGAGAATTGCCGGCGGCACAGCAAAACAAGTTGATGGAATCATTAGTTCGGGACAGTTATACGATAAAGGGTAAGACTACTTTTAAGGAAGAGTTTGTGACCTGTGGTGGTATCGAGCTCAAAGACATTGACCCGCAAACGATGGAGAGCAGGTTGGTGCCGGGCATTTATTTTGCAGGCGAGGTAACTGATGTGGATGGCATTACCGGCGGGTTTAATTTTCAGAATGCCTGGACAAGCGGATGGATTGTGGCCAAGTCGATGATGAGCTGATAGGAACCGGTTTTTAATCATTTAATTTATATTTGCTACATGAATTTTATAGGCAATATTATCTGGCTTGTTTTTGGAGGTTTATTTGCAGCATTGGGTTACCTCTTTGGTGGTATTATCCTTTGTATTACCGTTATTGGTATTCCTTTCGGGCTTCAGTGTTTCAAACTGGCAGGCATGGTATTGTTTCCATTTGGCAGAAGGGTAGTGAATACTTCGGGCAGCTTGGGTTGTCTGTCTTTGTTTGCCAATATTATTTGGATTGTCTTTGGTGGTTTGTGGACAGCATTGAATCATCTTTTTTGGGGCATATTGTTGGCTATTACTATTGTCGGTATCCCATTTGCCAAACAACATTTTAAACTGATTGAATTGTCTTTAATGCCATTCGGCAAGAAGGTGATTTAATGTCGTTTATTGATCTGCCTTAGAATTGATGAATTATTTACTAACTATTGTGTCAATAGCGGATTTTACAGTACTTTAGCGTCCGCAACTGTATAAAATAATATGACACAGGATAAAGAAATATTTGGACTCATACGTGAAGAGCTAGAGCGTCAACGTCGTGGGTTGGAGCTAATTGCATCAGAAAATTTTACGAGCCTACAAGTAATGCAGGCTATGGGTAATGTAATGACTAATAAGTATGCCGAGGGTTATCCCGGTAAACGTTATTATGGTGGCTGCGAAGTAGTGGATAAAAGTGAGCAATTGGCCATAGACCGTGCCAAAGAAATATTTGGTGTTAGCTATGTCAATGTACAACCGCATAGTGGTGCACAAGCGAATACAGCCGTTATGTTTGCAGTATTGAAGCCAGGAGATGCTATTCTTGGATTGGATTTGAGCATGGGTGGACATTTGACACATGGTTCTCCTGTTACTTATTCCGGAAAAATATATAATGCGCATCACTATGGTGTAAAGAAGGAAGATGGCCGTGTGGATTATGACGACCTAGAAAAGAAAGCGCTAGAAGTAAAACCAAAGATGATCATCTGCGGTGCATCTGCTTATAGCCGCGACTGGGATTATGCACGCATACGTGCTGTGGCCGATAAGATAGGTGCTTTAGTATTGGCCGACATTGCACATCCGGCAGGTATGATAGCTGCAGACCTGTTGAATTCTCCTTTTGACCATTGTCATTTTGTTACTTCTACTACGCACAAAACTTTGCGTGGACCTCGTGGCGGTATCATCATGATGAAAAATGATTTTGAAAACAATTGGGGTGCAGTTGGTCCGAAAGGAGAAACACGTTTATTGAGTCAATTGTTGGATTTAGCCGTTTTCCCGGGCATACAAGGCGGTCCATTAGAACATGTGATAGCAGCAAAAGCGGTTTCTTTCTTCGAAATATTGCAGGACGAATACAAAGAGTATGCACGTCAGATGCAAAAAAATGCACAAGCTGCCGCTACCGCATTTATGGAAAAGGGCTACGATATTGTATCTGGTGGCACAGATAACCATCTTTTGTTAATCGACCTTCGTAATAAAGGAATTTCTGGTAAAAAAGCAGAAAATACTTTAGTGAAAGCAGATATTACGCTGAATAAAAACATGGTTCCTTTCGATGATAAATCACCTTTCGTAACATCAGGTATCCGTTTTGGTGTTCCTGCCATTACTACTAGAGGACTCAAAGAGAAAGATATGGCTCAGGTGGTCAATTGGTTGGATAAAGTATTGACAAATCCTGACGATGAGCAAGTAATTGCAGCAGTACGTGGTGAAGTCAATGAATTTATGACGGGCTACACGATGTATCCTGAAATGGGCTAAGTGTTTAACATTTGCTTTGTAGGATTTAAAAACGATTTACAGGTGCATTTTAATACATTTGCTTCAACCAAAACCAAAATTTAGAAATGGGAATACTGAACATATTATTACTTCAGGCTGATACAATACACCAAGCCACAGCAGCAGTTGCTACAGGTAGTGAAAAGCTTTCTTTATTTAGTTTGCTCAAAGAAGGCGGCCTATTAATGTTTCCTTTGTTGATTTGCTCCGTGTTGATGGTGTATGTTTTTGTAGAGCGCTATATGGCCATTAAAAAAGTGTCTGTAATAGATGCCAATTTTATCAACCGTATCCGCGAACAAATCATGTCCGGCAATATACAGTCGGCGAAATCGGTTTGCAAAAGCTCAGATTCGCCTGTTGCCCGTATGATTGAAAAAGGTATTAACCGCATTGGTAAACCTATTGACAGTATTGAAAAGGCAATGGAAACTACTGGTAAACTGGAAGTGTATCAATTGGAGAAAAATATGGCAGTATTATCAACAATAGCACGTATAGCACCTATGTTTGGTTTCTTGGGTACGATTGCCGGGATGATTATTCTATTCTTTAATATACAGCATCAAGGTTTCTCACTTGAAGGTATTGCAGGTGGTATTTATACCAAAATGGTTACCTCTGCAACAGGGCTCATTATCGGTCTGTTGGCTTATGTAGGCTACGATTACCTCAATGCCCAAATCAATAAAACAGTAAACAAAATGGAGATTGCTTCAGCAGAATTTTTGGATATTTTGCAAGAACCGGCCAAAGCATAATGAATTCGTTTTGAAAACTAGTTGACAAAAACTATAATTAAATTACCTTCGCAAAAATTTCGCAACTCATGAACGTACATGAATATCAAGCTAAAGAATTATTAAAACGCTATAACGTACCGACGCAAGAAGGTATAGCTGTAGCAAATGTAACAGATGCATTAAGTGCTTACAGCCAGATAGCGGCTGAAACAGGGAGCAAATTTGTAGTTGTAAAAGCTCAAATTCATGCTGGTGGACGTGGTAAAGGTCGAATGATAGAAGTGCCTGAGCAAAGTGGAGTAGTAGTAGTAAAGAGTGCAGAAGACGTAGAACGTGCTGCTAAAAATATATTGGGTAATACTTTAGTAACGATTCAAACAGGTGAAGCTGGTAAAAAAGTAAGCAAAATCTTGATTGCTCAGGATATGTATTATGATGGACCTAGTGACAGAAAAGAATTTTATCTATCTATATTGTTGGATCGTGCTAAAAAACAAAACGTCATCATGTATTCTACCGAAGGAGGTATGGATATTGAAGATGTGGCACACAACACACCAGATAAAATATACAAAGAATGGGTAGCTCCTAATATGAGCTTGCAAGGATACCAAGCGCGCAATATCGCATTCAATTTAGGATTGAGCGGCGAAGCGTTTAAGAACATGGTAAAATTTGTAACTAATTTGTACAATGCCTATGTTGGACTTGATTGCACCATGGTAGAAATCAATCCTTTATTTAAAAGTGCTGATGATAAAATAATTGCTGTGGATTGTAAAATGGATTTGGACGATAATGCTTTAATGCGTCATCCTGATCTTAAAGACATGCGTGATAAATCAGAAGAAGATCCTACAGAAGTAGAAGCAGGGGAGTTCAACCTAAACTATGTAAAATTAGATGGTAATGTAGGTTGTATGGTAAATGGTGCTGGATTAGCCATGGCTACTATGGATATGATCAAATTAGCTGGTGGTGAGCCTGCTAACTTTTTGGACGTAGGTGGAACTGCTAACGCCCAAACTGTAGAAGCTGGCTTCCGTATTATCATGAAAGATCCGAATGTAAAAGCTATTTTGATTAATATATTTGGTGGTATTGTTCGTTGCGACCGTGTTGCAGCAGGTGTTATTGAAGCTTACAACAATATGGGTAATATCAATATTCCAATTATTGTCCGTTTGCAAGGCACTAATGCAGAGGTAGCGAAAGAATTGATTGTAAATTCAGGATTGAAAGTACAAAGCGCTATTCAATTGAGCGAAGCTGCACAATTGGTACAGGAAGCAATTGCTCACAAAAACTAAGTTCACTTTATTATATAAAATCCGCCAAACAAATGTTGTTTGGCGGATTTTTTTTGAATAATGCATCTAATTTTTTTCCTTTTGCATCAATAAAAAACAGGCTATCTCTTTCGGGATAGCCTGTTTTTTATTAGTGTTATAAATTGAATTATTATTAAGCAATAAATTGTTTACGGATAATGTTTAATGCAGCACCTTCTTTAAACCATTCAATTTGTTGTTGGTTGTAAGTATGGTTTGCCATAATAATGTCGCTGGAACCATCCTTGTGTTGGAATACCATTTTCAATGGTACGCCTGGAGCAAAAGTGGTTAAGCCATCTATATCAATTGTATCGTCTTCTTGAATTTTATCGTAATCTGCTTTATCTGCAAAAGTCAGTGCAAGCATACCTTGTTTTTTCAAGTTTGTTTCGTGGATACGAGCAAAAGATTTTACCAATACCGCACGAACACCCAAGAAACGAGGTTCCATTGCAGCATGTTCGCGGCTACTTCCTTCACCGTAGTTTTCGTCACCGACAACAATAGTGCCAACATGAGCAGCTTTATAAGCTCTTTGTGTAGCTGGTACAGGACCATATTCGCCGGTCAATTGATTTTTTACATTGTCCGTTTTTTCGTTGTAGAAGTTTAATGCACCAATCAACATATTGTTGGAGATATTATCGAGGTGACCACGGAATTTCAACCAAGGTCCAGCCATAGAAATATGGTCTGTTGTACATTTCCCTTTTGCTTTAATCAATAGTTTCAAGCCTTTAAGGTCTGTTCCTTCCCAAGCAGCAAATGGTGCCAATAATTGTAAGCGTTTGGAATCTTCACTCACTGCTACAGTTACCTGACTACCGTCAATAGCGGGTGCTTGATAACCTGCATCTTCAACAGCAAAGCCTCGAAGAGGTAATTCAAAGCCAGATGGTGCGTCTAGTTTTACTTGCTCTCCTTTGTCGTTGGTCAATGTATCTGTAAGTGGGTTGAAGCTCAAATCGCCGGCAATGGCTAAGGCTGTTACCAATTCAGGAGAACCAACAAACGCGTAAGTATTTGGGTTACCATCTGCGCGTTTTGCGAAGTTTCTGTTGAACGAATGAACGATTGTGTTTTTTTCTTGTTTTTCGGCACCCATTCTGTCCCACATGCCAATACATGGACCACAAGCATTAGCAAAAACTTTAGCTCCAACTTGTGCAAATGTATCTAAGAATCCGTCGCGCTCAATAGTGTAACGAACTTGTTCTGAACCCGGTGTAATGGTAAATTCAGCCTTCATTGTTAAGCCTTTTTCTGCAACTTGTTTGGCTAAGCTTACAGAGCGGCTGATGTCTTCGTAAGAAGAGTTGGTACAGCTACCAATCAATCCTACTTCAATTTTTGTAGGCCAGCCATTTTTCGCGGCTTCTTCTTTCATTTTGGAAATAGGCGTAGCCAAATCCGGTGTGAAAGGACCATTCAAATGTGGTTCTAATTCACTCAAATTAATTTCGATTACTTGATCGAAGTATTGTTCTGGGTTGGCATATACTTCAGCATCGCCGGTTAAATGTTCGCGAACGGCATCGGCTGCATCTGCAATCTCAGCGCGGTTCGTTGCTTTCAAATAGCGGCTCATGCTTGCATCGTAACCGAATGTAGATGTAGTAGCACCAATTTCAGCACCCATATTACAGATAGTGCCTTTACCCGTACAACTCATACTTTCAGCACCTTCACCAAAATATTCAACAATAGCTCCGGTTCCGCCTTTTACAGTAAGAATACCTGCCACTTTCAAAATAACGTCTTTAGGCGCAGCCCAGCCACTGAGTTTACCGGTCAATTTAATCCCAATCAATTTTGGAAATTTAAGCTCCCAAGGAAGACCCGCCATAACATCGCAAGCATCAGCTCCACCAACACCTATCGCTACCATGCCTAATCCTCCTGCGTTTACAGTATGGCTATCCGTACCAATCATCATACCGCCGGGGAATGCGTAGTTTTCTAAAACTACCTGATGAATAATACCTGCACCCGGTTTCCAAAAGCCGATACCATATTTATTAGATACCGAAGCTAAGAAATCGTACACCTCTTTACTTTCATGTACCGCTCTGTCCAAATCAATTGCACTATTTTCTTTCGCCTGAATCAAATGGTCGCAATGCACTGTAGATGGCACAGCTACTTTGCTTCGTCCTGCCTGCATAAATTGTAACAAAGCCATTTGTGCTGTTGCATCTTGCATCGCTACGCGATCCGGCGCAAAATCAACATAGCTGCCACCTCTTACGAAAGGTGTAGCAGGAGCTTGCTCCCAAAGGTGAGCATACAATATTTTTTCAGTCAATGTAAGTGGGCGACCCAACAGTTTCCGGGCAACAGCAACACGTTCGGGTAGGTTAGAATAGTGTTTTTTGATTAAATCAAGATCAAAAGCCATAACATATTTATTGTTTAAAATGAGCAATTCGTTTGTGCTCCGCAAATTTATTGCAATTCGAAGACAAATCATTTTCCAATTTGGGCTTTTTTGCAAATTTTAGGAAGAAACTATACTTATTGAGCGAATTTTCCGGATTCTTTCAGCACATCATGTTGCAATAATAATTTCAATTTAGGAAATGAGATTTTAAGGTTATTGCAGGATTATCTGTTATCACTAATTAAAAGCGCTGTTGAATTTCAATATATTTTAATAACTAGGATGGCAGATTTTGTTAACAATTTATTTACAAAAATATAAATGAACGTTCATTCATTTGTTTGTAAGTTTGTTTTTATAAGGTTGATCATGGATAAAAAACAAGCCATATTAAAGAGTGTTTTACGTCTTGTAAAAAGAGATGGCTTTTATCATCTCAATATGAAGAAGATAGCGGAAGAGGCCGGTATAGCAGCGGGTACTATTTATTTATATTTTAAAGGAAAAGAAGACGTCATTAATGCATTGTATAAAATGATTGTTACTGATTTCAATCAGAAGGTATTGGATGGATATATTGAATCTCGTTCTGTGAAAGAGAATTTTCATGAAATGTTGAATAATGCGATTCAGTTTTATTTGAAAGAAAGGGATTATTTCAGTTTTATAGAGCAATATACGTATGCTCCTTTTTTGTTTAAAGAAAATCAGGATGAAAATTTTATGTTGCTGTTGCCCATTTACAAAATGATGAAGGAAGGTAAAAAACAAAAAGTAATTAAAAACCTTCCGGATGCCATTTTGCTGTCGCTGATCCATGGCTCGATGAATACAATACTAAAATTACATTTAGCACATAAAACAGACTTGAATAAGAAAGGAATAAAGCAACGGTTTTATGATGCTTGTTGGGAAGCTATAGCAATAGCATCTTAAGTATATAAATGGTTGTTTCAAATTAATAAACTCAAATTTTTTAAATCAGAATAATGAACCGATTGATTAAAAAGGTAGCCGTACTCGGCTCCGGTGTTATGGGAAGCCGTATCGCATGTCACTTTGCCAATATTGGGCTGGAGGTTTTGCTTTTGGATATTGTACCCAAGGATGCAGGTGATGATAAAAATGCGCGCAATAAAATTGTAAATGATGCATTGGCATTTGCACTTAAATCAAATCCATCGCCAATTTACAGTAAGAAATTTGCGAGTCGAATTGCGACTGGAAATTTTGATGACGACATGTCAAAAATAAAAGATTGCGATTGGGTAATAGAAGTAGTGATTGAGCGATTGGATATTAAGCAACAAGTATTTGCCCATGTAGAGCAATACCGTAAAACAGGTACACTCATTACGTCCAATACTTCCGGTATCCCTATCCATTTAATGACAGAAGGTCGTAGCGAAGATTTTAAACAACATTTTTGCGGTACCCATTTTTTCAATCCGCCCCGTTACCTCAAACTTTTGGAAGTTATTCCGACACACGACACGAAACAGGAAGTTGTTGACTTCTTGATGTCGTATGGTGAAAAGTATTTGGGGAAAACTACTGTTTTAGCAAAGGACACTCCGGCATTTATTGGTAATCGTATTGGCGTATTCAGTATCATGAGCCTGTTACAATATGTCGAAAAAACAGGGATGACGGTAGAAGAAGTGGATAAATTAACTGGTCCTGTGGTAGGGCGTCCGAAATCAGCTACTTTTCGTACTGCCGATGTTGTGGGTATTGATACTCTTGCTTTGGTAGCCAATAGTTTGGTAACCAATGTACCTAATGATGAAGCTAAGGGTTCTTTGGTACTACCGGCTTTTGTAAATAAAATGATAGAAAATAAATGGTTGGGTAGTAAAACGGAACAAGGCTTTTTTAAGAAAGTAAAAGGAGCAAATGGGAAGAGTGAAATTCATGTGCTTGACTTGAATACATTGGAATATAAACCTTCACAAAAAGTAAAATTTGCTGCATTAGAAGCCACGAAGCCAATTGATGATTTGCGCCAACGTTTAAATATATTAATTGCTGCAAAGGATAAAGCCGGTGATTTCTATCGTGCTACTTTATTTCCATTGTTTGCTTATTCGAGCAATCGTATTCCTGAAATTTCAGATGAATTATATAGAATTGACGATGCCATTAAAGCCGGCTATGGCTGGGAGTTGGGGCCATTCGATACTTGGGACGCATTGGGTGTAGCAGCTACTGTAAAATCAATGGAAGACGCAGGAAATAAACCGGCGCAATGGGTATATGATATGCTTAATGCAGGAAATATTTCCTTTTATAAAATAGAAAATGGCAACCGGTTATTCTATGATATTCCTTCAAAATCGTACAAGGTCATTCCCGGAACTGAAGAGTTCATTCTATTGGAAAATATCCGTGCTGCAAAAACAGTTTGGAAAAATAGCGGCACTACGATTACAGATATTGGTGACGGTATCTTGAATATTGAGTTTCATACTAAAATGAATAGTATTGGCGGCGAAGTATTAGAAGGTATCAATAAGGCTATAGACTTGGCGGAGGCTGATTATAAAGGATTGGTGATTTCGAATGAAGGGGCTAATTTTAGTGCAGGTGCTAATGTGGGCATGATATTTATGATGGCTGTAGAGCAGGAATATGATGAGTTGGACTTCGCCATTCGTCAGTTTCAAAATACAATGATGCGTATTCGCTACTCTTCTATTCCTGTTGTGGTAGCGCCACATAATATGGCTTTAGGTGGAGGTTGTGAGATGTGCCTTCATGCCGATAAGGTAGTAGCACATGCGGAAAGTTATATTGGTCTTGTAGAATTTGGAGTAGGTCTGATACCCGGCGGCGGCGGATCAAAAGAATTTGCGGTTCGGCTTTCGGATTCGCTGATAGAAGGCGATGTTGCTTTAAATGCCTACAGGGAGCGCTTCCTGACCATAGGGCAGGCTAAGGTTTCTACATCTGCCGAAGAGGCATTTGAATTAGGCTATTTGCGCAGAGGCGTTGATAAAGTAGTGATGTCTGCCAATCGTTTGCTGGCAGAAGCAAAAGCACAATGTCTGGAATTGGTACAAGCCGGTTATACACGCCCTGCGCCGCGTAAGGACATAAAAGTATTGGGCAAAACCGCTCTGGGGCTGGCTTATCTGGGTGCTAACTCTATGTTCACAGGTAATTATATCAGTGAGCATGATGTCAAGATTTCTCAAAAATTAGGCTTTGTACTTGCCGGAGGAGATCTGTCGCAACCGACAGAAGTAAGTGAACAATATTTATTGGATTTAGAACGTGCTGCGTTTCTGAGTCTGACCACTGAGAAAAAAACATTAGAGCGGATTCAATCTATTTTGAATGGTGGGAAGGTGTTGAGAAATTAGTAGATGCTAGACATAAGACGCCAGATTCAAGACACTATAATAAACGAAATTAATGGCACACAATTTTAAAGAGTTGAAGGTATGGAAGGATAGTATGGCTTTTGCAAAAGCAATATTTGTTGTAACACAATCTTTCCCGTCGGAAGAGAAATTTGGATTAGTAATACAGATGCGTAGATGTGCAATTTCTACCCCAAGCAATATTGCAGAAGGTTCAGGACGTACTACAGACAAAGAGTTTGCGCGATTTTTAGATATTGCATTAGGGTCCGCTTATGAATTGGAAACACAAATATTATTGTCATTTGAGTTCGGATATATAACACAAGAAAAGAGTCAGGAGCTAACAGAGTTCCTTAATTCCATTCAAAGAATGCTGGCAGGATTTAAGAATAGAATCAATAACGAAACGAAATAAATTATTTTAACCATTCAAATTGAGATGCAATACATAATTCAAGATAGATTTATTAGTGTTCGGTCTAACGTCTTCGTGCTAAATGATTTGTCTAATGTCTTCCGTCTTGTATCTAAAATCTAGAAAAATATGAACGCATACATAGTTGCAGGCTTCAGAAGTGCCGTTGGAAAAGCTAATCGTGGCGGGTTTCGATTTACCCGTCCCGATGTATTGGGTGCCGAAGTGATTAAACATTTAATGGCTTCTGTACCTAATATTTCGGCAGAGCAAGTTGATGATTTAATTGTTGGGAATGCAATGCCGGAAGCAGAACAGGGTTTGAACTTTGCCCGCTTTGTTTCTTTAATGAGTTTTGATACGGATAAAGTATCTGCGATGACTGTTAATAGATATTGTGCCTCTGGTCTGGAAACTATAGCTATTGCAGCATCAAAAATTCACAGTGGTCAAGCGAATTGTATCATTGCAGGAGGTTCGGAAAGCATGAGCCTGATACCCATGGGGGGCTGGCGTGTGGTACCTGATGCAGATTTGGCATTAGCTCATCCTGATTATTATTGGAATATGGGGCTCACAGCAGAACAAGTAGCTAAAGAATATAAAGTAAGTCGGGAGGATCAGGATATGTTCTCTTACAATTCACATCAAAAGGCTATTAGAGCAATTAGCGAAGGAAAATTTAAAGACGAAATTGTCCCTATAACAGTAAAAGAAAACTACGTTGACGCCACTTCGAATAAAATGAAATCAAGATCATTTGTTGTGGATACAGACGAAGGACCTCGTGCAGACACATCAGCCGATGCTTTAGCGAAATTAAAACCCGTGTTTGCTGCTGGAGGGAGTATTACAGCAGGCAATTCTTCTCAAACAAGTGATGGTGCAGCATTCGTAATGGTAGTAAGTGAGCAGTTTATGAAAGAAAACAACCTTACACCTATTGCACGTATGGTAAGCTATGCTTCTGCCGGTGTACCGCCACGTATCATGGGCATCGGCCCTATAGCCGCAGTTCCCAAAGCATTGAAAATAGCGGGCTTGAATCAAAACGACATTGATTTATTTGAGCTCAATGAGGCTTTTGCATCGCAGTCATTGGCTGTTATCAGGGAATTGGGACTTAATCCGGATATGATTAATGTGAATGGAGGTGCAATAGCATTGGGGCATCCTTTAGGTTGTACCGGGGGCAAACTCACCATTCAGATATTAAATGAATTGAAGCGCAGGAATAAAAAATATGGTGTAGTAACCATGTGTGTGGGTACTGGGCAGGGGGCTGCAGGCGTATTTGAAATGATGTAGAAGATACAAGACATAAGATGCAGGACTAAAGATAAAAATTGTAAGACTATGCTTATGCTCAGAGTTTTGTGTCTTCAGTCTTGAATTTAAAATCTAATAATAATATTAAATACTTGAAAAATGGAAAACCAAAAAACAGCCATTAAAGGTGGAGAATTTTTGATAAAAGACACTATAGCGCAAGACATTTTTATTCCTGAAGAATGGAATGAAGAGCAACTCATGATTGCCGAAATGTGCCGCGACTTTCTAAAGCAAAATGTCAGTAATCAACTGGACAGAATAGATAGTCAGGAAGAAGGTCTGATGCCGTCATTGCTTGAAAAGGCTGGTGAATTGGGTCTTTTGGGTATGAGTGTACCGGAAGTGTATGGCGGAGTAGAAAAAGACTTTGTTACTTCAATGCTCACAACGGAAGTATTGGGAGCTGGACATTCGTTTGCTGTTGCGCTGTCTGCACATACCGGTATTGGTACATTACCCATTCTTTATTATGGAAATGAAGAACAAAAGAAAAAGTACGTGAGTAAACTGGCGACTGGCGAATGGAAAGGTTGTTATTGTCTTACGGAACCAAGCTCTGGATCCGATGCCAATTCAGGTAAAACAAAAGCGGTATTGTCTGCTGATGGTAAACACTATATCCTGAATGGTCAGAAAATGTGGATCACAAATGGTGGCTTTGCAGATGTGTTGATTGTATTTGCCAAGATAGATGATGATAAAAATCTAAGTGCATTTATTGTTGAAAAAACCTTTGATGGTATTACGCTTAATGCCGAAGAGCACAAAATGGGTATTAAAGGCAGTAGTACCCGCCAGATATTTTTCAATGACTGTAATGTTCCTGTAGAAAACTTGTTGTCAACTCGCGAAAATGGTTTTAAAATAGCAGTAAATATTCTCAATCTGGGAAGAATAAAACTGGGAGGAGCTGCCTTAGGTGCATCTAAAGAAGTGATTAACAAATCTGTCAATTATGCCAATGAAAGAGAACAGTTTGGTCGTCCGATTTCAAAATATGGTGCGATTAAACATAAGTTGGCAGAGCAGGCTATACGCACCTATGTCAGCGAATCGGCAACATATCGTGCCAGTCAAAACATAGAAGATGCAACCAAATCTTATATAGAAGAGGGTATGGATGAAGCACAGGCTAAATTGAAAGGAACAGAGCAATTTGCTATTGAAGCCGCTATTATTAAAGTCCATGCCTCGGAAGTTTTGGACTTTGTGACGGACGAAGGGGTACAGATATATGGCGGTATGGGCTATAGTGCAGAAGCCCCTATGGATAGATCCTATCGGGATGCTCGTATCAATAGAATATTTGAGGGTACTAATGAAATCAATCGAATGCTATCTGTAGATATGATGCTAAAACGAGCAATGAAGGGCGAGTTGGATTTGATGGGGCCTGCGCAAAAAGTAGCAGGCGAATTAATGAGTATTCCTGATTTTGGCGCAACGGACGATGCAATGTTTGCAAAAGAACACAAGTACATTTCTGGTTTCAAAAAAGCTGTTTTGATGACAGCTGGTGCGGCGGTTCAAAAACTAATGCAGCAATTGGGTAAAGAACAGGAAGTAATTATGTATTTGGCAGATATGCTCATAGAGTTGTATGCGAGTGAATCTGTATTGTTGCGCGTAGAGAAACTAGTGGCATTACATGGCGAAGAGGCAGCAAAAGTAAAAATAGATATGGCCAAAGTATATATTTATGATGCCGCAGAACGTATTCATAGTGCAGGTCGTAATGCATTGAACGCATTTGCCGATGGTGATGAAAGGAGAATGATGATGATGGGATTGAAGCGCTTTACCAAAACAGAAGACTTCAATACTGTGGCAGCAAGAAAGGGAATAGCAGAACAATTAATTGCGGCAAATAAATACTGTTATTAGTATATGCTACAAAAAAAATGTAGTACATTGTCATAGCATTATTAAGTTAGTTTGCATCCTTTTTTATTTTACTCGTTCAGGTGCCCATAAGTAAGTTTTATTATCCTGCAGTTCGTACTAATAAATGCATTTATTCACAACTAAATCTAACAAAAAATGAAAAAAGTCTGCTTATTTACTGCCTCTGCGCTCGCCATGTCTTCATTGGCTTTTGGCGGTAGCTTTCAACTCAATCTGCAAGGCATGAGACAAACCGCAATGGGCGGTAGCGGTGTCGCTTGGCCTTGGGATGTTTCCACTATTTTTTACAATCCGGGAGGTCTGTCCCGATTGGATGGAATTCAGGCCTATGCAAACTTGTATATGGTATCGCCGCATATTAAATATGTGCAAACACCCAGTGGTGGTTATTCTTACGACACTAAAAACCATACATCGACACCTTTCGCAGTGTATGTTGGAGGGCCATTAAAAAAAGACAGTAAATGGGGTGTTGGTGTTGGTATTTATACGCCATTTGGTAGTAGTGTCAATTGGGGCAACGATTGGACCGGTCGTTACGTCTCTGAATCTATAAAATTGGAGAGTATCTTTATCCAACCGACTGTTAGTTACAAAATAAATGACATGATTTCAGTAGGTGCAGGTTTTGTATATGCTTTTGGTTCTGTTGACATTGACAAAGCTATTCCGGTACAGGATGCCAATGGCAATGATGGCCAGGCGCATTTGTCGGGAAAAGCTAACGGTGTTGGCGTCAACCTTGGCGTACAAATAAAAGCTACGGATAAGTTACAGTTTGGAATCTCTTATCGTTCTGGTGTAAATATGAAGATAAAAAACGGTGACGCTACTTTTAATGTTGCTCCATCAGTTGCATCTAATTTTCCCAATACAAGCTTCAGTTCCCAGCTTCCTTTGCCTTCTATTTTTACAATAGGTGCAGGTTATAAGGTAACACCAAAATTCGTTGTACAGGCGGATATCGTGTTTGCCGGATGGAAAACTTACGATTCCTTAAAGTTTGATTTTGATAAAAATACTTCAAGCCTTCAGAATTCACATGATCCCCGTTTATACAAAAATACAGTTGCCTTCCGTATAGGAGGTAATTATCAGTTATGTAATAAGTTAGCGATAATGGCTGGTGGTGCTTATGACCCAACTCCATCTCAGAGCAATTATGTTTCTCCTGATGCGGTAGATGCCAATCGTATTACACTTTCTTGTGGAGCTACTTACCAACCCATTAAAAAGTTGACCGTAATGGCAATATTGAATTATACGACTACTGCTAGAAGAGAGGTAAGTTATGCTCCTGACAATTTGGTAGGTGCTTATCAAATCAAAAGTTTAGTACCAGGTATTGGCGTTTCTTATAATTTCTAACACTTCTAAAAAAACAGAAAATGAAAAAGACATATATAGCAGCTATTGCGGCACTTTCTACCTTGGCTGCTTGTAAGCCAAATATAGAATCACAATTACCTACTAAAGGAACTGCAGATTTTACTACTTATGTTTCTGTCGGAAACTCACTCACTGCAGGTTATTCAGATGGTACCTTGTATCGTAACGGACAGTTGAATTCTTATCCGTCAATGCTTGCCGGTCAATTTAAAATGGTCGGAGGCGGCGACTTTAAGCAACCTTTATTGCCTGGTAATGCTGGTTGGCCAACCTTAAAAAGAGTATTAGGTTATAGTACTGGCTGCGATGGAGTTACGAGCCTTGGGCCAGTATTCTATAGTGGTACATTAGATACAGCAGGTAGTATTACGAATATTTCAGCTCAGGGGCCATTCAATAATGTAGGTGTTCCAGGTATTCGTTGTATTGATTATACCACTGCGGGGTATGCCTATGGTGCATTAGTGCTAGGAGGTGTAGGCTATGCTTATCGTTTCTATTCAAGTCCGACAACAGAAAAACCATTGGATGAAGCAACAAAGCTAAACCCTACCTTTTTTACTATGTGGTTAGGGGCTAACGATGTGCTTGGTTATGCCACAAACGGCGGTGAAGGTAATGGAACAGGTGGTACTTTGCCAACAGACATTTCGCCTGTTACTGCATTTCAATCTGTTTATGAGACTGTTGTTAGTACAATGGTCGCGAATGGTGCAAAAGGCGTATTGATCAATATTCCGGATGTCACTTCTATCCCATTTTTTACTACAGTACCTGCTAAAGGTTTAGCACTCACAAGACAAGGTCAGGCCGATTCTTTAAATGCTGCTTATGCTCCATTGGGCTTTAAGTTTTCTGTAGGTGCCAACTATTTTGTTATTCAGGATGCTACAGCACCGGGTGGTATGCGTCAAATAAAAAGTGGTGAATATATTTTGCTCACTATTCCACAAGATTCTATAAAATGTGCAGGTTGGGGAAGTTTAAAACCAATACCTAGAAAATATGTATTAGATGCTACAGAAGTGGCCAATGTTCAGGCTGCAACAACTTCGTTTAATAATATTATCAAAACGAGTGCAGATGCCCATGGACTTGCTTACGTAGATGCTAATGCATATATGAAAACATTGCAATCGGGTATTACTTTTAATGGTGTAACCTTTACGCCGACATTTGTATCAGGTGGCGCATTTTCATTAGATGGGGTGCATCTTACTCCTCGTGGTTATGCGCTTATTGCGAATGAAATTATTAGAGTGATTAATCAAAAGTACCAATCAACAATTTCTACTGTTGATGTAAATAAGTATAGCGGGCTGTTATTCCCATAATGAACAGATAAAAACGGAGCCTCGATTTTATCGCTTAATACGCTAATTATTAAGGAAATTCTGGCTCCGTTTTTTTTTTGATTAACAGAGATGAATGAATGTTTGGATTCAACGATAATTGTATAACAGAAAAATGATAACGCAACATGGTGCAAGCAACAAGACTTTTTGATTGTATCCCAATTCAGGCGACTCATCCTAAGATGGATTTGTTAGCATCAAAAAGTAATGGCATTTACAAAACATACAGTACTGCTGATGTTCATCAGCAAATTCAGGAATTATGTACAGGTTTATTAGCAAAAGGTGTTTCTGCTAATGATATGACTACCGAAGGCCGTGATAAAATTGGCATACTTAGTAATAGCAGACCAGAATGGATAATAACAGATTTAGCAGTACAGCAGGTAGGCGCAATACTTGTTCCATTGTATCCCAATATTGCATCGTCTGAAATCGTCGGAATATTTAATGAATCGCAGTTGAAAGGCTGCTTTGTTAATACTAAAGATCTCTATGAACAAATAAAAGCGATTCAACCTGAAGTTCCCTCTCTTCAGTGGATTTATTGTTTTGACCAACACGAGGGAGTGCCGCATTGGACCGCTTTAAAAACGGCAGCTTCGGCAGTATCTATTCAACAAATAAAAGAAATTAGCGACAAAATAAGTACAGAGGATATTGCAACAATTATTTATACTTCCGGTACAACAGGCAAACCTAAAGGTGTTATGCTCAGTCATAAAAATATTGTGAGTAATGTATTGGATGTTGCACCAATATTAGAAGCAATTGGTTTACCGGAAAAGCGCTCACTCAGCTTTTTGCCATTAAATCATATTTATGAAAAGATGGTTTCCTATGTTTATTTGTTCAATGGATTTTCTATTTACTATGCCGAAAATATGGATACCATTGCTGATAATTTAAAAGAAGCCAAACCATATATTTTTGTTACTGTACCCCGATTGTTGGAGAAAGTGTATGAAAAGATAATGGCTACAGGCCAGCAATTAAAAGGCATTAAGCGCTTTTTGTTTTTCTGGGCGCTGGGTCTTGGTACACAATTCGAGCCGGGTACAAAAAAGAGTTGGTGGTACAATGTTCAATTGTCTGTAGCCAACAAAATTATTTTTAATAAATGGCGTGAGGCACTTGGAGGCAATGTAAAAGCAATAGTAGTGGGAGGAGCAGCTTGTCAACCTCGTTTAGTAAGAATATTTTCTGCTGCACAAGTAACCATAATGGAAGGCTATGGACTTACAGAAACTTCGCCGGTAATTGCTGTAAATGAATATCCGGAAGTGAGTAGGAGAGTGGGTACAGTCGGCCCAATATTGCATACGGTGCAAGTGAAAATTGCAGATGACGGAGAAATATTGTGCAAGGGAAATAATGTGATGGTAGGCTATTATAAACAACCTGAAGCCACATCAGAAGTATTGATTGACGGATGGTTGGCAACTGGCGACATTGGCGAAATAGTAGAAGGTAGGTTTCTTAAAATTACGGATAGGAAAAAAGAACTTTTTAAAACCAGCGGAGGTAAGTATGTTGCTCCACAACCTATCGAGAATAAATTTAAAGAAAGTCGATTTGTAGAGCAAATAATGATTATCGGTCCTGGTCGAAAATTCGTTTCGGCACTAATTGTACCCTCGTTTCCTGCTTTGAAAAACTGGATGAAGGAAAATGGATTAGATTTTATAGATAATAAACAAGCTATTCAAGAACCCAAAGTATTGAGTATGTTTCATGAAATTGTTGAAAAATACAACCCTAACTTCAATCATGTTGAACAGGTTAAAAAATTTGCATTGATACCAAATGAATGGAGCATTGAGGGTGGGGAAATGACTCCCAAGCTAAGCATGAAACGAAAATTCATTAATACCAAATACCAAAATGAAATAGAACAGATGTATGTGGATTGATGATGGCGTAACTTTTATATCATTTTATAATTGAAAAATTAATACAGAAAAACCGGTATGAAGGATATTTTTTTTGAAGGTAAAGTAATGTGGAGTCAGATCGATGCAAATATGCATTTGCGTCATTCGGCCTATGCTGATTTTGCTGCGCAAGCGAGATTGGAGTTGTTGGAAAAAATGAATTTTGGAGCAGATGTATTAACAGAACTTAAGATTGGTCCAATACTATTCAGAGAAGAGCTGATCTATATGCGTGAGGTTCGTCCAAATGATACTGTAAAGGTGAGTTGTGAACTAAGCAAATGCAGAACAGATGGCGCTCGCTGGTCTTTTGTTCAAAAAATATACAGGTCTGATAATATACAAGCAGCACTTATAAATGTAGATGGTGCATGGATAGATATACAACACAGAAAATTGACAGCATTGCCACCAGATATTGTACAGCAATTCCTTAAACTTCCAAAGACAGCGGATTTTGAACTTACAGAACCAACAATTAAATAATTAAAGAATCACTTATGGAATTAGCAGCGCAATTTGAAGCCGCAGTAATGCAAAGTAAAATATTGGATAAGAAACCAGACAATGATATATTGCTGCAGCTATACAGCTTGTATAAGCAAGCAACAATTGGTGATGCGCCGGACAAAGGCGACTACGCGATGTTTGATTTTGTGGCCAAAGCAAAACATGATGCTTGGCTTAAGCTAAAGGGCATCGCCAATGATACTGCCAAGCAGCAGTATATTGACTTAGTACATCAATTGAGTAAATAATAGGGTTATAAATATTACACATTCCATCTTGGAAACTTATAAACGATATTAATGTCCATAATTATTACCGGCACAGGAAGGTATATACCTGAAGCTATAATTAATGATCAAAATTTTTTGGAGCACAAATTTTTTGATGCGGCGGGAAAGCCATTGGATACAGACAATGAAACCATTATTCGTAAATTCAAATCGATTACAGGCATTGAAGAAAGAAGATATGGTAGTGCGGATCAGCAAACATCAGATATTGGCACTATTGCCGCACGTATCGCTATTGAAGACGCGAACATAGATGCAGAGTCGCTTGATGGTATTATATTAGCACACAATTTTGGCAACATACCTTTTGGTAAAATTCAAACAGATATTTTACCCAGTTTAGCTGCAAGAGTCAAACATAATTTAGGTATTAAAAACCCGGATTGTATTGCATTTGATATACTGTTCGGATGCCCGGGCTGGATACAAGGAGTCATTATTGCGGCACAATACATTAAAGCAGGAGAAGGAAAAAAATACTTGGTTATAGGTGCCGAAATGTTATCGCGCGTTCTTGATCCACATGATAGAGATTCTATGATATATGCCGATGGCGCAGGCGCTTCAATAATCGAATATTCGGCGAATGAGGGTCATGGAATACTCAGCACAGCATCCCAATCATTTACCTTGGAAGAGGCCTATTTTTTGTATTATGGTACATCGCTCAACCCGGACTATATGGTGGGCAACCGTTATATCAAAATGCAAGGGCGTAAAATTTATGAATTTGCACTAATGAATGTTCCACTTGCCATGAAAAAGTGTTTGGATAAATCGGGATACGCTATTGACGATATAAAGAAAGTATTTATACATCAGGCCAATGAAAAGATGGATGAAGCCATTATAAAAAGATTTTTTAAGCTCTGTGGAAAAGCTGATGTACCTGACAATATTATGCCCATGAGCATTCATCTATTAGGCAATAGCTCTGTAGCAACAGTTCCTACTTTATTTGATTTGGTAAGAAAAGGAGTTCAGTCAGAGCATCAGCTTAACAAAGGAGATATTGTACTTTTAGCATCAGTAGGTGCGGGTATGAATATAAATGCGATTGTTTATAAGATTTAGAAACCACCATTGTTTACACAAAAAACAAAATATTATGAAGTCGGGAATTATTTCAAAAATGTTGTTGCTCTTGTTGTTGCTAACAAGTATTGCCGGTAAATCTTTGGCACAGAAGGATAAACTGGAAGGGCTTTGGTTTAATGCGGAAAAATCTGCTAAAATAGAAATTTACAAAGCCACAGATGGTAAGTTTTGGGGGAAAATTATTTGGCTCAAAGAACCCAACGAAAATGGTAAACCCAAAGTAGATAAGAATAACCCTAAAGAAGCAAAGCGAAATGTCCCCATATTGGATTTGGTCATTTTAAAACACTTCGTAAAAGATGGAGACAATCTTTACAATGAAGGAGACATTTACGACCCTAAAAATGGCAAAACCTACTCCTGCAAAATTACGCATAAGGGAGATAAGCTAGATGTAAGGGGTTATGTTGGTATCTCTATACTTGGTCGTACAACTACGTGGGAAAGGGTACAATAGTTATTCATAAAAATAATTCAATTAAACTTATGTCCACATTTCAAAATAAAACCTTTTTTATAACAGGAGCCAGTCGGGGTATTGGTAAAGCCATTGCCTTAAAATTGGCCGCTTCTGGAGCCAATATCATAATTGCATCTAAGTCAACAGAAGAAAACCCTAAATTGGGTGGTACGATTTATACGGCTGCTGAAGAGATAGAAAAGGCCGGAGGTAAAGCGCTGGCTGTTCCTTGCGATATTCGCGACGAGGAGCTAATTATTAATGCGGTTCGGCAAGGTGTTGAAAAATTTGGAGGCATTGATGGTGTTGTTAATAATGCATCTGCTATTTCGCTGACCAATACACTACTGACAGAAACAAAGCGTTTTGATTTGATGTATGACATCAATGTTCGTGGCACTTTTTTAGTAACCAAACATTGTATTCCACATCTATTGAAGTCATCAAATCCACACATTCTTACCTTGTCGCCACCATTGAATATGAATCCCAAATGGTTTGGCCCTCATGTAGCATATAGTATCAGTAAGTATAACATGAGCATGCTTACAATGGGCTGGGCTGCAGAATTTAAAAATGAAGGTATTGCTGCAAATACATTGTGGCCGCTTACTACTATCGCCACATCCGCAGTCAATAACCTATTGGGAGGCGACTATTTGATGAAACGCAGTAGAAACGCTACTATATTAGCAGATGCCGCATTTTATATTTTGGCGCAAAATGCACATAATTATACTGGTCAACATTTGCTGGATGAGCATGTTTTAACGGAAGCGGGTATAACAGATTTTACAAAATATGCAATTACACCTGGAGGTACACTGCAAAAGGATTTATTTATTGATTAGCCTTAAATGAGTTTGCATTATATTTTAAAAAGAAAAGATACAAATCAATATTTTGAAGGTTTAAACGTACCTTTGCACGATTTTTGCCGATATTCATTGTTACAGCTGTAAAATAATCTAGCTTATCTACAAGGCAAATAGTATATCTTTTTAAAATTTTTATGAAAAAAATTCTCGACTACAGAAAACTTTTGGGTGTACAAAAAACAACCGAATTAAAAGAACTGAAAACTATTTACCGAAATTTCATGAAGGAGTATCATCCTGATAAATTTCAAGACAGTGATGAACAAAAATTGGAAGCAGAGGAGAAGAGTAAAAAAATCATCGAAGCATATCATTTTTTGGTAAGCATAGCACCGGAGACAATTGAACAATCACTGCCTGAATATACCAATACAACCACAGCTTCTACCATTGTGGACTTTTCTTATACAGCCCAAATACTTCAGGTAAAATTCCTAGACGGTAGCAGTTATGAATATTTTGGTGTACCCAAAGATTTATACATTAAATTAGTTAATGCACCTTCGGCTGGTCGGTTTGCGCGTCGTCATATCTACCATTCCTTTACTTATCGCAAGATGACTAATATTGATTAATTGCTGTAGAATTGACTCATTTGTTTTAACGTAGCATGAAACCTACAGATAAAATTCCGGAAGAACATAAACACGTATTGGGCTTAAGATTGCCTTCAGACCCTCGTTGGGTAAACTTAGCAGAGCTGAGTATTGAAGATATTTTAAGCGACCATGCTTATTGTGAGCAAAAAGCTGCATTAAGTTGTATTTCCTTAATACAAGCTTATCCGGAATGTTATGAACTGGTGAGGGAATTGTCTCCTGTGGTCATAGAAGAGTGGGGGCATTTTCGTGCTGTATTAGCCGAAATTGATAAACGTGGTTTTCAATTAGGTCGCCAACGCAAAGACGAATATGTCAATGAATTAAAGAAATTTGAAATAAAACCAGGAGGCCGTATGGAGCGCCTGGTAGAGCGGCTGATCATTTTTGCGCTTATAGAAGCTCGAAGCTGTGAGCGATTTCGTTTATTATCCCTATTTATTCAGGATGAATCGCTACGAGCCTTTTATCACAAATTTATGGTGGCAGAAGCCGGTCACTACCGTTTATTGTTGGACTTAGCTAATATTTATGGCAATGCCGAACAAGTGGCACAGCGCTGGCAGCAATACCTCGATTACGAAGCAGGTGTAATGGCCAACCTGGAAGTACGCAGTGATCGTATTCATTAAATACCAACTTTTATTATTCTACTTTCGTCCATTTTAGGTAGCCGATGTGAAGCGTATCTTCTGTTAATAAGCTTTGCTTCTTTATACGAATACTGTACAGCTCTTTGTACTCAAGTGGTAAAATATCTTCTATTTGGTATAAGTCATCTACATCAATTCCGTATTGTTCATCAATATGTGCCGCGGCCGCACCTTCGAATCCTGTATGTTTATAGAATGCGGATTGTTTGGCTATTTTCATCGCCGACATTTTATTCGTAGCAACGTTCAGCATCTTATAATGATACTCTTCAAATTCATTTTCTTTATAGCCACCTAAATTGATGAAAAATAATTTGAGTCCATGCTCATCTTGTACCAAAGGTTTTTTTATAACTTCAATAGCATGACCAGCAACACTGCTCACTGTTCGCCACGCATCTATATGCAACTGTCCCTTTGCCTCGGGCCAAGATTGATTAATTGCTGGAAGCAGCTCTTTTAATGTAGCGGCTATACCAAAAAATACGTCATGTTGTTCCGTAAGACGACCTGCAGGACGACAGCCAACAAGTACCATAAATAGCTTTACATTACCCATTCTCATTGTGTTATAGCCACGAAATTAGTAACAATAGCACTATTTATTAAGGCAAATGTGGATTACTGACATTTTATAATGCTAAAATAAAATATCATGTCAATATGAGTGGTACACAAGCTGTTCGGCACTTTTTTGTGTCATTTTGACAAATAAAATCCTTTGGAATAAATATTGACGTTAATTAAGTACAAGAAAAAACGGAACACTATGCAAGAAAAAGGTAACATCTCCATCCACACGGAAAATATTTTTCCGATCATTAAAAAGTTTTTATACTCCGATAATGAAATATTTTTACGCGAGTTAGTCTCTAACGCTGTTGATGCCTCACAAAAAATTAAGCGCCTTGCTTCTTTAGGTGAATACAACGGTGAATTGGGTGAATTACAAGTTGAAGTATCTTTTGACAAAGAAAAAAGAACAATTACCATTAGTGACCGAGGCCTCGGAATGACGGCCGAAGAGATTAAAAAATACATTAATCAGGTGGCTTTCTCCGGTGCCACAGAGTTTGTTGAAAAATTTAAAGATGCAAAAGATGCTAACGAAATAATTGGCAAATTTGGATTGGGCTTCTATTCTGCATTTATGGTGGCCGACAAAGTAGAAATCAATTCATTGTCTTATAAAGAGGGTGCTGTGTCTGCACGTTGGATATGTGACGGCAGCACTGAATTTGAATTGATGGAAGGCGATCGTGCAACGCGTGGTACAGACATCATTCTTCATGTAAATGCGGATTCTGACGAATTTTTAGAAGAAACTAAACTTCGTGGAATATTGAATAAATATTGCCAGTTTTTGCCTGTTCCTATTAAATTTGGTACACGTACAGAGCAAGAACCAGATGGTGAAGACGAGGAGGGTAAGGCAAAGTTCAAAGAAATAACAGTTGACGATATTATCAATAACACAACACCTATTTGGACAAAATCGCCAACTGAGCTTACAGATGAAGATTACCTGCGTTTTTATCGGGAGCTATATCCTTTTTCAGAAGAACCATTGTTTTGGATTCATTTGAATGTCGATTATCCATTTAATCTTACGGGCGTATTGTATTTCCCTAAAGTAAAGAACGACTTTGAAATGCAACGCAACAAAATAAAGCTATTCAGCCGCCAAGTATTTATTACTGATGAAGTAAAAGATATTGTACCTGAATTCTTAATGCTCCTGCATGGTGTAATTGATAGCCCGGATATTCCGTTAAATGTATCTCGAAGTTTCTTGCAAGCGGATGGTAATGTGAAAAAAATCAACAGCTACATTACACGAAAAGTTGCGGATAAACTATCAGAATTATTTAAAACGGATCGAGCATCTTATCAGGCTAAATGGGGAGATATTGGTCTTTTTGTAAAATATGGTATGATTACCGAAGACAAATTTTATGACAAAGCAAAAGACTTTGTATTGTTGGAAAATGTGAAAAATGAATACTTTACATTGCCTGAATACCAAGAGAAAACAAAACATTTACAAACCGATAAAGAGGGTACACTCGTTTATTTGTACAGCAATGATGCGGGCAAACAAGATAGCTTTATTCGCACTGCTGAAAAAAGAAGCTATGATGTACTGTTGATGAACTCGCCAATTGATACTCACTTTATTGCACAATTAGAACAAAAACTAGAAAAAACAACACTAAAAAGGGTAGATGCCGATGTGGTGGATAACCTAATAGCCAAGGACGAGAAAATCGAAAGCATACTCAGTGAAGATCAAAGCAAAGCTGTAAAAGAATTGTTTGAAAAAGCAATCAATAAATCGACCATGAATGTGGAAATGGCTGCATTAGCTCCAGATGAATTCCCGGTAACAGTAACAATGGATGAATTTATGCGTCGCATGAAGGATATGTCTCGTAATGGCGGTGGCGGAATGATGAGTTTCTATGGCAACTTGCCAGATAGTTATAAAGTATCTGTCAACAGTAACCACAAATTGATTCAGCGCATACTTCAATCAACGGACGAAAATAACCAGCAACGACTTGCACGTCAGGCATTCGATTTGGCTTTGTTATCGCAAGGAATGCTTACAGGAGCTGATTTGACAGATTTTGTAACAAGAAGTGTTGACTTGATTGACTAAATTGGAATAAAAACATTAAATAAAAGGCCTCGCATTAACCCACAGACCCACATTCCCTAACAGAAGTCAAGAGGATTTTGGGAGGAAGATCAATGTTGAGTGATATCCTTAGTCACCTTATTTTAATCAAGAGCTTGATTTAAGGAATTTATTAAAATTGGAGAAGGCAAATATTAACCGAATCCAAGGTTTCATTATTCACCAAACGCATATTGATGATACAAGATACATAAACATGGTATGGTGCTTTAAAATCTTATGCCATATAAAGGGTGATTATTTAGGATTGATTGATGCTCTTGAGAAATCGAGTAATTGGGAAAGCTGGACTGTTGGTCATGGATCATTAGAGCAATACTGCTCAGATCTTTTGTATATTTTATTGATACCTGAGCATAAAGGAAATCCTCAAAGTCATACGTGTATAATAAATGGTGTAAAATATTTATTGAAACTTGATGCACAGTCTAATGCTCCAGTAATATTGCAAGTTAATCCTCAAACAGTTACTCACGCATCAATACAACCAAATGACACGGAGCTTCTAAAATATCTTTTAGTGGAAGTGATAAGGCTTCTACAATTGCAACATGTCTTTTCGTAACTGAAATAAATAATCTCACATTTTACTATTTCTAAGCAACCGTAACAGGTTGCTTTTTTCATTCCCAAAACTCATCATTATGTCCAATAAACTTAACGACCAAAACCCAGAATATATGATTTGGCACTACGAAGAATTAGAAATAGTCCTTTTAGGCGGTATCCGAATAGAAGGACTGCATACCATGCGTGTAACCATGAAAGTAAGCTATAAAACTTATCCATCCTTACGCCATACCATCGACCTCTACAATGACCACCAGACTACTAATTGGACAAAGAAAATAGCAGAACGCTATACCCTGAACAACAACTTTGTCATTAACGCTTTTATAGCCCTGACAGACACATTAGAACTGTACCGCTTGAATAAACTCGAAGACAAAAGCAAACAAACACAACAACAAACTATAAGCGAAGCAGACAAAGCAGCAGCAATACAGTTTTTAAAAACACCCAACTTATTAGAACGCACTAATGAACTCATTGGACAAGCAGGCGTAATCGGAGAAGAACTCAACCGTTTAATTATGTACCTCGTATTTACCAGCAGGAAAACAAACCGTCCTTTACACATTATTAGTATGGGCAGTAGTGGCACAGGCAAAAGCCATTTACAAGAAAAAGTAGCAGAACTCATCCCACAAGATGAAAAAATAGAAATTACCAGTATTACCAGTAATGCTTTTTACTATTACGACAGTGATGCACTCGCACATAAACTCATCCTTATTGAAGACTACGATGGTGTCATCACAGCACTTTACCCCATTAGGGAACTACAAAGCAAACAACGCATAGGCAAGACCATTACTGTAAAAGACAAATCAGGCAATACAAAGACACTCCAATTATTGGTCTATGGCCCTGTATGTATTGCAGGCTGTACCACGCAGGAAAGTATTTATGAAGACAACGCCAATCGTTCTTTTTTAATTTACCTCGATGAAAGCAAAGCACAAGATGAACGTATCATGCAGTACCAACGATTGTTGAGTGCAGGGAAAGTCGATAGCAGTGAACAAAAAAACGTACAACAATTCTTACAGAACGTACAACGAATGCTGCAACCCATAAGCGTTCGTAATCCTTTCGCAGAACAACTCATCTTACCTCCTGAAATCTTTAAACCTAGAAGAACCAATGCCCATTACATCGCTTTTATAGAAGCCATCACTTATTATAAGCAGTACCAGCGAACACAGCTAACAGACAAAGCAACAGGCGAAATGTACATCGAAACAACACTCGAAGACATTACCGAAGCAGGAACGCTCATGAAAGAAATACTATTAAAGAAAAGTGATGAACTTGGCTATGCCACCAGAACCTATTTGGAACGTTTGAAGCAATATTTAAACGAACGAAAAAACAATATGGAGCTAACAGAACAAACAAGAAACAGCCCCGAATTCTCTAACAAAGAAATACGAGCAGCACTCAAAGAAAACCCCAATAACCAAAAGAAATACATGTTTCATTTACAGCAATATGGCTACATTCAAAAAGCATCAGGAGACCAAAAGAAAGGCTATCTGTATATCATCACCAGCTATGAAGAATACTACCAATTACAGCATCGGATTCGTAATGCAATGGATGAAGTTATTAGTAAACTAACTACAAAAGAACAGCAAAACAGCAAAGCAAAAGGGATAAAACAAGCCCCTAAGTAGTTCCAGCAGTTCAATAAGGCAAGAACTACTTGCTGATCGATGAAACCCTTGTCTATTAAGGCATACAGGCTGAAAAAAATAAGTAGTTCTTCAAAATACGCTTTTTAAGGTAGTACCCCATAAAAAATCAAAACCTATCATTATGAAAACACTCCTTATCAACTCCGCGCATTACAAATACCTCTTGCAATCCTTTGCTGAATACATACAAATACTCGGTTATGCAGCCACCACCGTACAAACCATGCCTATACATGTTCGTGAATTCCTGCACTATCTGGAACAAAGAAACATTCAGCAAATCCAACAAGCCACACCCAAAGATATAGACCAATTTGTATACTACCTCAAACATCGAGCCAATAAAACAACCAAAGGAACAGCATTAAGCAGCAGTAGCATTAATAAAACACTCAATGCCCTACAACTATTTGCTAAATACCTCAACAGTACAGGTAAATATACTTTGACATTACAATTGGAACGGGCATTCAACGATACAAGCATACCCAACATTCTTACCATTACTGAAATCAAACAATTATACCAAGCTACTTTTTTACCCAACAGAAATAACACAATAGCTACAGGGCAAAGAGACCGAGCTATAATAGCTGTATTCTATGGTTGTGGCTTACGCAAAAGTGAAGGCATTAATCTGAATATTGCTGACATTGACTTACAAAGAAAACTACTCTTAGTCAGAAAAGGTAAAGGCAACAAACAACGTTATGTACCCATAGCAGCTCAACATGTAGAAGATATTAAAAGCTATCTGCAAGAGGGTAGGGAATGGTACTTACACCAACATGCCCATTACTTCCATCAGGAAAAATATGGTAGTCCTTACCCTAAAAAGCAAGAGGTAGATACAGAAGCCTTCTTTATCAGCCAACATGGGAAACGATTAACGTGTATGGACAGCCAGTTAAAGCGCATGTTGAAAAGAGCTGAAATAACCACACCCATTACTTTACATGGCTTACGACACAGTATCGCCACCCATTTATTACAAAGTGGTATGGACATGGAAGCCATAGCTAAATTCTTAGGGCATAGTAGCCTTATATCTACTCAAATTTATACGCACATACTTAACGAACAACAAAACGAATAAAAATGGAAGCAGCAACAACGTTTGAAACCTATTTGAACAACAAGGGCTATCGAACCAGCACAATACAAGTCCACTTGCAACAGGTTGCTTTATTTAGAGCATGGATGCAGGAGCAGGGCATAACACAAATAGAACTGCTGCAATACAATGATCTTTTGCAGTATGCTCAACAAGAACAACAGAGAGGCATTACAAAAGCAACGGTCAACAATCGAATAGGCAGTATCAATAAATATCTCGAATTTTTAAAGCAAGAAGAACAAATACTCCATAACCCAGCCAGCACATTTAGAATCAGGGATACTGGAACAACAGTGATACAAACACCGTTAAGTTATGACGAGCTGGTACAACTCTACAACGATTATAAAACACTGGATAAAGAAAGCCTGCTCCAAAACGCTTCCATTCCCCAACATGTAAAAGACAAATCGAAACTGGCACAGCAACGGAATGTAGTAATAGTCGGTTTACTCATTTGGCAAGGATTGCATAGTGGCGAATTACAATTGCTGCAAACAGAACATATTCATTTAGACGCGGGAACAATTTATATACCAGCAACGAATCGAAGCAACAGCAGGACTTTAAAACTGCATACGCCACAAATACTGACACTACATAGTTATTTGTATGGTGGCATCAGGGAACAATTTAAACCCAAAGAAGATGAATTGTTTACTGGTAGCCTGCACAACATTATTTATGCCTTAGTGGAAGAATTAAAACCTTTGCAGCCTACGATTAAAAATGCATTGCACATCAGGGCTAGTGTAATACTACATTGGTTAAAACTGCACAACAAAAGACAGGTGCAGTATATGGCAGGGCATAAATGGATTGACAGTACAGAAAAGTATGCTGTGCAGGAAATGGATAGCTTAACCGATGCTTTAAGCAAGTTTCATCCGTTTGGGTGAAAGAATGTAATAAATTTGCACAAAATAAGTAGTGTTATGGATACTGCAACAATGAAACAACGTTTACAAAACTATATAGCAATAGCTGACGATAAAATAATAATAGCCCTTTATACGATACTGGAAAGTGAAATAGAAAAAACATTGTACCCATTGAGTAATTATGATGAAACCACCCTTGAAATGTTCGACCAACGAAAAGAAAACCATCTTCAAGGTAAAAGCCAATCTTATACCGCAGAAGAAGCCATTCAATCAGTAAAAGGTTTAAACAATACCGCTAAATAATCTTGTACCCCCAAACTAGAAAATAGAACTATGAGTAAAACACGAAAAGGAAGCCCTAAATTAGGCAGTATTCCAAAATCGTTTAAACGACTTCAAAACAGAAGTACAAAAATGAAGCTTAAAAGAAATTTACGAGCTGTAATAACTTGTCCAGAAGGGAATAGTGTACTTCGGGTGCCTAAATCCCATGCTTGGAATTGGTTCTAATCCCTATAAGTTTAATGTGAGTACAAGTTATTGGTTAAAAATAATGTAGTAAATTTGTAAAGTAATGCCTACAGTACTCTTAATTAAAGGAATTCGATTTTTCTTTTACAGTAATGAAAGCCAAGAGCCCATGCACATACATGTGAGTAAAGGCGATGCTGATGGAAAAATATGGTTAGTACCTGAACTTTCTGTCTGTTATTTTGAGGGTTTTAGCAATGCAGAGGAAAAAGACATTATGCAAATTACAGAAGCCCATTACGAACAATTTAAAGCTAAATGGAATGAATACTTCAACCAATAATTATGATGCAATAGAAAAACTCATCTACGAAGAAGGCTTGCGTATAGAAGCTGTTGACTTCCATCCTGAGTTGGATATGATGCTTATATTGTTGAATACAAAAGCAGTATTGCATCAAAGCATATCTGTTTATCCAAGATTAAAAACAAATGATAAAAAAGCCCTCTTACAATACGAACTTACAGGTAAAGGCAGTGGTATTTATTGGCCACTTTTAGACGAAGACCTAAGCCTAAAAGGTTTTTTGAGAGACGAGTTAAAAAACATGGTACATAGGAATAGTACAAAATATGTAGCCTAGCTACCACTCGTTACAAATTATAAATTAGTAAAGCCATGCAAAATCAATGCATGGCTTTTTTATTCCAAAAATTGAATCCTATTTATTCTGTATCATTATCAAAATGAAGTGCTTTACGAGCTTCTTGCCAATCCAGCATATAATTAGGGTCGTTCTTCATTTTGTCACATTCTATATTGACTAATTCAATTTGCTGCGCTGTAAGTACTTCGTATTCGTTTTGCTCTGCTACGGGTAGTAAATTATTGATGTCCATTTTTTATCGGGTGAAAAAGGAGTAGCTTGAATAGCTCTTTGTCTTTCCTAAAACAAATCGGAATGGCTACCCGTTCTAATAAGGGTCAATGTATTTGTAGCGTCATTTAATCTCCAAATGAGGAGCCAATCGGGCTTTATATGACATTCCCAGCAATCGCTGTACTGTCCACTAAGTTTATGGGGTCTATGCTTAACTGCAAGTGGTGTTTGGTGTACGAGCTTAGTAATAATACCATCAATTAATTTCAGGTCAAGGTTCTTTTTAGCAACCTTGCTGTAGTCCTTCTTAAACTGGTTGGTGTATTCAATTTGATACATTAGTCGTGCAGTTCTTTAAAAAGATTTTTAAGACTGTCCACTTTATTGGCTTTTCCTGCTCTGGCTTCGGCTATTGCTTTTTTTGTAACTGTGTTTGGTTCTTTATAGATATGCGTGTATTTCTGTAAGGCTAAAAATTCAAGCATAGCCTTGCTTTCTTTTGTTTTGTCGTCTATTGCTAGGTAGATCATTGTATTAATTATTTAGTAGGGTATAATGTCCAAGAGCTATTACAACGAATTGCTTATTTCACCTATGAACAGCTACAAAATTAAGCATTACTATAGAACTTTTCGTGTATCATTTCTGTTAATGTACATGGCATAATAACAACACTATTATATACACAAGTTGGCATTACGCAGCCAAAACCCTATATTTGAGGATATAAGGCAAGCGCATCGTTGAAAACAAGTACTACATATACCTATAGGCAGGGCTTTGGTAAGGGATTTACATTAAAAACATGCCTAGACGCTGACCATTTAGGGAATGTGGTAATGTTTCAGATTTGGCGTTACAAGAAAAATAATATTTAAAATATTGTTTTTCAGATCAAACAAAAAATGAGAAGAAAAAATAGGGAGGCTAAAAGTCCTTCCTATTTTTATTTTTGGTCTTAAATTGGCTAAAAATCGTCTGTATATGTACCAAAACGTAGAGTCGTGTATCAGATTTGGCGTTAAGAATATTTGTATGTATTGTTCCTGTGATAATCTGATAAAAAGTGGCAAAACAACTAACGAAAAGCAAAGATATCTTTGTAAGAATTGTGGCAATCGTTTTATTGAAAACTATACTTATCAAGCCTATCAACCTCAAATCAACAAAGCGATTATTCAATTGAATAATGAAGGTGTTGGTATTAGAAGTATATCGAGAATATTAAAAATATCAACTACAACTTTGTTGAAAAGGATATTATTTATTGCAGATTCAATACCTAATCCTCCAATAGTAAAATGTCAAACGTACGAAGTAGATGAGATGCGCACTTTTGTACAAAAGAAAAGCAGATTGATATGGATAGTTTATGCACTAGAGCGCAGTACAAAATCGGTAGTCAGTTTTAATGTAGGAGCAAGAACCAACAGGACATTAAATGTTGTTTTAAAGACCTTACAATTTGCTGAAGCAAAAAGAATTTACACAGACAAATTGGCCTCATACAAATATCTGATAGCTAATCCAATACATCGGACAGCGATAAGAGGCACCAATCATATCGAAAGAAAAAATCTTACACTGCGTACACATTTAAAAAGACTAAACCGACGAACAATTTGTTTTAGTAGAAGTATTGCCATTTTAAGTGCTTGTTTACGAATTTATTTTTGGGGTAGAGTGTTCGCCATGTAGTCTCCCGAAGTGGACTCGTGGCATCTGATAATGAGTTCATTAAGTTGAAAAATAAATTTGAAAAAAGTCTTGTTTTTTCTTTTCTAAATCAAGAAAAATCGGTAATTTAGCATAGGTTTTTACAGAAGCTAAGATTGAAAAAGAAAAGCGGCATCACGTGTCCTTTTTGTATTTGCT